>JADJLT010000006.1 GCA_016709965.1 Betaproteobacteria bacterium
TATGTCGGATTGCTGTTTGCCAAATTCGTCGCGTTCGCGGCGCGTCCGCGTGGCCGCCTCGATGCTGCGCAGACAGCGCCAGCGATAGCCTTGGCGGGTCGGGAAAAGACGCATCACATTTTTGTCGTGATGGACGCGGCAGCAATAGCAAAACACTGTTTCGGTCATCGCAAGCTCGGGAGTTGAAGATGGGATGTAGCTTGTGCCCGCGATATTTCGGGAAGATGACGGAAATCGTTGGTGCTGACGGCCTTGTGTGTCATCGCGATGAAATAACTGCTTTTTAAACTGGCTAGATTGTTACTTTGGATTCAGCCTGATGAACGTCCTGGACGATGATGCAGTGGTGGAACTCCGGCGGATCATGGCCGAGGGTTTCCTGTTTCCTGTTTTTCAGCCGATCCTGGATTTTCGGGTACGCGCTGTTCTGGGTTACGAATCGCTGATTCGCGGGCCGGAAAGCAGCAAGCTGCATTGGCCGGTCAATCTCTTCGCGACAGCCGCCCGGCATGGCCTGACGCAGGATCTGGAGCATGCCTGCCGCGAAGCCAGTCTGCGCGCCTTTGCTGCGCAGCGTCTGCCGGGCCGATTATTCCTGAACGTCACGCCAGGCTGTTTGCTGGATGATCGCCTGATGAACGGCCACACCCGCGCCTTGCTCGGTGAGCTCGCCATCGCGCCAAACCGGATCGTCCTGGAGCTGACCGAAAACCAGCAGATCACGGACATGCCGGGCATTCAGGAGGCCTTGCTGCATTACCGTGGGCGCGGCTTCCAGATCGCTATCGACGATCTTGGCGAGGGCTTCGCCAACCTGCGCATGTGGTCCGAGTTGCGGCCGGAGTTCGTCAAGATCGACAAGCATTTCATCAACGGCATTGCCGATGACCGCATCAAGTTTCATTTTGCGCGCGCCATGCAGGATCTGGCGGAGATCTGCAATGCTTCGCTGGTCGCCGAAGGGATTGAACGCAGCGAAGATTTCATTTGCATTCGTGACATGGGTATTGCCTGTGGCCAGGGGTATTTCATCGCCCGGCCTGAAACCCGGCCGATTCGCCAGCTGACGGTGCAAACCCTGACTGCGCTCGACCAGCAGTCGCCGGCGTTGTCGCCGCTGACCGGCGGGCCGGGGCGCCTGCCAACGGCCCGCAGCCTGGCACGGCCGATTGATCCGGTGCCGGCCAATGCCACCAATGAATCGGTGTTTGCCCGCTTCGAGTCCGATCCCGGTCTGGATGTTCTGCCGGTGGTGCAGGGCGGGCAGCCGGTCGGCATGATCAACCGGCACAGCATGATCGACCGTTTTGCCCGACCTTTTCGCAAGGAGTTGTTCGGCCGCAAGAGCTGCGAACTTTTCATGGATCATGCACCGCTCATCGTTGACCAGCACGCCACCATTCAGGAGCTGGCGATGATGTTGTCGCTGGCGCCCAAGCATTATCTTTTCGACGGTTTTGTGGTCACCGCTGACGGCAAATATCTGGGTGTTGGCAGCAGCCACGATCTGATGGCCAAGATTACCGAAATGCAGATCAGCGCGGCGCGCTACGCCAATCCCCTGACCCAGTTGCCAGGAAATGTGCCGATCAATGAACACGTCGACCGCATGCTGGAGGGGTCAGATCCCTTCGTCGCCGCCTATATCGACATCGATAACTTCAAGCCCTACAACGATGCGTTTGGCTACCGGCGTGGCGACGACGTGATCCAGATTCTGGCCAGATTGATCTGCGACGCCAGTGATGAGCGGATGGATTTCGTCGGCCACATTGGCGGCGATGACTTTTTCGTGGTTTTTCGCAGCGGCGACTGGGAAATGCGCTGCTGGCAGATGATCAGTACCTTTGCCGAGGCGATGGGCAACTTGCTCGGCGTCGAGGAGCGCTTGCGCGGCGGCTACATGGCCGAGAACCGGCGTGGCGAATTCGGCTTCCAGGCCTTGCCGACGCTTTCCATCGGTGCCGTCAGGCTCGTGCAGGGCGATTGCGAATCGCACCGCGAAGTGGCCGCAGCCGCTTCAGCAGCAAAAAAACAGGCCAAGAAAAGGGCCAGGAATGCGGCCAACGAGCCGCTGGGCGGCAGCCTGTTCGTCGAACGTCGCCGGGTGGGAAGCTTCGACACGTCTCAGTCATTCGGGCGGGTATTCAACTGACGGCGCCTGTTTTCGGGCATTTCCACGGTCAACCGGAAAAAACCGCCGAAATTGAAAATTCAGACGCCCGTCAAACGGCGAGTCATTTGAAGCGCTCTTGGCGCGTCGTCGAAATCCTGATTCAGTAGAAGAGTTTTCCCAGGTCGAGACTGGCCTGCTGGCCGACACTGCTTCGATTTTCTGCCATCCATTGCCAGGCATGTTCGCGGCCGCTGTCGCGCAGCCGTTCGAAGAATGGCAGGTTGACCGTCAACTTGCTGCCGGGCGGCAAGTCGCCGAGCAGGCTGTCGGCGGTAATGGCGTGAAAGCGCAAGGCTTCTATTCGGCGTTCAAAACCGCTGCCCGGTAGCCATTTTGGCCACCAGGTGCCGCCGACTGCTTCACGCAGGTGGGCGAACATCCGCATTTCACGCAGGAACGTGGCGTTGAAGGACAGTTCGAGCAGGCGCTGGCGGATGTCCGCTGCCGAATCCGGCGTCTCGGCGTAGCGCAGCGGGGTGAGCAAAATGAGCAGAATGTCCGCCGATGTGCATTGGTAGACCAGCGGGAAAACCGCCGGATTGGCACTGTAGCCACCGTCCCAATAAGGTTCGCCGTCAATGATGATGCTGCGGTGGATGGTCGGCAGGCATGCCGAAGCAAGCAGGGCGTCGACCGTCAACTCATCGTCGCGGAATATGCGCAGCTTGCCGGAGTTGGCGTGGGTGGCCGCGATGAAAAGTTTCACCGGGCACTCACGGCGCAATCGGGTGAAGTCAAACTGCTCTGCCAGAATATCGCGCAAGGGATTCAGGTCGAAGGGGTTGAGTTGCTCGGGACTCAAATGATTGGTCCATTGCAGCATCAGTTTCATTGCCTGCGCCATGCCGTGGTTATTTTCGCCACCGGACGAGAATGGTGCGCTGGCGGCGACACTGGTCCAGAAATTATTCAGCGTTTCGCGCGCGCCGTCCCGGCCACCGGTCATCAGGCCGTGGCCGAGGCAGAGCGCGTTCATCGCGCCGGCGCTGGTGCCGCTGATGCCTTCGAAATTGTATTGGCCATCTTCCAGCAGGGCGTCGAGCACGCCCCAGGTAAACGCGCCATGGGCACCACCGCCCTGCAAGGCGAGGTTGATAAGGTCTGGATCGACTTTACGGGAGAGCATCTGCGGTCAACCCCAAAAATTGCCCAAAAATGAAATTTTCATATGGACTTAATGTCGTTTGACAACGGCATCGATGATGGGCGCCGGCGTCACCGAGGTAGGCTGCTGGAACGGGTTGCCCTGAATCAGCACAATCGCCGCCGTCGGCGCCGCCGCAAGGGCAAAGAGAATGACCGCGACCATCGCCGCACGCGGTTTGTCGAGATGTACGACAGAAATCGACAGCAGGGTCAGGAAGCCGAGAAAAGCCATGCCCAGCCACTTGAGCGGATTGACATGGGTCTGGGTCAGGCTGATGCGCAGGTCGCGCTCGTCGCGGATTTCGACGGCTTTGCGCAGCATCAGTGCCTGCACGCTATTACTGGTGCCGGCCGCGATTGTCGGACTGGCGAGCAGGTTGAGCAGGGCGTCAGCGAGGGCTGCCACTTCCGTGCTTGACTGACGGGCCGCCAGCATGGGCCATTCCCCGGCACTGGCTTGCCCATAGTGGGAGACGGCATCGAGCACTTCGCCGCGCGCCGGTTCAGCCAGTTGCTGTGACAGAACGACAATGCTGCGCAATGAGTCCGCTTCTTTGAAAACGGCATTCATCGCCCGATCATGGGCGCTCCAGGTGTCGTTGGCGAGAAAGGCAAGCGTCAGGCCGAAGAGTACGCCGATGATATTGATGAATGGCGGTGCCACACCCTGCAGCGAGGCCAGCCAGGCCGAATGGCGCGGCCGGTTGAGGACCCACTGGATGCAGGCAACGGCGGCGAATGTGCCGGCTAAGGCCATGAAAGCGTAGCCGTAGTGATCGTAATTGTGCCAGTTGCTTTGGGGCATGTTTCGTAAATCCGGTTATGACATCAACCACGGAGTCTGGGCGATGGCAGCGCTCCGCGTCAATCGTCACCCCGACATACGATAAAAAAAGCCCGGCAGAACCGGGCAAAATGGAGAGAAACACTCGCTCGTAAAGGCGGCGGGTGCTAATCAGGCCGGCAATTTACGCTTTACCTGGCGTTTGCGTGGCGCCGGCTTGCTTTCGGCAATGCCTGTTGTGACTTGCTGAACTTCCCGTTCGGCCAGGTCAATCGTCTGGATCGCTGCGTCACTCATGCCATGCAGCGTCTGTTCGGCGCCTTCCAGAGTGGTTTTCATTGCTTTCAATGCCAACTCTGCTTCCCAGGGGCTTGTTTTGGTCGCGCGGCGCAGCGCGGCAAAGGCCATTTCGTCGAAGACACACGCCTGGGCTTCAGCGCTGCGGA
The DNA here is from genome assembly GCA_016709965.1 of Betaproteobacteria bacterium. Taxonomy (NCBI): domain Bacteria; kingdom Pseudomonadati; phylum Pseudomonadota; class Betaproteobacteria; order Rhodocyclales; family Azonexaceae; genus Azonexus; species Candidatus Azonexus amarohabitans. The sequence continues at coordinate 4,553 of JADJLT010000006.1, forward strand.
TCATCGCCTTGTGGACTTCGCTGATGATTTCCAGGGCTTGTTCCAGCATCCGGGCCGCGCGAGTGGCGTTGTCTATCCAGAGCGTGCTGGTGATGTCGGGTGGCGATGCCAGTCGGGACTGGTCCAGGCTCGACAGCTGCTTGCCACCGTACTCGATGGCTTCTCGCCCAGCTGTGGACAGGAGTTCGGAAAGGCGCTGACTCGCGTTGAAATAGGTCGCAGACAGGCTGAGAAAATTGCTTAGCGCGTGTTCGCGGCTATGGGCAATTTCGTGGGCAGACAAAAACATGGCGCGCTCCCGGTGACGTTGGAGCGCACTAGATTAGCGCTTTGTTGTGACGAAATAATGACGCAATCGAATTGCGATGGGCTCGTTGATCATCGGCCCGGTGTTCCATGCAGACACATTGAAACTGGCCACGGATAACGCAGCCAGTTTGTTGTGCGGTCTGAAGAAAACCATTTAGCGGATCGTCCTGACCCCGTCGGCGGTGCCGAGCAGCAGCAGGTTGGCCGGGCGTAATGCGAACAGGCCGTTGGTGACAACGCCGGTGATCTGGTTGATTTTTGCTTCCAGCGCCTTTGGATCGGTGATGCTCAGGCCCTTGACGTCGAGAATCAGGTTGCCGTTGTCGGTGATAAAGCCTTCGCGGAGCACCGGGGTGCCGCCAAGTTTGGCCAGTTCGCGGGCGACATGGGCGCAGGCCATGGGAATCACCTCAACCGGCAGCGGGAATTTGCCCATGGTGTCGACCAGTTTGGACCCATCGCAAATACAGACGAATGTCCGGGCGACCGCGGCGACAATTTTCTCGCGCGTAAGCGCGCCGCCTCCGCCCTTGATCATGTTGAGGCCGGCATCGATTTCGTCGGCTCCATCCACGTACACCGGGATGTCGTCCACTTCATTGAGGTCGAAAACCGTGATGCCATGGCCTTCCAGCCGTTTGCGCGTGGCTTCGGAGCTGGCAACGGCACCTTTGTATCGGTCTTTCAGCGGGGCCAGTGCATCGATAAAGAAATTCGCCGTGGACCCGGTGCCGACCCCAATGATGCTGCCGGCGGGGGCGGTTTGTGCGACATAGTCGGCGGCGGCCTGTGCGACTGCCTGCTTGAGTTCGTCCTGGGTCATGGCTTGCTCCTGAAAGGGTTGGTGCGCATTTTAACCGCGCTTCGGAGCTTGAAAACGGTCATGAAAACTTAACCTAACGATGGATTCATATTCGCTAAACTGGCCATGCTGTTTAATGGAGAGAATAATGAGTCAAAAAATCAAGAATGCGCCGGCTGCCAAGGCAGTATCAAGGGCAAAACTGCCAAAAAAGCTGGTGCCGCGCACGGCGCCCAGCGCCATGCCAACATCGGATGCAGAGATACAGACCGGCACTGTGTCAGTTGCGCCTGAGGCAGCCTCTGTGGCGGCCATTGCACCAAAGCTTTCAGCAAACGTCCCAACCGCCAAGGCCGCTCCGGCCAAACGTGCGCGCAAGGTGAGTCAGGTTGAAGAAACCGTAGCCAAGCATCAGAAGGAGCTCGCCGATGCCTTGGTCATGGCGCAGGCGATAAATTACGATCAGCCCAAGGTGGCGAAGGCAGTGGCGGCCAAGCCTGCTAAGGCCAGGAAGGTGAAGCTGGTTCGTGACAGCTATGCCATGCCTGAAAGCGAGTATGCCCAAATTGGCGCCCTCAAGAAACGCCTTGCTGCGCTCGGCAACGAGGTCAAGAAGAGCGAATTGCTGCGCGGCGGAATTGTCGCACTGGTCACACTGGATGATGCGGCACTGAAAGAAATGATGGCGCGGGTCGAGCGTATCAAGACTGGGCGGCCAGCCAAATAAGGTCTTTCTTTGGGAGGGAAACGGGCGCCGAGGCGTCCGTTTTTTTGTAACGGCTATTGTCATCGCACTGTAATAAATGCGCCGTAGACTGTGCTGGCTCTTACAACTCACCCGAGGACACGACATGTCGCAATCCCGTATTTTCCGCGCCACGATACTGGCTATTTCCATTGGTTCTATGGCTGGTTCCGTCATGGCTGCTGAAATTACCGGTGCTGGTGCATCCTTTCCCGCACCGATCTACGCCAAGTGGGCTGAAGCCTATCAAAAGGCTACCGGCAACAAAATGAACTATCAGTCCATCGGTTCTGGTGGCGGCATCAAGCAGATCAACGCCAAGACCGTTGATTTTGGTGCCTCGGACATGCCGCTAACGCCGGAAGTCCTCGAGAAAAGTGGTTTGATGCAGTTCCCGACCGTGATCGGCGGCGAAGTGCTGGTTTTCAACGTTGCAGGTATCAAGTCCGGTGAGTTGCGCCTGACGCCAACCGTGTTGGCCGATATTTACCTGGGCAAGATCGTCAAGTGGAATGACAAGGCAATTGCCGAACTGAATCCGAAGCTGGCGCTGCCGGATCAGGCCATTGCTGTTGTTCGTCGCGCTGACGGCTCGGGCACCACCTTCATCTTCACCAACTACCTGTCCAAGGTCAGCCCGGAATGGAAGAGCAAGGTTGGCGAAGGTACGGCAGTGCAGTGGCCGGTTGGTTTGGGTGGCAAGGGTAACGAAGGTGTTTCCGCATTCGTCCAGCGCATTCCGGGTTCCATTGGTTATGTTGAGTACGCCTACGCACTTGAAAACAAGATGCCCTACGCCATGCTGCAAAATGCTGATGGCGCATGGCCGGTTCCGAACGAAGCCAGCTTCAAGGCAGCGGCTGCTCATGCTGACTGGAACAAGGCAAAGTTCTACGAAATCCTGACCAACGAACCGGGCAAGGATTCCTGGCCGATCACCGGCGCTACCTTTATCCTGATACACAAGGTTCAGGACAAGCCGGCTCAAGCCGTCGAAGTGCTGAAGTTCTTCGAGTGGTCCTACAAGAATGGTGACGCTCTGGCTTCCAAGCTGAATTACGTTCCGTTGCCGGACAGCCTTGTTAAGTCGATTTCTGCGGCTTGGGGCGAAGTGAAGGACGCTTCTGGCAAGCCGGTAGTTTCCGCTAAATAATCTAGAATAATAAAAACTCGGGCTTGACCCGATGCGACCTTCGCCGACTGGTGGAGGTCGCTCTTTTCGTGTCGGCGATGGATGTTTTATCCGTCGGACTGACCATTAACGGACATGGCCATGAGCGCATCACACACAAAAGGCAAACTCGGTGACTGGGTGTTCTTCAACCTGACCCGAATCTTTGCGATCATTACGCTTGCCCTGTTGGTGGGTATTGTCATCTCGCTCACCTGGAGTGCGATGCCATCAATTACCAAATTCGGATTTGGCTTTCTGACCAGCTCGGAGTGGAATCCCCCGGCCGAGCGTTTCGGTGCGCTGGTGCCGATGTATGGCACGATTGTCACCTCGCTGATCGCACTGGTTGTTGCCTTGCCAATCAGTTTCGGCATTGCCTTGTTTCTGACCGAACTTTCACCGGGCTGGCTGCGTCGTCCGCTAGGCATCGCCATTGAACTGCTCGCCGGTATTCCCAGTATCGTTTATGGTATTTGGGGCTTGCTGGTCTTCGCGCCCATTTTTGGCGAGTACGTTCAACCCTTCCTCGCCAACACGCTGGGCCGCCTGCCCTTGATTGGCTCGTTGTTCAGCGGTGCGCCGCTCGGTATCGGCATTCTCGCGGCTGGCATCATTCTGGCCATCATGATCATCCCCTTTGTGACCTCGGTGATGCGCGATGTTTTCGAGCTCGTGCCGCCGATGTACAAGGAGTCGTGCTACGGACTGGGCGGTACAACCTGGGAGGTGGTCTGGAAAGTGGTGCTGCCCTATACCCGGGTTGGTGTCATTGGTGGCGTCATGCTCGGACTGGGGCGTGCGCTCGGCGAGACGATGGCAGTGACGTTTGTTATCGGTAATGCCAGCCTGCTGTCCAATTTCTCGCTTTTCCTGCCGGGTAACAGTATTACGTCGGCGCTGGCCAACGAGTTTGGCGAAGCTACGCCGGGTCTTTACACCTCAGCGCTGATCGAATTGGGCCTGATCCTTTTCGTGATTACTTTCATCGTTCTCTCGATGTCCAAACTGTTGCTGCTCTCGCTTGAGAAGCAGAGCGGCAAACAATAAGGTCCGGACCATGAATCTGCGTACCCAACGAAAAATTATCAACGCCATTGCGATGGTCCTGTCGCTTGCCGCCATGGTTTTCGGCCTGTTCTGGCTGATCTGGATCCTGTGGATGGTGTTCGCGCAGGGCGTTAGTTCGCTGTCATGGACACTGCTGACAGAAAACACGCCGCCGCCGGGCAGTGCCGGTGGTTTGAAAAATGCCATTGTCGGCAGTGCCATCATGGTCGGTCTGGCTATGCTGATGGCCACGCCGGTGGCCATCATGGCCGGCATTTACCTGGCCGAATACGGCCGCCGTACATGGCTTGGCCAGATCACACGCTTCGTCAACGATATCCTGCTGTCGGCGCCGTCTATCGTCATCGGTCTTTTTGTCTATGCGGTCTATGTGGCCCAGGTCGGCAAATTCTCTGGTTTTTCCGGGGCGGTGGCACTAGCCCTGCTTGTTATTCCAGTCGTTGTCCGAACAACCGAGGACATGCTTATTCTTGTGCCCAACGCGCTGCGTGAAGCCGCATTTGCGCTGGGAGCGCCGAAGTGGAAGGTGATCATGATGATCTCCTTGCGTGCCGCAAAGACGGGGGTGATCACCGGTATTCTGCTGGCTTTGGCACGGATTTCAGGTGAGACCGCGCCGTTGCTGTTCACCGCACTCTCCAACCAGTTCTGGAGCGTTGATCTCGGTGAGCCAATGGCGAATCTGCCGGTGACCATTTTCAAATTTGCGATGAGTCCGTTTGCTGACTGGCAGGGACTCGCCTGGGCCGGGGTCTTCATCATCACCCTGACTGTCTTGGTGCTGAACATCCTCGCTCGAGTTGTGTTCCGCAAGACTGCCGCCCAGCACTAACCTAATTTACGATGAAATTGCACCGGGACAACTCAATGATGCCTGTCGAAAAACCACTCCAAGAAATGATCTCGCAGATCAGTATCCGGAATCTCAATTTTTACTATGGCAAGGCGATTGCCCTGAAGGGCATCAACCTCGAAGTCTACAAAGGCAAAGTGACAGCCTTCATCGGCCCGTCCGGTTGCGGAAAATCGACCCTGCTGCGCACCATCAACCGGATGTACGACCTTTATCCCGGACAGCATGCTGACGGCGAACTGATCGTTGATGGAAAGAATATTCTCGAAAAGGGTGTAGATACCATCGAGTTGAGGGCCAAGGTCGGCATGGTCTTCCAGAAGCCCACTCCTTTCCCGATGTCGATTTATGACAACATCGCTTTTGGCGTCCGCATGCATGAAAGGCTGACCCGTAACCAGATGGATGACCGGGTTGAATGGGCCTTGACCAAGGCGGCGCTATGGGGTGAGGTGAAGGACAAGCTGAACCAGCCGGGTACTGGCCTGTCTGGCGGTCAGCAGCAACGTCTGTGCATTGCGCGTGGCGTGGCGGTCAAACCCCAGGTGCTACTTCTTGACGAACCGACATCGGCGCTTGATCCGATCTCGACGATGCGGATTGAAGAGCTGATTCACGAATTGAAGGCAGATTTCACCATTGCCATCGTGACTCACAACATGCAGCAGGCAGCGCGGGTGTCCGACTACACTGCTTATATGTATCTTGGTGAGTTGGTCGAGTTTGGCAAGACCGACGAGATATTCATCAAGCCGCAGGACAAGCGCACAGAAGACTACATCACCGGCCGTATGGGCTAACCAGGAAAAATAATGAACGCGACAAACCACGTTTCCAGCCAGTTCGACGAAGACTTGAGTGGCCTGCGTACTCATGTCCTGCAAATGGGTGGCCTGGTCGAGACACAGATTTCAGCGGCCATCGATGCCTACACGACTGGTGAGATCGCCAGTGTCAAGACCATCGTTGAAACCGATCGTAAAGTTAACGAACTCGAAAAAGCGATTGACGACGATTGCGCCCACATCATCGCGAAGCGCCAGCCGACTGCCTCTGACCTGCGTCTGGTCCTGGGGATCAGCAAAATTGTCACCGACCTGGAGCGCGCCGGCGACGAAGCGAAAAAAATTGCCAAGGGTGTTCGCCGAATTTACGAAAACGGCCATTTCCCGGTCCAGTACGGTATCGGCATCCGCCATATCGCCGAAGCCGCTCTCGTCATGGTTCGTCAGGCGCTGGATGCCTTTGCGCGGCTGGATTCTGACCAGGCAAACGCGGTGATCCGGGCCGATATCGATGTCGATGTCGAGTTCAAGTCAATCATTCGCCAGCTGATTACCCACATGATGGAAGACCCCCGCACCATTACCACGGCCATCGATATCATCTGGATTGCTCGCGCTATCGAGCGGATCGGTGATCATGCCAAGAACATTTCCGAGCAGGTGATTTTCATCAGCGAAGGGCGCGACATTCGTCATTCCAAAGAGGCGAACAAGTGACACCGACCATTCTGGTGGTGGAGGATGAGCCGGCCATTCAGGAGCTAGTCACCATCAATCTGAAGCACGCCGGATTTCTGGTCGTTCGCGCCAGCAGTGCAGAAGAAGCCGACTCCGCTATTCGGGCCGCCTTGCCGGACCTGATCGTCCTCGACTGGATGCTGCCAGGGCAGTCGGGCGTGGCCTTGGCCAAAAAAATTCGTGGCGACGAGCGTACCCGCGAATTGCCGATCATCATGCTGACGGCCCGCGTTCATGAAGAAGACAAGGTTCAAGGCCTGGAGGCCGGTGCGGATGACTATGTAACCAAACCGTTTTCTCCAAAAGAGCTTGTGGCTCGCGTCCGTGCGGTATTGCGCCGGCGCTCGCCACACCTTGCCGGCGAAGCAGTTGAAATCGGCACGCTGGCGCTCAATCCGGCCACCCATCGCGTGCTGGCCAGCGGCCAGCCGATTGAACTGGGGCCGACAGAGTTTCGCCTGCTGTTTTTCTTCATGACCCATGCGGAACGTGTCTACACGCGAGCCCAGTTGCTCGACGAGGTATGGGGCGACCATGTGTTCATCGAGGAAAGAACAGTCGATGTCCATATCCGCCGTTTGCGGGCGGCACTGGAGGGGTCCGGCAACCATGAACGGGTCGAAACCGTTCGTGGTACGGGGTATCGCTTCCGGGGAGCATAACCGGGTGACTACCCATCTTTTTCAGGCCTTGCTCTACGCCTTGCTGACGGCTGCAATCGCGGTGCCCGTTGGTTATTTCTCGGGTGCCGGCGCCGGGTGGATGATCTTCTGCCTGGGTCTAGTGCTGCAAATGGCCTTTCACTTTCGCAACTTTGCCCGTCTTGAACGCTGGACGCAGGCGCCGGTCGTCGATGACACGCTGGAAGGACAGGGCGCGTGGAATGGCATCTTTGGTCGTCTCTACCGGCACGAAAAGGAGCTGCGCACCCGTATCGCCGAGCGGGAGGGTGAGATTGCGCTCCTCACGGCGGCTGGCCAGGCCCTGACCGATGGCGTGGTACTACTCGATAGCCACGGCCACATCCTGTTCTGCAACACCATGGCAGAGTCGCAACTCGGACTGGTGATACGCACGGATCGCGGCCAACATATCTCCAACCTCGTCCGGCAACCGGAGTTCGTGAGTTATCTGGAAGCCGGGGAATTCGAACGCCCCTTGTCGCTACGCTCTGAACGTCGCGATGACCGGGTCTATTCGGTCCACGTCATTCCTTACGGCAACAATCGGCGACTCATGCAGATCAAGGACGTCACGCAGACGGACCGTCTCGACCGAATGCGACGCGATTTCGTCGCTAACGTCTCGCACGAGTTGCGCACGCCATTGACGGTGTTGTCCGGCTTTCTGGAGACCTTGCAGGAGTTCGATGTCGAACCCGACGAGCGGAAGCGCTATTTTGACATGATGACCGAGCAGTCCAAGCGCATGCAGTCAATTGTTCAGGACTTGCTGACCCTGTCTTCCATCGAGTCGGCGCCGCCGCCTGAAAACGATGTCGTCGACATGGTGAGTATGGTCAAGAAGCTGCAGCGTGATGCCGAAGCCTTGTCGGGCGGTCGTCATCAGATAGTTGTTGAAACCGATGGCAAGGGTGACTTGCGTGGTTCCGAACCTGAACTGGTCAGCGCCTTTGGTAACCTGGTTTCCAACGCCGTGCGATACACGCCGGAGGGAGGCACGATTCGCATCGGCTGGAAAGCAGGCAAGCAGGGGGGCGAGTTCTCGGTTCAGGATACCGGCATCGGTATCGAAGCCAGCCATATCCCGCGACTGACCGAGCGCTTCTATCGCGTGGACCGCGGTCGTTCCCGCGACGCTGGCGGAACGGGCCTTGGACTGGCGATCGTCAAGCATTCGCTCAATCGCCACCAGGGACAGCTCGATATCAGCAGCACGCCCGGTGTCGGTAGCCGCTTTGCCGCCAAATTCCCGGCCAATCGGGTAGCCGGGGTTTGATCAGTCGCCGGACCTAGCGAAAGAAACGACCCAGCAAGCCGCTGATGAAACCCCGGCTGGCTTGCTTTTCTTCCGGTACAGCGGCTGCACCCGCTGGGTCGCCCATCATCACCTTCACCGTATCTGCGTAATCGCGGTCTTCGTTGGCAATGTGATTCAGCAGCCATTTCGACAGCATCGAGTGCAACTCGTCGGCGATATCCTCGCCCCGCGCCGAACGCAGTGTGAAGTCAGTCACCCGTCGGATAAAGAGTTCATGCACCTTCTTGTGCGGCTTCAGAAACTTGTACCCGGCCTCGGCCAACATTTCTTCCTCAAAGCCGAAATGCGACTGCGTGTAATCGATCAGCTGCTCGATCACATCGTTGACCATCCGCTTGTCCAGCTTCATCTTGGCGACTTCGAGATCATTGATGTACTCGACAATGCGTCGATGCTGCGCATCGATCACATCGATTCCGGTATCCAGCTTGCTTTCCCAGATGATGGGCATGGCGAGGCTCCTGACAATTCTGTTGGGCAGGAGAGTAAATAGTACTTTTGGCCTAACACTGTTGACGTGTGTCAATCGAATGTGACGTTGCGGCGGCCAAGTGTGAATTTCTGGCACATGTATGCAGCAACAAGAGTTTTCAATTTTGGCCAAATTTTCCGGTTGACCGCAGCAGGGTTCCAGCTTCCGCTGTTGTAGCTCCCTCTCTCACCCCGGAAGGCTACAATCCCTTCTGCCCTCAAATAACCGTCAATCCAGTGTTGTAGCTCCCTCTCTCACCCCGGAAGGCTACAATTCCTGCACGATATTATGCGACGGGGAAAGGGTTGTAGCTCCCTCTCTCACCCCGGAAAGCTACAATCCGCTCAAGCTGCGCAAACACGCGTCCGGTAGTTGTAGCTCCCTCTCTCACCCCGGAAAGCTATAATCCTGGCGACACTGGCGCCACCGTTCAGGTTGTAGCTCCCTCTCTCACCCCGGAAAGCTACAATCCTAAATATACACTTCTCTGATCTGACATGAGTTGTAGCTCCCTCTCTCACCCCGGAAGGCTACAATCCAAAGCACCACCATGAACCAATCCGAACTGAGTTGTAGCTCCCTCTCTCACCCCGGAAGGCTACAATGCGCTTCTGCCCAGATCCTGTTCGACGCCAGTTGTAGCTCCCTCTCTCACCCCGGAAGGCTACAATCCGCGGCATCAAGCAGTTCCGGCCGGGCTTCGGTTGTAGCTCCCTCTCTCACCCCGGAAGGCTACAATCCAATATCGGTTCTGGTTCCCCCGCCAGATCGGTTGTAGCTCCCTCTCTCACCCCGGAAGGCTACAATTTCTTCACTTTACTATAAAGCGAATAACCAGTTGTAGCTCCCTCTCTCACCCCGGAAGGCTACAATACGAAATCAGGATGGCCGCAATCAATCCGAGTTGTAGCTCCCTCTCTCACCCCGGAAGGCTACAATCCGCCTGCTGCGAATACGCTGTTCGCGCAATGGTTGTAGCTCCCTCTCTCACCCCGGAAGGCTACAATCCCATCGCCGGAACACCCGTCGCCGCCGGTACGTTGTAGCTCCCTCTCTCACCCCGGAAGGCTACAATAGAAAGCCGCCGACGAAGCCGACCGCTGCTGTTGTAGCTCCCTCTCTCACCCCGGAAGGCTACAATCCAGGCGAGACTGGCCGACTGCGAGTTGTAGCCCTCCGGAAGGCTACAAGCGCGCCCGGTTGAGCTCCCGAAGTTGTAGCTCCCTCTCTCACCCCGGAAGGCTACAATCCCTAGTTGAGTGTCGGCTGACCAGCATTGATGTTGTTGTAGCTCCCTCTCTCACCCCGGAAGGCTACAATCCTGACTGACTCCAAATTCCCGCCCGGCATAGCTGGGCGGGAATTTTTTTGACGAAAATCTGCGTCAGAACAGCAGCATTTGATTTGCCGGCACCTTTTTTTCCTGAAAAAGCGGCATGCCGACCAGTAGCTTGATGCCGGCAAATTGTTTTTCAGTGACGGTCATGCAGCGAATTGAGCCAGCAGGAGGAAGGCTGTCGACAAGACGTTTCAAGTGCTTTTCATGGTCGTCATTGCCATTCAGTAGTCGGGCGTAGACCGACCACTGAATCATGTCGTAGCCATCGTTGAGCAGGAAGCGCCGAAACTGGACGTAGGCACGTTTCTCGGCCTTGGTGACCATGGGTAAATCGAAGAAGACGATGAGTCGCATGAAGCGTCGGGTCTCCTGTCCCATTCCTCAGCATTCCAGCCTGTGCGCTTGCAAGCCGATCAAGGTAGGAAGTTCCAGCTCGCTGTCGCCCTGCTCAAACAGGCGTGCAAGGCTTTCGACCGCGTATTCGATGGCGGACAGCGCAGACATCTTGCCTTGCGGCATACCGACGTCCACATTGAGCAATGCAACCAAAGCGGCCTTGTCTTGCGAGGACAAATCGCCTTCCGTCATGGCAGGGTGCTTGGCGACGTGCAGGTCGACCAAAGGTCGGAAGGGTTCAATCAAATCGTCAGCAAGATTGAATGCGTTTTGTTCGCTGGCGTGGAACAGCCCGATGGGTGGGTGCATGCCATGGGCGACCAGTCCTCGGGCAATGGCGCCGCGCAGCACGGCGTAGCCGTAATCGAGCGCCGCATTGGCCCAGCGTTCTTCGGCACGGTAAAACCCTTGGCCGAACAGTTGCGTGAAATAGAAGGCTGCGGCTTGCCCCTCAAGGTTTTCCTGATCGCCGGAGCGCACGCGGCGGGCATACGAATCCATACGCTCAACGCCATTTTTGGCGCAAAAACGGAGAACGGCCGTCTGGTTTTCAATTTTGCGCCGGACGATATTGGCCCATGCCTGCTTGGCCAACGGGCGGGTAATGTCCATTTGCTTGCGCATCAGGCGAGTCGTGCGAGAGTGTGCGAGAAAGGGGAGAAAGACACCATTGGGTTGATGGTTGTCGCCCGTGGCGTAAAGGCCGATACCGTAGTCGGCGCAGGCAGAGAGTACCGGATGGGTAAGCTGGATTTCGCGGTGGTTGAGGACAATGATGGCAATGTCCTCGAAGGGAACGAAGGCTGTTTGTTCCTGCTCGATAGCAAGGGAGAAATGTTCCCTGCGCAGTTTGGCTGGCCGGGAAATCATCACGCTACGCCAGCCCACGACGTTTCTCCGGTAGAGCGGGGTAGATGTTGCCGAGAACGTCGACGTGGAGTTTTTCGATAGAGAAAGCTGTTTTAACCCCAATTCGCATTAGCCCATCCTTGCCGACATTGGCGCTGCGGTCATGCGCCCACAATCCGATAGCGCCCGTTGCGCGGTCGCTACCTGCGTAATAACCCTGATAACACTCGCTTTTCAGTTTTACCTGAACCAAGTCATTTGGATACAGCGAAAAACACCAGTCAAAGCTTTCATTGATCAGCGTCCATTCCTCTTCGTCCTTGAACGCCACAATTGCCCGATTCGGCAGCCCTGTTACCCGGTGATGCACGTAAACCGGCACCAGATGGAACTTGCCGGCCTTGGTAAAGACATCCACCCGCAACATGGTGTCGTTCTTGGCGATGCCGCCGCGCACAGGAATGCCGGACAGTTTGTCGATAAGCTTGGTCACGGTGCGAACAATGGGGCCGGTCGGGTTGCCTTCCTTGTCCGGTTTGCGCAGTGGATTTGTTGCCGGGAAGGCTTTGTCACCCTTGCCTCCGTGGTCTTTAAGGCGCTTTCGGATAGCCGCATAGAGTTTTTTGTTCCGGTTTTCATCCACCAGCTTGCATGGATTTCGCTCGTCATCTTCTTCTCCCAAATCGCTCAGGCTGAGATTTGCGAGTACGACTTTCTGCGTGACGCTGCCGTTTTTCTTCAATCTTTCCGGTTGACCGTAGATAGTGTCCTTGTGTGCGGCACCACCGTTACGGCGTTGCGGTGCGCGGGAAACGAACAGCGGTTTCAGCGCAGCGAGTTCTTCCGCCGAGTAACTGCCCAAACGCGCCATTTCCTCGCGTAGCAGTTCTGGTGAGTCAATTTTCAAGCGTGCTTCCAGTTCATGCCGGAAGTAGGGCCACGGGTCAGGGAAGTGTTCGCGCAGTTGCTGATGCATGGCCGGATTGATGATTTCACCGGTTTCGATATCGACGAAGCCATCGCGCACCTGCTCCAGTTCGCGGGTGCGTGAATAGTTGGACAGGCGCTGAACCATGCTGTGGCTGCATGCCGCGACGACGGCGGCGTCCAGGGCATGATGGCGGTCGCTGTCGGAACGCACCTTGAGCAAGCCCCAGCGCGCACGCAGGAAATTGGTGAGTTGGCCGCTGAGAACAACGCAGCGCTTGGTTTCGCTGCCTTCGGCAAGTTTGAGGTGATGCTCAACGTAGTTCTTGAAAAATTTGCAGATGTAGCGCGTATCGTTCAGATTGCGTGCGCGGAATTCCTCGGCTTCCTTAGCGCTGAAATCCTTGCGCAGCAGGCGAGTGCGCTTGGCCAGCCGATAGGCTTTGTTGGCTTCGACGAAGGCAACGTAGCGTTGCCAGCGTTCGCTGTTCTCGACGCCGCCCAGGTATTCGTAGGGAGTGCGGTTGCCCTTGTCCCGGTTTTCGCGGGTCAGTACCAGAACCTTGTTGTTTTTGCTGTCGTCGAAACTGCGGGAATAGGGCAGCGCATGGTCGATTTCCGTCGATCCGTCGAGGAAAATTTCGGCGACATTGCCCGAGGCTGCAAGTGGGTTTTGCGAGTAAGCGCACTGGCCGTTCTGTTCCCGGTACAGGCGCCATTTCTCGAATTCCAGACCTTTGGGCGAATGGCCGAAAAGTTCGATGAATTGTTCCCGGTCGCGCTGATTTCTGCTTTGGTATTCGTCCTGATCCTTCTTGATTTTGTTGCGCTCGTCAAATGGTCTGGACAGGTCTCGCGCCATTTCAATATGAACCGCTGTCGGCGAGCCATAGCGGCGGATGATGGCATTGACCACCTTGCGCGCCTGGTTCAGCGAACGCAGCACGACGGGGTTGCGTGGAATGTCGGCATCCTCGGCGAAGATCATTCGGCCGTCCTTGTCGCGCCCGTCGTAGAGCGGCGGCAGATACTTGTGTTCGCCTTCGCCAACCTTGTGCAACTGGCTGTGGTGATAGCCAGCCTCTACGCAGGCTTCGTCGTAGCGCAGGCCTTTTTCCATATGCGGCACGATGGCGCTCAAGGCCTTGAGCGACAGGGCGTGGAACTTGTCGAAACGGATGTTGAGCAGGGCTTCGGTCAGCGCTTCCGGGTTGGGCAGGGGCAGCTTGGCGAGTTCGGCGCGGACTTCGTCATCGTCTTTATAAACGCTGAGCACCCATGCGATTTGGTCGAAAATTTCCGGTTGACCGCAGAGCGCCGTTCCCGAAATCTTTTCCCATTCGTCGGTGAGGCCGGCCTTGGTGAGTGTTTGCCGCAATTCATGCCAAGCCGGGATTTTGACCAGCGTGGCCGATTCCGGGTCTTTGGCCTTGCCTTCGGCTTTTTGCGCCTCGGTTGGGTAGGCGAGCCCGATGAATTTGAAACTGCCGGCTTCCAGCAGCCCGGCTTGGGTGAGCGCTGCGCCAAGCTGTTTGTAGGTCAGGTCGCCAGCTTGCCGGTAAGGTAAAGGCAGGGCGAGCGAGCGTTCCTGTTCTGTGAGTTGGCGGGTGATGCCGTCGGTGACAATACGAAGATTGTTTAGACGCGTCAGCCAGACATGGCGTTCGGCGGTAAAGCTGGCTTTGGGAGCGCGGTATTCTGTTTTTTCAAACGTGCAGGTGCCGAGCATCTTGAGCAGATCAGCGCCAGCCAAAGCTGGTTTTTGCTGCCAGAACAAACCGCTCTTTTTATCGCCATTGCCGAGGATGGCGGTTTCCAGAGAAACCGGCGCATGCGGATTGCCGTATTCACGTTGATTGGCAAAAAGCAGTGCCAGTTCCTTGGCGAGCAGTTCCCGCGACAGTGCTTTGGTGTATTCGCCTTGCTTGTTGCGCTGGGCATTCGGAAACTCAGCCAGAACCATTTCGGCCGCGCTGCGATAACCCTTTTCGTCCATCAGCTTGGCCGTTCCGGCCAAACCTTGCTTTACCTTGCCGCCTTCGCTCTTGCTGTCGCCTTCAGCCTGCTTGGCTTCGGCACGGCTGATCCAGTGAAAACCACGATGCTTGCACAGGTGATAAATGACCCGTTCCCACTCTTCATGGTTTAGGCGACGGTTGAGTCCTTCGACGCGCAATTGCCAGAGCGAGGTTGAGAATGTCTGTTCGGGTTTGAACAGTTTCGCATCGGCGATCAGACCTTCGCTTTTCAGCAGGCGAGCCAGTTTTTTCAGGCGCCATGCCCGGCGGAACAGGCGGCGCCGCATCAGGCGAGCACTACGCCGGGCAAGATTCAGGGATTCACCTTCCTTGGCGGTTTCGGCTTTGTCAAAAGCTCGAACGCCCAAGTCCAGGATGTGAGTCTCGCCGAAAGCGCACCAGCCAACCGAGGCGATGCCGATGTCCAACCCGATGGTATATGTCGCACTCATGATTTGCGGTTTGTTATTCAAAGTGCGTAGAATAACGCCATGTAGCTTTCCGGGGTGAGAGCCGTTGCTGCAATAAGGTGTCACCTTCGGGTGACGACCGAATCCGGCCCGGCAGGGAAACCTGCCGGGCTTTCTTATTTATGACCTATTTTTGCCGTTGACCGTAGCAACGGTCTTGGCGGCTCCCTGGCTCAGCCCTTGATCGGGCGCACCTTGCTGGCGGCGAGTTTGGCCCGTTCGCGGGCCTGGTCGGTGTTGTCGCCGTTGGCCACGGCGACGCCCATGCGACGTTTTTTGAAGGATTCCGGCTTGCCGAACAGGCGCAGGTCGCTGCGTGGCACGGCCAGGGCATCGGCTACGCCCTTGAAGGCAATGCCGGTGGCTTCCATGCCGCCGTAGATGACGGCCGAGGCGCCCGGTTCGCTCAGGGCGGTGTCGACCGGCAGGCCAAGGATGGCGCGGGCGTGCAGTTCGAATTCGGAGAAGCGCTGCGAACACAATGTCACCAGACCGGTGTCGTGCGGGCGCGGGCTGACTTCGGAGAACCACACCATGTCGCCCTTGACGAAGAGCTCGACGCCAAACAGGCCACGGCCACCCAGATTGGCGGTAACAGCAGCGGCGATTTCCTGCGAGCGCTTGAGCGCAGCCGGCGTCATTGCCTGCGGCTGCCATGATTCGACGTAGTCGCCGGAGACTTGCACGTGGCCGATCGGCTCGCAGAAGTGGGTGACGACTTCGCCGCTGGCGTCGCGGGCACGGACGGTGAGCAGGGTGATTTCGTAATCGAAGTCGATGAAGCCTTCAACGATGACGCGGCCCTGATTGACCCGGCCGCCGCTCGCCGCGTAATCCCATGCTTTTTGCACGTCGTCCGCGCCGCGCAGCAGCGACTGGCCCTTCCCGGAAGATGACATGGTGGGCTTGACGATGCACGGGTAGCCGATGCAAGCGTCGATGGCAGCCTGCAATTCTTCGAGCGAGTCGGCAAATTGGTACTGCGAAGTGGGCAGGCTGAGTTCTTCGGCAGCGAGGCGGCGGATGCCTTCGCGGTTCATGGTCAGCTTGGCGGCGCGGGCGGTGGGGATGACTTCGGCCAGCCCGGCGGCTTCGATTTCGACCAGCATGTCGGTGGCGATGGCCTCGATTTCCGGCACGATCAGCTGCGGTTTTTCCAGCTCAACCAGTTGGCGCAGGGCGGCGCCATCGGTCATTGAAATGACGTGGGCGCGATGGGCGACCTGATGGCCGGGGGCGTTTTCATAGCGGTCGACCGCAATCACTTCAACCCCCAGACGTTGCAGCGCGATGATGACTTCCTTGCCGAGTTCGCCGGCACCGAGCAGCATGACGCGGGTGGCGGACGGGGAGAGCGGGGTGCCGATTTGCATGGAATATCCTTGAGTGGGGAGATTTGAATTTCGGCCATTTTTTCCGGTTGACCGTGGCAGCGTCAAGCTGGAAGTTTAGTGGCGCCGGGCGAGGGCGGCGCGCTGCTTTATAATGCCGAGATGCATTCCCGCCCTATCCAGTCCATTGAGCGCTTTCTGCTGTCGCCATTCAGCCTGTTGCTGGCGTTGCTCATTGCCTTCTTCCTGAACGCCTACAGCCTGCCGTTGACCGACGTGGACGAGGGCGCGTTCTCGGAAGCGACGCGCGAAATGATGGCGCGCGGCAACCTGATCTCGCCAACGCTCAACGATGCGCCGCGCCACGATAAACCCATCCTGATCTACTGGGCGCAGGCTGCTTCGGTCAGTGTGCTGGGAGTCAGTGAAATCGGCTTTCGCTTGCCGTCGATCATTTTTTCCGTGCTCTGGATGCTGGCGCTCTATCGCTTTTGCCACCGCCACGGCAACCAGATGACGGCGCAGGTGGCGGCACTGGTCATGGCCCTGACGCTGGTCGTTGGCATTGTGGCCAAGGCAGCGATTGCCGACGCGCTGCTCAATCTGTTGATCGCGCTGGCCATGTTCGGCATCTACGATTTCTTTTGCGCCTGCCGTGAGGGCAAGGGGCCGGCAGAGACACGCCGCCTGTTGTTTGGAATTTACGCAGCCCTCGGCCTGGGTTTTTTGGCCAAGGGTCCGGTGGCGGTATTCTTCCCGCTGGTGATCAGCGGCTTGTTCTTCGCCTCGGCCGGCGCCTGGCGCCACTGGCTGAAAGCAATCTTCTTCTGGCCGGGTTGGCTGCTTTTCCTGGTCATCGTCGTGCCCTGGCATGTGCTGGTTTATCTCGACCAGGGTGATGCCTTCTTCCGCGGTTTCTATCTCAAGCACAACATCAATCGTTATGCCGATACCTTCGAGGGGCATGGTGGGCGCTGGTGGTACTACTTCGCGGTGCTGCCCCTGATCATGCTGCCGTTCACCGGCTGGCTGTTTGCCATTGTCGGCAAGCTGGCCAGCGCCTTGCGTCAAAGCGCCAGCGAGGCGCTGTTCGAGCGCTTCCTGATCATCTGGTTCGTCGTTGTATTTGCGTTTTTCTCGACGTCGGGCACTCAGTTGCCGCATTACCTGCTCTACGGCTGCACCCCGGTTTTCATTTTGCTCGCTCGCCACCGGCTCGATTTCGAGCGGCGCTGGCTGGCCTTCGTGCCGATCATTCTCTTCGCGCTGTTGCTGGCGGTGTTGCCGGAAGTGCTGGTGTTTGCCACCAGCAAGGTGACACGACCTTTCGAATTGGCGCTTTTATCCGGGTTGACCGCGGCATTCGCCGATGAGGCACGCTGGCTGCTGCCTTTGCTCGCTATCGCAGTCATCGGGCTGGCATTCTGGCGCCGTTTGCCGGTCTGGCAAGGTTTGGTGCTGGCCGGCATGCTGCAGGCGCTGACAGTGGCATTTATCATCGCGCCGCGAGTCATTGGCGTCACCCAGGGGCCGGTGCGCGAAGCGGCGATGGTGGCCAAACAGAGCGGCGAGCCGGTGGTGGCCTGGCGCATTATCATGCCGAGTTTCAGCGTCTATCGTCATGCCGCGACGCCAACCCGCGTGCCCGAACTCGGCCAGCTCGTCTTCACCCGTACTGACCGTAAACCCGAAGTGCAGGCGCTGTTGCCACCCGGTCTGGTGCTGCGCGACGTTTATCAACGCAGCTTCGTCACGCTGGCTCGCGTCGAGCGCGAGGAAAAGCGGTGAACGACCGGGGCTTGCATGACCGTAATCCGGTTTTCGATGCCTCCATCCTCGCCATGTGCCTGCTGTTTGCCCTGGCGCTGGGCGCCTTGGCGCTGGGCGGGGACTGGTATGCCG
The DNA here is from genome assembly GCA_016709965.1 of Betaproteobacteria bacterium. Taxonomy (NCBI): domain Bacteria; kingdom Pseudomonadati; phylum Pseudomonadota; class Betaproteobacteria; order Rhodocyclales; family Azonexaceae; genus Azonexus; species Candidatus Azonexus amarohabitans. The sequence goes on from JADJLT010000006.1 coordinate 22,732, forward strand.
GCTTTGTCCCGGCGCAGGCGGCCAGCAGTGTGCTGCCCGGCTGGTTATGGGAGTCGCTGACCACCCTCGGCGATGGCCGCGTCCAGCTGGCCCTGATGCTCCCCTTCTGCCTGCGTTATCCGCGCGTATTCTGGGCGCTGGTGGTCGGCGCGCTGCTGGCCGGGATGATGAGCCGCGGCCTCAAGGTCTGGTTCGAGTTGCCGCGCCCGGCGGCGGTGCTGGCGGCCAGCCAGATCACCATCCTCGGCGCTCGCATGACTTCGCTTAGCTTTCCATCCGGGCATACCGTGTCGGCCTTTTCATTCGTCGTCGCCTGGCTGGCCTTGCTCGGCTGGTGGCGGGCGCTGCCCATCGTGACGCTGGCAGCCTTGGCCGGATTTTCGCGGATCGCAGTCGGCGCGCACTGGCCGGTCGACGTACTGGCCGGCGCCTTGATCGGACTCGTTGGCGGCTGGGCCGGCTTGCGCCTGAGCCGTCATTTTCGATGGGGGCTGGGCATCGGCCCTCACTGGGCATTGGTGAGCATCGCCGTCATCGCCGTCGCGACCTTGCCTTTTGACGGCCAAGGCTACCCTGATACCCAACCGTGGCGCATCGTGGCCTGTGCCTGGGGCCTCGGCGGCTTCGCGCTGCGCTATCTGCTGCCCTTGCTGCGGGGCGGATGGCAGGCCGCAAGTCGGCCGTTGGCCGGAATTGCTGCCGAACATCACTCAACCGAACCTTAAGTAATCCCAGATCTGCTTGGTCTAACGGCAGGCCAGTGCTGTTAAGGCATTTGTCATGAGGTTCAATTCGGCTAATGCTGTTAAAAAAACAAAACGGGTTTTCCAACAGCATCGCTCAGGAGGCTCTCTAAAGAATCGGCTCCTTGGCGAACATTGCCTCTGTACGATAACACCACTGGTTTAGCTTGACTGCTACGGGGCGCGCTGCCTCCTTGTGTTGCTATCGAAGCTTCAAGTGTGACGACATTGCAATTATGAACAACCGTGATGAGGTTCACCAGAGCGCCATCAAGACTTGTCGAGAAGAAGCAAAGTTTCGGGAGAAAGAAATTACTTTCCGCTCAAGGACGAATATGCGCCGTCGGACATTGCGAAATTGTGGAGTTACTTGAGTTTGCTCATATTCAATCCTACGCAGGAGACTCAAGTTTTAGAATCGCCAATGGACAATTTCTGCGTGTAGACAGGCTGAGGTGCATGAGTTCGGGAATTCAATCGGAAACGTCTCCGGAAAGCCATGGCCGAGAAAGGAAAATTGCTACGCCACGGCATATCGCTTGAAGCTGACAGCGAGCAGCCACAACCTGAGGCTCGGGTTCCTTCGTCAATTTTTCAGATCAAAAAAAACGCGGCTTTGATCAGCGTCGTTTTCAGCCTTTTTTCCGGTCGACCGTAGCAATCGCCCTGCGCCCGCCTCAAGCGAATCAAGTGCTCGTTTGGCCCTTAATCAGCTACCAACAGAGAGCCGTCAGCCAGCTTCAGGGTCAGTTTGCGCCCGCTGGAGGCCAGCAGGATACTGCTGCCATCCGCCGACAAGGCTGGTGTAGCACTAAGCCAGATGCCCAGGCGGGCGTGCTCTGTTACGGTCCGCCGCGCAACGCCGAGGATGGAGATCACTGCGTCGATTGAATAGCTGGCTCGCTGCTGACCATTAATGTCCAACAAAATCAATGCGTGCGGTGACGGTGAATTGATCCAGCTATCGATCATTAGCACCATGCCCTGGTCGGTAACCAGTACATGGCGTGGCCCCTGAGTTTGCGGCAGGACTTGCCGCCAGCAGGGGGTTGCAGGGGACTTCTGGTCACGTAGTTCGCCGGTAGCGCTGCGGGTTTTCCAATGGTCAGCGGTGCTGATTTCCAGCCGGAAGCGTCCCGACGGTGAATCGAAAACACGGTGTTCTGGCGGCAGCGAAATGCGGTCAGCCATGTGGGCTGGCTGCTCGGCTCGCCCGGTGGCCGGCAGGGCAAGAGCAAGCAAGCTGCCAGCGACCAGGCGATTGAACTGGCGACGAGACAATGATTTTCCCTGGCTCAGGCCTGCTGGGTCGCTTGGCGACGACGACGCATTGCGCCGACGACAACCAGGCCGACGCTGAACATCAAGGCCGAGGTAGGCTCAGGGACCGGACTAATCGATGTCAGCAGCGTGCTGTTGCGGGCAAAGTCGATGTGAGTCTGTGGCAAATAGTCATACCCCAGTCCGCTGGGGGCAATGTCACTCATAGTAACTGGCACATTGCGCTCGGTGCCGCTTGCCATTAAAGAGTTGATGTTGGTTGAATGGCCCTCGTCGCCGGTGATGCCATAGTCAGCAAAAGTTTCCGGGATCAAGCCCAGGTTGTGACCAAGTTCGTGGGCCAAGGTGTCGACACGACCGGTACAGCCAAGGGCTCCGTCGCAGGTGAATTCGGAGATGGCCTTCATCGACATAATCAGGCCGCCATAGCCGCTGTAGCCGACGCCATAGGCACCGCCATAATCGTTGATCAGGAACATGGCGACGCTGGTCGTATTGGTGCCGGCCGTGCCAGTACCGAATACCGAATCATAGAGATTGTCAAAAGTGTGACCAGGTGTGTTGTCGTCGACGTTATAGAAGGTATCGCTCATCAATTGCTGTTTGAACGAGAAGGTGACGCTGATTCCCGCCTGTGCCCAGATTTTATTGGTCTCGGCAGCGTAGTAGTCATTGCCGGCCGGCCCTGTGCTGGCACACTCGGTGCCAGTACCGTTGCACAGTTGGTAAACGGCGATGTCGATAGTCTTGTCGATGGTCACTGCCTCGGCCCAGACCGGTGACAGTAGTAGTGCAGCTGCTATCCCCGGGAAGATAAATTTATTGGATGTCATTTTTTGCTTCACTGTTGATAAGTAGGTAATGACATTAGCACACAACAAATAAATATTCCCCTGAATTTTATTTAAATTTTTTTTTAAATAAAATCATTGATTTACAAAAGATGATCATGATTTGGTGCGCGCTAAATGTGGGGGATGGGGTTCCCCGGCTTTTCGCTTTGAAGCCACAATTTTTGCAATGAAAGCGTAACGCGGCCGTAATCTTCTGGTCACTGGCCGGCAGTATCGTGCGGTCATGTCCAAGGTCAGATCTGTCTTTTTATCCGATATCCACCTTGGCACGCGGGCGTGCCAGGCGGATCGACTCCTCGATTTTCTGCGTGAGCATCCGGCCGAAAACACTTTTCTGATCGGCGATATCGTCGATTTCTGGGCGATGAGTCGCAGCATTGCCTGGACGCCAGCGCAGAACACGGTGGTCCAGAAGTTGTTGCGGCGGGCGCGGCATGGTGACCGAGTGGTGTTCATTCCCGGCAACCACGACGAAGTGCTGCGTGATTACTGCGGTATTGTTTTTGGCGAGGTCGAGGTGATCAACGAGCTGGTTCATGATACCGCCGACGGCCGGCGTTTCCTGCTCATTCATGGCGACCAGTTCGATCAGGTGACGCGTCACCATCGCTGGGTCGCCGTGCTCGGCGACAAGGCGTACGAATTGCTGGTGCGCATCAACCTGCTGCTGTCCTGGGGGCGGCGCAAGCTGGGAATTTCTGGTTACTGGTCGCTCGCTGGCTATGCCAAGCGCAAGGTGAAAACGGCCCTCAGTTTCATTTTTGATTTCGAAGAGTCAGCCGTCCACCACGCCAGAGAGCGCGGGCTGGACGGTGTGATTTGCGGCCATATTCATTGGGCGCAGATCCGCGAGATCGATGGCCTGACTTACGTGAATTGCGGCGACTGGGTCGATTCATGTACCGCCATCGTCGAGCATTTCGATGGGCGTCTGGAGCTGGTCGCCTGGGGCGATCAGGCGCCGGTCCCCTTGCTGGCTGCGCCAGCACCCGCCTTGGAGGCGACTGAAACAATGGAGGTGTGAGATGCGTGTCATGATGGTTTCCGATGTTTATTTTCCGCGCGTCAATGGCGTTTCCACCTCAATCGAGACCTTCCGTCGTACGCTCTCGGCGCACGGGGTCGAGGTCACGCTGGTCGTGCCACGCTATGGTGATGAGCCCGATGAAGCGGGCATTGTCCGCGTGGCCGGTCGGCCGGTGCCTGGCGATCGCGAGGACAGGCTGGTTGGCTGGCGAGCTATGCATCACGCCGCGCTGGAGGTTGCGCGGGAGTGCGATCTGGTCCACATCCAGACGCCGTTCATTGCACACTATGCCGGTCTGAAGGCGGCGCGCACGCTGGGCCTGCCTGTGGTGGCGACGTATCACACCTTGTTCGAGGAATACTTGCAGCACTACGCCAAATTGATTCCGGCCAGCTGGTTGCGCGGTCAGGCTCGTGGCTTCTCGCGCCGGCAGTGCAATGCGCTGGATGCGGTGGTCGTGCCATCGACCGCGATGCGCGAGCGTCTGGATTCGTATGGCGTGACGTCACCGCTGCATGTGCTGCCAACGGGTATTCCGATGGTCCAGTTCGCCGGTGGCGATGGCGCACGGTTTCGCCGGCAGTTCGGCATTGCCGAAGCACGGCCGATGGCGCTTTTTGTAGGGCGTGTCGCCCATGAAAAAAATATCGGCTTCCTGCTCGAAGCGCTGGTGCATGCGCTGAAAGCGCGGCCCGATACTTTGCTGGTGATCGCCGGCGAAGGCCCGGCGATGGCGGATTTGAAAGCACAGACGGTGGCGCTCGGCGTCGAGGCATCGGTGCAATTCATTGGCTATCTCGATCGCAAGCAGGCCTTGCCGGACTGCTATGCCGCGGCTGATGTCTTTGTCTTTGCTTCGCGTACCGAGACGCAGGGCTTGGTCCTGCTGGAGGCGATGGCAGCCGGTGTGCCGGTCATTGCGCTTTCGGAAATGGGGACGACGGATATTCTGGCACCTGGGCGGGGTGCGTTTTCGCCACCTGCCAACCAGCAAGCCTTTGGTGAGATGCTGGGACATTTTCTGGCTCAGCCCGAAGTGTGGCGCCATTTGAAGGACGAGGCACCCATCTACGCCCGGGAATGGAGCGATGTGGCCATGGCCGAGCGGCTGGCGCGGCTTTATCGCCAATTGGCAGATTTGAAAATTGGCCAAAAATTGCCGTTGACCGCAGCCGCGTGATAAAAAGCGGACATGAACGAATCCACCGAGCCATGCTGCAGTCGTTGCCACTATTTTAGGGCTGTCGATGCCACGAGTGGTCTGTGTCACCGCTATCCGCCGGTTTTTTCCGGCGACAGCTCACCGCGTGAATCACATCACTGGCGCCATCCGAGCGTCGGTTCGCACGGCTGGTGCGGTGAGTTCTGGATCAGGCCGGTTGATCAGACGTCGTCGAGTGGCGTGACCATCTGATTCGTCCGGCGCAGGCGTTCGGCCATGACGCGCATGACTTGAATGGCGAAAAAAGGCGTCTGCTGAACGAGAAACTGGAAGCGCTTTTCGTCGACCTCCACGAATTCGCAATCGGTACTGGCGACCACGCTGGCTGAACGTGGCCCGGGCAGCACAATGCTGATTTCACCGACAATGCTGCCGTGCTGCAATTTTTCGACGACCCGGTTGCCGACGAAAACGTCGGCGTTACCCGTGGCCAGCACATACATCATGCGACCCTCGTCTCCTTCCTGGAACAGCGCGACGCCAGCCTTGATCTTGATAATGGTCGGATTGTGAGAAAACAGTTCGAAGAAAACCATGCTTGAAGCTTTCAGGGGAGATAGCTTCGCGTTTTATCACGGCCGGCTGTCTGGGTTTATGTCAAAGATGTGACAGGTATCTGGCGGCAGCTTAAAAAAAACTGGGTGAAATCAGGCGCAGGCCGACGGAGAACCAATGCTGATCGCTGATGGCGCCGAATTGGCTGCCGTAGGTGGTGTCGATCTGCATCCGATTCGGAATAATCCAGTGGCGAATGCCGACCTGGAAAAAAGGGTGGCCTTTGTCCTGACCGTAGCTCTCGGCGATCAGCCAGGTCTGCTCGGTGAGCTGTGTTTCGCTGCCGAGACCCCAAGTCAGACGATTTTCCTGATTTTCCCGTTCTCGAGTGTAGCCGAGGTTGGTGTGGAGGACCACTCGGTCGTCAATCAGCGAAAAACTGACGGGCACGTAGAAATAGGGGTTACCGCTATGTGCGCTGCCGGGTTGCGTCGCGTAGCCGACCGCAAGGCCGACGCCATAGCCATTGGTTTCCAGCGGCGTGAACAGGGTCTTCAACTGGATGACCGCGGCCCCGCTTTCCGAACGGTTGCCGTCGTAGGCGAGGGCGCCGCCAAGCGTGAGTTCGAGGTTGCCGCCCGGATTGCAGGCAGGTAAGGCCCAGAACTCGTGCTGGTTGCCATGAATGTGCACCCAGGACTCCACCTGGCAGGCGCCCGCATCAGTCAGCCGGGCGTCGTCGGTAATCATCGGGCGAGCGGCGTGAGCGCTGGATGCGCCGACGAGCAGCATGAGGGGCACTGAAAGCAGTCGCATGGGCAAATTCTCGAAAGCGTAGTGGCGGATTGTGACATCCAGATGACTGTTGCTGTCATCAAAACTTAGCGAAGCCTGATTAACGTGGGTGCTTTCGTGGAGATCTCATGCAGGAACCTTCGCCAAATGAACTGGGCCTCGATCCGGCCAATGAATCGCCCTTCAAGGGCAAGACCGGTCTGCGCCGCGTCTGGAATGCGCTCAATTACTCGCTGGCCGGCCTGAAGGCGGCCTATCTTTGCGAGGACGCATTTCGCCAGGAGGTACTGCTTGCACTGCTGCTGATTCCGGCGACTTTCCTGCTGCCGGTGCCCTGGCTGGGGCGCGGTGTGATGATCGCCAGCGTGCTGCTGGTGCTGATCGTCGAGCTTCTCAATTCAGCCATCGAAGCGGTGGTCGACCGCGTCAGCCTGGAAAATCATCGACTGGCCAAGCGCGCCAAGGATATCGGCAGTGCAGCCGTGCTTATTTCGCTAGTTCAAGTGATTGTCGTCTGGACCTGCGTTCTGCTGGGAATTGCCTGATGTCGTTGTCCATTGCCTTCGTCACCGAAACCTTTCCGCCGGAGGTCAATGGCGTGGCGATGACGGTAGGCCGCCTGGTTGGTGGCTTGCGTGCGCGCGGCCACCAGGTCAGCGTGGTCCGGCCGCGACAGGGCAGGGGCGATGCTGGCAGCGAGCACGAACTGGCCTTGCCCGGCCTTCCGCTACCCGGTTATCCAGGCCTCAAATTCGGGTTGCCGGCCGGTCGACGCCTGGTGCGTCAGTGGCGTCAGCAGCGGCCGGATATCGTTCATGTGGTGACGGAGGGCCCGCTCGGCTGGTCGGCGGTGAGTGTTGCCCGAAAAATGGGCATCCCGGTCACTTCGGGCTTTCATACCAATTTTGATCGCTACAGTGTTCACTACGGGCTGGGCTGGATGCGTCCGGCTGTGGCTGCCTACCTCAGAACCTTGCATCGACGAACGTTGGCGACCATGGTGCCGACGGCGGCACTGGCCGCCGAGCTGGCTGGCGAAGGCTTGACCGGGGTGCGTGTGGTGGGGCGGGGCGTCGATACCGATCTCTATAATCCGACTCGATGCAGCAATCGGCTGCGAGAAATTTGGGGGGTCGAAGGGGAGGGGCCGGTCTGTCTTTACGTGGGCCGCATTGCAGCGGAGAAGAATCTGGCGCTGGTGCGGAAGACGTTTGCGGCCATTCAGGTCTGGCACCCCGGAGCAAAGATGGTCTGGGTGGGTGACGGGCCATCGGCCAAGCAACTGGCTATAGATCATCCGGATCACTATTTTGCGGGCATGCGAATCGGCGACGATCTGGCTGCTCATTACGCCAGTGCTGATCTTTTCCTGTTCCCCAGTTTGACCGAGACCTACGGCAATGTCGTTGCCGAGGCGATGGCCAGCGGCCTGCCCGTGATGGCCTACCGCAGCGCAGCCGCCGCAGAACTGATCGTGCAGCAGCAAAACGGCATGGTCGCATCGCCGGGTGACGAGCGAGGCTATATCGAGGGGGCCTTGTGGCTGCTTGAAGAGTCGGCCCGCCTCAGCGATATGGCGCTGGCGGCACGACAGACCATGTTGCCGCGCAGTTGGAGAGGGGTGGTGGAAACGTTTGAAAAGGTGGCACGCGAGGCGATCGGCAACCAGGTCTGAGCAAGACGTGTCTGATCGCTTCAGTAGCAACGCATTCAATCGTGGATAGAAGATTTCAGATTTGGACGAAAATTGCGGTTGACCGCGGCATTCGTGCGAGCAGCGTAATTCCCTTGCCGGCACAGATCCTCAAGCCAAACCTCAGCAGTCCGTGTCGAACATATTGTCCGCCTAGTCCCTTCAGGCGGCCATCGGCGGCTGCACTGACATTTCCCCGTTCGGCAATTTATCGCCTAGGTGCCGCAGTCAATGTGGGCGCAGGGAGGATGGCTTTGATATCAGTCAGGCGCGTTGAATCAACTCAATCTTGTAGCCATCCGGGTCTTCAACAAAGGCAATGATCGTCTTGCCATGTTTCATCGGGCCGGCTTCACGGACCACCTTGCCACCCCGCTTGTTGATTTCGGCACAGGCGGCAGCCGCGTCAGGAACGGCTAGCGCGACGTGGCCATAGCCATTGCCTAGCTCGTAGCTTGGCGTATCCCAGTTGTGCGTCAGCTCTAGGACGGCTTCCTTGTCTTCGTCGCCGTAACCGACAAAGGCCAGCGTGAAGCGGCCCTCCGTGTAATCCTGCCGGCGCAGCAATTGCATGCCAAGGATTTCCGTATAAAAGGCAATTGAACGGTCGAGATTTCCGACGCGAATCATGGTGTGAAGAATACGCATGTGTGGTCCTTTGGTCAGGGTTTCGGGAAATGGGCTAGTTTCTAATCCGGTGTACAAAGCGCTGAGCAACTCGGCCGGGATCAAAAATTATTTGAATAAGTGATTGGGGGCAGTGATCTTGGGAGCATAGCTTCAAGATTGCCGGCGCGACGCATTTTATCTGTTTGCTATCGCCCTAAAGACGAAAATGATCGTTTTGTTGATTTGCCCAAAAAATCCATATTTAATAATGACGATCGAATTTTTGTGTCGGGTTTTTTTACATCTTCATAATTGCTGCCTTTGCCCGTGACTGCGATGGAATAGGTAATAGCGAGCTAAGTGTCTGAGCAATGGATGGATTACAAATCTTTACGTGAATTTGGTGCTTTCTGGATCAAAGCTTGCCTCCTTTTAGCAATTCCTTGGAATTATTGCGCCTTTTCCTGAGGTGCAAGACATCAAACCAATAATGGAGGCTTTTCATGGCAGTCTCGAACTATTCGACCAGCGTCACTATTTGTGAAGACACAAGCAAGAACTTTGAGCTTCTTGATCTTCTCCTTCAGGCCGATCCCTCCTACGCCGCAACTGACCCATCGAGTCGCCGGGTGTATGTGTACGATGGCACCAAATATGTCGAGACGACCACCGGGTTTTTCACCGCGCTGGATAAAGATACCTTCACGGTGGATGTGAGCCAATTACCTAATTTCAATGGGCTGTTAAAGGTTCGTGTCTATGGTACCGATGGTACGGGCGCGGCTTACTTCCTTGATATTGATGTCAACGTTACCCCGGTAAATGATGCGCCGTCCGGCGCGGACGAAAGCCTGTCGCTGGCAAATGGCGACACCTACCTGTTTGGTCTTGCTGATTTTGGTTTCACCGACCCGGTTGAGGGCGATGCGATGAAATCAGTCATTGTTTCGTCGCTTCCTGCCAGCGGCCTGCTGACATTGGGTGGCGTTCCGGTTATTGCTGGGCAAGAGATTCTTGCTGCGGATATCGTTGCAGGCAAGCTGGCTTATGTCGCGCCATTGAATTCCGGTGGCGTCATTGGATTTGATTTTCAGGTACGTGATACCGGTGGCACCGATGGTTGCGGTGGTAACGATCTCGATCTGACGCCCAATACAATTACTTTTCATGTGCCTCTCCCGGAAATTCCCAATGCCACGCTGGGTGACCGTGTGTGGCTGGACACCAACGCGAACGGTGTTCAGGACGCAGGCGAGCTGGGTCTGGCCGGTGTCAAGGTTGAACTCAAGGACAACAACGGTGTTGTAGTCCAGAGCATGACCACGGACGCCAACGGCAACTACGGCTTCACCGTCGCCCCGGGCACCTACAGCGTATCCGTCGTTGCCCCCGCCGGCTACGTCGTCACCGGTCAGGACCTCGGCGGCGTAGAAGCCACCGACAGCGACATCAACGCGGCCGGTCAAAGCGCCCCGGTCACCCTGGCCGCTGGCCAGAACAACCCCGACGTTGACGCCGGTCTCTACCAGCTCGCCCAACTTGGCGACCGCGTCTGGTACGACACCAACGGCAACGGCCAACAAGACAACGGCGAAGCCGGTGTGCAAGGCGTCAAGGTCACCCTGCTTGATGCCAACGGCGTCGCCGTCGGCAGCCCGCTGACCACCGACAGCAACGGCAACTACCTCTTCACCAACCTCAAGCCGGGCACCTACAGCGTCCAGTTCGACAAAGCCACGCTACCGGCCGGCTACAGCTTCACCACCAAAGACAGCGGCGCAGACGCCACGGACTCCGACGCCAACCCGGCGGATGGCAAGACCATCCAGACCGTGCTGGACTCCGGCGAATCCGACAAAACCTGGGATGCCGGCATTGTCGCCAACCCGGGCACCATCACCGGCACCGTGCGTGAAGACCTGGACAACAACGACAGCGGCGATAGCCCGATTGGTGGCGTCACCGTCACCCTCAAGGATGCTAATGGCAACATTGTTGGCACGGCCATCACCGACGCCAACGGCAACTACGCCTTCAACAACCTGCCGGCAGGCACCTACACCGTTGTTGAAACCAACAAACCGGGCTACCTCGACGTCAGCGACATCGACGGCGGCAACCCGAACAGCATTGCGGTCACCCTCAATCCGGGCCAGACCAGTGCTGGTAATGACTTTGTCGACGAACGCACCGCCACGCTGGGTGACCGTGTGTGGCTGGACACCAACGCGAACGGTGTTCAGGACGCAGGCGAGCTGGGTCTGGCCGGTGTCAAGGTTGAACTCAAGGACAACAACGGTGTTGTAGTCCAGAGCATGACCACGGACGCCAACGGCAACTACGGCTTCACCGTCGCCCCGGGCACCTACAGCGTATCCGTCGTTGCCCCCGCCGGCTACGTCGTCACCGGTCAGGACCTCGGCGGCGTAGAAGCCACCGACAGCGACATCAACGCGGCCGGTCAAAGCGCCCCGGTCACCCTGGCCGCTGGCCAGAACAACCCCGACGTTGACGCCGGTCTCTACCAGCTCGCCCAACTTGGCGACCGCGTCTGGTACGACACCAACGGCAACGGCCAACAAGACAACGGCGAAGCCGGTGTGCAAGGCGTCAAGGTCACCCTGCTTGATGCCAACGGCGTCGCCGTCGGCAGCCCGCTGACCACCGACAGCAACGGCAACTACCTCTTCACCAACCTCAAGCCGGGCACCTACAGCGTCCAGTTCGACAAAGCCACGCTACCGGCCGGCTACAGCTTCACCACCAAAGACAGCGGCGCAGACGCCACGGACTCCGACGCCAACCCGGCGGATGGCAAGACCATCCAGACCGTGCTGGACTCCGGCGAATCCGACAAAACCTGGGATGCCGGCATTGTCGCCAACCCGGGCACCATCACCGGCACCGTGCGTGAAGACCTGGACAACAACGACAGCGGCGATAGCCCGATTGGTGGCGTCACCGTCACCCTCAAGGATGCTAATGGCAACATTGTTGGCACGGCCATCACCGACGCCAACGGCAACTACGCCTTCAACAACCTGCCGGCAGGCACCTACACCGTTGTTGAAACCAACAAACCGGGCTACCTCGACGTCAGCGACATCGACGGCGGCAACCCGAACAGCATTGCGGTCACCCTCAATCCGGGCCAGACCAGTGCTGGTAATGACTTTGTCGACGAACGCACCGCCACGCTGGGTGACCGTGTGTGGCTGGACACCAACGCGAACGGTGTTCAGGACGCAGGCGAGCTGGGTCTGGCCGATGTCAGGTTGAACTCAAGGACAACAACGGTGTTGTAGTCCAGAGCATGACCACGGACGCCAACGGCAACTACGGCTTCACCGTCGCCCCGGGCACCTACAGCGTATCCGTCGTTGCCCCGCCGGCTACGTCGTCACCGGTCAGGACCTCGGCGGCGTAGAAGCCACCGACAGCGACATCAACGCGGCCGGTCAAAGCGCTCTGGTCACCCTGGCCGCTGGCCAGAACAACCCCGACGTTGACGCCGGTCTCTACCAGCTCGCCCAACTTGGCGACCGCGTCTGGTACGACACCAACGGCAACGGCCAACAAGACAACGGCGAAGCCGGTGTGCAAGGCGTCAAGGTCACCCTGCTTGATGCCAACGGCGTCGCCGTCGGCAGCCCGCTGACCACCGACAGCAACGGCAACTACCTCTTCACCAACCTCAAGCCGGGCACCTACAGCGTCCAGTTCGACAAAGCCACGCTACCGGCCGGCTACAGCTTCACCACCAAAGACAGCGGCGCAGACGCCACGGACTCCGACGCCAACCCGGCGGATGGCAAGACCATCCAGACCGTGCTGGACTCCGGCGAATCCGACAAAACCTGGGATGCCGGCATTGTCGCCAACCCGGGCACCATCACCGGCACCGTGCGTGAAGACCTGGACAACAACGACAGCGGCGATAGCCCGATTGGTGGCGTCACCGTCACCCTCAAGGATGCTAATGGCAACATTGTTGGCACGGCCATCACCGACGCCAACGGCAACTACGCCTTCAACAACCTGCCGGCAGGCACCTACACCGTTGTTGAAACCAACAAACCGGGCTACCTCGACGTCAGCGACATCGACGGCGGCAACCCGAACAGCATTGCGGTCACCCTCAATCCGGGCCAGACCAGTGCTGGTAATGACTTTGTCGACGAACGCACCGCCACGCTGGGTGACCGTGTGTGGCTGGACACCAACGCGAACGGTGTTCAGGACGCAGGCGAGCTGGGTCTGGCCGGTGTCAAGGTTGAACTCAAGGACAACAACGGTGTTGTAGTCCAGAGCATGACCACGGACGCCAACGGCAACTACGGCTTCACCGTCGCCCCGGGCACCTACAGCGTATCCGTCGTTGCCCCCGCCGGCTACGTCGTCACCGGTCAGGACCTCGGCGGCGTAGAAGCCACCGACAGCGACATCAACGCGGCCGGTCAAAGCGCCCTGGTCACCCTGGCCGCTGGCCAGAACAACCCCGACGTTGACGCCGGTCTCTACCAGCTCGCCCAACTTGGCGACCGCGTCTGGTACGACACCAACGGCAACGGCCAACAAGACAACGGCGAAGCCGGTGTGCAAGGCGTCAAGGTCACCCTGCTTGATGCCAACGGCGTCGCCGTCGGCAGCCCGCTGACCACCGACAGCAACGGCAACTACCTCTTCACCAACCTCAAGCCGGGCACCTACAGCGTCCAGTTCGACAAAGCCACGCTACCGGCCGGCTACAGCTTCACCACCAAAGACAGCGGCGCAGACGCCACGGACTCCGACGCCAACCCGGCGGATGGCAAGACCATCCAGACCGTGCTGGACTCCGGCGAATCCGACAAAACCTGGGATGCCGGCATTGTCGCCAACCCGGGCACCATCACCGGCACCGTGCGTGAAGACCTGGACAACAACGACAGCGGCGATAGCCCGATTGGTGGCGTCACCGTCACCCTCAAGGATGCTAATGGCAACATTGTTGGCACGGCCATCACCGACGCCAACGGCAACTACGCCTTCAACAACCTGCCGGCAGGCACCTACACCGTTGTTGAAACCAACAAACCGGGCTACCTCGACGTCAGCGACATCGACGGCGGCAACCCGAACAGCATTGCGGTCACCCTCAATCCGGGCCAGACCAGTGCTGGTAATGACTTTGTCGACGAACGCACCGCCACCCTGGGTGACCGCGTGTGGCTCGACAACAACGCGAACGGTGTTCAGGACGCAGGCGAGCTGGGTCTGGCCGGTGTCAAGGTTGAACTCAAGGACAACAACGGTGTTGTAGTCCAGAGCATGACCACGGACGCCAACGGCAACTACGGCTTCACCGTCGCCCCGGGCACCTACAGCGTATCCGTCGTTGCCCCCGCCGGCTACGTCGTCACCGGTCAGGACCTCGGCGGCGTAGAAGCCACCGACAGCGACATCAACGCGGCCGGTCAAAGCGCCCCGGTCACCCTGGCCGCTGGCCAGAACAACCCCGACGTTGACGCCGGTCTCTACCAGCTCGCCCAACTTGGCGACCGCGTCTGGTACGACACCAACGGCAACGGCCAACAAGACAACGGCGAAGCCGGTGTGCAAGGCGTCAAGGTCACCCTGCTTGATGCCAACGGCGTCGCCGTCGGCAGCCCGCTGACCACCGACAGCAACGGCAACTACCTCTTCACCAACCTCAAGCCGGGCACCTACAGCGTCCAGTTCGACAAAGCCACGCTACCGGCCGGCTACAGCTTCACCACCAAAGACAGCGGCGCAGACGCCACGGACTCCGACGCCAACCCGGCGGATGGCAAGACCATCCAGACCGTGCTGGACTCCGGCGAATCCGACAAAACCTGGGATGCCGGCATTGTCGCCAACCCGGGCACCATCACCGGCACCGTGCGTGAAGACCTGGACAACAACGACAGCGGCGATAGCCCGATTGGTGGCGTCACCGTCACCCTCAAGGATGCTAATGGCAACATTGTTGGCACGGCCATCACCGACGCCAACGGCAACTACGCCTTCAACAACCTGCCGGCAGGCACCTACACCGTTGTTGAAACCAACAAACCGGGCTACCTCGACGTCAGCGACATCGACGGCGGCAACCCGAACAGCATTGCGGTCACCCTCAATCCGGGCCAGACCAGTGCTGGTAATGACTTTGTCGACGAACGCACCGCCACGCTGGGTGACCGTGTGTGGCTGGACACCAACGCGAACGGTGTTCAGGACGCAGGCGAGCTGGGTCTGGCCGGTGTCAAGGTCAAGTTGCTCGACTCGAACGGCGCTACGGTCAACACCTTGACGACGGATGCGAGCGGCAACTACCTGTTCAATAACCTTTCGCCCGGGGATTATGCCGTCCAGGTGGTTGTGCCTGCTGGTTACCTGGTGAGCGGCAAGGATCTTGGTGGAAACGATGCCACTGACAGCGATATCGATCCGGCGACTGGCAAGACGATCCTGACGACCTTGTCTGCTGGCGAGAACGATCTTTCGTGGGATGCAGGTTTGTACAAAAGTGCTTCCATCGGCGATCGAGTCTGGTTGGATGCGAACAAGAACGGTATTCAGGATGCCGGTGAGTCCGGTATTGCTGGTGTCACCGTTAATTTGCTGAATGCTGCAGGAACTGTTGTTGCGACCTCTGCGACAGACGCCAACGGAAATTACTTGTTCCAAGGGCTGACACCCGGTAACTATGCGGTCCAGGTAGTTGCGCCTTCCGGCTACGTCATTACCGGCAAGGATCTTGGTGCCAATGATGCGACCGACAGTGATGTCGATAGCGTGACGGGCAAAACCATGGTGACCACGCTTGATTCCGGTGAGAACGATTTGAGCTGGGACGCAGGTCTCTATCAAAAGCCTGCTTCGATCGGTGATCGGGTCTGGCTCGATAAAAATGCCAACGGTGTTCAGGATGCTGGCGAAACAGGTATTGCGGGAGTTGCGGTCAAACTGCTCGACGCGACGGGGGCAGTGGTTGGGTCTGCCAACACAGATGCCAACGGCAATTATCTGTTCAGTAATCTGAATCCGGGTGACTACTCGGTACAGATCGTCGCGCCATCAGGTTACGTGATTACCGGCAAGGATCTTGGCGGAAACGATGCAACCGATAGCGACGTTGATCCGCTGACCGGCAAGACGATTGTTACGAACCTCTCTGCAGGTGAAAACGACCTGTCCTGGGATGCCGGTTTGTACAAATTGGCCTCAATTGGCGACAAGGTGTGGAGCGATTGCAATTCGAATGGTGTTCAAGATGCAAATGAGGCTGGTGTTGGCGGTGTCGTCGTCAAGCTGCTGAACGTAGCCGGTGCGGTACTGGCGTCGACCGTTACCGATGCCAATGGTAATTATCTGTTCAAGAACCTGATGCCTGGCGATTATGCAATTCAGGTTGTTGCTCCGAACGGTACTACCTTCGCCAACAAGGATCAGGGCGGCAATGACGCACTTGACTCCGACGTGGATACCGTTACGGGCAAGTCGGTACTGACCACCCTTGAGTCCGGTGAGAATGATCTTTCGTGGGATGCCGGCCTGCGTGGTGCCCGAGTTACTGCAACGTTTGACTTCAATGGAAATTCGGCGACGGATGGAACGGATGGCAACATTCGCAGTTACACCGCGAATGGTATTTCAGTAAATGCCAGCGCATTCAGCCGCGACAAGAGTACGGGTGCATGGGCCAGCGCATGGCTCGGCACCTACGCAGGCGGTTTGGGTGTAACCGATAGCAGTGAAGGAAATGGCTCGGCAAACAATGACCACACGCTTGATAACTATGGCCGGGACAATTACGTCCAGTTCGAGTTTTCGACATTGGTGACGGTCGACAAGGCCTATCTTGGCTACGTGATCGGCGATAGCGACATGAAAATCTGGATTGGTACGTCCAGTAATGCATTCACAAGTCACGTGACACTGAGTGATGCCGTCCTGACGAGTATGGGCTTTACCGAAGTCAATAGCACTACGCTGACCAGCGCACGTTGGGCTGATCTCAATGCCGGCAATATCGAAGGCAATATGCTGATTGTTTCGGCTGCTCCGGGTCAGTCGAATGATTATTTCAAGATTCAGAATCTTGTTGTATCTGCGACAACTTGTGTTTCTTCCGTGCCGACTACTGCAAGCATTGGCGACCGCGTATGGGAAGACTTGAACGCCAATGGCATTCAGGATGCCGGCGAAGCTGGAATTGCCGGAGTAACAGTCAAATTGCTGAGTGCTGCCGGTGCGGTGGTTGCCACCACGACGACCAATGCCAGTGGCAATTATCTGTTCAGCGACCTGACGCCGGGAGATTTCAAGGTTCAGGTCGTCAAGCCGACCGGCTACTATTATTCCAGCAAGGATATGGGCGGTAACGATGCCACAGACTCCGATGTCGATGCTACCGGGACCACCATCGTCACAACGTTGTCAGCCGGTGAGAACGATTTGAGCTGGGATGCTGGTTTGTACCGCAAGGCTAGTATTGGCGACAGAGTGTGGGAGGACGTCAACCACAACAATCTCCAGGACGCTGGTGAAGCCGGGATTGCCAATGTGTTGGTCAAATTGCAGGATGCGACTGGTGCTACGGTCGGTACGACCTACACCAATGCATCCGGCAACTATAGCTTCACCAATCTCGATCCGGGTAGCTACCGCGTGGTGTTTGACAAGAGTGCAACGATCTACAAGGGCATTGATATGTCCTACTGGTATTGGGGGCAGAAAGATGTTGGAGCTAACGACGCCATAGATTCAGACGCCTACAGTACGACAGATGTGGCCACGACAGCCTATACCACGCTTGTTTCCGGTGAGGCTGACATGACTTGGGATGCCGCCATTACTCCGATTGTTCTTGATCTCAACGGTGACGGCATTCAGACCATTGGGCGTGAAGCCTCAACGGGGCAGTTTGATTTGCTGGGAACCGGTAAGGGCATTAATAGCGGATGGATTTCTGCTGGCGATGCTTTCCTCGCGATCGATGCTAACCACAACGGCAGCATCGACAATTTGAGTGAGCTTTTCGGCGGTCTCAACAAGGGGCAGGGCTTTGCCAAGCTTGCCAGCTTCGATACCAATGGCGACGGGATGGTTGACGCCAAGGACGCCGGCTTTGCCGATCTGCTGGTCTGGCAGGATTTGAATGGCAATCACCAGAGTGATGCTGGCGAATTGCGCAGCCTTGCTGATGCGGGCGTGGTTAGCTTGAAGACTGATTTCGTTGAGCTGCCCGCGGTTGATGCTCAAGGCAACCTGCATCTGGAGCGCAGTGGCGCTGTGATGGCCGATGGCAGCACGGTGGATATGGCCGATGTCTACTTCAATATCTCAGTGGCCGATGCCGAGTCAGCGGGTGTTGTTTTGCCCAGTATCTCTGCCTTGCTGGGTGACGATACTTCACTTGATGCGCTGCTGGGCAAGAGCGTTGCACCTGTAGCTCTAGCGAATGATGTTTTGGCACCTGATTCGTCTGTCGCTACTTTGAATCAGATGGTAAGTCTTTACGATCAGCAGCAACACGATTTGATAGCAGCATAAGTCCGGTCTCCCGCCTTCGCCGGCGGGGGTATCCGAAACAGGCAATTGTCTTGAGATTTTTTAGGTAGGAGATTCATATGAAAAAACACAGCTTTTTCAGGTCGACCGTAGCAGCCGTCATGGTTGCTGGCCTTTTTGCAGGTTCGGCGGCACAAGCCGATACACTGGATGTCATGCCAGATCCCAATCAATTGGTATTTTCAGTGTCTACTCTGGCCGGAACACTAACTGACTCAGCTGGTTACATCAATGTAACCAGCGGTAACTCAAGCTTCCTTGCGTTTTGCTTTGAGATTGGTCAGCAACTTGCCTTCATACCTGCGAATTACACCGCGACAAATACCTTCAGTTCGTCCACGCAGCGGCTCTTTGATCAAAGCTATTCCGAGAGCTTCTCATCAACTGAAGCCGCCGGCTTTCAGATTGCCTTGTGGGAAACTGAAGACGACAGCAACCTGACCACAGGAAATCTGAAAGGTTGGAGCGTTGATCAGGCTGCCTTAGATTTTGCCAGCAGCCTGCTGGTGAAATTGAATGATCCATTAGCTCCGATCACGCCCCACGTCCTGACCGCATGGACGGTAGATACGTATCAGGATATCGTTCAGGCTACTCCCGGTAGAGGCAACAATGTTCCTGAGCCCGCTACCTCAGCCTTGGCAGCGCTTGGCTTGGCTGGCTTGGCCTTGGCTCGGCGTCGCAAGGCCAAATAACAGGGCGATTTGCTTCGTCTCCATTATTTGGTTTCGATCGATTGATCGATTGGAAATTGGGGCTGAGGCCCCAATTTTTATTGGTGGATTCTTTTTGCTCGTCCGGTCGATAATTCAATCTGGATGGTTGGCTCCCATAACATCTCGAATTTTTCTGATGATTTGCCATGAAAATGGTCGCGCTATTTTTGTGAGGTACGGAATGTCTCCCCGCCGCTGTTACTGCTATTTGCTTATTGTTTTCGGTTTTGCCGGCTGGAATGCTACTGCTCAGGCGCTCGTGCTCGAGGCTTCCGGCGTGCCCAAAAGTGAACTGATGGCCACCGATGAAGTTCAGATCAAGATTAATGAGGGCTACGCTGCATTGCGTGCTCAGCAGGCAGGGATGGCAGAAAAGGCGTTTCTTGAAGCAAATCGATTAAACCCCACCGCCGTCGAGGCGTTACTCGGTCTTGCCATGGTGGCACAGCTCGAGGGTAAAGCCGAAAAGGCACGCGAATGGATGGCGAGAGCGGTTTCTACAGCCCCCAAACGTCCGGAGATACATCAGGCAGAGGCACGCCTCTATGCCGACCAGGGTAATCTGGATATTGCGGCTACCCGATATCGCAAGGCTATTTCAACTTTTCCTGATAACTCGCAGCTTCGCCTTGATTTGGCCAATCTCTATCTTGAAAAGATTAGAAAGCCGGGCGAGGCAATCAATGTATTGCGCGATCTCATTAGTCGTAACCCGAACTTCGCAGCGGGCCATCTGGCTTTGGGGCTTGCTTTTTCTGCTGATGGCAAGCTGGACGAATCCATACGGGCCTTGAGCGATGCTGCAAAGCTGGACTCATCGAATCCTTTTATCTTCCACGCGCTGGGTTTGCTTGCCTTGAGGCAGGGTGCGCCCGACCGGGCACTGGAGGCCTTTGACAAGGCGCTGGCGCTGCGAGCGGACTTCGCCGGTGCGGCTATCGGGCGTGGCGATGCGCTGGCGGCACTTGGTAAAACAGACAAAGCCATAGAGGCTTACCTAGGGGCTGCACGGCTTTCTCCCCAGAGCGCCTTGCCACATGCCATGCGAGCGCAGCTTCTTGAGCGCCAGAAACGTTCAGACGAAGCAGAGTCTGCTTACCGGGAGGCCTTGAAGGCCGAGCCGGAATATGCCCTGGTAATGAATAATCTTGCCTACTTGCTTGTCCAGCGAAAATTCAAGCTTGACGAGGCTCTCTCCCTCGCGCAGCGGGCAGTTGCAGCGAATCCAGCGGTTGCTGGCTATCACGATACCTTGGGCATGGCGCAGTTGGCACGAGGCGATGGTGCTTCTGCTCATAAGTCGTTTGAGAAAGCGCTGGCTCTAAATCCGGGTAATGCGAAATACCGTGAACATCTCTCCCTAGCTTCCACAGGTACGGCGTCGAAACCAGCTGTTTCAGCAGCCGCACTTAAGGAGCCAACGCCGGCACCCGCCCCACCCGTGAAGGTGGTTGCAGCTCTGACAGTGGCCGAAATGAAACCGGCTGCGGCAGTTGCGCCGGCACCGGCCAAGGAGGTTGCAGACGACCCAGCCAAGGTCATCGGACCTCGACTGGAGGGGTGGCGCCAAGCTTGGGAGGCCAAGGATGTCGATCGTTATCTATCGTTTTACAGCAAGGATTTCGTGCCGCCAGCCAGAAAATCCACTGCAGCGTGGGCAGCAGATCGTCGCGTAAAGCTTGAAAAGAAGGGCGAGATCAAGGTTCGAGTTCTCAACCCATTTTTCATGCTTTCCGGGAACGTGGCCACGGTAGTGTTCGAGCAGCAGTATCAGTCGAGCAATTTTAGCGATGCTGGCGGCAAGCGACTGGAGTGGGTCAAGGAAGGCAACGAGTGGCGGATTCGCAGCGAAGGTCCGCGCTAGTGGCTTGACGCAGCTTTTACGGAGGGCAGTGGGTGCGCGGTTTCGCCAGCAATGAGCCACTGTCCGTTGTATCGGATCCAGTCAATTTGCTTTATCACGGTGTCACTGAAGTTTCCCGAAGTGTAGTGCTGAGTAAATTGGCTGGTGGCCCGGTCTTCGCCGTTCACCTCGGATTTCAGCGATTCAATGCGAATCGATGGCGAGACGGCCTGATTGATACGCCGGCGGCGTTCGTTTTCCCACGCGGCGGTCGAGCCGAGTCCGGCAGCGGTGAAGTCGGGCGTGTAGTGAGCTCGATACTGCTCGAAGTTCTTCTGGGACCATGCTTCCAGCCATTGGCCGAGCCGTGATTCCAGTTTGGTAATCGGATCAGAAACGGACGATGCCGTGTCGGCGCCGGCATATGCAGTCTCGTCGGAGATGGCGATAGCGCTGGCCGGGACGGCCGGCTTGCTGCCCAGCAGTTCTGGCGCAATGGGGGCAGGATGGTAGCGCGTGCGCAGGGCGTCGCGCAGTTCGCCGGTCATGCTGAGCAGGCGTGCTCTCAGCACGGTTGTCCGGGCGCGGGCTTCGATCAGATTCCGCTGCGCTTCGAATAGATCATCGTGGGCGATGGATACGTCGTTTAGCGAGCGACGGCCGGCTTCGAAATGGAGTTCATAGGCGGCGGCGACGCGCTGCGCTGAGAGTACTCGCTGCTCAAGTGAATTATCGATTTTGGCCAATTCTTCCAGTTGACCGTAGAGGTCGGCAATTTCCCGGGCGAGGTCGTTGCTCAGTTGATCGGCGTCGGCTTGTGCGGCCTCGTGGCGCTCGATGGCTTCGTTGTGCCTGGCAATGGTCCTCCCGCCTAGTGGAATGTCGAGATTGATGCGGACCAGCCCGCCGTGATCGCTGTCGGTGACCGGTACCGGGTCGGTGTTGTTGTTCAGGCGCTTGCTTAGCTCAAGGTCTATGCTGGGCAAAAGACCGCCGCGAGCGGCACCAATATCTGCTTGCCGTGCAGAAACACGCTGCAAGGCGGCGCGCAGACGGGGATTGCGTTCGCGCAGATTTTCGATCAGCAACTCAGGCCTGCTCTCGTGCGCAGCAGCTGTAATGGCCGGCAGTACCAATTGTTCGGGAGGCGTGCCGGTAAGCAGGCGATAACGGTACTCGGCGGTGGTCAATTGGGTTCGCAATTGACCGAGTAATGTGCGGCTCTGGATCAGTCGGACGCTCATCAAATCGAGTTCGGCCGGTGGAATACGACCCGCATTGACGCGTTCGGTCACCTGTTTCTCGAGGCGTTCCTGGCGCGTAATCGTTTCATTCAGACTGCTGATCGTTTGGCGAAGTCGAACGACATCAGCGTAATTTTCGGTGATTTCGGCTGCGACGCGTTCAAGCGCATCATCCAGATCGGTTTCGGCTGCATCCCGGGCAAACTGGCTCGATCTTAGGCGATAGAAGTCAGTCCCGCCATTGAACAGGTTCCAGCGCAAACTGGCATCGCTGCGCCGCACGGTTCTGTCAAAGGGGATGCCCTGGGTTTCATCGCGCGATTTGCCGCTGCGATAGCCCAGGCTGGCGGTCGGCAGATAATCGGAGCGAACTTGTGAAACCTGTGAGTCAGCGGCATTCAGCAAGGCTTGGGCGGACCTGACGCTGGGCTGTTGCAACAAGACGCGTTCGACTACGGCCGGCAGCGTTTCGGTATCGGCCATTGCCGACGTGCCAAATGCCGACAGCAGGCCGCACAGCAGCGTGATTTTGAATAGCGCGTTAAGCTGCGGGTTCATCGTTCGCGCAGCGATTTGTCGAGGGTTTTGATCACAGGTTTTAGCATGTAATCCATCATCGTTCGCTTGCCGGTCTTGATGCTGGCATCGGCGCCCATACCCGGTGAAATGGTCAGTCGTTCTTCCGGCAAGCCAAGAAAGTTGCGCTCTGCCTCCAGAAAGACCTCGAAATAACTCTCCTTGCGTTCGTTATCCACAATGGCGTCGGCGCCGACCCGAACCACCTTGCCCGACAGGGTGCCGAAAATGGACGAATCGTAGGCGCTGATACGAATTTTTGCGGGCTGTCCGATTTTGATGAAGGCAATATCCGTCGGTTTGACGCGCGCGGCGATCAGCAGTTTGTCTTCGGCTGGGACGATTTCCATGATCGTTTCGCCTGCTTTGACCACGCCACCCACGGTATTTAACAGCACTCGATTGACCGTTCCATCCATCGGTGCGTGCAGGTCGCGGCGCGCTACCTTGTCATTTCGGCTGGTCAATTGCTGGTTAACCGTAGCGGCGCGCAATTCGAGATCGTTTTTTTCCTTGCTGGTCTCTGTTGCGAAGCGGGATTTCGTTTCAATCAAACGCGCCTGCGCTTCCTGGACCGCCGACTGAATTCGGCCAATGGCAATGCGCGTCGTCTCCTGTTCGCCCTTTTGTGCGGTATAGCGTTGCTGTGCAGCAAGCAGATCGGCACGAGCGCCGGCGCCGGCTGCAGCCAGTTTTTCCTCGATGGCTAGTGCGTCCCGGGCTGGGCCGATGGCATCGTTCAAGGCTTGGTTTTTTGCCTTGGCTTCGGCCAGTTCCTGCTGGCGCTGGGCGAGTTGTTTGCTCAATGTGTCCAGCGTGTTTTCACGCTCCTGGCGGCGAGCCTGCCACAGCGTACGCTGCTCGCGTACCAGCTCCGGGGCGCTTGCTTCCAGATCGGCGGGGAACACGGGCGGACGGCTTTGGGCTTCAGCCTGCAATCGAACCAGCGCAGCTTGGGTGCCCCAGTAGGTTTGCTGGCTTTCGCCCAGTTCCGAGTTGAATTGGAGGTTCTGCACCGTGGCCAGCAAATCCCCCTTTTTGACATGCGACCCCTCGCGAGCGGCGATGGACTGGAGAATGCCGCCCTCCATGCTTTGAATTTGCTGTACACGGCTCGATGGAACGATCGCGCCAATCGCATTGACCGAAATGTCGAGCTTGGCAAAGCTCATCCATGCCAGCAGCAGAACGAAAAACAGCGCTGTCGTACCCACCAGATATTGCACCGCCTTGTGCGGTCCGCGGTCGTAATCGTGGTGCGAGGATAGCTGTTCAAGCTGTGTAGGCGTTGATTTCATGCCGATGCCTCCGAGTGGGTGGCTGGCGTCTTGTTTCCACCCTGCAGGGTACGCAGCACTTCATTGCGGGGGCCGTCGAGCACAACCCGGCCCTGCTCGACGACAATCAGCCGATCGACCAGCGGCAGCATGGCCATGCGGTGGGTGACGAGCAGGATGGTCCTGTCCTTGATTGAGCGCAGGTTTTCAATCAGCTTTTGTTCTGTACCGGGGTCCATCATGCTGGTTGGCTCGTCCAGCAACAGCATTTGCGGCTGCTGGACCAGGGCGCGGGCAATGGCGACGGCCTGGCGCTGGCCACCGGACAGTCGGCTGCCGCCTTCGCCAACCTGGGTGCCAAGACCCTGCGCCAACTGCGTCAATGTGTCGTCGAGGCAGGCCAGGCGGACGGCTTCGAGAAGCTGCTGATCACTGACCTGGGTGCCGCTGAGCAGGATGTTTTCGCGGATATCGCCGTGGAACAGGGTTATATCCTGCGGCACATAGCCAATCTGCCGGCGCAAGCTCTGAGGTTCGATCTGGTTGGCGGCGACGCCATCAATCAGTACGTTGCCTTGATCCGGACCATAAAGGTTCAAAATAAGTCGGAACAGCGTACTCTTGCCGGAACCGATGCGGCCAATGAAGCCTACCTTCTCGCCGGCTTGAATGCTCAGGTTGAGGCCTTTGAGCAATGGTGACGAATTCGGGTAAGAAAAATGCACGTCACGAAAATCGATACGGCCCTGAAGCTGTGGCAGATGCAGGCTGTCGGCCGGCTCGTCGATGGGCGACTCCATAATCTTGTCGAGTGCATCGAGTGCCTGCTTGGTCTGTTCGTAGCGGACAATCAGTGCGGCGATCTGAGTCGCCGGGGCAATGGCGCGTCCGGCCAGCATGGTGACTGCGATCAACTGGCCCATCGTGATCGTGCTGTCGACAATCAGCATGGCGCCAAACATAACAAGAAGAATAGAGGAGAGGCTGGTCATCAACAGCGAAAACTGGGTGCCGAAGGCCGACCACTCACGCAGATGCACCGAGTTTTCGGAAATTTTAACGGTCAGCATTTCCCATTGACGACGAGCCCAGACTTCGGCGCCTATCGACTTGATGGTGTCAATGCCGTTCATGACCTCGAACAAATGGGCGGTACGTTGGGCGGATTCCTTCATGTTGCTGCCGAGAATCCGCGAGAGCGGACGCCGGATCAGCATCGATACACCGATGGTTATCGGGATCAGGATCAGCGGCACAAGGACCAGCCAATGACCGATCAGCGCAATGACAACCAGGAAGAACAGCATGAAGGGCACGTCGCCGAGCAGTGTCAGTGTCGACGAAGTGACGAAGTCGCGCACTGACTCGAAGTCGCGGACGATATTGGCCAGTACGCCGCCGGAGGCCGGCCGTGAGGCGGCGCGCAGGCGCAGGGTGTGCGCGAAAATGTGCGATGAAATCGCGATGTCGGCTTTGCGTGCAGCAGATTCGAGCAAATAGCTGCGCAGCATCTTGATGACGATGTCGAACAGGGCAACGACGACGACGGCCGACGTCAGCACCCAGAGGCTGTCGAGCGCGTTGTTGGGAACGACGCGGTCATAGACAGACATGGTGTAGAAGGGGATGACCGCCGCGAAAACATTGACCAGCACGGTGGCCAGCAAGGCCCAGCCATAGATTGCCTTGTTCTTGAGCAGGGTGTCCCAGAACCAGCGGCGCGGTCGTTGCAGATGGTAAAGCAGGCTGCGGGTGTCGAAGAACACCATCGGGCGGGCAAAGTAGGCTGTTCCGTCAAAGTCGCGCCGAATCTCGCCGAGCGACATTTTTTTGCTGCCCTTGATGCCGGCCAGTACACATTCCCATTGCTCGCCGTTGCGGCTCAGAATAACGAGCGATTGGCCGCCGGGTGAGGTGAGCAGGACGGGGAGTTCGGAATCCTTGAATTCGCGCAGGCCGCTTTCCGAACGGGTCAGGGCGAGGCCGGCGCGGGCGGCACATTCGTGGATTTGCGGTTCACTGATCCGGTCATCGACGATGGGCGTATCGGCCAGTAATTGAACCCGATCCGCCCGTTTGCCGAAGAAGTGGGCCAGGAAAATCAGTTGGTCGATAAGTCCGGTTGCCGGAATTGTCTCTATGTCGGCAGAAGAAGATTCAAACATGGGCAAATGGCATATCCGGAGTGGGTGAGCGTGGTCTTGTTCTCGCCGTGTGGCAAGCAAGAAAAGATGCTGGCACAACTATCGACGGACAATGGATAAGTAATTCACGACCGGTGAAAAAAAGCCGGGTGAAAATTTTCGAATTGCATAATTTTACGGGATTCCGGCTGCTTCCGTTAGCCCGGCGAGCGCTGTCAGAAGTGTGGAAGGCTGCGGGCGAGTCGCCGAAGTTCAAGGCGGCGATGGCGCCAGTCCGGGCAGAGTTGTTCAACGACGGCCCAGAAGCGTGGGCTGTGGTTCATTTCCCGGATATGGGACAGTTCGTGGGCAACGACATAATCAATGATCGCCAGCGGCATCAGGATCAGCCGCCAGTTCAGGGAAATGTCGCCTCGATGATTGCAACTGCCCCAGCGCGTGCGGGCAGAGGACAGGCGGAGCACCGGCATGGCAACGCCGAGTAGCGGCGCATGGATGGCCAGACGTTCCGCAAAGATGTCGCGAGCCTTGTCGCGCAAGGCGCGTTCCAGCAACTGACTGGCATGGTGTTTCGCATCCGGGCGCAGGTAAATCGTGCCGGGGCCGAATTGCCAGTGCGCCCGGCCGAGGTCGGTAATGGCCACAGTCAGCGCTTCGCCCAGAACAAAAATGACTGTGCCATCGGTGATGTCGAGCTTGTCTGGGCTTGGGCGGTCGCGCCAGGCGGCCAGCTTGTCGAGCACCCATTGGCCATGCTGATGAATCAGATTTTCGATATCGCCGATGCGGGCACGGGTCGGTGCGCCCACCCGCAGGCCGCGGTGATCGATGGCCAGGCCGATGGTGCGTCGCTGGCTGCGCTTGAGCTGGTAGGCTACAGCCTGGCCAGCAATGACGATGCTGCGAGCGGACTCAGGTAGCGTTGTGCTGGGCATCCGAATAGCGGTGCGGCGACATGCGATGCATCTCGTCTTCGATCCATGCTTCGGCGCGCTGATTGACTTCCGCCTCGGTCATGCCGGTCGCATCGAAAGCCGGGCCGATGCTGATCGTGATGGTGCCCGGGGTCTTCAGGAAAGCCTGACGTGGCCACAACTCGCCGGCATTGTGGGCAATTGGCACGACCTTGCAGCCAACATGCGTGGCGAGATAGGCGCCGCCCGGCTTGAAACGTTTCTTTTGGCCTGGCGCAACGCGCGTGCCTTCCGGAAAGAGAATGACGTAGAAGCCTTGCTTGAGACGCTCGCGGCCCTGGATGACGACCTGATCCAGCGCATCCTTGCCGGCCGCGCGGTCAATGGAAATCATTTTCATCGCGGCCAGCCCCCAGCCAACGAGCGGCACCTTGAGCAGTTCCTTTTTCAGCACGAAAACACAGTAGGCGCCGCTCGGCACGGTGTCCTGCAATGTCATGGTCTCCCACGCCGACTGGTGTTTGGCGAGAATGACGCAGGGCTCTTTCGGCATGTTTTCAAGACCGATCACCTTGGGGCGGATGCCGAGAATGTTCTCGACACCGAACTGGATACCAAGGCGCCACAGTTTGCCGAAGCGGTAGCCCCACAGGCCACGCAGGGCCAGCGCAGCAATGACCACGAGCGGTGCGGTCAAAATCGACCAGACGATGGCATAGGCCATGAACAGCGTGGAGCGAACGGCCTTCATGGTGTCGTTTCCTGGAGGATGGCATCGACCGCCGCAGACAGATCCTTAAACTCCTGCGTGCCTTCCGGCAGATCGCCGTCAGCCTTGGTTTTTTCGCCCTTGCCGGTCATCACCAGCATCGGCTGACAGCCATAGGCGGCACATGCCTGCAGATCGCGCAGCGAATCGCCGATGGCCGGCACCCCATTGAGGTCGACGTTCAATGTCTCGGAGATCCGCTTGAACATGCCCGGCTTGGGCTTGCGGCATTCACACTTGGAGTCGGCGGGGTGTGGGCAATAAAAGATGGCGTCGATCCGCCCGCCCAGTGCGACCACGGCCTTGTGCATCTTGGTGTGGATATGGTTCAGCATTTCCATGTCGAACAGCCCGCGTCCGACGCCTGACTGATTGGTCGCCACAACCACCTTGTAGCCGCACTGGGTGAGGCGGGCGATGGCTTCCAGGCTGCCGGGGATCGGCTTCCATTCGGCCGGGTTCTTGATGAACTGGGCCGAGTCGAAGTTGATGACACCATCGCGGTCGAGGATGACGAGCTTGTTGGGCATGGCGGCCTTTCCGGTTTTAAGCGGACAACTTGGAAATGTCTGCGACCTTGTTCATCGCCGCATGCAGTTTGGCGAGCAGGCCGAGACGGTTGGCGCGCAGGGCGGGATCGTCGGCATTGACCATGACGCCATCGAAAAATGCATCGACCGGCGCGCGCAAAGCGGCCAGGGCCTGCAACGATTCGGTGTAATCACCGGTGTCGAAGGCCGCGTCAGCTTGCGGTACGACATCAACCAGCGCGGCGTGCAATGCAACTTCGGCTGCTTCCTTGAGCAGGGCGGTATCAACCCAGGCATCGACGCTGTCTTCAACCTTCTTCAGGATGTTGCTGACGCGCTTGTTGGCGGCGGCCAGTGCAGCGGATTCCGGCAGCGCTGCAAAGGCGCGGACAGCGGCGAGGCGCTTCGGAATGTCACCCAGTCGCTGCGGCCGTTGCGAGACGACGGCATCGACTTCCTGTGCCGTGTAGCCTTGCTCGCGCAGGCTGCCGGCCAAGCGGTCGTAAATGAAATCGGCCAGCGCTGCTTCCGCGCCATTGAAGCCTTCAATGGCAGCAAAGGCGCTGCTTGCTACGGTCAACAGGGAATTTAGCGGTAAATCCAAATTTCCTTCGGCCAGCATGCGGATGGTGCCTAGCGCATGGCGACGCAGCGCGAAGGGGTCGCGGTCGCCGGTCGGAATCTGGCCGATGCCGAACATGCCGACCAGCGTTTCCAGCTTGTCGGCCAGCGCGACGACGGTGCCGACTTGCCCGCGCGGCAGGCTATCACCGGCAAAGCGTGGCTTGTAGTGGTCTTCAATGGCGTCGGCCACTTCAGCGGCGAGGCCGTCATGCAGCGCGTAGTAGCGGCCCATGATGCCTTGCAGCTCGGGGAACTCGCCAACCATGTCGGTGACGAGGTCGGCCTTGGCCAAAACCGCCGCCTTTTCGGCCTGCATGGCCAAGCCTTCGCCACCGAGTTGCTGGCCAATGGCACGGGCAATCGCAGCCACACGCTGTACGCGCTCGCCTTGCGTGCCCAGCTTGTTGTGATAAACGACCTTGCCGAGGCCGGCGACGCGGCTTTCCAGTGATTTCTTGCGGTCCTGGTCGAAGAAGAACTTGGCGTCGGCTAGACGCGGCCGGACCACGCGCTCGTTGCCACCGATCACGGCCGAGGCATCTTCCGGGCTGATGTTGCTGACGACGAGGAACTTGTTGGTCAGCTTGCCGGCCGCATCGAGCAGCGGGAAGTATTTCTGGTTCGCCTTCATGGTCAGAATCAGGCATTCCTGCGGCACGGCGAGGAATTCTTCTTCAAACTGGCCGATCAGCACGTTCGGGCGTTCGACCAGCGCGGTCACTTCATCAAGCAGGGCGTCGTCGTCGATCGGCTTGCCGCCGGCCTTGGCGGCTGCGGCTTCGAGCTGGCGGGCGATTTCGGCGCGGCGCTCGGCAAACGAGGCAATCACGGCGCCGTCAGTCGCCAGCTTGGCGGCGTATTCGTCGGCATGGGCGAAGACGACTGGATCAACCGCCGCTTCAAAGCGGTGGCCATGCGTTTCGCGGCCAGAGGTCAGGCCGAGGATGGCGAGCGGCACAACGTCGCTGCCGTGCAGGGCGACGAGGCCATGCGCTGGGCGGACGAAATTGACGCTGCTCCAGCCGTCCTGCAACTGATAGGTCATGACCTTGGGAATCGGCAGTGCGGCGAGCGCAGCTTCCAGGGCTTTTTGCAAGCCTTCGGCTAACGTGGCGCCCTTGGCCATGCTGTCGTAGAACAGGATGTCGGCTTTGCCGTCGTTTTCGCGGCGCAGGTTTGGCACACAGGAGGCATCAGCGCCGAGGGCGGCGAGCTTCTTGAGCAGGGCCGGGGTGGCGTTACCGGCGGTATCGAGGCCAACAGCAACCGGCATCAGCTTCTGGACGACCGCCTTGTCGGCGGCGACAGCAGCAACGTCGGTGACGTGCGCGGCCAGGCGGCGCGGCGAGGCAAAAGCGGTGACCGCTGCGGTCAACCCGGATAAACCGGCGTTTTTCAAATGTTGGGCCAGCGTCTGGGCAAAGACTTCACCCAGCTTTTTCAGCGCCTTGGGCGGCAGTTCCTCGACGAACAGTTCAACGAGCAAATTCTTGGACGACATATCAGGCAGCTTTCTTTTCAATCTGGGCGAGGACTTCGGCTGCCCATGCCTGAGGGGCCATCGGGAAGCCGAGGCGGGCGCGGCTGTCGAGGTAGGCTTGCGCTACGGCGCGGGCGAGATTGCGGATGCGGCCGATATAAGCAGCGCGCTCGGTGACTGAAATGGCACCGCGGGCGTCGAGCAGGTTGAAGGTGTGTGCGGCTTTCAGCACCTGTTCGTAAGCCGGCAGGGCCAATTGGGCGCCCATCAGGTGCTGGGCCTGCTTCTCGTGCGCGCCGAATGCATGGAACAGGAATTCCACATCGGAATGCTCGAAGTTGTAGGTCGATTGCTCGACTTCGTTCTGGTGATAGACGTCGCCATAGGTCAGGCCTTCCGTCCACGTGAGGTCATAGACGTTCTCGACGCCTTGCAGGTACATGGCGAGGCGTTCGATGCCGTAGGTGATTTCGCCGGTGATCGGCTTGCAGTCGATGCCGCCGACCTGCTGGAAGTAGGTGAATTGCGTCACTTCCATGCCGTTCATCCAGACTTCCCAGCCCAGGCCCCAGGCACCCAGCGTCGGGTTTTCCCAGTCGTCTTCGACGAAACGGACGTCGTTTTTCTTCAGGTCGAAACCGAGGGCTTCGAGCGAGCCGAGGTAAAGTTCCAGGATGTTGTCCGGGGCCGGCTTGAGGACGACCTGGAACTGGTAGTAATGCTGCATCCGGTTCGGGTTTTCGCCGTAGCGTCCATCCTTCGGGCGGCGCGACGGCTGCACGTAGGCGGCTTTCCACGGTTCCGGGCCGATGGCGCGCAGGAAGGTGGCGGTGTGGCTGGTGCCGGCACCGACTTCCATGTCGTAAGGCTGGAGCAGGGCGCAGCCCTTGCCGCTCCAGTATTGCTGCAGGCGCAGGATGATTTCCTGAAAGCTTGGTTTTTTGGCGGTGCTCATCGGATGCAATCGGTGATGTTCGGAGACTCATGATTTTACTTGCTTTTGCTACTGATGGCGCGGAACGAAGGCTGCGGCATACTGTCTTCAGGGTATCTGGATAATTAACGGGAACAAGCATGCACGAAACGACCATCACACAAAAAGTCACCCTGGCGGGTGGTTGCTTTTGGTGTACTGAAGCCGCATTCGAACAATTGGCCGGCGTCATTTCGGTGCTGCCAGGCTACATGGGCGGACAGGGTCCGCAGCCGACTTACGAGTCGGTGTGCAGCGGTGCCAGCGGACACGCCGAAGTGGTACAAGTCGAGTTTGACCCGGCTGTCATCGATTTTGAGACATTGCTCGCGGCTTTCTTCACCATTCATGACCCCACGACGCTCAACCGGCAGGGCCACGACACCGGCACGCAATACCGCTCGGCCATCTTTTTTCACAATGCTGACCAGCAGGCCGTGGCGCAGGCGGTGATTGCCCGCCTCAACGGCGAGGGCATCTGGGGCGCCCCCATCGTGACTGAAATCACCCCCGCTTCCACCTTCTTTGTTGCCGAGGACTATCACCACCAGTATTTTCGCCGGAATCCGGAGCAGGGTTATTGCGTTGCCGTGGTCGCACCCAAAGCGAAGAAATTGCGACAGGTTTTTGGCAACCATCTGAAGATGCCATAGAAATATCGGTGCCTGGGGCTGCGGTGAACGGTCCCACGGTCAACCGGAAAAAACACCCGAAAATGAAATTTCGAAAACCGGCGAAATAGCCCGGTTTTTAGCGGCTTTGCGCCCTGTCGCGGATGAGGGGGTGTTGCGGCGATGCAACACTCTAGTCCTTGTCTGTTTGGGTCTCGATTGACAAAGGCCATATAAATCAATAGACTGTGGTTATTGCTGCGGTGCAGCATCGGTTTCCTGAGCAATCTTGCAGTCTGGCTTTGGAGTTTGATGAGCTGAAAGTCTGGCCATCACCGATGTCGTACCCCCTGTAACCGTTCGCTGTCGAAGATGCTTTTTGACAGTGGCAACAGTGAAGGAGGTCGCATGTTTACCTCAACAGTTTTTCCCTCATCGATGTTGCGGCTTTCCGCTGCTGCGTCTTCAATGTTTCAGAAGTTCCTGATGTTTGCCGGCGTGTTTTTTGTGCTGGCTTTGGTCGGTGTGCAGAGTGGCAATCCCACCATGCTCGACGGTTTGAAGTTGCTGATGCCGGAGAGCGAAGACGTGGTGCTCGACGCGGAAGCAGATGTCGACGAGATCGATCCGACCTCCGAGGCGCTCAGTGCCCGCATGCGTACCGCGATGAATTACGTTTCGCGCCGCTATCACGTTGCTCCCGACGCGCTCCAGCCAATTTTCGCCACGGCGCAGACGGCCGGACGCCAGTTGCACCTTGATCCGCTGTTGATCATTGCCGTTATCGGTATCGAATCGCGCTTCAATCCGTTCTCGGAAAGCGTCGTTGGCGCCAAGGGCTTGATGCAGGTCATGCCGCGCTACCACCAGGACAAGTTGCCGGAAGACGCCGATCAATCGGCCTTCCTTAACCCGGTGATCAACGTTCAGGTTGGTGCCAAGGTCCTGCAGGAATCGATTCGTCGCAATGGCGGGCTGGAAAACGGCCTGCAACAGTTCGGCGGGGCGATCACCGATCCGGCACGCCGCTACGCCAACAAGGTTCTGGCCGAGAAGCAACGTCTGGAGCAAGCCGTCCAGCACGTGCGGACGACCTGATCCAAACCTTCAGTCCGGGGCGTTGATGAACGCTATCAACTCCCGGACAAATCGCTCGCGCTGCCACTGGTGCGGCGAATGGTCAGTACCCTCGTAAATGCGCAGCACGGCATTCGGGATGTTGTCAGCCACATACTGCGCGGTCGACGAATGATAAAAATTGCTCTCGCCGCCATAGACCAGCAGGGTTGGTAGCGGAATATTGGCCAGCACATCGCGATAGTCGGCAGCCGTCAGGCTCAGCCAGCAATTGATCAGCGGTTCCGGATTCTGTGACTGCAGCGCAGCGCGCGAGCGTTGCCAGCCCGAAGCATTCTGCAGGTATTTCTCTTCGGCTCGCTTGTTGAGGCCATGTGCCGTCAGCTTGAGCACGCCTTCGGCAAAGTCGTCACGCAGCCAAGAGACCAATTCGCTGTTGCGATCGGCCCCAAAATCCCCGTAAATACCATGTTCCCAGTCGTCGGCCGTCAACAGCTTGGGCGACTGGTCGATCAGGCACAGCTTGCCCAGACCGTGCGTGCCGTGGTCGCGCAGGTATTGCCACAGCGTCAGCGCGCCCATTGAGTGGCCGGTGGCGGTGGCATGGGCTATTTGGTAATGGTCGATCAGGTTCCGCAGGTCGCGTGCCATGCGCTCAACGGTCGCCGAGCCGGGGTGGGCCAGCGTGTGGCCACCGTGGCCACGGGCGTCCCAGCGATAAACGCGGTGTTTCGCATTCAGTTCGGCCATGAAGGGGAACCATTCATCGCTGCTGGACGTCCAGCCATGGAGCAGGATCAGCGGCGATCCTTCGCCCGAAATCTTGACGTGGATCTTCTCGCCATCGTCGGCCAGGAAATGCGTCATGGCTATGCCCTTTGAAATCGCAAAGTCGCCAGTATAATCGCCTGCATCAATACGGAGGAGTATGGAAATGTTCGACTGGAGAGAATACGGCAACGGCATCATCGCGTTCGACGCCGGCTACGTGCGCCCCATCCTGGCTGCGATCCACATGATTGTCGATGACGGTCGCGTGGCTTTCATCGACACTGGCAGCAACGATTCGCTGCCCAATGTCGTCGCTGCGCTCGACAAGCTTGGTCTGGGCCGCGATGCCGTCGATTACGTCATTCTCACCCACATCCACCTCGACCACGCCGGTGGCGCCGGCGCGTTAATGCGCGAATTCCCCAATGCCAAGCTGGTCGTGCATCCGCGCGGCTCCCGCCACATGGCCGAGCCATCCAAGCTGGTTGCCGGCGTCACCGCCGTTTATGGCAAGGAATACGTCGATACGGTCTATGGCGACATTCTGCCCATCGCCGCCGAGCGCATTATCGACGCCCACGAAGGCCTGACCCTGCAACTCGGCAGTCGCGAACTGCTGATGATCGACACCCCGGGACACGCCAAGCACCACATCTGCATCATCGACCGCAAGGGCGACGCCATCTTTACCGGTGACATGTTTGGCCTCTCCTACCGTGAATTCGATGTCGATGGCCGTCAGTTCATCATGCCGACCACCAGCCCGACGCAATTTGACCCGGTCGAAATGCGCGCCTCCATCGACCGCCTGCTGGGCTACGGCCTGCATGCCATGTACCTGACCCACTACGCGCAAGTGCACGACGTGCCGGCGCGCGGTGCCGACCTGCATCGCCGCCTCGACGCTCATGTCGCCATCGCTGAAGCCCATGCCAACGATGGCGAAACCCGCCACGAAGCGGCCAAGCAGGCACTCACCGCCTACCTGCTGGCCGAACTCCGCACTCACGGCTGCACGCTGCCGGAAACGACCATCCTCGACATCCTTGCCACCGATCTTGAACTCAATGTGCAGGGGATGACCTGGTGGCTGGATCACCGGGACTGATGGCCGTTTGCCGGGCCTTGATCGAGGCTCGGCGCCGGCTGGATTCCCGATTCCGCGGTCAACCGGAAAAAATGGCCAAAATCGACATTTCCGCATCGACGTGATGGCGTCCTCGCGCTCCCCTGCCATCGAAAAGAGCACGGTAAAAATTGGCTTTCAAGGCGGGAACCAACGCCACGCAAACAGTCGAAGTTCGGTAGCAAGGTTTTTCTTTAACTGGAGCCGACCAAAGGAGAAAAGCAATGACGACGACTGCACTGCTGGTATCGACGCGCAAAGGTGCCTGGATATTTCGTGCTGACGCGATGCGGGCAAGCTGGGCGGTCGATGGCCCGCATTTTCTCGGCCATATCATCAGCCATCTGGTGCTCGATCCGCGTGATAAAACGACCTTGCTGGCCGCGGCAAAAACCGGCCACCTGGGGCCGACCATATTCCGCTCCATCGATTGGGGGCGAACCTGGCAGGAAGCGGCGCAGCCACCTGCTTTTGCCAAGGCACCCGAGAGCGAAACAGGCCGCACGGTGGATCACACCTTCTGGCTGACCCCTGCGCACAGCATTGAACCCAAGGTCTGGTACGCCGGCACTTCGCCGCAAGGGCTGTTCCGTTCGGCGGATGGCGGCGCGACCTGGGCCGCGTTCTCAAGTATCAATGACGATCCGCAATATCGCGAGTGGATGGGGAGCGAGAAGGACGGCACCCCCGATGGCCCCAAGCTGCATTCCATCATCGTCGATCCGCGTGATCCGCGGCATCTGTACTTCGGCATGTCAGGCGGCGGCGTGCACGAATCCGTGGACGGCGGCGAGAGGTGGCGGGTGCTCATCGCGGGCATGAACGTGGTGGAGGGTTACGGTTTCGATGCCGCAAACCCGATGTTTCACGATCCACATTGTCTGCGCATGTGTCCGAGCAATCCCGATCGTATCTACCAGCAAAACCATTGCGGCATTTATCGCCTGGACCGTCCTTCGGAGACCTGGGTTCGCATCGGCAGAAACATGCCCGCAGACGTCGGCGACATTGGTTTTACGATGACGGTGCACCCGCGTGACGACAAGACGGCCTGGGTCTTTCCGATGGATGGCACGCAGGTATGGCCGCGCACCAGTCCTGACGGCAAACCGGCGGTCTACATGACGCAAGACGGCGGCGAAACCTGGCAACGTCAGGATGCCGGCATGCCCAGACAGCAGGCGTGGTGGACCGTCAAGCGACAGGCGATGGGCTGCGACAGCCATGATCCGGTGGGTCTCTACTTTGGCACGACCAGCGGCGAGCTGTGGATGAGCCGTGACGAGGGCCAAAATTGGGCGTGCATCGCCCAACATCTGCCGGAAATCTACGCGGTGGAAGCGGTCGTTATCTAACCGGACAAGCTCATGAAAGTGCTGATCCCGAGCGCTTTGCGCTCGTATACCCAAAGCAGCCAGGCCGAGGCTGGCGGATCAACGCTGGATGAGGTGCTGCTCGATCTGGATCGGCAGTATCCCGGTATTCGCTTTCGCGTGATCGACGAGCAACAGAGGGTGCGCCGCCATATTCGCATTTTCGTTAACGGGGTGTCGGCGGATTCGTTGGTGCTGGCGATGCAGTCCGGCGACGAGGTGGTCATCGTTCAGGCGCTGAGTGGCGGCTAGGGTGCGAGTTACGCTTTTCTGCTCCGCATCGGCCTGCCTGTAACGGCATCATCCGGCGGATTAATACCTTGCGGCGCGCAGGATTAAAATCGTAGCCCCAGCGAAACACGGGTCTGATCATCGTTGCTGAAATTCACCTTGCGGTCATAAGCCAATCTGACGAACACCGCCTTGTGGTCGTAGGTCAGTGATATTGCTTTTCCGGAGACCACATTGTCGTCGGGCGTGAGTCGTCCGCGTTTGCTTGAAAGATCCACTGTCCAGCGCTCCCCGCTGCCCGGTGTCAGACGCCAGACCAGATGGGTGACTTTCTGGCCGGTATGCAGGCGGTCATCCGCGACTGAAAACAAGGAGAGATCGGTGTTGGGCAGCAGGCATGTGCCCAGACCAAAGACGATGGAATCGTTGGGGTCGAAATTCAGGTTGTAGTAATCCTTCGTGTTGGTCCGCCCAAAACCGAGCAACCCATAGACCGAATCGCCTATTTTGAGATTGAGCGAGCCGCCGGCAAAGCCGTGTGAGGCTAGTTGCAACGAGGGGACAATCTGTAGCAACGAATATTGGGCCGTGTATTCATAACCGGTTCGCGTTTGTTCGAAGTCGTTGCTGCGCTTGTAGTAGCCCAGCCAGAGCGCGTGTGGGCCATGGTTTGCGCGCAAGTTGAGATCGGTTGCCGCAGCCTCATGCGTCGTACTGTAGTAACTGGGGGTCAGTTTGAAGGCCCAGCCTTCTTCGCTGGCTGCCTCGGCAGCACCTGGCGGTGAACTGTCGGCCATGGCGCCGCATGCTATCGACAGCAAGATGGGCAGGAGGTAGTTGGCCGGTTTTCGTTGATACAAGAACTGTCTCCTGTCCTATGCCCCGTCAGTAGCCGGCAGCATGGCTGACTGCCATTTACCTCGCCGGATCAATGCAAGGCCAAAAGAAATCCCCATCGGGTGACCCGATGGGGAAAAGCCCTTTGGAGGAGGGAATCAATGAAGCAAGTGAGTGATGATATATGAGCATGCTGTCACTATCCTGACGGCATTCAGCGCGTTGATTGGTGCCGAAGACACAAGGCCAAGACAGGTGTTCCGCATTGCGCTTGGGCTGCAGTGGCGGGCGTGAACTCAGTACCCAAAAATTATGGAAAAATATTGGCCAGCCCTCATTCAAGCGGCTCGCTATAGGCTTGGTCGCACGTAACCTCAACACAGGAGTCGTTTGCATGTTTC
Organism: Betaproteobacteria bacterium; assembly: GCA_016709965.1. Taxonomy (NCBI): domain Bacteria; kingdom Pseudomonadati; phylum Pseudomonadota; class Betaproteobacteria; order Rhodocyclales; family Azonexaceae; genus Azonexus; species Candidatus Azonexus amarohabitans. The sequence continues at coordinate 60,544 of JADJLT010000006.1, forward strand.
AAGCTTCTATCTCATCGACGCGGCGCGCTGCTGCGCGCCGGTCAAGCCGCCGTGCACTCTTGATAGTTGCGGTAGTGCAGGGCGCAGCCCTGTCGTTTCCGGCGCAGGCCGGGTTGTTCGATGCGATAAGCGACCTGAGCAAAGCCGTCAGCGAGGGCAGGGCCAAAGCCGATGCGAAGCAGGATGCTGCATTCGAAGAAGACACCAGCAACAAGTTTCCGCCGTATCAGTTCGCAGCCCCCGCTGCCAGCCAGTCCGTCCGGTATGTGGAGGCGGTGCGGGGCAGCAATTTCAAGAACATCAAGAAAATTGGTATCGTCAATTTCAGTGTTGAATTCGCTTTATTCAAGGAAGTCACCGCCATGGGGGGGAGCCAGTACCACGGCACAGCACGCGATGCCACCAAGTCGATGAAAATCCCCCAGCCCGATGTGGCGCGCCTGCAGCAGGTGGTCGACAAACTCTACACCCAAACTGCGGAGGATTTCGCCGCGATGGGGATCGAAGTGGTGCCTTTTGAGCGCCTCAAGGCCACCAAGAATTATGGCGAGTTGGCGCCTGCCCAGCATGCCTCCCCTTGGCTAACAGACACCAGTGATTCCCAGTCCGTGTTCATTGCGCCAACCGGCATGCCGCTGTACATGGATAATCCTGATCGGGCTGATTTTTTGAAGGGGCTGGGCTTTACCTTTGGCACCAACACCCGCATGAAGGAGGTCATGATGACGTATGACCTCAATCAGGAGGTGCATCTGGTGTCGGTCAACATGGTGGTGGATTTTGCCGCGCTCAAAACGTCAGGCCGCAGTTTCCTGTCGGTGGCGTCTACCCGCGGGGCCAATCTGCACCATCTGCACGCCAATGACACCTCGTACCGTTTCGTCAGTACCACCCAGCCCGAGCTCATGGTCATCAAGCTCAAACAGCCTTTGGTGTCTGATGTGCGATTGGTGGCAGAAACGGCCACCGTCAAAGGCCAGACCAGTACCCAAACCTTCAACACTACCGGCATGGCGGTTCAAACCACTCAAACCGATACCAGTGTCCGTGGCGTAGACCAGTTTGACATGGAGACCTATTACCGTCGCAGCGGGGACATGCTGGATGCTTCCCGCCAAATGTTTGCCGCCGAGCTGCGCAAGCTCCAATAAATGCGCCATCGGTCGCCTAAGGCAACCACCACGTGCGGCTAGTATGGACGACGGTTCAAGGCAAAAAAACGCCTTGCCGCGGTCAACCGGAAAAATTGCCCGATTTTGAAATTTCGTTATTGACGCCTTTCAGCGCTCCAGTGCAGTCAGCTTGCGCGCCCATATCGTCCATCCAGAGCGGGCAGCGAGAAGCGGTCTTGACCGTTATTCGCCGCGCCAAGGTAATGGCGGGGCCGCCAAGCGCGGGCCGGGGCGGTCGCCGACCTCGCCAAAGCGGGGATCGCCGCTTTCCCACTGGCTTTGCGCTTCTGCAATGGTCGCCTTGCTAAAGCTGACGAAATTCCACCACATCAGCACCGGCTGTTCGAACGGTAGTCCGCCGAGCAGCAGCACTTTAGTGCCCGCAGCCAGTTGCATGTTCAGGCTGCTCCGGTCGCGGCCGAGGTAGGCGAACTGGTCGATCTGGAAGCGTTCGCCATCGATGCCGACCTCCCCTTCCAGCGGTAGCAGTCCGTATTCGAATGCGGGGTCGAGCGCCAGCGTGACCTCGCTTGCGGTGTCGCTGCGAATGTCCAGGCCCATGAGTGGCGAATACAAGCGGGCGGGGGCGGTGTGTTCGCCGTAGCTGCCAGCCAGTAGCGTGCAGTAGGCGCCATTGATCTGCCATTGCGGCAGATCGGGATAGTGCGCGAAATCCGGGGCGCATTCCTGCTCGTCCGGCGGGAGAGCGATCCATAGTTGCGCCGCATGCAGCCGTTGTCCATCGGCGAGCGAGTCTTCGGTATGAACGATGCCTCGCCCGGCAGTCATCAGGTTGACCTGGCCGGGGCGGATGATCTGTTCGTTGCCCAGGCTGTCGCGATGCAGTACTTCACCATCGATCAGCCAGGTAAAGGTTTGCAGGCCAATGTGCGGATGGGCGCCGACATGCATGCCCTTGCCCGGGGCGAAGCTGATCGGGCCGGCGTGGTCGAGAAAACACCAGGCGCCAATCATGCGCTGCTGGCGGGTGGGCAGCGTTCGGCGAACCAGCATGCCTTCGCCAAGGTCGGCGCTACGCGCCTCGGTGCGGACGATGGGGCTCATGGCTTGCCTCCTCTGGTATTTCGTGTAGTCAACGTGGTGGGGTTGCAAAACTGGTGGGCGTGAAGTCGAGGCATCGGGCTGGCGTCAGTCATTCGCAATGTGTTGATGCCTAACATTTGGGCCCTTCATTGATCAGGGCGAGACAGCTCTGGTTGCGCCCGGCATTCTTGGCCTCGTAGAGCGCCTGGTCGGCGCGGCTCAGCAAGGCGTCAATGTTGCGGTCGCCTGGCGATAGTTCAGCGACACCAATTGAGGCGGTGATATGGATGCGCTCACCGTTCGGACCGCTGACCTCGATATGGCTGATTTCTTCACGCAGACGTTCGGCCGCTTCAAGGGCTTCTTCTGCCGACAGGTGCAGGAAGAGAATGGCGAATTCCTCTCCGCCATAGCGACCGATCAGATCAGAGTCGCGTAATACCTCCAGGCATTTGGTGGCCATGAGCTGCAGGAGTTGATCGCCGGTTTCATGGCCGTAGTTGTCATTGACTGCTTTGAAGTGATCGAGGTCGAGCATCGCCACGGAAAATGGATGGTTGTAGCGTCGGGCGCGCGCCAGCTCAAGCGCCGCTTGCGCGATGAAATAGCGCCGGTTGGCCAGCCCGGTCAGGTAGTCGCGATGCGCTTCTTCTTCAAGCTGCCTCGCCAGCGCTTTTTGCTCGGTGATGTCCTGAATGACGCCAATGAAGTGACTGACTTTATTGTCGGAACCGAGAACCGGCGCGATGGACTCCATCTGGACGAATTCGCTGCGATCCTTGCGCAGGTTGATGAGCTCACCATGCCACGCTTGGCCCTGTTTGAGGGCTGACCACATCTCTCTATAGGTCTCCGGGGGCGTTTTGCCAGAGGCAAGCAAGCGTGGATTCCTGCCAATGACCTCCGCCGCCGAATAGCCGGTCAGGCGACTGAAGGAGGGGTTCACCTGGATGATGTTGGCCTGGGCATCGGTAATCAAGATGCCTTCCTGCGCATTGTCAAAGACGCTGGCTGCTAGGCGAAGTTCTTCTTCATGCTTGTGCAGGGCTGCCTGCAACTGGTTGTAGCCGGCGATCAGCGCGCCGATTTCGTCATTTCGTTCGCTGGGCAAGGGGGCGAGTTTCGCAGTATCCCGGCTCATGGCTCGCAAGCGGGCAGTTGCCTGGCGCAATGGGCGAACGACGCTGTTGGCCAAAAACGCCGCGACGATGGCGAGAATGCAGCCGATGACGGCCAACAGGCCAAGATGATGCAGGGCCGACTCCTTGACTGCGGCGTCGATGTCATCAATGAAAATGCCGGTGCCGATGACCCAGTGCCAGGGCTCGAATTTTTCGACGAAGGATAGTTTCGGGTAGCGCTCCTCGGTGGGGCCATTGGCCGTCATGCGCGGCCAGTCGTAGGTAATAAATCCGCCGCCGGCGGTGTTGGCCAACTGGTTTGCGGCAGTGACCAATGCCGGCCTGCGCTCATCCGTCTGTAGCGCGCCATTGGCCTCGGTGCCGGCCTGCATGGCAGAAATAAAGGGCATCTGTGGAACGTCGAGTCGTTGGCCATCCAGTTTTGGCTGGGTGCCATGCATGATCATGACCGGCGTGTTTGCATCCTGAATCCAGAAGTATTCGCCCCCGCCGTAGCGCATGGCGCGAATGCTTTGCAGCGCGGCAGCCTTGGCATCGCTGTCGCTCATCCGGCCGGACTGGCCGAGCTGGTAGTAGTGGCGTGCGCTACTGACGGCCAGTTCGACGAGCTGGCGGGTCTTGAGCTTTTTCTCGGCGAGCAGCGTCTGGCGTTCGCTCGCGACATAGAGAATGCCGGTCAAGAGCAGGGAAAAGACGAAAAGTCCAACCATGCCCCAGATACGGCTGTGGACGCTCATGTGCATCTGGCCGACTCTCCCAAATTATTATTTTAAGCATCATAGCGCGGCGGGCGCCTGCCGGGGGACGCGGTGCAGCATGACCGCGGTCAACCGGAAAAAATCGTCAAAATCAGAAATCCGGATACGACTGGCGGGTCGGCACTGCCCGGTCAGCGCTTGGCAGGTCGCTTGCCCGACAAGCCGAGCAATCCCGTCCCCAGCATCATCGCCAGCGCCAGCCAGTTACCGAAGCGAACGTAGGGCGTGATGCCCTCGTAGGCGCGGATTTCGCCACGCAGAACACCGGTCTGGAACGCGGGCAAAGCGGCGCTGACATGGCCTTGGACGTCGATGATGGCGGTCATGCCGGTGTTGGTGGCGCGCAACATTGGCCGGCCGGTTTCGGCGGCGCGCATCTGGGCGATTTGCAAATGCTGCGGCTGCGCCAGCGAATGGCCGAACCATGCGGTGTTGGACAGGTTGGCCAGGATGCCGGCCTGAGGCAGGGCGCGAATGATTTCTTCGCCGAACACGTCTTCATAGCAGATGTTGGCCGCCACGTGCTGGCCGGCGACAGCCAGCGCCGTCTGCACTTCCGGGCCACGCGTGAACGACGACATGGGAATGTGGGCGTACGCCATGAACCAGGCGAAGCCGGCCGGAATGAATTCGCCGAAGGGCACCAGATGATTCTTGCTGTAAACCTGTAGCGGCGACGTGCCGAGGCTGACGGCGCTGTTGTAGTAATGCTCGCCATCGCCGGTCAGCGTGCCGAAAATGATGTCGCCATTCTGCCGTTTGGCCAAGGCTTTCAGGTCATCGAGGAATTCGCTGGGGATCTGGTCGATAAAAACGGGGATAGCCGTTTCCGGCAGCACGGTCAGGTGCGCCGGGTTCTGCGTGATCAGTTCACGATAGAGGTCGAGCGTGCGGAAAAACGCTTCCGGCCGGAATTTCATTTCCTGCGGGACGTTGCCCTGCACCAGCGCAACGCTGATGGGTTCGCCGAACGGCGTTGTCCACGCCACCTGCTGCAGGCCGAAGCCGCCGACGGCGAGTAGCGCAGCAAAGGGGATCCCGATCCGCCAGCGCACCAGAAGCGCGCCGCTCAAAGCCACCAGCAGCGACAGGCCATGGACGCCGAAGACGGGGGCAAAACCGGCCAACGGACTGGGGGCGGCTTGCGAGTAGCCGACGGTGAGCCAGGGAAAACCGGTGAAAAGCCAGCTTTTTATCCAGTCGGCCGACGCAATCAACGTCGCGAAGAGCAGGGCCTGTCGCCAGTGCGCATCCGGCTGCCAGCGTTTGAAAAGATAGCTGGCGAGCATCGGAAACAGCGCCATCACCGTACAGAACAGAAAAGCCGCCGGCCCGGCCAGCCACCATGGCATGCCGCCGAATACCGAGAGGCTGACATAAACCCACGAGACGCCGGTCAGAAAGAAGCCGAGGCCGAAGCTGAGTCCGGTGAGCGTGGCTTGGCGCGTCGTCGCGGCCTGGCGCAGCAATTGAAACAGGCCGAACCAGACCAGCGGTGCCAGCCAGTAAAGGCCGAACGGGGCAAAGCAGGCAACGCCGACGACCCCGATGGTCGCCGCGATTGCATAGTGCGCCAGCCCGCCGTTAGCCAGTAAGCGCTTCGGCACTGACGTGTGGCTTGGGCGGCGGCGTTACCAGCAAGGTGTAGAGTCGGCGACTGTCGGCGCGCAGCACTTGGATGCGAACGCCGTCGATATCCATCACCTCGTTGCGCTTCGGCACGCGCCCGAGATGGCGCAGCACCAAACCGCCAACGGTGTCGAACTCCTCGTCGGAGAAGGTGGTAGCGAAAGCTTCGTTGAAATCTTCGATTTCGGTACGCGCCTTGACCCGGTAGCGGCCGCTTGAATCGAGGCGGATATTGTCGTGCGCTTCGTCGAAGTCGTATTCGTCCTCGATGTCGCCAACGATCTGCTCCAGTACGTCCTCAATGGTGACCAGGCCGGCGACGCCGCCATATTCATTGACGACAATGGCCATGTGATTGCGCGAAACGCGGAATTCGCGCAGCAGCACGTTTAGGCGCTTGGATTCCGGGATGAAAACGGCGGGGCGCAGCCAGTCGCGCAGGTCAAAATCGGGTTCGATCTGGACGCGCAGCAGATCCTTTGCGAGCAGGATGCCCAGCACCTTGTCGCGGTCGCCATCGATCACCGGAAAGCGCGAGTGGGCAGCTTCAATCACGACGGGGACTATTTCACTCATCGGGTCGTCGACGTCGATCACGCCCATCTGGGCGCGCGGCACCATGACGTCAGTGACCCGCGTGTCTGAGGCGGCCAGGGCGCCTTCGATGATGGTCAGCGCGTCGGCATCCATCAAGTTGCGCTGGTAGGCGCCGTGCAGAATTTCCAATAGCTGCTCGCGGTCTTCAGGCTCGCGCAGCAGCAGGGAGGTCAGTCGTTCGATGAAACTCGGTTTACTGTCACTATCCATAATATTTAGGCGGCGGAGCTGGCCAGATAAGGATCCGGATAACCCATCGCAGCAAGAATTTCCTTTTCTTCGTTTTCCATGGCTTGGGCATCATCGTCATTTTCGTGATCCCAACCCTGTAAATGCAGCATACCATGCACCGTCAGGTGCGCGTAATGGGCGGCCAGCGGCTTGTTCTGCTCGGCTGCTTCCCGAGCCACGACGCTCGGGCAGATGACCAGGTCGCCCATCACCACCGGCTCGGTGTCGTACGGAAAGGACAGCACGTTGGTCGCGTAGTCCTTGCCGCGATACTCGTTGTTCAGCGTCTGACCTTCGTCGGCATCGACCAGACGGATCGTCACTTCGCCACCGCCAACCAGCGCGGCACGCGCCCACTTCACGAAATCCGCCCGCAAGGGTAAGCCTTCACGGTGACAAGCGTATTGCACGGAGAGGTTAAGTCGATTGCTTGTCTTTGGCTTCATAGGCGGCAACGATGCGGGCGACCAGCGGATGACGCACCACGTCTTCTTTCTGAAATTCGGTAAAGGCCAGCCCGCGCACGTTTTGCAGGATGTCGCGGGCTTCGCGCAGTCCGCTCTTGTGTCCCTTGGGAAGGTCGATCTGGGTCAGGTCGCCGGTGACGACGGCCTTGGCGCCAATGCCGATGCGGGTCAGGAACATCTTCATCTGCTCTGGCGTCGTGTTCTGCGCCTCGTCGAGAATGATGAAGGCGTGGTTCAGCGTGCGGCCGCGCATGAAGGCGAGCGGCGCAATTTCGATGGCATTCTTCTCGAACAGCTTGCTGACGCGGTCGTGGCCCATCAGGTCGTACAGTGCGTCGTAAAGCGGGCGCAGGTAGGGGTCAACTTTCTGTGCCAGATCGCCGGGCAGGAAGCCGAGTCGCTCGCCGGCTTCAACGGCCGGACGGGTCAGGATGATGCGTTCGACCAGGTCGCGCTCGAAGGCATCAACTGCGCTGGCGACGGCGAGATACGTCTTGCCAGTGCCGGCCGGTCCGATGCCGAAGGTGATGTCGTGTTCCTGTATCGACTTCAGGTATTCCACCTGACGAGGCGTGCGGCCATGCAGTTCAGTCTTGCGGGTGACGAGTTGCGGGCCATCGACCGGACCTTCAGCCTTGCGCGAAATGCGGCGCACCGGGGTGTTGAGCATTTCAATCAGGCCGAGCTGGATTTCATCGACCGTCAGCATCTCGCGGGACATGCCATAGAAGTGCTGAAGGGCCTCCGCGGTCAACCGGGATTTTTCGCCAAAAATCGAAAAACGCTCGTTGCGGCGCTTGATGACGACATCGAAACCGGTTTCGATCTGGCGGATGTTTTCATCGAGCGGGCCGCACAGATTTGCCAATAAAACATTGTCGACCGGCGCTAGCGCAATTTCCACTGGCTTGGCTTTCGCTGCCGGCTTGCTGGCCGCTCCTGCTTTCAAGCCATTAGCCTTCTCGGATGACAATTTCGCCCCTCAGGCTGTGCGACAGGGCCGACGTGATGCGGACATCGACAAAGGTGTTGATCAGGCGGAGATTGCCGGCGAAATTGACGATGCGGTTGTTGTCGGTGCGCCCGGCCAGCTCAAGCACGTCCTTCTTCGACGTGCCTTCAACCAGTACGCGCTGGATGCTGCCGACCATGGCCTGGCTGATGACTTGCGCCTGTTCATCGATGCGTTTTTGCAGGCGCAGCAAGCGGGCGGATTTCACCTCGGCCGGTGTCGAATCCTCCATCTCCACCGCCGGCGTGCCGGGGCGTGGGCTGTAAATGAAGGAGAACGAACTGTCGAAACCGACATCGTCGATCAGCTTCATGGTCTTCTCGAAATCCTCGTCCGTCTCGCCCGGGAAACCGATGATGAAATCCGACGACAGTGAAATATCGGGCCGCGCCGCGCGCAGCTTGCGAATGATCGACTTGTACTCGATCGCCATGTAGCCGCGTTTCATCGCCGCCAGAATGCGGTCCGAGCCGGCCTGAACCGGCAGATGCAGGTGCGACACCAGCTTCGGCACATTGCGGTAGGTTTCGATCAGGCGATCCGACATTTCACGCGGATGCGAGGTCGTGTAACGAATGCGCTCGATGCCTGGCACTTCGGCGATGTACTCGATCAACAACGCCAGATCGGCCTTCTCCTCGGTCTCCGCCATGTCGCCACGGTAGGCATTGACGTTCTGGCCGAGCAGTGTCACTTCCTTGACACCGTTGGCGGCCAGGCCGGCCACTTCGGTCAGCACATCGTCAAACGGTCGCGACACTTCACCGCCTCGGGTGTAAGGCACGATGCAGAAGGTGCAGAACTTCGAGCACCCTTCCATGATCGACACGAAAGCCGAGGCGCCTTTTACTTCAGCTGGCGGCATCGAATCGAATTTCTCGATTTCCGGGAAGGAAATATCGACGGCAGCCTTGCCCTTGGCCTTGCGCTCGGCAATCAGCTGCGGCAAACGGTGTAGCGTCTGCGGCCCGAAAACGATATCGACGTAAGGCGCGCGGGCGACAATCGCGTCGCCCTCCTGGCTGGCGACGCAACCACCCACGCCAATCACCAGATTGGGGTTGAGCTGCTTCAGGTGGCGCACCCGACCGAGGTCGTGAAAAACCTTCTCCTGCGCTTTTTCGCGCACCGAGCAGGTATTGAACAGGATGATGTCGGCTTCTTCCACGTTGTCGGTTTTGACAACGCCTTCAGAGGCGTTGAGCACGTCGGCCATCTTGTCCGAATCGTACTCATTCATCTGGCACCCGAAAGTGCGGATGAACAATTTTTTAGGCATGGGCAATACTTCGCGAAACAGTGAGTGCCGCTTAGGGTGAAATGCGGCAGAAAAGTTCGGCATTATACCCGACCGCAAATTCGGTTGACCGACGAAGCACGGCAACCTATAATCCGCGCCCTCAAGCGTGGTGATGTAGCTCAGTTGGTTAGAGCGGTGGATTCATAACCCACAGGTCGGCAGTTCAATTCTGCCCATCACCACCAGTAACATGATTCACGCCGTATCACGAAAGCCCGGAAATCCTCTTAGGTTGAGGTTTCCGGGCTTTTTTTGTTTTCAGGTTGTCTCATGTCATTCCTTGTCATCCCCAACTGAAACGGGTAGTAATACGGGTAAGGATCTTTCACCCGTATTTTCCTCACCCGTTTAAGGGGGAAGCATGACTCGCAGACAGGCTGAACGACTCACTGACTTGCAGATTAAGCAGACGAAGCCCCACTCGGACAAGGCCACGATTTTGCCGGATGGGAAAGGGCTACGCCTTGTGGTCTATCCAAACGATGCCAGATACTGGCAACTGCGTTCGGCTCGAGATGGCAAGGAACGTACGATACAACTCGGCATCTATCCGCAAATGTCGCTGGCTAAGGCTCGGAAGGAAGCTGAGAGAGTTCGCGAAACCCTAGCGGCCGGCCGTGACCCTGTCACTGAGCGCGTAGTGGCTAAAGCGAAATTACATGCTGCTACCGGAAATACCTTCGAGGCAGTCGCAACTGCGATGCTAGATGCAAAAGGGAAAAACGTTTCTATCTCCTACTTGGAGAAACTTCGTGGGGCGTTTAAAAGCAACCTCTATCCGCGCATCGGGAAAATGCCAATTCAGGAAATAACGTCGCCAGTTCTCCGGGAGGCCCTATGTTGACGCTCGTTGAAAACTGACCAGAAAAGCGAGGTTGTGCGCGCTGAAAATTGACCAGGGTGATTAACTAGTCCGCTCATTTTTTGAGCAGGATTTTAGGAGATGATCACCATGAAGGATCTGGGAAGGATTCGGCGGTTGTTTTACCGGGATGGCGTGTCGCTATCCGAGATTTCGAGGAAGACGGGGTATAGCCGGAACACCGTCAAGCGTTGGTTACGGACGCCGGAAGGCACGGAGCCGAAGTACGAACGGGAGAACCCGAACGTCAAGATTGCGCCCTATGCGGCGCGACTCATCAAGGCGCTGGAAACGGATGCTCGGCGCCCGAAACGGGATCGGCGTACGGCGCTGAAACTCTTTGGTGAATTGCAGGCGGCCGGATTTACGGGCACCTACTGCCGGGTCACTGAGTTCATCCGGCGCTGGCGTTCCGATGGTGGCGCGGCGGTCAGCAAAGCCTTCGTTCCGCTCCACTTTGAATTAGGCGAAGCCTTCCAGTTCGACTGGAGCGAAGAGCATTTGGTGATCGGTGGTGTCTGGCGCAAGATTCTCGCCTCGCATCTGAAGTTCTGTGCCAGTCGGGCCTTTGTGGTTCAGGCCTACCCGACGCAAGGCCACGAAATGCTGTTTGATGCCCATACCCGTTCGTTTGCGGCCTTGGGCGGCATTCCTCGGCGCGGCATCTACGACAATATGAAGACGGCCGTGGATAAGGTGCAGAAGGGCAAGTCCCGTATCGTCAATGCCCGCTTCTCGGCCATGGCGAATTCGTGCGATGGGGAGATCAAGCGGCGCATTCGTTAGCGGGCGCCGGGGGGGGCATTCTCCACCACAATGACAAAGGCCCGCCATTTTTCGGCGGGCCTTTTCTTCGAACGTCAGAGCTTGAATCAGGCCGGGGCGGATGTCCTGATCAGGTGATCAAAGGCGGCGAGCGAGGCTGTTGCACCGGCACCCATGGCGATGATGATCTGCTTGTAGGGCACTGTCGTGCAGTCACCGGCGGCAAAGACGCCCGGCACCGAGGTCTGGCCCTTGGCGTCGATTTCAATTTCGCCGCGGTTGGACAGGCCGAGTGTGCCTTTGAGCCAGTCCGTGTTCGGCAACAGGCCGATTTGCACGAAGATGCCTTCGAGCTCGATGCGCTTTACTTCGTCGGTGTCGCGGTCCTTGTAAACAAGACCATTGACCTTCTCGCCGTTGCCGGTGACTTCGGTCGATAGCGCTTTGACGATCACCGCAACGTTGGGCAGGCTGTGCAGTTTTTTCTGTAGCACCGCGTCAGCACGCAACTGGCCGTCGAATTCGAGCAGCGTGACATGGCCAACGATGCCGGCGAGGTCGATGGCCGCCTCAACGCCGGAGTTGCCTCCGCCAATCACCGCGACGCGCTTGCCCTTGAACAGCGGGCCGTCGCAGTGCGGGCAGTAGGCGACGCCCTTGCCGCGGTATTCCTGCTCGCCGGGCACGTTCATTTCGCGCCAGCGGGCGCCGGTGGCGAGGATGACGGATTTGCTTTTCACCGAGGCACCATTTTCGAGCTTGATCTCGATGAGATCGCCGGGCATCAATTGCGTGGCGCGTTGCAGGTTCATGACATCGACGTCGTAGTCCTTGACGTGTTCTTCGAGACCCATGACCAGCTTGGGGCCATCGGTGGCCTTGACCGAGATGAAGTTCTCGATGGCCAGCGTGTCCATGACCTGGCCGCCGAAACGCTCGGCCAGCAAGCCGGTGCGAATGCCTTTGCGGGCGGCGTAGATGGCTGCCGCAGCGCCGGCCGGGCCGCCGCCAACGATGAGCACGTCGTAGGCTTCTCTGGCGTTAATTTTTTCAGCATCGCGGGCAGCGGCGCCGGTATCGACCTTGGCGATGATTTCTTCGATGGTCATGCGGCCGGCGCCGAATTCGGCATCGTTCAGGAACATGGTCGGTACGGCCATGATCTTGCGGCGCTCGACTTCGCCCTGGAACATGCCGCCGTCGATCATCGTGCTGGTCACGCCGGGGTTGAGCACTGCCATCAGGTTGAGCGCCTGTACGACGTCCGGGCAGTTGTGGCAGGACAGCGAGACGAAGGTTTCGAAATTGAAGGTGCCAGGCAGGGCCTTGATCGCTTCGATGACTGACGCGTCAACCTTGGGCGGATGGCCGCCGGTTTGCAGCAGGGCGAGGACCAGCGAGGTGAATTCGTGGCCCATCGGGATGCCGGCGAAGGTAATGCGCGCAGCTTCGCCGGGCTGCCCGATGGCGAAGGACGGGCGCAAGGCGGCGGTGCCGTCTTCGCGCAGGCTGACCTTGTCGGATAGTTCGGCGATGTCGACCAGCAGGCCGCGCATTTCCTGCGCCTTGGCGCTGTCGTCGAGCGAGGCGACCAGTTCGATCGGGCGCTGGAGTTTTTCGAGGTAGGCCTTCAATTGGGCCTTGATATTGGTATCGAGCATGGCTGTTCTCTCTGAGCTGAATTGCACTGGTTTTTGGCGGGCGACGTGTCTGCCACGGTCAACCGGAAAAAACCGCTGAAATCCAAATTTCTGGAAACCGCTCCCGGGATCGGGAGCGGCATCGTTTGCGTGGCCTTAGATCTTGCCGACCAGATCGAGCGACGGGGCCAGCGTGGCATCACCTTCGTGCCACTTGGCCGGGCAGACTTCGTTCGGATGGGCGGCGGTGTATTGGGCGGCCTGCAGCTTGCGCAGGGTTTCGGAGACGTCACGGGCGATTTCGTTGGAGTGCACTTCAACGGTCTTGATCATGCCGTCCGGGTTGATCACGAAGGTGCCACGCAGGGCCAGGCCTTCTGCATCGATATGCACGTCGAAGGCGCGCGTCAGTTGGTGGGTCGGGTCGCCAATCAGCGGGAACTGGGCCTTGCCGACGGCTGGCGAGGTTTCGTGCCAGACCTTGTGCGAGAAATGGGTGTCGGTGGTGACGATGTAAACCTCGGCGCCAGCCTTCTGAAATTCGGCGTAGTTGTTGGCGGCATCTTCAATTTCAGTCGGGCAGTTGAAGGTGAAGGCAGCCGGCATGAAGATCATCACAGACCACTTGCCCTTCAGGCTGGCTTCGGTGACTTCGATGAACTTGCCATTGTGGAAAGCCTGGACTTTGAACGGTTGAACCTGGGTATTGATGAGGGACATTGGTTTCTCCTGAGTGGGTGTTGGAAATTGAACACAACGCCATATTAGGGAATGGTTGTCCATCGTGCCAATTGATTGAAGGTATATGGGCGATAGGGTGTGGCTATGCTGGCTTGGGTCGGCGTTGCGGGCGGGGTAGTCCTAAAGTATTAGGTGCTGCTCGGCCGTTGGGAGTGGTTTGCGCCATCCGGCGGTATGTAATTGATACAAATCAATTGAATATTCGCCAGGATCGGGATCATGACTCCCATGGCGGCATTGGGCTGCCGATCCTTTAGGAGACTGGCCGGATGAACATATCCAGTGCCATTTTGTACATAGCGCCAGAGCGCCTCGACGAGGCCTGTAAGGCACTTCTTCAATTGGGCGGCGTGGAAATTCATGCGCGAAGCCCTGAAGGAAAGGTTGTCGTGACCCTGGAGGACGACAACGTCAATTCGGCTGCAGACAAATACGTGGCCCTGCATGGTGTACCCGGCGTCGCATCGGTGGCCATGGTTTATCAATATAGCGACGACGAATCAGTAGATACCGAGGAGGTAGAGGCGTGAAGCTCAATCGACGGGATTTCATCAAGGCCAACGCAGCAGCGGCGGCGATTTCTGCAGCAGGCTTGACCGCAGCACCGACGGCAGCCGTGGCGCAAGGCAAGGACGAAATTCGCTGGGACAAGGCGGCCTGTCGTTTTTGTGGCACCGGCTGTGGTGTTCTGGTCGGGACGCAAGAAGGACGCGTTGTGGCCACTCAGGGCGACCCGGATGCGCCAGTTAATCGCGGCCTGAACTGCATCAAGGGCTACTTCCTGTCCAAGATCATGTACGGTGCGGATCGCCTGAAGACGCCGCTGTTGCGCATGAAGGATGGTAAGTTCGATAAGAATGGTGAGTTCACGCCGATCTCTTGGAAGCAGGCCTTCGATATCATGGAAGAGAAGGTCAAGGCCACGCTGAAGGCCAAGGGGCCAAATGGTCTTGCCATGTTCGGCTCGGGCCAGTGGACGGTCTGGGAAGGCTACGCGGCCGCAAAGCTGATGAAGGCTGGCTTCCGTACCAATAATCTCGACCCCAATGCCCGTCACTGCATGGCGTCGGCGGTTGCCGGCTTCATGCGCACCTTTGGTATCGACGAGCCGATGGGCTGCTATGACGACATCGAGCATGCCGACGCCTTCGTGCTGTGGGGCTCGAACATGGCCGAGATGCACCCTATCCTGTGGACGCGCGTCACCGACCGCAAGCTTTCCAACAAGGGCGTCAGGGTGGCTGTACTCTCGACTTTCGAGCACCGCTCCTACGAGCTGGCCGACCTCCCGATGATCTTCACGCCGCAGACGGATTTGGCAATTCTCAATTTCATCGCAAATTACATTATCCAGAACGGCAAAGTGAACCAGGCTTTTGTCGACCGGAATGTCAATTTCAAGAAGAGTGCGACCGACATCGGTTACGGCCTGCGTCCGACCCATGCCCTTGAAAAAGATGCGACCAGCAACGGTTATCCGGGCGCCGACGGCAAGCCAAAGGGCGATACCGGCAAATCAGAAGGCATTACCTTCGACGAATACAAAAAATTTGTCGCCGAATACACCGCCGAGAAGGTTTCCAAGCTCTCCGGCGTCCCGGTGGTGAAACTCAATGAGCTCGCTGAGCTTTACGCAGATCCGAAGATCAAGGTCGTGTCGTTCTGGACCATGGGCTTCAACCAGCATACCCGTGGGACCTGGGCGAATAACCTCTGTTACAACATTCACTTGCTGACCGGCAAAATTTCCGAGCCGGGCAACAGCCCGTTCTCGCTGACTGGCCAGCCATCTGCTTGTGGGACAGCACGTGAAGTTGGCACCTTCTCGCACCGCCTGCCGGCGGATATGGTGGTGACCAATCCGGATCACCGCAAGCATTCAGAAGAGTTGTGGGGGCTACCGGAAGGCACGATTCCCGACAAGGTGGGTTTCCACGCTGTCGCCATGGCGCGCGCCCTGAAGGATGGTAAGGTCAATTTCTACTGGCAGCAGTGCAACAACAACATGCAGGCCGGTCCGAACATCAACGAAGAACTCTATCCTGGTTGGCGCAAGCCGGAGAATTTCATCGTTGTCTCCGACCCGTATCCGACAGTTTCGGCGATGGCGGCCGACCTGATCCTGCCGACGGCTATGTGGGTCGAGAAGGAGGGCGCCTATGGCAATGCCGAGCGGCGTACCCAGTTCTGGCGCCAGCAAGTCAAGGCGCCGGGCGAGGCACGTTCCGACCTGTGGCAGCTCATGGAGTTTTCCAAGCGCTTCAAGGTTGAGGATGTGTGGCCAGCCGAACTGGTTGCCAAGGCGCCGAAGCTGAAGGGCAAGACCCTGTTTGATGTGCTCTACGCCAATGGCGTGGTCAACAAGTACAAGCTGAATGAAACGGCGGCCGGCTTCGACAACGAAGACTCGAAGCTGCTGGGCTTCTACATTCAGAAGGGGCTGTTCGAGGAGTACGCCTCCTTTGGTCGCGGCCATGGCCATGATCTGGCACCGTTCGATTCCTACCATCAGGCTCGCGGATTGCGCTGGCCGGTGGTTGGCGGCAAGGAAACACTATGGCGCTTCCGCGAGGGCTATGACCCCTACGTCAAGAAAGGTGAGGGCGTTAAGTTCTACGGCCACAAGGATGGCAAGGCGGTCATTTTTGCGCTGCCCTATCAGCCGCCTGCTGAGTCGCCGGACAAGGAATTCGATATGTGGTTGTCCACTGGCCGCGTCCTTGAGCACTGGCATACCGGCTCGATGACCCGCCGTGTTCCCGAGCTGTACAAGGCCTTCCCTGATGCTGTCGTTTTCATGCATCCGGACGATGCCAAGGCGCGTGGTCTGCAGCGCGGCATGGAAGTCAAGGTTGCGTCGCGGCGTGGTGAAATCAAATTGCGTGTTGAGACACGTGGTCGCAACAAGCCGCCACGTGGGCTGGTTTTCATCCCCTTCTTCGACGCCAGTCGTCTGGTCAATAAGTTGACACTGGATGCAACCTGCCCGATTTCCAAGGAAACGGACTACAAAAAGTGCGCAGTCAAGGTTACTCGAGCCTGATGCCATCATGGGAACAATCGTTGGCGCAGGGGCCGACGACAAAATAAATAAGCGAAAAAGCGGCCGGTGGTGAGTCTCCGGCCGTTCATCGGAGGAAATGAATATGAGATTGATCACTGCCTTGGCCTTGGCCGCCGGCATGTTCGTCGGGGGAGTTGGCGGCGTTGCCGCGCAGGAGTTTCGAGTAAATGAGATCGGCGTGGAGTCGATCGAAGGCACCTCGAAAGTCGATATGTTCCGGCCCGAAAAGGAGCAAACGGTCATTCCGCGTAATTTTCAAAAACAGCCGCCCTTGATTCCTCACAGTATCAAGGGTTACAACATTACCCAGAACTTCAATAAGTGCATGGATTGTCATGCCAAGGATCGTGCCGAAGAAACCGGTGCAACCAAGGTAGCAAAGTCGCACTATCTGGACCGCGAAGACAAGAAGCAGGCGAATATTTCTCCGCGCCGCTATTTCTGCATGCAGTGCCATGTGCCGCAATTCGACGCAAAGCCGCTCGTCGCCAATACCTATAAGCCGGCCGCCAAGAGGGGGGAATGATGAGTCTGGATAAATTCACGCCCGCATGGGTCAAGCGTATCGGGTTGGTCACTGTATTGGGCCTGTTTGTCGCTGGTGTCGTTTTCTGGGGGGGCTTCAACTGGGCGCTGGAATCCACCAACAAAGAGGCGTTCTGCATTTCGTGTCATGAAATGGAGGAGAACGTCTTCCGTGAATACCAAAACACGATCCACTACACGAACCGCACCGGGGTGCGTGCCACCTGTCCGGATTGCCACGTACCTAAGGAATGGGTGCCCAAGATTATTCGCAAGATCCAGGCTTCCAATGAAGTGCTGCACAAGATTTTGGGGACAATCGATACGCCAGCGAAATTCAATGCCAAACGTCCGCAGCTGGCGCAGAACGAGTGGCGGCGCATGAAGGCAAATGACTCTCAGGAGTGCCGCAATTGCCATCGCTACGATTACATGGATTACACGGAGCAGGGTAATCGTGCCGCACGCATGCATCCGCAGGCATTCATCGATGGCAAGACATGTATTGATTGTCACAAGGGAATTGCCCATCAGCTACCAGCGATCGATCAGCATATTGGCAAGCAGAATGATGGTGCCGTTGCAATTTCTCATGGTGAAAAACCGGCTGAGCCAGCCACAGAAGAGACGAAGCCCGCCAGCAAGTAACCTAGGTTGACGGTATGACGACGAACCCGGCGCTACGCCGGGTTCGTCATTGTATTGACTGTCCGGCCTGTTGCGTGTGCAGAAATTACAAATATTCACCCGATGGCTTGCAAATAGGCGCTTTTCGGCCAAGACTTATTCAAAAAGGTATGCTACTTTTACTGAGCTGCCGTTCCAACGGCCAGTTTTCTTAAACTATTAGTGGGTAACAGGAGGCACTTAGATGAATAAATCCGAGCTGGTCGAAGTTGCTGCAAAAGAAGCTGGTATTACCAAGGCCGCTGCCGACAAGGCGCTGTCCGCCATTATCGGAGCGGTAGTAAAGACCGTAACCCAGGGAGAGTCTGTTACTCTCGTTGGTTTTGGTACCTTCAAGTCCGCGCAGCGCGCAGCGCGCACCGGCAAGAATCCGAAGACAGGTGCTACGCTGAAGATTCCTGCCACTACCGTTCCGAAATTTACTGCTGGTACGGCTTTCAAGGCTTCGGTCGCTGCCAAGAAGACCGCTGCCAAGAAGACCGCTGCCAAGAAGTAATCCGGTGTTATCGAATGCGGGGTTTGTCCTTGATAAGCTCCGCTTTTTTTAAGTTGCAATGAACAATCCGAATCCAGAAAATCCGCCTGAGAATCCAGTTGCTGTCGTTCAGCCGCCGGATAACCGTCGACGCCTGCGTGAATTGCTTTCAATCCCCGAGCGTGATCGAACGGATGAGCAGTGGGACGAAATCATCGAGCTGGAAATCCAGCTTGCTCCCGGAAACCGAATGTCGAGCAATGAGCCGCTTGGCGGGAATCCCGGACGCAACAATGTCATGTCGCACGGCAAGTCGAGTGGTGGCAATGCTGGCGGTGGCATTGGCCAGCAGCAAAAGAAAAATCGCCCTCGCACGAATAACAATCGCCGCCCACGTCAAAACAAGCCGCAATCCGGAGGTGGTCAATCCGGTGGTGGCGGTACGCCTGCCTGATTTGCTTGTTTCATTCTCCTGAAGCGGCATAATTGCCGTCATGCAGCAGTTTGATCTAATCATCGTTGGTGGCGGGCTAGCTGGCGCCAGTTTGGCGCTTGCGTTGCGAGACACGCCGCTTCGTATCGCCCTGGTCGAGAATCAGCCCCCACGTCGTCCAGACGGCTGGGATGCTCGCGTTTACGCAATTAGCCCAGCCAATGCGAGCTTTCTCGAGTCAATCGGAGCCTGGAGGCATCTGGACGTATCACGCATGGCGCCAATTCGCGCGATGCAGATTTATGGTGATGGCACCGGCCAACTGGATTTTTCCGCATTTGAGACCGGCGTTTCGGAGCTGGGCTGGATTCTTGAATCCTCGCAAATGGCTTGTGAATTCTGGGAGAGTGCCAAGCGCCAGAGTAACTTCACGCTTTTTTGCCCGGCTAGGCCAGAGTCGCTGGAGTTCCGCCAGGATGCTGCTGTCCTCCAGTTGACTGATGGCGTGGTTTTGTCGGCTAGGCTGCTGGTTGGAGCCGACGGAAGGGACTCATGGGTGCGAGAGGCTGCTGGCCTGACGTCGATCACTACGCCTTACGGTGAAAATGGCGTGGTCGCCAATTTTTCAGCCGAGAAGCCTCATAACAACACAGCTTTTCAGTGGTTCAGGGATGATGGTGTTCTTGCCTATCTACCGTTGCCTGATAACCGCATTTCCATTGTGTGGGCTACGCCAGATGCCAACGCCGATGAGTTGTGTTCGCTTGCTTCTGGCGCGCTGTGTCATCGAGTTGCCGAAGCTGGAGATTTTGCGCTTGGGCAACTTGAGTTGATTACCGCCCCCGCTGCCTTTCCTTTGCGGCTCATTCGTGTTCCACAGACTGTGGCGCCTCGTTTGGCGCTGGTTGGTGATGCGGCACATGGAATCCACCCGCTTTCGGGGCATGGGATTAATCTTGGTTTTCAGGATGCAATGGCGCTCGCGAGTCAATTAGGTGCCACAAAGCCGTGGCACGATATCGGTCAATTAAGTTTTTTGCAGCGGTATCAGCGCGCGCGTCGTGAGGAAACATTCTTGATGCAGACGACGACCGATACACTTCGTCGTTTGTTCAGGGCGTCTTCGCCGGGCTTGCGCCCGATGCGCAACCTAGGGCTGAGTCTCGGCAACCGTATACCGTTAATGAAAAATGCCTTGGTGCGATATGCTCTCGGCGTCCTATAGGAGAATCGCGTGTTGAAGAAATTATTACCCCTCACCCTGCTGGCGGCGTTTTGTCTGAATGCAGTGGCGGATGAAGCTGATATCCGGAAATCAATGGAATCGAAGCTTGGCACCAAGGTTGAAAGTGTGAACAAGTCCGGCTATCTGGGGCTCTATGAAGTCTATGCCGATGGCAATATTTTCTATACTGATGAAAAAATGACGGCGATTCTGGTTGGCGGTCAGCTCATCGATGCCAAAACGATGAAAAACGTTACCGACGAACGAATGAGAAAGCTGACGGCGATCAAATTCAACGAATTGCCGCTGGATCGTGCCATCAAGCAGGTACGTGGCGATGGCAAGCGCGTCATGGCGACTTTCGAAGACCCCAACTGCGGTTATTGCAAGCGTCTGGCCAAGGAGCTGCAAAAGCTGGATAACGTGACAATATATACTTTTTTGTTGCCGATCCTTTCAGAGGACTCGGTTCATAAGTCAAAGCAAATATGGTGTTCTTCCGATCGCGCCAAGGCATGGTCTGACTGGATGGTAGATGCCAAGACGCCATCTGGTCGCGAAGATTGTGATGTCAGTGCTGTCACAAAGAATCAGGAATTTGGCCGTAAATTGAACATTACAGGGACGCCGACTATATTTTTTGCCGATGGTGAGCGTGTTCCTGGTGCCGTGCCTTTGGCTCGCATCGAGCAAAAGCTGAATCAAGTCCGGTAAGACAGATGATGCTGGACGCTTCCCTCGGCGCCAGTATCTCTACTTTCCAATCCATGAAAATATGATGCTGTAATGGGTAATTCGTCCAGCCAGCGGATTGCTCGTGTTTTTGCGCCGCGTGTTCGGCTCGTCCTCTTTTTTGCTTTGACTTGGCTGGGCGTGGCGATTTTGCTGGCCTTTCTACTGAACGAGGGGCGGCGTGAGGCCGAACGAACAGCGCAGTCCGAGGCGCTTGGTATTTCCCGGATGCTTGAGGCAAGGCTGGCTGCAACGATTCGGCGAGTTCAAGGCGACCTAAATCATTTGGTGGCAACGCTTCCGCGAGCTGCGTTCAAGCGTGGGATGGTTGGACAATATGGTGAGGCGGTTGTGGGCGAGCTGGCGCTTTACGGAGGGTATTTTCCTGAGCTTGCTGGCTTTCGTGTCATGGATGCGACAGGTGCTTTCCTCTATGCCTCTAGTCCTGTGCTAGATACGGCGAGTGTTGATGACCGCTCGTATTTATCTGCGCTTTCAGAAAGCGCGAGCCACTCACTGTATTTTGGCCAAGTGGAGATTGAAAGGCGCTCCGGACGATCACTGTTACCTGTTTCTATTGCTGTGCGAGATGCTCAGGGTGGTTTGCAGGGGGCTATCGTTGCGTTGCTGGATATTGCTCATCTTGAGCAAGCCTTTGAAACCACCAATGTTGGGCCGAATGGCGTTATTGCCCTGCGGCGGACTGATGATGCGCGCTTGATTTTTCGCCGACCCTTAAGGCCGGACTTGGTCAATCATGCGGTGACGAACAATCCATTGCATATGCGATTGGAGTCAGGAGAACGGCAGGGAACAATTCGTTTTCGGGCGACCATCGATGGCATCGAACGTATTTACGCCTTTCAGCGTATCGAGGAGTTCCCTCTTTATGTGGCGGCTGGGCTGGCGACTGCGGACTATCTTGCCGAATGGCGGAAAACGCTGGCGATGGCGGGTATGTCTGCACTGCTGCTGTTCCTGTCGCTTTCTTTGGTGCTCGTTCGCCTGCTCCGTGCAGAAAAGGACGAGCGGGTGACAGCGGCCAAGCTGGCGGAGAGCGAAGCCCGCTATCGAATGTTGGCGGAGAATAGTCACGATGTCATCTGGACCCTCGATATAGCTACTCGCTGCTATACCTACGTCAGCCCTTCGATTGTTGGTATGTGTGGATATCAGCCGGAGGAGGTGGTTGGGCAAGTGCTGGATTCGCGCTTGACCCCGGAATCCGCCGCTCGCATTGCGCGAGATGTTGATCAGCGTCTGCGAAGAATTGCAGCAGGCGACAAAACGGCCAATGTTCTGGTTAATGAGCTGGAGCAAATCTGCAAAAACGGGCAGGTGATCTCGACTGAGATTGTTTCGACCTATCTGCTGAACGCTGACGGTGTGGCGCACACGATACTCGGGATCACCCGCAATGTGAGTGAAAGGAAGGCTGCTGAGGCCGCGCTCCATGAGACGAATCGACAGCTGTATGCCCGCATCGAAGAAATCGGTCGCCTGCAGGTTGCGCTTCAGGAGTTGGCTGTGCGCGATAGTTTGACCGGGCTGTATAACCGGCGTTATCTGGATGAAACGCTGGAGCGCGAGGTTTCCCGAGCACGCAGAGAGGGTATTCCCCTATCGTTGGTCATGCTGGATATTGACCATTTCAAGCGGGTGAACGATACCTATGGTCACCAAGTGGGCGATCAGGCTTTGAAAATGCTGGCGTCGATATTGCTCGCCAATATTCGTGCGGAAGATGTTGCCTGTCGTTATGGTGGCGAGGAATTTCTCATCCTCTTGCCCAATATGCCGCTGGGCGCTGCCATTCAGCGTGCCGAGGTATGGCGGAGCGCTGTTGAGGAATTGTCAGTCACGATGGGCGATTTCAACATTACTTTTACCATTTCCCTTGGGGTTGCCGCCTATCCTGAGCATGGCAAGACACCGGACGACCTGACCCGGTGTGCCGATCAGGCGCTCTATCGCGCCAAGCACGAAGGCCGTAACCAGGTCGCCGTATTTATCGGCTGATCCGCCGGCGCCAGTCGGTGCTTGGCGATAGCTGTCGTTACCACGTCGGCATGCGTGCTGCCGAATTCCCTTCTGTTTTCCCCACTCCTTACAAGTCACTTTAAGTTTCAATGTTCTTGCATTGATTTTTAAGGGAAAAACTCGTCAAAAATTAGTGAATAAATCGTCCGTAAGTCCTTGTTGCATAAGAAAAAATCGGAATTTCTCTATTGACGCTAAGCACTTGTTGTTCTAAAGTGGGAAAACGTGTCTAAAAGTGGGTAAACGGGGGTGGAGAGGAATGTTTGAGGGCGCAGCTGCACTCAGTCTGGATGCGAAGGGGCGGCTTGCCATACCGGCAAGACACCGCGAGTCCCTGCTCGCCGCGGCTGAGGGTGGTTTGGTGTTGACTGCGCATCCGCATCGTTGCCTGCTTCTCTATCCTTCACCTGCCTGGCAGCCCATTCGGGATCAGATCCTGAAGGCGTCAAGCCTCGATCCGCGTGCTGCGTCGATCAAGCGAGTTCTGGTGGGTAATGCACGTACTGAAGAGCCGGATTCTGCTGGGCGTATCCTGATTGCACCCGAGCTTCGTGAATACGCTCAATTCCAAAAGACGGTCTATCTGGTTGGCATGGGAACGCACTTCGAGATATGGAGTGAGGCTGGCTGGAAGCAGCAAAACGATCTGGCTGCGGAGGCGCTGTCTGGCGATCTTCCCCCGGGCTTCGGAGACCTTGTTCTGTGACCGGTGGTGCCGCCCATGTGACGGTGCTGCTCGAGGAGGCGGTGGGTGCTCTGGCGATTCAAGCCGATGGCATTTACATGGATGCCACCTTCGGGCGGGGTGGCCATAGCCGCCGAATTCTTGCCAATCTCGGTGAAAAGGGCTGCTTGGTAGCGCTCGACCGTGATCCGCAGGCCATTGTGGCTGGGGCGGAGCTGCATGACTCCCGTTTTTTGTTGGTGCATCGCGCGTTTGGTGAGCTTGCTGAGGCGGCTGCGGAGGCGGGTGTTGGATCGGTGGATGGGGTTTTGTTTGATGTAGGGGTGTCGTCGCCGCAAATCGATGACTGGGGGCGCGGCTTCAGCTTTCGCTACGACGCGCCGCTTGACATGCGTATGGATACGACGCAGGGCGAGACGGCGGCCGAGTGGCTGGCGCAGGCCGAAATAAGAGACATAACGGAGGTCATTAGAAACTATGGCGAAGAACGGTTTGCTTTCCAGATTGCAAAGAAGGTTGTGGCTGCTCGGGGCGAACAACCAATTGTCACAACAGGTCAGTTCGCGGCCATCGTACGCGAGGCCGTGCGCACCCGTGAGCCAGGGCAGGACCCGGCGACGCGCAGCTTTCAAGCTCTACGGATTCATATCAATCAAGAACTCCGCCAGCTGGAGGTAGCGCTGCCGCAGGCGCTCGACTTGCTGAAGCCGGGTGGCCGACTGGTGGTGATTTCCTTCCATTCGCTGGAAGATAGAATCGTCAAGAATTTCATGCGTACGCAATCTGCTGCAGATGATTTGCCCAAGGGCTTGCCTTTGCGTGCAGATCAGTTGCCGAAGCCGAAGCTGCGCCTGATTGGCAAGATGCTTAAGCCGTCAGCAGCGGAAATTGCGGCGAATCCGCGCGCACGCAGCGCAGTGATGCGCGTGGCAGAGAAGTTGTAATGCTCCGTTTCAACGTGATCCTCCTTATGGTTGTGGTGATTTGCGCGCTCGGCGTGGTGACCTCGCAGCATCGCGCGCGGAAGTTGTTTCAGGGGCTGGAAGCCGAGCAGGAGCGGGCGCGTCAGCTGGATGTCGAGTACGGGCAACTGCAGCTTGAGATGTCTACTTGGGCGAATCATCCCCGTATTGAAAAAATTGCCCGCGAGCGTTTGCATATGCTGACGCCGGACTCGACCGTTCGTGCGTCGGTGGGTGCTGCCGCGGTACACAAGGGGGTGCGCTGATGGTCGTTCGTCGCCGCCCGCAGCGTGGGCATCGCTTCACCGAAAGCCCCTTGCTTCAGCTTGCTTTGCAGGGCTGGCGCTCGCGCACCGTCGGGTTGTTATTGATGGCGGCCTTCCTTGCGTTGGTTGGCCGGAGCTTTTATCTGCAGGTGATCAATAACGACTTTCTGCAGCAAAAGGGTGATTCGCGTTATCTGCGCGACATCGAGATTTCTGCGTCGCGCGGCAAGATCGTCGACCGCAACGGTGACATGTTGGCAGTATCCACGCCGATGAAGACGATATGGGCGATTCCGGGTGATGCGCGGACGATGAGTGCCGAGCAGAAGCGCCAGCTGGCTGCCTTGCTGGACCAGAGTGTGCGCGAACTTGATGGCAAGCTGGCCTCCGACAAGACGTTTACGTTCGTCAAGCGCCAGGTTTCACCGGAAAGTGCGGACCGGATTGCGGCCATGAAGTTTCCCGGGATTCACCAGGAAAAAGAATATCGCCGTTTCTATCCAACCGGCGACATGACAGCGCACATCGTGGGTTTCACCGGCGTGGATGACAAAGGTCTGGAGGGCGTCGAGTTGGCCTTCCAGAACAGCTTGTTTGGTCATCCGGGCAGTCGTACCGTGATTCGTGACCGGCGCGGCAGCATTGTCGAGGATGTTGGCGCCACCAAGCCACCGCGGGATGGTAAGGATGTTCATCTGGCGCTCGACTCCAAGATCCAATACCTGGCTTTCAGTCAGCTCAAATTGGCAGTCGAGGCGAACAAGGCCAAGGCTGGCGGCGCCATTGTTGTCGACGCGCGGACTGGTGAAATTCTGGCCCTGGCCAATTGGCCAACCTACAACCCGAATAACCGCCAGGGGCTTTCCGGCGCGCAATTGCGCAACCGTGCCATCACCGATACTTTTGAGCCGGGGTCGGTGATGAAGCCGTTTACCGCGGCGCTGGCGCTGGAAAGAGGAAAGGTCCGTTTTGATACAGTCATCAACTGCGCCCCGGGTCGGATGACCATTGGCAGCGCGACGATTTCCGATGCCCATCCGCATGGCGCGCTGACCGTGGCCGAGGTCATCCAGAAATCCTCGAACGTCGGCACCGCCAAGATCGCCCTCGGCTTTTCGCCGAAGGAAATGTGGGAAATGTTTGACAGCGTCGGCTTTGGCCAGGCGCCGAATCTTGGGTTCCCCGGTGAAGTGAATGGCCGTCTGCGTCCGTGGAAAAGCTGGCGACCGATCGAGCAGGCGACGATGTCTTACGGTCATGGCATTGCGGTCAGCCTGATGCAGTTGGCTCGCGCTTATACGGTTTTTGCCCATGACGGCGAATTGATGCCCCTGTCGCTGATCAAGATTGACGATGCCGCGCCGCACGGCGTTCGCGTCTTTTCGCCGGAGACCATCCGGGAGGTGCGAGCAATGCTTGAGATGGCTGTCCAGCCGGAAGGGACGGCACCCAAGGCGCGCGTGGCCGGCTATCGCGTGGGCGGCAAGACGGGTACGGCCTACAAGGTCGAGGGTGGGGTATATGCCCGCAAATATGTTGCTTCATTTGTCGGCGTCGCCCCGATCAGTGAACCGCGTCTGATCGTCGCCGTCATGATCGACGAACCCTCCGGCGGCGCCCACTACGGTGGCGATGTGGCCGGTCCGGCTTTTTCGCAGATCGTCGGCGGCGCCTTGCGGACGCTGGGTGTGCCGCCGGATGCGCCGCTGCAGGTGGCTGAGACTGCTTCTGCCGGAAAGGGGAAGCTGTGACATCGCCGCGCGAAATTCTGAATCACCTGGAAACCATGGGTATTCAAGCCACCGGCGTTGCCGATGACAGCCGCCAAGTGTTGCCGGGTGATATTTTTCTGGCCTATCCGGGTGATCTGGCCGACGGCCGTCGCTTTATCGGTGATGCGCTGGAACGTGGCGCTATCGCTGTGCTCTGGCAGCCGGGTGAAAATTTCGATTTTGGTCAAAATTTCCCGTTGACCGTGGCAAACCTGCCGGTGGAGTCGCTGCGTCCGCTGGCCGGCCCCCTGGCGCATGCTGTGTATGGTTATCCGAGCGAAGGCTTGTCGCTGATCGCCATTACCGGTACCAACGGCAAGACGACAATCAGTCAGTGCATTGCCAGCGCCTATCCCAAGCCTTGCGCCATTATCGGCACTTTGGGCGCCGGCTTTCCCGATGCGCTGGTTGAAACCGGCTTCACGACGCCTGAAGCAACGACGCTGATGCGCTATCTGGCTGGCTTCCGCGCCGCCAAGGCTGCTGCCTGTGCGCTGGAGGCTAGTTCGATCGGCATCGAAGAGGGACGGATGAACGGCGCGCGCGTCGATGTTGCCGTGTTCACCAACTTTACGCGTGACCATCTCGACTACCACGGCACGATGGAGTCCTATGCCGAAGCCAAGAGAAAGCTCTTCCTCTGGCCGCGCCTGCGTACCGCGATCATCAATCTGGATGACGAATTTGGTAGCCAGTTGCTCCGCGATACCACGGCGATGCGCGTCCTTGGCTATTGCATCGGCGAGCAGCGACGAGATTTTCCGGCGCTGATTCGCGCCGAGAATCTGGTCGATACCCCGTTCGGCCAGCGCTTTAGTCTGGTGCTGCCGAATGGTCGGGCGACCGTCGATACGGCGTTGGTCGGTCGCTACAATATTTCCAATCTGCTGGCCGTGGCTGGCGTGCTGCACGATGCCGGCTTGCCGGCCGTTGACGTGGCGAATCGTCTGTCCGAACTGACGCCACCGCCGGGACGCATGGAGCGGGTCGGCGGCAATGGTGAGCCTCTGGTCGTGGTCGACTATGCCCACACGCCGGATGCGCTGGAGAATGCCTTGGCTGCGCTGCGTGCCGTGGCTGCCTCGCGCGGCGGTCGTTTGAGTGTTGTTTTTGGTTGTGGTGGCGACCGCGATCCGGGCAAGCGCCCGCAGATGGGCCAGGCGGCCGAGCGTCTGGCCGACCGCGCCATTGTCACCAGCGACAACCCGCGCAGCGAACAGCCGGCAGCCATTGTCGATGCCATCGTTGCCGGCATGACGCGCGCCGATGTGGAGATGGATCGGGCGGCTGCCATTCGTCGTGCAGTCGTCGAAGCTGACGAGCATGACGTGATCCTGCTTGCCGGCAAGGGTCATGAGTCCTATCAGGAAATTTCCGGCGTTCGTTACCCGTTTTCGGATGTCGAGCAGGCCGGCGCCGCCCTCGCTTTGCGTCGTCCGGAAAACAAGGAGTTTGCGGCATGAAGTGGCTGCTTTCGCAAGTCGCTGACGCGACACAAGGTCGACTGATCGGCAATGACGTCGAAGTGACCGGCGTGTCGACCGATACACGCACTGTGGCCGATGGGCAATTATTTATCGCCCTCAGCGGCGAACGTTTTGATGCGCATGATTTTCTTGACCAGGCCATCACCGCTGGCGCCACCGCGCTGCTGGTTTCAGACGAGAGCAAGCTGCCGGCAGGATGTTCGGCCGTTGTGGTTGGTGACGATACCCGTCTGGCGCTAGGTCGCCTGGCTGCTGCCTGGCGGGCTCGCTTCTCGCTGCCGGTGATTGCGGTGACCGGTTCCAACGGCAAGACGACGACCAAGGAAATGGTTGCAGCTATCCTCAAGGTCGCCTTCGGCACCTCCGTACTGTCTACTCGCGGCAACCTGAACAACGACATTGGCCTGCCTCTGACGCTGCTCGGCCTGCGCCCAACGCATCGCGCCGCTGTCATCGAAATGGGCATGAACCATCCTGGCGAAATCGCCTATCTGGCACAGATCGGTTCGCCGACGGTGGCGCTGGTCACCAACGCCCAGCGTGCCCACCTCGAAGGCATGGGTGATCTGGAAGAAGTGGCGCGCGAAAAAGGCAGTATTTTTGGTGGCTTGCTGCCGAATGGTGTGGCCATCATCAATGCCGACGACACCTATGCGGACTTCTGGCGGGGCATGGCCGGTGTGCATGCCGTGCGGACTTTCGGTATCGATCATGCTGCCGATGTACGCGGTGCCGTTCGTCAGCATGGTCTCGAAATCGCCATTGAATTGTCGGCCGCCGAGGGCGCCGCGGCAATTACCTTGCATATTCCAGGTCGTCACAATGCGCGCAATGCCGTCGCTGCGGCCGCCGCCTGTCTTGCTGCTGGCGTAACGATGGCCGACGTCGCTGCTGGGCTGGAGGCGTTTTCCGGCGTCAAAGGGCGCTTGCAGCGCCGTGCCGGCAACAAGGGTGCGGAAATTCTCGACGATACCTATAACGCCAATCCGGACTCGGTTCGTGCCGGTATCGATGTGCTGGCCGCAACGATCGGGCGCAAATTGATGGTCCTTGGCGACATGGGTGAAATCGGCGAAGCGAGCGGTCAGTTTCATGACGAAGTCGGTGGCTATGCCAAGAGCCAGGGCATTGATCGGCTGTTCGCTTTTGGCGATGCCGCGCAGCAAGCGGTGCGCAACTTTGGTGAAGGTGCCAAGCATTACTGCAACATCGAAAAACTGATCGCTGCGGTCGACAAGGAATTGGGGCCGGATACCACCGTTCTGGTGAAGGGCTCCCGCTTTATGAAAATGGAACGTGTGGTGGATGCCCTTGCGGCACCAGCCAGCGTCGAGGAGAAAAACTGATGCTGCTGGCTCTTGCCCAATGGCTCGCCCAGGACGTTCGTTTCTTCAACGTCTTCAACTACATCACGCTGCGCACGGTGCTGGCGACGATGACTGCGCTGCTCATTTCGTTTGCCGCCGGCCCCAGCGTCATTCGCTGGCTGGCTGCCAAGAAGATTGGTCAGGCGGTGCGTAGCGACGGGCCGCAAACGCACTTGATCAAATCGGGCACGCCGACCATGGGTGGCGTGCTGATCCTGATTTCCATTGGTATCACGACCCTTCTGTGGGGCGACTTGACCAACAAATACGTGTGGACCGTGCTAATCGTGACGCTCGGTTTCGGCATCGTCGGCTGGTACGACGACTGGAAGAAGGTGGTCTATCGCGACCCCAAGGGGCTGTCGGCCGGCTGGAAATACCTGTGGCAATCCGTGCTCGGCCTTGGCGCCGCCCTGTTCCTCGCCTTCTCGGCCAAGTCCGGTGCGCAGACCGAACTGATTGTTCCTTTCTTCAAGACCATCGCCTACCCGCTGGGCATTGTCGGCTTCATCACGCTGACCTACTTCGTGATTGTCGGCACCAGCAACGCGGTGAACCTGACGGATGGTCTCGATGGCCTGGCCATCATGCCGACCGTGATGATCGCAGCGGCCTTTGCGATTTTTGCCTACGTCACCGGCCACGTTGTGCTGGCCAAGTACCTGTTTATCCCGCACGTGCCGGGTGCTGGCGAGTTGTGCATCCTGCTCGGCGCCATTGCCGGTGCGGGTCTCGGCTTCCTGTGGTTCAACGCCTATCCGGCCGAAGTCTTCATGGGCGACGTCGGTGCGCTCTCGCTCGGCGCTGCGCTGGGTACGGTGGCGGTCATCCTGCGTCAGGAAATCGTGCTGCTGATCATGGGCGGCGTCTTCGTCGTCGAAACGCTGTCGGTCATGCTCCAGGTCGGCTACTTCAAATACACCAAGAAGAAATTCGGCGAGGGCCGTCGCATTCTGCGCATGGCGCCGCTACATCACCATTTTGAACAAACCGGCTGGAAGGAGACGCAGGTCGTCGTCCGCTTCTGGATCATCACCATCATGCTCGTGCTGGTCGGGCTTTCTTCGTTGAAGTTGCGCTAAGACATGGAACTTCAGGGGAAACGCGTTCTGGTGGTCGGACTTGGTGAGTCCGGACTGGCGATGGCCAAGTGGCTGCATCGCCAGGGCGCGCTGGTTGGTGTCGCCGATTCGCGCGACAACCCGCCGAATGTTGATGCCCTGCAACGTGTCGCACCGGGTGCCGAACTGATCGCTGGGCCGTTTACCGAGGCACCGTTTGCCAGTGCCGACCTCGTGGCACTGTCACCGGGGGTACCCAAGGCAACGCCGGTGATTACTGCGGTCGACCGGAAAATTGTGTCGGAAATCGAATTTTTTGCCGCCGGTGTTCGTGAGCAGGTACCGGGTTCGAAGATCATCGCAATCACCGGCAGCAATGGCAAGACGACGACCACGGCGCTGACCGCGCACATTCTGAATGGCGCCGGCGTGCCGGCCATCGCCTGTGGCAACATTTCACCGTCCGCCCTCGATGCCCTGATGGATGCGCAGGACGCCGGCACTTTGCCGCAAGTCTGGGTGGTCGAACTGTCCAGCTTCCAGCTCGAAACGACACACCACCTGAATGCCGAAGCTGCGACCGTGCTCAACGTGTCGGAAGATCACCTCGATCGTTACGATGGCAGTCTGGCCAACTATGCCGCCGCCAAATCGCGCGTCTTCAAGGGCAAGGGCATCATGGTGCTCAATCGTGACGACGATTACTCGATGGCCAATGGCCGTTGCGGTCGCGCAATGGTGACGTTTGGCCTGACCGCAGCGCCGCGCGGCGTCGATTATGGCTTTGCCGACGGAGCCATCTGCCGTGGCAAGGTAAAACTCGTTGCACTGGCTGACCTCAAACTCTCCGGGTTGCACAATGCCGCCAATGCCATGGCCGCGCTGGCCCTGTGCGAAGCCATCGGCATCGAGCCGGCCCGCCTGATTGAGCCGCTCAAATCATTCGCTGGCCTGCCGCATCGCGTTGAAACGGTCGCCGACATCGGCGGCGTACTTTACGTCGATGATTCCAAGGGCACCAACGTCGGCGCCACGCTGGCCGCCATCGAAGGTATGGGCCGCAAGGTTGCCATCGTTCTCGGCGGCGACGGCAAGGGACAGGATTTTTCGCCGCTCAAGCCAGCGCTGGAAAAACATGGCCGCGCCGTGGCGCTGATTGGTCGCGATGCCGCCGCCATCGGCATGGCGCTCGAAGGCAGCGGCGTACCGACGCGCATCGTCGGCGACATGGAGGCTGCCGTCTGCTGGCTGGCTGCCCAGGCTCAATCTGGTGATTGCGTGCTGCTGTCGCCAGCCTGCGCCAGCCTCGACATGTATCGCAACTACGCTCACCGCGCCCAGGCTTTCATTGACGCGGTGAGGGGCTTGTCATCATGATGCTCGGCGCCCTCGACTCCCCACGTCGCCAGGTCGCCGAGATCGACTACGCGCTGCTTTGGAGCATCTTGATCCTGCTCTTTGCCGGGCTGGTCATGGTCTATTCGGCCTCGATCGCCATTGCCGAAGGTGGTCGCTTTACCGGGCATCAGCCAGCCTACTACCTGGTGCGCCACGGTGTATTCCTGTGCATCGGCCTGGTCGCCGCCGCGGTGACTTTCCAGGTGCCGCTGTCGCTTTGGCAGAAGAATGCGCCTTACCTGTTCATGATCGGCGTCGCGCTGCTGGCCTTCGTGCTGATCCCCGGCATCGGTCGCGACGTCAATGGTGCCCGCCGCTGGCTGTCGCTCGGCTTTGCCAATCTGCAGCCATCCGAACTGATGAAGATGTTTGCCGTGCTTTACGCGGCCGACTACACGGTGCGCAAGATCAACGTGATGCATGACCTGAAGCAGGCTTTCCTGCCGATGTTCGGTGCCATGGCCATCGTCGGCATGCTGCTGCTCAAGGAGCCGGACTTCGGTGCTTTTGTGGTCATCATTTCGATCGCCATGGGGATTCTCTTCCTGGGTGGTCTGAAAGCCCGCCTCTTCGCGCTGCTGATTGTTGGCCTGCTGATTGCCTTTGCGGTGATGATCATCGTCTCGCCCTACCGGCGTGACCGGGTGTTCGGTTTCATGGACCCGTGGGCTGATGCTTATGGTCGCGGTTACCAATTGTCGCATTCGCTAATTGCCTTTGGTCGCGGCGAGTTGTTTGGCGTCGGCCTCGGTGCCAGCGTTGAAAAGCTGTTCTATTTGCCGGAAGCCCATACCGACTTTCTGCTCGCCGTCGTGGCCGAAGAACTCGGTTTCTTCGGCGTGGTGGCGATCATCGCCTTGTTTGCGCTGC
Source organism: Betaproteobacteria bacterium (assembly GCA_016709965.1). NCBI lineage: Bacteria > Pseudomonadati > Pseudomonadota > Betaproteobacteria > Rhodocyclales > Azonexaceae > Azonexus > Candidatus Azonexus amarohabitans. The sequence continues at coordinate 92,953 of JADJLT010000006.1, forward strand.
TTGTTCAGCGCGCCTTTGCCATCGGTCGTCAGGCCGTGCAGCTAGACCGCCTCTACCCGGCGCTGGTCGCCATGGGTATGGGCATCTGGTTTGGCGTTCAGTCTTTCATCAACATGGGCGTCAATATGGGTTTGTTGCCGACCAAGGGCCTGACCCTGCCGCTAATGAGCTTCGGCGGCTCCGGTGTTTTCGCCAACTGCGTCGCTTTGGCGATTCTTCTTCGCGTCGACTGGGAGAACAGACAGTTGATGCGTGGAGGAAAACTATGAGCAAGACCATCATGATCATGGCCGGCGGCACCGGTGGTCACATCTTCCCGGCACTGGCGGTTGCTCACGCAATGCGCGATGCCGGCTGGCGCGTTGTCTGGCTGGGCAATCCGGAGGGCATGGAGGCTCGCCTGGTGCCGCAGCACAGGTTCGAGATGGTCTGGGTCAAATTTGGCGCAGTGCGCGGCAAGGGCCTGATCCGCAAGCTCCTTTTGCCCATGAACTTGTTGCGCGGATTCTGGCAAGGCTTGAAGGCGATTCGCCAGACCAAGCCGGATGTTGTGCTGGGCATGGGCGGCTACATTACTTTCCCGGGTGGCATGATGGCAGCCCTGACCGGCGTGCCGCTGGTGCTGCATGAGCAGAACTCAGTCGCCGGAATGGCCAATCGTGTGCTGGCCGGGGTGGCTGACCGCATCGTCACCGGCTTCCCGGATGTGCTCAAAAAAGGGGTTTGGGCTGGCAATCCGGTGCGTCCGGAGATTGCAAAGATAGCCCCGCCGGCCGAGCGTTTTGCCGGGCGTACTGGCGCGCTACGCATTCTCGTCATTGGCGGCAGCCTGGGAGCCCATGCGCTGAATGAAATGGTGCCCAAGGGCATGGCCCTGCTGGCTGAAAGCGATCAACCGCAAATCGTCCATCAGGCCGGTGAAAAGCATATTGATTTGCTCAAGGCCAATTACGCCGCGGTCGGCGTTCAGGCACATTGCGTGTCGTTCATCGAAGACATGGCCGGCGCCTACGAGTGGGCTGATCTGGTCATCTGTCGTGCCGGTGCCCTGACGGTGGCTGAGTTGGCTGCCACCGGCGTGGCCAGCATTCTGGTGCCTTTTCCGTACGCGGTGGATGACCACCAGACAGGCAATGCCAGATTTCTGGTCAATGTCGGCGGTGCCTTCCTGATGCCTCAAGAAGACTTGACGCCGGAAGCCCTTGCGCTGATCCGGAACTATTCCCGCGGGCAACTGCTGGAAATGGCCGAAAAGGCGCGCAGCCTGGCCAAGCCCGATGCCACCGCAGAAGTGGCCAATATTTGTGCGGAGAGCGCGAAGTAAATGAAACATAAAGTCAAAAACATCCATTTCGTCGGCGTCGGCGGCTCCGGCATGAGCGGTATTGCCGAAGTGCTGGCCCACCTCGGTTACGGCGTCACTGGCTCGGACATCGCAGCCAGTGCGACGACGCGCCGGCTTGAGGGCGAGGGCGTCAAGGTCATGATCGGCCACGCTGCCGACAACATTGCACGGGCGGATGCCGTGGTCGTGTCGACCGCCGTCAAGGAAGATAATCCGGAGGTGATGGCCGCCCGTGAGCGCCATATTCCGGTCGTGCCGCGTGCCCAGATGTTGGCTGAGCTGATGCGCCTGAAGCACGGTATCGCCATCGCCGGCACCCACGGCAAGACGACGACGACCAGCTTGGTGGCCAGCATTCTGGCCGAAGGCGGTATCGACCCGACTTTCGTTATCGGTGGCCGTTTGAATGCAGCCGGCGCCAACGCGCGACTAGGCAGTGGGGATTTTCTGGTGGCCGAGGCCGATGAGTCCGATGCATCATTCCTCTTCCTGTCCCCGGTCATTTCGGTCGTCACCAATATCGACGCCGACCATATGGAAACCTACGGACATGACTTCGAGCGCCTGAAGAGTGCGTTCGTCGAGTTTTTGAATCGCCTGCCGTTCTATGGTGTAGCCGTGCTCTGCGGTGACGATGCTAACGTCCGCGCCATCATGCCGCGGGTGCCGAAGCAGATCATCACCTACGGCCTGTCGCCGAATTGCAATTTCTACGCCGAAAACGTCGTGGCCGCCGATGGACAGATGCGCTTCGACTGTGTCCGCGTCAATGGCACGACGTCGCGTTTGGCGATCACGCTCAACACGCCGGGCATGCATAACGTACTGAATGCGCTGGCGGCGATAGCCGTGGCGACCGAAGTGCAGGTGCCGGATGCCGCCATCGTCAAGGCGCTGGCCGAATTCAAGGGCGTTGGTCGCCGCTTCCAGCGTTACGGCGAAGTGGCGCTGCCGGCCGGTGGCTCCTTTACGCTGGTCGATGACTATGGCCATCACCCGGTCGAAATGGCGGCCACGCTGGCTGCCGCTCGGGGCGCCTTTCCCGGGCGCCGCCTGGTCCTTGCCTTCCAGCCGCACCGCTATACACGGACGCGCGATTGTTTCGAGGATTTCGTGAAAATCCTGTCCACGGTCGATGCGCTGTTGCTGGCCGAGATCTATGCCGCCGGCGAGGCCCCCATCGTTGCCGCCGACGGCCGCTCAATGGCGCGTGCGCTGCGGGTTGCCGGCAAGGTGGAGCCGGTGTTCATCGAGGATATTGCGGATATGCCGCAAACGATTATGGATGTCGCCCGCGATGGTGACGTGGTGTTGTGCATGGGGGCCGGCTCGATTGGCGCCGTTCCCGGGAAAGTGGCGGGGCAGGTATGAACATCCACGACCATAGATACAAGAGCTGGCCCCACGGTCAACCGGAAAAAATGCCCAAAAATGAAAAGCTGTCTGGAGCAAAGCATGTCTGATTTTGGCAAAGTCGCCGTCCTGTTTGGTGGAACCTCCGCCGAACGTGAGGTTTCCCTCAACAGTGGTTCGCGCGTGCTTGCGGCGCTGCAAGGGCAGGGCATTGATGCCCATGCCTTCGACCCGGCATCGCAGCCCCTCGATGCACTGAAAGGATATGACCGTGCCTTCATCGCGCTGCACGGCCGCCATGGCGAAGACGGCACCATCCAGGGCGCGCTGGAAGTCATGCGCATTCCCTACACCGGCTCCGGCGTGCTCGCCTCGGCGCTGGCCATGGACAAGTTCCGCACCAAGCTGATGTGGCAGGCTGCCGGCCTGGCTATTCCTGAATACGCGCTGCTCACCGCCAATTCCGACTTCGCCGATATTGAGGAAGAACTCGGCCTGCCGCTCTTCGTCAAGCCGGCCCATGAAGGTTCTTCGATTGGCATCACCAAGGTCAAGGAACGCGGCGCGCTGAAGGCCGCCTACGAAATTGCAGCCCAACTCGATCCGCTGGTCATCGCCGAAAAGGGCGTGCTCGGTGGCGAGTACACGGTCGGCATCATCGGCGACGAAGCGATGCCGATCATCAAGATCGAGCCGGCCACCGAGTGGTACGACTACGAAGCCAAGTACAACCGCGACGACACCCGTTACCTGTGCCCCTGCGGTCTGCCTGAAGCCAAGGAAATGGAAATCCGCAAGGGCGCGCTGGAAGCCTTCCGTGTGCTGGGTGGCCGTGGCTGGGGCCGCGTCGATTTTCTGATGGATGAAGCAGGCAATTACTACTTCCTTGAAGTGAACACGGCACCGGGCATGACCGACCATTCGCTGGTGCCGATGGCGGCCCGTGTCAATGGCATGGATTACCCGACGCTGGTGCGGCGCGTGCTCGAACTGGCCGCCAACGACTGAGGCGATGAATGTGGAACAAACCGCACCTGCTGAACGCGCTTGCCGACCTGCTGGTACTGGTCGCTGCGGCTGCGTTGCTGGCCGCCGGAGCGGTCTGGCTGGTGCGCGTGCCGGCGTTGCCGATCAAGCAGGTGATGTTTGCCGAGGCGTTGCCGCACACCCGTCGGGGCGAAGTCGAACAGGTCTTGCCGGCCTCGTTGAAGGGCAATTTCTTCAGCCTGAATCTGGATGTCGTTCGCGCCTCGCTGCAAACCTTGCCTTGGGTGCGCAAAGTGGATGTGCGTCGGATCTGGCCGGACAAACTGGAAATCAGTATCGAGGAGCACAAGCCGGTGGCGCGCTGGGGCGAGGGGCGCAGCGAGCTGGTCAACAGCTTCGGCGAGGTTTTCGCGGCACAGTTGCCGGAAGAGGAGGGCGTCGGTTTGCCCTTGCTGTTCGGGCCCAATGGTACTGCGCAGGAAGTGTTGACCCATTACGGCAATTTTGTACAGGCCTTCAAGACCGTCGGCGAGACGCCGGTGCAGGTGACTTTGTCGCCACGTCTGGCTTGGCAATTGAAATTGCAGAACGGCATGTTGGTGGACATCGGTCGCGAGCAGACGAAGGCGCCGGTTGGCGTGCGTCTGCAGCGGTTTATCGAGATTTATCCGGAAACGGTCGCCAGACAGGCGGTACGGCCGGCAGTCGTGGATTTGCGGTATCCGAATGGTTTCGCCATGCGAGTGGCGGGCGAGGGGAAGGGAAAGTAAGAATATGAGCAGGGACAACAAGGATCTGGTCGTCGGGTTGGACATCGGTACGTCGAAGATCGTCGCGCTGGTGGCCGAAATCAACAACGAGGGCAACCTGAACGTGATCGGCATGGGCTCGCAGGATTCGCGCGGCTTGAAGAAGGGCGTCGTGGTGAACATCGAAGATACGGTGCACACCATTAGCCGCGTCATTCAGGAAGTCGAGCTGATGGCCGACTGCAAGGTGAGCAATGTGTACACGGGCATCGCCGGCAGCCATATCAAAAGCTTCAACTCGAACGGCATGGTGGCGATCAAGGACAAGGAAGTGACGCCGAGCGACGTCGAGCGCGTCATCGAAACCGCCCGCGCCATGCCGATTCCGGCCGATCAGGAAATCCTGCACATCCTGACGCAGGAATTCGTCATCGACGGCCAGGATGGCATCCGCGAGCCGATCGGCATGAGCGGCATGCGGCTTGAAGTGAAGACGCATATCGTGACCGGTGCGGTGTCGGCCGCCCAGAATATCGTCAAGTGCGTTCGGCGTTGCGGTCTGGAAGTGAATGATCTGGTGTTGCAGCCGCTGGCCTCCAGCTTTGCCGTACTGTCTGAAGACGAGAAGGATCTCGGCGTCTGCCTGATCGATATCGGTGGCGGTACCACCGATATCGCCGTCTGGACGCAGGGCGCCATCCGCCACACCTCGGTGATCCCTATCGCCGGCGACCAGATTACCAACGACATTGCCATGGCGTTGCGTACGCCGACCCGTGAAGCCGAGGACATCAAGTGCAAGTTCGGCTGTGCACTGTCTCAACTGTCCGATGCTGCCAAGGACATGGAGGTTGCCGGCGTCGATGATCGCCCGAGTCGCAAGTTGAGCCGTCGTGCCCTGGCCGATGTCATCCAGCCACGGGTCGAGGAGCTCTACGAATTGATCCAGAACGAGTTGCGTCGTGCCGGCTTCGAAGAAGTGCTTTCGTCCGGCATCGTGCTGACCGGCGGCGCCAGCGTCATGCCCGGCATGGTCGAACTGGGCGAGGAAATTTTCCATATGCCGGTTCGCCTCGGTAATCCGAAATATACCGGCAGCTTGGCCGATGTCGTTCAAAACCCACGCTTTTCAACCGCCTATGGCTTGTTGCTCGAAGCGCAGGCGCAACGCAAGCGCGGGCAGAAGATCCAGGAAAAGCAAGGCTTCAAGGATGTTTTTGACGGCATGCGCTCGTGGTTTGCCAAGAATTTTTGATTTGTTTGTGAACAGTTTTTTCAGAGGAGGTAGTCATGTTTGAGATCATCGAGAAAGACGAAGAAGCAGGTACGATCATCAAAGTGTTCGGTGTTGGCGGTGCCGGTGGCAACGCCATTGAACACATGATTCACGAAGGCGTCAGCGGTGTTGAGTTCATAGCTGCCAATACTGACGCACAGGCGCTTAGCCGCAATGCTGCATCGAGCAAGCTGTCGCTCGGCAAGACCGGTCTGGGCGCTGGCGCCAAGCCGGAAAAGGGTCAGGAAGCTGCTCAGGCCCATCGCGACGAAATCCGTGCCAGTCTGGAAGGTGCCCATATGGCCTTCATTACTGCCGGCATGGGTGGTGGCACGGGTACCGGCGCGGCCCCGGTGGTCGCCGAAATCGCCCGCGAAATGGGCATTCTCACGGTTGGTGTCGTGACCAAGCCATTCAGCTTCGAAGGTGGCAAGCGGATGAAGTCGGCTGAAGCCGGTATCGCCGAGTTCGCCAAGCATGTCGACTCGCTGATTGTCATCCTCAATGACAAGTTGATGGAAGTCATGGGTGAAGATGCCGATGTCGACGACTGTTTCAAGGCCGCTGACGACGTGCTGAAGAACGCCGTCGGTGGTATCGCCGAAATCATTACCTATCCAGGCCTGGTTAACGTCGACTTTGAAGACGTCCGCACGGTCATGGGTGAAATGGGTCGTGCCATGATGGGCTCTGCCGCTGCTGCTGGCGTTGATCGTGCGCGTATCGCTGCCGAGCAGGCTGTTGCTTCGCCGCTGCTTGAGGGAATCAACCTGTCCGGCGCTCGTGGCGTGCTGGTTAACATCACGGCAGCCAAGGGTGGCCTGAAGATGAAGGAAGTTAACGAAGTGATGAACACAGTCAAGGCCTTCGCTGCCGATGACGCACACATCATCTTCGGTGCGGTTTACGACGAGTTGATGGGCGATGCCCTGCGCGTTACCGTGGTAGCTACCGGCCTTGGCCAGGTCGCCGCGGCACGCAACCGTCAAGCAGAAGTGTTTACGCAGCCAGTTCTGGTCCAGGCACAGGCCACGGGTACCCACGATGCTGTCGCTTTCGGTGGCGCCCCGGATTACTCTCATCTGGATGTGCCGGCCGTCGTGCGCAAGCGCAATGTGACCGTCGAGGCACTGGCCAACAGCGGTGTTGATCGTTACGACATTCCGGCTTTCCTGCGCAAGCAGGCGGATTGAGGTAACAAAAGCTCTCTCTGAAAAAGGGTGGTGGCGGATTGTGCTACAATTCGCTACCTTCCCCAATCATTCAAGCACTTAGCATGCTCAAGCAACGCACGTTGAAGACTGTCATTCGCGCCTCCGGCGTCGGCCTGCACGGCGGAGTCAAGGTCAACATGGCCCTGCGCCCGGCAGCCCCGGATACAGGTATTGTCTTCCGTCGTGTTGATCTACCTGAGCCGATGGACATTCCCGCCAAAGCCTTCATGGTGGGCGATACACGCATGTGCTCCTGTCTGGAAAAAGACGGAGTGAAGGTTGGTACCATCGAACACCTGATGTCGGCCCTCGCCGGCCTCGGCATCGACAACGCCTGGATCGATCTAGATGCGCCCGAAGTGCCCATTCTCGATGGTTCGGCTGCGCCGTTTGTTTTTCTGATCCAGTCCGCTGGCATCGAGGAACAGAATGCCGCCAAAAAATTCATTCGCGTGACCAAGACCATCGAAGTCAAGGATGGCGACAAGTGGGCGCGATTCGAGCCTTACGAGGGCTACAAGCTGGCTTTTTCCATTGTTTTCAACCATCCGGCCATCGACAAGTCAGCCCAGGCGGCCGAAATCGATTTTGCTGAACAATCCTACGTTCGCGAAGTGGCGCGCGCCCGGACCTTTGGTTTTATGCAGGAAGTTGAATATCTGCGTGAAAATGGCCTCGCCCTTGGTGGCGGGCTTGAAAATGCCATCGTTCTCGACGAATTTCGTGTCCTGAATCAGGATGGCCTGCGTTATGGCGACGAGTTCGTCAAACACAAGATTCTCGACGCCATCGGCGATCTCTATTTGCTTGGTCATCCGCTGCTGGCTGCTTATTCCTCGCACAAGGGCGGCCACGCAATGAACAATCAACTGGCGCGTGCCCTGCTAAATCACCAGGATTCTTGGGAGTTCGCCACTTTTGAGCAAGCAGAGTATGCGCCGAGCGGTGTGACCCGCTGGCTTGCTCAGGTGGCCGCGTAACTTTTCCGGGTGGTCGCTGGGACTGCTGGCAGCAGTTGTTTTCGTCGCGATAGCTGCCGGTTAATTGATCTGCGCCGTTAGCGGCAATCTTGATTAGGCACCGAGCTGACGCCTTTTCAAGACCGCCCCCGCATTATCTTGCTGATGTTTCTCGAGCGCCTGGTCGTCATTCCACGCTAGCTGCTCGCTTCAGCAGCTTGTCCAGTGCATCCCGGAGTGGGCCTTGCGGCAAGCTGTCAGTGGCCGAGCGCAAGACCCCGATAGCCTTGCCTGATAGAGGCTTCTGAGTTGAACTCATTGATTGGGAAGGGATTTGGCGGGGTTGAACTTTTACCTCGATGCCGTTACACTCCGTCCCTCCTTTCGATAACTCGTCGCTCAATCGCTGGCTTAACTGGCGAATCTTGGCGGCGACCGCGCCGTTATCGGCGTGGATAATGACAGTACCCAACTTGTAATTGGCAACGTGAGCCGAGTGGCGCAGCCCTGCCGGGGCAACCGCTTCGAAGCGACGCGAAAGCTTGAGTAACAGTCGTGCATGGGCCATGACCCTGCCGGCGGCGGCGTCTTTGTCAAGATAGTGCTCAGGCCCGTTGTACATAGGAGGTTCCATGCAGATTATTCTGGTTTCGCGCCATTTGAAGGCAGCGAAGACAATCACCATTATGCCTCGTCATCTGATGGCTGCGGCTCTCGTCTTTCTGGCACTGGTGTTTTCAACCTCGGCGCTGTTCTCATGGTTGTCGGTTCATCTTCGTCTGCCGCTGGTCGAGGATCTGATGGTTTCCCTGCAGCAACAGGAGGCCACAAAGGCGCAGAATCATCTGAACAACAACTTGCAATTGATGGCCACGAGGCTCGGCGAGTTGCAGGGGCGCGTCATGCAGCTGGATACCCTGGGTGAGCGCGTATCCGGTCTAGTCGGCGTCAAGCGTGAACGGGTCTCCGAGCGTGGTGCGCCGGGGCAGGGGGGGCCGTACTTGGCGGCGCCCATGTCGACCGATGAACTGCAGCGTGAAATTGATCGTCTTTCCGCTCAGGTTGAGCAGAGAAGCGACGATTTCGCTTTCATGGAGTTCAGGTTGCTTGAAAGTCGAGCCAAGGAGCGCCTGATGCCAACTACCTTGCCGGTCAAGAATGCTGTGGTGGGCTCTGCCTTCGGTTATCGTGCCGACCCGATTGCCGGGTTGCGCTCCATGCACGAAGGGCTAGATTTTGCTGCCGAGACCGGTACGCCAGTAGTGGTGGCGGCGGACGGTGTCGTGCTTTCAGCGAGTCACCATCCTGACTATGGCAATGTTGTGGACGTTGATCATGGCGGCGGATTGACCTCGCGCTATGCGCACATGTCGCGAATTGACGTGACGCCAGGCGCGCTGGTCAAGCGCGGTGAAACAATTGGCGCGGTGGGCAGCACCGGCAGGTCTACCGGGCCTCATCTGCATTTTGAGGTGCGGATGCTGGGTGTCGCACAAAATCCGGCGCACTTTCTGAAGCGCGGCGATGAATATGCCTCGGTAAAGCTTCGCTGACCGTTCTGATCAATCCCTTGATCTGGGTCGTCATCATCGGGTCATGGTGGCGTGTTAGAATCGGCGCTTTGCTGCACTGCGCACCTTACACTCCAACGCGATGATTTCCGGCCTACTCAAAAAGATTTTCGGCAGCCGCAACGACCGGCTGATCAAACAATATTCCCAGGCAGTCAAGCGCATCAACGTGCTTGAGCCGTCCATGCAGGCCTTGAGCGACGAGGCATTACGTGCCAAGACGGACGAGTTTCGTCAACGCTTCGCTCAAGGCGAAACGCTGGATGCCCTGTTGCCGGAAGCTTTCGCCGTTGTTCGTGAAGCTGGCGTGCGAGCGCTGGGCATGCGTCATTTTGATGTCCAGATGATAGGTGGCATGGTGTTGCATGACGGCAAGATTGCCGAAATGCGCACGGGTGAAGGCAAGACACTGGTTGGCACATTGCCGGCGTACCTCAATGCCATTTCCGGCCAAGGGGTCCATGTCATTACGGTCAACGATTATCTAGCGACCCGCGACTCGGACTGGATGGGGCGTCTGCATCGTTTCCTTGGTCTGACCGTCGGTGTCAATTTGTCGCAGATGGACCATGAGGCCAAACAGGCTGCCTACGCGGCCGATATAACCTACGGCACCAACAACGAGTTCGGCTTCGACTATCTGCGCGACAACATGGTCTACACGGCCGGCGAGCGCGTACAGCGCACGCTGAACTTCGCCATCGTGGACGAAGTGGATTCAATCCTGATCGACGAGGCGCGTACGCCGCTGATCATTTCCGGTCAGGCCGAAGATCATACCGATATGTATCTGCGCATGAAGGATGTCGTCCCCAACTTGTCTCGTGCGATGGAGGAAACGGACGAGGGCGACTACTGGGTTGACGAAAAGGGGCATCAGGTTCACCTGTCTGAAACAGGCTATGAGCACGCCGAGCAACTGCTTGCCGAGTATGGCCTCCTCAAGGAGGGCACCAGTCTTTACGATGCTGCCAATATCACGTTGATGCACCATCTGAATGCCGCGCTGCGTGGCATGACGCTGTTCCACAAGGATCAGCATTACGTGGTCCAGAACGGTGAAGTGGTCATTGTTGACGAATTCACCGGTCGACTGATGACGGGGCGTCGCTGGTCCGATGGCCTGCACCAGGCGGTTGAAGCCAAGGAAGGTGTACAGATCCAGGCCGAAAATCAGACGCTGGCCTCGATCACCTTCCAGAATTACTTCCGGATGTACAACAAGCTGGCCGGCATGACTGGCACGGCCGATACCGAAGCCTACGAATTTCAGCAGATCTACGGGCTTGAAACGGTGGTCATTCCGACCCATCGCCCGATGGTTCGCAAGGACATGAACGATCTGGTCTACAAAACGGTAGACGAAAAACATACGGCGATCATTGCCGATATCAGGGAATGCGCCAAACGCGGGCAGCCGGTGCTGGTTGGTACTACCTCCATCGAGGCGTCCGAACTTTTGTCCGGTCTGCTCGATAAGGAAGGCCTTGCGCACAACGTGCTCAATGCCAAGCAGCATGCCCGCGAGGCTGAAATTGTGATTGAGGCCGGGCGCCCGGGCGTTATCACCATCGCCACCAACATGGCTGGTCGCGGCACCGATATTGTTCTCGGTGGCAGTATTGAAAAGGCCTCCTCGGCCATCAAATACGACGAATCGTTACCGGAAGCCGAGCGCGCGGCGAAAGTCGCCGAAATGCGTGCTGAATGGCAGAAAGCACACGACCAGGTTCTCGCCTCCGGCGGTCTGCACATCATCGGCTCCGAGCGCCATGAATCCCGCCGTATCGACAACCAGCTGCGTGGTCGCGCCGGTCGTCAGGGCGACGCTGGTTCGTCTCGCTTCTACCTATCGCTGGACGATCCGCTTCTTCGCATCTTTGCTGGCGAGCGTCTGCGCGCCATCATGGACAAGCTGAAAATGCCGGAAGGCGAAGCGATCGAGCACCCGCTGGTTACCCGTTCGCTGGAGTCCGCGCAGCGCAAGGTTGAGGCGCGCAACTTCGATATCCGAAAGCAGTTGCTTGAATATGATGATGTTTCGAACGACCAGCGCAAGGTAATCTACCAGCAACGTAATGAACTGCTGGAAACGGATGATATTTCCGAGACCATCACTGCCATGCGGCAGAGCGTCATCGCCGACGTATTCCGTACTTATGTGCCGGCTGAGTCAGTTGAAGAACAGTGGGACATGGAAGGGCTGGAGAGAGCATTGTCCACCGAGTTGCAGATCAATGCGCCGGTTGCCGAGTGGTTCAAGAACGAGCCGACGCTGTCTGACGAGGAAATTCTCGAACGCATCACCAAAGAGGCTGATGCCGCTTACCAGGCAAAGATCGATCTGGTCGGCGCCGAGTCCTTCCAGCAGTTCGAGCGCAATGTCATGTTGCAGAGCCTTGATTCCCACTGGCGAGAGCATCTGGCTGCCCTGGATCATCTGCGTCAGGGTATCCATCTGCGTGGCTACGCCCAAAAGAATCCGAAACAGGAATACAAGCGCGAAGCGTTCGAGCTGTTCGAGGGGCTGCTCGACTTGGTACGCAAGGAAGTGACCAAAATCGTCTTCACCGTGCAAATCCGTACGCCGGAAGATGTCGAGGAAACGGCACCGCATGCCGACGTGCACAACGTTCAATATCAGCATGCCGGTCTTGACGAAGTGCCGGGTGATGATGACGAGGCGCAGCCGCAACAGCCTGCAGACGCCGGGCCCAAGGTCGGGCGCAATGACCCGTGTCCCTGCGGGTCAGGCAAAAAATACAAACACTGCCACGGAAAACTTTCCTGACACCCCAAGGCACCCACGAGGTGCCTTGATGCTTTTGGAGCCATGAGAATGCCTGTCAATTATGCAACCCCCGCTGCCGACCAATTATTTCCGGTGGCAGGCGTCCGTCTCGGTGTGGCCGAGGCCGAAATCCGCAAGAAAAATCGCCGCGACCTGACTTTGGTTGCGCTGGATGCCGGCTGCACGGTGGCGGGTGTGTTTACCCAGAACCGTTTTTGCGCCGCGCCGGTTCAGATTTGTCGCAAGCATTTAGCCGCCGGCACGGAAATCCGTGCCTTGGTGGTGAACACCGGCATTGCCAACGCCGGTACCGGTGAACCGGGCCGCCAGGCCGCGCAAGCAACCTGCGAGGCCGTGGGTGAACTGCTAGGCGTTGGCGCCGAACAGGTCCTGCCGTTTTCCACCGGCGTCATTCTTGAGCTTTTGCCTGTCGACAGGATCAAGGCTGGGTTGCCCGCCGTGTTCGCCGATCTCAAGGCGGATAACTGGCATGCTGCGGCACATGGCATCATGACCACCGATACGGTTGCCAAGGCCGCATCGCGCATTGTCACGGTCAACGGCAAAAAAGTGACAATTTCCGGAGTTTCCAAGGGCGCCGGCATGATCCGGCCGAACATGGCAACCATGCTTGGCTTCCTGGCTACCGATGCCGGGATCGCCCAGTCGCTACTCGATAAACTGGTCAAGGAAGCAGCCGATGCATCCTTCAACTGCATTACCGTTGATGGCGACACGTCGACCAACGATTCCTACGTGATGGTTGCCACCGGGCAGTCCGGCGCAGCATTTGCGAACGAGTCCGATGCTGGGTGGCCCGAAGTCAAGGCAGCCATCATTGCCGTCTCGGTAGAGCTGGCGCAGGCGATTGTCCGTGACGGTGAAGGTGCTACCAAGTTCATTACGGTGGCCGTCGAGGGCGGTAAAACCATCGAAGAGTGCCGTCAGGTTGGTTACGCCATTGGTCACTCACCGTTGGTCAAGACTGCGTTCTTTGCCTCCGACCCCAATTTGGGACGTATTCTGGCAGCAGTAGGCTACGCCGGTATTGGCGATCTTGATGTCGACGGCGTCAGGGTCTGGCTCGATAACGTGTTGGTGGCCGAAAAGGGTGGTCGTGCTGCCGCCTACAAGGAAGAGGACGGTGCCCGAGTGATGGCTCAGGCCGAAATCACCGTGCGTGTCGATCTTGGCCGTGGAGCTGCCCAGGCGAGTGTGTACACCTGCGATTTTTCCTATGACTACGTGAAGATCAACGCAGACTACCGGTCTTGATGGACATTCGCCGCGACCTGGCACGCAGCACGCTGGCCATTATCTGCATCGTCGGGCTAATTGGCCTGTCGGTCTGGGTGTTGCTGCCTTTTTTGGCGGCGGCAGTGTGGGCGACGATGATTGTGGTTGCTACCTGGCCGTTGTTCAAATCGCTTGAGGCCCGGCTGGGTAATCGGCGCGTGCTGGCCGTGATGATAATGTCGGTGGGCATGCTCCTGTTGTTGGTGCTGCCCTTGTGGCTGGCGATCGATACCATTTTTGAGCATTCCGGCCAGTTGACCGCGGCCGGCAAATCTTTCGCGGTCGACGGTCTGCCGCCGGCGCCGGAATGGGTAAAGACGCTGCCACTGGTTGGTGAGCGCCTGGCTGCTCTGTGGGCACAATTGGATGCCGCAGGAACGGCGGAAATTTTTGCCAAGGTCACGCCGTATGCGGCCGATACCGGCAAGTGGGTGCTTGGACAAGTGGGTGGTATCGGCGGGATGTTGATCCAGTTTCTGCTGGTCGTTACCATCGCCGCCATCCTCTATTCAGGTGGCGAAAGTGGCGCCCGTCTGGCCCGCCGTTTCGGCCGTCGGCTGGCCGGAGATCGCGGTGAAAACAGTATTATTCTGGCTGGTCAGGCGATACGCGGGGTAGCCTTGGGCGTCGGCGTCACTGCCATCGTCCAGACGGTGCTTGGTGGTGTCGGACTGGCCTTGGCCGGCGTGCCGTTCGCCTCATTGCTGTCGGCGGTGATGCTAATGTTGTGCATCGCGCAGATCGGGCCCATGCTGATTTTGTTACCGGCGGTGGGGTGGATGTACTGGACAGGCGACACCGGCTGGGCAACCGCCTTGCTGGTCTGGAGCGTGATTGTTGGCAGCCTGGATAGCTTCCTGAGACCGATATTGATCAAGCGCGGCGCCGATTTGCCCCTCTTGCTTATCTTTGCCGGTGTCATCGGCGGCATGCTCAGTTTCGGCCTGATTGGTATTTTTGTCGGCCCGGTCGTGCTTGCTGTGACTTACACACTGACACTGGCCTGGATCGAGGACGAGCTGGGTAAGGATGTCGAAGTTTAGAGTTTTCGCAGGCGGATCATTCTGAACCAGCCGCCGACCAATGCTGGCTGGTCATGTTCAAGAACAAGGCCGGGAGCTTCGGCAAGCAGGTCTTCAAACACGACATCCAGCCGCGTCGCGATGCGGCGGACCAGTGGGTTGACCAGTCTTCGTACTAAGGCCGTCTGGCCACGTCGCAGGAACTTGTCAAAAACCAGCACTTGGCCGCCGGGTTTGACGACCCGGGCGATTTCAGAAAAGCACCGGGCCGGCTCCGGGACAACGGCAAGGATCAGGTGCAGGACGGCTGCATCAAAACTGTTGTCAGCCAGAGGCAGGTGTTGTGCGTCACCCTGAATCGGCAGAAATTCAATATTGCCGACTCGTGGCAGGGCGCGGCGCAGCATGGCCTGATTCAAATCCAGTCCGACGTAATGATGCGTGGGTGGCAAGTGCGGCAGGTCCAGACCTGTACCGACGCCCGCCAGCAGCACACGGCCAGGTACCTCGCCAAGCGCCGAGAGGCTGCGCTTTCGTGAGGCCCGGGTGGCGCGGTCGATGGCCGCGTCGTAGAACGGCGCGATCAGCGTGTAAGTATGCTTGAGGCTCAATGCAGGGCGCGCGGGCTGGCCAGAACGAATTCGGGAATTTCCGCTTCGAAATGTGTGCCATCCTCGGCCACCATCTGATAGGTGCCTTTCATTGTGCCGATCGGTGTGGTTAGCGACGAGCCGCTGGTGTACTGGAAGCTCTCACCCGGCTGTAGCAGTGGCTGTTTGCCGACCACGCCCAACCCGCGCACTTCCTGAACCTCGTTGTGGCCGTCGGTGATGATCCAGTGCCGTGAAACCAGCTGCGCCGGCACGCTGCCGATATTTTTGATGGTGACGGTGTAGGCGAAAATGTAGCGGTCGTTGTCCGGGTCGGACTGCTCCGGAATGAACTGCGGCATCGGTTGAATCTCAATTTGGTATTTGTCTGTGTCGGGCATGGGATAATTTCGTTTGTCTGTTCTTGTTCAGGGAAACTTCATGTCAGTCATAGATTACGTCATCGCGCCAAGCATTCTGTCCGCCAATTTCGCCAAGCTAGGCGAAGAGGTGGCCAATGTCATTGCCTCGGGTGCAGACTGGATTCACTTTGACGTGATGGACAATCATTACGTTCCCAACCTGACCATCGGGCCGCTGGTTTGCGAGGCGATTCGCCCGTGTACCGCGGCGCCGATCGACGTTCATCTGATGGTCAAACCGGTAGACCGCATCATCCCCGATTTTGCCAAGGCCGGGGCCAATATCATCACGTTTCACCCGGAAGCTTCCGATCATGTCGACCGCAGCCTGTCGCTGATTCGCGATGCCGGCTGCCAAGGCGGGCTGGTCTTCAACCCGGCGACGCCGCTGGATTACATGGATTATGTGCTCGACAAGATCGACGTCATCCTGCTGATGAGCGTCAATCCGGGTTTCGGCGGCCAGAAATTCATACCCAGCACCCTGGCCAAGGCCCGGCAGGCGCGCGCCAAACTCGACGCCTACGAAAGGGAAAGTGGTCGGCGTATCCGTCTCGAAATTGACGGTGGCGTGAACGTCGCCAACATCGCCGATATCGCCCGTGCCGGCGTCGATGCCTTTGTCGCCGGTTCAGCCGTCTATGGCGCCGGCAAGGATACCGATCACTATCGTTATGATTCGATTATCGGCGCGCTGCGTAGCGAACTGGCCAAAGTCTGATGTATTTCGAATCCGTTACCTTTGACCTCGACGGGACGCTGCTCGACACCATTGCCGATCTCGCCGAAGGGTGTCGTTTGATGCTAGACGAAATTGGCGCCCCGGCGCGCTCCCCTGCCGAGGTGCACAGCTTCGTCGGCAAAGGCATGGCGGTACTCGTCGAGCGTTGTTTGACCCACGAGCATCCGCCAACCGCCGAAAAACTCCATGAGGCGATCGAATCCTTCAAGCGACACTATGCTGCGGTCAACGGGAAATATTGCCAGATTTACGAAGGCGTCATCGAAGGGCTTGATGCCTGGAAAGCCAGTGGCGTGAAAATGGGCGTCGTCACCAACAAGCCGGGCATGTTTACCGAAGTGTTGCTTGAACGCATGGGCCTTAGCGACTATTTCGACGTCGTCGTTTCGGGCGATACGACCGCCCACAAAAAGCCGCACCCCGAACCGATCCTGCACGCCTGTCGCTTGTTCAACGTCCGTCCCGATCGCAGTCTGCACATTGGCGACTCCCAAAACGACATCCACGCGGCTCATGCTGCCGGCTGTCAGGCTTACGCCGTGCCCTACGGCTACAACGAAGGGCAGCCGGTGGACAGTGCTGATTGCGATGCGCTAGTATCCGATCTGCTTGCTGCCTATCAGCAAGCCCTTACTTTTAAAGACCTCAATCTCAAATGACGACACAGCGACTCTGGAACGAATGGCAAGGTTGGCGCCCCTGGCGTCGGTAATTCCATTCCGCATTTGCGCCAATTCGGCGCACCCAGACCGCAAATACCTGTCATTTTCGAGGCTCCCCCATGACTGAAATCGAATTCAATGCGCTTGCCGCGCAAGGCTATAACCGTATTCCCGTGACGCTGGAAACGTTTGCCGATCTCGACACGCCGCTGTCGATCTATCTCAAACTCGCCAACGCACCTTACACCTACCTGCTCGAATCCGTGCAGGGCGGCGAGCGTTTTGGCCGCTATTCCATCATCGGGCTGGCGGCCCAGACCCGGATTGTCGTCAATGGCAATCAGGTGCTGGTGCTGACCGGCAACCGCATTGCCGAGCGTGACGACCAAACCAATCCACTCGATTTCATCGGCAAGTTCATGGATCGCTTCCGCGCGCCACCCAGCTCTGGCCTGCCGCGTTTTTGCGGTGGTCTGGTCGGCTGCTTCGGCTACGATACGATCCGTTACGTCGAATCCAAACTGAGCCGCACGGAAAAGCAGGATGACATCGGCACGCCGGACATCGGTCTGCTGCTCTCCGAAGAGATTGCCGTGGTCGACAATCTCTCCGGCAAGCTGATGCTGATTGTCTATGCCGAACCCGGTTTCCCTGGCGCTTACCAGAAGGCCAAGGCGCGACTAAAGGAGCTGTTGTCCAAATTGCGTACGCCGGTGGTGCTTCCTGCAGAAAAGCCGGTCCTGTCGGAGCCCGCGGTTTCTCTGGTGGGAGAAGAGGCATTCAAGAATGCCGTGCTCCGGGCCAAGGACTACATTACCGAAGGCGACGTCATGCAGGTCGTGCTCTCGCAGCGCATGACCAAACCCTTCAAGGCCAGCCCGATGGCGCTCTATCGCACCCTGCGCAGCCTGAACCCGTCGCCCTACATGTTCTACTTCGACTTCGAGGATTTTCATGTCGTCGGCGCTTCACCGGAAATCCTCGTGCGCTTGGAGTGTGATCGCGTCACCGTGCGCCCGATCGCCGGTACCCGCAAACGTGGCGCCTCGCCGGAAGAGGATGCCGCGCTGGCCGCCGAACTGCTGGCCGACGACAAGGAGCGCGCAGAACACACTCAGCTACTCGATCTCGGCCGCAACGACTGTGGCCGCGTGGCCAAGGTGGGCACTGTCAAGCTCACCGAAAACATGATCGTCGAGCGTTACTCGCACGTGATGCACATCGTGTCCAACGTCGAAGGCAAGCTGCAGGAGGGACTGGATGCGCTGGATGTACTGAAAGCCACCTTCCCGGCCGGCACCGTGTCCGGCGCGCCCAAGGTGCGGGCGATGGAGATCATCGACGAACTGGAGCCCCTCAAACGCGGGATCTACGCCGGAGCGGTCGGCTATCTGGGCTTCCAGGGCGACATGGATTTGGCCATCGCTATTCGGACCGCCGTGGTCAAGAATCAGCAGCTTTACGTTCAGGCGGGCGCTGGCATCGTTGCCGACTCCAATCCACAGTCGGAATGGGATGAAACCCAGAACAAGGCACGCGCCGTGTTGCGAGCGGCAGAACTCGCCGAGCAGGGGCTTGATACACGAATAGACTGAGCCTCATTGCTCTGCCTTCCAGAAGAAGCCGCCTGAAATCAGGCGGCTTTTTTGTGTGAAAGACAAAGGTAGTCAAACTATCGGAATTCCGACGGTCATTGGCGGCTGCTTGACGGAAATCCGGCAGCGTCTCGACTGTTGTACAAAAAAATAGTCGCTAAATCAGTCTTCTGTGATTTTCCGCCTTCCTCGCTTTTCTGGCACGCTAGCTGCATAGTAGAGGTCATCGGAGCCAAGGAACGGCTTCTTTCGATCCAGGAGATGACATGAACCGCTTTGCCTTTACTGCTGCCGCCCTCGCCACCGCCTTTGGCGCGCTCGCTACTTTCCCTGTCCAGGCCGACGAATCCGCTACGCTTAAAAAGATAAAGGAAACTGGCAGCATTACCTTGGGACATCGCGAGTCATCGATTCCGTTTTCATATTACGACGACAAGCAGCAAGTCATTGGCTACTCGCATGAACTGATGCTCAAGGTTGTCGATGGCATCAAGAGCGAGTTGAAGATGGCGAAAATCGACACCCGCTTGATGCCGGTTACGTCGGCTAATCGCATTACCCTGATTCAGAATGGTACGGTCGACATCGAATGTGGTTCGACCACCAACAACCTTGAACGCCAGAAGCAGGTCGGCTTCTCGACCACCATCTTTGTCATCGGCACCAAGCTGCTGACCAAGAAGACCTCCGGCATCAAGGATTTCGCCGATCTGGCCGGCAAGAATGTGGTGACGACCGCCGGGACGACCTCCGAGCGCCTGATTCGCAAGATGAACGAAGACAAGAAGCTTGGTATGAATATCATCTCTGCCAAGGATCACGGCGAAGCCTTCCTGACGCTGGAAACCGGCCGTGCCGTCGCCTTCATGATGGACGATGCGCTGCTCTACGGTGAGATGGCCAAGGCTCGCAAGCCGGGCGACTGGATTGTCACCGGTACTGCCCAGTCCGAGGAAGCCTATGGCTGCATGGTGCGCAAGGACGACCCGGCCTTCAAGAAGGTGGTCGATGCAGCGCTGACCAAGGCAATGACCTCGGGCGAAGCTCAGAAAATCTATACCAAGTGGTTCATGAACCCGATTCCGCCCAAGGGCCTGAACCTCAACATGCCGCTATCCGATGAAATGAAAGCCGCCTTCAAGGCACCGAACGACAAGCCTTTCGAATAACAGGTCTGATCTCTCCCCTGCTTGCCGGGGGGGAGCAAAGTGAACTGTCGCTGAGGAGTAATCATGGGTTACCAATGGAACTGGGGCGTCTTCCTGCAGCCGAGCGCGAGCGGCGATGACACCTATCTGGGCTGGATGTTCACCGGCTTCAAAATGACCATCGCGCTGTCCCTGTCAGCCTGGGTGCTGGCCCTGTTGCTCGGCGCGCTGATGGGCGTCCTGCGTACGGTACCGAACAAGACATTAGCCGGCATTGCTACCGCCTATGTCGAACTGTTCCGCAACGTGCCGCTGCTGGTGCAATTGTTCATCTGGTATTTCGTGCTGCCGGAACTGTTGCCGGCCAGCATCGGCGATGCCTACAAGCAGTCCAATCCGGTGTTCCAGCAGTTCCTTGCCTCGATGGTCTGTCTCGGACTGTTTACCAGCGCCCGTGTCGCCGAGCAGGTCCGGGCCGGCATCAATTCGCTGCCCAAGGGCCAGAAGAATGCCGGTCTGGCCCTCGGCTTCACGCTGGCGCAGACCTATCGCTTCGTGATGTTGCCGATGGCCTTCCGCCTGGTCGTACCGCCGCTGACTTCGGAGTTCCTCAATATTTTCAAGAACTCTGCCGTCTGCTCGACCATCGGCCTCCTTGAGCTCGCCGCCCAGGGCCGTCAGTTGGTCGATTACACGGCGCAGCCCTACGAGTCCTTCATCGCCGTGACGCTCTCCTACATCATCATCAACGTCACCGTGATGACCCTGATGCACCGCTTCGAAAAGCGTATTGCTGTTCCTGGCTACATTGGAGGCAAATAATGACTTACGAATTCGACTGGTCCTCCATTCCCGGTGCCTTGCCCTTCCTCTGGGACGGCATGAAGATTTCGCTGGTCATCACCGCGCAGGCAGTGGTCATCGGTGTTGTCTGGGGAACACTACTGGCTATGATGCGCCTGTCGTCGATCAAGCCACTGTCATGGTTTGCCGCCGGCTATGTCAACCTGTTCCGTGCTGTGCCGCTGGTCATGGTGCTGCTCTGGTTCTTCCTCATCGTGCCCCGCTTTATCGAAACACTGCTCGACTTTCCGCCGGGCAGCGACCTGCGTCTGAGTTCGGCGATGATGGGCTTCGCGCTGTTCGAGGCGGCCTATTACTCGGAAATCATTCGCGCCGGCATCCAGAGCGTGCCGAAGGGGCAGATTTCCGCCGCCTCGGCACTTGGCATGAACTACGCGCAGGCGATGCGTCTGGTGGTACTGCCGCAGGCCTTCCGCAACATGGTGCCATTGCTGCTGACGCAGGCCATCATCCTTTTTCAGGATACCTCGCTGGTCTATGTCTCTGCGCTCGCCGACTTCTTCGGTGCCGCCTACAAGGTCGGTGATCGTGACGGCCGCCTCGTTGAAATGCTGCTCTTCGCCGGTGCTGTCTATTTCGTCATCTGCTTCAGCGCTTCGCAGATCGTCAAGCGCCTCCAGAATAAATACACCACGGCCTGATGGCCGCCGCCAGGAGAAATCCCATGATTCAGATTGCCAACGTCAGCAAGCATTACGGCAGCTTCCAGGTGCTCAAGGATTGCACCACCTCGGTCAGCAAGGGCGAAGTCATCGTCGTCTGCGGCCCCTCCGGTTCGGGCAAGTCGACGCTGATCAAGTGCGTCAATGGGCTGGAGCCTTTTCAGTCCGGCGAAATCATTGTTAATGGCATCTCGGTCGGCGATCCGAAAACCAACCTCTCCAAGCTGCGCGCCCAGGTCGGCATGGTTTTCCAGAATTTCGAACTGTTCCCGCACATGAGCATCACCCAGAACCTGGCCATCGCCCAGGTCAAGGTGCTTGGCCGCAGTCAGGACGAGGCGATAGAGAAGGGCCTCAAGTTGCTCGAGCGGGTCGGCCTCAAGGCGCAGGCCGACAAGTTCCCCGGTCAGCTGTCCGGCGGTCAGCAGCAGCGCGTGGCGATTGCCCGGGCATTGGCCATGGATCCGATCTGCATGTTGTTCGACGAGCCCACCTCGGCTCTTGACCCGGAAATGGTCAACGAGGTGCTCGACGTGATGACCGAACTGGCCCACGAAGGCATGACCATGATGTGTGTCACGCACGAAATGGGCTTTGCCAGGCGCGTTGCCGATCGTGTGATCTTCATGGATCAGGGCGCCATCGTCGAGGATGACGGCAAGGAGGCTTTCTTTGCCAATCCGCGTACCCCGCGGGCGCAGCAGTTTCTCGCCAAAATATTGCACCATTGAGCATCGGCCGGGGGCCTGTCGATTATGCCTAATGGCCGACTGACCCGGCCAGGCTGCCGTTCCGGCCTGCTTCCATGCAGTCAGGGTCTTTTTTCCCTGACGCATTTGCGGCACTGCTGACCATGCCCGAGACCCGCCAACCCATTCCGGTTTCCCTGCCCCGGCCCCATCACCCGCTGGTGATGGTGGCCATGCTGGCACTGATCCTGATTACCGCATTGCTGGCCTACCGCGTGTCGGAGAAACAGGGGTTCGACCAGATGCGCGACGAGGCAAGCCATCAACTGGACATTCTGGCGGCCGCCATCGACAGCGAGGTGACGCGGCACGCCTCCATTCCCAGTGCCGTCGAGCTCAATCCGGATGTCCTGGCCCTGCTGCGTGCGCCGCCCGGGCAACAGGCAGCGTTGCAGGCATCAGCCAACCAGTTCCTGCAAAAGCTGAACGATAGCCTGGGCGGGCCGGTGATTTTTGTCCTCGACACCACTGGCCGGGTGGTTGCATCGAGTGACTGGATTTTCTCCGACAACCTGCTCGGTGCCGACTTGTCCTACATGCCCCTGTTTCGGGGCGCAATGGCCGGCGTACCGGGGCGGCACTATGCGGTGGATAAGGTGCGCAAGGAGCCGGGGTATTTTTTCGCGCTGCCGATTCGTGATGAACATCAGGACTGGAAGGTGATCGGCGTCGCCGTGGTCAAATCCAGCCTGCACGAAGTGGAGCGGCGTTGGCTCGGCCAGGAGGCGCCGGCCTTGATTGTCGATGCCAACGGTATCGTGTTGCTCGCCTCGCCGCCCGAGTGGCGCTATGCCACGCTGCAACCGCAAAGCCCCGACGTACTGGCGCGTATCAGCCGCGAGCAGTTTGCCGATCAACCGCTCGGCACCACCTCACTCGATATCGCCATCGATGCCGCGCAGGAAGGCAACGTGGTGCGCCTGTCGCGGCAGCTGAAAAGCGATACGGGGCCGCTCCAGGCGACCAAGTCCTATCTGGCCCTGAGTCGCCATTTGCCGGGAACGGCCTGGCGCATCATCGTCTTTTCCGATCTGCGGCCGGTCACCGTGCAAGCCACCACCCATGCTGCGCTGGCCGGGGCGGCGATCGGTTTCCTGCTGCTCTGGCTGCTCTTTCTGAGTCAGCGTCGGCGCTTGGCCAAGGGGAGGGAGGAGGCGCGCGCCATGCTTGAACGGGCCAACGAGGAACTCGAACGCAAGGTCGCCGCACGCACCGCCGACCTTTCCGAAGCCGTCACCGGCCTGCAGCGCGAAGTCGCCGAGCGCCAGCGCGCCGAGCAGACCCTGCGCGCCGCCCAGGATGAACTGGTCCAGGCCGCCAAGCTCGCCGTGCTCGGCCAGATGGCGACCGGCATCACCCACGAACTCAGTCAGCCGCTCGGCGCCATCCGTACACTGTCGGCCAATGCTGTTGAATTCATGCATCGCGGCGACCTCGCCACGGCGGAAAAGAATCTCGGTATTGTCGGCCAGCTGGCCGAGCAGGCGGGCGGCATCATCACCCCGCTCAAAACCTTTGCCCGCAAGTCGCCGGCCGTCTCGGTGGCGGTCGATGTGGCGCAGGCGGTCGATGCGGCGCTCTTCCTGTTCGACGCCCGGCTGAAAAAGCTCAATGTCACGGTCAACCGGAATTTCGGGCCAAAATCAACAATTGCCTGGTGTGACCAGAACCGGCTGCAACAGGTGCTGGTCAACCTGATCGGCAACGCCATTGACGCCATGGCCGACGAGCCGCACCGCAGCCTGAGCTTCAGCGTCGAGTCCGCCAGTTCCGGCCAGCTGGCCCTGGCCGTCAGCGACAGCGGCTTCGGCTTCACCGAAGAGGCGTTGAAGCACCTGTTCGAACCGTTCTTCACCACCAAGCAACCCGGCGAAGGGCTGGGTCTTGGTCTGACCATTTCACGCGATATCCTGCGTGACTTTGGCGGCGACCTGCTGGCCGGCCCGGCGCCGGGTGGCGGCGCACGCTTTGTCATCCTGCTGCCGGCCGTTCCGGCCCCTGCATCAGCGCTTAAAAAGGTAATGCCATGAAGTCTACGCTTTCCGTTCTGCTGGTCGAAGACGACCCCAACGTTCGCCTCGGCTGCGAACAGGCCATGCAACTGGCCGGCATTACGGTTGATGCCGTCGGCTCGGCCGAAGAAGCGCAGCGCCGCCTGCGCGCCGGCTACCCCGGCATCGTGGTTACCGACATGCGCCTGCCGGGCATCGACGGCATGACGCTGCTGCGCTGGGTCGTCGAGCTCGACGCCGACCTGCCGGTGATCATCATCACCGGCCACGGCGACGTTACGCTGGCCGTCGAGGCCATGCGCAGCGGCGCCTACGATTTCATGCAGAAACCGTTCTCGACCAGCGATCTGGTCGACGTCGTGCGCCGGGCGCTGGAAAAGCGCGAGCTGGTTCTCGAAGTCGACGCCCTGCGCCGCCGGCTCGACCATCGCGACAACCTCGAATCCCGCCTGATCGGCCGCTCGCCGCAGATGGCCAAGGTCCGCCAGTTGATCCTCGACGTCGCCGGGGCGGCCGTCGACGTGCTGATCTTCGGCGAAACCGGCACCGGCAAGGAAATGGTCGCCCGCTGCCTGCACGACCTCAGCCATCCCGGCCAGCAGAATTACGTCGCGCTCAATTGCGGCGGCATGTCCGACAACCTGCTCGACAGCGAACTCTTCGGCCACGAGCCGGGTGCCTTCACCGGCGCCCAGAAACGGCGCATCGGCAAGATCGAGTACGCCAGCGGCGGCACGCTCTTCCTCGACGAAGTCGAATCGATGCCGGTCAACATGCAGATCAAGCTGCTCCGCGTCCTGCAGGAACGGGTCATCGAACGGCTCGGCTCCAACCAGCAAATCCCCGTTTCCTGCCGCGTCGTCGCCGCCAGCAAGGATGACCTCAAGCTGCTTTCCGACCAGGGAAAATTCCGCGCCGACCTCTACTACCGCCTCAACGTCGTGCGCATCGAACTGCCCCCGCTGCGCGAACGGCGCGAAGACATCCCGGCCCTCTACGACGAATTCCTGCTCCACGCCGCCAAACGCTACAACCGCCCGCCGCCACCGCTAACCTCCGAATACCTGCGCCGCCTCATGGCGCAAGACTGGCCGGGCAACATCCGCGAACTGCGCAACGCCGCCGACTGCCACGCGCTGGGCATCGGCCGCGACGCCATGGCCACCGGCAGCGGCGCCGCCCAATCGCTGACCGAAGCCGTGGAGAATTACGAACGCGGCCTCGTCGCCGACGAATTCACCCGCCAGGAAGGCAACATCGCCCGCACCAGCGAAGCCCTCAAAATCGCCCGCACGACGCTGCACGACAAGCTGAAGAAATACGGGTTGATTTGATCGGCGGGTTCGGTTGAAGCGCAGCGGTGAGTCGGGGCTAAATGCCGCGACAGGATTTCAATTTTGGCTGTTTTTTCCGGTTGACCGTGGCATTTTGGATTGATCGGAATGTTGTTAAAGGACTGTAAAAAGACTATATTAAGTCCTCTGTCACCCAAGGTAAAACCCATGCGCTACTCATCTCAAGTCAGGCCGATCAGCTACCTCAAGGCCAACGCCGCCGAGGTTCTGGCGCATTTGTCCGAACAGCGTGAGCCTTTGGTCATCACGCAAAACGGCGAAGCCAAGGCGGTGCTGCAGGATGTCGCGTCCTACGAAGAAACCCAGGAAACCCTTGCCCTGCTCAAGATTCTGGCGCTGGGCAACCAGGACGTCGAAGCCGGCCGGTTAAAGTCGGTCGCCGACGTAGTGGCGCGCCTGCGCAACAAGCGGACGCTAGCCTGATGTCAGGCAAACCGCATCGCTACGAGGTTCTGCTCACTCGGGCGGCGGAGCAGGACCTGGAATCCATCCATGACTACATCGCCGAGTTCGACTGCGTAGCCAACGCCAACTACGTTCTTGACCAGTTAATGGAGGTCGTCGATGGCCTGACGCATTTTCCTGAGCGCGGTAGCTATCCCAAGGAGTTGGCGGCGCTGGGCATCAAGGAGTACCGCCAGACCGCTTTCAAACCGTACTGGGTCATCTACCGCGTTGTTGACAGCCAGGTCGTCATCTACCTGATCATCGACGGCCGTCGCGACATGCAGTCGGCACTGGCTCGCAGGTTTTTCGGTGCTTGACCGGGAGTGTTCGGCTACAGAAAAAATGTAACCGTGGTGACCCTGGTTTTCTATTTCAGGTTAAGCGTAAACGATGGCTGAGTACTATCTCGCAACTTCAAAAAATACCATTGACCTCTGGCTCGACCGACGCCTCCCTTATGAACCAAAAGGACCAATGTTGGCGGCAAGAGTGAAGCTTCGCGCAGCCATTCGCGAAATGCATGTGCCTCAGGGGGCATTACTCTGCGCTACATATTCCTCGCTTGATAATACGTTCTGTGATGCCGAAAACGTATTGATATATAACGTTGGAACCGGGGCCTTCAAGGAAGCAACTGTTGGGGGGATTTTGTTCAAACGCATCCGCTCAGAACCAATGTGTGCTCCGAACGGTAGCCGATACAGCCATCATCACCAATACTCGTTCATCAACGCGCCAAGCCAGCCTTCCGGAAAAGACAGCTTCACATTCGCGTTTCCCTTGCTCGCAATCAATTCATCCACCAGTGTGCATCATGTCTGGTGGCGAGCTACGGAAGCCGCAGCAGTGCCACACCAACCTATTATTGGTCGATTCGCCATTCATATTGAGTTAAGAGTTGTGGAGGCCATCACCAACGTTGCTGGTGTTTTGAAGAAACTTCTCGACGGAATTATCTCGTCAATGCATTTTGATGCAGCCCCATCTCAACTAGCTATCCAGCGGCTATCAGCGCATTGCAAATGGAGTCAGGCGGAAATTGAAAAGCGACTTTGTTCGCCTCCAAATCCAATTCTTGGGAAGCGCCGAGTGATATACGAGTATCAACAGTTCGTAAAGTGGGATCCTGCGGACCACTGGTGTGAAGATTGCACGCTAGTCGTAACTCGAGCAGACACTCCGTTGTGTGTTGTGACCTTGACGGAGTTGTAGTGCCCGCTATCGGTAGCTCGTCAATTTGCGGCGCATGCCAAGCCAGTTGATCGAGCCGACGCCCTTCAGCAAACATCAGTCCCGACCTTATTCGACTTTAAATGGCGAATTTCTGTTGGAAACCATGACGGCGTTTCCCTCCGAACACAGACGATGCCCCGGGACAGCGATTGCCGTCCCGGGTACCCTGTTTAAAACCAGTACTGATACCCCAACGCCAGCCCGTAAGCTGAATCGCCCGGATTGACCGTGTAGTTGCCGGCCGAGCTGGTGCCCATCGGGACCAGGGCTGAGCCGGCGCTGTTCTTGTGGGCGGAGAAGATGGCGTAGATGGCGGATTGGGCGCCGATGTTTTCTACCCAGCCGATGGTGGCGACGCTGCCCTTGTTGTCGGGGTTGCTGTTCTCGGTCTTGCCTTCGCCGTAGGAGAGCAGCAGTTTGCCGGTGCCGGTCACGGCTGTGCGGCTGCCGACCATCCATTCATTGCGCGTCGTCTTGAGGCCAGCGTCCGGCGTCGTGACGGCATGGCCATAGCCGGCGAGCAGCTTGGTTTTCATGATCTGGTAGCCGACGCCGATGAAGGCGTTTTCGGTTTTTGCTGTCGCGCTGCTCGCATGGTCATCATCCTGGTAGGCGACGCTCATGTCGAAGGGGCCGTTTTCGTAATTGACGGCGAGGGCAATGGCGTCCGATGACCTGCCGGTTTCGCCGCCCAGCGCCAGCATGAGGTTGGCGCTCAGCCCCCTGAATTTCGGGCTGGCATAGACCAGCGAGTTGTCGAAACGGGTGGAGCCGGTACTGACGTTGCCGTCGGTGGTCGGCGAACCGTAACCCTGCTCGTAGGCGTCGTAATTGATGACGGCATTGTAGAGCGGCGAATACTGGCGGCCGGCGGTCAGGCGGCCGTATTTGCCTTCGATGCCGGCGAACGCCTGGCGGCCGAGCAGCCGCCCGCCCTGGGCCAGCGTGCCCTTGTTGAGGAAGATGCCGCTTTCCAGTTGAAAGACACCACGGACGCCGTCCGTGATGTCGGCGCCGCCCTTGACGCCGAGGCGGGTGCCGTTGAGGCCGCCGGATTCGAGCGACAGGCGGTCGCCCTTGCCGCCGCCGCTGTTGTATTCGGTAAACAGGTCGATTTTGCCGTAGACCGTGACGTTGGCGTTGGCGCCCAGCGACGAGTTGGAGAGGACCGGTGCCTTGCTGTCCGGTGCGGCGCGCGGCGCAGCCTTGGCCTGGGCCTCAAGCTGGGCGATGCGCTCCTGCATTTTTTGCATGGCGGCTTTCATGTCGTCGAGTTCGCCGGCCTGGGCGGGGGCGAAGGCCGAGCAGAGGCCGGCAGCGGTCATGGCGAGTACGAGTTTTTTCATGGTGCAATCCTGGATTCGAGGATAAGTGGGTCCCTGCCGGCATCGGCGATGCGGCATCGGTGTCTTGTCTGAAACGGGGGAGGCTGGGCGGGCGCAATGCCCGCCGCTGGTTTAGCGAGTCAAGCTAGGCTGGCTCAGTATTCCCAGAAGATGCGCTGGAGTTCCTTGCTGTCGCTGGTCTTGGTCAGGGCGACGGCGGCCAGGATGCGGGCCTTCTGCGGGTTCAGGTCGTGGGCGACGACCCAGTCGTACTGGTCGTCCGGCTGCTCGGCATTGCGCAGCACGAAACCGCCGGCATTGACGTGCGAGGAACGGATGATCTGGATGCCCTTGGCGCGCAGTTCGCGCAGGGCCGGGACGACGCGGGCGGCGACCGAGCCGTTGCCGGTGCCGGCATAGACGATGGCCTTGGCGCCCTTGTCAGCCAGCGCCTTGGCGGCCGTGTCGGTCACGTTGCCGTAGCCATAGGCAATTTCAACCGGGGCCAGCACGTTGATTTTGTCGATGTCGAATTCAGAATTCGTGGTGTGGCGCTTGGCCGGCAGGCGGAACCAGTAGTTCTTGCCTTCGACCACCATGCCCAGCGCGCCCCACGGGCTCTTGAAGGCTTCGGTCTTGATGTTGATCATCTTGGAGACGTCGCGACCGCTGTTCAGCTCGTCGTTCATCGTGACCAGTACGCCCTTGCCGCGTGCATCCTGGCTGGCGGCAACGCTGACTGCGTTCGACAGGTTGAGCATGCCATCCGCCGAGAGCGCTGTGCCCGGGCGCATCGATCCCACGACGACGACAGGCTTGTCGGTATGGATAACCAGATTCAGGAAATAGGCGGTTTCTTCCAGCGTATCGGTGCCGTGGGTGATGACGATACCGTCCACGTCAGCTTGTTTGGCCAGTGCAGCGACACGCTTGCCGAGGGTGACCAGGTGTTCGTTGGTAAAGCTTTCCGATGCAATCTGGAATACTTGCTCACCGCGTACCTCCGCGATATCGCCCAAGGCGGGAAGCCCGGCGATCAGCTTGTCCACTGGCACCTTGGCGGCCTGGTAGGTTGCACTCTTGGCGGCGTCTGCGCCGGCGCCGGCAATCGTGCCACCGGTAGCGAGGACAACCACGTGGGGCTTGTCGGCGAAAGCTGGCAACGTCGCAAAAAAGCAGACAGTCAGCAGCAGGCAGCGGGAAATAAGACGTTTCATGGTTTCTCCTTGTCTGGGTATCTATGAAACCGGTGTCGGTTTCGCCATGTCTACTAGGCACGTGGCGTGCCAGAGTTTCTGGCGATACCGGAGTTTTTATCTGGCTGATTTTATTGGGGTTATTGTTGACTGCAGGTGCGCCTTTGACGGCGTGCCGACGTTTGGCCGGTAATGGTGGTCGGCTTTCCGATGTGTTGGGCTTTCTCGGGATCGACTGGCAGTGCGTGCAGCGTCAAGCCGAATGTTTGGCCTGCAATCCCTGGTGAGCGGGATTGATGGATGCCCGAGGCGGTTATCGCCTCAGGTAATCTGGCTGCGATCCGGCTTTGGCAGCCATCCCATGCGGCGGAAAATCCATTCAGTCAGCCACAGGCAGTAATAGGTCGCAAACCAGGCGAAGATCGTATCGGACAGAAAGTGCCCGCCGGCCGACATGCGGGCCCAGGCGAAGTAGCCGGCAAAGGCCAGGCTGGCAATCAGCCAGCGGCGACGAATTTTCGGCGCGCCCAGCCAGCCAAAGGCCATGATGAATGCCGCTGTCGAGACATGGCCGCTGACGAAGGAACAATTGCCCTTGCACTGCTCGGATGGCACGAAGGCCGGGGTGAATTGCCGGTCGCCGCCAAATTCCTGAACCTGAGCCGGCCGTGCCCGACCAAAATGGCCTTTCAACGAATAATCCACCAATAGAACAGGGCCGAGCAGGGCGCTGGCCAGCAGAAAGCCGAAGACAACGCGGCGGGTCTTCAATCGGGGCAGGCGATCGCTCAGGCCGAGCAAGAGCAGCAGCGTCAGCACGCCGAGCAGGAGTTGACCAAGCCGTGGTAAGCCACGGTAGGCCAGACCACGTATCAAGCCCTCTTCGGGCGGCTGCCATTGCCCGGTCGCCTGAAAAAATGCGCCGCTGGCCGCCAGATCGATTTGCGGCAAGGCAATGAACAGTAAGGCCAGCAGCACAAAGGCGATGCCGGCAATGCGGAACTCAGTAGCCCTTGAATTCATGCAGCAGATAAACATCCATGTCGCGGGAGGTGTGGGCATCCAGTGTCGCCTTCAGCGTGGCTATTTTCTCCATGCCGGCAAAGCGTGTCGTAAATGCTTCGCCAGGAACTTCCTGGGTAATCAGCAGGGCATCCTTGCCAATATAGGGGCGCAAGTCGGTCGTCAGCTTGTAATGGTCGCTGGCCACCCCGGATGGATTCCAGCTCGCCGCCGTCGGCTTGATGTCACGTAGCTCGTAGAGCATATGGGCGAGCAAGGTGCGGTTATCGGCGATCAGGACGCTGTCGCTGTGTGCCAGCAAAATCGGTTTTAGGTGGCGGCCAAGATCGTCCCAGCCCATGGCGCGCTTGAAAGGATTCAATTTTGCCTGTTTTTCCGGGTTGACCGCAGCAATGACCTGCGGCCAGTGATAAACCAGTCCGACGATGGCCAGATTGATGGCCAAGCCGGTGATCAGCAGCTTTTTCTTCGCGCGCTGCAGCAGCCAGGCGACCACGGCAATCACCGCCGGTGCAAAAGCCGGCGCCGCCCAGTTGGCGTTGGCGCTGCTCTTCATGGCCTGCATGGAAACAACGGCCCACAGCGGCAAGGCAAACCAGAGCAGCAGGCGGGTGCGGTCATCGCGCCAGCTTTCACGTGCGCGAACGAGTAGCAGTGCGAAGACGCTACCCAGCACCGGACCAAAGGCAATCCACTGGGCTGCCCAGAATTCGCCGAGCGACGCCAGACCGCCGCCGGATGTCCGGTTCAAGGTAATGTCGGCGGTGTGCTTCAGCGTCGGAAAATCATGGATGAAATTCCAGACGATGTTGGGGGACAGCATCAGCAGCGCCAGACCCGCCGCTAGCCAAGGCTTGGCCGAGACTAGGCGGGCCCGCTGAAAGACCAGCAGGTGGAGTAAGGCAGCGCCCAGCCAGGCGGCCATCGTGTATTTGGACAGCAGACCCAGGCCGCAGATGGCGCCGAGCAACAGCCAGTCGCGCCAGGCGTCGGTGTCCAGCGCCCGCAGATAAGCCCACAACGCCAGCGCCCAGAACAGGGTCAGCAGGGCATCGGTGGAAACGAACAGACCCAGCCAGGAAAATATGGGCAGGGTGAGAACCGCAACTGCCGACCAGAAAGCCGTGCGCTCGTCGTATAGGCGGCGGGCAATTGCCCAGCACGCGGCAGCGGCTAGCGGGTAACACAGCATGGACAATGCCTTGACGCCGACCATGCCATCGCCGAACAAGGCCGTGGATAACCAGATCAGTGCTGTAACACCGGGCGGCTTGGAAAAATAGCCCCAGTCAAGATGTTGTGCCCAGGTCCAGTACTGCGCCTCATCGACGTAAAGCGTGATGCCGAGATTGGGGAGCAGCCAGAAGCGCCAGGCGAGCAGGGCGGCCGTCAGGCCAAACAGCCATTTAAGGCCGTTTTTGCCGTTGACCGCGGCGCTCACGCCGATTTGTGCCAACCTTCGTCGGCGGTCAGTACGCGCTCGGGCCGTGCCGAGTAGGAGCGGATGGTGCCGGACTCGAAATAGATGCGCGCCAGCAGTTCGGACAACACGCCGGTGGTGATGAAGTGAATGCCGGCGATCAGCGTACCGATGCCGACGATCAACAGCGGACGACCACCGATGTTTTCACCGAGACCAAATTTCACCCAGGCCAGCCAGGTCATGATCAGGCCGGACAGCGCCGTCAGGCCAAGGCCAATGCCGCCGAAGAAGTGGCCGGGGCGGGCGCGAAAGCGCATGAAGAAATACACCGCGATCAAATCGAGAATGACGCGGAAGGTGCGCGAAATGCCGTACTTCGACACGCCTGCCGTGCGTGCGTGGTGTGTCGTCGGCTCCTGCGCAATGCGGCGCGGCGTGGTGACCGT
Source organism: Betaproteobacteria bacterium (assembly GCA_016709965.1). Lineage (NCBI taxonomy): Bacteria > Pseudomonadati > Pseudomonadota > Betaproteobacteria > Rhodocyclales > Azonexaceae > Azonexus > Candidatus Azonexus amarohabitans. The sequence goes on from JADJLT010000006.1 coordinate 125,410, forward strand.
GGCCAGCCAGGCGGGAATGAAGCGGTGCATTTCGCCATACAGGCGCACACTCTTGATCACGCTGCCGCGGAAAGCCTTCAGGCTGCAACCGTAGTCGCGCAGATGCACGCCTGTCATCCGGGCGATCAGCTTGTTAGCGATTTTCGACGGAATCTTGCGCAGGAACAGGCCGTCCTGACGGTTCTGCCGCCAGCCGGCGACCAGGTCGAGATCTTCGTTGATCAGGCGGGCAACCATGCGCGGAATGTCGATCGGATCATTCTGCAAATCACCGTCCATGGTCACGATCACGTCGCCACGCGCCGCGTCGATGCCGGCCTGCATGGCAGCGGTCTGCTTGAAATTGCGTGTCAGTTCGACCACGCGGACGTGCGGCCCGTATTCCCGCGAGCACTGGATGGCGCGATCCACCGTCGCATCGCTGCTGCCGTCATCAACCAGCACCAGTTCCCATGGGTAATCGTAGCCGACCAGCGCTTCATGCACCCGCTTGACCAGCGGCGCGATATTGTCTTCCTCGTTATAAAAGGGGACGACGATGGAGAGGCTGTGCGGGGGGATGGTGAGTTCGGTGCTCATGGGCGAATCCGGCGGGAAAGAAAGCATTTTAATCGAAAAGCCAGCTTCGACGTTTAATGTAAAATCGTGGGCTTGCGAACCAATCAGGAATCAACAGCATGCTGCTGATGATCGAGCAGCGTCATCCGGGGTTCATGGCATCGCGTAACGTCCCACGAATCCTTGCCCGTCATGGGGTTCGTGGCTCTTGACGTTTCATGAGGGACCCCCTCATCCCTAAAAAATGCGGGTATGAAAGCGGGTATCAGGGAGCACGTTGCCGATACCCGCTTTGACGCGGCTCAGTGGCGCCAAAACAACTCAGGTGTTCATCATGTCGGCTGCGATGCAGGAGGGCGAAGGTGAGTACGCCGGGTTGGTTTCCACCTGCAATGACCCTGTATGCACTCATATTCCGGATCGCATCTCGGGCCGGGGCCTTGATGTACCAAAAATGACTGCGAAGATGGATTTCAGTTCGGCCCGCCTGTGCGCGCCTGTGAATTCCGAGGAGCAGCCATGTCACTCACCGACATCAAAATTCGTCAGGCCAAGGCCATCGAGAAGCCGCTGAAGCTCGCTGACGCGAATGGTCTGTACCTGGAGGTAAAACCCAGCGGCGCGAAACTCTGGCGTTATCGGTATCGCATCGCCGGCAAGGAGAATCTCTATGCCATTGGCGATTACCCGACAATCACTTTGGCTGAGGCGCGGAAGGCCCGCGATGAAGCACGTGAACTGATCAAGAAAGGGCTGCATCCCGCCCATGCCCGTCAGAACGAACGGCTCCTGAAGATTGCCGCCAACAACGACACATTCAAGGCTATCGCCGAGGAGTGGAAAGAGAAGAAGCGCAGTGGCTGGGCGCCCTACTATCTGCAGCAGATCGAGCGCGGCATGAAGGCCGACATCTACCCGCGCATTGGACGCTTGCCCATCCGGGCCGTGACATCGGCAGATATTCTCGCCATCCTTGACCGTGCATCCAGGCGTGGCGCTGAGACAGTGGCTATCAATTTGCGTCAATGGTGCTCCGCAGTTTTTCGATACGCGGTGGTAACGCTGCGGGCGGACAACGATCCAGCCGCCGCACTACGCGGCGCGATCATTCGACCCCCTGTCAACCACAGCAAGCCTTTGTCCCGTGAGGACATCGCCGACTTCCTGAAGCGACTCGACGCGTATGGCGGCAATCGCACGACGGCGATCGCCCTGCGGCTTCTGCTGCTGACGTTCGTCCGCACCGTCGAGATGCGCAAGGCTGAGTGGACCGACTTCAATCTCGATGAATCCGAATGGCGCATCCCCGCTGAAAAAATGAAGATGCGGCGCACGCACATCGTGCCACTGGCCCGAAACACTGTTGATCTGTTGCGGGAACTCCAGCAGATCACCGGCGCCGGGCGATGGCTTTTCCCGAACAATCGCCGCCCGCGTGATGTGATGAGCGCCACCACGGTCAATCGGGCGCTGGAGCACATGGGCTATGCCTCGGGCGCTGTCACCGGGCATGATTTTCGCGCCACCGCGTCTACTCGCCTGCACGAGATGGGGTTCCGGTCGGAATTCATCGAATTGCAGCTGGCACACGTTGAGCGGAACCGGGTGAAAGCCGCCTACAATCATGCGGACTACTTACCCGAGCGGCGGCAGATGGTGCAAGCCTGGGCAGATTGGCTGGATGGAATAGCGGGTGCGGACAAGGGCTCTGGGCATTAAATTCGCCGCGCGATCAAGCCAGGCCGGCCTAAACCACCTTCGTTTTTCCACAATAGGCGTCTGTGATTTGCACTCGCCCGTGGCCGAGGCGGGCTGCAATTTCCCGTCGTGCCTGCAGATCGAGCGTCGGGGCGACGTTTGAACCGCCAGCGACTGGTGGCGGCATTCCCGTCATGCCCTCGTAGTCGTCGGCGGCGCCCTGGTGGCGCAAGCCGTGGGGCACCACCCCCAAACCTGCACGAGTGACGCCGAACCGCTCCATCACATAGCGCAGCCGGCGCATGGCCTGCTGCAAGCTCAATCGCGGATCGCTGACGCTTTCATGAACGCCAACCGTGACCCGGCGCGCATAGTCGATCGCTGCCAGACGTTGTGCGTTATTGATGGGGAAGAGGCGTTCCCGCCCGCCCTTGGTGCCTCGGTGTGTGTCCAGGTAAAAGGCCACATCGCCATCCTGTTTACCCGCCTGCGCGGCGCTGATCACGTCGGTATGCGGGCGGAACATGACGCTCTCCTTGAAGCGCAACTGGAATGCCTGCATCAGTTTCAGGGAGGCGGCGGCATGCACGTCGTAGGCCTCGACTTCCTTGATGACGGTGTCCACGTCGACGCCCTGGGCGCGCCATGACTTGTCGACGCCGGCCGCCAAGCGGCGTTGATACAGCTTCGGATCATCGAAGTAGCATTGGATTGGTTTCAGCAGCTTCGGCTTGCCGATCCAGCCGGCGAAGGTTTTCATGAAGCTGAAGTAGGTCTGGATCGTCGCCGGGCTCAGCTGTCCGGCACGCGCTTCCTCCAGCCAGTAGCGAGTGACGGCTTCGACATGGCGACCGCTGAAGGAGCGCGGGTCCAGCTTGAAGTGCTTCGGATGCCCGCGCAGAAAATCGAACAGCCAGATGCAGAAGCGCGTGCGCTCCGCCATCGTCTTGTGGCTCACGCCCTTAGGCTTGCTGCTGTGCTGCCAGTTGTGCTGCTGCAGGATCAACTGCAGTACGTAGCCACTGCGCTTGGGGCTCAAGGGAATGTCGTCCAGTGCAGGCTGTTCGTAGGTGCGCGACCGCTCACGGCGTTTGCCGTGTCGTGGGATGGCGCGGTCATTTCGTTTGTTGCATGGCTTGTCCATGGCGTGTTTTCCCATTCGTTGAGTTGGCGGAACCCGGGTGTTCGTACATCGGCGGGTTCCGGGCGCCGATGCCAAGCCAGTGTTTGCCGCCATCGCTAAAGCAATGGCGGCACGGAGCTGCATAAAAGTGATCGCCGGCCAGCATGCGTCGGGCGCAATGTGGCGTTCGCTGTAGCGAACCAGGTTCTCAAGGAACCCGAGGCAATCCCGGAGGCGTAACCTCCGGTACGGTGCCTGAGCGGCACCGCGAACTCGTTCCCCATCGCCGGCTTGACTGGCAACGTCCGTTCCGCGACGGACGCGCAATGCCGTTCACGCGGGCCGTGGCGCCGCACCCAAGTGCGGCAGCCCACGGCTGACCGAGGTCAGGGCGTGAGTTCGAGGGGAAGGAACTCGAACGCCGGCCCCGCAGGGCTGGCGTCATTCGCGGCCTGGAACAGGCGCGAGAGAGGGAAATGGACAAGGCGGTCGCAGCAAAGTGCGATCGCCGGCAGGAAGGTGCTCAAGGCATCGGTGGTCGGGCCACCGTCTATGGCATCGCCGCTCGGGGCGGACGATGCCCAAGGCGCATCCTCGTTTCCTTGCATCGGGGGCGAAGGAAAGAACGGGCGCCATGGTCAAGCCATGGGCCGCGCCACTATCAACAACAAAACACCTGGGACGCCAAGCGTCCGGAACGACAGGCGCTCAAGGCGCCAAGGTAAAGATCACCACTCAAAAGGCTTGCGTTTCCGTGCGCGATGCACGCCGGGCCGCTAGCTGGACCGGGCTGATGCAGTTTCATTGTGGCGATGGAAACGCGCCCTTGCAATCCCGAAAATTGCCGATTAGCGTGCCGCGAGCCGCAAGCGCCCGGATTTGCCGTGGCCTTGACATGGCATCGTTCTACCTCTGGTTCCGAAGCGATGAGCATGGTGGCAGCACGGGCCTATTGCCGTGTCACCCCAGTTCAAATGGAGTGTGTGGCAGGGCTCCGGAAGCGATGCCCGCTCCGGGCCTTGGTACTGCACTGTCACTCCGATCACAGCACAGTGCCACTGGAGATCGAGTGCGGCGCGTTGACGGACCGCCCACCCGAATTACCGGGTTGAAATGGGCATGTAGTGCGAGACGCTGGACAGGTCTTTCCATGGGAGAACTGTCATGCCAACGCTGCAAGCTATTTACGGGCGCCTGGTCGAGGTGCGCCGTTTTACCAACGTCCATCTCTACATTGGCCGTCGCCCACTCGGCCCAACCGACCGTTACGAACTGTGGCTCAAGCCGCCCCATGGCGCCGAGCGCAAGTTCACCATCAACACGCGAATCATGCCGGCGCGGCGGGGGCACGAGGTGAGTCTGATCGTCACCGCGCACAAGGTGCCGCAGGTACTGGGACTGGCCAACTGGTCCACCATCGATGGCGTCAACTACGCCCGCACCGATGCGCTGTCACTGGTCCGCGCTCGGGACTTCGTGGTGTTGCCGGCAGCGTTCCTGGCCGCGGCTATCCTTTACGGAGATATCGGCATGGTGCTGTTCGTTCCGGCGGCGGTGGCTTACTTGACGACGGCCGCCTTCGGGCGGGCTATGGCGCGGACCCGGCGGGCTGCCCAGGTGGACCGGGCTATCGATGCGGAGGCGCTCCGGACGAGCCGATCTGTGCGGACGCTGCAATGACCATCCGCTTTGGCAATCAAGTGAGGCTGGCCTCGCGCGATCGCTTCCGGCTGATGCTGCTCATCGAGCGCGACCCCGGCGACATCGTGTCATTCGCCGAGTTGAAAGCGTTGATGCAGCGGCATCGCGCCCAAGTGCGGGGGGTGTCCCGCGACGCCGAATTCCTGCGCTGGCTGATGTACAGGGAAGGGAGTGGAACCGGTTGGGGCCGGGCAGAGGCTATCCGTGGATGCTTCGACAACATCCGCCACAAGTGGTTGTTGGCGACAGTGACAATCCCCAAGTGGAGATCATTCATCGCGGCAAGTACACGTCAATGACCAAGCAACAGTCCCGATAGCTCAAGCGACGACATGCTGTGGAGCCGACGATTGGATATCTCAAGTCAGATCACCCGATGGATCGTTACCGGCTCCAAGGGCCACTGGGCGATACACTGCTGTGTGCCGCCGGTTACAACTTGTCTTGGTTGCTGCGGGCCATGGTCCGTCTGGGCTTGAAGGCCGCATTTTTGTAAGCCCCCGGCAAAGTCATCTGTGAATTGAAGGCTTAGACCGTGAAGATAGTGTCCACTAAGAACGATGGTGGACACTATGGAAATTGAGAAGCCAAGCCGCCGCAGGCGGAACCATACCGAAGAGTTCAAGCAGGCAATGATCGCGGCCTGTTGTGAGACCGGGGCATCAGTCGCCGGCATTGCACTCGCCAACGAGGTGAATGCAAATCAGGTCCGTCGCTGGATGCGGGAAAGAGGCATTGAGCCACCGAGCCGCAGCCTGCCGGCACGGTCGATTTCATCGAAGTGCATTGCCGAACCGGCATTTGTGGCGGTAGCGATTCCCCCATCGTCTCGAGCGTCCCCGACATCCGAATCGAAGTCCGGCGAGGCAACACGGCGGTGAAGATTGAATGGCCCGGACAGGCAGCGAGTGATTGTGCCGCCTGGTTGCGAGATTGGCTCCGGTGATTCGGGTCGATGCCTTGTGGCTATCGACCACACCGCTCGACATGCGGGCAGGGACCGAGACGATCCTGGCCAGGGTCGTCTCGATGTTTGGCGAAGCCCGGCCGCACCACGCCTATCTGTTTGCCAATCGCCGAGCTAACCGGCTCAAGGTGCTGGTCCATGATGGCTACGGCATCTGGCTGGCGAACCGTCGGCTCAATCAGGGACGATTCTGCTGGCGACATGGCAATACGAGTGTTGAACTGTCCCGGTCGCAGTTTGATGCACTCGTCCTCGGTCTGCCCTGGGAGCGCCTGGCAGACGGCGGTGTAATCCGGATCGTTTGACGGTCCACCAGTAGGGAAGTCCACGATAGCCAAAGGCTGTGGTGGCCGGCATCATGCCGGTCATGTCCTTGCCCGCCAACCTTGATCAACTCAGTGCTGACGAACTTCGCCAATTGGTGATTCGTCAGGCAGGCTTGCTGGCCGAGAGTGATCGTGAACTGAACTGGCGGCAGGGCAAGATCGACAAATTGACGCATGAATTGGCCGTGCACAAGCGCTGGCGCTTCGGGGTCAAGACCGAGCACTGGCCGGTTGAGCAGCGGCAACTGTTCGAGGAAACCATTGATGACGATTTGGCCGCGATGGAAGAAGAACTGGCGCAACTCTCCACAACACCACCGAAGGCAAAAGGCCAAGCCAAGCGCCAGCCGTTGCCGGCAAGCCTGCCGCGTACCGACATTCAGCATGAGCCGGAATCGATGGTCAGAGGTGGCCCCGCGCAGTTGGACAGCAATCCGGTTTTCTTAAGTGATATCTCTGCGGGTTAAGCCGCTGCGGCGAGCAGCGGCTGGTTGAAGTAAGCCGTATCCGGGGTTTGCCCGTCAAGCGTCGAGTGTGGGCGACGGCGATTGTAGAAATCGAAGTAGCGAGCCAGCGCCTGCCGGACCTCGGAAACCGTCTCGTAGCCGTGCAGATAAATCTCCTCGTACTTGACCGATTTCCAGAGGCGCTCGACGAAGACGTTATCATGCCAACAGCCCTTGCCATCCATGCTGACTTGGATGCTGTGCTCCTGAAGCAGGCCGATGAAGGCCAAGCTGGTAAATTGGCTACCCTGGTCAGTATTCATGATTTCCGGCTTGCCATATTTCATGACGGCCTCTTCCAGAGCGTCGACGCAGGGATCGGCCGTCAGGCTGTTCGACAGGCGCCAAGCCAGCACCCGGCTGGTGGCCCAGTCGAGAACGGCACTCAGATAGACGAAGCCCCGGCGCATCGGGATGTAGGTCGTATCCATGGCCCAGACCTGGTTCGGACGGTCAATGCTGAGATCGCGCAGCAAGTAGGGATAGATGCGATGCGCCTGGTTGCGCCGACTGGTGTTGGCCTTGCGGTAGATGGCTTGGATGTCGAGCTGCTTCATCAGCGTGCTGACATGCTTGCGGCCGATTTCATGGCCTTCCAGCTTGAGCATGTCGCAAAGCATCCGCGCCCCGGCAAAGGGATGTTCCAGGTGCAGTTCATCAATCCGTCGCATCAGCCGAAGATCGGCTTCGGGGATTGGCTGCGCCTGGTAATAGACGGAGGAGCGGGAAAGTTCAAGCAACTGGACTTGCCTGACGACAGGTAGATCGTGGGTCTTGTCGATCATCGTTTTGCGCTCGCATCGCCGATGCGACCGAGCGCGACGGCCAAAAAATCAATCTCCAGCGCCTGCTGGCCGATCTTTGCATGCAAATCCTTCAAGTCCGGTGTTGCCGACTGCTTCTCGGCCGCCGTGGCGAACACACCGGAGGCGTTCTCCAGCAGTTGCGTCTTCCACTGCGTGATTTGATTCGGATGAATATCAAATTTCTCCGCTAACGCGGCCAGCGTCTCGTCACCCTTGAGGGCGGCAATCGCCACTTTGGCCTTGAACGCGGCTGTGTGGTTACGGCGGGGTCTTCTCATTACTTCTGCTCCTTGGCAGGCGATTTCCATCGCCCATTGAAGCAGAGTTTTCACTCAACCGGATGTCCTGATTCGCGGAGCCACTTCTGTCTGCCCTTGTGGCTGCACGATGAAACGGATCGGCGAAGATGTCTTGGAGAAGCTCGATTACACGCCCGGCGTCTTCAGCGTTGAGCGCCACATTCGCGGCAAGTGGGTCTGTGGGCAGTGCGAAACGCTGATCCAGGCGCCGGTCCCGGCACACGTCATCGACAAGGGAATTCCGACCAGCGGACTGCTCGCGCAGGTACTGATTGCCAAGTACCTCGATCATCTGCCGCTCTATCGGCAGGAAGCGATGTTCGGTCGAGCCGGACTGGCGATCCCGCAATCGACCCTGGCGCAATGGGTGGGGAAATGCGGGGTGGCCCTCCAGCCCCTGGTCGATGCGCTGAAGGGCGAGATGCTCGGGCATCGGGTGCTTCACGCCGATGAAACACCGGTCGCAATGCTCGATCCGGGGGCCGGCAAGACACATCGGGCCTATCTCTGGTGTCAATCAGCGTCCAATAGTTTCCAGTTGTCAGCGTCCAAATTTTCCCAGTTGCTCAGTCTGATTTGACTGATTTTTTCCGCTGTTTGAAGCGGTAGGAATCGTTGCCGGTTTCGAGGATTTCGCAGTGATGCGTGATGCGGTCGAGCAAGGCCGTGGTCATTTTTGGATCGCCGAACACGGTCACCCATTCACCGAATGACAGGTTGGTTGTGATGATCAGCGAGGTCTTCTCATAGAGCTGGCTGATCAGATGAAACAGCAGCGCCCCACCCGACACCGGAACGGCAAATAGCCAAGCTCATCGAGAATGACCGCATCAAACAGCACCAACTGTTTGGCCAAGGTGCCGCTCTTTCCCAGTAGTTTTTCCCGCTCGAGTTGGTTTTACCAGATCCACCGCATTGAAGAAACGCACCCGTTTTCGCTGATGGATGGCTGCAACACCGAGCGCAGTTGCCAGGTGGGTCTTCCCCGTCCCTGTGCCACCGACCAGAATCAGGTTGTGGGCGCTCTCCATGAAGGTGGCAGTCGCCAGTTGCTCAATCTGCGCCTGCGGCAGTGGCGTCTCTGTCCAGTCGATGCCCGTGAGATCGCGATGAATCGGGAAGCGTGCTGCTTTCATCTGGTAGCGCAGGCTGCGTACTTGCCGATCCGCCTGTTCAGCGTCAATCAAGCGATCCAGCCAGGCTTCCGGCTGCATCGGCCGGCGTGTGCCTTCTGCCAGCAACTCGGACCACGCGGCTGCCATGCCGTAGAGGTGCAGGGATTTCAGTTGGGCCAGTCGGTCAATGGACATACTGGCCTCCGCGCAGACGGTCATAACGACTGCAATCAGCCTGCGGTTCGACCTGCAAACGCAGTTGTTCCGGCAAACTGATCGCCTTGGGCTGCGGTGGCGCGGTCAGCCGCCTCAGTTCATTCATGACGACGGCCGCGGTAATCACGCCGCCATCCAGTGTCAATTCGCACGCCACTTGCAGGGCTTCCAGCCCGACTTCGCGAGCAGCCAGTAGCAGTTCTACAAAGGCCCGATCACCTTTCGGCTGCTTCAGCACACGATCTCGCACCAACTGAATCGGCACCGGCAAATCCCAGCCGATAAATGGGGCACCATTACGCAGCGACCCCGGCTTCTTCTCAAGTACCGGCAGGTAATGCCAGGGGTCGCAGATCAGTTGATCACGCCCGAATCGCCGTTCATGGTCGGCAATGACTTTGCTCTCCGCAACGATCCGTACCTTGTCGGCGTATAAACGCACCGAGACTACCTTGCCAGCAAAGTCGGCCGGCACGCTGTAGCGATTTCGCTCAACGCGGACCAGGCAGGTGCTGGAAACGCGCATCATCTGTTCGACGTAGCCATCGAAGGTGCTGGTGATAGCCCGCAGGCTGGGGCCTTCCTGAAGAAAGCAGTCAGCAATGGTGCGGGTCGTTTCGACCGGATGCTTGCGTTCCGCCAATTCCCGGCAGCGGGTGGCCAGCCAGTCGTTCAGCGCTGCAAAGCTCTCGAAGCGGGCTTTCGGCGTGAATAGCCATTCACGCACGTTGCCGACCTGGTTCTCGATTTGTCCTTTCTCCCAGCCGGAGGCTGGCGTGCAGGCCACCGGTTCGAACAGGTAGTGGTTGGCCAGCGCCATGAAGCGGCGATTGAAGTGCCTATCCTTGCCGACCAGAATGGTGTCGACCACCGTCTTCAGATTGTCGTAAATCAGGCGATTGGGCACGCCACCGAAGAAGGCAAAGGCGCGGTTGTGGGCATCAAGGACCATTTCCTGTGTTTCGCAGGGATAGGCGGCAACAAACATCTGTCGGCTGTAGGCGAGCCGGAAGTGCGCGACCTTGCTGGTCAGCGCAGCGCCGCCGATCCTCGACGTGTTCCTGGCTCCAGTCAAACTGGCAGGCGTCACCGGGGCAAAGACCAGCGGGACGAAGGCTTCCTTGATCGTCGGCCTCGTTTGTGCCGACTTCCACTGCTTTACGAAGCGCTGAACGCTGTCGTAGGCGCCGCGATACCCCTCGGTCTGCAAGCCTTCAAAGAGTCGCTGGGCGGTGCGCCGTTGCCCCTTCGGAAGGTGGCGCTCGGTGACCAGCCAGCTTTCCAGTACCGATTGGAATGCACCCAGTTTCGGGGCTGCTTGTTGCTGACGAACGTGACCGGTTCGACCTCGGTAGCCAGGTGCTTGCGCACCGTTCCATGTTTAACACCCCAGATTCCCCGGCAAAAACGCCGGAAGGTTACACAACCCAGGGTGGCAACTTTTGGACGCTGATCACCCCGGAAATCTGGAAAGTTTTGCACGCTGTTTTACATATCTCTGGTCCTACAGCATCGGTGCCTTCGAGCCGACCAAAGCGGTGATCTATGACTTTGCTGAAAGTCGCGCCGGCCGGCACGCTCAGGAATTCCTGCGTGACTGGCGCGGCACACTGATTTGCGATGATTACTCCGGTTACAAGGCGCTGCTGGCCAATGGCCTCACCGAAGCGGGCTGCATGGCGCATGCCCGGCGCAAATTCTTCGATCTGCACAGCCAGAAGCAGAGCCTGATCGCTGGCGAGGCACTGGCGTATTTCGGCAAACTCTACGGGGTTGAGCGGGAAGTCGTTGAATTCGATGCCGATGAGCGACGACGAATCCGGGAGGCGAAAGCCCGACCGATTGCTGATGAGCTGCATGCCTGGCTGACCCGGCAACGGCAGGTGGTGCCCAATGGTTCAGGGACCGCCAAGGCAATCGACTACAGCCTGAAACGCTGGGTGGCGCTGACGCATTACCTGTCTGATGGCCAGGTGCCAATCGACAATAACTGGATCGAGAATCAGATTCGGCCCATCGCGCTCGGTCGCAAGAACTGGCTATTTGCCGGAAGTCTGCGCGCCGGCAAACGCGCCGCCGCGATCATGAGTTTGGTCCAGTCGGCCAAACTCAATGGCCATGACCCATTGGTCTATCTGAAAGATGTCCTGGCTCGCCTGCCAACCCAACCGGCAAGCCGTGTCGGCGAACTACTGCCGCATCGCTGGCAGCCTCAAACTATCGCCTGACTCAGAAAACAACCTGGGTTCGCCGGGGGCTTACGCATTTTTGCGCCCCGTTTTACTGAAGCTGTTGATGCTCCTCAACGGCGATCCATCTCGATCAATCAGAATTTCCGCTTGGCTGGAGCGCTCGGGTGAATTTTGCAGGGCCGACGAATTATCTGGGCACGCAGGACGATGCGGTCGCCGAGTTGGCGACCCTTGCAACAACATCTAACCGCGCGTTGCTCTGCTACGACGTAGAGCATTTCTGCCATCGGTCGATGGTGGCTGTCGCGGTAAAAGAACTGACCCGTGCCCGATGAAGCACCTACATGCGAGTGATGTCAGAACTGAAAACTGCCCGTTGTAACCTATGTCCAGTCAACTGGTGGAAATAGGACCACGCAGATCTATTCAGATGCATTTACGGTTGTGCATGGGGTGCAACACTGTCGCGCAACGAAGCCGACAGATGCGTTCTGAATGCGAGTGGGAAGTCCGGTACACCGTTGGGAACAATGGTGACCGGGGATTGGGCACCCTCAGTCAGCCGTTTGACGCGCTCCGAAATGTAAAGATCAAGCATTTTGTGGGTTATCCGTCCGGAATTGTTGAAGTCCGCCTTCCCACCCAGACCTTCGAGGATAGCTTTAGTGAATGCGCCATTTCCCCAGTTCGATGACTCCTGAGCGAATTGCCTGCCAGTTGCAGCCGCAAAGACGATTACCCCATTGTCAGCACTCGACAATTCGTTGACGACAGCGGTTGTGTCGCTTCTGATCGAACGTAGTCCCGTGCCCAGGACATTTCCCGCATGGCAGGTGTCAATGAAGAAAAGTACTTTACCCGGCAGTGAAGCCAATGTGTTACGAATTTCGGTAAAAATCACAGCTGTGCGCTTGAGCCGTTTGATATCAACATCCTGAGGCAGAAAATAGTAGACGCCATCTGCATCATTGACTCCATGCCCTGCCAGAAAAATGACAGCTACATCGCGTGCGGTGAGTTCGTGGCGTATCCACTCAAGCCCATCGAGGATATCGTCCCGCTTGGCATTGCCGTCCGTCAGCAAACGCACGACAACCTTGCGGTAGAGCCCTCCTTCCTGTGTCTTTAAGAATGACGAGAGATCCTTGGAATCCTTTGCTGCGAATTCCAGTCGGATCGAAGGGTCGCCATAATTGCTGATGCCGATCGCCATGACATAGAGGACAGGACGCAGATCTGGTCCGGTTGGAGAAATTTTTTCGAGTGGAGACTGCGCGTTTTTTGCGGCAGGGGTAGCTTTGAGCGTGAGGATAGCTTCCGGCGAAAAACCATATTTATTTTCCGCAAGAGCAAGGATCGTTGAGTCCCCGCCGACTAACGGAATCGGCACCTCATAGATGTTCTCATCCGTCGAACCGAGAGATCTTTTGAGGGAGGCAAGCCCCGGAAGTTGGACGAGTTGCCCGTTAATCCGCGCAATCAGGCGTGTGATCGGTGCCTCGGCGGTTGTGCGTACTGCAAGGCGCAGGGTGGTGACTCGACTGCCGGATGCCGTATTCACCTCATCTGGGGCTAGGATGCGTAGTTTAGGTGGCAGGCGATTCTCGAGCGTTGTTGTCGCACCTGGGCGACCACCTTCACGGGAAATGGCTGCAAGCGCAGATTCGGCACTGCCTTTGGCAATAATCTCAGGGATCAGATCAGGTCGGTAATATTCGGCCCGAAAGCGCGATATTGGATAGAAATCAGCCGCCTGGCTCTCGCCACGATCAAGCTGCCACCCAATGAGATCTTCTCCTCCCGCGCTGGCGGCGAAATATCCGGTTGGTGTCCAAGCGACCCAACGGCGCCCATCTGGGTGGGGGAAAAGGGCCAATTGCTCACTGCCATCCTGTACCTTGTACCAGCGCAGGGTACCATCGCTAAAAGCGGCAACGACCCAGCGTCCATCATTGCTCAGATTGATCTGCCAAGGGGTGCTTCGCGCTGGAACCCTCCAGCGTTCCCGAGCCGCCTGATCGAGCAGAACAAGGTTTTGACTTGTGGCAATTGCGATTGTGTCTCCGTTACGGGAAACTGCGGCCGAAAGTGATAATTCACCGGCGTCAAGATTGACTGTCTTGCCGCTGATTTGGGGAAGCTGGCGCTCAAACCAGTTTTCGACGACCGTTTTCCCCGCCTTTGTCCGAGGTGCCGTCCATTCCTTCCCTGGCTTTGTCCAGCCCATTTGGCGGATATCGTAGGCAGCATCGATAGGTCCGGATGGCATGCTGCCAAACATCAATGCACTAGCGTCGGTCGATAGCTGGAACCGACTACGCTGGTTGCGAAAGTCCAACCCTACTCTGGCGATCTGGAACAGCGGCTTGCCAGTTGGAGCAAGCATTCCCATGCCGGGGTCGGCTGCAACGTAGAGAAGCCGACCACCGGTGGTCGCCTGAAGGCCCGTAATCGTATTGCCGGTTATTGGGATGCACTCAGCGACTGCATTTCTTTCATCAGGCCAGATGCAAACCGCGAAATGACCTTGTTGGTCTGTCCAACTGCCACCAGCAAATAGTCGTTTCCCATCAACGGACCAAGCAACCGCGTTGAATCCGCGGGTCGAATTGCTCGCCGGTGGCGACAGAATACGTTCTAACTTGAGCGTAACGGGGTCGATCAGAGCGATGGTTGCCTGGTCCGTGGCGCCAACCGCAAGACGTTTCCCATCCGGTGAAAATGCCATGCCGTGCGGTGTACCTACTCCCGCCAGAATGTCGCTCGTGAGCAAGCGCAGGCCCGAAGCTCCGAATTTGTATGTTCGAAGGTAGCCGTCGGCGGCACTGACTACCAAGCGCTGGCCATCGGGCGACCATACGCTGGAATTGACTTCGCCAGCAAAGTTGGCGTCCCCCTGAAGTTCTCGCACACTCTGCCATCGATCGCCGCTAGAAAACACCCGTACACCATGTCTGCCCCAAAGACCAACCACCAACAACCTGCCATCCGGAGAAAACGCTAGGTGGGTAATAGTATTTGGCAGACCAGCTATCCGGTGAATAACAGTGCCGTCGCTACGGCTGACCAGATAAATATCGTTGCTTGCAGACCATCCAGCCGTTGCATATGCCGTCCCGTCAGGCAGCATGGTGACAGCAAATAGTTTTCCGTTGTTACCAGCATCGGACGGGGGGCGAAAGATAGAAAGGAGGGCGCCACTCACGGCATCCCAAACTCGAGCAGTCTTATCTTCAGAGGCTGTGACTACGAAGCGCCCACTAGAGTCGATGCTTGCCGCCCGAATTGCAGCGGTATGACTGCCTGTTTCTAGGCGCAGTTGCGGCGATGTATTGATATCTCCCGCAAACGTTGAGGTTACGAGAAGTAAACCATACAACAAGGCGATGCCGCGCCACCTCCAGTTTGCCCGGCATCGACGCAGCCTCTCGAACTGTCCTTTGGCCATCGTTAGTCAATAATGCTGCGATCAGCAGGAGGTTTTCTTGAAATCGATGCGTTGGTCCAATGCGTCAGAGTCATCGCCCTTCTTGGTGCCGACGATTGCTCGTTTCGAACCATAACCTTGCGCGGAGGAGCGTGATGCCAAGGCAGGTTTTACGGCAATCAGCTTCTGGCGGACAAATTCCGCACGTTGCAGCGAGAGTCGATCATCGAGTTGTTCGGAAGATCCTTTGCGAGTGTGACCGGCTACTTCTAGGCAGGAAGTCTGGCGCTCAGCTTGTGCGGCAATAACGCTCAACCATTTGTTATATGGATATTGGGTCGTGGTGAATGCTGTTGCGCCTGGCTTAAAATCGAAGCGAATTGACAAACGATCTGCGTTCAACCCCATATTTACCAGATGGCCAAATGACTTCATGGCGCTAGGCTTGTGCCCCAGCTTCTGGTTATCCAAGTAGATACCGGCATAAACCCGCGCTTGATTTCCGGCTGGATTTTTTAGTACCGACTCAAATAGCGCAAGTGAGTCCTTATACCGCTTCTGCTGATATGCTTCCGTAGCTTCGTTGATTGTCGACGCAGCAAGTACTGCATCAATGTAGGCCGAATTGATCGGATCACCGGCCTTGGTGCCTTGGCAGGTCTTGATATATCCATCTACAGCGTTGTCTTTTGACCACACCGGCATATCACGGAAAAATGGCAACGGAGTTGGATCAAAACCCTCTGGCAAAGAACGAGCCAATCCCTTGCTGATAATCTTCCCTGTCCTTAAGTCCGCCAGCGCAAAGCAAATACGGTAGGCATCTCGTTCGCCATCGGGTTTGCCCTGGAGATTGATCGGTGTAAATGTGCCAACCATGATCAAAGGTAATTTCGACACAACTTCGTTGTTGAATGGTTTTACGTCCAGCTGTTTGAAGTTGCTTTGCACGATCTCGATCACAGATTTTTCCATCGCATCGGTGGCGACGGTGCGCATTCCCGAGTTGCCATCGACCAGCGGATCAATAACGAGATTAAATTTTTGATCGGCTGGCAGTTTTGCGTTAGCAAGAAGGTCTTGAGCTGCTTTGCGCACCGCTTCTTGATAGGGAACAGCCGTGATTGCGACAGGAACGCTTGTGGGCTGAGGAGGTGCAGCCACGGTGGTCTTGTCATTGGTGCTTGAGCATCCTGAAGCGAGCACGCCTAGCAGAATGAAAATGTTTCTAAAATGGCGATTATTTTGCGGCATTTTGAATTCTCCATAGGGCGCTTAGGGATAATCAGTTATGTCAGACAAAAAATTGAAATCGCATAGTTTAAGGGTTTAAGACCTAAGTCAGGAACTAGAAATGTACGGTGATATTGGTCTGTATTTTTTAGATAGCCTGAGGATATGACAAGATGAGCGTCTTAAGCTTTTCCACTGAATATATATTCTTTGTCAAGTTTAGTGCGGCTCGAAAATTGGCGATTGCAGTTTTGACCCTTACCCAGTTAGGCCATATTCGGATGTCCAGTAGCGAACCTCGAAACAATGCAGAATATTGGATATACGACAGGCGATACTCGGACGTGGTTCCGCTGGAATTTTGGAGCAGCTGATATTGCTAGCGAGTTTCCTCGATGGTGAACGTGGCAGCTCCATATGATTCAGAACACTCGGTTGCGGAACTTGCGCATGCCACTTTGCCTAGAAATGGTACTCCACCTAAAGTATTGGTGCGGACAAGTTCTGCTGCTGTGTCCAGCGGGAACTCAGCAAACGGATCAACCTTTTTAAGACCTGCAGATGAAAAGTCTCGAGGGCTGTCAGATACTACTGCCAGAAAGTGATTGATCCCCGGTGGGCCGGCAGCCTCAAGAGTCCAACCTGGTCTCGGCAAATAGATCGGCTTGCCAGATTCGACTCGGTTCTTTGCGTCCAATGCGTTGGGAAACAACAAATTGAAACGGTCGCGCTCAGTGCCAACTAAAAACACATAGAGATAACCGGAGCGAGATGAATATAGGCGGAAGCGTAAGCGATCCTTGCCGATCTTTACGGTTGCCAAGTCCAGTTCGACAGTGACGCTGTGTGTTCGATCCCGCCCGTCGAACATCTGATCGAGCGCGTCCACTGGGTTGAATGGTTTTATTGGTATCGGCACAGCTTCCGCCACCGGGGGAAGAGAGAGGGGGGCGGTAGTGACTGGTTGCGTGGCCGGAGCAGTTTGCCGAACTATTTCAGGGCTTTGAATAAACATGACATACAAACCAGTGCCGGCAAGAACGAGTCCCGTTACTACTAACCCCGCAAGTATGAATGGGCTACGTCTACGGGTATTTCTTGCTGGCTGCACTGGGAATTGCGTCTTGTCATAACCTGACGTCGCGATCGAGGAATCGATATGCAACAAATCGCGAAGTTCGGCAATGTTCTGCGGGCGGTCCGCCGGCTTGACAGCGAGCGCGCGGTCAATGCCACGCAGGAATTCATCGCTGTAACGACCAGCTGCTGCACTAGCTAGTGGAACAAGATCATCCTTTATCATGCGCCCTACTGCTGGAGGGGGGGTCTTGGCCATAATTGCGAAGTAAACTACTGCACCGAGCGCATATATGTCGGTCCATGCCCCCTGTTTCATATGCTGGACATCTGCGTACTGCTCAATGGGGGCATAACCCGGTTTTAGAATTACAGTCAATGCCTGCGTCATATCGCCTACGACACGCCTAGCAGCGCCGAAGTCTAGTAACAAAGGCCGGCCTTCCGGGAGCAAGAGTATGTTGTCAGGTGCGATGTCACGATGAAAGCACTGTTCGCGGTGGATGGATTCGAGGGCGTCGAGCAGGGGAGCTAGCAGCTCTTTTAGCCATTTCTCATCAGGTGCTGTTGGCAGCTGTTTGAGCGATTGTTTCAGGGTCATCCCTTTGTAATAGGGCATGACCATGTAGGCGGTGCCATTCGCTTCCCAAAAGCGATATACCTTTACTAGGGAAGGGTGGTCGAATTGAGCAAGCAGTCTTGCCTCATTCACAAAACTTCGCAAGCCAGCTTGAAAGGTTTCCGTGTGCCGCTCAGATTTTACTGAAACGGTTACACTTTCGCTTCGTGCTGCCAGGGCGGATGGCATATATTCCTTGAGCGCCACAGTGCGGCCGAGAGAATGGTCTAGCGCAAGATAGACAATGCCAAAACCGCCTTCGCCAATAAGACCAGTGATCTCGAATTCGCCAAGCTTGGTCCCAATAGCGAGGCTGTTGTTACTCTCGAGCGGAGTTGCCTTAGCAATAAGTGAGCTGGTCACATTGACTGGCTGGAGGATAGTTCTATCGTCGTCCGGGTTCGTTGGCATGGTGAATCATATTTGGTTCGTCGTTAGATCTGCGAATAATTCTAATTTCATTCTACCGCAGGCTCGGTACCCCGCAGCATGCATACAAACTCATCAATGTCGGGCAAACCGCTGCAGCGCTTGAAGAGGGTGGTCGAATCTATATGGCACCACCATAGAGTCTTCCCAAAATAGGCATCCGCGAGCGCTTGTGCCGCGCTGAATGACATTATGTTCGCTATGTTGGTTGTTGTGGCGGAGGCTATTGGAATGATGTCGTTCACGGCGGAGTCCGCCGCGCGGGCAAGTCGCAAAATGGTTGTGCGCCGCTTCTCTTCGATTTCTGGAAACAGATCCAATAGTCTGGGTTGCAGTTCGACCTCCAATTGCTCAACAGTGTGCTGGGGCTCGAGTGTTGCAAGCGCTGGTTGCTCAAGTTGATTGATCCAGCCAAGTAGAGCGCCAAGTTCCTCTGCGCTTGCAGGTAGACGCTGCAGTTCGCAGCAGATTGTTAGCGGAAAATAGCGCCCCACCTTGTCAACGCTAGGCATCAATATTCCAGCCCAGGCTTTGTTGCCACAGACGCCGGGCATCAACAGGAAGCTCCAGAGAGGGCAGTGGAGATAGCTGTCTAGCCATGTATTTCCGAGCGTGGAGCGACTGCCCTCCAATACTCTCTGCAGCCATGCGTCCCATAACGTTATGAAAAATGTGGGTAGTCGCCGTGACGCGAAATCCCCCAAGGCCGGAATCTTTCCATACCATCCAGGAACCTGCGCTCCTTCGGCAGCCATAATGTCTACAACTGTCCAGGGCACTGGAACAACTCCAGTTCCCTCAATCGAAATGGGTTTTGCACGCTACTGGCTATGACTTCAAATGTTGCTTTGCGTCCCTCGATATTAAAGGTGACGCGGAAGCGTTCGGGTTGCTCGGTGGTATCAATCTGGAGACGATCGAACATGCGGAAAAGTGCCCACGGACCTTCGAATACCATACCTGAAGCGCCCGCCGAAGAAGGAGGGGTGATTTGCAATCGAACTTGAGCACTTCCCTTCGGGCCTGGCCACTGGACGGTAGTTGGCACTTGTGGCCCATGGCTATACTTAATAACCTGACCGTCAACGTCCAGTGTGAACTGGTTTATCGTTCCGTCCATTTCCAATGGCTTGAATTCGAGCCGCATTCCGACGCCACGTCCGCCGCCGCGGAAGTAAGTGTCGCGAATTACTGCAGCACGCTGGAACTGCGGTAGGCTTCCGGAACTGTCACCCATGGAGACTTCGCCGACCCGCTTGAAACTCCATGGCTTGCTAGAGGTATCCACAAACGGCCCAAGGTTTTTCTGAAAGAACTCGTCAATTAAGCCACCCGGGGCAAACAACCGAGCGAAATCGTCCTGCGTAACGTCCCGATTGCTGCTGCGTACAAAGGGATAGCGGCCAACGATGGCTTGCCTGCAGAAATCGCCGATTGAACTAGAAATACTCGCGCTTAGGTTGGCGCGAGTGGCACCAAGCGCTTGACTGGCACCTGCAGTGGCAAGAGTTTGCAACATGGAGCGTACGGGCTCGGGGAGCCGTGCGCTTTCGGCCTTGACTTTGCTTGGCACCTCGCTCTGCGGTGGCGTGTTGCCGGCCTTGACTGCCGTCTCGGTGGCACTTAGCTGGGCGTAAATGTCATTGATCAACACCATCGCGCCGTCAATTGGTGCAGGTTGTCCCGGAGCGGGGTTGTTAACGAAGCGACGAATGTTGTCGAATTTGTTGTCAACAATGTTCTCGATTTGCTCTCCGGCTATAGTATTTGGATCGCTTCCTCCTAGAATTCTAGCCAATTGCTCGCGGGTATCTTTTGCTTTGCTCGTGGCTCTGGCGACTATGTTTTCCGCTGCCGATTTCTCTGCCTCCGAGCGGCTGCCCAGCGTTGTCTCATGTGCCACCGCGCGAAGGAATAGCGGCAGGGGGGAGTCGGGAGCAGACATGATGCGAGCAAGTTGAATGCTTTGTTGCAAGCTGGTCGAACGTATGAGCTTCACATCCGCCAGGAAACTTTCCCAAATCTTTGCGTATTCCTGAAGATAAAGTCGCCGAACTTGGACTGACAGCTTCATCAGGGCGCCAGAATCATTCAATCGACGGGGGGAGGCATTGTCGCTAATCCCTAGCACCCAATTCTGTTCCTCCGCCAGTTGTTGGGTCACATGGTCAGCTTCTTTGATGAACACCTTATGGTAGCCGTCATATGTGAATAATCCGGGGATACCTTTGGTCAAGGATTCTCCACTAGCCCGTTCAAAGACTAGCGGCCCGCCAGGTCCGGCGGCTTGACTAAGTTTGAACTCCGGAATGTCGGCGCCGACACCCTGCCGCTTGAGACGGCTATAAACTCGTTGCTCCAATGGATATTCCGCAAGCATCTCACGAACACGGTGCACAAGACTGGTGTCCTGGGGGACTGGCGAGGAAAGCGAGTTGCTTCCGACCAGAGCATCGAGATGGGCCAACAGCTCGGCGCGCTGCTCAACCGTTACCGAGCGCGGAAGTTGACGCTCCCAATCGGCCAGAATCCATGCCTTTAGCGCATCTCTATCGAGATGTTCACTATCGAAAAGCATAATGTAGGCTTTGAGCGCCTCGTAGGCCAATTCCAGATTGTCTCGGCCAGTAGCTCGCAATTGCTCCTCAATGCGATAGGTTAGCCGGGGAAGAAAAGCATCATGCAATATGCGTTGGTATGCTGCATTTGAAGCAGATGCCAGCTTGATACCTTGAAATAGTCCAAATCCCATGGACCAAGGAACGCTGTCAGGTGTTGCTAAAGAAGGTTGAGTTTGTTCGCGAATCGACTTCAATACCGGGAGCAAGCTAACTGCGTCAGTGGATGTCGCAACGGGTAACGCTTCAACCAATGCCTTGACGGCAGAAGTCTTGGCTTCTACTTCTTCAATATAGGTCCGATTGTGAGAGTAACTTATGAACCACGCCGTGGTTGCAATTATGGTGACAGTGCAAGCGATAGCGTAAGCGCCCCAGCGCAGAAAGGTTCTCCGTCGCTCCCACCGCAGATTGCTGCCAGCGAGATTTTGCTCAGTAAATACTACCTCGCGCAGTAGGCGCGTCAGGAAGTAGCTGCGCCCACTTGACTGTTGAGGAGGCATTATCTTTCTCTCAACACCAAACGTTCGGGATAACGTCCCCATGATGCGGTCGATTGGACTACCTTCCTGCGTGCCGCTGGTAAAATAGACACCGCGAACCATTGGTGTGTCTTCGTACTTGGAGGCAGAAAATACCTGCGCAAGGAAGGTGCTCAAGAGTGGCTTGATGCTGCTGAATTGCTGAGGAAAAGAGAATTGGGCGGCCCGCCTGTTTGGATCGCGCTCTTGCTGCAAGCGATCGAGCAATCGGTCAGAGAGGCGCTGCTCAAGAAGCACGTACTCCGTCTCGAAATCGGCTAAAGGAGGGCGCTTGTCGTTCTCATCGCGTGGTGGAAATGTCATTCCCCAGACTTGGGTGCGTTCGTCTTTGCCTAGATCACCAAGATATTCCATGAAGCCGGAGAGAAGATCGCACTTGGTCACCAGCACATAGATTGGAAATTGGATGCTGAACTGGTCGTGCAATTCCTTGATTCTGGCGCGTAGCGTTGCTGCATGGGCTTCTCGCTCCGACAGCGACTGCTGTAGTAGTTCAGCGATACTGATGGTCAAGATAATGCCGTTGATCGGTCTACGCGGGCGGAATTTCTTTAGTAGTTGCAAGAATCCATTCCATGCAGCGCTGTCGACCTCGCGGTCGCTTTCCTGCATGGTGTAACGTCCGGCCGTATCAAGCAGTACAGCCTCATCTGTGAACCACCAGTCGCAATTTCGCGTGCCACCGACACCGCTGATTGCGTCGGTTCCGAAACGCTCGGCCAAGGGAAATTGAAGCCCGGAGTTGATAAGGGCGGTTGTCTTGCCGGAGCCGGGGGCGCCGATGAAAACGTACCACGGCAATTGGTAAAGGTACTGGCGGCCGGTGAGGGATAGCAGATCGCCAATTCCCGGCGTTTTTCCGCTGGCGCCAAGCCGGACTTCCCTGAGAACGCCGATTGCATCATCGAATCGCTGGTTGAGTTTGGTGAGTTCCTCGTCCGCGGCGGAAGGGGAGGGGGCGGTGTGAGTGGCGCGGGCTAAGCCATCAATCATTTGGGCGTTGGTACGTTTTGCCTTGAACCAGGCCCAAAATTTTTTGGCGACGAAAATCGTCACTATCACTGCAATCAATGTCCAGCGGACCCACTCCGGTTCAAGTGGCCGCCACTGGGCGAAAGCGATCAGTGGCCCTGCAAACCATATCAGGGCTGCTATTGCGGATAGCCCCACGATTGCCAATAACAGGGGGTGAGTTATTGCTTTGATCAGCGCCTTCATCGTGATGCTCCAGATGCCACGGTGTTGGCGACGAACAGAGTTATCTCGACACGCCGATTGCGTGCGCGCTCGGCCGGCGTAGTGTTGGGGGCAATTGGTTCTGCGTCGGCCCGACCTTCTGCCTTGATACGATCGGACGGGTGCGCAGCGGTCGCTAGCTGTTGTGCTACCGAGTTGGCACGTTCCTGAGACAGGTGCCAGTTGGAAGGGAATCGTGCAGAACGAATCGGCTGGCTATCGGTGTGCCCAGTAACCAAAACGTTGCCCTGAACCGAATTTAGAGCGTCTGCTATTCGAGCAAGGAGCGGCTGTACCTTTTCAGAAATGGTGGCGCTACCGGCGTCGAAAAGGCCGTCGCCACGTATCGTAATAATGCTGCGATCACCCTCATCTGCTACTGCGATCAGCCTGGCCTCAATTTCGGGCGCCAAGAAACTGGCTAGCCGCGGCTTTGCGGCCACGGAAGGTAATGATATTCGGGCTGGACTCAGGTCTTTGATACGGATCGCCTGAATCTCTGCAAATACTGGATCTGAGCTACGGTTGAGGCTAAAGCTGAAAGCGAAATAGAGGGTCAGGAGCAACACCCCAATTACTGCGCCGATTACCCACAATGGGAGATTTGCAAGGATTTTGCCCCGAGTTTCTACGGTACCTTTCCAATGTGCTGACAATTCACGCTCATACTCGGGGTGCTGACCACGCAGCAACTGGAAGAGGCGTTCGCGCAACCCTTCTAGTTGCGACCGCCCATTTTCGATAACGCGGTAGCGGCCTTCGAATCCCAAGGCGAGACAGATATACATCAACTCAAGAAGATCACGATTGGCGGCAGCATTTTCCGCAAGTTTGGCGAGCAACTGGAAAAACTTTTCCCCCCCCCAGGTTTCGTTGTGGAACAACACCAGGAGGCTCTTGTTTGCCCAGGCGCCGGAGCCTCCCCATGGGGTACTGGCAGCGGTCTCGTCAAGAAGCGTGCACAATGCGTATCGAGCAGCGATGACCTTCTCCGGAGAGATTCCGGCGCCCTTGGCTCGCGATTCGAAACTCCGAATCCCCTGTGCCATGGCTTCCCGTAATTCAGCGGGATTCGGATGCTGCAAAGTCGCGCGCAATTGAGGCACAAGGTTGAGAAGCGGGCTGGCGGCCCCCAGCAGCGGACCGAACCCACCGCTTGGCGTCAAAGCTTCGAGTCCAGTGACATCAGTGCTGGTTGGCGATGCAGTGGCGACAGTTTCGATTCGGCGGGGTGCGCGTCCACCCGGTGACGGCATCATGAATGTGCGGTCTGAATCGGGCAAGGCGAAGGGATCCTCCTGACTCATCGGCGGCCTCTCAAGAACGGATAGCCCAGAACTCGAGTTCCAGTCCAGGGAAGTCACCAGCGATATGCATGGCTAGCCCACCTGATTGCTCGAGTTGCTTCCAAAGTTCGCCGCCACGTTCGAGTTCAAAGTAGTTGAACCCGGAGTGGTATGGAATCTGGCGTGGTGCCACCGGTAATGGGCGCAGGGCGATTCCCGGGAGTGCTAGATTGACGAGATCGCGAATTCGCTCAACGGGCCCAATTTTGATCTGAGGCGGGAAGTGTAAGCGCAGCGTCTCACCTGACATTTGTGCATTCACAGCAAGGACAAAGCTGGCACTACGCAATAGTTCCGCATCGGGAATTGTGGCGACGCGCACCCCATATTTTCGGTCCTGCAATTCGATAGGAATTGCATTGGCCTCTAGAACCATCGATAGCGAGCGCCGTAGATCATTCATTAGCACTTTGAACGATTTTTCAGAATCGTCATGGTGATAAGGCAGGTAGTCCGGCGGCCGTCGGTTCTCTCGGCTGAACGTTGACAGGTCTCCCGCCAACTGCAGGCAAAGTGCATGGAGCCGTTCGGGATGCAGCAAAGAGACCTCGTTCAAATGGGCAAACAAGGGCTCATAACGATTAACAGTTTGGAGCAGCAGGAAATCGGCGACTTCGGCGACACCTCCACGGCCCGGATGAGCCAAACGCGCCGCGAGCGCTTCGCCACGTTGATGGAGTAATCCGTAAATTTCGCGCGTGAAACTCGTTAGTAAAGCACTTCCACGCACGCTGACTGAGGGTGCAATGTAAGGCTTGTCCAGCACCAATTGGTTGTCATTGCGCCGTTCGACAACGCGGACGACACCTAGGCAGGCATAGGCATCGGTAGCGTCGCGCTGCAGCATCAGGCGCAAGCGCAACTGGCCAAGTTGAAGGACTGCCGTGCGGTTCATTCCGGCAATCGTATCGGTTACCTCGGACTCACCAGCGATGTAGCGCGTCAGGGCACTTTCGTTATCGGCGTCGTGACTGCCAAGATCCACCTCGGCGCTGCTATTCCTGCGGAGTGGAAGGGCTAATACTACAAGTTCGTCCCGAACATCAGCAGGAATATCTATCGGGGCGGGGGAAGCATCGCCAAATGGGAAATCGAATGGGGTCCCGTCCGGTAGAACACCTCGGGCTGAACTGATGCCAACCTTGCCAAGAGACAGTGCAGTTTCATCAACGCTCAAGGTCAAGAAACCCCAACCATAGGGGGTATTCGCTTGGACCCGCGCATCGATCAACTTCTCAAGGAAGCGATCATGCTGTTGGAAGTGCTGGGGCTCCAGAAACATCCCCTCGGACCAGATAACTTTGCTGTTCCACGACATGTCGCCTTCTCCTGCTACCTTACTTTTGATTCCAAACCGATCGAATTAGTACGGACTCAAAGAAACCCGGGGACGGTTCAGTTTTCTATACAGTCATTGTTCGGTTGCGAGTATAGCTGCGGAACATGCATCAGACATCTATATAGAACATCATTTACTTGATATCGATATCTTGTTCGAATCTGTACGGATCATGAGTGGCGTGGTCTTGTGCTCGCTCACCGCCACCGAACCGCGCCATACCGCTCGTTCTAGCCCACGGAAAGCGGCAATGACCGCTACATAGCGAGTTTCTGACTGAGTTTGTCGGTCAACGCGCAGTTGCTCGCTTGGGTGCAACTGAATTTCTTCGCGCGCAAGCAGTTCACTGCCGAGAGTTTCCTTATCACGTTCGTAGAGCGAGAAAAAATCGGCGGCTTCGAATGCCGCAAGCGATTTGAGCTCGAACAGTCTTACGACAACCGGTGAGGGGCGGCCACGGCTATCCGGATTGACCGTTGCGGTGGCCTGGAATGTAATTTGCAGCACTGTTGGAGGAGGTGGCTTGGGGGTCGAAGAGCAGGCGGCCATACAAAGCAAAGACAAAATTGCAGACAATAATGAAAATGCTCGAAACGAGTGAAGCAAGGTGACCTCCTGATCAAAATTCAGATTTATTGGAATTAAACCCCATCTGAACACATTTGTGTGGTGCCGAACTTGGCTAATTCGTACCGAAGATTTCACGGTTATTCGCTGAGTAGTACATAGGCAAATGCCACGAAAACACCACCCGCCTGGTTATTGAAGCCTATGGAGGAAAGTGGCATCGATTGACTCAGCTGGAGCATCTCTGAATGTTTCGTTTCTCGGTGGTCACGGACTCAATTTGTCAATGTTCAAAGAAACAGTCACTCCCGGTTTGGTACCCTGCAGAATTGGCTATGCCAGAAAGAGTGCTTCCGATTAATGCCAGCGATGATTGCAATCGCCTACTTCTGCCCAATTCCCACCCACGCCTTTGAAACGCCACGGCTCATCCCCCAACCATTGGAGCCAATTGACGCCGAACAAACCATTCGTATCTATTGATTACACATATTGCAACCAATAAACCTTGCCTGTTGCCAGGCTGTCCTAGCCGGGCGCGGCATAGAGTTGAAATGCCAGAGCCACTCTCCGTTTGCATAGTATCTCTCCAATTATTGCTTTGCAAATTGTCATTTGAACGTTATGAAAAATGGAAATTCGATCACTTATTGAGCGCTGCCAACATTGGATTGAGACTTTGACGGTGTGCCTCGACAATGCTGATTGACCTCTTGGGGGGGGCATCGAATGAGTTGAACTTGCGCAACATGGTGCAGACGGACCCGTACTGTTATCGCTAAACTTTCCGGTTCAAACGAACGTATTGAATAATCGTTGACGCTCGGAAATTACTATGGCAACGTGGTAAAGCACCATTGTCAATGGCTCGCAACCTCGGAGCGTTGATTTGTTCGAGTTGTCCCTTTCGAATCCGTACGTCTGCGACCGGACAAATATGATCGATCTCGAAGTTCTTCTGACTGAAATTGCACCCGACTTACCCTGTGGGCCCGATTTGGCTTATGAGGCCGGGTTTCAGGAGTTGGAACTTGCAGCGCGGGGTAAGCCGGAGCAGCAATTCGGAGAAACGCTGATCCGAGCCGAGGAGCCTGACTGGAACGAGGTGCGTACCCGGGCATTAGCACTCTTCTCGCGGACCAAGGACTTGCGGGTCGCGGTGCTGCTAACACGTGCGCTGGTGAACACTGAGCAGTTTAGTGGTTTGGGGCCAGGGTTGCGTCTTATTGTTGCGATGCTAGAAAGATATTGGGATGTGGTGCATCCACGGCTTGATGAAGATGATGGTGACGCAACCATTCGCCTTAACACCCTCCACGCTCTAGCCAATAATGACGCCTTGCTTCGTGACTTGCGTAATTGCACTTTTGTTGCTTCCAGGGCGTTGGGCCGCCTAACGGTTCGAGACGTGGAAATTGCGTTAGGCCGATTGCCGGTTCGTGCCGACAGCGCGGT
This sequence comes from Betaproteobacteria bacterium, assembly GCA_016709965.1. Classification (NCBI taxonomy): domain Bacteria; kingdom Pseudomonadati; phylum Pseudomonadota; class Betaproteobacteria; order Rhodocyclales; family Azonexaceae; genus Azonexus; species Candidatus Azonexus amarohabitans. The sequence goes on from JADJLT010000006.1 coordinate 152,805, forward strand.
TCCAGGCGAGCTCCACGTGGAGGCGATACTGACTTCCTGCGCCGCCGAAGATGCGGGGTTGGTGGCGCGAGTGAACGATGCCGCCGATGCCGTGCAAGCACTTTCGGGGCTCTTGGCGGATCGCGTTGGGGCGGCGCGCGCCCCTGATCTTGGGCCATTGAGGGCCGTAATTGGGGCGTTGGACGATATATGCAAGCGAGTTGGGTTGGGGGCATCCTCTCCGCAGTCAATCATTGATTCGCCTTCCGACAATCCTATAGTCGGAGTCGAGACAGCAACGGCGTCTAGTAATAGCCCCATATCGATAGAGGTTCGCAATCGGCAAGATGCGATCAAAAGCCTTGAACGGGTTTGCGAGTTTTTGGAGCGTACCGAGCCCGCAAATCCTGCGCCGCTATTCATTAGACGGGCTCTCCGCCTGATGAGTAAAGGTTTCGTAGACATTCTGCGCGATGTTGCGCCCGATAGTGTTTCACAATTCGCGCGAATTGCTGGGATAGAGGGAGAGCAATAGAAATATCCATGTTAATAGAATTTGAAAATCGAAAGAAATTACTCTTGTACAGAGAATGACGTTGGACTACTATTTGACGAAGTTCCTGTGAGCAAGGTCCATTGAGGTTCGGTCTGATGAGTCAGTAGCGAGGAGATTCGAAGTGGCCAAAGACAGCAGTCAGAAGTTCATCGCACGTAACCGTGCGCCCCGGGTGCAGATCGAGTATGACGTAGAGCTGTACGGAGCAGAGAAGAAGATTCAGTTACCCTTTGTTATGGGAGTGCTATCTGACCTTTCCGGCAAACCGGCAGAGTCACTTGCGCCAGTGGCGGATCGGAAATTCCTCGATATCGATGTGGATAATTTCGATAGCCGAATGAAGTCGATGAAGCCGCGAGTAGCATTCCAGGTTCCTAATACGTTAACCGGAGAGGGGAGCCTCAACCTTGAAATTACATTCGAAAGCATCGACGATTTTTCTCCGGGCGCAGTAGCACGCAAGGTAGATGCGCTGAATAAACTGCTCGAAGCGCGCCAGCAACTTTCCAACCTGATTACCTATATGGACGGCAAGAGCGGCGCAGAAGACTTGATTGCCAAGGTGCTCAAGGACCCTGCCCTGTTGCAATCCCTGTCCACCGCGCCGAAGCCCGCTGTTGAAGATGGCGCGGCGGGTTAAACCACATCGTGATTCGATGCTGAGGAGATAGACAATGGCAGAAATTGAGCAACAAAGTGTTCCAGCAGAGGGTTTAGCGACTGAGGGTGTTGAGTTTGCAGCTCTGCTGCAAAAAGAGTTTAAGCCCAAGACTGAGGAAGCGAAGAGCGCCGTCGAGCAGGCTGTGCGCACGCTGGCAGCACAGGCGCTGTCTCAGACTCAGCTTGTTAGCGATGATGTAGTCAAGTCGATTTCGGCAATCATCGCTGAGATTGACCAGAAACTTACTGAGCAAATTAACCTTGTTCTACACCACCCGGACTTTCAACAACTGGAAGGGGCGTGGCGCGGCCTGCACTATCTGGTGAACAACACCGAGACGGACGAGATGCTCAAGATTCGTGTCATGAACATCACCAAGAAGGAGGTGGGCAAGACGCTGAAGAAGTACAAAGGTACGGCCTGGGACCAGAGTCCGCTGTTCAAGCGCGTATATGAAGAGGAATATGGTCAGTTCGGCGGTGAGCCTTTTGGCTGTCTGGTGGGCGACTATTTTTTTGACCAAAGCGCGCCGGACGTGGAGTTGCTCGGTGAAATGGCTAAGGTCTCGGCGGCTGCGCACACACCTTTCATCGCTGCCGCGTCGCCAACGGTGATGCAGATGGGTTCATGGCAGGAACTGGCGAATCCTCGCGATCTGACCAAAATATTCACCACACCAGAATACGCCGCGTGGCGCAGCTTGCGCGAATCTGACGATGCGCGCTATATCGGTCTCGCCATGCCGCGCTTCCTGTCTCGTTTGCCTTATGGCGCCAAGACCAGTCCTGTCGAGGACTTCGACTTCGAAGAGGACACCGGTGCTGCCGATCATAGCAAGTATACTTGGGCAAATTCGGCCTACGCTATGGCCGTAAATATCAACCGATCTTTCAAACTATACGGTTGGTGCTCGCGTATTCGCGGCGTTGAGTCTGGTGGCTCTGTTGAGGGCTTGCCGGCCCATACATTCCCAACGGACGATGGGGGTGTCGATATGAAGTGCCCAACAGAGATAGCAATCAGCGATCGGCGCGAGGCGGAACTGGCGAAAAACGGTTTCATGCCGCTCATCCATCGTAAAAATTCCGACTTCGCCGCCTTCATTGGTGCCCAGTCACTGCAGAAGCCTTTCGAATACGATGATCCGGACGCGACCGCAAATGCCAACTTGTCAGCACGCTTGCCTTATCTGTTTGCCTGTTGTCGCTTTGCCCACTATCTAAAATGTATTGTGCGCGACAAGCTAGGATCCTTCAAGGAACGGGATGATATGCAGGTTTGGCTCCAGAACTGGATCATGAATTATGTGGATGGTGACCCGGCTCATTCTTCCGAAGAAACCAAGGCGCGTAAACCGCTGGCCGCGGCCGAGGTAGTGGTGGAAGAAGTCGAGGGCAACCCTGGCTACTACACCTCAAAATTCTTCTTGCGACCGCACTATCAATTGGAAGGACTGACCGTTTCCTTGCGGTTGGTTTCCAAGTTGCCTTCCGCGAAGGCTGCGTGACGTGCAGCGAAGGAATAGATATCGAGTGGCATCTAGAGAGGCGCGGTGCCTGCAATCGCTTCGCTTCGTTACTTCAGCAGGTGAACAGTAAGAGGAGAAAATCATGGCAGTGGATATGTTTTTGAAGATAGGTGATATCAAGGGCGAGTCTGCAGACGACAAGCATGCGGGGGAAATTGACGTTCTCGCATGGAGTTGGGGCATGAGTCAGTCCGGTACGACACACACCGGTACGGGTGGTGGTGCCGGTAAAGTGAGTGTCCACGATATTTCAGTCACGAAGCATTGCGACAAGGCTACGCCTCCCTTGATGTTGGCTTGCTGTAATGGCAAGCACTATCCAGAGGCAAAGCTTACCGTACGAAAAGCCGGTGAAAAACCGTTGGAATATCTCAAGATCACTATGAAGGATGTGCTCATTACTTCTTATTCCACTGGCGGTAGTGGGGGCGAAGACCGCCTTTCCGAGAACATCAATCTCAATTTTGCTGAGTTCAAGGTTGAATACACCCCACAAAAGCCAGATGGTACGGGAGATGCTGTGGTTGAGATCGGTTACAACATCGCCAAAAATGTCAAAGTCTAGTCACTGCCAGGACGTATAACTGCAAGCACCATTGTGAGTTGGTTTGCGTCTATGCACGGTTTTCAATGGTGTTAGTTATTCGAAGCTGATTGCCTCAATACCGAAAGGGTGCGTCATGGCGCTCGGCGATATGTTCTTGAAGGTGGAGAGCGCTAGACAGGGCGCCATCAAGGGTGAGGCGCGGGATGCTGACCACAAGGACGAGATTCAGATCATCCGCTGGTCTTGGGGCATGCGCGCGCAGACTGCGTTGGGCGGAGCCGGTCCTACTGGCAAGACTTCCGTGCACGAGTTGAGCATTGTCAAGCGCGTAGACTGTGCCTCAACCGCTCTCATGTCAGCCATGCGTAGCAACGATCTGATCAAGAAGGTGGTGCTAACGGTGCGAAAGGCAGGCGAAAACCCATTGGAATACCTCAAGATCACGCTACAAAGCGCGCGCATTACCGCGTTTGACGTCGAGTCGGGTGCATTCGGGGACGAAGCTGAACTCATCGAAAACATGAGCCTAGCCTTCCAGCGCATTAGCGTCGAGTATGTGCCACAAGGCACAGACGGACACCCCCGCGGATCCACTAGCTTTGAAACGGAGATCGTATGAGCATGATTCTGCGATTTTGCCTTTGGCTTAAGCCTCATCGGGAGGTCCGTCGATTGGTGCCAGATTCCGAGACCACAATGCTTACCTCTGACAGATTATGTCAAATCCATTGACTCCAGAGGAGTATCTGCGTGACGGCGATCCACGCGAGGCTCTGACTATTCTGCAGAAGCAGGTGCGTGCCAGACCGGACGACGCGAAACTGCGCATCTTTCTCTTTCAATTGCTTTGTGTGCTAGGGCAATGGGAAAGGGCACTCAGTCAGTTGGAGGTGGCATCCACCCTGGATCCTGCTGCATTAGCCATGACCCAGACTTACCGCGAGGCAATCCGGTGCGAGCTACTTCGCACCCAAGTCTTTGACGGACGCAAGTCGCCAATGGTGCTCGGGCAGCCGGACGCTTGGCTCGCGCTATTGATCGAGTCCCGCCTCAGGGAGGGGCAGGGGGAGTTCGGCGCCGCAGAGGATCTGCGAAAGGAGGCCTTCGATCAGGCGCCGGAAACTGCAGGAAGTGTCGATGGGCAATGCTTTAATTGGATCGCCGACTCCGATATGCGTCTTGGTCCGGTACTTGAGTCAGTGATCAATGGCCGCTACTACTGGGTACCTTTCTCCCGTTTGGTGCACGTGGTGATTGAAAAGCCAGTTGATCTCAGAGATGCGGTTTGGATTCCAGCGCATCTCGAGTTTGACAACGGTGGTGATGCAGTGGCACTCATTCCGACACGCTACCCTGGATCGGAGTCTTCCGAAGATGGCCTGATTGCGCTTGCACGAAAGACGACATGGCTGGAAACAACTGCTGGTTTGTGTTGTGGTTTGGGCCAAAGAATGCTGAGTACGGACACCGGTGAATTTGCGCTGATGGATGTGCGTGACCTTGTTTTTGATGTGGCGGAACAAGAGCCGGCGAGCTGATCATGGCCACACTTGCTCCGCAGGAAAGACTTCAGCCTGCACTGTTGGACAGGCTCACCGACGACGAGCCCCAAAACAAACAAGAGTCGCGAGAAATGCGTGTCATCACCAAAACGCGGCTGCGACGAGCAGTGCTACGGGACTTGGCGTGGCTTTTCAACGCGACCGCCCCGGTTGGTATCGACTGGGATGGCTGCCCCGAGGCGCAACACTCGATCCTGAATTTCGGATTGCCTGCGTTTTCCGGGTTGACCGCATCCACAGTGGATGTCCTGGATCTCGAAGGCGCCTTGCGCCAAGCTATTCTCGACTTTGAACCGCGGATACTGCCAACCACCCTCCATGTGGAGGCGCTCCTTGCGGACAATCCTCTTGGTACTCATAACGTAATCAGCGTACGCATCCAAGGCGAACTTTGGGCCCAACCAGTGCCACTTGAATTTCTGGTACAGACAGACGTAGATCTGGAGACCGGCGAAGTCTCCCTTCGCGATTTCGGATAGGGGCGATATGGACCCGCGCCTGCTTCGCTACTACAACCAGGAACTCCAGCACTTACGGGAAATGGGTGCGGAATTCGCGCAGCAATTTCCAAAAATTGCCGCTCGCCTAGGCATGGAAGGCATAGAGGTCACCGATCCCTATGTCGAACGGCTCCTGGAAGGAGTTGGCTTTCTGGCTGCGCGGGTGCAACTCAAACTGGACGCAGAATTTCCGCGCTTCACCCAGCGACTGCTGGAGATCGTCTATCCGAACTTTCTGGCACCGACGCCGTCGATGCTTATTGCGCAGTTCCATCCAGACTTGAACGACGCTAACCTCGCCCGTGGTGTCACCGTGCCTCGTGGTGCTGCCATTCGAAGTCTTCTTGGCAAGGGGGAGCAAACCGCCTGCGAGTTCCGTATTGCCCATGACACAGTTTTATGGCCGGTGCAAATTGCTTCAGCAGAGTATTTCAGCTCTGCTCCCGACCTGCCTCTCGCCTCATTGACGGTGGGCAGCAAAGTAAAGGGGGGCGTACGTCTACGGCTGAAAGCGACGGCTGGACTCAACTTCAACCAGATCTCGCTAGATCGGCTGCGGCTTTATTTGGGCGGATCCGACGAGACCGCCCACAAACTCTATGAATTGTGCCTCGGTTCGCTCCAGGGGGTTCTTGTTAGTCCGCCGCAACGTCCATCGCCATGGCATGAGTTTCTCCCCGCTCGAAACGTAACGGCAGCCGGTTTTTCGGACGAAGAGGCACTTTTGCCCGTGAGTCTTCGAGGGTTTCAGGGCTATCGTTTGCTTCAGGAATATTTTGCCTTTCCCCAGCGCTTCTTATTTATAGACCTGTGTGGACTGCAGCCCATCTTGCAGCGCCATAGCGGTAACGAATTGGAAATAGTACTTCTCTTTGGGCGGGGCGAACCACGTCTGGAGGGCGTGGTAGATGCCAGCAACTTTGCCCTGCATTGCGCACCTGCAGTTAACCTTTTCCCTCGGCGTGCAGACCGTATTCACCTGTCGCCCGGCGCACATGAATACCATGTGGTAGCTGACCGGACGCGCCCAATGGACTTCGAAATCCACGAAGTGACGGAGGTTCGTGGTTATGGGGTTGGCGCTGAAAGTGAGCAGACGTTCCTGCCTTTCTACGCAGCGAGCCATACCGAGGAGTCCGACTATTCGGCCTATTACATGATTCAGCGGCAGCCGAGAATGCTTTCAGCGCAGCAGAAGAGAACGGGGTTTCGCTCCAGCTACGTGGGTTCTGAGGCATTCCTGTCGTTGGTTGATCCGCAAGAGGCCCCTTTTCGCAGCGACCTGCGCCAAGTTGCCGTCAGTGCCACCTGCACGAATCGCGACCTACCGTTGTTGATGCCCTTGGGTGGGGGCAAGACTGACTTTACGTTGGAGTCTGCTGCACCGGTTCTGGCTATTCGCTGCCTGAAGGGGCCGTCCAAGCCGGCTTCCCCGGAGCGGGAGGGTGGTCGGGCATGGCTTGCCGTCAGTCACCTGTCGCTGAATTACCTCTCGTTAGAGGACCGTTCGGTAGTCACTGGCCTCGACCATGGTGCAGCGGCACTACGAGAGATGCTGGGGCTGTACGACCCTGGGGTCGAGGCGGGTATGCACAAGCAGATTGATGGTGTGCGTTCCATCAGAGTGCGTCCGACAGTGCGCCGTTTTCCGGTGCCAGGGCCGATAGCGTTTGGGCGCGGCCTTGAGATCACCCTGGAGGTAGATGAGCTTGCCTTTCAGGGAGGTAGCGCGTTTCTCTTTGGCGCAGTTATGGAGCGCTTCCTGGCGCGGCATGTTTCGCTGAACTCCTTTACCGAAACGGTGTTGCGCTCAGGTTCGCGCGGCGAAATTATGCGCTGGGCTCCCCGGCTCGGGGCCAAGGCAATAATTTGAGGCGCCCATGAATTCATCGCTCAATGAAAGTCCAAGCCAAACAACGGTAACCGAGGACGAAATTAGCGCGCTGTACCACGCTTTGGAGACTGAGCCGTGGTCGCACGACTTTTTCCAGACATTGCGTCGAGTCGAGTGCCTGCATCAACTGAAGCCGCGCTTGGGTATGGCGCAGCGTCCCGTGGACGAGCCGCTGCGTTTGGGGCAAGAGCCAGCCCTCGACTTCGCGCCCGCAGCGCTATCGACATTCGCGCAGTCCGCCGATGGTCATCCGCCCAGGCTGCTTCAGCGTTTTTTTGGGCTACTTGGCCCAAATGGCCCATTCCCGCTCTACCTGACAGAGTACGCCAGAGATCGGTTGCTGCATGCCGGTGATCGGACTTTTGCGCGCTTCCTGGACCTTTTTCACCATCGCTTCTTGCTGATGTTCTACCGCGCGTGGGCACAGGCTCAGCCGACCGTGAGCCTGGACAGACCACAGGATGACAGATTTTCCATATATGTAGGCGCACTTGCGGGCCTGGGTAGCCCACGGCTGCAGCACCGAGACGCCGTCGGCGATCACGTCAAGTATTTCTATGCAGGGTGGTTTTCGCGCCAGATTCGCAACCGTGACGGTTTGGAGTCGCTGCTGGCGGGCTATTTTCGCCTGCCAGTGCGCGTTGAGGAATTTGTCGGCCACTGGCTACGTCTTCCCAAAGCCGAGCGCTCTCGTCTTGGCGCGGAAGGTTCTGCCGGCAGCTTGGGCGTCGGTTTCGTGGTAGGAAAAAGTGTGTGGGATCGCCAGCACAAATTTCGTATCCACCTTGGCCCAGTCACGCTGGCGCAATACGAGGATTTTCTTCCTTGCGGCCGGACCTTGCCTAGGCTGGTCGCCTTGGTTCGGCAGTATCTCAGCATGGAACTGGAATGGGATGTCCGCCTGGTCTTGGCTCAGGCCGAGGTCCCACGTTTGCGCCTATCTGGAGACGGAAGACTGGGCTGGAACTCGTGGATGGGAAACTATATGCGTAAGCAGGATGCGGCTGACCTGACACTGGAGCCAGAGCAGTGGACGGACGGCGTCAAAACATGGGAACCACAGGACAGCAGGAGAAGATATGGCTGAAATCAGTCGCGTAGCGCTTTTCGGAAAGTTGAACAGCCTCGGCTACAAGGCGGTCGAGGGGGCCACTGTGTTCTGCAAATTGCGGGGCAACCCCTATGTGGAGTTGGAGCATTGGGTGTCGCAGATAATCCAGACTCAGGACTCCGATCTCCACCGCATAGTTCGGCATTTCGGAATCGACAGCGCTACATTGGCGAAGGACATTACCGCTGCGCTGGATCGGCTGCCGCGGGGTGCGACCTCCATTTCCGACATCTCCGAGCATGTCGCAAATTCCGTGCAATGGGGCTGGCTCTATGCCACCCTGATGTTCGGTGATACGCAGGTTCGCACTGGTCATCTCGTCATCGCATTGCTCAAGACTGGCAGCTTGCGCAATCCGTTTTTCAATATCTCTCGCCAGTTCGAGCGGATCAAGGTTGATGATCTCGCCGAAGCCTTTGCCAAGATCGTCGACGGCTCGCCAGAGGATGCCCTGCGTGCCAACGATGGCTCGGGTCTGGGTGCAGCACCGGGAGAAGCGACCGGCGCAATTGCTCCAGCCCAGATGGGCAAGGAGGAGGCGCTGAAACGCTTCACGGTGGATCTAACCGAGCAGGCCCGTAACGGCAAGCTTGACCCCATCGTCGGCCGAGACGAAGAAATTCGCCAGGTTATCGATATCCTGATGCGGCGGCGGCAGAACAACCCAATTCTCACCGGCGAAGCGGGTGTAGGCAAGACCGCCGTGGTGGAAGGCTTCGCGCAGAAGATCGCTTGTGGCGACGTACCACCTCCGCTCAAGGATGTCACCCTACGCACCCTGGATGTAGGCCTGCTGCAGGCGGGAGCCAGCATGAAGGGTGAATTCGAGCAGCGCCTGCGTTCCGTGATCGAGGAGGTGCAAGCCTCGGCGAAACCAATCATCCTGTTCATCGACGAAGCCCATACCCTGGTTGGCGCGGGCGGCGCTGCCGGTACAGGCGATGCCGCAAACCTGCTCAAGCCGGCGCTCGCCCGTGGCACGCTGCGCACTGTCGCCGCCACCACTTGGGCGGAATACAAGAAGCATATCGAGAAGGATCCCGCGCTGACCCGCCGCTTCCAAGTGGTGCAGGTTTCCGAGCCATCAGAAGAGAAAGCCATTCTCATGATGCGCGGTGTCGCTTCTACTATGGAAAAGCATCATCGCGTCCAGGTGCTGGACGAAGCGCTGGAGGCGGCAGTCAGGCTCTCTCACCGCTACATTCCGGCGCGACAGCTTCCCGACAAGTCGGTGAGCCTACTCGACACTGCTTGCGCCCGGGTGGCCATTAGCCACCACGCCGTGCCGCCCGAGGTCGATGATAGCCGCAAGCGTATCCAGGCATTGGAAACTGAGCTTGAGATCATCGGTCGTGAGAATGTCATCGGAATTGACACCGGTGAGCGCGAATCGGCGGCCAACGAGAAACTCGTCGCCGAAAAGGCTCGCCTCGCCGAGCTGGAAGTGCGCTGGGAGAAGGAAAAATGGCTAGTCGACAAAATTCTGGACATCCGCGGCAAGCTACGTGCCAGTACCGGCAAGGTGGAAGGCGCCACCAGCGCGCTGGAAGTGGCAGCGGAAGAAGCTACGCCGGAAGCCGTCGTGACGAGCGAGGAGCCGGGCGCACCTCCTACAGCGGTATCCCGCACGGGCGATACCGAGCGCGAAGACCTGCTTGGGGAGCTCAAAGGTCTACAGGCCGAACTCCACGCGTTGCAGGGAGAGCGTCCCTTGATCCTGCCTTCCGTGGATCAGCAGGCAGTTGCCGCTGTGGTCGAGGGCTGGACAGGAATCCCCGTTGGGCGCATGGTGAAAAACGAGGTCGAGGCCATCCTCAAGCTCGCCGATACCCTGGAACAGCGCATCATCGGCCAGCGTCATGCACTGGATATGATCGCCAGGCGAATCCAGACCTCGCGGGCTAAGCTCGACAACCCCGGCAAACCGATTGGCGTGTTCATGCTGGCCGGTACATCTGGTGTCGGCAAGACCGAGACTGCACTTGCTCTGGCGGAAGTGCTCTACGGCGGCGAGCAGAATGTCATTACCATCAACATGAGCGAGTATCAGGAGGCGCACACCGTTTCCACGCTGAAGGGCGCGCCGCCGGGTTATGTCGGATACGGCGAAGGCGGTGTGTTGACCGAAGCGGTACGGCGCCGGCCCTATTCCGTGGTGCTGCTGGACGAGGTGGAAAAAGCCCATCCGGACGTGCATGAGATCTTCTTCCAGGTCTTCGACAAGGGCTGGATGGAAGACGGGGAGGGCAGGGTAATCGACTTCAAGAACACCCTGATCCTGCTCACTACCAACGCCGGCACCGATCTCATTACCAGCCTGTGCAAGGATCCTGAACTGATGCCGGATGCCGAAGGCATCGCCAAGGCGCTGCGCGAGCCGCTATTGAAGGTGTTCCCGCCAGCGCTCCTGGGCCGGCTGGTTGTGATCCCCTACTACCCGCTTAACGACGCGATGATCGGCGCCATCGCCCGGCTACAGCTCGGCCGCATCGAAAAGCGTATCCGCGACAACCACAAGGTGCCCTTCACCTACGACGACGAGGTGGTAAAACTCATTGCCAGCCGCTGTACCGAATTGGAAAGCGGGGGACGGATGATCGATGCGATTCTCACCAATACCGTGTTGCCGAAGATCAGCGAGGAATTCCTGAAGCGGATGATGGAAGGCAAGCCAGTCGAGCGCGTGCATGTGAGTGTGGAAGGCGGGGAGTTTGGGTATGGATTTGAGTGAGTTGGTTGGATCGAGCAAATATTGCGTTGCCTAAAATATCCAAGTGCGAACTTAATCGGGGACAGACCCCAATTATGCATCCGATTTCTCGAGAAACATTGTCATTTCGATGGTCAGGTACAAAATGACGGTTATTTGAAGTCTAAAGATTTTCCAGGAAATACCAAGAAAGGATGTTGATTCTGGTCGAACAATTAGAGTAAATGATCTATTTAACAATTGTTCGGAACGTGGATATTGGAACGATAAGCCTAAGGATTTAGATTGCTGTCTGATATTTTCTGCTCTAAAAACGCAATTGAAAAATGAAAACGCCGCCCGCTAGTATTAACTAACCCATCCAAAAACATATTTGTATCTTAGGAAAGTCTTCTTGCAGAGAAGTGGATCATGGGCCGTGATGGTCCAAACAATTTCGAACTCTTGTATCGGAAAGGAAGGTGGCCCTAATGTAAGTCCAAGATGACAATTTTGAGTTCATATATTATTTTGGTGGCCCTGCTCTTTCTAACTCTTTGAACTGACTCAATCAACGAACAAATTTATCGGGATTGTTTCAATGGATGGAAAGCATGGAAGTCTGAAATAACAGGAGTCGCGGAGCACTGATCAGATACCACGCACAAGCAGAACGCGCTGAATCCTTTTTCCAGCAGATACACCTTCAGGCGGCCAGGCGTCACGGAGAAGCAAAAATAAAAGGGGACGCATTACGCAAACAATTTTGCATGATGCTCACACCGAGCCAACAACACGGAGCAATGGCGCAGGCTCATTTTCGGGGATGATTTTGAATGGGAAAATTGACTTATGATACTTTAGAATGATAGGGACACCTTGGTTAATTGCCAGTGCATACAGCCATCTGCCAGACTGAAACCGAAGAGGCAGCGGCTGAACTGAGCCTTGCCGATGCCCTGGCGCTTGCTATTCGCCTCCACCGTTCAGGCGATCTCGATCAGGCACAAACGGTCTACCTACGTATCCTGGAAGTGGCGCCCGATGAATCGAATGCGCTGCATTTCCTCGGCGTCCTCATCCACCAGCGAGGCGACACTGATGCAGCGCTTGGACTCATTCGGCGCTCGATCGAGATTGACCCGTCAATGCCCGACCGCTACAGCAACCTGGGCACTGTGTTGGCGGAATTGGGGAAACTGGATGAAGCTGCCGCAGCTTATCGGGAGGCCATTGCCCGAGCACCTGCCGAAACGCAAGCTCATGCCAACGCCTGGAACAATCTCGGTGCCGTGTTGCGCACGCAACAGAACTTCACTGAGTCGGCGCTAGCCTACGAGAAGGCTATCGAACTCAATCCCGAGCATCCCGACGCTTATAACAACTACGGCAACTTGCTGTCTATTCAGGGCCGGGTGAGCGAGGCGGTTGCTTGTTACTGCAAGGCGCTCACGGTCTCACCAAAGCATGCCCAATCCCACAAGCTGCTTGGCTTGGCTTATTACACGCTTGGCAAGATTGACCAAGCTGCCGCGGTCTATCGGGAATGGCTCGCTGACGACCCAGACAACCCAGTGGCCATGCACATGCTTGCCGCATGCTCTGGCGAAAACGTGCCGTCACGTGCATCCGATGCCTACGTTGCAGCGACCTTCGACGCCTTTGCCGAAAGCTTCGATGCCAAATTGGAACGTCTCTCTTACCGCGCGCCCCAACTGGTCGCCGACGCCTTGGCAGCGGCTTGCGGCCCAGCGGCACAAAATCTCGATGGACTTGACGCTGGCTGTGGCACAGGTTTGTGCGGCCCGTTGATCCGTCCGTGGATGCGGCACCTGACCGGGATTGATCTCTCCTCGGGCATGCTGTCGGCGGCGCGAAACCGTGGCAGCTATGACGAATTGGTGCAGCACGAATTGACCCACTGGCTACTTGACTATCGTTCAGCCTATGACACAATCGTATCGGCTGACACGCTGGTCTATTTCGGGGCGCTGGAAGAAGTGTTAAGTGCTGCCTTTCACGCTCTGCGCCCGGAGGGAGTCATGATTTTCACGGTGGAGAAGACCAATCCTGATGGTGACGCTGCAGGCTACCTGATCAATCCGCATGGTCGGTACAGCCACAGCGAAGACTATCTGCGCTCTGCGTTGGCGGGTGCTGGCTTTGGTACCGTGTTGATTGATTGTGCTGCCCTGCGTAATGAAGGCGGCAAACCGGTGGCCGGCTTGCTGGTCACTGCTCGCAAGGGGAGATGACGATGGCGCAGCGCCGGGTCATGGAGATCGTCACGCCGTTGGGGGACGACGTACTGCTCTTCCATAGCATGCACGGGCGGGAAGAACTCGGGCGCCTGAGTGAATTTGATGTGACCCTGCTCAGCAAGAAAGCGGACGTTAACCTGGACGACATTCTGTCGAAGAACGTCACCGTCAAGCTCGAACTGCCAGATCGCAATACGCGCTACTTCAACGGCTTCGTCACCCGTTTTGCCCAGACCGGCATGCACGGTCGCTACCATCTCTATTCGGCGCGGGTCAGCGCCTGGCCGTGGTTTCTTACCCGCAGCGCCAACTGCCGCATTTTTCAGGATTTGACGGTACCGGAGATCATCAAGAAAGTCTTCGAGGAATATTCCATCGCTGACTTCAAAGCAGAACTGACGGCGACCTACGCCAAGCGCGTCTATTGCGTGCAGTACCGCGAGACCGACTTCAACTTCATTAGCCGGCTGATGGAAGAGGAGGGCATCTATTACTTCTTCCGGCACAAGGAAGGGCGCCACACCATGGTGCTGGCCGATTCCTACACCGCTCACGCCCCGTTTGCCGGCTACGAGCAAATCCCTTATATCCCGATGGAGCGCACAACGCGGATCGATCAGGAATGCGTCAAGGACTGGGATTTTGCCCGCGAGGTTCAGCCGGGACGCTACTGCCTGGACGACTTCGATTTTGAAAAACCCAGTTCCGACCTGAAGGTCAAGACGACGAACAAACGCAAGTACGAGTTGTGCGATTACGAAATCTTCGACTCGCCGGGCGAATACCTGAAAAATGGCGACGGTGAGCACTACGTGCGTATCCGCCTCGACGAACGGCAATACCAGTTCGAGCTTGCCAATGCCAAGAGCAACGCCCGCGGGGTCTGCGTCGGTTCCCTGTTCAAGCTCACCGGCCAGCCGCGCAACGACCAGAACCGTGAATATCTGGTGCTGTCTGCCGATTACGAGCTCGAATACACCGAATACGAAGCAATGGAGAGCCGAGGTGCGCACTACGCCTGTGGCTTCGCTTCGCTAGACAGCAAACAGCAATTCCGCCCCCGGCGCCTTACGCCGTGTCCATATGTGCAGGGCCCCCAGACGGCCGTCGTCGTTGGTCCGGCTGGCGATGAAATCTACACCGACAAGTACGGACGGGTGAAAGTCCAGTTTCATTGGGACCGTTACGGTAAGTCCGATGAGAACAGTTCGTGCTGGATGCGGGTTGCCCATCCCTGGGCCGGCAAGAACTGGGGCATGGTGGCGATTCCACGCATCGGCCAGGAAGTGATTGTCGATTTCCTTGAAGGCGACCCGGACCAGCCCATCATAACGGGGCGGGTCTATAACGCCGAGCAGATGCCGCCGTGGGAACTGCCGGCGAACAAGACCCAGACCGGTGTATTGACGCGATCGAGCAAGGGCGGTTCTGGTGCCAACGCCAACGCGATCCGCTTCGAGGACAAGAAGGGCAGCGAGCAACTCTGGATTCACGCCGAGAAAAACCAGGACATCGAGGTCGAGAACGACGAAACCCACTGGGTCGGCCATGATCGCACCAAGACCATCGACAACGATGAAACCACCCACGTCAAGCACGACCGCACGGAAACGGTGGATAACAATGAAACCATCACCATCCACGGCATGCGTACCGAAACGGTGGACAAGGACGAGACCATCACCATCCACATGAACCGGACGGAGACGGTCGATAAGGAAGAGAACATCACCATCCACGGCGGGCGAACCGAAAAGGTGGACAAGGAAGAGAGCATCACCATCGGCGGCGGGCGGACCGAAAACGTTTCCAAGGACGAGAGCATCACCATCGGCGGTGGCCGGACAGAGAACGTCGCCAAAGACGAAAGCATCACCACGAGAGCATCACCATCAGCGGCGGCCGAACCGAGAGCGTGAGCAAGGACGAAAGCATCACCATCAGCGGTGGGCGAACCGAGAACGTGAGTAAGGACGAAGGCGTCACCGTCGGCGGCGGACGTACCGTCTCCGTCGGCAAGGACGATGCGCTCACGGTTGCCAAGAATCTCGTTATCGATGCAGGTGACTCGGTGACGATTAAAGACCGGCAGCGCCAGCATCACCATGAAGAAAGACGGCACAATCACCATCAAGGGCAAGGACATCACGATCGATGGATCGGGCAAAATCAATGTCAAGGCGAGCAGCGACATTGTCATGAAGGGTTCAAAGATTTTGCAGAACTAGAGCAGGGCATTACTAGAGTGGGTTTTGACCCATGGATTTATGATTCAAATGGCAACTGGAGGCGAAAAATGAGCGGACGGGACTTTTTGGAACCCAAAGTAGAGGCCACACCCCAGTCGGCTTTGCTCCCTCGCATCGAAGGCGTCCGCGTCGGTGAGTTGGTCGGTATTACCGACAACGGTACTCGGCCATTGGTGATCTATCCCGGTCAGCCGGGTACCGCGGCAATTCCGGCCCGAAGCGTTCCCGACCTGCGTGGCGTGCATATTGGCCGTCAAGTGGTGCTGATGTTCGACAACGCCGATCCCGTTTGCCCCATCATCATGGGTTGCCTGCAAGCTGAAAGCGCTTGGCCGCTAGACGACAAACCGGCCCAGGTCGAGGTGGATACAGACGGAGAGCGGCTGGTCGTCAGCGCGAAAGACGAGATCGTTCTGCGCTGCGGCGCGGCCAGCATTACCCTCACCAAGGCCGGCAAGGTTCTGATCCGCGGCACCTATGTGTTAAGCCGTTCGTCAGGCGTGAACCGCGTCAAGGGCGGTTCGGTGCAACTCAACTAACTGCCTCGGAGGTCTTACTATGATGGTCGGACAGAAGGTCAAGGTCTCGCTCCCGCAGTTACCGCGCAATCACATCGGGATTCGCTTTGACGATAGTCAAGGCGCCGCTGCGGCAGTCTCTGCTCCCAGGGGAGCATCCGGAGAGGTTTTGAACTTAAGCCCTGACCGCAGCGAGGCCTTGATCGAACTTTATTGGTCCGGTGCGACGCGGGCTGCGCCAGGTTCTGGCCAGGTCTGGCGCATCTGGGTCAAGCGTGTATTTTTCGGTCAACTTTTCGACTGACTGGTCAATGGAACTTATCAACGCCACCCGCATGGTCACCGGATACACGATGGGCATCGAGCCCAGCGGACGGGAATTGCTGGTTGTCGTCATCAAGGGGACTTTCCGCATTCCGGCGGAGGCCGGCGCCCCTTTGCGGCTACATGAGGAACAGCTTCCGCTAGTGATGGCGGATGTATTCCATGGCGAACCCGGATTCTCCGCACCCAAGTATGAGGTCGATTTCGCCCCGCGCAAGCAACGTTGCGACGTGATCCTGAATGCCTCGGCCTATACGCCGGGCGGTAGGCCGGCCGATCGTGTCGCGGTGGGCGTGCGCATCGGCGCATGGTCCAAGGGTTTTGCCGTCGTAGGTGATCGGGTGTGGAAATCGGGAGCAAGCGGCGCGCGAGCCACGCCCCCTCAGCCCTTCATGGTCATGCCTATCTCCTACGGCCATGCTTTCGGCGGTGTCGATAGCAGGCATGAGGATCCGGCAAAGCACGCCGCCTATATGCGAAATCCCGTCGGGTGCGGTTTCCATCACCACCTGAAGAGCGAGTGGGTGGATGGCGCCCCGCTACCCAATACCGAAGAGTTGAATCGCCCGGTGACCGATCCGCAGGGCGATTACCTGCCCATGTCGTTCGGTTCCGTCGGCCGCAACTGGGAACCGCGCTACAAGTTTGCCGGTACCTACGACCAGCATTGGCTGGACGAAGTCTTTCCTTTCCTGCCAGCAGATTTTGACGAGCGTTATTACCAGGCCGCGTCTGCCGACCAGCAACTGGCCATCCCGCTTGGCGAGCAGGAGGTGACGCTGGTCAATCTAACTGCCGATGGGCACCGTTCGTTCGCCATGCCGCACTTCGAAGCGCCTATCCACGTCTTCCCGAAGAAGGGCGAGCGCGAAGATCTGACGGCGCATCTCGATACCGTCGTCATCGAACCAGAAGAGGAGCGGCTGACCATGACCTGGCGCGTGGCGCGGCCATTGAAAAAGAACATGTTTGAGATCGCCCAGGTGCTGGTCGGCAAGAAGGGCAAGGAGTGGTGGCAGCAACGCGAGGAGGTGGCCTTCCCCATCCCTGTGGTCGCCGCGCCGATGGATCGCCCCGAAACGGCGACGGCTCAATAGGCAACGCGATGCCTGCCCAGCCCATTGCCATCGCGAATACCGGTCTGGTCACCAGCGTCGGTCTGACTGCGCCCGCGTCATGCGCGGCATTTCGCGCCAAGATCGGCAACCCCAGCGAGACGCGCTTTATCGATTCGGGCGGTGAGTGGATCATGGCCCACCAGGTGCAGCTGGAGCAGCCGTGGCGCGGGCGTACCAAGCTCGCGAAAATGGCCGCGATGGTGATCGAAGAATGCCTCGATGGCATTGAGCGCAAGCATTGGTCAGGCATTCCCTTGCTGCTGTGCGTGGCCGAGCGCGAGCGTCCGGGCCGGCTTGACGGCCTCGACGACCAGTTGTTCCTCGACATCCAGGACTCGCTCGACGCCGGTTTCGCCGAGCAATCGGCGATCGTGGCCCATGGCCGGGTGGGGGTGGCGGTTGCCCTCGGGCAGGCACGCAAACTCATCAACGATGGCAAGGTGCCGCGCGTGCTGATCGCCGCCACCGACAGCCTGTTGAGCTGGCCCACGCTCAGCCATTATGAGCGTGAGGACCGGCTGCTGATCGCGCGCAACTCCAACGGCTTCATGCCCGGCGAGGCGGCCGGTGCGCTGCTCGTCGAAGCGGCGGCCGGCAAGGCCGGCGAACTGGTGTGCTCGGGCATCGGCTTCGGCCGCGAGTCAGCGCACTTGGACAGCGGTGTACCAATGCGCGCCGACGGCCTGGTGCAAGCGATCAAGTCCGCGCTGGCCGATGCCGGTTGCCAGATGCACGACATGGACTACCGAATCACCGACGTCTCAGGCGAACAGTATTACTTCAAGGAAGCGGCCTTGGCCCTGAGCCGCACGCTGCGCCAGCGCAAGGAGACCTTCGACATCTGGCACCCGGCCGAGTGCATTGGCGAGACCGGCGCCGCCGCAGGCGCCGCGGTGATCGCCCTGGCCCACGCTGCCTGCCGCAAGGCCTTCAGCCTTGGCCCCAACATCCTGGCCCACATGGCCAACGACACCGGCCAGCGCGCCGTGCTGTCGCTGCAATACCGGGTAGCAACATGAGCAACCAGGTTTATGCGAATAACATGGAAGTTGGCTGCAAGCAGGCGGCGGGCAAGTCGATCTGCGCGTTTCCGGATGTGTGCATGACGCCTCCACAAACTCCGGCAACTCCACCTGGAGTGCCGATTCCGTATCCTGAACACGGGCATGGCGTCTGACACTTCGGATGGCTCAACGAGCGTGAAGGTCTCCGGTCAGGAAGTCATGCTCAAGGACAAGAGCTGCTTCAAGAAGAGCACCGGCGACGAGGCCGGGGCGGCACCGATGAAGGTGTAGTGACGCACAAGAATACCGGAAAGGTCACTTCATTGCATGGTCGATGGACGTCAAGGTCGAGGGCGAGAACGTCGTCCGCATGCTTGACATGACGACCCACAACCATGGTTCCTGCCCGTCAAACACGCCGCCGATGGCGTACATCGACGAAGCCATCGCCGGCCTGGGCGGCTTCAGCAACTGCAAGGACGAGCAGGCCGCGGTACAGCGCGAATGCAAGGACAAGAAGGGGAATCCGTGTCCCGGGCCCTTGTCTGGCCCCAAAGGGTCAGACGAGGACTATGCAAAGCGGGCCACCGCGGCTGCCGAGAAGAGCCCGTGCGCCCAGGCGGTTAAATGCTTCCTGCGTCCTTACAAGAGGTACGACAAAGACGCAAAGAAGGACGTGAACTCATGCTGCGACGGGCAGACCGGGCACCACATCCCTCCCTGGAGCACGACCAAGACGGTCGACCTGGACAACGAGGTGTCGCAAGGCAGGGCGCTGTGCATCTGCATGGAGGGCACCAACCACTCGATGGGCTCGCACGGCAAGCATCACCACGGCATCAACCTGATGGCCGGCGAGATGTCAAGCGGAGCGGACGCCGGATTCACCGCCGGCACCAACGCCGCAGACGACACCATCTACTCAGGCCCCTTGGGCAACCACGTCCAGGTGGCCGCGGCGGTTTCGGAGGAGCAGACGGAGTGCTCCGCCGCATGCATCCAGGAGCAGTTAGAAAAGCAGTTCACCGAAGACGACATGGGGAAGAATGCCGACCACAATGCCAGTCGGACCGGCGGCGAAAGTTATGGCTGCCTGACCAAGAAGGAACAGACCAATCTACGTTCGTCGACGCCGTCGCCCGACTACTGATACGCGCCACTCACGGATATCACATGAAGATCGAAACTATCTACGCGGGATGCGTGGTTCGGCGCAAGGGCCGGGACATCCTCCACTGCGCGGTGCAGGAAGCCGAAGCATCGGGTGACACTTCTTTTCACGTGTTGCTGGGCAACGACTGGTACGGGTTCCAGCAGCAGCCGCACTGGGCGATCAGCGGCATGGCCGGCATCCAGGATGCCGAAATCCAGGACGCCGTCGTCATCGCAGCCGCCGCCGATGGCCGCACCTGGGAGATGACCCCGACGACCAAGGTGGAGACACTGTGCCGCGTGGCCAACGGGTATTGCGGTGTCACGCGACTGGCGGCCCTGTCAGACGGCATCTGGGCCTGCGGCATGGCGCGCGTCGCCTGGCGACGCGAAAGCACCGGCCGCTGGGTCAATGTCAGCGCTCCGCGTGGGCTCGTGAAGACGGAGGGCATCACGGGTTTCACCGGCATCTGCGAGATCGAACCGCAGCTCGTGGTCGCTGCAGGCTGGAAGGGAGAGATTTGGATCCGATCCGGCGGAAACTGGACACGCGAAGACAGCCCGAGCAATTCGAACTTCAACAACCTGTCCTGCGGACCCGATGGCCAGACCGTCATCGTCGGCGACCGTGGCGGGCTGGTCATCGGCCAACCGGGTCGATGGGCGGCCCTCGACACGCAGACCGACTTCAACCTGCAAGGCGTCTGCCACTTCGGCGGCGAGATCTTTGTGTGTACTGATTTCGAGATCTTCCGCCTGGTCGACGGCAGCCTGAAGGGCGAAACCCGCTTTGAAGCGAGCGATCGGCCCCGCACCTGCATGAACTTCATCGTGGGACAGGAATGTTTCTACTCGCAAGGTGAGCGTGACCTGTTCCGCTTCCAGGATGGCATCTGGTCGCGCGTGATATGACCCAACTCACAGTAATCGGGGACATCACAGTAATCGGGGACAGACCACGATTATTGCTGGATGGATGCGCAGAAAAGGGGCCAGGTTCGAATTGTTTTAAAACAGATGTCACTGACAGTTATGTTTTGGAGCAGACCATGTATGACTTTGGCCTATGACTACTTCGAAAGGAAAGACTGATGCCTCTCATCTTTAATGATGGCAAGCAAGGACTATCTGTTCCCAATGTGCTGAGCCGTGTTTACAAATACGGTAGTTTGACGGAAGTTCCTTCGGTACGAATTGGAGAAAAGATAATCACCATTAACAGCAGGAAGCGAATCGGCGATGCGTGGAAATATATCGAAGTGAATTGTGCCAAGAGCAAGGACTGCAATGGTTACTTTTCGAAGCTGTATAAAAAGTCGTCCCTCGCCGATATCATGAGCAACGTGACATTCACGGTGCATGACCTGCTGCCAAAAGACGGCCACACTGATGAAGAGCTGCCATTTGCCAGTAGTGCGGGGAAGGATTTTGCGCTCAGCATTTTTGCATTCTTGAATCCAATTACCGGTGCGCAAAACACGACTGCGGAGCTTGCCGCAACGATACTGCACGAAATTGCCCACTACGCAGGCGCAAGTACTAATCCCCGGGACAGTAAGTCGTTAGAGGCTGAAAATGCTTTGCTCTATTGCGGCATGAAGCAGTATCACAATCCTGATGCCAAGGGCTGACGATAGTCATTGATTGGTCACTACGCATGCGAGCTGCCGCCAGCCAATTTAATAATAGGCAATTTAATAATAGGGGCCAGACCACGAATATCTTGGTGTGGCGTTCCGGTGATCGGCGTGAAAAGGGGCCAGGTTCGAATTGTTTTGGAATGCCACTTCGCAATATGTTATGTGAAACCAAGTGCTATTTGGCCTCCTCCTGGGGGGACATTCAACCTAAAGGGGTCAGAGACATTTGGCTTCCTACGGTCAACGGGATATTCGGCAAATAACGAAATGTCTCTGACCATTTGATGCTGATTGGATACGCAAGTACCTCGGAACACCACTGGAACGATTGGATATCATCATGAAACTTGACGTAGTGTTGATCCCTCAGTTTAGCAATCAAACATGTTGGCAAGCTGCGATGCGCATGGTCAGAAGCACCCGAGCAAGTGCTTCGATCGATCCGACGGCATCGGTTCCTTGGCTCGTCAAGAAAGGTACCGATAACCAAGGGCTCAATTGCCAAATGGGCGCTAAGTTTACGAGCTTAGCGTCTGTCAAAGTGTGGTGGGACCCAAATTCAACGGACGCCCAAAAGAAGAAGGTTCCTCATACCAGCGATTGCTCGGAGCCTCGCACGGGCCTTAAAGAAGCAGGCTTTCATGCGGTTCCTGCTCAACCAGACCCAATTGAGGCGCTCTGGCTCGACCGTCAACTGAAGGCGTTCGGTCCACTTTTTGCCGGAGGCAGCTTTATGGCCGACGGATCAAACTCACTGCACGCCGTTGTAATCACCGGGGTCGACCCCGCAACCGCAACGCTGTATGTAAATGATCCTTGGCCGCCAGGAACCGGCACAAAAGACCGGTCCGAGAGCGTCGCCTGGCTCAATACAAACATTGAGCGCGAAATCCCTCTCCACTATTCACCCTGATGCCCTGACGCGGAGCGTCTTGTGTGAGATCGAGTATTCCAGGACACAGTCATCCCAGCAATTCAGGGCAGTCCTCGATTATTGCTGGATGCCTTAAGGGGGAACCAAATGATCGGGAATGTTATTTGGGTGCCGTAGCGGACCGTACTTTCGCCCGTCCGCTGGACCGTGGAGTCAGAAGGTTGCGGTCAACACGATTAAACGACGAAAAATGGAATGCCAACAATGTGAATGAGTGCCCGGCCCGAAAGTGCACTGTTGCTACAACTGTGACCGCATCCCAGGAACGATTTGCAGCACGCAACAACCGTGGTCAATTGACGATGGCACGCTCGGCCGGGCGCTGGTGCCGCCTGCCAGTCCGGTGTGCGCCGGGTCGCCGCTTATTCAGACCAAGACCCTTCTCGATGCCTCACCCAGTCACAGCATGCCGGAACTGAGCTTCCAGTTCCGGCAACCCCTTAGTCCCGCTATCGGGTTGAGCGACGCTGATTTTGAGACAGCGGCGGGGTCGCTGGTGGTTGAGGTTGCAGTGATCAAGGCGTTAGTTGAGGTTGAATCGTCTGGAGCCGGATTTTATGATTCGGGCCGCCGACCCCGGCGCTGTTGCCTCTAAGGAATACCCTTTCTTTGGACGACGGGGTATAGCGCACCGACACCAGGTGATGGCGGGCCTTCAGGCGCCAGATTGACCACTTGGCTTGTCCATGTGCGTCAAGATCTATACTTTTGCTTGCGTCCCGGCCGTCCACCATGAAAATAACCGACCCCGCCGGCACGGTCGTGGCCGTTGGCGCCGATGGCCTGACTGTGGCGAGGAAGTGGGCGCGCAGCAACTGGAAGCGGTGCGGCTTGATTTCCTGCACGGTCACGACGGTGCCGCCGGTGCGGATGCGCTGGCTGGCCTCGTAGCCCTTAGCGACCCCTGCATTGTTCGCAACTTCGACGTCGAATTCGCAGTTGGAGCGTTCCCGCTCACCTTTGATCGCGCCGCAGGCGGCTTTCGGGTCAGGCTTGGTGGCGGCCCTGACCACTCTTTCCGCTGCTTGTCCCGGCACGACGCATTCATTGTTCTGTGGCATGGGCCAAGACTTCACTGTGTAGGTGTCGGTGGATGTCCCCGGTGCGTAGTCGAATAGGCTGCTCCCGGGTTTTACCCGCCATTCGTCGGCAAATTTTGTATAGAGCAATTTATAGCGCTCGTTACCATCTACCGGCAGCGTCCCCATCGGTGTGCCGTCGGGCAGGTCAGGCAGCCATTCGCCGGCGGCAATCGGCCCCGCAATGCCCCTCAACGAATAGCCATCTCCGTCGCCGCCACTCAACGCGACGGCGCGCTGAAGGTCAACATTCAGAAACCAGACGTTGCTCCACGGAGTCGCCGTGACCGTCAGGACATGGTGATCGGGGAAATGGATCTGGATATTGCCCTGACCGTCCTGGGGTACGATGCGGCCGTCGCCTTCAAGCTCGAGCGGGGCCGAACCCAAGTTCTGGAGTTTGCCATCGACGCGCAGTTCGAGAAGCGGTTGCCCGGAATTCGAGCCGGCGCTCGGACTGGGCTGGTAGGTGACCCGGTGCTTGCCGACCCGCGCCGCAACAGCAGTATTGATGCTCACGCACAGGTTCAACCCGGTAGTAGGGTCGACGTGCGGGCTGTTGCTGACGGCCGATTGCCGGGTCTGCACCTCGAGTCCGCCAGGCTCACGCAGTGCAACGAACTCGCCTGCCGCCTGGAAGTGGTACAGGGCGCCATTTGTGGTTGTGATGTGCGTGTCGCCTGTCATACTGGGCGGGCTTCCCGGCAGCGTGTCGTTCGGGTCCAGCCAGCAGCGCAGGCTTTTTTGCTTATCCGCCGTTGATGCGGTGAGGCAGGCGCCGGCCGTTGATGGCAAGTTGGCGGGATTCCAGCTTGCGCTGAACTTTCCGTATTCACTGTGCAAACCTATTGGATCACCGGAAGTGACGGTTGAACAAGAAAGATGTTGGCCGTCGTTTTGCCTTCCCCAAAGCATTCCTACACAGAGCCCGGAAGCGTCGAACAGGCAGGACCCAGATGAACCCCGCTCTGTGCCGGTACCTCCATTTATCGCAGCGCTGCTAGCCCAGGTGACTAGCCAAAAGTTGCAGTTCGGGCAGTCGTTGTTTGAAGCGTGTTGGACTGAGATCGGCGTAGCGCTACTCACGCTGTAAGCCATGACGTCGCCCTGGGGGTGATGGAGTCCAAAGGCCGATGTGGGTGCAGCCCCAAGAGTTGCGTTCCAGCCTGCGTGGTAATAGGAATAACTGGAACCCGGCGGATTATGCAGGGTGGAGTTTATGGGATCGAGCAGCATGAAATCCGTTTCGACTTGCGTCAATAGCGGCCAGGACGCCTTTATGACGGCTCCACCGGAGGTATAGGGATAGATCGTGCTTGGAGGGCCGCCATTGTGCGGAGCGCCGCCGCAACTGGCCTTAAAGTCCCAGTAAAAGGTGATGGTATTGGCGAGCTTTGCCGCAGTATTGTCGGGTTGGCTGTCTGTCAGGTTTTGAAGGCAATGGTTCGCAGAGAGAATGTAGTCCTTGCGTGGCGTGTTTGTGTTGTTGAGCAGGGTTCCAGTACAGGTGTAGGTTCCGACCGGAAATTGGGCGCCAGCGTCCGCGCTGGACTTGATCACGGTGTACACGCTTACCGCCCGCGCAGCGCCAGCCCAGGCCGGGTTTGCCTGGGTTGCCATGCAAACGTCCTTTTGGCAGGGATTTTCGCTAATACCATTGGGACCGACCTGTGCCCCGGCTCCCCGATAGGTCTGCATGACCGTGCGGATTTCGAGCCCATCGCGTTCAGGGCGCGGCCGCTCCCTGGACTCGATCTGGACCACGAGCTTTTCCCCCGCGATGGCAGGAGTCCAAATGACCTGGTTCTCGCTGCCGGTGGTCGGGGCGTAAGGTCCAGCCGGAAATTTCCGCTTCGGATCGTAGACCCAGAGCTTCGTTCCCTCCGGCATGTCGAAGCGTGTAATTTGAAGGGACTGCCCCAGGGCGCCCTTGGAACGCAATCCGAGCAGGCTGATGTAACCGGATTTCGTGGCATGCCCGCTGAAATGCTCTAAGGTGAATGGAGTGGTGGCTGCCGGCGCCGCAATGCGGACGGGGGGCGAGGTGCGGCCTTCCAGGCGCTTGATTGCCTTCTTATCCTCCTCAAGCAGCCTGTTGATCCTGACCGCAGGCAATTGCCGGTACTCGAGCTGGTCGAAATAGATCTGTTCCGTCGCCGCTTCGGCGGTATCTTCCTGGGCCTCGGCGTAGCGCAGCGCCGTCATGACAAGCGTGGCGGCCAGAAGGAACTGCATTCCGAAGCGTATTGCCGGCAGAGCCTGCGGGAATCGATTTTTTGTCATTTTTTTCTCCGGATTGGAAGATCGGCAACGGCTTCACCACGCTACCAAGGGGGTGTCAGCCAGGAAGGAAGGCGCTATCAGTTGGGGGGTCTGGCGGGTGCGGGCATCGCCAAGCTGTTTGACGACGCGGCTGGTTTGCTCGAAGGCGTCCTCGACGGTGACGCGCTGTTTGGCAGCCCCGGCCGGACGCTTCAAGGCTTCCAGCAGGGCAAAGGTAAACAGGCCGTGCCCGCCCTGGGGATATTCCTGGGAATATTCGTTGCGCTGCGAGGCGGTCAACATCGCGAAGCGGGACGCGGCGGTGCGTTTTTTCAGCGAGCGTGCATCGAATGATCCGGCCACGGCCAGGGATTGGCAGGTGTCGACGATGAGAAGCCGTCGCCCGGCACTATCCCGCATGGCGTCGAACAGGATGCGCCAGCTCACCAGGGACTTTGGCTCGCGGTCAACGAAGCGGCCGGCGAGTGCCTCGCGGATGTCTTGTTGGGTTGCATCCCGCGGAACAAAAAAATAGTTGCCGGCTGGATCGCTGAACCCGTGTGACGCCAGGAAAAGAACCACCGTGTCGTCCGCGCCGGCACGCTGCAGGAAGGGCAGCGCCTCGACGACTGCGCGGCGAGTAGGCAGGTTGCCGCGATCGCTCAGGACCTTTACGTGGACGCGCTCGTAGGGGTGTCCCTGGGCACCCTGCATGAGCCGAGCAAACGCGTCCGCGTCCTGTGCCGCGAATTCCAGATCGTCTAGAATGCGATCCGGCCCCTTCGGGATGTGGTCGAAATGATTGACGCCAACGGCCAGCAGGTAGAGGTTTCCCCGGCGTTGCGGCGCTGGGTTGGCAGTCGCGGCGCGAAGGTAATATTCGGCCAGCCCCATCGAGCGCCCGTTGAAGGCCTCCACCCGCAGCTGATCTCCGTCGCCCGTCGCTTCGAATGCGACTCTGCGCTTGAAGCGCAGACGTTCCCCTTCCTTCAGGGTGCGCTCGGCCGGATTGAGGATGGGGATACCATTCAGATAAACCCTGTATTCGGTGATCGGGGTACCGCGGCTATCGACATCGATCGCGATACTGGGACGACCGCCCGGACCCGCCGCGGCCGTGGTAATGCGGATCGCCGGCGGCTCGATGGCGGCAATCTTTTCGATGCTGGCCCCTGAGCCAGCATCGGCAGCCGTCTGAGTTGGGTCGAACTGGGCGCGCACCAGATCGGGCCTATAGAGCAGGCGTTCGAACTGCACGGCGCGGTAGAACCGCGCCTCCTTGTCTTGTCCGTCATTGACGTGCCAGCCGACGAACTGATCGCCTTCTGGGCTCGCGGCGTAGTAGCCGTCCGGCCGCCAGAGAACCCAGTCGCGTTCGTTGGCGTGCAGGAACAGTCCGAAACGCTCTTGTCCGGAATTCGGGTCGAACCAGCGCAAGGTTCCGTCGGAAAGCGCGGCAACCACATAACGGCCGTCGGCAGATAGATTGACGGCATGCACCTTGCCTTGGGTATAAACGCGCCAGAGCGCTTGACCACCTCGACCGTAGCGCCGCAAGGACCAGTTCGTGCCGACGATGAGCGCCTCTCCGTCGGCACCGTATGACCACGCCGTGCAGCGCTCCAACGCATCAAGGACGATGGGCTTGCCGTCGATCACCGGGTGCTCGGCGTCCTTGCAATCTATCGACCGGCCGGCCGCCTGCCGGCGGGGGGCGGTCCAGATCGTAGACAGCATGTCCGGCGGTGGTACATCCGGCTCACGGTTTTCCAGATAGGTTTTTTGCTCAGGAGTATCACGTAAACCACGTCGGACCGCGCTGCAGGCAGACGACCCAGGCTCCGCCCCGGCGCTGCAGGCGCGCACTGCCCGCACCGCCGAGCCCGGCGCGCCGGGCAACTCGAATAGCCCTTGTCGCACTAGATCCATGGCTTGGATATAACCATCGGGAAGGCGCCAGGCGACCCGCCCGGCTTCCGGAGAGAGCAGCAGTCCATCCCCGACAAGACTCAGGTCGAGAGCTGGACTGCCCAGCTCGCGTATGACTTGACCATTGCCTGAAACGATTGCCAGACGAGGTTCGTCCGTGGTGAGCAGCATGCTGCCGTCGTCGAGCAGCATTTTTCCGCCGGCGCGGTGGCGGCCGAGGTCAATGGGAGGGCCGGCAAGTTTACCTTCTTTTGACCAGCGGAACACCAGGGCTCGGTCATCGGCGTGTTCGCCCGTTGCCACCAGGGAACCGTCGGCCGCCCAGGCCACGCAGCACAGCCCTTTCTGGCCGGGCTCGCTCTCGATGCGGGCGACGAACTGCAAGTGCAAGTCGGGCAGCCGAAATACGGCGACCACGGGAAGGTCGGAAAAGCCCAGGGCAAAGCTTTGCCCGTCGGCACTCACGGCCGTATTGCCGGGACGGCGCGATATGCCCATGGGCTGGCGCTGAACCAGATGGTGCGTGGCGTCATAGACCCTCAGCGCACCATCCAGCGCGGTGGTCACGAGCCAGCCGCCGGGCGCAGCGGAAGAGATGTCCACCACGTTGCCGCGATATTCGGGATCGCTGGCAACCTCGCGAAACGAGGCAGCGTCCAGGATGCGCAACCCGCCTTCACCCTGCATGCCAACCACGAGATGGCGCCCGTCCGCTGTGTAGCCGAG
Organism: Betaproteobacteria bacterium; assembly: GCA_016709965.1. Taxonomy (NCBI): domain Bacteria; kingdom Pseudomonadati; phylum Pseudomonadota; class Betaproteobacteria; order Rhodocyclales; family Azonexaceae; genus Azonexus; species Candidatus Azonexus amarohabitans. The sequence continues at coordinate 181,028 of JADJLT010000006.1, forward strand.
CGCGGACACCAGCCGCGGGAATCCGCCCACGCGCCGGATCAGTGCCCCGGTTTCGGAATCGAAAACGTACACCGATGCCGACTGGTTCCATTGCCAACCGGTCCAGCCGCCGACCGCGACGTGCCGACCGTCGGGAGATACCGCTGCGGCGAACAGGACGCCTTCATTGCCGGCCTCGATCGGGACGCGCAGGGTGCGTACCAGGCGAAGCTCCGGAAGCTGCCAGATGCGCACAGTCTTGTCGTACCCCGCTGTGATGGCGCGATTGCGCACCCGATCCAGGTCGAGAAGCGTGATGGGCAAAACGTGGGCGCCGGCTTCGATGCGCAGGATGGGTGCCGTCGACGGTTCCCCAGCGTGGGCCAGGGCGGCCATTCCCAGCGCCAGCACAACGAGGGTGATCGCCCGGAAACGCTGCGCAATGATCACGGCGCCCTGGGCTCCAGTCGGTGTTCAGCGCGAAGCGCCCACACAGGGTTGCGCTGACACACCGGGCGCGCCGAGGGCGATACAGCGACGTTTGCCGAACACGTCCTGCGCTGCGCCACCAAGCGGAGTACCGCGCCCGAAGTCGACTTCAGCGAGCATTCCGGGGCCGCCAAGCACGATGTCGGTTGTGATGCCGGACTCTCCGGCCCCTGCCGTATTGGCCGCTGTGTCGATCGCTAGTTCAGTCTCCCCCAACGGCGTTCCGGGTTCCGCCTGGACCAGATCCGAAGTTCGAAATATCGCCTCACCCAGTGCCGCGGCGAGTGCGAGGGCCACGTTCCCGTTGCCCACTGTTGCCGGAATGCCAATGGCCGGCGGCCCGACCACGCCAGGTTGCGGTACGACGCTGTCTCCCGGGGATCCAATAGCGGATAAGAACCCGGAAAAGGCGATATCCGGCGACGTCGGCTGAACAACTGAGGTTCCGCTTCCTTGTCCGGGGTCGCGAAACTGCCCAAGCCAGTCCGCAGCGTGTGTGCTGTTGTTGGTCGGTACGGTGCCCCCGCTGATAACCAATCGATAAGCCTGGCTGCCAGCTTGGGGGTAGAAGAAGCCATACTGGTTGAGCGCTTCATAATAGAGAATGGGGCCGATCAGATTCGGACGGTAGATGCGTTCTGGCAGGTTCCCATTGGCAAAGAAAGTTCCGCCTATCAAATCATGCCGAGCGTATCTCAGGGGATTGGCGACGTCACCGGCTGGATAGGTGATCGCCTGGCCCGGGACGATGTTGCTGGTATTGATCAGGCTCTTAATGTCGGATGCGCTCATCATCGCACTTACAACGAGGCGGTTGGACGACTTGTTATTGAATTCGTCGTAGAAGTCCTCGTTGGTGATGTGACCCATGTTCAGGGTTATGGTCCCACCTCTCGGGACGAGCGTGTTATCGATGAATATCAACGACTTGAAGCTGGTGGCGGTGCCACTCCCGCCGGTTGTGTCGCTCACCATGTGAATGGCGGCTGGATTGTTCGGATAGTCCGGAAGAGCCAGGAACGCGGAAGCCGAATTCATGCCGCGGAAATTAAAGACGTCAACATCGTTGTTCAGTCTGATGTCGCCGCCCTCGGACAGGATGTCGGCATAAAGATTGATCTTGCCGTTCGTATTCGAATTGCCGGGCGCCCCCAGCTCGATAGCGCTGCCGTTGGTAGCGAGGATGTTGTCCAAAATATTCAGGTTGCCACGGAAGTGCGCGGTCAAGCCGTTGGCGACTCGCACGCCATGCAACGTGATGTCCTGGCTCGAATCCAGGGCTACATGCTGGAGGTCAGCCATTGGAGAATTCACGGTGATCGACCCGCTGGACGTCGTTGTCGCGGTCAAGTTTCTCGCCGTCACCGAATTGACCAACATGTCACCGGCCGCCGTGAGAGTGGCCGATCCCGACCCCGTGTCGATTGCGCCAGATATCTGGAGGACACCGTCGCTGGCCGTTGCGTTCAAATCGCTGTTGTGGGTCAGGACGTTTTCGGTAACCGAGATGTTGCCCGCAGCATCGAGCGTAATCGCCCCAACGCTCGACTGTTGTGTGGTGTCGAAACCCTTGGCGCCGATTCCCCCGTTTTGGGAACGGACCAAAATGCTGCCCCCGGACAATACGTATTCTGACAAGGTTACGCCCTGGGCCGACTGCAGGGCCACGTTGCCGCCTGCGTTGATGCCCCCACCGTCCGCTAGGCTGTAGGCGTTGACGAGAACAGCGCCAGTCGTCTTGACGCCACTCAGCGACACTGTTTGCGCGGCCGATGGGTTGATCGTTGCATTGGCCGCACCCAGAAACGCGTTGATGTTCACCGAACCGGCCACAAGCGCACGGTTGGCAGTCACCGGGCCGCCGGAAGATGTGATGTTGACGGTGCCATCTGTCTGCAGATATTCGGCTGTCACGCCATGGGCGCCGGACAGGCTGATGGTCTGGTTGCCGGCGTACAGCATAGTGTTCGGGGCCATGCTGAACAGGTTGCCGGCACTCAAGGTGATTGCGCCGTTGTTGGTCAGGATGTGGTTCTGAACGAGGAGGTTGTGGCCGGCGCCCAAGGTCACCGAACCGCCCGGGACGCCACCGCGGCCCTCGATAACAGCTGCCACGGTCAGGTCGTTGCTGGCAGCGAGGGAGACGTTATTGCCTGCGGCGAGAAGGTTGTACAGGGTGAAGTCGCTCACCACGTTGGCGGAATCCGGCTGGTGGGCGATGGTGAGATCCGTCGGGTCCAGGATCACGGTCCCGGCGCGCCCGGCGGGCGCCGTCAGGCGAATATCACTGCTATTCATGATGACGCTGCCTGTCGAGGAAATTTCGGCGCTGCCGCCGTTTCCGCCACCGTCGCCGCCCGTTGCGGAGATGCTCCCCGCGAATCGGGTCTGGCCGGAAGAAAAGAGTCGGACCGCTCCGCCGTCGCCCCGGCTCGCCGCATCGGCCGCGACGACCGCTCCAGGCGCAACGTTCACCACCGCCGTTGCCGCCATGTCGCCAAGCACGATCGTGCCCCCGCCTTCCGCGCCTGATGCGTCGGCAAGGGCGCCGGCGAGCAGGGAGACCGTGGCACCCGTAGCGGCGATGCGGCCGCCCGTCCCGCCGGTGGCCGCGGTGACGTCGAGTTTTCCCGAAACGGCGAGATCGCCGCCGGGGCCGGCGTCGAGAAATATGACGCCGTTGCGGCTCTCGACGCCGCGGGCGCGGACGATGCCGCCGAGATTCACCGTGGCGGCCAGCAGGTTCTGTGCCGACGCGGCCAGGATTTCGATGCGGCCGCCATCGGCCAGGATGCTGCTATCGTTGCCCACGTAACGCGTCACCGGCCGGCCCTGGGAGTCGAGCAGGCTGGCGAGGGTGTCCCGGTCGAGGGCGACGCTGATCAGGGAGTCGCCGTAGAAATCAAGGGTGAAGCTGTCCCCGGAAGCCAGGGAAACCCGCCCGAGGCGGGCCGTGATGATACCGCTGTTGCGAACGTTGGGTGCCGCCAGCGCGACGAAGCCGCCTTGTGCTGCGGCGATGCTGCCTTCATTGACGACGGCGGCTCGGGGATTGCCGGCAATGGCAAAGTTCATCCGGCCGGCCATGAAATCGGCATTGGCAATGTCGGCTGTGGAGGCCATCAAGCTGCCGACGTTGATGGACGCCGTCCTGCCGAAGACGATGCCGTTCGGATTGACCAGATAGACTTGGCCGTTGGCGTTTAACTGACCGAAGATCTGCGACGGCGAGGCGTCATGGATACGGTTCAAAGCGGCGGCGCTGCCGCCGGGCTGGACGAACTTGACGGCTTCGCCGGCAGCGATGTTGAAGCTCGCCCAGTCGATGACGGCGCGGTTGCTGTTCTGGCGAATCAAGGTTGCAGATGGCGTGCTAGTAATTTCCGCGCTGCCTGCCGCAACCACGCCCCCCTTGGGAGCCGCAATGCCCGGCTGGCACATGGACGAAGCTATGGCTCCGCCAATGAATGCGCGAGCAATGGTTATCGCAAGCTTCGTTTGCCTCGGGTACCTGCCCAATATACGATTGGCTGTTTGCAATTTCATCGTGCATCTCCTTTTACTCGCGCTCCAGACTCGACTTGCGACCCCGGCCTATGTGAGTCTTAATGCTTGGCAATCATGCACAACCGATTCTTCCAGCAGTGGGTTGCCGGTTGTGGGCCGCGGAGCGCAAATTCAATTCACTATCGCTAAACATTGCGTTCTTTCAATAGATCATGCTGTTCAGTAGGCGAACATGAGGCCGGCGAACATCCGCGGATTACGATTGCCCAGGATTTCGACGTCGCGCACTAGGGGTTTGTCGAGCTCGACATAGCCGCTGAAACTATGATCGGGACCGACACGGAGGCCGATGCCGGTCGACGATGCGAGAATTCGGGTGCTGCCTCCCCCGAGATCGTTGTTCCACACCTGGCCATGGTCATAGAACGCATAGGCAGTTAAATTGGTGAAGGACAGATGGAACGCCCAGCGCAATTCAAGTTTCGCGCCGAAGCCCTTGTCACCCAGGAGTTCGGATGCGTCAAAGCCACGCAGGAATTGTTCGCCACCGAGGCCAAGTTGCTCCAGGGGTACCAGCCGGTCGCGAGAATACTGCCCAGTGAATGCACCAAGTACAGACCAGCCTGCGCCTAGGGGCTGCAGGCGCGCCAAGTAGATTGTGAACTTGGTGAAATCGATTTTGCTGTCTTGGCGCGTGAGGAGCGGGGAATCGACCGGCGATGCCCCCATGCCACGGATGCCGCGGGATATTTCAGCGTCAGCAAGATTGATTCCGCTCCAGTCATCGATACCGCTCCAGGTTACCCCAGCCCGCAGTGGTCTGACCTTGTCCTCGTGCAACCGCAAGCCTAGCGCTTCGCTTTTGGCATTTTCGACCGACCAATTGACGCGGACGATCACATCGCCTTCACGGCTGCGACGGATCGGGTAACTTAGCCCGAAGGTGGTGGTGGACGACCTCAAAACCAAGTCAGGCAACCCAGAATCGTCTTTCGGGCGCGCGCGACTCGCCGAATAGGAGACGGCTGCCTTGAGTCCGTCTGTCCCGACAGGCGCATCGCCTGTGTACGACCAGGCCGCAAGCCTTCCATCGTAGGTGCCCAGCAGAGCCAAGGCGTTGCGTTCACGCAGACCAAGCTGGCCGTTTTCAGCAACCGACAGGTCGTAGCGGGCTGGGCCGAGCAATTTGGTTCCGTGATTGTCCGTCGACACTGACGCGGAAAGCCGACTGCGGCTCACGATCACAACGAGGTTTGTTGCGCCGGCATTGGCAGAACGCCTGAGGTAGGCGCGCGCGCTGGTTCCAGGTTCGTCGTTCAACAGCAATAGAGCGCGTTCCAGCGTTGCGAGTTTCAGTGGGCGTTCAGCCGTTACCGTCGCCTTGAGTTGGGCAGTGGACTTCGGCAAAGCGTTCCCATTCACATCCTGAGCATTGACTTCATCAATATAGCCCTCGACGACCGTCAGACGTACTTTGCCTTCGGAAATTTGCTGCACCGGCACTAATGCCAGCGAAAGAACATAGCCTTCGCGCTGATAAATGTCGGTGACTGCGCGCGCATAGAGATAGATGTCGGCGAGCGAAACTTCCTTGCCCACGTCTTTTTCCCAGACTTGCGCCAGACGGCTGGCGGAAATAGCGCTATTTCCGCTGACGACCACATCCCTAAGGACAAATTTGGTTGCCTCAGCATTGGCCGGTGGCTGCTGTGCTTCCGTCGCAGGCAATATGACTTCTGAAGGCTTGATTTCCGGCACTGGCTTGGGGGGCTCGACGTCCTTGCCGACGCGCCCCGGCTGCAAACTGCCAGGAATGCCCTGCGCTTGCGCAACAGCTGGAGTGACCGCCAGAACTGCCGCGATGAGCACTGCCCGACCTGCACAGCATATTAGCGTTTTCTGAATTGAGCTCATGTCATAGTCCTTAAGCATAATGCATTCTATGCACGAATGCCGTAATAACGCAATCAATCTCAATGACAGCCGGAAGAGAGTTGAGTCATGAATCAATGGGATGGGCCACCCCACTCGATTCCGTACTGTTATGCCAAAGTGGAAGGGCTGATCAACTTCGAAGCGAAGGAGCATCTCACCCATGAAGATAGCGACAATTGAAATCGACCTGGCGAAGAACGTGTTTCAGGTCCACGGTGTAGATGAGCGTGGCCATGTTGTGCTGCGCAAACAGATCAGGCGTGACCAGCTGCTCGCGTTCATGGTCAATTTGCCCCCTTGCGTGGTTGGTATCGAGGCTTGTGGCAGCGTGCATGACTGGGCCCGCAAGTTTCAGGATTACGGACATACGGTCAGGCTTATGTCGCCGCAGTTCGTGAAGCCCTACGTGAAGAGCAACACGAATGACGCTGCGGATGCCGAGGCAATCTGCGAAGCCGTCACTCGGCCGAACATGCGATTTGTGCCGATTCAAAGTGTTGAGCAGCAAGCGGTACTCTCAATGTACCGGGTTCGACAGGGCTTCGTCGTGGCGCGAACAGCACAGGCGAACCAGTACAGTCTGGGCGCTGCTCGCCCATGGCCGCGAATTTCGGGCCAATTACCGGTTTACGTGTCTGATGTTGTTCGGGCTATACCTATGCCGAAGTTGTCTCCCATCCTCGGTATGTCAGAAGCGGACGGCACTTCCAACAGTTCGCTGAAGGGTGGAGCTGAAAGGTTGCGGTCAACACGAAAAAAGGACGAAAAATGGAATGGCAACGAGGTCGACAAGCACGTGGCCCGGAGACGAGCGGTTGCGATCTCTGCAACAAGATGTGCAGGACGTACTACATGGATCGTCACTTTAGCGACCCTTTGTGGCAACATAGATGGCGATACGAATTGCATAATCTCATCGAAGCCATGGCGTTACGCTAACGCTCAAACTTGAGGCAAGTGTTGGCGAGCTGCAATGCGCCTGATTCAAAGTGCGCAATAAAATGTGTCGGTTGCGCTTCGGGCATGGGTATTGTGGTTGCCGGTAAGGGTAATGTGAACCAAGGTCTCGCACGTCAAATGCGCGTTCGGCCAACGAGTGGTTTTCAGCGGCCGCAACAGGGTCGCGTCGTGCCGCTCTAAATATTCTGACGAGGCTTCAATGCCAAATTACCGCATCCCAGGGACGATTTGCAGCACGCAACAACTGTGGTCAATTGAAGACGGTACGCTCGCCCGGGCGTTGATGCCGCCTGCCAGTTCGGTGTGCGCCGGATCGCCGCTTTTTCCGACCAAGGCGCTTCTCGATGCCTCACCCAGTAACAGGGTGCCGGATCTGAGCTTTCTGTTCCGGCAATGCCTCAGCCCCACAATCGGGTTGAGCGACACTGACTTTGCGACGGCGGCAGCATCGCTGGGGGTTGAGGTTGCAGTGATCAAGGCGGTGGCCGAGGTTGAATCGTCTGGCGCCGGGTTTGATGAATCGGGCCGGCCGCGCATCCTGTTCGAACGCCACTACTTCCACCGACTAACCGGTGGGAAATACGATGCCAGGCATGCCGACATCTCCAATAAGTCCAGTGGCGGGTATGGGAAGTTCTCGGCCCAGTATGCCAAGTTGGAACAGGCGTACGCGCTTGATCGGGATGCGGCACTGCGCTCAGCGTCGTGGGGGCGCTTCCAGATCATGGGGAATAACTTCCGGGATGCGGGCTACACGTCGGCAGCCGATTTCGTTCTTGCGATGACGAAATCCGAATCAGCGCATCTAGGTGCGTTCGTGAGCTTCGTTGGTAACAGCAGGAAGATGCGCAACGCCTTGGTAAAGAAAGACTGGGCAGCGTTTGCAGCGACATACAATGGCCCAGCGTACGAGAAGAACAGGTATGACGCGAAGCTCAAGGAGGCATACGATCGATTCGTTGCGGCACAAGCCGCAGGCGCTGGGAGGAAACCTTGAGCCGCGCACTCTTGCTGATGGTTGTGCTGAGCCTGTCGGCACCCTGCGTACTTGCCCATTCGCCGGTTGCGCCAGGACCGTGTGCGGCCTCCGAGACGGCCTACTTTGCCTGCTTGACGGCCCGCGGGAAGTGGGTCGGCCTTTGTGGCAATCCGCCCCGAAGCTTGCAATACCGCTTCGGGAAAGTGGGCGAACCCGAATTCCGTTATCCGGAAGATCCGGCCGAGGGATTGGGCGGATTTACGTTCGCGCATTACTGGCGTTACCAGACCGATCGGTTGGAAATTGGGTTCCGCAATCAGGGGGCCGACTACTCGATTTTCGACTACACAGAGGGGCGCCGGCGTCAGGCGGGGGTGCGTGTCACCACTGCAGATGGGAAGGAGCGCACTTTCTCATGTAAAGGCAAAATCGTAAGCCGCCTTGCCGAGCTCACGGGTTTCTTGCGATGCGACCCGGACAACGCGCTGAATGGTGGTCAGTGTCCTTGAAGCCATGGCAATTGGGTCTCCGGTTAGCTTCTATTGAAGTGAAGCCGATTGAGGAATCGAAATACCAAGCACGAGAACTGCAATAGGGAATACAGTCCGAAAAATGCTAGCGACCCGTCATCAACCAATTCCAGCCGTCATTCAACAGCACGCCGAGGAATCTGCCGTGCTGCGCAATATTCGCTCCGTGCTATTGAGTGCCCCCCACGTTCAACTCCATCGCCTCCGTCGCCTCGATGATCGAATCGCCGCGCATCTTGACGGGCTCGCAGTTGCCGGTAATTACGGATCGAAGCTATTGATGTCCGCACTGGAAATGCCGGGCCCCGGCGAGGTGTTTGCTGCGGCAGTGGGGGCGATATTAGACAAGGATCTACAGTTGCTTGAACGACTGTTTGCTGTAGCGGAGGCAGTTCCAGAGGCACAGGCGGGCCTGAGTTCTGCCTTTGGCTGGGTATCCTCGCAGCATCTTCAGGGTACGGTCAGCCAGTTGCTTTCATCGCCGTCACCGTTTCGCCGTCGGATCGGCATTACGGCTTGCGCCATGCACCGGGTTGACCCTGGCGCTGCACTCGATGCGGCCGTCAAGGACCTGGATCCCGCGATGCGAGCCCGAGCGCTGCGAACATTGGGTGAATTGGGTCGGCGCGATACGTTGGCGGCAGTGCGCATCGCCCTGGAAGACGAAGATGAGGGCTGCCGCATCTGGGCCGCCTGGTCGGCGGTTTTGCTGGGGGATCGTGGTGCAGCACTGGAAAGGCTGACTACCGTCAGTCAGGTGCCCGGGCCTTTGCGCGAACGGGCGATGCGTCCTGCGCTGCGCGCGATGGATTTGCCGCGCGCCCACGAGCTCCTCAAGGTCTTCGCCCGTGATGCCAAGAACCTCCGCACTCTGATCCAGGGTACTGGCATCGCCGGCGATCCTACCTACGTGCCCTGGCTCATCAAGCACATGGAAGATCTCAAGCTGGCGCGCCTGGCCGGCGAATCCTTTACCTTCATCACCGGACTCGATCTCGCTTACCTCGACCTTGAGCGCAAGCCGCCCGAGGACGTGGAGTTCGGCCCGAACGACGATCCGGACGATGACGACGTGGCGATGGATGAGGACGACAGCCTGCCCTGGCCCGATGTGCCGAAAATTACTGCCTGGTGGGCGGCCAATTCCTTGCGCTTCCAGTCGGGAGTCCGATACTTCATGGGCGAGCCGGTCAGCCGCGAGCATTGCCTTAGCGTACTCAAGGGAGGCTGCCAGCGCCAACGCATTGCCGCCGCACAGTACCTGTGCCTGCTACAACCTGGTACGCCGCTCTTCAACACCAGCGCGCCGGCTTGGCGGCAGCAGCGCTGGCTCGCAAAGATGGCCTGATCTGGTGGACACGCGATACATATTTGCTGTCCTGGCTGGCGTATTTCTTATCCTGGCTGCGCAGGAACTGCTTCGTACGGGAAGGCTGACGCCGGCAGGCAAGACATGGAGTATGGTCGGGGTGATCTTCGCCGGCGTCGCGCTGTGGCTGTGGATTTCCGTGATGCCAAGTTAACTATTGATCAGTTGATCGCCGGCAATATTGAGGGGTCGAATGCCTCCTTGCGACGAGTCGGCGGGCAACGAACTAGGGGAGGTGGCCAATGTTGCTTCCCAACGCCAGTTTGACCACCGCGACGATCCTACTCTTGATCCTCGACGCATAGATCTGGATCTGGCACGACGCATTCCAACTGACTTGGAGCAACCTTGCCACCCAGCGAGCGTGTTCGCCGCGCCGATTCCACTGCAGCGATCTGCTGGCCTTTGGGCAATAGCAGCCACATTCGCCCGTTCTTCTTCATGCGGCTGGCTCGGGTTCGAGCCGACTCACCAAAACCCCAGAAATAGTCGGCGCGCACGGCTCCGCGGATCGCCCCCCCGGTATCCTGCGCAAACATCAGCCGGTTCAATCCGCCGCTCTTGCTTGACTCAGTTGCAGCGAGGAAGACCGGGAATCCGAGAGGAGTTGTACGGGGATCGACCGCCACCGAACGTCCAGCGGTCAGCGGGACGCCCAGCGCTCCAATGGGGCCGTCTGGTGTGTCGGGAATTTCCTGGAAGAATACGTAACTGGGATCGCTGCTGATCGCGGCCGGCCAGATTTGTCCCGCTGTGCTTCCAGTGGCGGGACGTACAGTTACCGGCTCGGAGGCGGGACGAAGCGATGCTGATGGTTTTGCGGCCGGCGCTTTCTTGGGAGCCTTACCGACGGCCTGGCCCGCCTTCCCTTCCAGTAAGGCGGCAATGACGGCGTCGACCTCAGGAGAACGATCCTGCTGTTTGGCGACCCCGTTTGTTGTATGTACAGACGGAGAAGCGGAGGCAGTGCTGCTTAGTTTGAAACCGCGGGTCAGGATTGGAGCGTCCTGCGAACTAGTCTCGTCGTCATCGATAACGATTTCACCTCCGATGCCGCGCGTACGGACACTCTTCGTCTTGCCACTGGAGGCAGTTACCGTTGGCGTAAACGGGTGACCGTTTTGTTCCCGATATGCGACCCGGAGAAGCTTTCCATCATCCAGACGAATCTTGCCCGATCCTTGAATCTGCATGGAATACAGCGCTGTGGGATTATCAGTCCAAGCCAGCACTCGGGCCGATGCGAGCCCACGGCGCTCAATTTCGGCGCGCGTGTAATAGGGAACGATGCGCTTGCCGTCCAGGCGCAGCCGAAGCTTCTTGTCGCGGATGTCAGGCTGGAAGTTGTCTATGTCCAGAGTGAGTAAGCCACCGCTGCCAGGGACTGCGTCTAGCACAGGGATAACATTGCGTCCGTCGATCCGGGCGGCTACCAGATTTCCCCGGCGCATGGGCGGCAATTTACGCATGTCGAGATAGAGCAAGTCATCGGGCAAGCCATATACCGGATAGATGTTGGGGTTGGCGTAAGTGCGGCTGCCAGAAAGAAGCGGCTCGTAGTAGCCGGTTATCACACCTGCGGCAGTTTGGTCGGTATTGCGAATCTGGTAGAGGAAGAATTCGTCTTCAAAGAATCGGTGTACGGATTCTTTAGACGAATTCAACCCGATTGCGCGAGCGCACGGTCCCGCCCAAGCCGATTTCGTGCGCAAGGCAGCACAACTGCGCTGGAAGGCCTTCCAGGCGTCGCCCAAGTCATCTTCATCCCAACCCGGAAGGCGTGTCCATTTGGCTGGTTCGAAGTGCGCATAGCGAGTGCTAAATGCTACCGCAGTCCGAGATGCCGGGGATGAAGGCGGTGTTTCGGGAACTTCAAACGAAGGCGGAGCAGCAATTTGCGACGCTGAGTTACCGGCCTCCTTTTGCGGCGACTGCGTACATGCGCCAGTCATCAAGGAAAAGACAATTATTGCGACCGCACCCGACGTGGGTCGTGACGTTACCTGGAGCGGATGTGGCTGGCGATTTGACGCATCAAGTTTCGCCGAGCTACTGAAGGCCAGCGAATCATTACTAGTGGCGCTTGGATTGTGTGCGCCGTTGCTTCTAGATACTGGCGAGGTCGCTCTCATAAATTTGGACAATGCGCTTACTCCCAATATGTTCCCGAAAAATGCAATCGGCACGACTTCAGTTAGAGCGGTGCCCGCAAGAATCGTTTTCCATTTTAGAAGAAAAGCTGAATTATGCAAAAGAAATACAAATTACTCCGATATAACCCGAATCAGCTATTATTTGGCGTAAAGCAAAATCCGTTTCCCGTCCACCAATCTGATGTCCCGTGTGAAGGCAGGGCTACAAACGGATTCTGCTTGATTCATAATTTGATCAACGTGGCATGCCGGGTCGTGATTTGCCGCGACTGTCGCCACGGGTGATGCGGTGAGGAGCGAACGATGATTGTCATTCGGGCTTTAACTAACAACGGTATTCCGTGTACGGAGCAGTTGTCTGCCGAGTTCGACGAGACCGGTGGCAGCATTGGGCGGGCGGCCAACAACCAATTTGTTCTGCCAGACAATGACCATCTGATTTCACGTATTCAGGCGACAATTGCGTTCCGTAACGGTGGCTATGTTCTGACTAGCCAAGGTGTGAATCCGGTTCACCTTAACAATCGCCCAATCGACAATGGAAACTCGGCAACACTTTCCGATGGTGACGAATTGCTGATTGGTGGATACACATTGAAGGTTGAAACCGGCTCAGCGGATAAATCCACAGCAGCAGCCGGTCAGCCTGTCGATGATCCGCTTGCCTTGTTTGGGAACGCTAGTGTGTTGAAGAGCGATCCATTCGGTGGATTGTTGTCGCCAGAGCCAGCCACGCCACCGCCCAGCTCCTCGCCAGCCTACGTGCAGCCGTCGAATTTGAGCGGGAAGGTCGTGCAATCTATTCCGAGTGCGCCGAAAGGCGAGAGCAGACTCATTCCTGAGGATTTCGATCCTTTCGCAGATCCATTTGCACAAAAGCCGCCGCCCGATTCAGCCGCCTTGGGCGGGCTACCAAGCGATTTCGACCTTCGTGAAGGCGCGCAGCAGAGCATTGATACTCTGTTCGGATTAAAGCCAACGAGCGGGCACAGCCCCTTCGCCGGCACGCCGTTGGAGGAATCTTCACATCGAAAGAATGAGCTTGTTGGTTCCAATCAGCTCCTGGATTTTGCTGGCTCGTCTTCGGCATCAGCGCATGGATCGATTCCTGATCAAGTGCATGAAATCAATGCAGCCTTCCAGTCGCCCCGAGCATTATTCGAAGGAGAACAGAAAGGAGAGCCGCGCGCCACGCAATCTAACGCAGACGGAGCGTTCTTCCTCTCTTGGGAAAGCGAGAATCGGTGCGGTGAGACAGAGGTATCGAGGACGATCATGCAGCCGGCCTGGGCTTCGGCACCACATACGACCGATCATCCTGATATGGCTTCCGGCAATGCATCCACCGTATTTGCAGTACCCCTGATTGCACCAGACGCAGCGGAACCGAAAGCTGACGCGCCAATCGATATCGAAATGACCGCAGCTGATGCTCCTGCAGGCCAAACGGGTATCGCCAATCAAGTGCCCACCAAAGACCTTAACTTGCGCGAAACGCAAGAAGTAGGTGAATCCGTTGTGGCGACAAGCGTGGGTGTTGAGGCAGCAAGATTGGCAACTGACCAAGCGCTATTGCGAAGCTTTATTGCTGGCTTAGGCACTCCCAACCTTGTGATTCCTCAGGGCATGACGCCGGAATTGATGGAACAGGTGGGGCATCTGCTCCGGGCGGCCACTCAGGGCACACTGGATTTGTTGCTGGCTCGTGCGATGACCAAGAGCGAAATGCGAGCGTCTGTAACCATCATTGCTGGTATTGATAACAACCCCCTCAAGTTTTCACCAAATGTTGATATTGCATTGGCGAATCTTCTCTGCCCTCATCCAGGCCGAGGGTTCATGCCGCCGGTAGAGGCGATGCAGGATGCCTATGACGACTTGCGATCGCACCAGTTTGGATTCATGGCTGGCATGCGGGCTGCATTGGCGGGCGTATTGCGGCGATTTAATCCGGAAAGTCTGGAAAAGAGACTTAAGGAGAATCGCGTACTCGACAACCTCGTGCCCATGAGTCGAAAAGCTAAGCTTTGGGAACTGTTTGCAGAGCGCTATGAGCAAATCTCGGTGGAGGCGGAAGAGGATTTTCACACGCTTTTCAGCAAGGAATTTCTGAGCGCCTATGAAGAACAGATAACGCGCTTGTCCAATTCGGATGAGAGGAAGGCGTAGCATAGCAGGCCTGTCAGAGGAGATCATCATGCAGATTGAGATCGCGGTCCTATCCAAACCCGGCGGTCGGGAACGCAATGAGGATGCCTGTGGATACTGGACGTCGGAGGACGCCTGTTGCTGGGTTTTGTCGGATGGCCTCGGCGGGCACGGGGGGGGAGACATAGCCTCAAAACTGGTGGTGAGTACGATTCTGCATGGATTTGCAGCAAAGCCATTGGTTGATGGCGTCAATGTAACCAAGTTGCTAGATCAAGCAAATAGTACTGTATTGCAGGAGCAGAAAGCGCAACCACGTATCGGTGATATGCGGGCAACGGCGGTAGTGCTGGCGATCGACAGCAAGAATGCCAGCGCAATATGGGGGCATGTCGGCGACAGCCGACTATATTGTTATCGTAGCGGCCAGCTTGCAGTGCAAACTCGTGATCATAGCGTCCTGCAGGGCTTGGCAGATGCATGCAAAATCGACTCAGAGTCATTGCGTGGTAACCCGCAACGCAACGTGTTGTTGTCAGCGGTGGGATCCGACGAGGAATATCGCCCCACCGTTTCCGAGCAACCAATGCTGATTCGAGCGGATGACGTATTTCTGCTATGCAGCGACGGATTGTGGGAGTATGTGGACGAGTCCATGATGCTGCGCATGCTTGCAGCCAGTTCGACGCTTCAGGAATGGCTTGTGAAAATGGAAACTGAATTGCTTCAGCGAGCGTCGAAGGGACACGACAACTACAGTGCGCTTGCGGTACGGTTGTCAGAAGATTGCAGTGGAAACCCGTAACTTGTCCGAGGGAAGTGTGTCTGCATCGCGATATTTTACCTATTTTGGAAAACGTAATGGTTCCATTGGATCTTTATGGCGATGCGATGCGCATGGTTTGGAGTTCATCGTAGATATTCAATTGTTGACTTTGAAAGGAGTGGCGAAATGAAGCTGCATAAGATTTTAGTGGTTGCTATGTGCGCGGCATTGCCGGCAATTGCCTATAGCGATGATGACAAAGTTCTGAAAGGTCGGGAAATCACGGAGTCTGCGTTGATCGATGCGCTAACGCCCGAGGCTGGTGCAACGCAAACTCGACGCATGCGAAGTATTCGTGTCGGCCCTGACCTGAAGGCAACACCAACCCCCGTAGCAAAGCAGGCCAGCGCGTCCTTGCTGATTACCTTCGAGACCGATTCGGAAGTACTGGCTCCGCAAGCGAAGTCATCATTGGATG
The DNA here is from genome assembly GCA_016709965.1 of Betaproteobacteria bacterium. Lineage (NCBI taxonomy): Bacteria > Pseudomonadati > Pseudomonadota > Betaproteobacteria > Rhodocyclales > Azonexaceae > Azonexus > Candidatus Azonexus amarohabitans. Next base: position 196,321 of record JADJLT010000006.1, read on the forward strand.
TCGTTGCACGAGCACTGGCCTCAGACAAGTTGGCCGATTTCAGGTTCTTGGTTGAGGGGCATGCCGACCCTAGAGGTGGGCATGAACATAATATGCAATTGTCCCAAGCACGAGCAGAGAGCGTGGTGAATTACCTTTCTGCAAAACACGGTATTAGTCGCGAGAGGCTGAAGCCGGAGGGCAAAGGGGACACAGAATTGAGGAATACGGTCAAGATCGATGCGGCTGAAAACCGTCGAGTAACCATCAAGCGAATCGAGTAACTGCCGCGTTTTATCTAATTTGCAGCTTCACCCTTTGAGGGCGCTTAGCACGGAGGGAAATAGCAATGGGAGATTTTCCTCGGATTGTCTATGGCGCTAGCTGTGATCCGGCGCCTTGATGAATTTCAGGTTGCTACTGAAGTGGGAATAACTAGGCGACTTTGTTCGCTGGATCGTTCGGCAAGCGGCTTTGCATCGATACCGATCAATCTCGACTTCCTTGGCGCGTAACGCAGCACGGAGTTGCTTTAACTCGGAAACGCGCGTGCCATTTTCCCGTTCAACTCTTGCCCGTTCTTCTTGAAGTACTCGTGCTCTCGCAAGTTCGTACCTTGCTTGCTCTAGCCGACTTTGGCTACCTCAGCCTCATCCCCGTGTTTGCTGGTTTCCTAAGTCAGTTGGCGTACGCGTTATTCGAGTTTCGAATCTTCATAGATTCGGAAATTGGCAGGTAGTTAGCGATTCTGCCAGAGCCATTGCCGACAGCCATGCGGCTTGCTAATGTTTATTTCTGCAAATCCGAATTGATGGTTGCTGCTCCGGTTGCCGGTTCACCAAACATGGAGTGTCATGATGTTCCGCTTCATTGCCTGCTTTCTCGCGTTTGCCTTGGCCGAGGGTTCGCTGCAGGCGGCGTCCGATGTGCCGAAAGCCCCGATCCTGCGCATTGAGACCGGGGGCCACTTGTCGCCGATCACCCGGATCAGCAGCGATGCCGAGGGCAATTGGGCGGTGACTTCCTCGGAAGACAAGACCGCCCGCCTCTGGGATTTGCGCAATGGCCATCAGTTGTCTGTCATGCGCCCGCCGCTAGGTGGCGAAAGCATTGGCGCCCTCTATGCCGCAGCGATATCGCCGGATGGGCGGCAGGTGGCGCTGGGCGGCAATGCGGCATTTGATACGAAGACGCATGCCCTTTATCTTTTCGATCGTGCCACCGGCAATCTGCCGCCGAAGGCGACTCTGTCAGGGATCGAGTCGCCGATCATGCAACTGGCCTGGTCGGTCGATAGCCAACTGATCGCGGTTGGCCTGCGGCAAGACGGGCTGCGGGTGTTCAGGCGCAATCTCACCTTTGTCGGGAGCGATCCCGAATACAACGATGCCATCTATGGCGCTGCCTTCTCGCGCGACGGTCGATTGGCCGTGGTCAGTCTCGACGGTTCGCTGCGCCTCTACCGGGTCGGTAAGAGTGGCCTAGAAAGATTAGCCCGCAAGCAGATGCCGGGCAAGCCCTATGGCGTCGCCTGGTCGCCAGATAGTAGCCAGTTGGCTATCGGTTTGCAGGATGCGGCGCAGGCGGTGGTGCTCTCGGCCAGCAATCTGACTGTGCTGCATACGGCGGAGGGCGGGAGCGGCGGAAACCTCGGGAGGGTCGCCTGGTCAGCCGATGGCCAAACTCTGTATGCGGCGGGCAGCGTGGTTCGTGACGGACGCTTCGCCATCCTTGCCTTTGCTGGCGGTGGGCGCGAACCAGCGCGGGTGCTGGGCAGTTTCGGCAACACGGTTACCTCCCTCGCCGCAAATGCCAACGGGCTGGTTGCGAGTTCTGCCGAACCGGCCTGGGCCGCATTCGATGCTTTGGGCTCCGCCCGACTAAGCATCGGGCCACAGATTGGCGATTTTCGTGATGCAGGTGATGCTTTCCGGCTTTCCACCGATGGTCAGGTTGTGGCTTTCCCGATGCTGTTCGCTGGCAAGACGCCGCTTGTTTTCAACTTCTTCAGTGGTGAATTGCGCGCTGCGAACGCTCCTGGCTATACGCGGCCGGCGAAAATCCCCAGCGATCTCAAAGGCTGGAAAAATTCGCCGACGCCGGTCTGGAATGGCCGGCCTCTGGCGTTGAGTCCTGGCGAGTTGTCGCGGAGTGCGGCCATGGCGCCGGACGAGATGCGGCTGGCGCTGGGAACAGAATGGTATCTGCGGCTCTTTGCAGCCGATGGCAGCCAATTGTGGGAGAGGCGGACGTCTGGGGCTGTCTGGGCCGTCAATATCAGCGGTGATGGTCGCTGGGTGGTCGCCGCCCTCGGCGATGGCAGTCTGCGCTGGTATCGTCTGGCCGATGGGCAGGAGCAACTGGCCTTGTTTGTCCATGGCGACCGTGAGCGCTGGATCATCTGGACGCCCTCCGGCTATTACGACACTGCCATGGGGGCGGAGGGTCTGGTCGGTTGGCATGTTAACCGGGGCTTCAACCAGTCGGCCGACTTCTTCTCGGTCGGTCGTTTCCGCGATCACTTTTACCAGCCCCTGGTGATCCAGCGGGTGATGCAACTGGCCGACGAGACGGAGGCTGTGCGGACGTTCCGCGCTGAAATGGCGATGCTGGATAACAAGACTGTCGCGGCAGCCCAAGTTGCCGCAGCGCCTCCGCCAGTCGTCGATGCTTTGCCGCCGGTGATCGAACTGCAGAGCGAACGTGGCATGCTGACGGGGGATGTTCTGGTGCCAGTGCGCTATGTCGTACGCACGCCGGGTAATGCCCCGCTGAAGGAGGTCAAGTTCCGCGTTAATGGCAAACTGGAACGCAATATCAAGACTCGTTCGACGCGCTCCATTGAAGGGCAGGTGTACGAGGCGCTGGTGCCCGTGCCTCCCAAAGACTCGGAAATCATGTTGATTGCCGAGAACCGCTTCGCCAAGTCGGAGCCTGTCAGTCTTACCGTCAGGCGCCCCGTGAACGCGGCTGGCAAGGCACCGTATATCGAACGCTACGAAACGCTTTACATGCTGATCGTTGCCGTCAACAAGTACCCTGGTGAGAATGCGCTCCTCTTGCCGGTCAAGGATGCCTCGGACTTCCACCGTCAAATGAGTCGTGTCGCCAATCCGCCGCCCGGCAAGCAGCGCCTGTATGAGCATTTGGCGGTCAAAATGCTGCTCGATGAAGGGGCGACGCAGCAAAATATTCGGGAGGGCCTGAAATGGTTGCGCGACAACGTCAAGGAAAAGGACGCCGGCGTGATCTTCCTGGCTGGGCATGGCATGTCGCAGGAAAACTCCTACTACTACGTGCCCTATCGTCGGTCGGATATCGGCCGCCAGGTCAACTGGGTTGCCGGCGGCGAAATTGTCGATACCCTGCAAAGCCTGCCCGGACGGGCGATGTTCTTCCTCGATACCTGCCACTCCGGGGCGCTGGCCAATCAGGCGAGTGTGGCGGGGACGGTTAATCAGGTCAATGACGAACGGGGCGTTATCGTCTTCGCCTCGGCAACGGCCAGGGAAATGGCCCAGGAGACCGACGAGTGGGGTAACGGGGCATTCACCAAAGCACTCATTGAGGGCTTGCGCGGTGAAGCGGAAGACCCGCGTGACAAACTGATTTACCCGACCACGCTGAAACGCTACGTAACGCGCCGCGTGCGTGATTTGACGGATAATCAGCAACGACCATATGTTAGTGACCACGGTGTCGACGATCCGATTGCGGTCGTGGTCAAATAATATTTTTAGGGGGTATCCATGAATATCAGCAGCATCAAACGGCCGCTGGCCGCCGCTGTCGCGGGCATCTTCCTGTTGTCGGCCTGTGCGACCAATCCGGATGGATCATACAAGATGGATGGCAAGGCTGCTGGTGCCTTGATCGGCGCCGCTGCCGGATGTGCAGTCGGGGCCGCCGCCAAGGGGGCGCAGGGTTGCGCAGTCGGGGCTGCCGTCGGTGCGGCGGCGGGCTTTCTGATCGGCTGGTATTTCGAATCCAAGAAAATTGCCGATGCCAAGCAGGTCAATGACGAATACGAACAGCAGAGCAGAGCCAAGGGCAAAGGCAAGGCGGAGTCAGTGCCGAAGAATGAAATCGTGCCGGCCAAATTCGAGAGCAAGGTGACGTCGGCGGCCCCGGATCAGTCAGGGCAGAGGGAAATTCAGGTGACTTCCAATACCGATCTGGTCGGATATGGCGACACGGTTCCGGAATTGCAGCAGAAGTACGCCATCTACGACGAAAAAAACACGCTCGTCGAAGAAAAGACCGAGAAGCTGGCGGCGGTGGATGGTGCCGGGAGTTACCAGACGAAATCGAAATTCAAGCTGCCAGCTGATGCCAGGGGCAAGAAATACACGGTGAAAACGACACTGGTCTCTAACAACAAGACCTACAAGGAAAACACCTACAAGGTGACTGTGCGCGACGGCCAGCTTCTGATGCTGGCCGCCCTTTAACTGCGCTATTGCTTGGCCGCTCGTGGCAGGCCGCCTGAAGGCTTGCTGCCGTAGGCCGCAGTCTTCGGATAGCCGGCCAGGTCGAGCAGATGTTATAGGCGCCGGCTTCGACCCCGCGGAAGCGCTGATTGCCGACCTTGAGCGAAGGTACGCAGCTGTCGCCGACCAATTGCTTCAACTCTTCGGAAAGTAATCTATACGACCAATGCGATTGAATGGGTAAAAGGAGTCTGCAGAAATTTCCAAGAATCGTGGCTCGTTTCTGAGCGACGAGGCGATGATGAAACTGTTCTACTTGGTGCTACGCAGCATCAGTCAGAAATGGACTATGCCCATTCGGGATTGGAAGGCAGCGCTAACCCGATTTAATATCCAGTTCGAAGATCGGATGAACAACTTTGGCTCAGAAACGCACGTGCTGTTTTCCCGTTCAACTCTTGCCCGTTCGTCTTGAAGTGGTCGTGCTTTTGCAAGTTCGTTCCTTGCTTGCTCTAGGCGCCTTTGCGCTACCCCAGACTCTCCCCCGTGTTTGCTGGTTTCCTCTGTCAGTTGGCGGACGCGTTGCTCGAGTTTCGATATGGCCGCAGCCCCCGCTTAAGCCTGCGAACGTAGTCGCTCATCTTCGTCGGCAAGACTCGACAATTTTGCATTTAGCGTATCCCGCCGTTTACGAATATCCTCCAATCGGCTGTCTGTCTCAGGGTCTCCACAGCCAGCCAAACGAGCGTCGGCGGATTCACGGGAATATGCAATCGATGGCGAACTTAATCCCTTCCCTTTCTTAATGAAAGCCAATCAGCGGCTTGAATGCTTCTCTATGGTGTTTGATAATGGCCTCTTTAGACGCGATCAGTAATCTTCGTACTCCAGCAACAAAAAATGCGGGTATTAAAGCGGGTATCGAATGGGTTTAATTCTGATTGGCAGTATATAAAACAATAGGATAGGCAATTTATGCTGCTGATGATCGACAACTACGACAGCTTTACCTACAACATCGTCCAGTACTTCGGTGAACTGGGTCAGGATGTGAAGGTTTTCCGCAATGACGAGATCACGATCGATGACATTGCCCGCCTTGATCCCGAGTATCTGGTGATCTCGCCTGGTCCATGCGCTCCAGCGCAGGCCGGTATCTCGCTGGCTGCGATCAAGGAATTTTCCGGCAAGATTCCCGTGCTTGGCGTCTGTCTTGGTCATCAGTCAATTGGCGAAGCCTTCGGCGGCAAGATCGTGCATGCCAAGCAACTCATGCACGGCAAGGTTTCTGCGGTCCACCACAAAAACGAAGGCGTTTTCAAAGGCCTACCGAATCCGCTGACCTGCACCCGCTACCACTCGCTGGCCATCGAGCGTGAATCGCTGCCCGAATGCCTGGATGTCACCGCGTGGACCGACGACGGCGAAATCATGGGCGTTCGCCACAAAACCCTGGCCGTTGAAGGTGTTCAGTTCCATCCCGAATCCATCTTGACCGAACGCGGTCATGACCTGCTCAAGAACTTTCTGGACGAATTCAAGCAATGACCCCGCAAGCCGCCCTGCAGCGTGTCATCGAACACCGCGAGATTTTTCATGACGAAATGATTTCCCTGATGCGCCAGATCATGGGCGGCGAAGTTACGCCGGTCATGATCGCTGCCATCATCACTGGCCTGCGCGTCAAAAAGGAAACCATCGGCGAAATCGCCGCAGCGGCCAGCGTGATGCGCGAATTGTCGACGCCGGTGAATGTTCCCTATGACAACCATTTCGTCGATATCGTTGGCACCGGCGGCGATTCGGCGCACAGCTTCAATATCTCGACAACATCCATCTTCGTTGCCGCGGCTGCTGGCGCCAAGGTGGCCAAGCACGGCGGACGCAGCGTGTCGTCTAGCTCAGGTAGTGCTGACGTACTGGAGGCGCTCGGGGTCAACATCATGCTGTCGCCCGAGCAGGTTGCCGCCTGCATCGAGGAAACCGGCATCGGCTTCATGTTTGCGCCCAACCATCACAGCGCCATGAAGCACGTTGCGCCGGTGCGCCGCGAAATGGGCGTGCGTACCTTGTTCAACATCCTCGGGCCGCTGACCAATCCGGCCAGTGCGCCAAACACCCTGATGGGCGTTTTTCATCCTGATCTCGTTGGCATTCAGGTCCGCGTCATGCAGCGCCTGGGGGCCGAGCGCGTGCTCGTGGTGCACGGCAAGGATAATCTGGATGAAATCTCCCTTGGCGCAGCCACCCTGGTTGGCGAACTGAAGAACGGCGAAGTAACTGAATACGAAGTGCATCCCGAGGACTTCGGCCTGCAGATGATGTCGTTGCGCAACCTGCGCGTTAATAGCGCGGATGAATCGAGGGAGGTCATGCTCGGCGCGCTGGGCAACAAGCCGGGCGCGGCGCGCGAAATCGTCTGCCTGAATGCAGGTGCCGCACTTTACGTTGCCAATGTTGCCGACAGCATCGGTGAAGGTATTGCCAAGGCTCGTGAAGCGGTTGCCTCCGGTGCGGCACGTGCCAAGCTGGACCAATTCGTCCAATGCACACAGCGTCTGGCCGCCAAATGAGCGACATCCTCAACAAGATCATCGCCACCAAGCACGAAGAAGTCGCGGCTGCGCTGCTCGTGAAGTCGTTGGCCATTGTCGAAGCCGAAGCAGCCGCCCAGCCCTCGCCCCGCGATTTCGTCGGCGCCATCCGCGACAAGGTCTCCCACGGTCAACCGGCAATAATCGCCGAAATCAAAAAGGCCAGCCCGTCGAAAGGCGTCATCCGCCCCGACTTTCACCCGGCCGAGATTGCCCGCAGCTACGAGCAGCACGGCGCTGCCTGTCTGTCCGTGCTCACCGATCGCCAGTACTTTCAGGGTTGTCCGGAATATCTGCAGGCTGCCCGCGCCGCTTGTACGCTGCCCGTGTTGCGCAAGGACTTCATGGTTGACCACTATCAGGTCGCCGAAGCTCGCGCCATGGGGGCGGACGCTATTCTGCTCATCGCCGCCGCGCTCAGTCTTGCGGAAATGCAACAACTTGAAGCGCAAGCCCATGGTTACGGTATGGCTGTGCTGGTTGAAGTGCACAACGGTGAAGAGCTCGATGCAGCCCTGCAATTAAAAACCCCGCTGCTCGGCATCAACAACCGCAACTTGCGCACCTTCGATGTGACCCTCGATACCACGCTCGGCCTGCTCGCCCGCATTCCGGCTGACAGGATCGTCGTAACCGAAAGCGGCATCCTGAAGCCGGAAGATGTGGCGCTGATGCGCGCCAACAAGGTTCAATGCTTCTTGGTCGGCGAAGCCTTTATGCGCGCGCCTGAGCCAGGGGTGGAGCTTGCTCGCCTGTTTGCCTGATTTGTGTTGCGTCAAAACAACATAAATTCACAGAAATGGCAGAACATACCAATCACTGGTTGCTAGGGCCTTTCGCTCTTTGCGACAATCACTGCCAACTTCTCGATCCGAGAGGTAAAGCTTGGTCCGGCTTGCGGGCCAGATTAAAAACTAACCACTAAGGAGATTTTCTGATGCAAAAGAAGATTATTGCTCTGGCAGTTGCCGCTCTGGCCTCTACCGCCGCTTTCGCACAAACCAACGTGACCATCTACGGTATCGCTGATGCCAGCGTGTCTGCCACCACCAACCTGGGCGCCACCACTGGCCAAACCGGTTTCAAGGTCAACACTGGCACCCTCTCTACTTCCCGCATCGGTTTCAAGGGCGTTGAAGATCTGGGCAACGGCCTGAAGGCTCTGTTCACCCTGGAATACGGTCTGGCGATTGACGACAATACCGGTATCGGTACTGGTACCAACATTGCACGTCAGCAGTTCGTCGGTCTGACCGGCGGTTTCGGTACTGTTATCGCTGGTCGTCTGCAAACCACCGGTCTGGACTTCACGGTTGCTGGTTCCGCTCTGGGTGGTTCGGCTCCGCTTGGCGCCACGAACGTTGCAACCGCCACTGCTGGCACTGGCCTGATTAACGGCACCCAAATGATTACTGGCCTGTATGGCCGTCAGAGCAATGCTGTTGCCTACGTTTCGCCGTCCTTCGGCGGTGTGGTCGTGGCCTATAACCACGCTCGCATTACGGAAGCAGCCCTGAGCACCAACACGACCGATAGCCACGGCGATCTGATTTCTGTTGGCTACGACAACGGCCCGATCTCCGCTGGTGCGATCTACACCAAGGCGACCATGGCAAACACGCTGGCTAACGACAACCTGAAGGAATGGGGTCTGCGCGCCGGTTACGACTTCAAGGTCGTCAAGCTGCAAGCTACCTATCAGCAAGCCAAGTCTGATGATACCGCTACCTACGTTGGCAAGGACAAGAAGTGGGTTGTTTCCGCTACTGTGCCGATCGGTGCCAAGCTTGCTGTCATCGGTGAATTCGCCAGCCTGAGCGTTGACTCCACCGCTGCCAATGACGATGTCAAGGTCGGCACTTTGGCCACCACCTACGCACTGTCCAAGCGCACGACCGCTTACGCTGCCTTCGTTGCCAAGCGTTCGCAAGACCTGAACGCCGACACCAACACCTACGCACTCGGCCTGCGTCACGCTTTCTAATCTGAGTTAAATCAGTTGGAAACAAAACGGGAGCTTCGGCTCCCGTTTTTCGTTGGCTGAATATATTTTAAGCAAGCGTGTAGCAATGAAAAACGGGCGCCTCGGCGCCCGTTGTGTTTTGTTGTGTCTCTATTCCGATCAGCCGATCAGGATCAGATTGTCGCGGTGGATGAATTCCGGTTCGTCGACGTAGCCAAGGATGTTCTCGATGTCGAGCGTCGATTTTCGCGTGATCAATCGGGCTTCGCCGCTGCCATAGTTGGTCAGGCCGCGGGCAATTTCATGGCCGTCGCCGGAAATGCAGGCTACTGCGGCGCCGCGTTCAAATTCGCCTTCGGCAGCGATGACGCCGATGGGCAACAGGCTTTTTCCGGCTTTTAGCGCGTTGACTGCGCCATCGTCAAGTATCAGGCGGCCGGCAAGCTGCAGGTGATCTGCCAGCCATTGCTTGCGGGCTGCCAGGGGCTGGGTTTCGGAGACGAGCAGGGTGCCAACCGGCTCGCCGGCAGCTAGTCGGATAATCGGGTCAATTTCTCGGCCGCTGGCGATGGCCGTGTGGGCGCCACTGCGGGCAGCGCGCTTGGCGGCGATAACCTTGGTAATCATGCCGCCGGTGCCAATCCGGGTGCCGGCGCCGCCGGCCATGGCTTCCAGTGATACATCGCCGGCCCGGGCTTCGCTGATCAGCGTGGCGCTGGTGTCCTTGCGCGGGTCGGCGGTGAACAGGCCGATCTGGTCGGTCAGGATGATCAGTGCATCGGCTTCGATCAGGTTGGCGACCAGTGCGCCCAGCGTGTCGTTGTCGCCAAACTTGATTTCGTCGGTGACGACGGTATCGTTTTCGTTGATGATCGGCACGACGCCAAGTTCCAGCAGCGTGGTCATTGTCGAGCGGGCGTTCAGGTAACGCTTGCGGTCGGCCAGGTCGTCGTGGGTGAGCAAAATTTGTGCGGTGTGCAGGCCGTGCTTGGCGAAGGCGCCTTCATAGACCTGCGCCAGGCCCATCTGGCCGACTGCCGCTGCGGCCTGTAGTTCATGTACCGTTTTCGGGCGCTTGGCCCAGCCAAGGCGCTGCATGCCACAGGCGATGGCGCCGGAAGAAACCAGTACGACCTGTTTGCCCTGTTCGCGCAGGATGCTGATCTGGCGCGCCCAGTCTTCAATGGCGGCGAGGTCGAGTCCGGCGCCGTTGTTGGTGACGAGTGCCGAGCCGACTTTGACGACGAGGCGTTTGGCGGTGGCGAGGCGGGTCTTGCTCATTATTCCTCTGCGGCGTTGTCTTCAGTGTCTTCGTCGTCGTCAGGGATTTCCGGGCGAGCCATGTGCTCCAGTGCTTCCTGGATGGCGTAGATCAGCGGTTTGGTGCCATCGCCGCTGATGGCGGTGATCGGGAACACCGGGCCGTCGTACTTGGTGGCCTTCTTGTAGGCTTTGATGAAATTCTTGACGGCGGCTTCGCGGTCTTCTTCGGGAATCAGGTCGAGCTTGTTGAGGACCAGCCAGCGCGGCTTGTCAGCCAATGCAGGGTCGTGCTTGATCAATTCGCCGACGATGGCCTTGGCATCGCGCACCGGGTTGGCATCCGGATCGATCGGTGCGATGTCGACGAGGTGGAGCAGGATGCGCGTGCGTTGCAGGTGCTTGAGGAAGCGGATGCCGAGGCCGGCGCCATCGGCAGCGCCTTCGATCAGGCCCGGCACGTCTGCCATGACGAAGCTTTTTTCGGCATCGACGCGAACGACGCCGAGGTTGGGGTGCAGCGTCGTGAACGGGTAGTCGGCAACCTTCGGGCGCGCTGAGGAAACGGCGCGGATCAGGGTGCTCTTGCCGGCGTTGGGTAGACCGAGCAGGCCGACGTCGGCGAGAACGCGCAGTTCGAGTGTCAGTTCGTGCTCTTCGCCCTGGTCGCCATTGGTCTTCTGGCGCGGGGCGCGGTTGGTCGATGACTTGAAGTGGATATTCCCGAGGCCGCCCTTGCCGCCTTTGGCGATCAGGATTTTCTTTTCGTTGACATCGAGGTCGGCGAGGATTTCACCGGTGTTCAGGTCGGAGATGACCGTGCCGACGGGCATGCGCAGAACAATGTCGTCGCCGCCGGCACCGTAGCAGTCGGCACCGCCGCCGTTTTCACCTCGCTTGCCGATGAATTTACGGGTGTAGCGGTAGTCGACCAGGGTGTTGATGTTGCAGTCGGCCACTACGTAGATGCTGCCGCCACGGCCGCCGTCGCCGCCGTTGGGGCCGCCCATCGGGATGTATTTTTCGCGGCGGAAAGTTGCGGCGCCATTGCCGCCGTCACCGGCTTTTACATAAATCTTGGCTTCGTCGATGAACTTCATTTTTTTCCGCCTCTACATCCGGCCACCAGAAAATCTGATGGCATAAACTAAAAAGCCCCATCCAGCGGACGGGGCTTTTGCTTCCGCCTGGCCGATTTATTCGGCGGCCGGAACGATGGTCACCACGCGGCGCTTTTTCAAGCCCTTGATGGAGAACTGAACCACGCCGTCCTTGAGTGCGAACAAGGTGTGATCCTTGCCGCAGCCGACGTTGTCGCCCGGGTGGAATTCGGTACCGCGCTGGCGAACGATGATGTTGCCAGCCAGGATGAATTGACCGCCGTAGCGCTTGACGCCCAGTCGTTGGGCTTGTGAGTCGCGGCCGTTACGTGAACTACCGCCTGCTTTCTTGTGTGCCATTTATTAGCTCCTTGAACTTAGGCCGCGATCGCGTCGATGCGCAATTCGGTGTAGTTCTGACGATGGCCTTGATGCTTCTGGTAATGCTTACGACGACGCATCTTGAAGATCTTGACCTTGTCGTGGCGGCCGTGGGAAATCACGGTTGCTTTGACGGTGGCGCCAGCAAGGAAGGGAGCGCCGATCTTTACCGACTCGCCTTCGCCTGCCATGAGGACCTGGTCAAGGGTAACTTCTGCGCCAACGTCTGCCGGTATCTGTTCTACTTTAAGTTTTAGACCATTGGTAACGCGATACTGCTTACCGCCGGTTTTTATGACCGCATACATGGGTTGGACTCCGAAAATAAATCTAAAGGGTGCTACAAAGAACCGCGCATTATACGGAAATTCTCTGACAAGTCAAAGCCTTGTCGAGGCGCTGTGGTAAACTGCCCGTCTTTGAAAAAAGGAGTTCCCATGGCTGAAATCACCACCGCCTCCGGGCTGGTCTATGAAGATACCGTTGTCGGCGAAGGCGCCGAGGCCAAGGCTGGCCATCAGGTCAGCGTGCATTACACCGGCTGGCTGACCAATGGCAGTAAGTTCGATTCGAGTAAGGACCGTAATGACCCGTTTGAATTTTCGCTCGGCATGCGACAGGTTATCGGCGGCTGGGATGAGGGCGTTCAGGGTATGAAGATTGGTGGTACGCGCAAACTGACCATTCCGCCGCAACTGGGCTACGGTGCACGCGGCGCTGGCGGCGTCATTCCGCCGAATGCAACGCTGGTCTTCGAGGTTGAACTCCTCGGTTTGCGATGAGCGGTTCCGACAGCGATTCGCGTCCGAAGCGGCCGTCGACCGACGCGGCTTCGGACGACCCGTGGGCAAAATGGCGCAAGCCGGACGCCCCGGTGGCCGAAACTGAGCCAAAAAAGGCGTTTCGGCGGGATGAGGCGTCCATAGAAGCAACGACTGACCCTGCGGTCAACCCGGAAATGCGGGCAAAAACGAAATCTTTTGAGGCTGCGCCGAAATGGCCTGCCCGCGATGAGGCGTCTGCTGCGGCGCCAGCTGACGTAACGGAAGAAGCGCCGGCCTTGCCGGAGGGCACTCTGGGTGTTCGTCGTTCGGCTACGCCTTCGCCGCGGGCACCGAACAAGAAGCCGCTGCGTGGCGGTTCTTCGCTGCGCAAGCCGTATGCACCCAAAGCTGCGCCGGTTGCGGCGACTGAATGGAGTGTCAAGGCAGATCGTCCCGAGCGTTCGGCCAAGCCGGCGCCCGTCGTTCGTCAGCCGGTCGTGCGCGATGGCCCGCCGCCGGAAGGTGTGCGGCTTTCGAAAGTGATGTCCGAGCGCGGCATGTGTTCGCGGCGCGAGGCGGATCTGTGGATCGAGCGCGGCTGGGTGTTTGTCGACGGCGAGCGGGTCAGCGAACTGGGTTCGCGGATTGATCCGAATGCCGAGGTGGCGATCTCGAAAGAGGCGAAATTCGATCAGGCCAAGCAGGTGACGGTGCTGTTGAACAAGCCGATTGGCTATGTCTCCGGGCAGCCGGAGCCGGGCTTTACGCCGGCGATTACCTTGATTACGCCAGACAATCAAATGCGCCAGTCAGGCGACCCGGAGTTCAAGCCATGGATGTTGCGCAGTCTGGCGCCGTCCGGTCGGCTGGACATCGATTCGACCGGCTTGCTGGTGCTGACGCAGGATGGTCGCGTTGCCAAGAAGTTGATTGGTGAAGATAGCCCGGTCGAGAAAGAATACTTGGTGCGCGTCGCCGGCGAAATGATCAAGGGCGGTCTGAATCTGTTGAAGCACGGCCTGGAACTTGATGGCAAAGCGTTGAAGCCGGCGTGGGTCAAGCAACTGAACGAGGACCAGTTGCACTTCATTCTGAAGGAGGGCAAGAAGCGCCAGATTCGTCGGATGTGCGAGCTGGTTGGCTTGCGTGTGATCGGGCTGAAGCGGGTGCGCATTGGTCGCGTCAAGCTGGGTGAGTTGGAAATCGGTCAGTGGCGCTTTTTGCGGGCTGACGAATCTTTTTGATTTTGGCTGTTTTTTCCGGTTGACCGTGGCAGCCTGCCCGGAAGCCGGAAAAACAAAAACGCCGGCGGGTTTTTAACCGGGCCGGCGTTTTTTATGGGTAACGGGAGTCAGGTTCAGGCCGGCTTGTTGCCGATCATCACGGTGGCTTCGCCTTCGATGACCACGGTGTCGCCCACCTTGCAAATGGTGTCGAGAATGACGCGCTTCTTGGCGGCCACGACTTCCTTGACGGTGACCGTCGTCTTGACCGTGTCGCCGGGACGAACCGGCGCCTTGAACTTCAGCGTCTGACCGAGGTAGATGGTGCCGGGGCCGGGCAGGTGGGCGCCGAGCACAGCCGAGATAAAGCTTGCTGAGAGCATGCCGTGGGCGATGCGGCCACCGAAGGGGGTGGTTTTGCCGAACTCTTCGTCGAGGTGCACGGCATTGGTGTCGGTGGAGACGCCTGCAAACAAAACGATGTCGGCATCGGTGACGGTCTTGCCCATTGTGTGGGACATGCCGGGCTGCAGGTCTTCAATGTAAAAAGTCATGGCTGTTTCCTCAGGGTATGAAATTTGTACCCGCAACTCTAGCACGCGGGCCGCGACAAAATGGGTTTTGCATAGCTATTCGGCACGCAGGGCCTCGACCGGGTCGAGACGAGCGGCATTTCGGGCTGGCAGCACGCCGGCCAGCAGGCCGATGACGATGGCGATGCCCTCGGCGAGCAGGACAAAGGTCAGCGGCGTGTGCACGGGCAGGGCGGGCAGGGCGAAATGAATGAGTTGGGCCAGGCCAAAGCCGAGTACCAACCCGAAAAGGCCGCCGAGCGCCGAGAGGGCAACAGCTTCGCCGAGAAAGAGCAGCAGGATGGTACGCCGCGGTGCACCGAGGGCGACCAGCAGGCCGATCTCGCCGGTGCGCTCGGTGACGGCGATGGTCATGATGGTGACGATGCCGACGCCGCCGACCAACAATGAAATGCCACCCAGCGCGCCGACAGCCATGGTCAGCACGTTGAGAATATTGGACAGCGTTTTCAGCATGTCTTCCTGCGTTACGATGGTGAAGTCCTCGCGACTGTGGCGCTCGATCAGGTGCGCCTTGATACGGCTGGCGATGAGGGCGGACGGGATGCCTTCCTCGGCGGCAACGTTGATTTCATCGACGCCTTCGCGGTTGAACAGCTCCTGGGCGCGGGCCGTCGGCACGAAGGCGGTGTCGTCGAGGTCGATGCCGAGGAACTGCCCCTTCGGCGCCAGCACGCCGATGATCCGGAAATGCAGGCCGCCGACCCGCAGACGCTGGCCGAGCGGGTTTTCACTGCCGAACAACTCGGCTTTCAGCTTGGAACCGAGCACGACGAAGGCACGGGCGCTGCCTTCATCGTCGGCGGGCAGGAATTGGCCGCTTTGCACGGTCGACCGGAAAATTTGCGGTAATTTGGAATTGACGCCGTAGATCAGCGTGCGCCGCGTGCGGCCGTTGCCTTCGACTTCGGCATTGCCGCGGACGTTGGGCGTGACGGCGACGACGTGCGGCAGGCGTTCGAGGGATTTGGCATCGTCCAGCGACAATGGGCGAGCACTCGACGGCAGTCCGGAGGGCGATCCGCCAGTCTTGGTCTTGCCGGGAACGATGGAAATGACGTTGGTACCGAACTGGGTGAATTCGCCGAGCACGAAGCGGTGGATGCCTTCGCCGATCGAGGTGAGCAGGATGACGGCCGCGATGCCAACCCCGATGCCGAGCAGCGTCAAAAAGCTGCGCAGACGCTGCGCGGTGATGGCGCGAACGGCAAGCTGGAAGGCGTCGGTGAAAAGCATGTCAGTGCTTCATCAAAGCTTGCACGGGGTCGAGCCGGGCGGCACGGCGCGCCGGCATGACGCCGAAGATCAGGCCGGTGGCGAGTGCAGTGCCCAGTCCGGCAATGACCGCCCAATCGGGCGGATAGGCCGGGAAAACCGGGAAGAACTGGCGTAGTGCAAAGGCGCCGAGCTGGCCGAGCAGGTAGCCGAGCAGGGCGCCGACGGCCGAGAGCATGGCGGCTTCGGCCAGGAAGGCGAGGCGGATGGTTTTGGCGGTGGCGCCGAGTGCCTTGAGCAGGCCGATTTCGCCAGTGCGCTGGGTGACGGCGACGAGCATGACGTTCATCACCAGAATGCCGGCGACGGCCAGACTGATCGCGGCAATGCCGGCGACGGCCAGCGTCAGTGCGCCGAGCAGTTTGTCAAAGGTGGCGAGCACGGCATCCTGCGTGATGACGGTGACGTCCTCCTCGCCACGGTGACGCTGCTTGAGGGTTTCCAGCACCAGATCCTTGGTCCCGGGAATGGCGTCGCGGGTGTTGGCCTCGATCATGATGCGGAACAGGGTGTTCGAATTGAACATGGCTTGCGCCAGCGACACCGGCACGATGACCAGTTCGTCGGTATTCATGCCCAACCCTTGGCCGGTGGACTTCAGCACGCCGACGATACGCAGCCGGCGATCGCCGACGCGGACCAGTTGGCCGACAGCCGGGGTGCTGCCAAACATTTCCTCACGAATCTTGGCGCCGATGATGGCGACCGACGAGCCGCGATTCCAGTCCTCTTCCGGCAGCGATTGACCTTGCGCGATCTCAAAGTTGCGGATGGGAATGAATTCGGCGGTCGAGCCGGCGACCATCACTTCACGCAGCTTGCCGCCGTAGCTGATTTCCGAGGTGCCGACGGCGAGTGGCGCAACGCGCCGGGCGCCGGGCAGGCGACGCAGGCTGGCGGCGTCGTCGATGGTCAGGTCGCGCGGTGTCGAGGTGATGGCATTGGCCGGATTGAAGCCGCCGGTGCCGGAGCGGCCGGGTAGCACGATGACCAGGTTGGTACCGAGTGACGAGAACTGGCCGACGACATAGCGCCGGGCGCCGTCACCCAGCGCCGTCAGGATGACGACCGCGGCGACGCCGATAGACATGGCGAGCACCGACAGCGTTGTGCGCATCGGGTAGCCGGTGGCAGCATCGCGGGCAAAGCGCAGGGTGTCGCTCAGGCGCATGGGCGGCGGGGGCTGGGCGGGAAAAGTGTGGTTCCCACGGTCAACCGGAATTTTTGGCCAAAATTGAAATGCCTGACTGCTGCGAATCGCTCTTCAGGCGCCCGTCTTCCATGACCAGCTGGCGTTTGGCGCGGGCGCCCATGCCCTGGTCGTGGGTGACGACGATCAGCGTGACGCCCTTGGCGTTGAGTGCTTCGAGCAGATTGACCACTTCTTCGCCGGTATGCCGGTCGAGATTGCCGGTTGGCTCGTCGGCGAGGATCAGCGCCGGTTGCATGATCGTGGCGCGGGCGATGGCGACGCGCTGGCGCTGGCCGCCGGAGAGTTGATCCGGCTTGTGGTCGGCGCGCGTGTCGAGGCCGAAATCCTTGAGTGCCTGCGTGACCCGCTTGTTGCGCTCGGCCACCGGAATGCCGGCCAGCGTCATCGGCAGCGCGATGTTCTCGGCCGCCGTCAGGCGGGGCACGAGATGAAAGCTCTGGAAGACGAAGCCGATCCGTGTGCTGCGCACAGTGGCTTGCTCGTCGGGCGACAGCGTCGTCACGTCACGGCCTTCCAGCTTGTATGTTCCTTCGTTGGGCGGGTCGAGCAGGCCGAGGAGGTTGAGCAAAGTCGATTTGCCGGAGCCGGATGGCCCCATCACGGCAACGTATTCGCCGGCTTCGATCTGCAGATTCAGCCCGGCCAGCGCATGGACCGTCGTGTCGCCGAGCAGGAAGCGGCGTTCGATGCCGGAAAGTTCGATCAGCGCCATGCGCCTACTTGGCCTTGGTTTGCGATTTGTCGTCTGGCGTCACCTTGGCACCAGCCTTGACGCCTTCCTTGTCGAGCGAGGTGACGATGCGGTCGCCGGCTTTCAGACCATCAAGAATCTCGGTGTATTCCCAGTTGGCCAGTCCGGCCTTGATCGGACGATCTTCCAGCTTGCCGCTATCGGCGTTGAAGAGCAGCACCTTGCCACCTTCCTGAATGGCAGCGGTCGGGATGCGCAGTACCTTGTCATGGCCAGCGAGAATGATCTCGACGTCCGCGCTATAACCGACGAGCAGTCGGCCAGCTTCATCCGGTTTATCGAGATCGACCTCGATGTCCACGGTCCGTGCTTGCTTTTCGATCGCCGAAACGTAGGGGGCAACACGGCGAACCTTGCCTGGCAGCGTGCGCCCAGGCAGCGCGTCGAGGGTGACGCGGACCGGCTGGCCAACCTGGATCTTCGGCGCATCGACCTCGTCCATCGGCGCCTTGACATAGAGGCAGGAATCGTCGATCAGGTCGATGGCCGGCGGCGTCGGCACGCCGGGGGGCGAGGGCGTCGAGTACTCGCCCAGTTCACCGACGATCTTGGCGACGGTGCCGTCGAACGGCGCGTACAAGGCGACGCGACCTTGCTCGACACGGGTGGCCTTGAGCTTGGCTTCGGCCTGTCCGACATCGGCCTTGGCCGTATTGCAGGCAGCGCGGCGAACTTCAGCATCGGTGCGGGCTGCCTCTTCCTTGCTGGTCGAAACGAAGCCCTTGGCGCGCAACTCACTTTGTCTTTTTGCCTCTTTTTCCGAGTTGACCGCAGCAATGCAGGCTTCATCGACACGTTTGCTGCTCAGCGTGATCTGCGCCTGAGCAAGGGCAGTATTGGCTTGTTGGTCGTCATTCCACAGCTTGAGAAGAAGCTGACCCTTCTTGACCTTGTCGCCTTCCTTGACGCCAAGGTATTCGATGCGCCCGCCGATGATCGTCGACAGTTTTGTGCGCTGGCAGGCCTCAATGGTGCCGGCGCGGGTGTTGGCCAGCGTTGCCTCAACCTTGCCTTCGGCAACTTCCTTGAGAACGACCGGGATCGGCTTGGGGCGGGTGATCCAGAACAGGCCTCCGCCGAGAATGGCGAGGATGACAACGATGATGGCAATGCGACGCATGATCTTTCCTATCGAAAGCCGGGCAGCCAGCCGGATTGGGCGTAGCTTGGTGCGGGTTCGAGGGCGCCCTGATAAAGTGCCTCGATGACGGGTGGTTCCTGCCAGGGTTCGTTCATGAAGGTCAGGCCGATTTCTTCGACCGTACGGCCCGACCAGTAGTGCTCGGCGACTTCGTCCAGCGCACTCAGTGACAAGCTGTGTGGCAGTCGAAGGTAGTCAAGCCAGCTGGCGTCATGGAAGGAGCAGATATACGCTCCTTTCGTCCTGGCGCATACGAGATTCTTGCCGAAGACGCGCTGCGGATGCTTGGTACGAAAGGTCATGGCATCCGTGCGTGTGGCGAATTGCAGCATGGCGTGCAGGCGGCTGGGGAAATGGTTGTAGCGACGCTGGCGGAAGTACTCCAGGTGGTATTCGGCAAAATAGTTTTGTACCGACAGTAACTGGTCGCCGGGCGTTGGCGCTCCGCCCTCGGGGGCTGCCAGCGTGGCGCCGAACGGGCTGCCCTTGAGGATGTCCCATCCGGGCAGCTCGGCATCCGGCTCGAGCCAGCAAAAGAGCTCCAACGTGGCGCTATCCTTGATCAAGTTGTCCATGGGGCCAGCGGGGGTGGAGGAATTCCTATATTTTGGACTGCTCAAGCGCTTTTGGCCAATCGATGCGAACAAAGAAGGCAAAATCGCATAGGACAAAAGTGCTCAAATTGACATATGATTCAAATCACATAAATTTATGGGCAGGAGGGGCGTTCAGAGGGTGTTGCAGTCGCCTTCGTTTCGGCCGATCGAGGCGAACTTGACGATCCTCTTTTGCACGCTTGCAAATGAATCTTCGGAAGACTTTTTTTAGCGTATTGGTGGCGCTTGCCGGCGTGCTGGTTCTGATCGGCGGCGTGACCTTGGGCGCCTTGAAGGCCTATAACGATGCCAACGAGGCGGCGAAGCATCGTCAGGCGTCGATGGTGCTGATGAACGCGGTGCGTCACGAGGTCGACCTGCTGAGTCGTCTGGTCAGCTCCTACGTCAGCACCGCCAATCCCCGCTTCCTGATTTATTACTACGACATCCTGAGTATACGGGAAGGCACCAAGCCGGCCCCGGACGGGGTATCGGATACTTATTGGGAGCAGGTCATTGGTGGCGCGGTTGCTTATGTGCCTCCGCCTGCCAAGCCAGGCGTAGCGCTCACCGAGCGAACCAGCCAGCTTGGTTTTGATCCGACCGAGCAGGCTGTACTCCGGCGTATTTTTCAAATTTCCGACCAGATGAAACAGGTCGAGCAAATTGCCTTTGCGGCAACGCAGGGACTCTATGACCCCAAAAAGCAGGAGTTTGTTTCAGAGGCCGCGCCACAGCCCTCTTTCGCCAGCGCTTCTCTTCACGAAGCACATTACTTGAAGCTGCGTTCTGATCTTGCGTTGGCCGTTGAGGAGTTAACCGGTCTGGTTGACCAGCGCACGACCAAAAACCTGACCCATGCAGGCGAGTTGCTGCATCGCTGGATTGTTACAGCATTGCTGCTCCTTCTGGCAGCAGGCATTGTTCTGATCCTCAGTTATAACTACCTGAAAAAACATCTCCTCGCCCCGCTGACTGCATTGCACAAGACAGCCATGGCGCTGGCCGAGAAGTCCTTCAGTGAACGTGTGGTTGACCTGCAGGGTGTCGAAGAAGTGCAGTCCCTTGCCGCCACCATCAATAGCATGGCGGCTGCCATCGAGGCAGATATCGAGCAACGCGAGCTGGTTCAGCGTGCCTTGCGCCAGGCTCGGGCGAGGGCTGAAGTGGCGGCCGATGCGAAGTCAATTTTTCTGGCCAACATGAGCCACGAAATTCGCACGCCGATGAATGCCATTCTCGGCATGGCTTATCTCGCGCTCAAATCCGGCCTGCCGCCCAGGCAGCACGACTATGTCTCAAAGATTCACGCTGCCGCTCGTTCGTTGCTCGGGATACTCAACGATATTCTCGATTTTTCAAAAATCGAGGCCGGCAAAGTTGCCTTGGAGGCGGTGCCTTTCGATCTGGAACAGGTGGTGCAGAACGCACTATTCATGGTGCAGCAGAAAGCTGAAGGGAAGCGGATCGAGTTGATTGTCGATTTTGACCCGAGTAAAAGCCTGCATCATCTGGTGGGTGACCCGTTGCGCCTTGGGCAGATATTGATCAACCTGCTTTCCAACGCCGTCAAATTCACCGAGACAGGCCACGTTCGACTGAGCGTCAGGCAGCAAGAGTCTGACCAGGAGGCCACGAACATTGCCTTTCGTGTCGAAGACAGTGGGATTGGCATGACGCCTGAGCAGGTCGGTCGCCTGTTCCAGGAGTTTTCGCAGGCAGACGGGGCAACAACGAGGAAATACGGTGGTACCGGGCTTGGGCTTGCAATCTCGAAGCGTTTGCTGGCTGCCATGGGTAGCGAAATTTTGGTTGAAAGCGAAATTGATCAAGGCAGTGTTTTTCATTTTTCGTTACGCGTGCCACTTGCACCTGGTTTTGCTGAAACACCGGATGACAAACCACAAATTGCCTGCCAGCGTGGACTGGTGGTGGCCGATTATCCGGCAGTACGCGAAAGCATGGCGGCAATGCTTGTGGCTATGGGATGCCAAAAAGTTGATCAGTCGCCGGGGGGGGAAGACGCTTTGCTCAGACTGACAGCAGCTGCATCGGAAAATGGACACCCCTACGAGCTGATGCTGCTTGACTGGCTGATGCCCAATATGTCGGGGGGAGAGTTAATCGACGCACTTCGGGCGCGAGGGATTCCATTGCCCCCGAAGCTGATTGTCGTATCGTCGGCCGATGCCGTTTTGTTGCGTTACGAGGCCAATCAGCCGGAAATCGCCGATGTGGTTCAGAAGCCGTTATTGCCTAATGTGCTGCGTCGGATTTTCGACTTGGGGGGTAACGACTATCAGGCCAGGCTGGAGTCTTCAGTCCCTCGTCCCGGTTGCCTGCAGGGCATGCCAATTTTGTTGGTAGAGGATAACGAGGTTAACCAACAGGTTGCGGGTGAGATACTTAAAGGCTGGGGTGCGAACGTTGAAATTGCTGCCAATGGTCAGATCGCACTTGACAGGCTATTCTCTCAAGCTCCGGATCGTTTCTCGCTGGTTTTGATGGATATTGAAATGCCGGTCATGGATGGCCGGGAGGCAACGCGACGATTGCGGAATGACGAGCGTTTCCGCGACTTGCCGATTATCGCGATGACTGCCCATGTGGCCGGGCACGGCATGAAAGACGGCTTGGCAATGGGGGTTAGTGGCTACATTGCCAAGCCATTTGAACCCGATGAACTGTTGGCTATGGTGCAGCCCTACTGGCGGGCGCCGGAAGGGCCGGCGTTTTCGCCGGCGGAGCTGGCGCAAGAGAATGAGGGTGAACAGGCGTTTATCGCCGCTGTAGATTCGGTTCTGGAGATTGATTCGGTGGTTTTGCTCCGCCGGTTTGCAGGAAGGCTTCCCTTCTTGGCGCATACCTTGCGGCAGTTTATTGGGGATTGTCAAAACTGGTCGGAGCGCCTGAGCGAGACATTGGCTTCGGGAGATCTTGAAACGGCTCGGCGGCAAGTGCACACACTCAAGGGGCTTGCGGGGACTTTTGCCATGAAGCGTTTGCAAGCGGCGCTTTATCACCTTGAAAACGCTATCAGAAGCGGTGTTGTCGAGCCGTTTGGCGAAATTGCCGAGGTTGATGTTCAATTGTTGCCATTGCTGGCGGGGCTGGAGCGTTTGCCCGCCAGATTGTCTGAGCCGGATGCGGATGGCGACGACAGACCAATTGATGTCGTGCTGGCAAGACTGAATTCCCTGCTGCTTGAGGGGGATGGCGAGGTCGAAGAGGTTTGGCGCCTTAATAAAGGACGTATGGCTGGCTTTTATTCTCCGCGACAGATTGCGGGCATTGACCATGCGATCGGACAATGGAATTTTGATGAGGCTCTGGTCATCCTGGCGCAGGGTAATCATGGAGGTGGCGGACAGTGACGAGAGACGGCAACGCAAGCATCCTGGTAATCGACGATACCCCGGCAAATCTCAGCTTGCTCAACCAGTTGTTGCGCACGCATTATCGCGTCAGACTTGCCAATAGTGGCGCCAGAGGGCTGGAGCTGGCAGTTAGCGCTCCGCCGGATCTCATTTTGCTCGACATCATGATGCCGGATATGGATGGGTACGAAGTTTTTCGGCGACTAAAGGCGCTGCCGGAAACAGCCGGCGTACCGATTATTTTTCTGACGGCAAAGGTGGGCGCGGAGGATGAGGAGTTTGGCTTGGCAATGGGGGCGGTCGATTTCATTCACAAGCCCATTGCACCGTCGGTTGTTCTGGCGCGGGTACGCATTCACCTTCAAATCAAGACTTGGCAAACCTTCCTTGAGGACAAAAGTGCCTGGCTGCAAGCTGAGGTTGAGCGGCGGGTCAATGAGGTTGTCCATCTTCAGGAAGCATCGATTCGTGTCATGGTTTCATTGGCCGAATTTCGGGATGAATGTACGGGCAACCATATTCGTCGAACCCAGGACTACGTGCGTCTTCTTGCCGAGTATCTGAGCAAGCAGGATCGCGATCGTGACGCATTGACTCCCGAGAAGATTGACCAGATTGCCAAGGCTTCCCCCTTGCATGATATTGGCAAAATTGCCATTCCTGACCACATTCTGCTCAAGGCCGGGAAGCATACACCGGAAGAGTTTGAAATCATGAAGACGCACTCGGTCAAGGGGGAGAGCATGTTGTTACAGTCCCAGCGGGAACTTGGCGACGAGAATCTGATGCTGCTTTTTGCTGGTCAGATAGCCCGCAGCCATCACGAGCGCTGGGATGGTAACGGCTATCCCGATGGACTTGCCGGAGAATCTATTCCTTTGCCGGCCAGGCTGATGGCTGTGGCCGATGTATATGATGCCCTGCGTTCGCGCCGCCCCTACAAGCCGGCATTCAGTCATTCGGAAGCCGTTGATATTTTGCTCGAAGGAAGAGGGAAACATTTTGACCCCTTGCTGATTGACGCTTTTGTCGCGCTTGAAAGCACTTTTTTGGAAATTGCTATCAAGTTAGCTGATGAATGAGCCGTTATGCAGAATATGAACGCGAATTTCCTCGGGGGCATGTCAATCACCTTGCTGAGAGCTTGGCTGCTGACCATGGCTGTAGCGCTGCCGGCACAGGCGGTGGATTTCACGTTGTCAGGGTTTGGTACAGCAGGCTATGCGCAATCAGATAACGCAGCAAATTACCAACGCTTTATAAACGATAACGGTACTTTCAAGCGCGACAGCATTCTTGGCGCCCAACTGGATGCGCGGTTTTCCCCGGAGTGGGGCGCTACCATTCAAGCCAAAGTCGCTCCGTCTGATCATTCAGATAGTGATTACCAGGCCTCAATGGCTTGGGCTTTTGTATCGTGGCGGCCTGCGGATGACTGGCTGATCAGGGCGGGAAAGATTCGCCTGCCGCTGATGCTGAATACGGAAAATAACGATGTCGGCGCTACTTTCGATTTCGCCCGCCTGCCTCAGGAGGTGTATTCGATTTCGCCGATGACTGATATTGTCGGCTTGGGTCTTAGCAAGACTTGGGTTGGTGACAGCGTCGACTGGATTCTTGAGGCTTATACCGGTACTGCGAAAACGCAATGGCGATTTTACAACCGCGATTCAAGCGTTGATCGACCTCAGGCAGGAAGCTGGTTTTTACCTATTAATATAACCAGTACCGGGATGGTACTTACCGCGCGTAGCCTAGACAATGTTTTCAGAATCGGTTTTCATGAGGTTGAGGCATCGAGAGATGGTGCCAAGATCGGTGCGCCGATAATCTCCACCCCAATCGGCGGTGGTTATGTTGCCTATAGTGTGGGGTCAGGTGGCAGCGACAAAGTAACAGTTCCTGTTTTTACGCTTGGGGCGAGCGCCCTCCTTCCGGCAGATATCAGAATGACCGGCGAGTACGCAAAAATCAGTGTTGATAGTGTTACTGAAGGCTTGAGTCGATGGGGGGCGTATCTCGCACTTTCTAGGCGATTTGGTGCCTGGACGCCCTACGCATATATCGCGAGGATGAAGTCGACAGATTCGTCAATTGAAAAATATAAAAGAATAAATGGGAATACCTTGCCAAGCGTGGCATTGACCAATCAGCAGAAATTTCTGGCTGACGTCGTGGCTCCTTATGACCAGGCTACGGTGGCGGTTGGCGCTTCGTATCGCCTGACACCAACGAGCCTAATAAAGGCAGAGATTTCCCAGGTTCGTACCGGAGATGTTTCCAGTTTCATAGATGCACCCTCTGGTGGCGATAGCGCCCATAAGCGTCTCGATGTTTTTTCGCTCTCCTATAGTTTTATTTTCTGAGCGCGATGAGACGATGTAGCCTCCTCCTCTTCATGCCTTTTCTGCTCACCAGCGGGATGGTTTGGGCTGCGGGTGACGATATCGTGGTGATTGCGCACGCCTTAGTGCCGAAAACCGATCGAGTCACGCTTCAGCGCCTCTATACGGGACGCATTGTTTCCATCAGCCAGCAATCGGTTGTGCCGATCAATCTGCCAGCGGGAGCTCCGGCGCGTGACGAGTTTCTGCAATGGGTCATGGAGCAGAATGAGGAACAGTACACCGGCTACTGGCTGGTCCGGCGTTATGTTGGAAAAGGATCGTCCCCCAAGGAGTTGGGAAGTGTTGATGAGGTTGTGAAGTACATCGCGGCAACGCCGGGGGCTGTCGGGTACGTACCTACGTCCAAAGTGCCACCCGGCACCAATGTGATTTTCAAGCGTTAACTTGCTGGCTTTTTTCTGTCGGAGTGATAAGCTGAGGTCGTGCTGTGGTTTGTAGCGATCCCGGTGCTAAGTGGTTTTACCCGCTACGCTGCTGGAGAGTATATGGCTGTTTTCGATAGAGGTATTCTTGAGATGACTGTGTAGCACTCCTTAACGGCGAATAGCCGATTGCCCCAGCCGAATGAGCCGGGGTTGCAGTATCAGAAGCCCATGCCTGAAACGCATGGGCTTCACGCTTTCAGGTGGTCAAAAATGTCGATTCAACGTCACGGCGTAACTCGCCGATATTCCGATAGCGCTGTCTATGGCGACACCGTTTATCTGGTTGAGGTGCCCTCTAACCTGGATTCTGGCATGGTGGCCCAAGCAGAAAATTTGCTGGCCAGTGTCGACAAGCTCCTGGCACAGGCGGGTAGCAACAAATCCCATCTGTTGATGGTGACTATTTATTTCGCAGATATGGCCGATTACGATGCCATGAATTTGGTCTGGGATGCCTGGGTGCCTGAGGGCTGTGCGCCGCCGCGTGCCTGCGTACAGGCTCGGCTGGCAAATTCAAAATATCGGCTGGAAATGGCGTTGACCGCGGCGATCATTCAAGGCTGAACATCTGCACTGCAGTCGCAGCCTTTGCCTGCGGCGATCCAGCGGGAGATTGCTCGCTTGATCAATATGCGGCCGGCCGCGCCAATCCAGCCCAAATATTTTTCCGGGGTGGTGAGCATGCCGCAGTGATAACGAGAACCTGCTTCTGACCATTGGAGCGCCGGGCAGGGGCCGGTAAACCGCATAAAGCGCAAGCGGGCAGCAGGGCAGGTTTCCAGTGCGCAACATATGCCGCAACCATTGCACGGCGTTCCTTCAGGCGGTTTGGCTGGTGCCTTGTGATGAAGGTGAATGGTCTGCTCGTGCATGCTTGAAATACTTTATCTCGAATACGCCGATGCTGCGGGATCGCTTGGTTTTAACGGGAAGGACTGGCTGAAAAGGTGCGTGCATCCTGGCGAAATTTTTCGCGAGCGCTTGGGGGGCCGATTTCACTGGCCAGCTCTTCAATAAGTTGGCTGGTGCTAGTGCTCGAGCGCTTGGCGGCGTCGACAAGGACTTCCGCAAAAGGCCCGATGTGGGCGGCGAGGCTAGTGGTCAGATGACGCAAGAAAGGTTCATCATGAGTTGTGGTGTTTGCTTTCTCAGGCGTTGAACTGGGTACGATGGAGAACGCGAGCAGGGTGGGGGGGGCACTGTCGGTAAATAGTTTGCTAAAAATGACCGGCTGGCTGCTCCACGTACCGACGTAGTCTGCAAAATCAATGGTCGCAGCTGACGGAATATTGGCCGGCAGGCGAGCCAGTCGGCTGTGGGCAGAGCGCAGTGCGGCACCCAAAAAATTTTTGGCGGCCGGAAATATGACGCCGTGATGAACCATGAAGCGGGCGGCGCAATCCGGGTGGATGCGTCCGAATTCTGCCTGAAGGCTGAGCAGACGGCGTAGCAACGACAGCGTTTGCGTACTGTCGGGAACAATGGCCGTATAGGCGAGCTCATTGTTTTGCCCGGTGGCAGGCTGAATGTGGCAGGAGTGTGCCAGTACGCCACTGAGCAGGTCGGTAAAGCGACGTCGTGCCAAGTCGCCCCGCGCCTGCAGGCTGATGGCAATCACAGTGGCCGACTGAGGGGCGCCCAGCGGTTCGGTCACGGCTTTGGCCTCGTTGGCTGGGTATCGGCGATCACGATTTTTTCAGCAAATCCTTTTGCAGTTGCACGACCTTGATCGCCTTTTCAATACTTCGGCGCATGCGGTTGAAAGCGGTCTGCAGATTCCGGATTTCATCGGCGCCGCTTTCTTCGAATTCGGGGAGGTCAAGGTTTCCACGGCTGATCTCGTCGCTGAGCGCAGCAATGCGCTTGATCGGCGCCACGACAAGACGGGAAAGCATGATGTTGATGGTAATGAAAAGCACCACGAAGAGGCCGCCAAGGACCGCGGTGAACGTCCAGAAGGCGTGGTGTGCATTCCGCTCGGCCAAGTCGGTCGGAATCGAAATGATCTGGGCGCCGACAATTTCATTGTGCTGCCAGCCAAAGCCGTTGGCACTGCCATATTTCGCGATTAGCGAAGCCGGCGCAGCCGACGGGGTGCTGTGGCAGGCCAGGCAAGCCGGGTTGGAAATCCTGATCGGACGGGCGATGTACAGGCTGGGTCCGCTGGCTGCCTGGCGCTCACCAACGGCTTCGGTGTTGATGCCCTGCCGAAAGCTGTTGATGATGGTGGTCTCCCATTCGGCGCTCCGGTCGCGCGGATTGGTCGGGTTCAGTGTCGCTTCGCGGTAGCTGAAATCCGGATATTTTTTCTGCAGGCGGCCGAATGTTTCAATCGCTGAGTAGGCCGGCACCGTCTGCGGCAGAAAGACCTTGTCCAGCATTGGATCGAGGTGCGGCTTGATCTCGTCAATCGTATAGCTGCGCACCGCTAACGCAGCCTCCATCATCATGCCCGCATTACGCAGAACTTCGTCTTTTGCGTTGGTGAGCAGAACGCGATAAGTTACCAGCGCGCTGACCGCGAAGCCGAGGATAAAGACACCGCCGAGGGCGATATTGAAGCGGGTGCGAATGCGCATGGCGATTGGAACTAAGGAGTTGTCGGGATACTACGGTCGAATTATGACCATAAATTAAAGCCGGGAGTGCTGACGTTCAGGGACGGGCAAGAAACAGTTCGGGATCGACCGGGGTATTGTTGAGAATGACCGCCCAGTGCAAATGCGGGCCGGTGGCTCGGCCTGTGGCGCCGATAGCCCCGATCTCCTTGTCTTTCTTGATCGACTGGCCCGGCTGCACCCCGACGCGTGACAGATGCATGTAGGCGGTGATCAGTCCTTGACCATGGTCGATGAAAACAGTATTTCCGTTGAAAAAATACTCGCCGGTATCAACCACGACGCCATCGGCCGGCGCGCGGACTGGGGTACCGGCCCCAGCCGCCACATCAAGACCGGCATGCGGGTTGCGCGGCAGTCCGTTGAAAATGCGGCGCAGGCCGAAGCGAGAGGAAAGCGGGCCGCTGGCTGGCAGGGCGAAATCGGTTGCCGGTGCCGATGCGCTGAAGCGGCGCTTGATGGCGTCAGTGGTTTGCTTTTCGCGCTCGATGCGGGCCAGATCTTCCGGGTTGGGCTCGACTTTGCGCTTGTCTTTGATCGTCAGGCGTTGTTCCGGGTAATTTTTGATCTGAACAGCCACGTGCCGGATTGTTGCGGTCGACCCGAAAAAAACGCCAATTTCCAAATCCCCGGGCAGCGTATCGAGCGGGATGCCGAGCAAGGCAAACCAGCGGCCGCGATCACTGACCACGGCGATCGGTTGCTCGCCCCATCGGACACTTGGCGCTGCCTGTCCCGTCGGGCCAAGGTCGATGACTGCGACGCCGCCGGGTACTGGCGCGTTCCTCGGCAGGGCAGCAGCGCCCAGACTGCTGGCGAACAGCAGGGCGCCGATAAAGGTGCGGAGCGGGTTCAGAGTTGGGCTGCCTTGAAGGTGTTGCACTGGTTCATGTCGCCGCTTTCAAAGCCGGCCCTGAACCAGCGGACGCGTTGCTCGGAACTGCCGTGGGTAAAGCTTTCCGGCACGATGCGGCCTTGGGCCTGCTGTTGCAGTCGGTCGTCACCGATGGCCGATGCTGCGGTCAGCGCAGCTTCAAGGTCGCCGGGTTCGAGCACGCTCTTCATGGTGTCGGTGCGCTTGCCCCAGACGCCTGCCAGACAGTCGGCCTGCAGTTCCATGCGTACCGATAGCGCATTGGCCTCGACCTTGCCGGCACGCTGCTGCGCTTGATGTACCTTGTCGGCAATCCCGAGCAGGTTTTGCACGTGATGGCCAACTTCGTGCGCGATGACATAGGCTTCAGCGAATTCGCCGGGCGCGTGGAATCGGGTTTTCAGTTCCTGATAAAAGGCCAGGTCAATGTAGACCTTGTGGTCGCCAGGGCAATAGAAAGGCCCCATGGCAGTTTGCCCGGTGCCGCAGGCTGTGGGTGTGGCGCCGGAGAACAGGACCAGCTTCGGATCTTCGTACTGCTTGCCGTTGGCGCGGAAAATTTCACGCCAGGTGTCTTCAGTCGACGCCAGTACCTTGGAAACAAAGTGGGCCATTGGGTCATTGGCTGGCACCGGGTGAGCCGCCGGGGCGCTTTGCTCCATGGCCGGCATGCCGCCACCGCTGAGCATGTTGATGACGGTCAGCGGATTGATGCCGAGAAAGTAGCTGGCAACCAGCGCGATGGCGATGGTGCCAAGGCCCATGCGGCCGCCGCCCAGGCGCAGTCCGCCTCCGCCGCCTCCGCCATCACCACGACGGTCTTCGAGATTGTCGCTTTCGCGTTGGTCGTCCATGCGCATGGTGCTTTTCCTTAGCGGTATTGGTTGATGGCGTCGCGGGTTTCAAGCGCCACCTTGCGGGCGGCGTCGGCAAATCCTGCATCCTTGCCGGCGTAGAGAATGGCACGGGATGAGTTGATCATCAAGCCAGTGGCATTTTCGGTGCGTCCGGCCTTGACGGTGGCTTCAATATCGCCGCCCTGGGCGCCGATGCCGGGTACGAGCAACGGCATGTCGCCAACAATGTCGCGGACGCGGGCGATTTCGGTCGGGAAAGTGGCGCCGACAACCAGGCTGATCTGGCCCGTGCTGTTCCATTCATTAGCCGCCAGTCGGGCAACGCGTTCATACAGCCTTTCATCGCCGACATCTAGGAACTGCAGGTCGGAACCACCCGGATTGGAGGTTCGGCAAAGCAGAATGACACCCTTGTCCGGATAGGCCAGATAGGGATCGACCGAGTCACGTCCCATGTAGGGGTTGACGGTGACGGCGTCGGCCTTGTAGCGCTCGAAGGCTTCGATGGCATATTGCTCGGCGGTCGAGCCAATGTCCCCGCGCTTGGCGTCGAGGATGACCGGAATGTCTGGGTGCTTTTCGTGGATGTGGGTGATCAGTGCTTCGAGCTGGTCTTCGGCGCGGCGAGCGGCGAAGTAGGCAATCTGCGGCTTGAAGGCGCAGACGAGATCGGCCGTCGCATCGACGATGGCAGCGCAGAATTCAAAGATCTTGTCATCGCAGCCCTTGAGGTGGGCGGGGAATTTGGCCGGATCAGGATCGAGTCCGACACAGAGCAAGGAGTCATTTTTTTGCCAGGCGGCACTCAGTTGTTCGATGAAAGTCATGCAGCGTCCTAGTTTTTTTCAGGCGGTAAATAGCGGGCAAATTTTTCAGGCAACAGACAATTTTGCAGGCTGCGCTGAGTGAACAGGAAGCGGCCATCGCAGATGAAGCCGAGTTGCTGCCAGTCCACCTCGCGGTTCAGCATCATGGCGCACTCGATCAGGTCGCGACGAATGATGCGTTCGTTTTTGGGAAACAGCGCCAGTACGGAGCCGTCGAAGGCATTGCAATCGTGCAGAAAGAAGGGTTCGGCCTTGCGTGTGCGGCCATTGACGTAGATTCTCGGCTTCAGGTTGATCGGGAAATGCCGACCCCATTGCCACCAGTTGCTTTCGTCGAAGGTTTTGACCCGGCGAGCCAGCAACGTTTCCTTGTGTTTGTCGAGATGCGGATGCTTGATGCCATACAGCATGCGGCGTGTTTCGCCGGTCTCCACGGTTTTCGAATACACGAATTCCATGTTGCCCTTGGGGTGGGTGTAAATTTGGTCAGCACCGGAAACCGCCCCCACCTTGACGGTGAAAATGTCGCCAAAGCGCACGCTATGGTCTTCGCGCAGGAACATCAATTGGCCATCTACCTCGACAAAGCGACGGCCATCGGCCATCGATCGATTCATGCGGCCTTTTTCGAAACGGAAAATGGCACAGTTGGGCGTGTGATCGTCAAAGACTCGGACATCACCGGTTTCGTAAAAATGCGTGATGCTGCCTTGGGCGTAGAGCCAGGCGTTGAGCTTCTTGGCAGCGGTCAGCTTGATGAATTCGCGTGGCACGATGAAAACCAGTTCGCCGCCCGGCTTCAGGTGGCGAATGCATTTTTCGATGAAGAACAGGAAGAGATTGCTCCGCGCATCGAATAATTCGGATTTCAGGCTTTTTTTCGTGTTGACCGTGACATCCTGAAAACGGACGTACGGTGGATTGCCGATGATGGTGTCGAACTGCTCACTGAGTGGATAATCAAAAAAATCGCGAACCAGCGCGCCTTCCGGGGCAACACGTGGATCAATCTCGATGCCGACGTAGTCGCTGCCGTGCTGTTTCAAGGCATGCAAGAAGGCGCCATCGCCTGCCGACGGTTCCAGTGTTCGTCCCTTGTTGGTGCAAAGGTCCAGCATGAAAGCCACCACCTCGGGTGGCGTAAAAACCTGGCCAAGTTGTTCGACGTCGCGGGACATATTGATCTGAAGCGGCGCGCTGCTTAACAGCCGGCCTTGACCCACGAATCCTTCAGCGTGACTGTCCGGTTGAACACCGGTGAGCCAGCTTTCGAATCAACACGATCGGCGACGAAGTAGCCGTGGCGCTCGAACTGGAAGCGTTCTTCCGGCTTGGCGTCGCGCAGGCAGGGTTCGAGCTGGGCGGTTATGGTCTTGGCGGAATCGAGGTTGATGTCGTCGAGGAAATCGCGTTCCAGATCCGGGCCATCTCCTTCGCGGCGGGCGCCGGGGGCGGGCACCTTGAACAGGCGCTCGTAAAGGCGAATTTCGGCTTGATACGACTGGGCCGCAGATACCCAGTGCAGATTACCCTTGACCTTGACGCTGTCGGCGCCGGGGGTGCCGGATTTGGTTTCAGGCAAATAATTGCAGTGGACAGCAATCACCTTGCCGTTTTCGTCCTTGTCGCAGCCGGTGCATTCAACCACGTAGCCATAGCGCAGGCGGGCCATGTTGCCTGGGAACAGGCGACGGTAGCCCTTGCTCGGTACTTCCATGAAGTCCTCGCCCTCAATCCACAGTTCGCGGCTGAATGGCATCGAGCGCTGACCCAGCTCAGGATGCAGCGGGTGATTGGGTGCGAAACATTCCTCGATCTGGCCTTCAGGATAGTTGTCGATGATCAGTTTGACCGGGTCTAGTACGGCAACGCGACGCTGGTCGGACTCGTTCATGACTTCGCGCATGGCGTCTTCAAACAGCACGTAGTCGATCAGCGAGTCGTTCTTGGAAACGCCAATGCGTTCGGCGAACAGGCGGAAGCCTTCTGCCGAGTAGCCGCGGCGACGAGCACCAACCAAGGTCGGCATGCGCGGATCGTCCCAGCCATTCACGTGCTTTTCGTCGACCAGCTGGATCAACTTGCGCTTGCTCAAAACCACATAAGTCAGGTTGAGGCGTGAGAACTCGATCTGCTGCGGCAATGGGTGCTGCAACAGGCCGGCCTCGGCCAGGCGTCCGAGAAGCCAGTCATAGAACGGGCGCTGGTCTTCGAATTCCAGCGTGCAGAGCGAATGCGTGATGTTTTCCAGCGCATCCTCAATCGGGTGGGCGAAGGTGTACATCGGATAGACGCAGTACTTGTCGCCCGTGTTGTGGTGCGTGGCGTGACGGATGCGATAAATTGCCGGGTCGCGCAAGTTGATGTTGGGCGCCGACATGTCGACTTTGGCGCGCAGGATGTGCGTGCCATCAGCGAATTCGCCAACCTGCATACGCTTGAATAGATCCAGGTTCTCGGCGGCGGAGCGGTCGCGGAACGGCGAGTTCTTGCCCGGCTGGGTCAGTGTGCCGCGATTGGCGCGCATTTCGTCGGCGCTCTGGCTATCGACGTAGGCGTGACCCGAAGCAATCAATGCCTCGGCACATTGCAGCATCCAGTCGAAGTAGTTGGAGGCGTAATAGAGGTTGGTTTCGCCATTCTTCTCCCACGAACAACCTAGCCAATGCACCGCGTCAATGATGGAATCAACATATTCCTGGTCTTCTTTTTCCGGGTTGGTATCGTCGAAGCGCAGGTGGCAACCGCCGCCGTATTGCTCGGCGAGGCCGAAATTGAGCAAGATCGATTTGGCATGGCCGAAATGCAGGTAGCCGTTTGGCTCTGGCGGGAAGCGAGTGCGCAGTTTGGCGGGGTCGAGTGGTGCAGCAGCGTGGTCGCTTGCCGGCCCGGGGCGGCCGGCCCAATGGCGCTGTGCATGCTTGCCGGCAGTGAGATCGGCTTCGACGATGTTCTTGATAAAGTTGGCTGCAGGTGCAATATCTGGCTTGTTGGGGCTGCTCACGGTAAAACCTCTATTTTCAATGACGCCATTTTAACGGTTAGGGCTCAAAAACCGCTAAACTTCCCGGCATGTTTGCCTTGCATCATCTTTCCGCGCTGAATTTTGTGGCTATTGGCCTCGGCGCCGCATTTGGCGCCTGGTCGCGCTGGCTGCTCGGGCTAGCGCTGAATCCGCTGCTCGTCGCCTTGCCGATCGGCACGCTGGTGGCAAACGTCTTGGGCGGCTACCTGATAGGCGTGGCTGTGGGCGTCTTCCACATCAATACGCATTTCCCGCTGGCCTGGAAGCTGTTTGCTATTACCGGTTTCCTTGGCGGATTGACCACGTTTTCAACGTTTTCAGCTGAAGTCGTTGAGCGCCTGCTGGCCGGCCAACCCGCCTGGGCCATCGGCCTGGCGTCGGTGCATCTGGCCGGCTCGCTGACGGCAACCTACCTTGGCTTGCTGACGGTCGGCGCAACGCGTATCTGGTCCTGATCCACTGACTGAATAGTCATCAACACGCGAGGCGCGAATGCAGCCGTCTCGTCGTGTTTTGTGGGAAATCCGACAGGTTGCCCCGAGCGCCAGTGAATTGGCGGGTAAGTTAGGTTCGTTAAATCGATATAAATCAGTGCTATAGAGCAGTTGGCACTGTCCCTGCAAGAGAAGGCCAAGCCTACTTTTTCGGGAGATCTTCGATGGAACAAACTGCCCCGCCGATTACCCGCGAAGCCGCGCTGCGCACTGCGCTGGCGGCGCGGGCGATGCCCAACGTGACTTTGCCACGCCTGATCGACCTGCTGCGCCGTCAGCTTGGCCACGAGATCGATGAAGAAGATCTGCGCAAGGTGACGGTCACCATGCTCAAGACCGGCTTTGCCAGTGTCGATGGCGAAGAGGATGGCGAGGATATCGGTATTGGGCTGGAGTCGATGAAGCTGGCCGTGCGCATCCTGTGGGGCGAAACCCAGGGCGACGATTCTTTGCCCAAGATTCAGTCCTGCGAAGATGGCGAGATGCCGGGTTCGGTGCGCGTCGCCATTGCTTCTGACAAGGGCGACCTGCTTTCTGGTCACTTTGGCTCCTGCCTGCGCTTTCTGGTTTACCAGGTATCGCCGACCGAAATTCGGCTGGTCGACATTCGCGACACGATGGATGCGGAGTTTGCGGACGATAAAAACCTCTGGCGGGCTAAATTGATTGGTGATTGTCACGTCTGCTACGTCGTGTCGATTGGCGGTCCGGCAGCGGCCAAGGTGATTCGGGCCGATATCTACCCGATCAAGATTCCCGATGGCGGGCCGGCGCTGTAAATCCTCACCCAATTTCAGCTGGCCATGGTCAATTCGCCGCCGCCGTGGTTGCTCAAAATTCTTGGTGTGTCCGCCGAAAAACGGCTGAAGAACTACAACGCGGCGGAGATGGAGGAATGAGATGGGGGCGACTCAGTCCGCCATTTTCTCCATCTGCCGAGGCGCCAGGCCGATCTGGGTGAGTACCGTTCCCTCGTCACCGTTCCACCAGATTGCCACCCAAGCTGCACCGTCGGTGTCGATGCGCTCGACATTGCAGCTCGAGCCAACCATGTTCATGAACATGTCGAGATCGTCTTCGTCGAGTTCGAAATCAGGCGTGATCTCCAGCACGCGAACACGGTCGCCTGAGGTCACGGTCTGGCCTTTGCGATCAATGGTGGTAGCACTCATGGCGAACTCCGCTTTTGGGATGTTTGGCATGGGCCTGCGGTGTCGGAAAGTTGACGTCGGCAGCCCGTTTTCCAGAGAGCGTGCAACTGGCGTGCCATGTCGGATTCCGGATGCTCTTTCTTTTGTTATCAAATTTAACAAGGAATAATCATGAATAAAATTGGACTGTTTTTCGGTACTGAAACCGGTACCACCCGACTGATCGCCAAGAAAATGCAGAAATATCTGGGCGACGAGATTTGTGACAAGCCGCTCAACGTCAATCGCATCACCCCGGCCGACATGCTCCAATACGAGGCGCTGATCCTCGGTACGCCGAGCTACGGGATTGGTGAAATTCCCGGCAAGGGGGCTGCCGGATGCTTTGAGCCCAACTGGGAGGAATTCCTCGCGCTGATGCCGGCCAATCCCGATTTCACCGGAAAGCGCATCGCCTTTTTCGGTCTTGGGGCACAGGAACGCTACGCGGACCGATTCTGCAGTTCGCTCTTTGCGCTGGTCGAGAAATTCCGGGGCTGGGGGGCGGAAGTCGTTGGCGACTGGCCAAACGAGGGTTACAGCTTCGACCAGTCCGCCGCATTGGTCGATGGGCGTTTTATTGGTCTAATCATCGACCAGCGTACGCAGGGCATGTTCACCGACGAACGCATTCTGGCGTGGTTGGCACAGGTCAAGCCGCTGCTGATGGAAAAGCTTGCCGTCGCAGCCTGACCGGCGGCGAGCTTACTTGACTGCGTCCTTCACGGCATCCTTGACGTCACCGGCGCCTTTTTTGATGGCATCGCCGGCGTCTTCGGCTGCGTCGCGAATCTTTTCTTGTGGGCGACGATCCAATGCGTCATTAATCGAATTCTTGGCATTGGAGGAGAGGTCGGCTGGCTTGTCGCAGGCGGCGAGTGCACAAAGCAGGGGCAGGGCGAGAAGCAGCGCGTAAGGCTTTTTCATGGAGATTTCCTTGGATCATTGATGGGTATTGAACAGCCGAGGCAAACTGACAATTTTTAATGGATGCGGGACAGCCGCATGATGACCGATTCAAACCACGTAAAACAGGATCGCAATGAAATGTGCAAGGCTGCCAGCGATGACGAATAGGTGCCAGATGCCGTGCCAGTGTCGGAAACGCTGGTCGAAGGCAAAGAAAATGATGCCGACGGTGTAGAACACGCCGCCTGCTGCCAGCCATAGAAAGCCGGCCAGGCCGAGACTGGCCAGCAGCGGCTTGATCGCCACCAGCACGATCCAGCCCATCACGGCGTAGATCACCAGTGACAGGATGCGCGCTTCGGAGCGTGGCTTGATTTCCTGCAACATGCCAATGACTGCCAGCGTCCAGACAATGCCAAACAGCCACCAGCCCCATGGGCCGCGCAGGCTGATCAGGCAGAAGGGCGTATAGCTACCGGCGATCAGCAGGTAGATCGACAGGTGGTCGAGTTTGCGCAGTACCCGCTTCACCCGGCCGCGCACGCTGTGATAGATCGTCGAGATGCTGTAGAGCGTGACCAGCGTGACGCCATAAACACTGACACTCAGCGTATTCAAAAGGTCGCCAGTGCGTGCCGAGAGGGCAATCAGCCAGATGGCGCCACTCAAGGCGAGCAGGGCGCCAAGCAGGTGAGTCCAGGCGTTGAAGCGTTCTCCGTAATACATCGCCGGTCTTTTTCGTCTGCTACGAGTGGGGCGCCAATGCCGCTTCGTTCAGGTAGCCTTCCAGCGGCTGGTCGTAATCCCGGAAGTGGGCAATCAAAGTTTGGTGGACGTGCTCTATGCCTTCAATGGCCAGTATTTTGTTACCGCATTCAGAAAAAACGGCCCGAATTGCCTTCAGTTGCTGAGCGATCTCCATGTGCGCCTGATTGTGGGCGATACGGTGATCATCGGGCACCTTGTCCGTCATGAACATCGATTCGATCAGGTTGTGTTTCAAGGTGCTTTCAACGAACGAGCGAATCAGTTGTTCGATATTGCCGTGGCAGATACCGCGACGGTTCGAGGTGCAGTCGTTGCAGTGGTCGACGTTGTCACGCTGATCGCACTCGGCGCGGATTCGAGCAAGCAGTTCCAGCATGCGCTCGTGATCTCGCTGGATTCTATCGATTGAATCGTCGCCTATCGGGGACATGCTGTATTCCTTCCGGGGAACAAGAGGGGTTGCTTCGCGATGGGTAATGGCGAAGGCTCAACGCTGACAGTTTCTGAAATTAAACTACTTAATTAATCCACACATCGGACTTAGGTCCTATTGTGGAAAAACAGTTCATTCAATTCGCTGTCCGCACGAAATGTGCGCAATAACCGAAAGCTCAGAATAGACGCCCAAGATGGTCAGCCAGGCCGCGTTCGTTTACGAAGGCAAGGTCATACATGGCGGAAAAGGCCTTGGCATTCTCGTCACTCAGGCCGGCAATGCACATCACGAATTGCTTTGCTTCGAGACCAAGGCGCTTTCTTAGTGCCAGATAACGGTCGATGTTCTGGCGGAATTCGCCGCTTTTGCACTCGATACAGATCGGCACCTTGCCGTCGATCAGCATGAAGACGTCAAGCTCGTAGGGGTCGCCATTGGCCAGCGTGAGATTTAGCCCGCGCGTGCAGGAAAAACGGCGGTTGCGTGCCTTGGCATAGCGCAGGCAAGTCATCAGCGCATGCCATTCCAGCCATTCACCGTTAAAGAAATCGCGGATGGTCGGTGCCGTCTGCAGAATCAGCCGCACGTTGTTTTCCGGCTTGTTGTGGAAGCACTTGGCGACGAAAGAAAAGTCGTAAAGTTGCTGGCAGAAGGCCGAAATAGCTTTGGCCTCATCCGGCGATTTTTTGTCGAGATGGATGATCGCGCTGGCATGCTCTTTCTGTTGCGCCCAGCGGATGCGTTCAAGCACCTCTTTGAGCACAGCCAGATTGCCACCGATGGCCTCGGCCACCTCGTCGAAAAAGCCACTGGTATCGACGCCGCGCAGGTTGGCGTGAACCTTGATCTGCTTCTTGTGAAACCAGTCGTAGATCGGGCCGTGCTGAAGTTCCGTCGCCAGGACGTCGGTATTGGCCAGGTCGATATTGGACTGCGCGCTCGTCGTGGCCGCGGGCTCAGGTACGCTTGCCTTCTCTGGCTCGGCGGCGGATTTCAGCCGGATCAGTTCGCGCTGGGCATCAAAATACTTGTCGAGCAGTTTTTCGATGAAGAACATGGTCCGATAGACCGGTGCCTCTGTGCCGCATTTGGGGCAGGGGATGCTCTGGCCGGCGAGATTGTCCGGTTGTTCGGAGAGCAGGGAACACTTGTTGCAGCGGATGATGGCCATGGTTTTATCGGCAATTAATAGACGGAAAGTATATGTCCATGAGCCAAGCTGCTGCGCAACATTGCTCCGGCGCGAGAGTTTTCAAATTCGGGCAAATTTTCCGGTTGACCGTGGAAATGTGGCTTGGGGATACCTGCCTTTATCTGGCAGCCTGCTCGGGCATCAGCGCCGCCTTCAAGGTTGCACTCATATCCTGATCCAGTGTTTTGACGCCCTTGATTACGAAAGTCCCGCCATTCCGCCACAGCGTTTGCGTATTCGTCAGAGACTCCTTGGTTGTGGGGTTCAAAACCCGAACATCGATCAGCACCTCGGTGCCTCCCTCAACAATCTTCGGGATGCCGATGGTCATTCGTGGGCCCAACTCACGAACAACGATCAGAACCACCCGCTCGGGCACCGGCGTCGAGTTCGATGCGAGGCGAACCAGCGCCTCGTTCGTCGGCAGCGGCTTCTCTTCAGGCAGGCGGTGAATACCTGCAATGGCAATGCAACCCGCTCGATTGAAGAAGTCTTCAATTCCTCGCAATGCAGCCGCCTCGCGCAGTTGCGGCTCCTTCTGATCCGGCCGCCACTGTGGCGCCCAATAAACCAGCGTGGAAACTGCCGGTTTGCCAACCTGACATAACGGCTGCTGGGGTGGTGTGCCGGTTGTTTCGACTTTTGTCGAAGCGCAGCCCGTCATGAATGTCAGGGCGAAAAGTACGGCGAGAATGTGGGGGCGCATGTGGCGGAGGCTTTTTGCTAACAATTGTCATAATAGTCTAAGCCGGCTACCGGTTATACAGGTGGAAGCGCATTCGATTTGGATCGGCTTCCATTTTTCGTTCAGCTGCTGAGTCTTGGTTATGGCGCGGTAAAATTGGCGCCCCGATTTGCTGTCTCGATGAATGAAACAAGAGAAACCTGTCCGCACTGCCCAACTTGGCGAAAACCTTTGCCTGAGCAACGATCTGAAGCGCTTGCGTGGGATGCAGCGCGACTTGCTGCGGTCAACCGGAGAAAAGCGCGAAAAATTGAATGCCGACTTCGCGGCTTTGCTCGCTCGTTCGCAGGCGGCAGTGCTCGAACGTCGCGCCAAGCTGCCGAAGCCGGAGTTCCAGAGCGATTTGCCGGTTAATGAACGGCGGGCCGACATTGCCGAGTTGATCCTCAAGCATCAGGTCGTCATCGTCTGTGGCGAAACCGGTTCGGGCAAGACCACGCAGTTGCCGAAGATCTGCCTTGATCTCGGCATCGGCGCCCGTGGCCTGATCGGCCACACCCAGCCCCGCCGGCTGGCGGCGCGTTCGGTGGCAACTCGGCTGGCGCAGGAGTTGAAGACGCAGGTCGGAACCGGCGTCGGCGTCAAGATCCGTTTCCAGGATCGCTCCAGCCCGGAAAGTTGGGTCAAGCTAATGACCGACGGCATTCTGCTCGCCGAGTCGCAGTCCGACCCTTATTTGAACGCCTACGAGGCGATCATCATCGACGAGGCGCACGAGCGCAGCCTGAACATCGATTTCCTGCTCGGCTACCTCAATCAGTTGCTGATCAAGCGGCCGGATCTCAAGGTCATCATCACCTCGGCGACGATCGACGCTGACCGTTTTTCGACACATTTCACGGTCAACGGGAAAAAAGCGCCGATTATCGAAGTGTCCGGCCGGCTCTACCCGGTCGAGGTGCGCTACCGGCCGGTCGAGGATCTCGAAAAGAAGGACGACGAGCGCGACCTCTACGACGCCATCGTCGATGCCGCCGACGAGGTTTCGCGGCTGGGCAGTGGCGACATCCTCGTCTTCCTGCCCGGCGAACGGGAAATCCGCGAAGCGGCGGAAGCCTTGCGCAAGCACGCGCTGGCCCGACCCGGCTTGTCTTCCGCTCACGCCCCGGAAATCCTGCCGCTTTTCTCACGCCTGTCCGCTGGCGATCAAGACCGTATCTTCAAACCTTCCGGCGGCCAGCGGCGCATCGTGCTGGCCACCAACGTGGCCGAAACCTCGCTCACCGTGCCGGGTATCCGCTACGTCATCGACACCGGCTTGGCCCGGGTCAAGCGCTATTCCTACCGCAACAAGGTCGAGCAGTTGCAGATCGAGAAGGTCTCGCAGGCGGCGGCGCGGCAGCGGGCCGGGCGTTGCGGCCGGGTGGCGGCGGGCGTCTGCATCCGCTTGTACGACGAGCTTGATTTCAACGCGCGGGCACCGTTCACCGATCCGGAAATTCTGCGTTCCAGCCTGGCCGGCGTCATCTTGCGCATGAAGTCGCTGCGCCTGACCGATGTCGAAAGTTTTCCCTTCATCGAGCCGCCGCCAGCCAAGGCCATCGCCGACGGCTACGCGCTATTGCAGGAACTCGGCGCGCTGACTGACGACAATGTGCTGACGCCGATTGGCGCCTCGCTGGCCAAACTGCCGCTCGACCCGCGCATCGGCCGCATGCTGGTCGCCGCGCGCGATCTCGGCTGCCTCAAGGAGGTCATGGTCATCGCTGCCGGCCTGTCGGCGCAGGACCCGCGCGAACGGCCGCAGGACAGACAGCAGGCGGCGGACGAAAAGCACAAGTTGTTCGCCGACGAAAAGTCGGAATTCCTGAGCTGGTGGAAGTTGTGGAACTGGTTCCAGAACGCCGTCGAGCACAAGAAATCGAACAAGCAACTGGTCGACAACTGCCACGCCCATTTCCTTTCCTACCTGCGCCTGCGCGAGTGGCGCGAAGTGCATGGCCAGTTGCACGCAATGGTCACCGAGCTGGGCTGGAAGGAAAGCGACTTGCCCGGCACCTACGACGCCATCCATCAGGCGCTGCTGGCCGGCCTGCTCGGTAACCTCGGTTGCAAGGCTGACGAGTCGGGCTTTTACCTCGGCGCCCGCGGTATTCGTTACCTGATCCATCCATCCTCGCCGCTGCAAAAGAAGGCCGGAAAATGGATCATGGCGGCCGAGATCACCGAGACGACGCGTCTCTTCGGTCGCTGTGTCGCCCGCATCGAGCCCGACTGGCTGGAGAAAGTGGGCGCTCACCTTATCAAGCGCCAGTACTTCGATGCCCACTGGGAAAAGAAGTCGATGCAGGTCTCGGGCTGGGAGCGGACGACGCTCTACGGCGTGGTTATCAACCCCAAGCGGCGCATCCATTACGGCCCGATGGCGCCGGCCGAAGGACGCGAGATTTTCATCCGCCAAGGCTTGGTTAGCGAGGAAATCGACGAGGCTTTCGCCAAGCGCTGGCCCTTCTTCCAGCACAATCAGCGGCTGATTCGCGAGATCGAGCATCTCGAACACAAGCAGCGCCGGCAGGACGTGCTGGTCGATGACGAGCTGATTTTCGCTTTTTACGATTCGATCATTCCCGACGGCATCCACAACGGCGCGACTTTCGATCACTGGCGCAAGGAAGCCGAACAGGACAACGCCAAGCTGCTCTACCTGTCGAAAGACGACCTGATGCGCCACTCGGCGGCCGGCGTGACGACAGAAGCCTTCCCGCATCACATCAAGGTCGGCGGCGTCGACTATCCGCTGAGCTACCACTTCGAACCGGGTTCGCCGCGCGACGGCGTGACGCTGACCTTGCCGCTGGCGCAACTCAACCAGATTCCGGTGCTGCGCATGGAATGGCTGGTGCCGGGCTTGCTCAAGGAAAAGCTGGTGCAGTTGATCAAGACACTGCCGCAGAAGATTCGGGCGAAAGTGGTGCCGGTGCCCGAATTCGTCGAAGAATTCATGGCTACCGTAGCGGGCAATGAAAAGAAGATGAATCAGGGCCTGATTACGCCGCTGATCGAACACATCCTCGAAGCGCGTGGCCTCAATGCCCGTGGCTGGGCGGTGACAGCGGATTCATTCCGGCCCGACGCGCTGCCGCTCCACTTC
Organism: Betaproteobacteria bacterium; assembly: GCA_016709965.1. Classification (NCBI taxonomy): domain Bacteria; kingdom Pseudomonadati; phylum Pseudomonadota; class Betaproteobacteria; order Rhodocyclales; family Azonexaceae; genus Azonexus; species Candidatus Azonexus amarohabitans. The sequence continues at coordinate 238,820 of JADJLT010000006.1, forward strand.
TCGATGAATTACAAGCTGATCGACGAGCATGGCCGGCAACTCGATATGAACCGCAGCCTGGTTGCCCTGCGCGCCGAGTGGGGCAAGCAGGCCAAGGACGAGTTCGCCGAACTGCACGAAACGCCGTCGGAGTTTACCAATCTGACTGACTGGACTTTCGGCGAATTGCCGGAGTTGATGGAAGTGCCGGTGGCCGGTCAGACGGTACTCGGCTATCCCGGCCTGACCGATGATGGCGATAGTGTCAGCCTCAAGGTTTTCGACTCCGCCGAGGAGGCTGCGGAGGCGCATCGGGCCGGTCTGCTCCGCCTGTTCATGCTGCAGTTCCGCGATCAGGTGAAGTATTTCGACAAGAACATTCCCGGTCTTAACCAGATGGCCATGCAGTACATGGCGCTCGGTAGCAGCGATGACTTGAAGAGCCAGATCGTCGCCCTGACCTTCGAGCGCGCCTGCCTGACCGAACCGCTGCCGACGACACCAAATGCCTTCAAGAGCAGGTGCGGTGATAGCAAGGCGCGGCTCGGGCTGATTATGCAGGAAGTCTGCCGCTTGGTCGGCACGGTGCTGAGCGAATGGCAGGCCGTGGTCAAAAAGCTGCCGGCCTTTAAGGCGCATGCGGCGGCGGTGGCTGACATCGAAGCGCAATTGAAACGGCTGATGGGCAAGAATTTCCTGCTCGACACGCCTTTCGACCGCTTGCAGCATTACCCGCGCTACTTCAAGGCAATCGTCGTCCGCCTCGATAAGCTGAAAGCCAACCCGGCGCGCGACGCCCAGTTGATGGTCGAATACACGCCGTTGTGGACCAACTACGAACGGCGCGCTATCCAGCTGGCCAAGCTCGGTGCGCTCGACCCGCAGGTTGAACAGTTCCGCTGGTTGCTTGAAGAATTGCGCGTCGGGCTGTTTGCGCAGGAATTGCGGACGCCGGTGCCGGTATCGACCAAACGTCTGCAAAAACAATGGGAAGGAATCAAGAATGGGTGATGTCATGCTCGCGCTGGCGCGAACTTTCGCCAACCTCAAGAGCGGCAAGGTCTGGCTCTACGTGCTGACTCCGGCGCTGCTCTCCTTGTTGCTGACCGTCGCGCTGGCCGTCTGGGGACTGGGCTGGATGGTGCAGCAGATGATGGACTATCCGCCGATGACCCTGCTTGTTGGCTGGGGGCTGGTTTGGCTGGCTTACATCCTGGCCTACCTTGGCGGCTGGATGGCGATCTTCGCCATCGCCTACCTGACTGCCTCGCTGCTGGCGGCCATCGTTATCATGCCGCTGATGCTCAAGTACCTGTCCGAAACCGAGTATCAGGATGTTGCGCCGATGGGCAAAGATAGTTTTGTCGCGGCAGCGGGCAACAGCGTACTGGCGACCGTCATGTTCATCATCGGCTGGCTGATTACCATCCCGCTGTGGCTGATTCCCGGCTTCTCGCTGCTCATTCCACTGCTGCTGATGGGCTGGCTGAATCGCCGGACGTTCGCTTACGATGCCCTGTCGATGCATGCCACCAGTGGCGAGTGGCAGGATGTTCGCAATCGCCAGAAAACACCGCTCTTCATGCTCGGCCTGACCATGGCACTGCTGGCCCACATTCCGTTCGTTGGCCTGCTGGTGCCCGCGCTGGCAGCGCTATCATTTGTCCATTACGGGCTGGAAGCACTACGCCGCTCGCGCGGCGGGGCCATTGTTACCATCGAGGGGGAACGGGTATGAGTCGTACTTTTGGCGCCATTATCATCGGCGACGAAATTTTGTCGGGCAAACGGCAGGACAAGCATTTTGCCAAGATCGCCGAACTGCTCGGCGCGCGTGGCCTGCGCCTGAGCTGGGTCGACTATCTGGGCGATGACCGCGAACGTCTGGCGGCTACATTCAAACGCACGATGGCAGCCGGCGATGTAGTGTTCTCCTGTGGCGGCATAGGCAACACGCCGGATGACCATACGCGGCAAGCGGTGGCGGCAGCGCTCGACGTTGATCTGGTGCTGCACCCGGAAGGTTTTGAAGAATTGAAAGCGCGCTTCGCCGGCGAGGAAATCACGGACAAGCGCAAATTGCTGGTCACCTTTCCTGCCGGTGTAAAGATCATCCCCAACCCGTTCAACCGCATCCCCGGCTTCATGGCCAACGATCACTATTTCGTACCCGGCTTTCCGCAGATGGCGCATCCGATGATCGAATGGGCGCTCGATACTTTCTACAAGGATCAGTTCAAGGCGGTCGATGGCATGGTGGAGAAGGCTTTCCTGCTGACCGGCCCGACAGCGTATGAAAGTGCGCTGCTCGACTTGATGGAGCGAATCGTCGCCGACTATCCGATGCTGCGTTTGTTCTCGTTGCCGTCGCTGGTTGGCAAGGAGCGCAAGCATCTCGAACTTGGTGTCGAGGGGTCACCTGAACTGGTCGACAAGGCGATGGAGGAAATCCGCATCGAGGTCGAAAGACGGGGAATCACTTGGGTATGGCGGACTTGATGGATTTTTTCCGGTTGCTACGGTCAACCGGAAAAAACAGCCAAAATTGAATTATTCCGGAATGAAGACGTAAAAAAACCCGCGAGTTTCGCGGGCTTTTTTTGCGAGAAGCGCCGAATTACTTGGCGACTTTCTTGGCTGCAGCAGCAGTTGCGCTCTTGGCCGGGGCGGCAATCTTGCCGGCCGCTGCCATGTTTGCTTCGGCCATGTCAGACATTTGCTTGGCCATGCCGGTCATGTTCTCAAATGCCTTGGTCGAGGCGGTCATGATGGACTGCATGGTGGTGGCGAAAACTTCACCACCCACCGGCGTGGAAGACTTGGCCTTCTCGACGACGCTGTTAAGGTTTTTGGTGAGGCTGCCGTACTGGGCTTCCATGACCGAAGTGACTTCCTTCTGCATTTCGGCGACCAGTTCGTAGACGCTACGCGAGTAGTCCATCCATTTGGCGGCATTCGGCTGGGCCAGTTCGGCGTTCAGCTTGGCGAGGGCGCCGGGATCCTTGGCGCTCATCATCTGCTGGGTGCCAGCCAAGGTGCTGTTGAAGAATTCGCGGGAAGCTGCCATGTTCAATGCGGTCAGGCGCTCAACGCCGCTGAAGGCGGTGCGCATCAGATTCGTCATGACTTCGGCGTTGGCTTTTTGGGCGGCGGTCAGTTGTTCGAGGTTCAGGTTGCTCATCATATTCTCCAAGTTTGTTTGCGGGTATGGATGAAACAAGCCCCCATCGAAACGGGGGCTTTGATACAGCTGATTATTTTTTCTTGGAAGCTGCGGTCGTGGCGCTGACGGCCTTGACGGTTGCATTTGTAGCGGCTGCAACGTTGGCTTCGGTGATTTCAGCAACCTGCTTGGCAGCCTTGTTCATGTTGTCGAAAGCGGAGGTGGCAGCAGCAATGGCGCTCTTGACGGCAGCAACAGCGACATCAGAACCAGCCGGGGCAGACTTGGCAGCCTTGTCCAGCAGGCCGGCGACGGTCTTCTGGAATTCGCCAAACTGGGCTTCGACCATCTTGGACAGCTCTTCCTGAGTCTGGGCAGAAATTTCATACACGGAACGCGAGTAGGCAACAGCTTTCTCGACATTCGGCTGGGCCAGCGAAGCCTGAATGGACAGGGCTTCCTGAACGTCCTTGGCACCCATCAGTGCCTTGGCACCGGAAACGGAATCTTCCATCACGGAGCGAGCAGTATTCAGGTTCAGGGCGGCGATACGCTCGGCAGAGGCCAGAGCGGTATTGGCCAGGGTCAGCATGGAATCAACGGCAGCCTTGTTGGCGGTAGCGAATTGCTCAGGGGTCTTGAACATGGTTTATCTCCAATATAAAAGGGTCATGCAAAACAATCGAAAGCTCTGGCAGTGCGATTTCATGAGGCGATGTTGCACTGCACCATGAGTCTCATTATAGGTGTGATTGTTGCATTGTCAACATTATTTTTGTGCGGTGCACAAAAACGAACAAGCCCATTTAAATCATAGGCTTGTTCGTGGTCGCCGAGGCGCTGGTGGCACGGCTTTCGGCGGCTGCTAATCCCGCGATGCACTACTACCGTGCGTTTTGGCCGCCCAGCGTACCGCTTCCTTTGAGTTCAAGCCGTTCCCCACGTGTTGCCGCCCCATCACCATCTTTGCCCTTGGGCTGGATGACGGCCCGGACGCGTCCGGGCTGGCCTTTCGGATTGTGCGCGTCGCCGGCTGTCACCAGGTATTTTTCGCTGACCGCGTCGTACCAGATGTAATCACCCCTCACCTCGTCTTCACCGCTCTTCACCCAGGCTCGACGAAAGAGTTCAACGACTTCGGTATTGGTGTTGTACTCAATACGTTCGCCTTCGCCTTCGATGTATTCTTCCTTGCCATCCCGCTTTTGGCGAAAGCGGGCCAGCCCGCCCTTGCCGCTGTAGGCAGTACCTTTTTGAAAGCCGTACTGGTCTTCAGTAATAACGACGCGGTCGGCTTTCAGTGTCATGGTGCCCTTGGTGATCAGGACGTCACCCTCAAGGATCTGGATTTTCTTGGCGTCGTCGAGCGAGGCTCGATTGGCCTCGAGTAACATGGGCTTGCCGCGGTCGGCGCGTTCGGCATGGGCGCTGATGCCGATGAGCAGGCAGAGGGTGAGCGTGGCGAGTCGTTTCATGGCTTGGCTCTTGGTTGTATATATTGTCCCCGGACCTGCGATTGCAGAACGAGGGTCAAGTTATTGTTGTCAATCTTCGCGCCGACAGCGGTCAGCCTGGATTGTCCCTGGGTGATTTCAATCCCGCTGCCTGTAAAGGCTGTTCCGGCCTCGGGGTGGGCGGTCAGTTCCGGCATGCGGGCAACCATTTCGGGGCGCTCCGGTGTCCCTGTTCGAGTAAGGATCACATTATCCCAGAGAAAAACAGTTTCGCCCTTGGCGGTTACTTTGGCGTGATCGCCGGTAACGGTGACGGACGGCGCGCCGGGACGATAACTGATCAAGGTTGGAGAGCTAACTTCGGAAGTGTCGTCGTCCGGGAAATGGACAAAGCGGGGGCCGGTCAGGCGGTATTTGACATGACCTGTTTGATCGAACCGGCGAACGACAAAGTTATCCGCCATGGCATCGGGATCATGGCGAAGCTTGCCGTCGCTTTTTGTCTCGCCACGGTCAACGGTACTTTGCAGCCAAAAGCTGAGGGCGGCCAGTATGGTCAGGACGATGACCGGAAAGAGTTGGCTGGGCCAGTGTTTCATTGCGGCGTGAGGTAGGGGGCGAATGCTGCGTCGAGCTTGCCCTGGGCAGAGAGGATGAACTCTACCGCTTCGCGCACGGCGCCCTTGCCGCCAGATGCCTCGGTGACGATATGCGCGCGATCCTTGACAATCGAGCGGGCATTGGCCGGAGCGATGGCCAGGCCACATTGGCTCATGGCTGGCAGGTCGATCAGATCGTCGCCCATGAAGGCGAGCTCGGACCAGTTCAGCCTCAGTTTTTCCAGCAGTTGTGCGGATACCGTGCCCTTGTTGCCGACGCCATGGAAGACATGTTCAATCCCCAGGTCCTTGGCACGACAGGAAACGACGTTGGAGGTGCGGCCGGTGATGATGGCGACGTCGATGCCGGCGCGCTTCAACAGGACGATGCCAAGACCGTCCTGGACGTTGAAAGTTTTCAGTTCGTGGCCATCATCGGTGTAATGCAATCCGCCATCGGTCATGACGCCGTCAATGTCGAAGGCAACCAGCTTGATGCGGGCGGCGCGGGCTTTGGTGTCCATCAGATAACCTTGGCGGTAAATAGATCGTGCATGTTGAGTGCGCCGATCAGGTGATTGTCGGCGTCGACCACGAGCAGCGCGTTGATGCGCAGACGCTCCATGGTTTCGACGGCCTCGACCGCAAGACGGTCGGGGCCGATTGTGCGCGGCGAGGAGTGCATGACAGAGGCGATGTTGCCCTGTTGCAGATCAATACGCTTTTCAAAGGCACGACGCAGGTCGCCGTCCGTGAAAATGCCGAGCACCACATTTTCGGGCGTGGTGACTGCGACGAGACCGAGGCCGCCGCGTGACATGGCTACGATCGAATCGGTAATGCCGGTTGTCGGCGAGACGGCTGGTACCAGTTTACCAGCGCGCATGACATCACGAACGTGAGTCAGCAGGCGCCGGCCGAGTGAGCCGCCAGGGTGGGAGCGGGCAAAATCATCGGGGCTGAAGCCGCGCGCGTCGAGCAGGGCGACCGCCAGTGCATCGCCCAGCGCCAGCGACGCGGTCGTGCTGGCGGTCGGCGCCAGATTATGCGGGCAAGCCTCCTGGGCGACGCCGGCATCCAGATGAACATCCGCCTCTCGCGCGAGGGTTGAAGCGGGTACTCCCGTCATGGAAATTATTTTTGCGCCCTGGCGCTTGACGGCCGGGACTATGCGCAGCAGCTCTTCCGATTCTCCTGAGTTGGAGAGGGCGAGGAGTATATCGTTGCGAGTAATCATGCCGAGGTCGCCATGGCTGGCTTCGGCCGGATGAACAAAATAGGCAGGGGTGCCGGTGCTGGCCATAGTGGCCGCTATTTTGCGGGCAATATGGCCGGACTTTCCCATGCCACTAACGATCAGGCGACCCTGGCAGTTCAGGATCAATTCGACAGCGCGCGCAAAATCTTCGTTTATTCGGCTTTTCAGGGCGTCGACCGCGGCAGCCTCGATACTCAGGGTCTAACGACCCAGTTCCAGAGCGCGTTCCGGCGAGAAGCGGGCGGTAGATTGACTTGGGTTCATGGGCGGGCAGAGGTTATGATGGGTCAAGTATACCTGACTTCAAGCAACGGCCTTGAGCGCACTCTCACTCGTCCTCCTTCTGCTCGGCGCCTCGGTTTTGGCCGTGGTCGTCTTTCGGCGCTTTAATTTGCCGCCGGTCCTTGGCTACTTGTTCGTCGGTAGCGTGATCGGACCGCACGCGCTGAATTTGATGAACGACATGCACCGGGCCGAATACCTCGCTGAATTCGGTGTGGTTTTCCTGATGTTCTCGATAGGACTTGAATTTTCCCTACCCAAACTGTTTGCGATGAAACGCATCGTGTTCGGGCTCGGATTGCTGCAGGTTGTCGTTAGCATGGCCTTGATTTCCGGGTTGATCATGCTCTTTGGCGTTAGCTGGCAGTTGGGCATCGCCCTTGGTGGTGTCTTTGCCATGTCGTCCACAGCTGTGCTGACCAAGTTGCTGGTCGAGCGCATGCAACTGGATTCGCCGCACGGTCGGGACATCATGGGCGTGCTGCTCTTTCAGGATCTGGCGGTGGTCCCTTTGCTGGTCATTATTCCCTCATTGACGCAACCGCCAGAGAAGCTGGCGGTATTACTGGGGGTGGCGCTGCTCAAGGCGATCGTTGTACTTGCCTTGATTCTGGTATTTGGTCAGCACCTGATGCGTAAATGGTTCCATTTTGTCGCCCGTGCCAAGTCGTCTGAAGTGTTCGTCCTCAACGTCTTGCTGATTACGCTCAGTCTGGCCACCATCACCGAGCTCGCAGGACTTTCCTTGGCGCTCGGCGCGTTTGTTGCCGGCATGCTGATTTCGGAAACCGAATACAAGCTGCAGGTGGAAGAGGATATCAAGCCTTTCCGCGATGTGCTGATGGGGCTTTTCTTTGTCACGATTGGCGTCAAGCTTAATGTCCATCTGGTGGTTGGCTTGTGGTGGCAAGTCCTGCTGGCACTACTGGCATTGCTGCTGATCAAGTCGCTGGTTGTCGGTTTGTTGTCCTGGCGTCTTGGGGCGACGCCCGGCAATGCCATCCGTTCCGGTTTGTGGTTGTGCGCCGGTGGCGAGTTCGGGTTCGTGTTGCTGGGCGAAATTATCCATCTGCCGAGAGAGATTCAGCAGGTCGCTTTGACTGTGCTGGTGTTGTCGATGCTGATCGCGCCGTTCATTGTCCAGTACAGCGAGCGGATCGTCGTTCGTTTCGTGGCCAGCGAATGGATGATCCGTTCCATGCAATTGACCAAGATTGCTGCGCAATCAATGGGTTCGGAGAAGCATGCCATCATTTGCGGCTTTGGGCGCAACGGCCAATATCTTGCACGCTTTCTGGCGCAGGAGGGCATCCACTATATGGCGCTGGATCTGGACCCGGATCGTATCCGGGAGGCGGTGGCTGGCGGTGAAAACGTTGCATACGGTGATGTCGGGAGAAAAGAATCCTTGCTGGCCGCAGGCTTGATGCGAGCCAGTGTCATTATCGTGACGGTGAGCGATACCCAGTTGTCCGAACGGGTCTTGCATCATGTTCAGGAACTGCGGCCTGATTTGCCGGTGGTGGTTCGTGCGCTTGATGAGCGCGACATGGAGCGTTTGACTCGTGCCGGTGCCACTGAGGTCGTACCGGAGGCGCTGGAGGGTAGTCTCATGCTTGCCTCACACGCCATGGTTTTGGTGGGCGTACCACTGAATCGCGTGCTCAAGCGCGTTCGCCAGACCCGATCTCAACGTTATAGCTTGTTACGTGGTTTCTATCGTGGCATAAGCGACCGTGACCGCGATGAAGAGGACGAGCAGCAACCACGGCTTCACACTGTATTGCTCGTGCCGGGTGCGGCAGCTATAGGACAGACGCTGAACAACCTCGATCTCGATGCACTGGGCTGCGAAGTCAGTGCTATCCGGCGTCGGGGTATCCGCGCCTTGGAGCCGGCACCGGAAACGCTTCTGGAAGAGGGGGATGCGGTGATTGTTCTGGGTTCACCGGCGGTCGTGACGGCTGCTGAGCAACGCTTGCTGCAGAAATGAAAAAGCCCATCGAAATGGGCTTTGTGGGGCGATATTGCTTAATTTGACGAGCAAACCGTATAGAGGTTGCTATCTTCTGCCACCGTGAGGTTGGCAGGCGGGTTGGCTGATGTCGCGCAAACACCTTGGCAGATAACGCGAATGTTGCCGGTAGCTGTGTTGCCATCGTCCGCAGTAATGTCCAGTTGGCGTACAAACCGCCCTTGGATATTGGTTGAGCAAACGTAGAAGTTGCCAGTCCATCCGGCTAATGGCGAAACTCCGGTAATGCCGATCAGCCCACCTTCGGAGTTCCTGGGGAAGAATTCAGCGTTCATGACGAGGGAGCCGGTGGCCAGATTGGCCCGACGAACATGGTCCCAGAAGTTGCAGGATTCGGTCGGGCAAGCGTTGCCCGCAGGTTCGGCGTTCCAGTCGCCATCGATGCGTCCGCTACCGTCGCCATTTGCAACGGCGCCAATGTGGGTGATAGCGGCTCGATCATCACCAGGCAGGGCACGAAACTTATCTTGGTAGGCGAAGACAAAAGTTGGGATCGAACGAAAGTCATTGGCTAGATTTTTTACTTTTGCGCTGTTGATCAGCTCTTGCCCCTTCAAAACGCCACCCAGTAAAAGTCCGATAATGACTAGAACAATGGCGATTTCGACAAGGGTGAAGCCTTTTTGTTGGCTTTTCATGGCATGCTCCGATTTATATTTTCGTGTCTATATAAGCAACTTTCACGCCCGATGTTTTCAGGGGAATTTGTCAATCGTGAATAGCAAATTTGCTGGAAGTGTCGAAAAATGAACAGTGTGTCTGAAAAATGAACGCCAGGCTGTCAAATCGGATTGCCAATCGACTGGCAAATTGGCCGCACTTTTTGCTGGCCGGGCATTTGCTGATGTTGCATGCGCTGGCCTTCGGTGGTTGGCGTATACCGCCTGTTAGTCTGCTTTGGGTCGTTGCTCTGGGGCTCTTTCTGATCTGGCAGCCTTTTGTTGCCGGAGAGCGTCGGATTACTCCGCGTCAGGGCGCCATGCTTTGCGGCGCAGTTTTGGGCTCTACCCTGTTGCTTGGGCCTTGGCTTTTGTTGATATGGTGTGGTGCATTGGCCGCAGCGATTGGGGGGCGAGTGCTTTGGACGGAGCGCCGTAGTGAACGCTCCGGCTATCTGCTGGCCTTTGGCTATCTGATAGTCGTTGCCGTGCTGGGCGTTGTGCCGGAAATCTCACCGGTTGTTGCATTGGATCCCGCATTGCGCGGCCTTTTGGCTCGCTACATGCCGTTATTCCTGCCTGTGCTGCTGTTTTTTCCCGCGCGTGCACCACAACGCAAATCTGGTGAGGCATTCGACCTGTTTTATGGCATGCTGGTTTTTCTCGTCCTGGCGGTTTTTGTGCTGGGTGCGCTGGCTTATATGCTGGTGACGACCGCCAGTTACGTCGAAGCGCTCTTCAAGGCTTCCATGACCGTAGCCTGCGCTTTGCTCATTGTCGCCTGGGCCTGGAATCCACGGGCCGGCTTTTCCGGAATTGGTTCGGCGGTTTCTCGCTATTTGTTATCAATGGGTATGCCACTTGAGCAGTGGTTGGTGCAGCTGTCGGCGGAGAGTGAGCGGCACGCAGATCCGACGCGTTTCCTCGAGGCTCAAATGGGGCGTATGCGGGAGATGCCTTGGGTCATGGGCGTTTCATGGAAATCGGGGCAGAGTTCAGGGCAATCTGGCGAATTGACGCAATATGTGCATGCTTGCTTGGCAAATGAACTGGCTTTGAACGTTCATTTTCGACAGGCGCCATCACCTGCCATGCGTTGGCACGTCGAGTGGCTATTGCGACTGGTAGCCGAGTTCTACCTGGTGAAGCGGCAGACCCATCAGTTGCAGCGCATGGGTTATGTACAGGCAATCTATGAAACCGGGGCGCGGGTGACGCATGACGTAAAAAATTTATTACAGTCGTTGCAGGTACTTTGCTATGCGGCAAACCAGCCAGGAGATCCGGCCGAGGTCGCTTCGCTGCTCGGCAGGCAATTACCGCAGATTGCTGATCGACTGAAGGCAACGCTGGAAAAACTGCAGTCACCAAGCCTCGAGTCACAGGAACAGGTTGCCGCAGATTTTTGGTGGGCAGGGCTCAAGGAAAGATATGCGCATGTGTCGCTTGAGTGGCTCGGAGAGGCTACGGTAAACACCTCTGTGCCTGGAGCTTTATTCGATAGTGTTGCGGAAAATTTATTGCAGAACGCACTGGCCAAGCGTCAGCGTCAGCCCGGCTTGAAAATCAGGGTGGCTTTCGGCGATGCCTCCTTGAGCGTTGATGATGATGGTTTGGCCATTCCATCAGTGCTGGTCGCAAACCTGTTCAGGGAGCCTGTCAGTTCCGAGGATGGGTTGGGGGTTGGTCTATATCACGCAGCACGACAGGCGGATGGCGCCGGATATGCGCTGAAGTTGGTTGAAAACCGGGCGGGGCGAGTGGCTTTCAGTTTGGCTCGTGCTCACTGAACGACATTTCTCGAGAGCCGTTCAGCCGATGAACGAGGGTGTTGCCTTTGCCCTTGAGGTGAATAGACAACGGCGCATCGAAGGTGAAGTGCTGTACTAATCGCTGATGGGTGGTTTCATCGACGTGGATCATGCCTGGGGTGCCTTCGCTGGTGATTCTGCTGGCCAGATTGACCGTGTCGCCCCAGAGGTCGTAAATGAATTTTTTCTTGCCAACGACACCAGCGACAACTGGGCCGGTACCGATACCGATACGCACATCCAGATGCATGCTGTTAACCGTGAAATCACGACGCAGCAGGTCACGCATGGCAATGGCCAATTCGGCAATCGATTGGGTGTAATTGGTCAGCTCATTATTGAGCCCTCCGGCAACCATGTAGGCATCGCCGATCGTCTTGATTTTCTCCATGCCATATTGTTCGGCAAGTTCGTCAAAGGACGAGAAAATGCGATTAAGCATTGCAAACACCTGCTGCGGTGTCATCCCTTCGGCCATACGGGTGAAGTTGACGATATCGACGAACATTACCGTGACGTCGGCGAACCCGTCGGCAATGGCTTGGCTGTCATGTTTCAGGCGCTCGGCAATTGGCCCGGGAAGAATATTGAGTAGCAGGCGTTCTGAGCGCTCCTGTTCATCCTGAAGCAAGCGGTGTGTGGCTTCAAGGCTGGCTTGTGCCTTGGCTTTTTCTTGCACAGCGTAGCGCAAGAGCAAATAAACAATGCTTGAAATTGCAGCAAAATTGAGTGCAAAGAAAAAGACGCTGGTTTGAATGGAGACCCGCGGGCCGTGGTTTCCCACGCTGTCTACGAGTACATAGTCAAAAAACCCGGAGAGCGCGGTCAGGAAAATATAGGCAAAGAACCATGCCAGCGATTCGCGTACGCCGAAAAAAAGGACCGCGCCGATCGGAGCGAGCAACCCCCACAGACTAGTGCCACTGGCAGTGATGAAATTGCCGATGCTCCACTGCACGGCAAACGGTGCGAATAGAAAAAGTGCCAGTTGCGAATAGCGGAAAAGGTCGAAATTGCCGCTACGCAGGTAGAACAACAAGTTGCCGACCAGTAAGAGCTGGAAAACGAATGGGGCAGTGGCTGAAAACTGCGGCCCCATCTGGCCGTAGAGGAAAAGCCAGAGCATTGAGCCGGCGCATACGAGTCCGGTAGCGAAGACCAGCAGCGATTTCTTCAGGCGTAATTCAGCATCGTCTTCTGGGCGGATGCCACCGTTGCGTAGCGAAAGAAGAAAAGATTGCCGAATCACGGTTTGCCTGTAGTAGCGACCAAATTTCCGAATGAATCAGTTTGGCAGTCGCTGTGCTGGTGGTCAATATGCCGGCGCAATCAGTTGATAGCGATCTAGGGAAGTTTTCCTACGGAAACCAGGCGCGATTTGAGGACGGTCGGGATGATCCATATCACCTGGTCGTCGAAGCTGTCAGTGGGGGGGTGGGAAATAAAGGTCTGCGTGCGGTTGGCATTCTCGGCTTCATCTCCGGTGGCGCCGGGAAGTTGTGTGCCGGAGGTTTGGTAGGCTCCCGCGCTTCGGTTTCCGTGGCTGACAATGACGGCTGGTATGTCAGAGGCTATATCCAATCCGTTGTCCTTGATATTGGCGGTACCTGCATTATCCGGAGGTGAGGCGCTAGCGCTTCCCGTCGATAGCGAGAAGCTGGCTTGAGCGCCTCCCGGTAAAGCACCTGTAAATTTGCTGCTGACGAAGTATGTAAAGCGACTTCCCCAAGGGTCGGTTTCCGGTACGCCAAGTGTCACCCAGGGAATGACGCCGAATCTCAAGTTATTTTCACATGGGGGTATCAACTCCTGGCCTGCTTTTGGATCAGTGTTGGGCAGGTTGGCGGGGGCTGGACAAGGAAGCCGTCCATTCGTCATTGCGTAGCCGATCAATGCTTCGCGAATGGTTTCAAGTTGCATTCGCGCATCCTTGTTCATCGCCTGTTCGCGTTGTCCTGAAAGACCAAGCATCAGGCCACTTGAAAGGAGGGCGACGATGAACAGTACGATCGTCAGTTCGACGAGCGTAAATCCAGCCTGATTGAGGATTGAGTGCTTAAGATTCATCCGGTTTCTAGTAGGCGAGGTGATCGTTGAATGTGGGCGAAACCGCCTCAACGGCTAATCGAGGTGAAGGGGATTGCGCATCGCCATTCCGGGAGTTGTCTGCGTTTATTCCTTCCAGATAGCTTTTGCTGTCACGAATCATTCTGTCCTGCGTCGGCAGTGCTTTGCCCGCGGCAAGCGCTATGGCGCGGTAGTTGCCGCTGCCATTCACGGTGAGTTGCCCGATAGCGGGACGAATGCGGTCGCTGATTTGATAAAAGAACAGTTTTTTCCAGTCGTTTGCTACCCACCACGTGCTGCTGCCGGTGGATGGCTTCAGAAAAAGGCAGGCATTTCCATACCATACCGTGGGGATCGCAGCTTCTGCCATGCTGGTTTCGAGGGAGCTATCGAGTCTCGCGGCCACGAACAGGAGATTGGATAAAAGAGATTGTGTGTTGTTCAGTGCTTCTTGTGCCAGGCGTGCCGCGGCAGCAGTATTGTTTTTGCTGTAGTTGTCGAGCAGCGCGATGCTGCCGGTAGCACCATCCAGGCTGTCGAGCAGTTTCCGGGATGCTGTGTAGGCGGAGGTGTCGTTATCCTCGGTTGAGGTGATGCCTTTTCTGGCCAGGCGCGCCAGATCAGCGGAGCGGCTGATGGCATTGTTGGCCCAGTCGAGGACCGTGCCGATTGGCGTGCGCAAGGCACGCCCTGCGGTAACATTTTTCGGTGCGGTTTGCTGGAACGGATTCAGGGTGGCTGCTACTGATTTCAGCGCCTCCAAGGCGACATTGTCGCCATTGTTCGCCATGGCGTTAGCCAGTGCCGTCAGCTGCAGGACTGCGCTATCGGAACTGCTTCCGACAAGCGCCTGATCGCTGCCTGTTTTTGCTGCTGATATGGCGCTGTCAAGGGCGCTCAAGGTGGCCGTGCGGGCGGCGTTGAGGGTGGGCGAGATGCTCGAAAGTGAGGTAATTAGCGTCTGTGTTGATTCGAGCGTCGAAACTAGTGCGCTCAGGGACTGGGCGCTCAAAGAGGACGAAATGGCACTGGTGGAGGCAGCGTTGATGCGCTCAGCGCGAAAGCTGATTTCGTTGCTGTCCAGGTTGAAACGGCTTGCCAGGATGGTCGCTTCAATGGACTGGTTGGTGTTGTACAGCTCAGTGGCGAGGGCGATCGCTTGGGGCACGATGACAGGGTTTGCGTTGGCAGCGCTGACGGCAGCCTTGGCGGTGTTGCTGGCGATGATGATTTGGCTTTCGATGGTCTGGTTGGGTGTCCAGCTGTTTTCCAGTACAAGGTTGTCCAATGGGTTGATCAATGCGGCCAGCGCCTTGAAATTCGCCGCGGTAGGGACTGCGTTGGCAGTGTCTATGGCGAATTTAAGCGTTGGGTTTTGCGTTTCCATCTCCATCAGGAAGAGGTCGAATCCGCTGTCTTTCAGTGACTCGATGAAAGCATTCAGGGCCGGGTAGGCGCTGCTCATGGCGCTTGGTAGTGAGCCCGCCTGGGCGGTGAAGGTGCCTTTGCTGACGGTGGCCGAAACAAATGCGGCATCAAGTGACTGGAACGCGGACTTCGCCTGAGCGGCTTTGTCTGAGACTTCCAACGCCAGCAAGTAAATGCGATCAAACAGCGCTCGGGCGTAAGCGGCTTCTGCCTGGATTTGATAGGTGACCTTGAGCTGGTCTTCTGCGGTCAACGCGGAATTCAGGCTGTTTTGCAAATTTGCCAGCTTGGTAATGGTGTCCTTGAGCGCCTTTTCCGGGTTGCCCGCTTGCGTGTCCGGAACCATGCCAAACAGGCTTCGGGTGGCGCCTTTGAAAATCGCGTTTGATAGCGGCGCGGGCCACGGGTAGGTGTGCTGCAGGTTATCTGCGCTGCTGGCGTGTTGTTCCAGACAGGTGCGAAGTTCGTTGGCGATGCGCTGTTCGACGGCAGCCATCAACTCCTGGCGGGTGATGGCAATGACAAGGTCGTTATCTTGCGGGGAATTTGTCTTGCCGCTGTAAAAGTAGTCGTCGCCATCCTCGTTCAGCGTGTCAGGTGCGCCACGCGTGGCGACGATGATGGCTGCGATGTCGTTGCTGGGGCCGGGATTGGGAAGGTCAAGGCGAAGCGAAGTGAGTGTTTCGCTGTTGAGTTTTATGGCGGTGCTTTGCCCGCCGAATGCGGGAGAGACGTAATAGCGAAATTTTCCGCCCTGCGCATCACTGCTTTCTGCCAAATCCAGCGTTTTCCAGGGAAGCAGGCCGCTGTAGCTATCGCAGTCATCGCGAGATAGCAGGGGAGAAATACCGTTGCCGAGTAAATCGGGGCAGAGCAGTCGCCCCGGGCGGTTGGCGTCATTGACCGCGTAAGCGATGACCGCTTCCTTGGCTTGCGCCAGCCGTAGCAAAACCGTGTCGCGTTCCTGATTTTTGCCGCTACCGAGGTTGGCGCTGCGATAGAAAGCGTAACCACCGGCCAGGAGCACCATCACGAGTAGGGCGACAAGGGCGACGCCCCTTTGGGCTTTCGGGGGGGCGTGACGATTCATTTTTTGGCGCGGCCTGGCTTGATCAGGATACGCCCGCCGTGCAGCAGGCTTTCGCGTTCACCGGTAGTGGGGGTGAAGGTGTCGCCAACGGGAACGCGCGGTGGCAGGACGACGCCCGCCCAGTCCGCTTCACCGTTGATCCAGCGTGTGCGACGCCCGTTGCTGCTGCGTACTTCGCCGTTGAAGGTCTGGCTGGTCTCGCCGTTACCGGTGTCCGGATGAAACCCCGGGTTTCGTTGGCGCTGAAGGTCAAGTCTGGCGCGTTGTTGCGGTTCGAGAAATAGCCGGCCGAGCTTTGCCTCCTCCGCCGAAATTGGGCCGACGACAGAAGTCAGCAGCAGGAGAGCGATCAGGCGCGCGATACTCATTTCTGGGCGGTCCGCTGGCGCATGGTGAGCCATTGCATGTCGCAATCGGCAACGAACTGGGCCATTGCTTCGCGGGCATCGGATTGGCGGGACAGGGGTGACAGTTTGCAACTACGCACGATGACCAATGCCTTGGCGTCTTTTTGGATGCGCGCAAGGAACCTGAGCAGGTCTTCTTCATGCAGTAGTCGAAGCTGAAGATGCAGCGGGCTGCTGAACCAGCTTTGCGTGCTGTCATCGGTGCTGTCCAGGCGTGTCTGGACGCCGAATTCATAGTTCATGCCCGGAATGCCGAGTTGGTGGTGGGCATCGCGTAGCGTCTCCATCCAGTCGAGGCGGCGTTCTTCTCCGGTGAACCCGGCCGCCTGCAGTTGCAGGAGAAGTTCTGTCCGTTCCTTGATGTCCTGTTCTTCAGTGCGAACTTGGCGCAAACGCTGTTCGATCTGTTTTTTTTGGGCGGCAGCGGCATTTCGTTCGCGTTCGGCCTTTTTGGCATCGAGGTGGGTGGCCCAGGCCAGTACTGCCGCAATACTGATCAGCGTCAGTGTGGCAAGCAGCGGCAGCCAGAGCTTTCCAAGGTCACGTTTCGTCAGCTTCATGGCGCGACGTTCCGGGTAATTTCGACGGAAAACTGCCGGGGCTTGGCTTCTTCATCTTCTTCGCCGCCGCCACGCAGGGCGCTGCCGGATTCAATGTCGAAGGGTCGTTGCAGTACTTTGACCGTATTGGCCGGGTCGGCGCGCAGTGTTTCGACGAACTGATCGAAGGTGTTAAGTGTTTGCCGGGTAGTGGCCCGTTCGAGGCGAATGGCGCCTTGAATCGTTGTGATTTCCGGGCCATTGTTGATTGCTGCGGTCGACGGCAAAAAAGTGCCGTTTTTCCAATCTATGCTTTCAAGGATGATGGCCGGTATGCCGTCGAGCACACGACCAAGCATGGTGTAGCTCGGCGCCGGTTGGCGTTGCAGACTGCGCAGTTCGCCGTAGCGATTGGTCAGGCGGCGCAGGGTGTCGTTATCGATGCCGAGTTGCGGGAAGGTGGCAGAAATCTCAGCGTAGCGTCGGTTGAGGTCGACCTCTTCGGCGGCCAGTGTCGCAACCTCCTGGCGCAGTTCATGCGCGTCGTAGGTCCCCTTGGCGGCAAATAGAAGACCACCAAGCAGGGCAATCAGTCCGGCGGCGATTAGCCCGCGGCGAATCTGTGACAGCCGATAATGGTGCCGATGGGCTTCGTTGGCAAATTGCTGCGAGGGCGCTGCGGTCGCCAGCAGATGCAGGAAAAGCAGCTCGCTGCGATTGTCTTCCGGTAGCGAGCGCAATTTGAGTTTGCTCGCCGCCGTGTGGCTGTCAATGACGGTGAAATCCGGCAGACCGCTTTCAGGGCGAGCTTTTTCGATGGCGGGAATGGTCTGCGGATGAGCAAGGATGAAGACCGGCAGGGTTTCATCACGGCCGATCAGGCGCTGACCGATCAGGTACTGGCGAAGCTTGCTGGATTCGGCGGTGAAGGCACTGGCTATACCGGCTATGCTGCTGTCAGTCAGCGGCGCCATACGTGAAAATTGGGCGTGACCGTCGACCAGATAACTTTCGCGGATCGAGTGATCCTGCAAGGTGAGCAACAAACAGCGCCTGCTTGTCTGTCCCAGTTTTTTCAACATGTCTCCACCGAGCTGGGCAACGGTGTAGATACCGGCCAGTGCTGCTTCAGCATCGGCGATACGGCGTAACCAGGGCTCGAAGTGAGCCGGGTTGGTCAGCGCCGAAAGCAGAAGTTTTTCGTTTTTACGCTGCGACTTTTCGTACCCCAGCGAAATTGCCGAGGCGAGCGAGGTGCCCAGGAAGTGCTGGCCAATCTTGCGCGTAATCAGTGCCTGACGGTCGCTACCCTGCAGGAAAGGGATGGTTTCCAGCGCGTGGCCTTCCTCTGCGACGTTGGCAAGCAGCGAAAAGTAGCATTTGTGATTTTTGCTCAGATATTCGGAGAACTGCTGGAGGCCAGTTTCGTCATTGTCGAACACCCCATTCAGCGTCAGTACGCCCTGCTGCCAGGCATAGGCCGACAGGCGATGGGTGTTGAGGTAAAGGAGGCGGTTGCTGCTCACGTTTTGATCTTGCTGATGACGTCGTAAATGGGGCCGATGACCGATAGCATAATCCAGCCGAGCAGGGCGCCCATGAATAGCGTGAGCATTGGTTCAATCAGTGCCTGCGCCTTGCCGACCGATTCCTTGACGTCACGGTTGTAGAAATAGCTGACGTTGAGCAAGGCCTTGTCCAATCCGCCCGTGCTTTCGCCGATGCGCAGCATGCGGACGACGAGTGGCGGGAAGAGTCCGACATCCTTGAAGGCGCCGGCGACATTCTGACCTTCGCGAATCGACATTTCAACCCGTTCGAGTGCTTTGCGCACTACCAGGTTGCCGACAACGTTCTGGGTGGTGCGGATCGATTCGAGTACCGGAATGCCGGAGGCGTAAAGCATGGCGAAGGTGTTGGCAAAGCGGGAGAGAATGATCTTTTTCAAGATGGGGCCGACGAGCGGCAGGCGTAGCTTGAGACTATCCAATCGAAATCGCGCTAGCGGATTACTACGAAGGATGGCCTGGCCGGCTATCAGGCCGATGACAGGTAGCAGCAGGAACACGTACCAGTAGGCGACCAGCAGGTCGGAAACGAAAAACAGCAGTTTGGTATGTGGCGGCAGCACCTGGCCCATGTTTTTTACGAACATCTTGAGCTGAGGGACCATGTAGATCATCAGGAAGAAAGTCGCAGAAAGCACAATGCTGGCGACAAACGCCGGGTACATCAGCAGTTTTTGGGTATGAGAAACCAGTTCATCTTCCCATTTGAGTGATTCAGTCAGGCTGGCCAGCACATCGGGTAGCTGGCCGCTGGTTTCGCCGGCACGGATCAGATTGCCGAATACCTGATTGAAGACATCCGGATGGGCGCTCATCGCCTGTGACAAGGTCTGGCCGCCCTCGATGCCTTCAATTAGCCCGGCCATGACTTCGCGAAAACGCGGATGATCGACGGAGTCGCGCAGGTCGGTCAAACCATCGAGAATGGGAACGCCTGCACGGGTCAGGTGCTCCAGGTGAAAACAAAAATTGATCAGTTCGGGGCGCGGCACCTTGTGACCGCCAAACAGGGCGCGCTGCTTGATCGGGGCGCCGGTGACCAGATCGAGGTGCATGCGCTTCAGGCGCATTTCGAGGTCGACCAGATTGATGGCGTCGAGTCGTCCGTAGGTCATTCGTCCCTCTGGGCTGACCGCCTTGTAGTCGTAAAGCACGGCTACATCCGGTCGGTCAGGTCGACGACGCGGGCCAGTTCCTCGAGCGAGGTCGTGCCATTCAGCACACGATGCATGCCGTCGTCGGCCAGTGTGGTAAAGCCTTGCAGCAGCGCTCGCGTCCGTATTTCATGGGTGGTGGCGCGGCGGGCTATGAGTTCGTCGATGCCTGCGTCTATGCGTAGCAACTCCATGATGGCGATGCGCCCGCGGTAGCCCTGGAAGTCGCACTGTTCGCAACCCGTGGGACGAAACAGTACCGGGCGCGGTCCTTCGCCAAGAGGAACGAGCAGCCGGATTTCGTGTGGCTCGGCGTGGTATGGCGTCTTGCAGTGATCGCACAAGCGGCGAATCAGGCGCTGGGCAATGATGCCGATGATGTTGCCGGCCATGACGTCAGGCAGTACGCCGATGTCGAGCAGGCGGGGCACGGCACCAATGGCTGAATTGGTATGCAGGGTGGTGTACACCTGATGGCCGGTCATGGCTGCGCGGAAGGCCATTTCGGCGGTTTCGGCATCGCGGACTTCGCCGACCAGAATGACGTCCGGGTCTTGTCGCATCATCGAACGAATGCCGTTGGCAAAGTCGAGCTTGGCGGTTTCGGAGACTGAGGTCTGGCGCACCATCGCCATCGGGTATTCGACCGGGTCTTCGAGAGTCATGATGTGTATGCCCTCGGCGTTGATGTGGTTCAGAACCGAGTAGAGGGTTGTCGTCTTGCCGCTGCCGGTCGGGCCGGTGACCAGAATGATGCCTTCCGGCCGGGAAATCATCAGCTTGAGCTGGTGCAGGTGCGCCTCGGCCAGCCCGAGGTTTTCCAGAGGTACAATGCCTTTTTGACGATCCAGAATACGCAGGACGACGTTTTCGCCGTGGATGGTCGGCTGACAGGCAACGCGGAAATCGATCGGGCGGCCTGACACCGTCAGGCTGATCCGGCCATCCTGCGGGGCGCGGGTTTCGGCGATATTCATGCCGGAAAGCACCTTGATGCGTACCGTCATGGCCGGCCAGTAGGACTTATGCAGCGCCCGAATCTGGCGCAACATGCCGTCGATACGGTAACGGATGCGCAGGAAGTTGGCTTCCGGTTCGAAGTGGATGTCCGAGGCTTCGCGTTTGACGGCATCAGTCAGGATCGAGTCGATCAATCGAACGACCGGCTGACTGTACTCATCATCGCTCGTCGAGAGGCTGCGCCAGTCAATTTCGCCGGTTTCGATCTCGTGCAGAATGCCGTCGATAGATAGCTCGTGACCGTAATACTGGTCGATTGCGTGGTCGATTTCAGACTCGCCGGCGAGCAGCGTTTCGATCTCTGTACCTTCTTCAAGCTCGCTTCGCACGCGATCAAGGCCGACAATATCGTTGATGTCGGCAATGGCCAGGGTCAGGCGGCGGCTCTGGCGGTCGAAGTCCAGCGGCAGCAGGTGATGGCGTTTGGCAAGGTCACGCGGCACCAGTTTGACCGCTTGCGGGTCAACGACAGCGTGAGAGAGGTCAATGCTCTGTTTGCCGAGGTTTTCCGAAAGCGCTTGGCGCAAGGTGGCTTCGGTGACAAAGCCCAGCGACACCAGCAATTTGCCGATCGGCTGGTTTTGCTTCATCTGCTCCAGCAGCGCAATGCGCAACTGATCTTCCGACAGGATGCCTTCGGCAATCAGAATCTGGCCGAGGGGGCGGCGCTGGAGGGTAGCGGTACTCATGCGTACTTAAGGCTGGCGCTCGGGTTGCAGCTCACCCAGGCGCATCCGGACTTTATCGCGGTCGAAACCGGCGGGACGTTTTGCTGCCGCTTCCAGTGCAAGCCGGTAATGTTGAGCGGCCAGGCGCGGCTGGCGCATGTGATCAAGGCTGACGGCTAGATTGAGCAGGTAGTCGGGATTGTCGCCATCAGCGGCGACTGAGTTGAAATAGGCTTGTTGCGCCTCCGACCAGCGGCCTTGGCGCGAGTACAGGTTGCCCAAGGCAAAATTGAGCGGTGGTGATTCCGGTTGAGTGGAAAGCAGCGTTTTCAGACGGCTTTCGGCGGCATTCGGGTCAGCATCGGCCGCAGCGTTGTTAAGGCTGGCCGCCTGGGCTGCCGGGTCGCTTGGGTTGGCGAAGAGCGCACGTTGGCGAAGCGATCCAGCATCTGCCAGGCGTCCCTGGCGGTGGGCGATGGCAGCCAGGGCAAGCAAGGTATCCGTGTTGTTCGGATCACGGCGCAGCGCTTGCTCCAACTCTCGGCGTGATAACTCGATTTCGCCGCGCTGTAGACTGGCATAGCCGCGAACCAGGTTGGTGTCCGGCTCCGGGTGCGTCCGGACCAGACGTATCGGCGGATTTCCTGGCGTTTCGGTATCGCTTGCCTGGGTACTGCTCGGGCGAGCCGATTGACGAGGGAAAAGCGGCGTTGTGGTTGGCTGGGGGGCGATTGCTGCGGTCAACCGGTTTTCTGACCCAAAATCGGAAGGTGTGTTTAACGGCACGGCAGGCACCGGCGGCTTTGGCATTTGCGCAGGTGGTGTTTGTGCGGCTGTTCCGGGACTGGCGACCATCGTCCCATGATTCATGGAATTCATCTGATACCAGACGTAGCCACCGATGCCGATGCCGCCGATGCCAAGGATGCCCAGCGTTAGCCAGAGCGGCAGTCTGGACGGTGATTCTTCGGGCACTTGCTTTACGGCAAAGGCATTGCGGACCGCTTCGCGCGATTCGACAGGTTTCGGTGACGGACTCGTTTTGATCGTGGGCGGCGCGGCGCGAGAGCCAGGCATTGCTGCACCAGCCAGATCGGCATCCACGGTATCAATATGGGCGGCAAGCTTGGGCAACGGGGTGGCTGTCGCCCGTCCCGGTTCGTCGGGAAGGGGTTCAAGACTGAGCAACTCGCTGGGCGACAGAGGTTTGCCTGACAGGTTGCGAGCGGCTTCCTGCTTGCTGGTTTCCGCCCGCTTGAGGGCATCCATCAACAGGCTCATGCGTTGCTCTCAGCGGCTCGGAATGATGTTGAAAGGCTGGGCTTCATTGGGTTGGGCGAAAAAGCCTTGTCCGGGAAGGTGGTCGCGCATCGAGGCGTAGTCGCCATCGATACTTGCATCCTTGATAACGACCGGGCGGAGAAAAATGACCAGTTCGGTCTTTTTGGCGGCATTGTTGCGATTGTTGACCAACTCTCCCGCCAGAGGGATTTGTCCGAGTAGCGGGACGCGCTGGGTCTGGTAGTCGATCTTGTCTTCCATCAGGCCGCCAAGAATGGCAATGTTGCCGCTGGCAACACGCATGACCGATTCGATTTCCCGGGTCCGGATTACCGGGACAAGGTTGCTGATGTCATTTTTCTTGAGGTCGGGGTTGGGGTCTTGAACTTCTCTGGCCACGCTGGTGATTGTCGGACGTACGTTGAGCGTCACTGCGTCACCATCGCTGATTTGCGGTGTTACGCTAACTACCAGGCCAACTGAAACCGATTGTGGCGTCGTGGTGTAGGCTGTAGTCGTGCCCACATTGGCCGTGGTGGTTGTGTCAGCCTTGACGCTGAAATAGACGTAATTTTCCACGACCTTCAGCAAGGCTGTCTGGTTGTTCATGACCGAAAGCCGAGGGCTGGAAAGTACTTTGGTGGTCCCGAAAGTGTCCAGCATGGTGACCAGCGCATTCGGATTCTTGTCAGCTTTTGTATAGCTCAGGTTATAGGCGTTTTTTGTCAGCGCATCGCCAAGGAAATTGAGTGTCCCGCTCCCGGCTAACTGAGTCCAGTTGATGCCTTGCTGGTAGCCATCGTTCAAGGCTACTTCAACAATGGTCGCTTCAATCAGCACCTGCTTGTGGGCTGAATTGGCGACACGATCGATAAACTCCTGAATCCGGTCATGCTGGCGTTGGGTGGCGCGCACGGTGATGACGCCGGTCTCTGCATTCATGATGACCGATGCGGCCTCCCTGAAGGTGTTGCGGCGGACGACCGAGGTGCCTGCTGCCTGACTGGATGAGTTTGGATTTGGATTGGCTTGCAGGACGTTGGCAACTGCTTGGGCTGCGCGTCGGCCAGTTGCTTGCGGCAGCGCGGCGGTTCCTGTTGCGCTCTCGGCGCTGCTTTGCTCGACGACCGTTTCGCTTGATCCTTCAGGCAAAATCTTGTCGGTTTCGCGCAGGATGTCCTTGATGTTTTTTTCCAGGGACTCCCAAAATTGGTTGCGCGAGGTGTTTTCAATACGCGTGTTGGAAATATTACCGGCACCACCACTGGTGGATGGTGTGGCGCTGCTGCCCGCGCTGCTTGGCGTTCCGGTAGAAATCTGGGTGTTGGTCGATACTGTGCCGGTGACGTTGCGCGCCATATTCACATAGTCGACCTTGTAATGCTTCAGGAAGGGCGAGTCCGGCATGATGGCGAGGTTCGGACCGTCCAGTTCAAAGCGCATGTCGACTTGCTTGGAAATCCGGGTAAGCAATTGTGGCAGCGTCTGGTCGATTGCATTCAGTGTGACGTTGCCGGTAATGCCGGAATACACGTCTACATTGACTTTGGCGTCACGGGCCAGCGCAAAAAGCAGATCGCGAACCGGTACATTGTTGACGACGACGCTATAGGTTTCCGCCTTTCTGGTTGTCCGTGGTTTGGGCAGTGCGAGCGTCTGCTGGACGGGGGCAGGAATATTGCCAGAGGCGGCGGGTACGGAGCTTTCCGACGTCAAATGTCCCTTCAGGGGTTCGCGCGGGGTTGGCGCTGCGCAGGCGGTCAGCAATAGAAGCAAAAGCGTTGTACTGATGAAACCGATTTTCATCGGGTTTTACCTTGTCTGAGCAGGGGAGGGCGGGTGGCTGAATTTGACTATGATGCTAGCACGTAATTTGACCGGGTTGCACGAGGCGGCTTGGGGCGGGCCGCTAGCGTAACCTGCTGACCTGCCTCGGAAAGGGTTGTGCTGCCTTGATCGACTCCGGTAGTGCCTGCATCGCCGCAACAGCCTCTTCTCGATTCGCGTAATCGCCAAAAATCACACCGACTCGGTCGCGTCCGGAGAGTGATGAGCGATAGGCGCGGATTTGCGATGGATCGATAGTTTCGCTTACTCGTGCGAGAAATCCTTCGATTTCACCGGTGTTGGTAGCATCGGTGGCCAGCAATTGTATGAAATAGTGAGCGCTAGGAGCATCGTTGATCCACTGCTCATATTGCGAAAGGTGCTGGCGAGTTAGTGGAGCGAAACGGATTTTGCGTTGACTGTCAGCCTGCGCTGCTTCGGGAGCGTGGAGGAGGGTTGTTTGCAGGCGTTTGTCCGGAGGTGAAGGTGCGGTTGTCGCTGCCGTTGCAGCGACTTCGTTGGTGTTACTTTCTTGCGATGCGTGTTGAAATGTGGCGGACGTCAGCCAAATCATTAGTACAGCAATGCTCGCGCCCGCGATGCCCCAGATCAGGGGGGTGATATTTAGGCGTGATTGGGGTTGCAGCGGTGAAAAGCGCGCATCCTGGGCAGCGATTTTGATTTCGTTAATATCAACCCTGTGGCTGCTGGCAGAATAGGCGGCAAGCATAGCCTTGTCGGCCAGGATGTTGATACGCCTAGAGAGCCCTTCGGAAATGCGGGCAATCATCTCGACTGCCTGGACGGAAAATGGGTTAGGGCCTCGATAGCCAGCAGCGCGCAGGCGGAACTCGATATAGTTGGCGACGTCATCATGCTTTAGTGGCATCAGGTTGAAATGCTGGGTAATACGTTCGCGCAACTGGCGCATATCGGTCGCCGCCAGTCTTTCATCGAGCTCGGGCTGGGCGAATAAGGCGATTTGCAGGAGTTTGTTGGCTTTTGATTCGAGGTTGGAGAGTAGTCGAATTTCTTCAAGTGACTCGGCAGGCATCGCGTGCGCCTCGTCAATCAGCAAAACCACGCGTTTGCCCTCGGCGTAGCGGGCTATCAAGGCATCTTGGAGTGCTCGGGTGAGTGAGTGTGTTGCCTTGCCATCTGCCGGGATGCCCAATTCATCGGCAATGGCGCCCAGTATTTCCTGTCTTGATAATGAGGGATTGGCTAGATAGAGCGTTTCAACATTTTCCGGCAGTCGGTCCAATAACATCCGGCAAAGCATGGTCTTGCCGCTACCTACTTCGCCTGTGACCTTGACGATGCCTTCGTCCTGTGTGATTGCATAA
Source organism: Betaproteobacteria bacterium (assembly GCA_016709965.1). Classification (NCBI taxonomy): domain Bacteria; kingdom Pseudomonadati; phylum Pseudomonadota; class Betaproteobacteria; order Rhodocyclales; family Azonexaceae; genus Azonexus; species Candidatus Azonexus amarohabitans. The sequence continues at coordinate 264,455 of JADJLT010000006.1, forward strand.
ACAAGGGCGTCGAGCGTTGGCCCCCGGTTTGCACCGGTGAAAAAGAAATCAGTGTCGGGCGTGATGCGAAACGGTGGTTCGCGCAGCCCGAAATGTTCCAGATAAAGGCTCATCGGCGAGTCCAGCTTTCCATGCGGTTGTAGAGCGTCGTGCGATTGATGCCGAGGCGACGAGCCGCTTCGCTCATATTCCCGCCGCAGAGCTCGGTCGCTGCCTCAATATAACCACGCTGCCATAGCTCGAGAGTGGCATCGAGATTGAGTCGGGAGGCTGCTTCGAGATGCCGGCGAGCGGCCAGCTTGACGTTCTCCAAGTCGTCTACGGCCAATATGCTTGGCGGCGTCGTTGGTTCGAAACTGTCGAGATTGTCCAGCTCGGCGCGTAATTGCTCTGCTGTTACTGCCTGTCCAGGATAGCGCGCGGTCAGACGAATAACGATGTTGCGCAATTCGCGTACGTTGCCGGGAAAGCCATAGTCCAGCCAAAGTGATTGAGCTGATGCGGCTAGAACGAACGGTTCGGTACGAGCGCTGGAGGCGCATGCTTTGCGAAAGTGCTCAAGCAGTAGAAGGCGATCGAGGCTTGTTTCGCGTAACGGGGGTACTGCTACGGTGAACACGGAAAGTCGATGAAAAAGATCAGCTCGGAAGCGTCCTGCCTTCATTTCGTGTCTTAAGTCCCGATTGGTCGCGGCAACAATACGCGCGGTGGATACCCTCGTTTGCGTTTCGCCAACGCGTTGATATTCACCATTTTCCAGAACGCGCAACAGCTTTGGTTGAAGGTCCAGCGGGAGTTCGCCGATTTCGTCAAGAAACAGGGTTCCGCTGTTGGCATCTTCAAAATAACCCGCTTTGGCACCTGCTGCACCGGTAAATGCGCCCTTGGCATGGCCAAAAAGTGTGGGCTCAAGCAAGGATGGTGAAATCGCTGCGCAGTTAAGAGCCAGAAAAGGTTTGTCATGGCGTTCTGTTAGCTGATGCAGATAGTGGCTGGCAACGATGTCCTTGCCACTGCCTGACTCGCCTTCTATCAGTACCGGGTAGGCCAGGTTGGCATATTGGCTGAGTTGCAGACGAAGTCGTTGCATCGGCAGGCTTTCGCCAATCAACCCTTTGGTCACTGTGGCCTGAGTCTGGCCTCCAAAGCGTAAGGCTTGCTGGAAAAGTTCGCGCAGGCGACCTGGATCGCACGGCTTTGCAACAAACTCAACCGCTCCCAGAGTTCGCGCATGACGCGCGTTGTCCTCGTCGCTTTGCCCGGAAAGAACAATGATTTTCATGTCCGGTGACAATGCGAGCAGATCGCCAATCAGAGCAAATCCTTCGTCTGGGCGGTGGGGCACTGGCGGGAGTCCGAGGTCAACCAGTGCAATTTGAGGAGGTTTGCGTAGTTGTCTAAGCAGGGTCAGTGCATGAGTTCTGGAATGGCTTGTGAGTACGTCATATTCCTGTGCAAACGCGAAACTGAGCGATTCGCTGATGAGCGGATCATCATCAACGATCAACAAAAGCGGTTTGGTAGCTGACAAGAGCGTAGCTTTCCATATGTAATTTGTTCGATTATAGCCTTGCCGTTTCCGAGCGACGTTGGGGGTTTCTGATAAAATTGGCCCACCTTTTTTTTGGGAAAATGCTTTGTCCGACGACATCTTGGTCGATATTGAGGACCTTCAATTTGACTATGACGGCCGTCCTGTACTCCAGGGAATCAACATGAAGATTCCCCGAGGCAAGGTGGTGGCTATTATGGGAGGGTCTGGTTGCGGGAAAACCACCCTGCTGCGTTGCATCGGCGGTCAGTTGAGACCGACGGGAGGGCGAGTTTGCCTGGATGAACATCAGATTTGCGGCATGTCCCAAACAGAGTTGTATAAATTGCGGCGCAGGATGGGGATGCTTTTCCAGTTTGGCGCCCTTTTCACCGACATGACGGTTTTTGAGAACGTGGCTTTCCCTATGCGCGAGCATACGGATATGTCGGATGAGATGATCCGTGACTTGGTATTGATGAAGTTGGAGGCTGTTGGCCTGCGTGGCGCACATAAGCTGATGCCGGGTGAATTGTCTGGTGGTATGGCTCGGCGAGTGTCTCTCGCCAGGGCGCTGGCGCTTGACCCAATGCTGGTGATGTATGACGAGCCATTTACAGGACTTGATCCGATTGCACTTGGCGTTATCGGTCAATTGATCCGCAAGTTGAATGATGCGCTAGGTGCAACCTCGATCATGGTGACTCATGATATTCATGAGTCGTTGCAGATCGTTGATTACATCTACTTTCTGAATGGCGGTCAGGTTGTCGCTGAAGGTACCCCGGATGAGATCAGGGCATCGAAAGATGCCTTTGTGCATCAGTTTATCTACGCCGAACCGGATGGTCCGGTGCATTTCGATTATCCAGCCCCCTCGGTTCGAGATGAGTTCCTGAGTCGGGCGTCGAATGCTTGATCCGATTGCCATCATTCGCAAGTTGGGCCATGTGACCGTTGAGCGTGTGTGGCGACTTGGTTTCGCCGCCAGGTTTTTCTGGGCAGTGCTCATACATTCAGGCTCCTCTTTTCGTCGCCTGCCGCTGACCCTGCGTGAAATATATTTCAGCGGGGTGTTGTCCCTGCTGATTATTGTTGTTTCCGGGTTGTTCGTTGGCTTGGTTCTTGGATTGCAAGGTTATGAAATTCTGCAGCGATTTGGTTCAACCGAGGCACTGGGAACGCTGGTTTCCCTGTCTTTAACACGGGAACTTGGGCCGGTTCTGGCCGCGATATTTTTCGCCTCACGCGCTGGTTCATCAGTGACTGCTGAAATTGGCTTGATGAAAGCGACCGAGCAACTTAAGGCAATGGACATGATGGCCGTTGACCCGATTGCCCGTGTTGTGGCGCCGCGCTTCTGGGGTGGAGTCATTTCCATGCCGCTACTGGCTGCCATTTTCTCTGCCATGGGTGTGCTTGGCGGATGGCTGATTGGTGTGGTGCTGATTGGTGTTGATGATGGCGCGTATTGGTCGCAGATGCAGGCCAGTGTTGATTTTCGCTATGACATCTGGAATGGTGTCGTTAAAAGCTTTGTTTTTGGTATTGCAGTTTCGCTAATCGCTGTTTTTGAGGGTTACGACTCAGTGCCGACCGCTGAAGGTGTTTCGCGCGCTATTACGCGCACAGTAGTTACGTCGGTGCTGACGGTGCTGGCGCTGGATTTTGTCTTAACCTCGTTCATGTTCCGGGGGGCTTAATGAATCGTACTGTTCTCGACCTGTGGGTAGGTGTTTTTGTGGCAATTGGCCTTGCGGCAATGCTTTTCTTGTCGCTCAAGGTTGGCAACCTTTCGTCGTCCCGGTTGTCGGACGGCTACGTGCTTAAGGCCAAATTTGATAATATCGGTGGGCTAAAAGTGCGCGGGCCAGTCAAAAGTGCAGGCGTCGTGGTTGGGCGGATTGTAGATATACAGTTTGACTCAGGGGCTTATGAGGCGGTGGTCAGCATGACTATCGATGGTCGCTACCATTTTCCGAAAGATACATTCGCCTCGATCAATACTGCGGGTTTGCTTGGCGAGCAGTATGTCGGGTTTGATGCGGGTGGTGAAGACAAGATGTTGCAGGCGGGAGAGACGATCACCAAAACACAATCGGCAGTTGTTCTCGAGAAATTGATTAGCCAGTTTTTATTCAGCAAGGCAGCGGACGGACAGGATAAAAAATGATGGACGTATTTTGCGCATCGGGATCTAAAACTTGTCGTTACTGGGCGCTGGGTGCGGTTGTCGCTGTCGCTTGCGCCGGGGTTCTGGCCGAGGGGAATCCGATTGATCCTTATGAAGGCTTCAATCGCCCAATGTTTGCAGTCAACGAAGTGGTCGACAAGTATGCAATCAAGCCTGTAGGCCAGGCTTATGACTACGTGACTCCTCTGCCGGTAAAAGCGGCTGTTGGCAACGTATTTGGTAATGCAGGTGATCTATGGATTGGCCTGAATAGCGCTCTGCAGGGTAAGTTCGGTGATGCCGGTTTCGATTTTGGGCGCTTGCTGATCAATTCAACCGTTGGTATTTTCGGGTTGTTCGACGTTGCCAGCGAACTCGGCCTTGAAAAGCACGACGAAGACTTCGGGCAGACGCTTGCCGTCTGGGGCGCAGATGGTGGCGGCTATCTATTTTGGCCTGTGATTGGTCCGCGCAATGTGCGGGATACTTTCGGTTGGGGAGTTGATGCCTATCTCGATCCGGTAACGCGTGTCCGTGCAGTTTCGGTACGAAATAGTATGGCAGCGTTGCGTTTTGTCGACATTCGAGCCAGTTTGTTGCCTGCTGACAAGGTTGTAGAAGAGGCCGCGCTGGATAAATATGCTTATATTCGCGACGCTTATTTGCAACGCCGTCGTAACCAGATTTTCGATGGCCGCCCACCGCGGCTGGATGATTGATTTTTTATGTATTCGATAATGAAAAAGCTATTTGCGGTCTTGTTTGCCAGTTTTATTGCCACTGTTGCATACGCTCAGGAGGCTCCCGACGCCTTGATTCAGCGGGTGACGGAAGATGTTCTGGAAATTATCCGTAAAGATAAGGATATTCAGAGTGGTGATACCCGAAAAGTCATTGAATTGGTGGACAAGAAAGTGCTGCCCAATTTCAATTTTACGCATATGACCGCGCTGGCCCTTGGTAAGGAGTGGCGTAAAGCTACACCGCAACAGCAGACACATTTGACTGCCGAGTTCAAGACTCTGCTTGTGCGTACTTATTCGAATGCATTAACCAGCTACAAGAATCAAAAGGTCGTTTACAAGCCCTTTAAAATGGCACCCACTGAAACTGATGTGCTGGTTAGAACAGAGATTCATCAGCCAGGCGGCAAGCCCGTACAGCTGGATTACAACCTGGAAAAACAGGAGCAGGGCTGGAAAGTCTACGACGTAGTGGTGGCCGGCATCAGCTTGGTTACCAACTATCGTGACCAGTTCAATCAAGAGGTTCGTAACGGCGGGATCGATGGTCTGATTGCCGCGATTGCCACCAAGAACAGGTCTTTGGAAGGCAACTCGGTCAAATCCGAGAAAAAATGATTGAACGTAAAGCGGGGCGCCTGAATGTCAAGGTGCCACTCGTTATGAGTAATGCGCGCGGCCTGCTCGAAGCAGGCCGTTCTGCTTTGCTACAGGGCGAACAAGTGTTTGATTTTTCCGAGGTGACCGAGGCCGACTCGTCGGCGCTTGCCGTGATGATCGGATGGTTGCGTGCTGCCGAATCGATGCGGTCGACGGTCAAATTTGCCAATATTCCGCCTGGAGTCCGTTCGCTGGCTGAGCTCTACGGCGTCACCGAATTATTGCCCCTCGTTTGAGGGGCGCGTCATGCTTTCTGCTGTTTCAATCGTCGATGCCGTCAAGAATTTTGGCTCGCTGCAAGCGCTGGCCGGAGTTTCCCTGGAAATCGCGCAAGGCGAGTTCTTCGGCCTGCTTGGGCCGAATGGAGCCGGCAAGACGACCCTGATTTCATCGCTGGCAGGGTTGATTCGTCCAGACTCTGGTGTGCTAAGGGTTCTTGGCCATGACGTGATACGCGACTTTCGTGAAGCGCGCCGTTTGCTGGGCGTGGTGCCGCAGGAACTGGTTTTCGATCCATTCTTCAATGTGCGTGAAACCTTGCGTATCCAGTCCGGCTATTTTGGTATCCGTAATAACGACGCCTGGATCGATGAAATTCTCGAAAATCTTGATTTGACGAGCAAGGCGAACGTCAATATGCGTCGGTTATCCGGGGGGATGAAGCGGCGTGTGCTGGTTGCTCAGGCGTTGGTTCACAAACCGCCGGTCATTGTTCTTGATGAGCCTACCGCTGGTGTTGATGTCGAATTACGTCAGGGGCTGTGGCAATTCATTCGTCGGCTGAATGCTGAGGGGCACACAATCATCCTGACCACGCATTACCTCGAAGAGGCAGAGGCCTTGTGCAATCGTATGGCGCTGATGAAACAGGGGCGTGTTGTGGCCATGGATACAACGGCCAACCTCATGTCAGCGTATCCGGGCGCCTCGCTGGAAGAGGTGTTTGTGCGGACCTTGCAGCAATGATTGGCTTCCTGACGCTGTTTGAAAAGGAGTTTCTGCGATTCTGGAAAGTCAGTTTTCAGACTGTCGCTGCCCCCGTGCTTACGGCTTTGCTCTATTTGCTTATTTTTGGCCACGTGCTTGATGGCAGCGTCCAAGTCCATGGTGTACGGTACACCAGCTTTCTGGTTCCAGGGCTGGTGATGATGCAGGTGCTCCAAAATTCTTTTGCCAACTCCTCCTCTAGTCTTATTCAGGCCAAGATCACCGGTTCAATCGTCTTTGTTTTGCTGCCGCCAATTCCCTATAGTGCTTTTTTTGCTGCTTACGTACTGGCGGCGGTAGTTCGAGGTATGCTTGTTGGTATAGGCGTTCTGGCTGCGACCGTATGGTTTGCAGAGCTTTCCATCGTTGCGCCTTTGTGGGTGCTGACTTTCGCGCTGTTTGGCGGTGCGCTGTTTGCTGCGCTGGGTATGATTGCTGGTATCTGGTCCGAGAAGTTCGATCAGTTGGCCGGATTCCAGAATTTCCTGATCATGCCGTTGACCATGTTGTCCGGTGTTTTCTATTCAATTTACACACTGCCCATGTTTTGGCAGCGTTTGTCACATTACAATCCCGTTTTTTACATGATTGACGGTTTTCGCTATGGCTTTTTTGGTGTCTCAGATGTGGCGCCGGAAACCAGCTTGGCGGTCGTTGTCGCCTGCTTTGCCGCTGTGTCCTGGGTGACACTAAGCCTGTTGAAGCGGGGCTGGAAGCTGAGAGGCTAAAAATGATGCATCCTGAACAAATCAAGCAAATTATTCTCGCCGGCATGGTCTGCGAACACCTGACTCTCGATGGAGACGGCCAGCATTTCGAGGCGCTAATTGTGAGTGGCGAGTTTGTTGGCAAGAGTCGCGTGCAGCGTCAGCAGCACGTAAATAAAATTCTGAAGGAAAAGTTTGATTCAGGGGAATTGCATGCCCTTTCCTTCAAAACATTGACCCCGGAAGAATGGAGCGCGCAGCGTGGATAAGTTATTGATTGAGGGGGGTAAAATCCTCTCTGGTGAGGTTGCCATTTCCGGTGCCAAGAATGCTGCATTGCCGATTCTTTGTGCTTCGTTGTTAACGGCGGATCCGTTGCACCTGACCAATGTGCCGCACCTTAACGATATTTCGACAATGCTGCGCCTGCTGGGCGATATGGGCGTTGGTGTCACCATGGATGGCATTGACGGCATGGTTCTGAATGGGGGCGGCCTGAACAACGCTGTTGCGTCCTACGAAATGGTCAAGACCATGCGGGCGTCCATTCTGGTACTTGGTCCGTTGGTGGCGCGCTGTGGTGAAGCGCGCGTGTCGTTGCCGGGTGGTTGTGCCATTGGCGCCCGTCCGGTTGACCAACATATCAAAGGCCTGCAGGCAATGGGTGCCGAAATTACTGTGGAGCAGGGTTATGTGCATGCCAAGGCTACTCGCCTAAAAGGTGCTCGCATCTGTACCGACATGGTGACCGTGACGGGTACCGAAAATCTGATGATGGCCGCCTGCTTGGCAGATGGGGAAACCATCATTGAGAATGCCGCGCGCGAGCCGGAAGTGGTCGATCTGGCCAACTGTTTGGTCAGTATGGGCGCTCGTATTTCCGGTGCCGGTACCGATGTGATTCGTATTCAAGGTGTAGAAAAGCTGCACGGGGCAACCCATGCCGTCATGCCGGACCGCATTGAGACGGGCACCTATCTATGTGCGGCGGCGGCAACAGGGGGCGATATCCGTCTACTGAAGACATCGGCGGCCTACCTCGACACGGTGGTCGATAAACTGATGGATGCGGGTTGCGAGATTACTGTCGAACGCGACGCGATGCGTATTATCGCGCCGCAACGCCTGAAGGCGGTTAGTCTGCGCACCGCGCCGTACCCAGCATTTCCGACCGACATGCAGGCCCAGTTTATGGCAATCAACTGCATTGCTGATGGCGTGGCGACGATTCGTGAAACCATTTTCGAAAACCGTTTCATGCATGTCAATGAGTTGATGCGGCTTGGTGCCAATATCCAGATCGAGGGCAATAACGCCATCGTGCGTGGCATTGAGCGACTGGAAGGCGCTACGGTCATGGCGACGGATTTGCGTGCTTCCGCCTCGCTGGTTATCGCCGGCTTGGTCGCGCAGGGCGAGACGGTGATCGATCGCATATACCACTTGGATCGTGGTTACGAACGTATTGAGGAAAAGCTCGCCAAGCTGGGCGCCTCTGTCAGGCGCGTTCATTGAGCGGCACACATTAGCTTTGGCGCTTTGCACTTTTCTGCGGTCCGCCGCAGAAAAGTGCAAAAAATGCTTGGCGTATTTGAAATGCTGGCCCATACTCCGAGCCTCGGGATTTCCAGGCAGTGTTTTGTTCCTGCGCCGTACCACGGTTTGTCAGCTCTCCTCGGTCTTGGTTCTCGTATTTTTGTGGCGCAAGCCCGTATTTTTTTTTAGGAAGCTATCAAATGGCAAACGGTACCGTTAAGTGGTTCAATGACTCCAAGGGTTTTGGTTTTATCTCCCCGTCTGAAGGTGGTGAAGACCTCTTCGCCCACTTCTCTGCAATTCAAGGCAACGGTTTCAAGACCCTGGCTGAAAACCAAAAAGTGACGTTCGACGTCGTCAATGGCCCGAAGGGTAAGCAGGCTGCAAACATCCGCCCGGCTGAATAAGCTCGCGGAGTCGCCTGACTCAAGAAAGCCCGGCTTGCCGGGCTTTTTGCTTTTCTGCCCGGCCGTTTCTCGGCTTTGCGGTAAAATTACTCTTTTGCCACGAGAAATCCCGTGACCGGCATCACCATCGCACTCTCCAAGGGCCGTATCTTCGATGAAACCCTGCCACTGCTCGCTGCAGCCGGCATCGTTCCCAGTGAAAATCCGGAAACATCCCGTAAACTGATCATCGGGACGAACAATCCGTCCGTGCGCGTCGTTATCGTTCGCGCGACCGATGTGCCGACCTACGTTCAGTATGGCGCGGCCGACCTTGGCGTAGCTGGCAAGGACGTGCTGATTGAGCATGGTGGCGAAGGCCTCTATGCACCGCTCGATTTGAAGATTGCCAAGTGCCGGATGATGGTCGCCGTGCCGGAGGGCTTCGATTACGAAAATGCCGTACGCCAGGGCAATCGTCTCAAGGTGGCTAGTAAATATACCAAGACCGCGCGTGAACATTTTGCGGCAAAGGGCGTTCATATTGATCTGATCAAGCTCTATGGCTCCATGGAGCTGGCGCCGCTGGCCGGGCTGGCTGATGCCATTGTTGATCTCGTTTCCAGCGGCGGTACGTTGAAGGCCAACAAGCTGGTCGCAGTTGAGCATGTCGTGGATATTTCCAGCCGCCTCGTGGTCAATCAGGCCGCACTCAAAGTCAAGCGCGATATCCTGCAGCCGATTATTGATGCCTTCGCACAGGCGGTGGAGAAGTAAATGGTCGCCATTAAACGTCTTGCTACGGTCGACGCCAATTTCAAGGCAAAAATGGATGCCTTGCTAGCCTTCGAGGCGGCGGCTGATGAAGGTATCGAACGCACCGTCGCCGGTATCCTGGCTGACGTCAAGACGCGCGGCGACGCCGCCGTGATCGAATACAGCAACAAATTTGATCGAATGACTGCCCTCACTATGGCCGACCTTGAGTTGTCCAAAGTCGAAATGCAGCAGGCTTTGGATAGCCTGCCGGCTGACCGGCGTACCGCACTGGAGGCTGCTGCCGGGCGCGTGTGGGCCTATCACGAGCGTCAGCGGCTCGAAGGCTGGTCATACACCGAGGCCGATGGCACCATGCTTGGCCAGATGATCACGCCGCTTGATCGCGTTGGTCTCTACGTACCAGGTGGCAAGGCCGCCTATCCGTCGTCCGTGCTAATGAACGCGATTCCGGCCAAGGTGGCTGGCGTCAAGGAACTGATCATGGTGGTGCCGACCCCGGATGGTGAAAAGAATCAGCTGGTATTGGCAGCCGCCTGTCTGGCGGGCGTTGACCGCGTTTTCACTATCGGTGGAGCCCAAGCAGTGGGTGCCTTGGCTTATGGTACTGAAAGCGTGCCGCAGGTGGACAAGATCGTGGGCCCCGGCAACGCTTACGTGGCTACCGCCAAGCGCCGGGTATTCGGCATTGTCGGTATCGACATGGTGGCTGGCCCTTCGGAAATTCTCGTCGTCTCGGATGGCTCCGGTAATCCGGACTGGGTGGCGATGGATCTCTTTTCGCAGGCGGAGCACGACGAACTCGCGCAGTCGATTCTGATCTGCACCGATGCCGGGTTTATCGATCAGGTGCAGGCCAGTATCGAAAAGCTGTTGCCTACCATGCCGCGCGCCGAAACCATTCGTACCTCGCTGACCAATCGCGGCGCCTTCATTCTGGTGCGTGACATGGACGAGGCGGTCGCCATCGCCAACCGCGTCGCGCCGGAGCATCTTGAGTTGTCGCTGGCCGACCCCGATCCGTGGGTCGCCAAGATCCACCATGCGGGTGCCATTTTCATCGGTCACTACACCTCTGAGGCGCTTGGTGATTACTGCGCTGGCCCGAACCATGTCTTGCCGACTTCCGGCAGTGCACGTTTCTCGTCGCCGCTGGGTGTCTATGATTTCCAGAAGCGTACCAGTCTGATCAAGGTGTCCAAAGCAGGCGCCCAGACGCTGGGTCGGATTGCTTCGACGCTGGCGCATGGCGAAGGTCTGCCGGCTCACGCCAAGTCGGCTGAGTTCCGACTCGAAAATTGAGCGAATTTTCCGGTTGACCGTGGAAGAGCCCAATCTTCAGCAGCGCCCGAATCTCCGGGCGCTTTTTTTGGGCTTTTCATCGGTCGGACTTTCCGGCTTCGGTGGTGTCCTGCCTTTCGCCCGGCGCATGCTGGTCGAAGAGCGGCAATGGATGAGCGCGGAGGAATTCAATGCCCAACTCGGTCTTTGTCAATTTTTGCCGGGACCCAACGTTGTCAATCTGGCTGTGGTTGTTGGCAAGCGTTATCGCGGCTTGCCTGGCGCGCTCGTTTCGGCGTTTGGCCTTCTCGCTGGGCCGTTCGTCATCGTTCTGTTGCTGGCCCTGCTTTACGACCACTACGGCAGTTTGCCGCAAGTTCAGGCCATGTTGCGCGGCATTGCGGCAGTAGGCTGCGGGCTGCTCTTCAGCATGGCTTGGAGAATGGGCTCGGCGCTCAAGGACAAGCGGTTTTTTCTGCCATTTACCGGGTTGACCGTGGTGGCCATTGCCGGTTTGCGCTGGCCGATGCCGAGCGTCATGGTCGTCGGCTTGCTGCTTTCCGGTGGTGTGGCGTATTGGGCGCTGGGCCGGAAATGATTGTCGTCGAACTATTCCTCGAGTTTGCGCTACTTTCCGCGGTAGCCTTTGGCGGGGCGACAGCCTTGTTGCCGGAAATGCACCGCGTCGTTGTAGAAAATCATCACTGGCTTGACGATGCGACCTTTACCCATCTCTACGCGATTGCCCAGGCAGCGCCAGGGCCGAATGTGCTGGTGGTCACTTTGATCGGCTGGGAAATCGGCGGGCTGTCGGGTGCGCTGGCCTCGACGCTGGCCATGTGCTTGCCCATGAGTATCCTGATCTACTTGCTGATCGACCGCTGGGAGAGTTTTTCCGGCAAGCGCTGGCAAAGAGCGGTGAGTCTTGGGGTTGCGCCGCTGGCCGTGGGTCTGATTTTTTCCGGAGCGACCCTGATTGCCCAGGCTGCTGCCTTCGGCTGGGCCGCCTGGTTAGTGGTGGGTGCCACCATGGCGGCTAATCTGCGGACGAAATTTCACCCGCTATGGTTTATCGCGGTCGGCGCTGCGCTGGGGTTTTTGGGAGTGATCTGAGGATGGCCGTTACCCCATTTCGGTCGTTGGCATGCCCGTTGGATGGCGCGCCATTGCAGTGCCAGGGCTCGGCATGGTGCTGTCCGGCCGGCCATAGTTTCGATATTGCCAGTCAGGGCTACGCAAACCTGCTTCCCGTGCACAAAAAGCGCTCGCTTGACCCGGGTGACAGCAAGGAAATGGTTGCGGCTCGGCGGCGCTTCCTCAATGCCGGGTTCTATCAGCCGATCGCCGCGGCAGTCAGTCGGCTTGTGTTGGCTGATTTGCCGGAGAATGCGACGTTCAGTTGTCTCGATGCCGGTTGCGGTGAAGGCTATTACGTTCGCCAGTTGATGTCAGCGCTTGGCGTTGGGCAAAGCGTTGCCCTGCTCGGGCTGGATATTTCCAAATGGGCGGTACTGTCGGCCGCCAAGCAGGATAAGCGGCCAAACTGGGTGGTCGGCAGCAATGCCAACCTGCCCGTGCTGTCGGGGACGATCGACCGGGTGTTATGTATGTTCGGCTTTCCTGTTTATCCCGAGTTTGCCCGTATCCTCAAGTCGGGCGGCTTGCTGCTGCAGGTTGATACCGGACCGGATCATTTACGGGAACTGCGGGAAATTATTTACCCGACGCTGAAGCCGGAGCGGACGACTGTCATGCCGGTGCCGGATGGGTTTGCCGAAGGTCTTTTCGATACGCTCCGCTATACCTTGACTATTTCAGGTGCCGAACAAATTGCCGATTTGCTGGCCATGACGCCGCATCTCTATCGGGCAACCGCGGAGGGCAGGGCGCGAGCAGCGGCGCTGACGGAGATTGCGCTGACCGTAGACGTGCGCCTGACCTGTTTTGTTCGGACTGCTGTTGACTAACGAGATGTCGGTCTGGTGCAAGCGGCTAATTTGCGGTTAGTCCCGCTTGTAGGGATTGTCCAGCCCCGCGATGACGTCCTGAAACACCGCCCGGATCTGGCCTTCCTCGCACTCCATCAACAGTGCGTCCTCGAAGGCATCCTGCGCCATCTGGCGAAGTTCTTCGAGGTTCTCGCGCAGTACCTTGATCTTCTCGGTGCAGGCTACGATGCTGCCGTCGGGGCGTTTCCAGATTGGTTCCATGGTGGTTAGTCAATGATCTGGCGCAGCGCATCGGTCAATGCCTTGCATTCGCCATCGGTGCCGACGGTGATGCGCAGGAACTGGTCGATACGAGGAAGTTTGAAATGGCGGACGATGATATTTCGATCACGTAGTGACTTGGCCAGTTCCCCTGCATCGCGTTGCCGATGACGCGCAAAGATGAAATTGGCAGCGGAGGGCAGGACCTCGAAGCCAATATTGGTCAATTCGGCGGACAAGGTATCGCGGGTAGCGATTACCGCACGGCGGCATTGTTCGAAATATGCTTCGTCCTCCATCGCAGCCACTGCGCCGACAATGGCCAGGCGATCCAGCGGGTAGGAGTTGAAGCTGTTCTTGACCCGCTCCAGCGCTTCGATCAGCGCCGGATGGCCAACCGCGAAGCCGACGCGCATGCCGGCCAGCGAGCGTGATTTGGACAGCGTGTGGACGACGAGCAGGTTGTCGTAACGTTCGATCAGCGGAATGGCAGTTTCTCCGCCGAAATCGACATAAGCCTCATCGACGACCACTACGGTATCCGGATTGGTTTTGAGAATCTGCTCAATGGCCTCAAGCGCCAGCAGGCGACCGGTTGGGGCGTTCGGGTTAGGGAAGATGATGCCGCGGATTTTGTTTTTGCCCGTTTTTTCCGGTTGACCGTAGAAGTCGGCCGGGTTGATCGAAAAATCGTCGGCGAGCGGCACGGTGCGGTATTCAACGCCAAATAAGCCGCAATACACCGGGTAGAAGCTGTAAGTGATGTCTGGAAACAGAATTGGCGCGTCGTGCTTGAGTAGCGCCATGAAGACATGGGCCAATACCTCGTCTGAACCGTTGCCGACGAAGATTTGCTGCGCATTTAGCCCATGGCATTTGGCGATAGCACCTTTGAGCAAATCAGCGTTCGGGTCCGGGTAAAGACGCAGGCGCGCCGCATCATCACCGAGTTCCGCCTGGATCGCCGCCAGCACCTTGGGGGAGGGTGGGAAGGGGTTCTCGTTGGTGTTCAGCTTGATCAGATTGGTGATCTTGGGCTGCTCGCCCGGTACGTAGGGGGTGAGGTCACGGACGACCTGGCTCCAGAAGCGACTCATGGGGTTTTTACGAAAGGCGTAATGGTGGGCTGAAATGGTATCATGGCCCCCCGTTAAAAGCCTTTTGCAGCCTTCAACCATGCGGCAAGCCGAAATCACACGCAACACGCTGGAGACGCAGATTACTGTGCGTCTCAATCTCGATGGCACCGGTCAGGGCAAGTTCGCCACCGGCGTGCCCTTTCTCGACCACATGCTCGACCAGATTGCCCGCCACGGGTTGATTGACCTCGATGTTGACGCGAAAGGTGATCTCCACATCGATGCACACCACACCGTCGAAGATATCGGCATCACCTTCGGCCAGGCGCTGGCCAAGGCTTGGGGCGACAAGAAGGGCCTGACCCGTTATGGCCACAGCTATGTGCCGCTGGATGAAGCACTCTCGCGCGTCGTCATTGATCTTTCCGGTCGTCCGGGCCTGGAACTGAATGTCGAGTTCACGCGGGCTGTGATCGGCCAGTTCGACGTTGACCTGATCAGCGAATTCTTTCATGGCCTGGTCAATCACGCCGGAATGACGCTGCACATCGATAATCTACGCGGCAAAAACGCCCACCATCAAGCCGAGACTATTTTCAAGGCCTTCGGCCGCGCCCTGCGCATGGCGGTGACGCCTGATCCGCGCATGGCTGGCACCGTGCCCTCGACGAAAGGCTCGCTGTGAGTGCAGGCAAAACCATCGCTGTCATCGATTACGGCATGGGCAACCTGCGCTCCGTATCGAAGGCGCTGGAGCACGTAGCCGGTGGCTGCCCAGTTGTTGTGACTGCCGACCCGGCCATGGTTGCGGCGGCAGAGCGAGTGGTCTTTCCCGGTCAGGGCGCGATGCCGGACTGCATGGGGGAGCTTGATGCACGCGGTCTGCGTGGCGCAGTATTGGCTGCTGCCAAGAACAAGCCGTTTCTCGGCATCTGCGTCGGCGAGCAGATGCTGTTCGAGCACAGTGATGAAGGTAACGTCTCGGCTCTTGGTGTCTTTGCCGGTAACGTCAAACGTTTCCCCGATGACAAAATGCTGCAGCCCACCGGCGAGCGCCTGAAGGTGCCGCACATGGGCTGGAACGAAGTGGCCCAGAAGCCGCATTTGCTATGGCAGGGCATCGCCGACCGCTCGCGCTTTTACTTTGTGCACAGCTACTTTGTCGTACCTGCCGATCCGGCGCTGGTCACGGGCTCCTGCGAGTACGGCATACCCTTTACCTGCGCTGTCGGGAGGGATAATATCTTCGCGGTTCAGTTCCATCCTGAGAAAAGCGCTCGTGACGGCCTGCAACTACTGAAAAACTTCGTTGAGTGGCACCCTTGATTCGCTTTTGTCGAACACATTTTCCTAGACTCCCATGCTGATTATTCCCGCGATTGATCTCAAGGACGGCCAATGCGTCCGTCTGAAGCAGGGCCTGATGGAACAGGCTACTGTTTTTTCCGATAGCCCGGCCGAGCAGGCTCGTCATTGGCTGAACCAGGGCGCCCGTCGTCTCCACCTGGTCGACCTGAATGGTGCCTTTGCCGGCAAGCCAAAGAACGCAGCCGCCATCAAGGCCATCCTGGCTGAAGTGGGTGATGAGATTCCCGTGCAGTTGGGCGGCGGCATTCGCGACCTCGATACCATTGAAGCCTGTATCGATGGCGGTCTTTCCTACGTCATCATCGGTACCGCCGCAGTCAAGAATCCCGGCTTCCTGCGTGATGCCTGTGTGGCCTTCCCCGGTCACATCATCGTTGGCCTTGATGCCAAGGACGGCAAGGTGGCGACCGACGGCTGGTCCAAGCTGACCGGCCACGAGGTCGTCGATCTGGCCAAGAAATATGAAGATTACGGCGTCGAGTCGATCATTTACACCGATATTGGCCGCGACGGCATGCTTTCTGGCCTGAATATCGAAGCCACTGTGCGTCTCGCCCAGGCGCTGACTATTCCGGTCATTGCGTCCGGCGGCCTGACTGGTTTTGACGATATCCGTGCGCTGTGTGCCGTTGAAGCTGAAGGCATCGTTGGCACCATCGCCGGCCGTGCGGTTTACGATGGCTCTCTCGACTTCAAGGCAGCTCAGGAAATGGCTGACGAGTTGGGCGCCTGATGCTCGCCAAGCGCATCATCCCGTGCCTTGATGTCACGGCTGGCCGTGTCGTCAAGGGGACGAATTTTGTCGGCCTGCGCGATGCCGGCGATCCCATCGAAATCGCCCGCCGTTATAACGAGCAGGGCGCCGATGAGGTGACTTTTCTCGATATCACTGCGTCCAGCGATCAGCGCGACATCATCCTGCACATCATTGAAGCCTGCGCCGAGCAGGTTTTCATTCCGCTGACGGTAGGTGGTGGCGTGCGCAAGGTGGAAGACGTCCGTCGTCTGCTTAATGCAGGCGCCGACAAGGTGTCGATGAACACGGCGGCCGTGCAGAATCCGGATCTCGTTTTCGATGCGTCGAGCAAGGTTGGTTCGCAGTGTATTGTCGTCGCCATCGATGCCAAGCAGGTTGCGCCTGGCCAATGGCATGTCTTTACCCATGGCGGTCGCAACGATACCGGTATGGATGCGATCGAGTGGGCGAAAAAGGTTGATGCTTTGGGCGCCGGCGAAATTCTGCTGACCAGCATGGATCGTGACGGTACCAAGAATGGCTTCGATCTGGCGCTGACCCGCGCCGTGTCCGATGCGGTGAAGATTCCGGTCATTGCCTCCGGTGGTGTGGGTAACTTGCAGCATCTGGCCGATGGTGTCAGCGAAGGCCGGGCCGATGCAGTGCTGGCTGCATCCATTTTTCATTTTGGCGAGTATACGGTTCGCCAGGCCAAGGAATACATGGCGGCCCGCGGCATTGAAGTGCGGCTTTAAGGCTAAGTAGCTAATGTCTGATCTGGATCATACGCAAGACTGGTTGCAGGCGTTGAAATGGGACGCTGACGGGATGATCCCGGCCATTGCGCAGGACGAAAAAGGACGCGTCGTGATGTTCGCCTACATGAACCGCGACTCGCTTCAGGAAACGCTTCGCTCCGGCAACGCGGTATACTGGTCGCGTTCGAGGAAGCGTCTTTGGCGCAAGGGTGAAGAGTCAGGCCATTTTCAGAAGATCAAGGCTATTCGCACCGATTGCGATGGCGATGTGTTGCTGTTGAGCATTGAACAAGTAGGCGGGATTGCCTGTCATACCGGCCGAGAGAGTTGTTTCTTCAATGAGTTGAATGGGGATCGCTGGATTCCCGTAGATCAGGTTTTGAAAGACCCGAAGGATATTTACAAATGAGCACCCATGACATCCTGCACCGTCTCTCCGAGACACTGGCTTCCCGTCGTCACGCTGACCCGGAGAAGTCTTACACCGCCAAGCTGTTTTCAGAGGGACCCGATTCGATTCTGAAGAAAATCGGCGAGGAATGCGCCGAACTGATTATGGCGGGGAAGGAAGGCAAGCGCCTTAAAGTGGTCTGGGAATCAACGGATGTGATTTATCACGTGCTGGTATTGCTAGCCTTCTATGGATTGAGCATCGAGGATGTTTCCCAGGAGATGCGTCGTCGCGAAGGCATTTCCGGTATCGACGAAAAGGCGGCACGAGGCGCCAAGTGAGCGATTGCATTTTTTGCAAGATAGTCGATGGAAAGATCCCCGCGAAGAAGGTCTATGAAGACGACGAGATAATTGCCTTCAACGATATCAACCCGGCTCGGCCTGTCCATGTTCTGGTAATTCCCAAGAAGCACATCACATCGCTGGCAACGGCAACGGCAGACGATACGCAGGTGCTCGGCAGGATTCTGGCCAAGGCTAACGAAATTGCGGTAGCTCAAGGCAGTCCGGACGGCTTTCGTATGATTATCAATACAGGACGTGTGGGGCAGCAGGAAGTGCCGCACTTGCACGCGCATATCGTGGGAGGCCCGGAACCGGTCGGCCCCATGCTGAAACGTATCTAGGAGACACATTATGGGCAGTTTTTCCATTTGGCACTGGTTGATCGTTCTGGTCATCGTCATGCTCATTTTCGGCACCAAGAAGCTGCGTAACGTAGGACAGGATCTCGGTGGCGCCGTCAAGGGTTTCAAGGAAGGCATGAAGGAAGCGAGCGCCGAAAACAAGCCAGCGGATGTGGCACAGCCAACTCAGCAGGTCAGTGGCGAAACCATTGACGTCGAAGTTAAGGAAAAGACCAAGTCCTGATGTCATGAAACGGGTGTTTTCCGTTTCATGATCCGGCCTCAAATCCATGTTCGATATCAGTTTTTCCGAGTTGATAGTGATCGGCTTCGTGGCGTTGATCGTCATCGGCCCCGAGCGCTTGCCCAAGGTCGCACGCACACTCGGGCATCTGCTCGGTCGTGCCCAGCGTTACGTCAATGACGTGAAGTCCGATATCAGTCGCGAAGTCCAGCTCGATGAGCTGCGAAAGCTGCAGTCCCAGGTTACGGATTCTGCGCGCGAACTGGAGACCTCTGTGCGCAAGGAGTTTGAATCGGCACGCAGTGCCATTGAAGTGCCGGCACACGAGGCGATGACTGAATTGCAATCGAACGCAAAATTGTCTGAAACATTGCCCGTCGCTGATAGCGCCAGCAAGCCTGTGGCATGAGCGATACGCCGGAAGATTCCTTCATTTCGCATCTGATCGAATTGCGCGACCGCTTGTTGCGCAGTCTGATCGCTATTGTCGTGGTGCTTGGCATTCTGTGTCTCTACCCGGGGCCAGGGGTAATTTACGACATTCTCGCTGCACCGCTGACCAGGGCTTTGCCTGAGGGCACAAAGATGGTTGCCATTGGCGTCATTACGCCATTCATGGTGCCGCTGAAGGTGACAGCGATGGTCGCCTTCGTGTTTGCCTTGCCCTATATCCTTTATCAGGTATGGGCCTTTATCGCTCCCGGCCTCTATGCCCATGAAAAGCGTCTGGGGATTCCGCTGATCATTTCCAGTTCGTTGCTGTTCATTTCCGGCATGGCGTTTTGTTATTTCTTCGTCTTCGGGCAAGTGTTCAGTTTTATCAACACCTTTGCCCCGAAGAGCATTACGCCCGCACCTGACATTGAAGCGTACCTGTCGTTCGTCATGACCATGTTCCTGGCCTTCGGCATCGCCTTCGAGGTGCCGGTGGCACTGGTCATGCTGGTCAAGCTGAACCTTGTTACCGTTGAAAAACTCAAGGAATGGCGCTCCTACTTTATCGTCGGTGCCTTTGTGGTTGCTGCGGTCGTAACGCCTCCGGATGTCGTTTCCCAACTGGCGCTGGCTGTCCCAATGTGCCTGCTCTATGAGCTGGGAATCATCGCATCCCGCCTGGTTTCGCGTCCGGTGGCTGATCCTGCGGTCAACCCGGAAAATCAGGCAAAAATGGAAACTGAGATGGCCAAGGCGGAAGAAGATTTCCGCAAGTTCTCCGGCGACTGATCAGGCGGGCTTTTTGACCGGCCCCGGTCGCGTCGGCAAGGTCTTGACCGGCGCGCCTTCCTCGAACCACCACAGCGTGCCCGGCGGCATCGCGGTCCACGCCTCGTTATCGGTCAGTGGCAATGTGGCAATCACCGCTACACGATCGTTGGGCGAGGTGACATCGCTGAAATCGACGGTGACGTCCTGATCCTTCAGGTGCGCCTGAGCAAACGGTGCCTGACGCACGATGTGGCTCAGTTTGGTCGAGGCGTGCGCAAACAGACAGTCGCCATTCGAGAGCAGAAAATTGAACTCGCCGTGGCTGGAAATGACCAGCGTCAGCGCATGAATCGCATCAAACAAATCGTTGCGTTCCGGCACATGATTTCCGAAACGCTTGCGCAATTCCTGAAGCAGCCAACAGAAGGCGCGTTCGCTGTCGGTGAGTCCGACCGGAACGAAGCTGCCATCGAGCTGCGGCATGAAATCGAACAGATTGCCGTTATGGGCAAAGATCCAGTAGCGTCCCCACAGTTCGCGCATGAAGGGATGCGTGTTCTCCAGTCCGACGGCGCCTTGCGTTGCCTTGCGGATATGGGCGATGACGTTTTTGGAGCGAATCGGATAACGACGAACCAGCTCGGCGACCGGCGAAATGCTTGAAGGTTGCGGGTCAAGGAAAGTCCGGGTTCCCTTGCCCTCAAAAAAGGAGATGCCCCAACCATCCGAGTGCACGTCCGTTGCACCGCCTCGCTCTCGAAATCCGCTGAAGGAGAAGCAGATGTCGGTCGGCACGTTGCAGTTCATGCCGAGCAGTTGGCACATTTTCTAACTCTTTTCATGATAGCCTGTCCGCTCTAAATGCTTGCAGTACAAGCGATTTGCGGTGTTGGTCTGGGTTTGTTTAGGTGACACAAACTGCCGTGATTCGGATACACAACAGGGTGACACGCGATGGCAGAATTCTTACACAAAAAGGACAGCTCTAGTCTCTGGTACTTCCGTCGCAGATACCCGGTTGAGGTAGCTAAGGTGGTTGGCAAGACCATGCACATGCAGAGTCTTCAGACTGCGAACAGGAGAGAGGCTGAGAAATTGTGCCGTGCCGTGTCCGTGCAGTTCGATGCGATCTGTGCCGAGGCAAGGCGGGAACACAAGTTTCAAGAGGAAAAGCGGCAGGTGGAACTTGTGGCGGCACAAGGGGCTGAAGCGAAGCGGGTTGATGGTGCAGCCGGTGCAGATAGCCAAAGAAGTCCCGAGAGCGTCTTGGCTCGGGTTCCTGAGTTGATGCGGCTTGCTGCTATTCGGGTTGTGGAAGAACAGCAACGTGATCCGCAGGGCTGGTTAGATACGATTAGGCGCTGGAAGGATTTCTATTCGGCTGCGCTTACAGCACCAATGCCGAGTCCCGGCCCTCAGACCGCTATCGAGGCGCAGGCGTGTCTGAATGGAATCGAGTTGGCAATACAAGCTCAGCCACTCCCTCCGGAACCTGCAACGCAATCGAGCGCAATACAGCAGCCTATTGCTACCCAGTCGGGGAGTGAGGCAAACACGGAAACATGGTCGGTGCTTTGTGATCGGGCATTGCGCGAATACCTGCACAAGGTAGCCCCTCAGCGGTATCAGTTGGCGAAATCGCTTCTGCCGAAGATAAAGGTTCGGAGCGTTGGGGAATCAGATATTCAGGATGGTTTGCGGGAGTGGTGCAATGCTCGTCTGCAAGTGATTCAGCCTCGGAGCGTGAAAGGCCAGCTTGATTGCATGGTGTCTGCTCTTCGGTGCGTTCTTCCAAAGTTTACCGCGCCGGTATTGCGTGAGCTACAGGGCGTTATGCAGCCTCGGGTGGGTGATCGGCAGAGCATGCCGATTCAGGAGATTCGCTCAGCACTTAAGGCATTCAAGAGTAGGCCAGTTCCTGTGAAGGTTCGGAACGACTACGGGGGCGGTGCTTCGCAGTTTGATGCAATCGCCGTCGAGGTTTTGGCCGTGCTTGGTATGAGACCTCGGGAATTGATACAAGCAAGACCAATCGACCTTGTAACGAAAACTGATGTATTCGGAGAGAAAGGGTTGTATCTCCGACTTGTTGATGGAAAGAACAAGGCATCGGAGCGCGAGATACCCCTAAGCGATGGAACTCGGGAAGTTCTGCCAGTTCAGCGATTGCGGGAGATGTTGGAGTGGCAGGAGAAAAATGTGCGTTCTCCTCATGGCGCTGTCTCGTCATTCGGAACCAGATTCAAGGATATGACAGGAGGCAGTACGTTGTACCAGATGCGGCATTCTTGGAAAGACGTAGCGGTAAATGCCGGGGTAGATTCAGAGCTACGAGAGCGGTTGATGGGGCATAAGGTGCCGGGAGTCGCAGCGGTGTATGGATCGGGAATTCCTCTTGCTAGAGGGCTGGATGCTATCGAGGCTGTGCGTTCTGTGATCTTTGCTGTCGCATAAGAAACAGATGGCATGAGCTGCTAAAGATGCATTGATCCACGTTTTAGGTATGACTGCGATAGGGGTACGAACAAAAGGGAAGTTTGGTGATTATGAAATAAGGTTATGCTAATTAATTGCTGTGTTCCTGTCGGGCTGTAGTCGCTTAAGGCGGAACATGGCTAAACTATGAAGATTAGGTTTGTCCAAGGAGAGAAAATGCCCGCGCTAGTGCCAGAATTAGTCAACATGGCTAGCGACCCTAATGTTTCTACCGGGGACTTGCTACGTCGTTCCCTTGTGGTAGCCCGCCGACTTAATGTTCCGGAGCTTGTGGAGTGGATTAACTCTGAACTAACAGGTTTCAGAACTGGAGAGGTTCCAGAGTACAGGCGGCTGCGCGGGCAATTAGTGGTAGAAAATCCTTATAACTGTTGACGCTCGTTGAAAACTGACCAGAAAAGCGAGGTTGTGCGCGCTGAAAATTGACCAGGGTGATTAACTAGTCCGCTCATTTTTTGAGCAGGATTTTAGGAGATGATCACCATGAAGGATCTGGGAAGGATTCGGCGGTTGTTTTACCGGGATGGCGTGTCGCTATCCGAGATTTCGAGGAAGACGGGGTATAGCCGGAACACCGTCAAGCGTTGGTTACGGACGCCGGAAGGCACGGAGCCGAAGTACGAACGGGAGAACCCGAACGTCAAGATTGCGCCCTATGCGGCGCGACTCATCAAGGCGCTGGAAACGGATGCTCGGCGCCCGAAACGGGATCGGCGTACGGCGCTGAAACTCTTTGGTGAATTGCAGGCGGCCGGATTTACGGGCACCTACTGCCGGGTCACTGAGTTCATCCGGCGCTGGCGTTCCGATGGTGGCGCGGCGGTCAGCAAAGCCTTCGTTCCGCTCCACTTTGAATTAGGCGAAGCCTTCCAGTTCGACTGGAGCGAAGAGCATTTGGTGATCGGTGGTGTCTGGCGCAAGATTCTCGCCTCGCATCTGAAGTTCTGTGCCAGTCGGGCCTTTGTGGTTCAGGCCTACCCGACGCAAGGCCACGAAATGCTGTTTGATGCCCATACCCGTTCGTTTGCGGCCTTGGGCGGCATTCCTCGGCGCGGCATCTACGACAATATGAAGACGGCCGTGGATAAGGTGCAGAAGGGCAAGTCCCGTATCGTCAATGCCCGCTTCTCGGCCATGGCCTCCCACTACCTGTTCGACCCGGATTTCTGCAATGTCGCCAGCGGCTGGGAGAAAGGCGTTGTCGAGAAGAATGTCCAGGATAGCCGGCTGCGGCTCTGGCAGGATGCCGGCAAGGAACGCTTCAGCTCTTTCACCGAACTGAACGTCTGGCTGCTCGAACGCTGCCGTAGCCTGTGGCAGGAATTGCGCCATCCTGAGTACGCGGATCTGACGGTGGCCGAGATGCTGGAACACGAGCAACCGAGCCTGATGCCAATGGTGGCGCCCTTCGATGGGTATGTTGAAACCCTGGGCAAAGTCTCCAGCACCTGCCTAGTCACGCTGGATCGTAATCGCTATTCGGTGCCGTGCGAGTTGGTCGGCCAGGTCGTTAGCCTGCGTCTCTATCCGGAGCGGATTGATATGGTGGCGCACGATCTGCGCATGGCCAGCCATCCACGTAGTTTCACCCGGCAACAAACGCTCTACGACTGGCAGCACTACATTCCGCTGATTGAACGCAAGCCGGGTGCCTTGAGAAATGGCGCGCCATTTGCCGACATGCCGGAAGCTTTGCAGCGCCTGCGCAGTTTGTTGCTGCGTCGAGAAGGTGGTGATCGGGTGATGGCCAAGGTCCTGTCAGCGATTGCGCAGTTCGGTCTGGAGTCTGTGCTGGTGGCGGTCGATCTGGTTCTGGAATCAGGCTTGCCCAGTGCCGAGCACGTCGAGAACATGCTCAATCGACTGAAGTCTGGACCCATGCCACCACCGGTGGAGACCCCGCTGACGATCAGCGAAGCACCGATCGCCGATACGGGTCGCTACGACCAGCTGCGCGTGGAGGTGAGCGACCATGCGTGAGCTGATGAGTGAGTTCAAGGAGCTGCGCCTGCACGGCATGGCTGGTGCCTGGGAAGAGCTATCGGCCAACGGTGGCGCCGGCATCGACACTTCTCGCTGGTTGATCGAGCATCTGCTGCAGGCCGAACATACTGACCGGGTCATGCGCTCGATTGGCTACCAGATGCATGCGGCCCGCTTCCCTGTACATCGGGATCTAGCGGGATTCGACTTCGATCAATCGAAGGTAGATCAGAAACTGATTCGGCAACTGGCCGACCTGTCCTTTACCGAGGAAGCGCAGAACGTGGTGTTCATCGGTGGCACGGGAACCGGCAAGACGCACCTGGCCACGGCACTGGGTGTTTCGGGGATTGGGCACCATAACAAGCGGGTTCGGTTCTTCTCGACGGTGGATCTGGCCAATGCCCTGGAACAAGAGAAGGCGGCCGGCAAAGCTGGCCGGATTGCCTTGGGACTGCTGCGCATGGATCTGGTGATTCTCGATGAGCTGGGCTATCTGCCGTTCAGCCAGGCTGGTGGTGCCTTGCTGTTTCACTTGCTGTCGAAGCTCTACGAGCACACCAGCGTGATGATCACGACCAACCTGACCTTTGCCGAATGGCCGAGCGTCTTCGGCGATGCCAAGATGACGACGGCGCTGCTCGACCGCCTGACGCATCACTGCCACATCGTGGAAACGGGGAATGAGTCATTTCGCTTCCGGCACAGCACGGCAACGGCCAAGTCGAGGATCAAGGCAAGGGAGCAGAGCAAGCGGGGAAATCCACCCGAGGAGGACGCGTTCTGATCGGGGCCGCGTTGGGAAATCCGTTCCGGACTTCGTCCTCCACGGCTTTCCCAACGCATTCATCGTGGCTCGGAAATCGGTTGTTCTGAGCTACACTTATCCACAAGCCAACCTATGTCAGGTGGCTATCACACCTGGTCAAAATTCAACGAGCACAGGTGGTCAAAATAAAAGGCTATGTACCCATAGCATGTTGAACCCCATCGATCCCCAAAGCGGCACGGAGGAAATCGTCAGAGGAAATATCGCGGTCGTGTCGCTCAATCAATCGTCGCCAGCCCAGATAGTTACCCAAGTAGCGGGTGGCGACGCCGTGGAAGCGGCGTATCCATTCCTTGAGTCGGCTATCGTAGGCATTGACGTTCTGCACATGATAGACCCCCGCCACAACACGCTGACCAGCAGCCAGATTGACCGGCCGGTGGGTGATACCCATTTCTTTGGCAACAGCCGCCAGCGCCTTTTCTCCGTCGGTGCCAGAATGACATCGGTCGCCAAAAGCGGCTTGAGCACCGCCCCGAGGTGTGCCTTATCGGCCTTCTCCAGGATGAAGTCTGCGGTGTTGCCGGTACGATCCCGGCAAATCAGGACAGCGGTCTGTTCTTCCGACAGGCCGCGCTTACTGGCTTTGCCGCCCCGCTTGCGGGGAGCACGACTCAAACCTTGTCTTCTGCCCTTCTGTGACTCAAGGAAATACGTCTCATCGGCTTCAGCAATGCCCGCCAGGCTGATCGCCTGCTGACCATTGGGCAAGTTCAGGAAGCGGTGGCGCCAGCGGAATGCCGTGTTGGGATGAATCCCCACCGCAGCGGCACTTTTGCGGATGCTCGTCCCCTCAGCCAGCTGTTTCGCATAGTCCATCCATTTCGCTTTGTGCCGAAGTCCTGCTAGCGGTGTGTCAGTCAGGGCGTTGAAAGTCGCTCGACAGGCGTTGCAGCGATAACGTTGCAAGCCATTGGCGAACCCCAGCGGGAAACCTGCTCGTGTGCGCAATGCGGACAGTGCGGCTTCTCGGTCATCCGGGTCTCAACCACTTGGTAGGACGCCGACTCCTGCGCCGCCGGTTGCAGCCGATCCATCAAGACTTGCCGCTGGTGCGGCGTCAATTCCTTCAACGCACTCGACAGTTTCCGGAAATCATTGGGCTTCATCGCAACACCTATCCGATTGATTCAGATAACTTTGTTATAGACCAACATGCAAAGATTACATAGCCAAATTAAACGCGCGCCGACAAGCAGCGGTTCGCGACCGCTGGGGAATGCCCCGGCTTGGCGAGATACAACATAAGTTCCATTGCCTACGGCTACAGGGCCGGTGCTTTGTGTTGCGCATGCAGCGAGCACAAGGGGGGTGATAAGTAAAAACGCAGTTCTCAAGCTAAAACTCCAAATGATCGCTATGAGTGACAAATCATACGTGCGGCATTGGTGTTTGTCACTCATAGGGCGTCGCCTCATAGAGGTCTGCTCCCTAGCATCTTTTCCCTTTGGGGAAGTGCTTTGGACGCACGAAAGCTATTCGGGAAACGACTTGCTGAGTTACGGAAAGCGAAGGGGTGGAGTCAGGAAATGCTTTCGCTCGAATCCGGGGTGGCGCGAAGCTATTTGGGTGGCGTAGAGCGCGGACAGCGAAATATTGCCCTGATCAATATTTGCCGGCTTGCTGAAGCATTGGAAGTTAAGCCTGCGGAGTTGTTTTATTTTGATAACTCGACTGGTTAGTGCGCGCTAGAAGGTTCTTAACAGAAGTTTTATGCCATGCCCCGCCCCGTGGCGTTTTGTACCCGCCACCGTTGAGAGCTTCTGCTAATGCCCCAAGGGAGGTCTTGCCCTGTGCCTGAAGGTGTGTGAGTACAGCCTGCATCTCTTGGGCGTACTCTTGTGCCTTTGCCTTTACGGCTTGTACCCCGGCGGCGTTACCCTTGCCGGCCCTCAGTAGTGCGGCGGCACCATTAGGATTGCCTAGCTTGGTGCCTCTAGCCTTCGCAGCCTGAAGAGCTTCCTTCGTACGCTTGCTCGTGGCCTCTCTCTCCTGCTGGGCAACTAGAGCCATGATGCCAACTGTGAAGTTATTCGCTTCTGGCATGTCAGCGGCTACAAACCTAACCCCGGAGTCTTGAAGGGTGAGCAGGAACGCGGCATTCCTTGATAGGCGATCCAGCTTGGCAATAACAAGCACTGAGCCTGTAACCTTCGCATGATGTAGTGCCTTCAGCAATTCGGGGCGGTCGTTCAGCTTGCCGGATTCAATCTCAGTAAATGACTCCACTATGCAAGCCCCAGTGCGATCTGCGTACGCTTGAATCGCTGCTTGCTGAGCCTCAAGCCCTAAGCCGGAATTGCCTTGCTTCGTGGTGCTGACACGCTGGTAAGCAACTAGCTTCGTGTTGGTTTTGGTGTTCGGCATTGCTGGTTTTCTCTTTGGTATAAAACTAACTAACGAGCGTTAGGTGGATTTATACCATTTCAAGGGAGGGCATGGCAAGCGGTATTCAAGCCTGCATTCAAAGTCGGTTCAGGGATGAGTCAGGGAGGTTCTACAAGGCGCTCAGGCGGGGCTAAACACAGCGAGGAGGGGGTTGCCTTGGGTGTCTCATCAATGTTTGATAGACGGCTCTGGAGGGGCTGCTGCCAAGTGAGTGCTTGACCCTTGAGTGATTCGATCTTAGCTAGCACTGCATAAAATACTGTATAAATTTACGGTATATGTATTGCTCAAATAATAGGCAATTGGTTGATGGGTAACTTATTGATTATAAACTGAAAAAAATAGAGTGACACTAGATGGAAGAAGAGAGGATGCGAGCGGCGACCAGATAGCTACCCCGGTCTAACCCGGGATTAGTAGCCCTAGAAGAAAATGCACAGGACGCTTGTGCAGGTACAGGAGCTATAGCATGAGCTACACCGAGAGACATATATACAGATGACCGGCACAGAAAACAGTGGGATTGTTTATGAACGGACAGGAGATAGTTGAGAGTTTCCCTGCCCATTCCGTGTCACTCTAATTGGCAGGGAATGCGTGGGGTCGCTGCGGGAGAGGGGGCGAGGGGGGGGCAGCTAGCACGCGAGAACTCTTAGAGGGGGCTTCACATGAGCACAGTAAATTCAGGCTCTAATACAGCAGGGCGGAGGTGGCTCTGAGGTAGCACTTTCAGGCTACACAGAATCCGCTTTTAAGGTGACACAAATAAAAATTTTATCTGCGTAACTAATTGATTTTATTAAAATAAATAAGCGTGTTGCAGTTCATGCCGAGTAATTGGCACATGGTTACTTACTCTTTTTCTGCACGCATTGTGGCTGGCCGCTTGCCGATCCTGACCTGGACTTCGAGTATGGTCTTGTCACGGCGCAGGCGGAAATTGGTGCGTTCGTCCGGGGTCAGGGCGGCAATCAGGTCGAGCATGGCTTGCGGGTCCTTGACAGGTTTGCCGCTGACCGAGAGCAAAACGTCTCCGGGGTGGACGCCGGCAGCATCGGCCGGACTGCTGCGCATGACGCCGGCAATCAGGGCACCTTCGGTATCCGGCAGTCCAAAGGATTCGGCCAGTTCCGGCGTGATTTCCTGCGCCTCAACGCCAATCCAGCCACGTGTTACGGTGCCCGTGCGGATGATTTGCTCCATGATGCTGCGGGCAGTCGACACGGGAATCGCAAAGCCAATGCCGAGCGATCCGCCGCTGCGCGAATAGATGGCGGAGTTGATGCCGACCAGGTTGCCGTGGGCGTCTACCAACGCGCCGCCAGAGTTGCCGGGGTTGATCGCTGCATCGGTCTGGATGAAATTTTCGAAGGTGTTTATGCCCAGATGCGAGCGGCCGAGGGCGGAAACGATTCCCATGGTCACAGTCTGTCCGACGCCAAAGGGATTGCCGATGGCGAGCACGACGTCCCCGACGCGCAGGTTGTCAATCTGGCCGAACGTGATGGCCGGTAATTTGTCGGCATTGATCTGAAGGATGGCAAGGTCAGATTCGGGATCGCTGCCGATGACCTTGGCCTTGTACGTCTTGTTGTCGTTGAGCGATACCTGAATATCGTCGGCGCCATCAATTACGTGGAAATTGGTCAGGATATAACCGTTGGGGCTGACGATGACACCGGAGCCGAGGCCGGAATTTCGCTGTGGCTGGCCTTCGGGTCGCTCGCCAAAAAAGTGGCGGAAAATGGGGTCGTCGAACAGCGGGTGACGCTGCTGCTTGGTTTCCTGCGTTGTGTAGATGTGAACGACTGACGGCAATGCAGCGCGGGCGGCATCGCGATAGGAGCCAGTTGGTGCAGTTTTGACGTCGTCGTCGCTGGTGGGGGCTTCCTGCAGGGCGACAACCGCTTGCCGTTGCGGCAGCCATTCCGGTTTCAACGTGGAGACGACGAATAGAATGGCCAGCGCAACAGTTACTGTTTGTGCAAAAATCAGCCACAACCTCTGCATGGGAACTCGTCTCGATGAAGCGTGAAGAATTGGTAAATTATCTGGATGGGCTGATGATGCCCGGCAAGTTCCGGGATTATTGCCCAAATGGACTGCAAGTGGAAGGCTGTTCCGAGGTGACGCGCCTGGTTGCCGGTGTTACGGCAAGTCAGGCCTTGCTGGATGTTGCGGTTGAACGGGGCGCCGATGCCATTCTGGTGCACCACGGCTATTTCTGGAAAGGCGAGGATGGCCGGGTGACCGGCATTCGGCGCCGGCGCATGGCGACCTTGCTGGCTAACGATATAAATCTGCTGGCCTACCACCTGCCACTGGATGCTCACCCTGAACTGGGCAACAACGCGCAGCTGGCTCTTCGTCTGGGCTGGCTCCCCGACGGGCGCTTTGGTGAACAGGATATCGGGTGGCTGGGGACGGTGGCTGAGCCTTGTGCTTTATCTGCGTTGGCAGAACGGGTTGCCAGCGTTCTGGAGCGCCAGCCTTTGGTCGTTGGCGATGAGGCACGGCCGATTCGGCGGATTGCCTGGTGTTCCGGCGGGGCGCAGGGGTATTTCGAGCAGGCGATTGCCTTGGGTGTGGACGCCTATTTGTCCGGCGAAATTTCAGAGCAGACCGTGCATCTGGCCCGGGAGAGCGGCGTTGCCTATCTGGCGGCAGGCCATCACGCGACGGAACGTTATGGTGTTCAGGCGCTGGCCGAGAATTTGGCGCGGCAATTTGGTATCACCTGCGACTTTGTAGATCTCGAGAATCCGGTTTAGGCGTTTAATTCAAGTGCGTACCGGTTTCCGCGGCTTGCCCGGTTTGGCGATGCGCTGCGAAGGCGCGAGATTTTTCCTGGCGGCGACTGACCAGATGCGCAACGCCTGCCGATACGGTACCGCCGAGCAATAGACCAAACAGCAATTCAAGCCAGCCGTCGTGGTTTGTCCTGCTGCGGGCAGTCGCTGGCGACTGAGCGGCCTGGGCGCTGGGCATGATGTCGGATGTCGCTTGCCGGGCCTGCATGTCCTGCAGTTTTTCGCGCATGGCGCGTGATTCAGCGCCAAGGTTTAGCGCAGTGTTCAGCTTCTCGACTTCCTGATTGAGCAAATGCAGCGTTGTTTCCATTTTCAGGACGCGCTCATTGATTTCATATGCCGGTGAAAGTGGCTCGCCGGCGCTGGGCGGTAGCAGCTCGTCCAATGCCGCACCGAGGACGATTTTGTCATGCCCGCTACCCAAGCCGGCCAGCGTATCGGGTGGAAGTGGGGCCTTGGGTTTGGCGGCAGCCTTTTTGGTTCGCCGCTTGACCTTTGGTTTTGCGGGTGGCGGCTCTGAAAAGTCGTCTGATGAAAAGTTGTTGCTTGCGCTGTCGGTAAGCTGGCTGTAGCGCGCTGGCTGGCGTGACTCGGCTTGTCGGGGAGCGCCCGAGGTTGCAATTTCGATGTTATTTGTGGGGGGCGCGAGTGGCGGACCAGGGAGAAGTACATATTCTCTCTGCAGTGCCAGCCCGCATCCGGCGCGCAGGTTAATGGCGATGACAGGCTCTTCAATAACTTTGCTGCCGATGATGATCAGTCGATAGCCCTGGCCGACGTGCACCACGCGTATCCGGCCGCCTGTGATGACAGGAAAGTCGGCGCCGGGCAAAGGGGCGAGCGAGAAGCAGGCTGGATCAGGCGGGTTGCCTCCTGTTGATACCGGAATTTCGGCCCGCAAGGTTTCGCCGATGCGCGAGTGAAGCGTGATTTCCCCCAGTTCGACCGCGCTGGCTGCTCCTGAAATCAACGTGACGCCCAGCAATAGATGGTGCAGCAGTCTTGAAGCGATCATTCTTTTCAATATGTCATTCGACTTCCGAAGTGCAGAAACTTTAACATCGGGCTGTCCGCCAGCGGTGGAAATGTTGCACACTTTAGGCTCCGAGTCCTGACACTGGATTGCTCTCATGAACCTCGCATTTCCGCCACATCCCATTGTTACCTTGCCGATTGCCGGTTCCGCTCAGCGTTTTCCAGTACGCCGGGTTTTTTGTGTGGGGCGCAATTATGCCGATCACGCCCGCGAGATGGGGGCGCTGGATCAGGCGGACGGGCGCGAGCCACCATTCTTTTTTACCAAGCCGGGCGATGCGGTGGTGGGTGGTGAAGGCGAACTCAATATTGCCTATCCGCCAGTAACGAAAAACCTGCATCACGAAGTCGAAATGGTCGTCGCACTCGGTGCTGGCGGGGCGAATATTCCTGTCGCTTCCGCCAATGCGCTGATTTTTGGATATGCGGTGGGCCTTGATCTGACGCGTCGGGATATTCAGGCGAAGGCAAAAGAGAAGGGGCACCCGTGGGATATGGGCAAGGGATTTGACCAGTCGGCGGTAGCCGGGGTGATTTGCCCGGTGGCAACGTGTGGTCATCCAGCCACTGGCCGAATCTGGCTGACGGTGAATGGCGAGATGCGCCAGCAGGGTGATCTGTCGGCAATGATGTGGAAGGTGGCAGACATTATCGCCAATCTGTCTACGATGGTTCGTCTCGAGGCGGGTGACCTGATTTACACAGGTACGCCGGCCGGGGTTGGGCCGGTTGTGCCAGGGGATCTGCTGGAAGGTGGCGTCGATGGTGTCGGTACGCTGCGTGCACGTATTGTTTGATGTGCTCTGGGTTGAAGTTTTGCCCCAGCGGACGCGCTTAAAAATTTTTGTTTTGGCGATTTTTTCCGGTTGACCGTGGGATCCTGCGGTGAAATCCTTGGAAAGCCAAAATAGGTGGTTTGGTGGCACAATGGATGGGTTGTCAGCAGCTGTTCTGTTTGTGTGCAGGCTGGATGCTGCTATTGATGCGGCGTGGCAATAAATTGCTCACTTGATCGGGGTGTTTGACTTTCGGCGGTGCCGACTTTCGGGGCGCTGGGACGGGGTGGTCTCTTGCTCGTTGCGGCAACGCTGCTTGCCTTACTGTGCAAGGTCGGATGGGCAGCGGAATCATGGTCGTAATTATGAATTTCGGCCTGCAAAGTTTTTTGGCGTATGTGGTAACATTTTGTGTTCAAGCCGGTATAACCGGGTGGAGTCGGGGGATCATTCGGCCTGCCCATTGCTCGCAACTTAACTAAACGCAAGGAAAGCGCATGAAAATTCACGAATATCAGGGCAAACAACTCCTGAAGAAATTCGGCGTTACGGTTCCGCGCGGGATTCACTGCACGACCGTCGATGACGCAGTCAAGGCAGCAGAAACCCTGGGCGGCAAGGTTTGGGTCGTCAAAGCCCAGATCCACGCTGGTGGCCGTGGCAAGGGTGGTGGTGTCAAGGTTGCCACCTCGCTGGAAAAAGTGCGTGAGTACGCCGGTCAGATTCTCGGCATGCAACTGGTCACGCATCAGACCGGGCCAGAAGGTCAGAAGGTTCGTCACCTGCTGATCGAAGAAGGCGCCGATATCCAGCACGAGTACTATGTTGCTGCGCTGACCGATCGCGCTACCCAGTCCGTCGCCATCATGGCTTCGTACGAAGGCGGGATGGATATCGAAGAAGTTGCCCACAAGACGCCCGAAAAGATCGTCAAGGTTTTCGTCAATCCGCTGGTTGGTCTGACTGACGAGCAGGCTTTGACCCTGGCCAAGGGCATGGGCATGCAGGAAGCCTCGATCCCGCAATGTGTCGACACGCTGAAGAAGCTGTACACCTGCTACATGGAAACCGATGCTTCGCTGGCTGAAATCAACCCGCTGATCCACGAAACCGATGGCACGGTCAAGGCTATCGACGCCAAGTTCAACTTCGACTCCAACGCCCTTTACCGCCAGCAGGAAATCGTCGCCATGCGCGACCTGGACGAAGAAGATCCTGACGAAGTCGAAGCTTCCCAGTTCGATCTGGCCTACATTTCCCTCGACGGCAACATCGGCTGTCTGGTGAATGGTGCCGGTCTGGCCATGGCCACTATGGACACCATCAAGCTGTTCGGTGCCGAGCCTGCCAACTTCCTCGACGTCGGCGGCGGCGCCACGACCGAGAAGGTGACCGAAGCCTTCAAGATCATGCTCAAGAACCCCAAGGTCAAGGGCATCCTGGTCAACATCTTCGGTGGCATCATGAAGTGCGACACCATCGCCGAAGGCGTTGTCGCTGCAGCCAAGCTGACTCACCTCAGCGTGCCGCTCGTCGTGCGCATGAAGGGTACCAATGAGGATTTGGGCAAGAAGATCCTAAAGGATTCCGGTCTGCCGATCATTTCTGCCGATTCCATGGCCGAAGCCGCCACCAAGATCGTTGCTGCGGTCAAGTAAGGAGCTATTGAATGTCCATTTTCATCAATAAGAACACCCGCATCATTACCCAGGGCATCACCGGCAAGACCGGACAGTTCCATACGGAAAAATGCCAGGAATACGCAAACGGCAAGGAATGCTTCGTTGCCGGTGTGAACCCGAAGAAGGCTGGCGAGTCCATCTTCAATATTCCTATCTACGCTTCCGTCAAGGAAGCTGCTGCCGAAACCGGCGCGACCGTTTCCGTCATCTATGTGCCGCCCCCGGGTGCTGCCGCTGCGATCTGGGAAGCTGTTGAAGCCGATCTCGATCTGGCGATCTGTATCACCGAAGGCATTCCTGTTCGCGACATGCTGATCCTGCGCAACAAGATGAAGGAAAAGGAAGCCAAGGGCGGCAAGAAGACTCTGCTGCTTGGCCCGAACTGCCCTGGCTTGATCACCCCGGACGAAGTGAAGATCGGCATCATGCCGGGTCACATCCACCGCAAGGGTCGCATCGGCGTGGTTTCGCGCTCCGGCACCTTGACCTACGAAGCCGTTGGCCAATTGACCGAAATCGGTCTGGGCCAGTCGTCTGCCGTCGGTATCGGTGGTGACCCGATCAATGGTCTGAAGCACATCGACGTCATGAAGGCTTTCAACGACGATCCGGATACCGACGCCGTCATCATGATCGGTGAAATCGGTGGTCCTGACGAAGCTGAAGCCGCCATGTGGTGCAAGGAAAACATGAAGAAGCCGATCGTTGGCTTCATCGCTGGTGTGACTGCGCCGGCCGGCAAGCGTATGGGTCACGCCGGTGCGTTGATCTCTGGCGGTGCCGACACGGCTGATGCCAAGCTGGAAATCATGGAAGCCTGTGGTTTTACCGTGACGCGCAACCCGTCCGAAATGGCCAAGCTGCTCAAGGCTCTGCTGTAAAATTCGAGCTCAGCTCAGCGATCAAGGCGGGCCTTCTGGCCCGCCTTTTTTATTGGGCGCCTGCCCCGCTGGCGCGATGTGTTTCGATGCGGTGGGCGTTAAGTATTGTTTAGGGAACAAATCATGGCCTTGTTTCTTTCGGAAAATGACGTAAAAAAGCTGTTGACCGTGGAAATGGCACTCGAAGCGGTCGAGTCGGCGCATCGCGACCTTGCCATGGGCGTGGCAATCGATACCCCGCGTGCCCGTAGCCGCTTGCCGCAAACTGCGCTGCATATTCTGCAGGGTGCATTGCCGGCGCAAGGCGTGATTGGCTACAAGGCCTATACCAGCAACAAGAGCGGCAATCGATTTCTGGTGCATTTGTTTGATGCTGCTAGCGGCCAGTTGATGGCCGTCATCGAGGCGGACTATCTCGGCATGATCCGCACCGGCGCTGCAAGCGGGGTTGCTGCCCGTTGGCTGGCGCGTCCGGACGCGACGGTGGCCGGGGTGTTTGGTGCCGGTTGGCAGGCCGAAGGTCATGTCCGGGCGATCTGTGCCACCTTACCGCTCGAATGCGTCAAGGTGTTCAGCCGCAAGGCCGATAAATTGCAGGCATTCTGTCAGCGCATGAGCGAAGCGACGGGGGTTGAAGTTGTGCC
Organism: Betaproteobacteria bacterium; assembly: GCA_016709965.1. Lineage (NCBI taxonomy): Bacteria > Pseudomonadati > Pseudomonadota > Betaproteobacteria > Rhodocyclales > Azonexaceae > Azonexus > Candidatus Azonexus amarohabitans. The sequence continues at coordinate 299,440 of JADJLT010000006.1, forward strand.
GGCGGCCAGCGCTGAAGACACCGTTCGAGGTAGCGATGTCATTGGTACGGTAACGACTGCGGCACAACCTTTGTTTGATGCCGCCTGGCTTGAGGCAGGCGTGCATATCAATGCCGCCGGTTCCAATTCGCTGATCCGTCAGGAATTGTCGGAGTCTGCCATCCGGCGTTGTGATCTGGTGACCGTTGATTCAGTACCGACGGCATTGGCCGAGGCGGGTGATCTACTGCCCTTGCTGGAGAAGGGGCGCATTCATTCCCGCCAACTGGTGGAACTTGGCGAGGTGATCGTCGGGCGCCATGGCGGCCGGACATCGGTCGGGCAGGTTACGTTATTTGAATCCCAGGGCATGGCCATCCAGGATCTTGCTGTGGCCTTGCGGGTGCTGGCACTGGCGAGATATCAAGGGCTCGGTAGCGAGATGCCGTTGTAATGAGTTTGACCGGAATGCGACAACAGGTAAGAATGATAAGGTTTTGCGTCGCCGAATAACTTGGGACGAGAGCGTTTGCGGAGATGTAATGGGCTGGTCAGCATTTGGAAGGTCAGGCACGATTTTCGGCGATGAGCATTCCCGGACGCCAGGCCACGTCAAAAATGCGACGTTCCAGTCATGTTCTGCGCTGGGGTATTCGGCATGAAGCTGGTTGATGCGCTGGAAATGGTGGCGCGTACCGACCCCGGTATCATTCGTTCGCATAATGAAGATGCTGTTTTTACCGATACTTCTCTTGGCGTCACCATCCTGGCTGATGGCATGGGTGGCTACAACGCGGGCGAAGTGGCGAGCGGCATGGCCACGATGCGACTGGCCGAAGATCTTGCGCGGATCATTGTTTCCGAAGCAGAGCTAGGGCGAGGAATGAGAGATTCCGCCGTGGTCGAGCAACATATTTTCAATGAGGTTGCCGCGGCCAATTTGGCAATTTTCAATGCTTCCCGGAGTTTCGCGCAATACGCCGGCATGGGAACGACCTTGGTCATGGCCTGGTTTTACGACAATCGGATGAGTGTCGCCCATGTGGGTGATTCGCGCTTGTATCGCTTGCGCGGCAAACATTTAAAGCAACTGACGCGTGACCATTCTCTCTTACAGGAGCAGCTTGATAATGGCATCATTACGCCCGAGCAAGCTCGTAATGCAGAAAACAGAAATCTGGTGACGCGAGCGCTTGGCGTTGATCCCGAGGTTGATGTTGAGGTTAACGATTACGATGTGCGTGCCGGGGACATTATTTTGCTTTGTTCCGACGGGCTGAACGACATGGTCGAGGATGACGAGATTGAGCTGACCCTGAATACGCTGGGGGGAAATCTGCCGCTGGCAGCAGAGCATCTTGTACAGATGTCCAACGACAACGGCGGCAGGGACAATGTGTCGGTCATTCTGGTCAAGGTGCAGGGTGATTTCGAGACGCCCAAGGCTTGGTGGCAGCGGCTTCTGGCCAGATTGAAGTGAGATAAGGTAAGCAAGATGGCGAAAATGATCCTTTCAATGGATGGCCTGGTACTCAAGGAGATACCTCTGAACCAGGAACGTCTGAGCATTGGGCGCAAGCCGCAGAACGACATTCAGATCGATAACCTAGCCATCTCGGGCGAGCATGCCGTAGTCGTCACCATCCTTGCCGACTCCTTTCTGGAGGACCTGAACAGTACCAACGGTACGCTGGTTAACGGTCAGCCAATCAAAAAGCATTTTCTGCGCAACAACGATGTGATCGAGTTGGGCAAATACAAGCTCAAATACATGGCCGATTTGCAGGCAGGTGCCGCCGCCAGTGATTTTGAAAAAAATGCGGCGATTCGCTCCGGGTCGGTTCGCATGCCAACCGAACTGCAATTGGCGCCCACTGAAAACCTGAGCCGATCCAGCATTGGCATGGCATCCCAGCCCAAACCGCCGATGCCCGGTGCGGCCGCTGCCATCCAACTGCTCAACGGCCCCAACGCCGGCAAGGAGCTGGACTTGACCAAAACGCTGACGACATTGGGCAAGCCCGGCTTGCAGGTGGCTGTCATCGCCAAGCGACCGCATGGCTTTTTCATCACGCATGTCGAGGGGCATCAGTTTCCGATTGTTAACGGCCGGGCGCTGGATGCGCAGGCGGTTCCTCTGGGTGATCACGATGTCATTGAGATTGCTGGTATCAAGATGGAATTTTTCCTGAAGGCCTGATTTTGCTGGGCTATTGAGCTGGCGCAAAAGACGCGGGGCGAGCCTGGCGTTACAATCCGCCATGGCCTGCACCCGGGAGACCTTCGGCGCGGCTTAACTTAACGGCAGACCAAACTAGCATGAAGCTTCGCGTACTCGGCTGCAGTGGTGGCATTGGTGGCAGGCACCAGCGAACCACTTCCTTCCTCATCGACCATGACATTCTCATTGATGCCGGTACCGGTGTCGGCGAATTGTCCATTGCCGAATTAACGCAAATTGATCATGTCTTTCTGACGCACTGCCACCTCGACCACATTGCGACCTTGCCCATGATGATCGACACCGTGGCGGACTGTCGCAGCAAGCCGCTCACTGTCTACGGCACCAAAGCCGTGCTCGACAGCCTGCGCAAGCACATTTTCAACTGGGCCATCTGGCCGGATTTTTCGGTGGTGCCATCGGCCGAGCAGGCATTCATGCGTTACCAGCCAATCGACATTGCCAAGCCGGTCATCCTTGACGGGCGCCACATCACGGCCTTGCCTGTTGATCACACCGTGCCGGCCGTTGGCTATAGCCTCGACTCTGGCGTGGCCAGCCTGGCGTTTTCCGGCGATACCGGCCCCTGTGCGGCCTTCTGGCAAGCGCTGAACGGCATTTCCAATCTCCGCCACCTGATCGTCGAATGCGCATTCCCCAATCGCGAAAAGCGTCTGGCCGAAGTATCCAAGCATTATTGGCCCGACGTGCTGGCATCCGGGCTGAAACAACTGCAACGTCCGTGCGAGATTCACATTACGCATCTCAAGCCAGGGCAGATCGAAGCCACCATGGCAGAGATTAATCGTTGCCTGGCTGAATTCACGCCGACCATGCTCCAGAACAATCAGGTTTTTGAATTCTGACGGGGTGATCCCCCATGGCAACCACATCGGATGACCTTTTTCGTCGCCAGGAACAGCTCAACGACATTGGTGCATTGCTGTCGAGCGAGCGCGACAGCGATTCGCTGCAGCTCTCCTTTGGTGGGAGCTGTCATCGGCCTACGCCAGAGCAATTTCCCGATCTCCACCTGTTTCGCGAAGACGGCTTGCCCAACGACACCATGGTCGCTGTCTACGCTGCCATTACCGGCAAGACCGGCAATATTGCCGATGCCTACAGCCTGGTGGGCTTCGACTTTTCCGGCATGCGCCAGTTCGATGCACGCACCGGCTCACTCGCCGATTTCAAATTGACTGACAAGGATCACTACGAATTGCGCATCGCAGTTTTGCCGCACGACTGCGGCAAGGTCACTACGCCCGTGCATATCGTCGAAAAGCCACCAAGCCGCAAACCATCTACGACCGCATTCATCTGATCGATACGCGCTTTGAAATCATCAAGCGCGACGCCGAAATCCGGAAATGGAAAAGCATTGCAGAAGGGACTGCGCCCGACGAGGCGGAGCGGATATATTTTGATTTTTGCCAAAAAATTCCGGTTGACCGCGGCATTCTCCATCGCGCCAATATCGGCTGCGAAAAAATGCCTGACGAAGATATTGCACGTATCCGGCAGCTTTCCGCCAAGTACCGCGGGTGCGCGGCCGATGGCAACGAGCAAGTCTTTCTGACTGATGACGAACTTGAAAACCTGAGCATCTGTTCCGGAACTCTGACCAAGGCAGAGCGTGACATCATCAATCACCACATTGTCGCGACCGTCAAAATGCTCGAACAATTACCCTGGCCGCGGCATCTGAAAAACGTCCCGGAATACGCCGGTGGCCACCACGAGCGCATGGATGGCAAGGGCTACCCCAATGGCCTGAGGCGCGAAGAGATGAGCTGGCAGGCCCGGATGATGGGCATTGCCGACATCTTCGAAGCGCTCACTGCCAAGGATCGCCCCTACAAGGAAGGCATGCAGCTCTCGCAAGCGTTGGCGATCCTCGAAAAAATCAGCAAGAACTACCATATCGCTGCTGAACTCCATGCATTGTTTGTCAGCAGCGGGCTGTACCGCCGCTCTGCGAACGAATTCCTGGCGCCACAGCAAGCCGACTGCTAATTCATCTCGGGACCGCTGCTGTATTTGCCATATTTTCCGACGAATGTCGTCATGCCTGCCGCATTACGTCCACTGCACATGACGCAAATTGTCACCTCTGCCGGGCTGATCGCCAGCTACGCTTTTTTACATTCGCGCCAGAAAAACGCTAAAGCGATGACTGGTAAGGGTTTTGGCGATTCGAGAGCGGTCATCGGCTTGAGTTTAAAAAAGCTGGCACGGAAACTGTTATAGGTAACTCAGCGGCTTTCCCGCCTTGTCACTAACAGGAGATTCAAATGAAAAAGATTCAACAAGGTTTCACCCTGATCGAACTGATGATCGTTGTTGCCATTATCGGTATTCTGGCTGCTGTTGCTCTGCCGGCTTATCAGGATTACACCGTTCGTGCCCGTGTTAGCGAAGGTCTGTCGCTGGCTGGTGATGCCAAGCAAGTTATTGGTTCTAGCAGCAACACAGCCGTTGAATTGACTGCTGCTGCCGGGGCATTTAACGACACCTTGGCCGTAGGTGTTGGTGCGCGATCTAAGTACGTAACCAATGTGCAAATTGCTGCTGCCACTGGTGTGGTTACGGTAACCCTGAATGATGCCAACATCGGCGGTGGTATCCCGGTTGGCGCAACTATCCTATTTTCCCCTTACAAATCTACAGCAGCTGGCTTCGTTACTTTGGCTGGTAATTTCGGTGTCGCGGGCAATGTGGACTGGGCATGTACATCTTCTACCAATGCTGTTGCGACTGGTCGTAACATGGCTGCTGCTGCTACCGGTACCCTGCCGGCTCGTCTCGCACCGAGCGAGTGCCGTTAATAGGTTGAATAATAGGATTTGGCTCCTATTTCAAAAAAGGCCGGGGCTGATGCCCCGGTTTTTCTTTTTGTGTCGTCCAAAACTGATTTGCCACGGTCAACCGGGAAAATAGTCAAAAAATGAAAGGTTGTTCCAGGCTTTTAACTTTGTCTGCGTAAGCCTGACCGCCTTAGCGCTCAAGATTGACAACTCGCTGTTCGCCCCCAAGTTTGACGACAGGCAAGTAATATCTCGATCTTCCATCTCGTACCTATTTGTTACCCCATGATTCCTCGTCTGCGTGCTGGCCTAATTCATTTGTCGATCTCTTCCGTTGTCGCTTTGATGGCGGTTGGAATCGTGTTTTTAATCTGGTATCCCCATCCGTTGCATACGGCGGCTGGCGTTACAGAGATTTTTCTTATTGTTTTGGGGGTCGATGTTGTTATTGGGCCGTTGCTGACGACGCTGGTTTATCGACAGGGCAAGAAATCCCTGCGTTTTGATTTGTCCACGATTGCCTTGCTGCAGTTGCTGGCATTTTCCTACGGACTGTGGACCGTGGCGGAGGGGCGACCGGCCTGGCTGGTGTTTAACGCGGACCGTTTTGATTTGGTGCAGGCGTATCAGATTGATGAGCGCAAGCTTAGCGAAGCTCCCGCTGACTTTCGCTCCGCACCTTGGACTGGGCCACGCTGGGTTTCGGCGCGTCGCGCGGAGACTGCAGAGGAGCGTAAGACGATTGCCCTTGAGGCCATGATTGCGGGCGTTGACGTTGCTCAGCGTCCTGAACTCTATCGCTCACTTGATGAAGATGCGACGGCGATACGCGAGCGTTCCAAGCCTCTGGATGAGCTAACGCACTACAACTCGAAGTCCGTTGTCGACGAAGCTCGCCAGCGCTGGCCTGAGGCTGACGCCTATCTTCCCATGATGGCCCGCGCGCATCCGGTCACCGTGCTGATCAACAAGGCTTCGGCGAAAGTCGTTGCGATTGTTGACCTCAATCCCTGGGAGTAGATTCGACCTCGCTCAGATCGGCGGGCTTTGTGTCAGCCAGGTTTGTAGTGCATCCGGTAACTCTCTGATCAACAATGCATACCGACCCGAAATCCAGCCGTGCACTGGCCCGGGTGGGTGTCCATCGAGCACGTTGACCATCAGGGTTTCGGCAGTGACGTGGTCGTTGATCAGGCCGAGTTCTTCCTGTAATTGGGCCAGTGCAGCCAGATATGGCTTCAGGCGGCGTTGCGGTAGCAAGGGCGCGAAGAATTCCAGGGAATAGCGCAGCTTTTTGAAGGCGATGCGCAACTTGTGTCGCTCTTCCGGGCTGAGTTCGGCGTGTTGCAGCGCCAGTTTACGGGCTTTTCGGGCGTAGTTGGCGATCTGTTGCCGGGCAAAATCCTTGATTGGAACCGGTGCGCTGTCGTTCAGTGTGTAGATGGCGGCGGTGAATTCGAGCAGCAGGCGCGGGTATTCGCTGACGGCGAGCAGGCCGATGACCGACTTGCGGGCGCTGCTTGCGCGTTGCAGCGCAGCTTTGCGCAGGCGCTTGATGTCGCGGTGCTCGGGAAAGGCGGCGGCGATGGGGGGCAGTGTTTCTTCGAGAAATACGTCCCAGTTGCGCGTGTCGCCCAGCGCGCCTGCCAGCGTTCGCCAGGTCTGGCCGTAGGCGGCGACAAATTCTGCCGGCAAAACGGGGGCAAAGAGTTTGATCGCGGAGCGCAGGCGGCGCAGCGAGACGCGGGCCTGATGGACGAACTCAGGATCGCCGCCTATCAGCAGCCCACTTTCGTTGCGCTGAAAATGCTCAAGGCAGCCCAGCGCAACGCTGCGGAAGGCTTCGACCGGCGTTTGCTGGTCGTTGATTGGCACCGGTTTGCTCTTGAAGGGGCGGAGCGGTTCGTTCAGGAAGAGCTTGTATCCTCGCTCGGCCTTGCTGGCGATGGCCGGGTAGAGATCAATCGTTTGCTGAAGCTCGCGGGTCAGGGCGAAGATGTCATCGACCTTGCCGGAAAGTAGTTCAAGCTCGATTTCGCAGATGGTGGTGCGTCGGCCACGGCTTTCTATGTGGCCGCGGTCAATGGCCAGTTCGATCAGCGATTCGCCAAACGGGACGTGCCAGATCTGACGGTGGAAGTCGGTCGTGAAGACTGGTTCGAATTGATCGCGCTTCTGTTCGAGAAAAATCCGGAAATCGTCGGCGTCCACATGGCTGAAATCGAAAATTCCCGGTGTGGCCGGGGTTTCCCATTCGCTGCGCATGGCCAGGCCGCCGCTGGCTGGCTCGGCAGATTTGACCGTGCATAGCCATTGCCAGCCCTTCTTGCGGAAGCGGACGGCAACGCGTCTGGCGTGAAGCTCCAGTTTTGGCGTGTCGAAATAAGTATTCAGCAGGTGCTGCTTATGCGGCGGAATGCAGGCGAGCAGTGGGTGCGCAGCCAGTTGGCGGGCTGCTTTGGGGTTGAGCTGGAGCTTGAGCTCGATTTCGGTACTCATCTCATCAATTCCTCGGTACGGCCGGGCCAGTGGCGCCGTCAAAGCCCAGTTCAGGCAGAATGGCGAGTTCTTCGGCGGTTTGAACGCCTTCTGCGATGACGGTCAGGCCGATATTATGCGCGATGCTGCACAGGCCTTTGATGAATGCCTGATTACCGAGGTTAGTGTCGATAGCGCGGATGAAGCTGCCATCGACCTTCAGATAATCAAGGCCAATGCGTTGCAAGCGGCCAATTTCGCTGAATTGCCGGCCGAAGTGCTCGATGCCGAGGCGGCAGCCGAGGGGGCGCAAGGCGTCGCAGAAGGCGTGGAACTCGTCGAAATGCTTGAAGGCGCCGATTTCCGATACCTCCAGCCAGAGACGCGGGGCGAGATCCTTGCGATTGGCAATTTGTGCGAACAGGCGGGCGCGGAATGACGCGTCCACAATTGATTCGCCGGACAGGTTGACCGCGACAGCCGCTGCGCCAGCGGCAATGCGTTCCAGCGCCAGGCGGGCGGCGGCCAGGTCGAGCTCGGTGGTCATCGACAGGCGCGAGGCCATCGGCATGAAGCTGCCGGCGGCCAGCCATTCGCCGTTCTCGACGGCCTGCAGGCGGAGCGGGCATTCGAGGTGGAGCAGTTGGCCGGCGTTGCCGGCAACGGGGAAGTCGATCAGGCGCAGGCGCTGAGATTGAATGGCGCCCTCGAGCAGCTTTTTCCAGTCGGCATTGGACGTTGCATGATCTTCGGCATCACTTTCGGCGCGACACCAAGCCATGGTGCTCTGGACTTCAGCTGCGGCGAGCGCGCCGTCTACACGGGCGAGCAGATTGGCGATGGATTGGCCATGCAGGTAAATTCCGCTGGCCACATAGCCAATGCGCTCGCTGTCGATCAGACCGGCGGCAGCGAGGTCATTGAGGGCATGCAACAGCTTTTCTGCCTGTGGCGCCGGGTCCCGGATGCCGGGAAGCAATAATGCAAAGTCAGCACCGTTCAGGCGTGCGGCAGCGGCATTCGCTTTATCGCCGGCCAGTTCGTTCAGTACCAGGCCAAGCCGGTGCAGGAGCTCGTCGGCCGTCTCCCGTCCAGCCCGCTTGTTGATGCCGGCTAGATCGGCAAGGCGCAGCAGGAGTAGCGACCCGGAGGCAGGGGCGTCATCGTCGCTCAGTGCTGCGGCCAGCTGATTCATGAAAAAGGCGCGATTGGCCAGACCGGTCAGGCTGTCCAGAGTCGCTTCACGCCGAACCTTTTCGAGCCGGGCCGCTTCTTCGGCAAACATCGCTTTCAGGCGGTCGACCATGGCATTCATGGCGCTGGCAAGGCTTTTTAGCTCCGGCGTACTTGGCTCGGCAATGCTGATGAAGCGCCGTTCGCTGATCGCTTGCGCTTGCCCGACCACCGCGTCGAGCGGGCGCCGGATGCGGCGCAGCAATTGCATGCCAAGCAGTCCCATGATGCCACCGCCGACGGTGAACCAGCCGAGCAGCTTGAAGGCGCCGTTCCACAGTTCCTTGTAGGCAAAATGGCTGTGGCTGATGAGTTCGACGGTGCCGAACTGCTTCCAGCCGGCAGTTACTTGCGCCTGGCCCGGCTGCGAAACGATGGGAAATAGCCGGATGAACCATTTGGGCACGTCGCCGGCATCAGGCGGGCTGGTTTTTTCGATCAGGGTCTTGCCGTTCGGGTCGATCAGCCGGACGACGGCATATTGGCCGCTGTCAAAGACGGCTGCGACCTGAAGTTCGACCGTGACCGGGTCCTTGTCCAGTTGCGACATCGACAGGGCCAGCGATGCGGCATTGTCATTGTTCTTGATGGCCAGTTGTTGCTCCAGATAGTGGCGCGCTGTCAGCATGCTGGCCACGAAGCTGCCAGCGAAGGCGATCAGGGTGCTGGCGATGACTGCGAGCCAGATTTGTCGGAATAAGGACATGTCGATTACCTCACTGGAAACCTTCAGCACGAGCCCTGACCTGCAAGTCCTGCCAGCGGGAAAGATTGCTCTTGCTGGCATTGTTGCCGGTGCCTTGCCAAAGGCCCGTGCTGTTGAAACTGAAAATCGGTGAAAGATCGCTGCGCCGGGAGGCAGGCAGGATCTGGCTGTTCAGGTTGTCGAGGACCAGCGGGTCCGCGGTGGGTGTGGCGTAATACGCCAGCACCATGTGGGCTTGCAGGAAGACACCGTCCGGCCCATTCTGTGCGGCCTTGACGTAGACCAGTCGCAGTTTGGTTACCGGGACGCCGAGGTCAATCAGCGAGTAATACTTGGCGATCGAAAAGTCTTCGCAGTCGCCGCGCCCCTGCCCGATCAACTCGCTGGGCGTTGCCCAATAATCGTTTTGTCCCCAGATCGACATGTCATCGTCAAAGGCAATGCGCCGATTGAAGAAGTCATTGACGCGCTTTAACTTGTCAGTCTCGGGGGCTTTTTTCGCTTCGCCAAGCAGGCGCTGCCATTCTTGAAGAAGCGGGTTTCGTTCCGCGCCGAAGCGGTTGATGAAGGCCTGTTGTATCCGCTCAAAATCGAAACCCAGTGCCAATGGCAGCCCGTTCAGGCAAAGGCAACCCATGGTGGCTAACATAGCCAGCAAACGAAGCAGTGCGGGCTTGCCGGGCAATGGTCGCGTCACGGCGTTTGCGGGTCGAATTAATTCGCAGCGTCGACTTGGGCGATGAAAACGTAGCCCTGCGAACGCAGGGTCTTGATAAAACTGCTGCCGTCGGCCTGTTTGCCGAGAATGCGTCGGATCTGGCTGACGTGGACGTCGATAATGCGGTCGTAAGGCACGTATTCGCGCTTGAGGACGCGCGACAGTTGTTCGCGGGAAAGTGGCTCAAACGGGTGTTCCAGGAAGCTGGAGAGCAGGGCGAACCCCGATACGCCCAGCGGCGTGGGCTGGCCGCCGCTCAAGGTAAGTTCTCGCGAGGCAGTATCCAGTGTCCACTCGCCAAAACGCAGGCGGCGCTGCTCACCATTGCGAAGCGGGCTGTTGGTGCGCTGGGCTCGCCGCAGCAGGCCACGGGTGCGGGCTAGCAGTTCCCGCATGTTGCAGGGTTTGGGCAGGAAATCGTCGGCGCCGATTTCGATGCCGATGATGCGTTCGATTTCATCCGAGCGTGTGGAGTGGATGAGGACCGGGATTTCGGAGTTCTGGCGCAATTGGCGAAGCAGTTCGAGTCCGTCGGCATCCGGCAGACTGAGATCAAGGATGATGACGTCGGGCTTTTCTTCCAGCCTACGCCACATTGCAGCACCGTTTTCAGCGTAGATACTATCAATGCCGGCAGTGGCCAGGGTCGTACCCAGCACGTGCCGGGTCGCCGGATCGTCTTCAACTATTAGGGCAATTTGCCGCATGGTTCTTCGTTTCGATCGTACGATAAAGGAATGATTGTAATCCAATGTAAAACAAAGGAAATGTTTTACCATTCTTTAACAATGAGTCGGCTTCCCGGGCGACAATTCGGCTGCTTTGTTGGACTTTTCGAATCCCCCTTTTTATTTCCTGTAACTGATGATTGTTCCGCGCTCTCTGGATGGGTTTAATGTGATTGCTGCGATCGAGCGAATGCTCGATCAACCCGAGCTTTGGTGGGAGGCGGTCGGGCTTTTTGTCGAGCATTTTGCCGGTTGGGAGCAGTCCTGGCAGGCGAGTATTGGCGACGATACTCTGGAGCGCAAGCGAGTGCATGCGATACGGAGCGCAGCAGCGAATATTGGGGCAGAGCAACTGAGCGAGAGGGCGCGGGCACTCGAGGAGGCACTACTAAAGCGCACGGATGATAATCCGGCCGATATTACGGCTGAGTTGCGTACAGCCCTGAAGGTTGCTTTTCGGCAAGCCTGGGCCGCCGCAGCGACGGCGAGGCAGGAGAGTGACTTCGGCGCCGGGGGGCGGGCGTGACACTGAATGCTCCAACAGTCTCGTTGCGCAGTCGGCTGGCGAGAATAAATTTTTATGTCCTGTTGCTGGCCATCGCTTTTGTCAGCGTCTTTATTCTGGGCACCCTGGGTTGGGTGAGCATGCGCGAACAGGTTGAAGAGGGCTACCTCCGGCTTGATTTGCTGAATGAAGGCATGGGGCAGGCGCTGAGCAATAACGACCGGCTGGCGGTCGAGACCAGGTTCATGGTTTTGCGTACCTTGCCCGAGGTGCAATCCGCGGCAGTGTTCCGCGACGATCTTTCGTTGTTTGCCGCCTATGATCGACCCGGCAGCAAGGCCATGACTGCGCCACTGCTCAACCCGGTGGCCGGGCATCATTTCTCCTGGGGGCAGATTGACTTCCTTGTGCCTGTCGGTCTCGTCGATCAATCCTCCGAACGCTTGCGCTTGAGTCTTTTTCTGCACAATGAAAATGCGCCTGTACTTGTCGCGCAGCACTCGGGATGGTTGCGCCTGAGTATCGACCTGAGCAAGGTTTATCAGCAGCTACTGGTCTATCTCGGTTTGATCCTGCTTGAAATGGCGTTGGCACTGGCCCTTGCGCTGCGTTTTCAGGGGCGGCATGTCGAAAAGCTGATGGCGCCGCTGCAGGATTTGACGCGGAACATGGCCGAAGTGTCGGTCGGGCACCTGGACATTCACGCGGCCGATAGCGCGGTGACCGAAATCGCCCAACTGGCCAATGGCTTCAATCAGATGCTTGACCAGATTCGTGAGCGGGATCATTGGTTGTCGACGCATTTGGGCAACCTGGAGCAAATCGTCGAGCAGCGAACGCGCGAACTGCGTCTGGCCAAGGAGCTCGCGGAGGCCGGTAGCCTGGCGAAGAGCGAATTTTTGGCCACGATGAGCCATGAGATCCGGACGCCGATGAATGGGGTTCTGGGCATGACGGAGCTATTGCTGGCTACCGAGCTGGCGCCTACCCAGCGTCAGTTCATCGAGGCGGTCGAACGCTCCGGCAAGCACTTGTTGGGGATCATCAACGACATCCTCGATTTCTCGAAAATAGAATCCGGCAAGCTGGAGCTTGACGCGGTTGATTTTGATCTGCGCCACTTGCTCGAAGAGTCATTGGAGTTGTTTTCGCAACAAGCTCATAAAAAAGGTCTGGAGTTGCTGGCGGATCTGCCGCCGGACGAGACTTTATTCGTGCTGGGCGACGCCCTTCGTTTACGCCAGATCATCGTGAATTTGTTGGGCAATGCCATCAAATTCACTGCTAGCGGACAAATCTCGCTGCGCTTGACCATTCGTGAACGTTCGGAAAACGGTCTTAAATTCGCGTTGACCGTGAGTGATACCGGTATCGGTATTCCGCTGGCGGCTCAGGATCGCGTTTTCGAACATTTTGCCCAGGCGGATGGCTCAACGGCGCGCCAGTATGGGGGTGCCGGGCTGGGGTTGGCGATTTGCCGGCGACTGATCGACTTGATGGGCGGCAGTATCGGTGTCGAGAGCGAAACCGGCAAGGGGTCGAGTTTTACGGCCGAACTGCTGCTGCCGTTTGGCCGCATGTTGCCAGAGAAGCCCGATCAGCAGACCGTGAAAGTATCGGTGGAGCGTTTGCTCATCGTGGACGATACGCCGGCGCATTGCGAGATACTCCTTGGCCAACTGCGCAACCGTGGCTTTGTTGCGGATACGGCAGGCTCCGGCATGCGGGCCTTGGCGATGGCCAAGGTGGCCAAAGGGGATGGCCAGCCCTATGCGCTGTTCCTGATTGATATGGATATGACCGAGATGCACGGTATTGATCTGGTCAGGGCGCTTTTGGGGGATAACAAGCAGTTGGCGGCACGGATAATCGCTTTCTCGTCTGCCGTCGATATGCCGGATCAGCTGAAGAAGGCGGGTTTCGAGCTTGCTGCCTGCCTGCCCAAACCGCTGCGTCAGGCCGATCTTTTTCTGGCGGTCGATGTCGCACTCAATCGGCGCAAGGCGGGGGGGGGGCGGCCAGGATCGCCTGCCCGCAAGTTGCGTGGCCGGGTATTGATCGCCGAGGATAATGAAAGCAACATGATCGTGGCACGCGTCCAGTTGGAGCGGATGGGGCTGGAAGTGGTTGCCGCAGTCGATGGTCAGCAGGCGCTTGATCTGCTGGCAAGCGAAGTGGTGGATCTGGTCTTGATGGACTGCCAGATGCCGATTGTCGACGGCTTTGCTGCGACCAAGGTACTGCGCGAGCGGGAAATGGTCAGTGGCCAGCACTTGCCGGTAATAGCGCTGACCGCCAATGCCATGAAGGGTGACCGCGAGCGCTGTACCGAGGCAGGGATGGACGACTATCTGGCCAAGCCCTATACCGGCGAGGAATTGCTGGTGTTGCTGGCTCGCTGGTTGCCGCTTGAGCGGCGCAAGAGCATACCAATGGCCGACGTTGAGCCCTCCATCAATCCGTCAGAACCGAATGAGGCGGCTCCCCTGGACCCATCCGCACTCGACAAGGTGCGCGCCTTGGCGCCGGATGGCGCGGAGGTCTTGCTTCGGCAGGTACTGGCCGCCTATTTGAAAGCGGCCGCGCGTGAGTGGGGGCGTTTTGAGCAGGGCTTGGCTGATGGTGATGCCAAGCTGATCGCCAGTGCCGCGCATGCCCTGAAATCAAGCAGCTTCAATGTGGGGGCCAATGGTTTGGCCCGGCTTTGCGGCGAAATCGAGCAGTTTGGAAGGGATGGAGAAATGCGCAAGTTACTGAACCGCGTTGAAGCCCTGCGGGCAGAATGGGCCCGTGTCGAAGCGGCCATTCGCGAACAGTTGCCAGAGGTGAGCTGATGAGTCCGACGCCGTGGCGCGTGCTGGTGGCAGACGATGACCCGACGGCCGGTTTGCTGGTGCGGGCGGCGTTAGCGGGTGATGATTTCATGCCAACACTGGTCGACAACGGCAACGATGCGCTGACCGAATTTCAGCGCGCCCCGTTTGATATGGCGTTGCTGGATGTCGAGATGCCAGGCATGGATGGCTTTGAGGTCTGCGCCGCCATTCGCCGCAGTCATGGGCCGGAGTTTCCGGTGGTTCTGGTGACGGGGCATGGCGATGCCACATTTTTCGAGCGGGCACACCAGCTTTCTGCCGATTACATTGCCAAGCCGGTCAACTGGCAGTCCCTGCCCGGTTTGTTGCGTTCCTTGCTCGGCGCCGGTCGCGGATAGTCGTTCGCACTTTCCCCGTTTGCCCAGTCAGGCAGGGCTTGTGGCAGAATCAGGACAAGTGGATTCAATGCCACGGTTCCATGGTGCGAAAAACAGGGGGGAGTATGCGACGGCAGAAATTCTGGCGGGCTTGGCTGGGTGTTTTGGTTTTTGCGCTTTTTTCGGCGTCGACCGCAGCATTCGCCCAGGAGGTTCGTCCGCTGGTCAAAGGGCAAACACTGTATTTGCCTATCTATTCCCATATGTTGTACGGCAATCTGGGCAAGAGTGGCAAGGCTTCGTCCGTCTTGTTGTCAACGCTGGTCAGTGTCCGCAACACGGATTCCCGGCGCCCGATTCGTGTCCTTTCGGCCAAGTATTTCGATACCAATGGACGCCTGCTGGCAGAGCGCATTACAGCGCCGACCTTTGTGCCGCCGCTGGGTACGATCGAGTTTTTCGTTGAATTGAACGACGCATCCGGCGGCTCCGGTGCCAACTTCATCATTCGCTGGGAGGCTGAGCAGCCGGTGAATCCTCCCTTGGTCGAGTCGCTGCATGCCAATATGGATGGTGGCAAGGCCGTAATCTTCATGACCCAGTCGGTTCCGCTCGCCGAGTGAGGACGGGAGCGCGCGTGGCTTCGATCAACACGACGCAGGCCGGATACATCTTCCGGCTGGTTTACGTTGCGCTGGGCATGTTGTTCGCCGTACACCTGTTCGGCACGGTCGGTTACATGATCCTGACGGATCACAAGTATTCGTGGTTCGACTGTTTTTACATGACCTTCATTACCGTCGCCACCATCGGCTTCGGTGAAATCATCGACATGTCGAGCAACCAGTCGGCGCGGATTCTGACGGTGGTGATCGGCATCCTCGGCGCCGGCAATCTGTCGCTGCTCTTTTCGGTCGTGACGGTGGCATTGCTCGAAACCGACCTCAATGGAACCCTGCGGAGAAAACGCATGGAAAAAGCAATCAGGAAACTCAAAGGCCATTACATCCTCTGTGGCTTCGGCCGGGTCGGGCGCAACATCGCGCACGAGTTGGAGGCAACCAACCGGCATTTCGTCGGCATCGACGAAGATTTGCATCGGCTTGAAGAGTACAAGGAAAAAAACCTCGGCTTCCTCTATCTGAACGGTGATGCCAGCGACGACGATGTCTTGTTGGCCGCCGATCTGGAGGATGCAAAAGGGCTGTTCGCCGTGACCGGTGACGATTCGCGCAACCTGATGATTGTCATCACCGCCAAGCAGTTGAAGCCGGATTTACGTGTTGTGGCCCGCTGCACCGAAACGCGCAATATCGAGAAAATGCGCAAGGCGGGGGCGGATGCGATCGTTTCACCAGACTTTACCGGCGGCATGCGCATCGCGTCGGCCATGATCCGCCCGCACGTGGTGTCCTTCCTCGATGAAATGCTGAAATCCGAGAAAAACCTTCGTGTCGAGGAGGTGCCGGTACCGGCCGGGTTTATACCCAAACCGGTTGGCGCGCTGAAACTGCGTAGTGCCAACTATGTTTTTCTGGCGGTGCGCGAGCGCAATGGTAGCTGGCAGTTCAATCCGGACAAGGATTTTTTGCTGAAGCCGGGATTTACCTTGATCGCCATGGCCAGCCCGGTTGGCCGTACCGAAATCGAGACCTTGCTGATCGAGATGGCTGCCTGATCGGGCGCCTTGCGCTCTATTTCTTGGGTATAAAAAGTCAATAAAATCAATTATTAATATTTAAAAGGATTGTGTTAATCCAATAAATAAGAGTATCCTTATATTATGAGTGCAAATATTCTACGTCCTTTTGTTTTCAGTCTTTTTTTCGGGTTGACCGCAGCAATGGCTGCCGAGCCTTTGCCGGTTGTCACCGTCAAGTCGCATTTGGTCGACCTGGCCTTTCCGGCGGAGTCGCTGGTTGAGGCGGTGCAGCAGGCGACGGTCGGTGCGCAGACCGCTGGCCGCGTGCTTGAAGTCAAGGCCGATGCGGGGCAGTCGGTCAAGAAAGGCGACGTGCTGATGCGCATCGATGCCCGCGAGGCAGCCGAAGCAGCGCGCGCGGCCGAGGCGCAGTACGCCAATGCCAAGGTGACGTTCGATCGCACCAGAAGTCTGGTTGCGCAGAAGTTCATGAGTTCGGCCGCGCTCGACAAGGCGAGGGCCGACCTCGACTCGGCGGCGGCCAACCGTTCGGCGGCTGGCGCGAGCCAGAGCCACGCCACCATCGTGTCGCCGATGACCGGCATTGTCGCCCGCCGTCACGCCGAAATGGGCGACATGGCGACGCCGGGCAAGCCGCTGTTCACGATTTACCAGCCGGGTACGCTGCGCGTAACGGCGAGCATTCCGCAATATCGTCTGAAGGCAATGCGTGGCGTCGGGACGGCTCGTGTTGAATTCCCTGAACTTGGCAAGTGGGTCGATGCAGTCAAGGTCCAAGTCCTGCCCACGGCCGATGCCGCAACGCACGTTTCTCTGGTTCGTGTCACGCTGCCTGATGTTCCGGAGGCGACGCCGGGCATGTTTGCCCGCGTCCATTTCATTACCGGTCAGGCTGAAAAGCTGACGGTGCCGGCTGTTGCCGTGCTGCGTCGTGGCGAGGTGGCTGCCGTCTATGTGCAGACCGCCGACAATCGGCTATCGCTGCGTCAATTGCGCCTGGGCGATGCTGTTGGGCAAGGTGAAATCGAGGTACTTGCCGGTCTGTCGGCGGGCGACCGGGTTGTGACCGACCCGGTGAGAGCGGGTATCGCGCAAAAGGATGCCACGACGAAGTCGTCGCAGGATACAAAATAATTCTTGCGAAAATACCGGTAGCAGCCGGAACGCCTGACTGGAGCATGCCCCAACCGGGCACCGTAGCAGGAGGAGATTGATATGGCACACATAGTAATTGTTGGCGCCGGCTTGGGTGGCATGCCAATGGCTTATGAAATGCGGGAAGCGGCGCGACCCGGCGACCAAGTTACCGTGATTGCCAATACAACGAAGTTCCACTTTGTCCCTTCCAATCCGTGGGTGGCCGTAAATTGGCGGCAGCGCGAAGAGATTGAGCTGGAGATTGCGCCGCTGCTCGCCAGGCATAACATCAATTTCATTCCGGTCGGCGTCAAGCGCTTGCATCCGGTGCAAAAGCAGCTGGAGCTCGATGATGGCCGGCGCATTGATTATGACTTTCTGGTGCTGGCTACCGGTCCCCGGCTCGCCTTCGAGGAAATTGAAGGGCTCGGTCCGCAAGGCCATACGCAATCTGTCTGTCACGTTGATCACGCCGCCGTTTCCAGCAAGGCGTGGGATAAATTCGTGGCTGATCCAGGCCCCATCGTTGTTGGCGCCGTACAGGGCGCATCCTGCTTCGGGCCGGCCTACGAATTTGCAATGATCATGGAAACGGATTTGCGCCGGCGAAAGATTCGCGATCAGGTGCCGATGACCTTCGTGACGTCAGAGCCGTATATCGGTCACCTCGGTCTGGGTGGCGTCGGCGACTCGAAAGGTCTGATGGAGTCGATATTCCGCGACAAAACCATCAAGTGGATTTGTAACGCCAAGGTTAACCGCGTCGAAGCCGGCAAGATGTTCGTGACGGAGCACGACGAAGATGGCAAGCCCAAACGCGAGCACGAACTACCCTTCAAGTATTCGATGATGCTGCCGGCGTTCAAGGGCATTGATGCAGTCATTGATATCGAAGGGCTGACCAATCCCCGAGGTTTTGTCCTGATTGACCCGTATCAGCGCAATATCAAGTATCCGGAAATTTATGCCGTTGGCGTCTGTGTCGCCATTCCCCCGGTCGAAGCAACGCCGGTGCCGACCGGTACGCCGAAAACCGGCTACATGATCGAGTCGATGGTGACGGCCACCGCAAAAAACATTCGTGCCGTGCTCGACGGCAAGGCGCCCCCCGAGAAGGCCACGTGGAACGCCATCTGTCTGGCCGATTTCGGCGATAGCGGTGCTGCCTTTGTCGCGCTGCCGCAGATTCCGCCACGCAACGTCAATTGGTTCGCGCAGGGCAAGTGGGTGCATCTGGCCAAGGTAGGATTTGAAAAGTATTTCATGCATAAAATGAAAAAAGGTACGACCGAAACGGTCTTTGAAAAAATGGTCATGGATGCGCTTGGCATCATGAAACTGAAAGGCAAGTAAGGGTTTATGAGTCGCTCCGATCTCGGCATTTCCGGTCGCATCGCCGCCGCCTTCCTCGAATCGCGGATGACACCGCTGCTCGCTTTGGTGGCTTTCCTGCTGGGGCTCTTCGCCACGCTGGTGACGCCGCGCGAGGAGGAGCCGCAGATTGATGTGACGATGGCCGACGTGATGATCGCCTTCCCTGGCGCATCGGCCAAGGATGTTGAAAATCTGGTGGCGCGTCCCGGCGAACAGGTGCTGTCGCGCATGCATGGTGTGGAGCACGTCTATTCGGCCTCGCGTCCGGGTATGGCGGTGATCACCGTGCAGTTTGACGTCGGCATCAAATACAACGACGCCGTGCTGCGCCTGTACGACACGGTGAATTCGAACCGGGACTGGCTGTCGCCGAATTTGGGCGTCATGGAGCCGGTGATCAAGCCACGCGGCATTGATGATGTGCCGATCGTCGGGCTGACCTTCTGGACCAAGGATCCCGGCCGTTCTGCTTTCGATCTGCAGCAAGTGTCGCGTGCCGTCGAAATTGAACTGAAGCGCATCAAGGGAACGCGCGATGTGTCGACCATCGGCGGACCCGACCACGCGATTCGCGTGCTGATGGATGCCGAGCGGATGAATGCCTTCGGCGTGACGCCGCAGGACATCGCCGGTGCGCTCAAGGTATCCAACGCCCTGCAATCATCCGGCAACCTGACTGCCGGCAACCAGGAAGTGCTGGTGCAGACCGGCACCTATCTTGAATCGGCGGCGGATGTGAAGCAACTGGTCGTTGCGGTGCATGGTGATGCCAGTGAACGCAAGCCAGTCTACATGAGCGATGTGGCAACGGTCGAGGATGGTCCGGATCAGCCGAAACGCTATGCCTGGTTTGGCGACCAGAATGGCGAGTTTCCCGCGGTCACGATGCAGATATCGAAGCAGCCGGGCGTCAATGCGGCCGATGTGGCGAATGCTGCGGTCAACCGGATAAATGCCCTGAAAAACGAAGTGATTCCTGAAGGGATTGAAGTCACCATCACGCGCAACTATGGCGAAACGGCGACCGAAAAGGCGCAAAAACTGATCGGCAAGCTCATTTTTGCGACCGCCTTCGTCGTGTTGCTGGTGTTTTTCGCGCTGGGCCGGCGCGAGGCAGTGATCGTTGGCGTGGCGGTGACGCTGACGTTGGCGGCAACGCTTTTCGCGTCCTGGGCGTGGGGCTTCACGCTGAACCGCGTGTCGCTGTTCGCGCTGATATTTTCGATCGGCATCCTGGTCGATGACGCCATCGTGGTGGTTGAAAATATCCATCGCTGGCAGGGGCTTTATCCTGACAAAAGTCTGCTTGAGATCATCCCGCCCGCCGTCGATGAAGTCGGTGGGCCGACCATTCTGGCGACGCTGACGGTCATCGCGGCGCTGTTGCCAATGGCGTTTGTCACCGGGCTGATGGGGCCGTACATGAGCCCGATTCCGATCAATTCGTCGATGGGCATGGCCATTTCGCTGGCGGTCGCCTTCGTCGTGACGCCGTGGCTGGCCGCGAAAATGATGAAATCGCATGGCGGCGGAGTGCATGGCGAGCACCAGCCATCTAAACTCGATGCGCGATTAGACGCCACTTTCCGGAAATTGCTGACACCTTTCCTCGACCCGATCAAGGGTGGGGCGATGCGTGTCAAGCTGGCGATTGCCATCGTTCTGCTGATTCTTGGCTCCGTCTCGCTGGCGTATTTCCAGCTTGTTGTGCTCAAGATGCTACCCTTTGACAACAAGAGCGAATTCCAGATCGTTCTCGATATGCCGCTCGGAACGCCGCTTGAAGAAACAGCCCGCGTGCTGCACGAAATCGGCGCCGAGCTGGTGCACGAAAAAGACGTGACCAATTATCAGGCCTATGCCGGTACGGCCAGCCCGATCAATTTCAACGGTCTGGTTCGCCAGTATTACCTGCGCGCCGCGCCGGAAAAGGGTGATATCCAGGTCAATCTTGCCGACAAGCATCACCGTTCGCGGAAGAGTCATGAGATCGCCGTGTCGCTGCGTGATCGCATCGAGGCCATCGGCAAGAGCAACGGCGGGGTCGCCAAGGTGGTTGAAGTGCCGCCGGAACCGCCGGTCATGTCCCCTATCCTGGCCGAAATCTATGGTCCGGACATGAACGGGCAGATGAGTGTCGGCAAGGAAGTCCGCAAGGCCTTTGAGTCCACCAAGGATATCGTCGCGGTCGATGACTACATCGAGGCCGATGCGCGCAAGTTCATTCTGCATGTGCTGCAAAGCAAGGCCGCGCAACTCGGCGTGGCGCAGAGCGATATCGTCGAGGTGGTCGGCATGGGGCTGGCCGGACAGGATGTGACGCCGGCACGCAATACCGAATCGAAATTTGAAATCCCGGTTCGGGTGACGCTGCCCGCCGAGAAGCAATCAACTCTGGATGCGCTGTTGAAGCTGCGTGTCCGTTCACGTGATGGTCAGCTTGTGCCTGTTTCCGAGTTGGTTGAAGTACGTGATGCGGCCCGCGAAAAAGCCATTTACCACAAGGATTTGCTGCCGGTTGTTTATGTGGTCGGCGACATGGGCGGCAAACTCGATTCACCGCTTTACGGCATGTTCGATATCCGTAGCAAGATCAATGGGATGGCCCTGAAGGAGGGTGGCATCCTGGGCGAATGGTTCATCCGCCAGCCGAACGACCCCTACGCGGGCTACAGCGTGAAATGGGATGGCGAATGGAAGGTGACTTACGAAACCTTCCGTGACATGGGCGCGGCCTATGGCGTTGGCCTGATCCTGATCTATCTGCTGGTGGTTGCCCACTTTGGCAGCTATCTGGTGCCGCTGATCATCATGGCGCCCATTCCGCTGACCATCATTGGCGTCATGCCCGGCCACGCGCTGTTCGGTTCACAATTCACGGCGACCTCGATGATCGGCATGATCGCCCTGGCCGGCATCATAGTTCGCAACTCCATTCTGCTCGTCGATTTCATCAAGCTGCAGGTAGCGAGCGGCATGCCTTTCCGTGAGGCCGTCGTGCAGTCCGCGGCGGTGCGCGCCAAGCCGATTGCGCTGACCGCGCTGGCCGCCATGCTCGGCGCCATGTTCATTCTCGACGATCCCATCTTCAATGGTCTGGCCCTCAGCCTGATCTTCGGGATCATGGTGTCCACGCTGCTCACGCTGGTGGTCATCCCCGTTCTCTATTTCTCAGCCTTCCGCAAGGAGCATCAACAATGACTACAGAACGCATCATCCGCATCATGGCGGGCACTTTCATCCTTCTGTCGCTGGCGCTGGGTGTCGATGGCAGTCCGATTTTTGTATCGAAATGGTTCCTCGCTTTTACCGCTTTTGTCGGCTTCAATTTGTTGCAGAGTGGATTCACCGGCTTTTGTCCGCCCGAGAAGCTGCTGACAAAAATGGGTGTCAAGCGCAGCGGCAATGGCTCGTGCGGAAGCTGAGCAATTTGCTGAAAATGAATTTTCAAATCAGCCTCTGAGCCAGCGCTTTCTTTGGTTGGCTGTGATGCGATTTGCATCTGTGAACTTGCTTTAGAAAATCTTCCAGAAATATTGTTTTTGTTAGGTTAAACTTACTGCCATATTACTTAAGTGGTAAGTTGGATCATGGCAAGAAATCCGGTTATTACCGGGAAATTGATCGGCCGGATGGCGCTGGGGGTGGGGCTACTGGTCACAAGTTTGATGGCGTCGGGCATAGAGCTGAGTAGCCATCTCTCCAATTCGGGCGAATCAGTATTTTCGGTCCGCTCGCTGGAGACGATCAATCTCTCGTGGGGCATTTTGGCCTTTTCGATCGCACTCCTGCTGTTTGCACTGCTCCTGAAGTGGGCTCGCCTTTATGCCCGTATCCGCGCCGGAGGTCCGGCCCAACTCGCCTTGCAGCGGCAGATCATCAACCATGCCGCCGAGGCAATGGTGCTGACCGATGCCGCGCAGCGCATCGTTTCGGTCAACCTTGCCTTCGAGCAGACCACCGGCTACACGGCAGAAGAAGTTCTTGGTCGCACGCCGACCATGCTCAGCGCTGGACATAATGGACTTAACGCCCATCGCAACATCTGGGATTTTGTGGCCGAGAACGGCGACTGGCATGGTGAAGTCTGGGATCGACGCAAGGATGGCTCGCTCTATCCCAAGCAAATGCGCATCAAGGCCATCTTCGATGAGCGCGGCCTGGCTTCGCATTTTGTCGCGGCCTTTAGCGATGTCAGCGAAGCCAAGGCGCAAGCCGAGCGGCTGGACTATCTGGCGCGCCACGATCAGTTGACCAATCTGCCCAACCGTCTTGCGCTCGACAAGTATCTGGGCAACCTGCTCGACAGCGCCGTTCCCGGTATCAATCGCCTGGCCTTGCTGATCATCGACCTGGACAACTTCAAGACAGTGAATGACTCGCTTGGCCACCATGCCGGCGACCGCTTGTTGGCCGATCTTGCCGGCCGCTTGGGCGCGGAGATGGACCATACGAAACGTCTGTTCAGGTTGGGCGGCGACGAGTTTGTCGTGGTCATCGAACAGCTGGACAATATCGAGATCGTCCACGAATTGATTCGTTGCCTCGCCAGGACGATTGCCACCCCTTGCGAAATTGAAGGGCATCTGCTGCACAGCTCCGCCTCGATCGGTATCAGCCAGTACCCTGAAGACGGGCGGGATGCGCAGGCCCTGATTCGCAACGCCGATACCGCGATGTATGCTGCGAAGGCGAGTGGGCGGAACGCTCACCGGTTTTTTGCCGAGCCGATGAATGCTGCGGCGAACAAGCGCCTGCATCTTGAAAGCGAGCTGTGGCGTGCCTTGGCCGATAATCAACTGGTGCTTCATTACCAGCCGCAGGTGGATCTGCTCAGTGGCAAAGTCGTTGGTGTCGAGGCGCTGGTGCGCTGGCGGCACCCGCTGCGCGGTCTGATTGCGCCGGCTGAATTCATTCCGGTGGCTGAAGAGTGCGGGCTGATCCTGCCGCTGGGGCACTGGGTGCTGCTGACCGCCTGCCGGCAAGTCCGGTCGTGGCTGGATGCCGGCATCGACATGGGCGAAATGGCCGTGAATATCTCGGCCCACCAGTTCCGGCAAGCGGGATTCGTCCAGTCGGTACAGGCGGTGCTGGCAGAAACCGGCATCACTGCCGACCGGCTGGAACTGGAAATTACCGAGAGCACGATCATGCACGGGGTCGACTCTGCCATTCAAACCCTGGCGCAGCTTCGCGCCATGGGTATTCGTCTGGCCATCGATGATTTCGGCACGGGTTACTCCTCGCTCGCCTATCTGCGGCGCTTCCCGCTGGATCGCCTGAAGATCGACCGCTCATTCCTGGCCGACGTTGATACCGATGCCGATGCTGCTGCCTTGCTGACCTCCATTGTCATGCTTGGCCGTTCACTCGGCCTGCAACTGGTGGCCGAAGGGGTCGAGAGCCTGGCGCAGGCTCAATTCCTGCGCACCCTTGCCTGCGAGCGGGTTCAGGGTTTTCATTTTTACCAGCCGGTGC
This sequence comes from Betaproteobacteria bacterium, assembly GCA_016709965.1. Lineage (NCBI taxonomy): Bacteria > Pseudomonadati > Pseudomonadota > Betaproteobacteria > Rhodocyclales > Azonexaceae > Azonexus > Candidatus Azonexus amarohabitans. The sequence goes on from JADJLT010000006.1 coordinate 323,660, forward strand.
CGGCGGAAGAAGTGGTCGATTTCGGCGATTTTGAAGGCTGTGCTGTCGTGCCCGCCTGATGTGACTTGACCGGGACGTTTGGGCGCCTAAAATCCCAGCCTTCTCGACGCGGAGTTCAGCATGAAAATCGGATTTATCGGCCTTGGCATCATGGGGCGCCCGATGGCGCTCAATCTCATCAAAGGCGGCCACACGGTGACCGTCTGGGCGCGCCGCGCCGAATCGATGCAGCCCCTGCTCGATGCCGGTGCCATCGGTGTTGCCGGCCCGGCTGAAGCAGCGCGCGGCAATGAACTGGTTATTTCCATGGTGGCCGATGCGCCGGATGTGGCCGAGGTCATGCGCGGCGTGGCCAGTGCCGCCGAGCCGGGACTTGTTGCCGTCGACATGAGTACCATTGCGCCCGCCGCAGCGCGCAAGATCGGTGAGGAACTGGCGGCGGCCGGCGTTGATTTTATCGATGCGCCGGTTTCTGGCGGTGAAGTCGGTGCCATCGCCGGCACGCTATCCATCATGGCCGGTGGTTCCGATGCAGCCTTTGCCCGCGCCAAGCCGGCTTTCGACTGCATGGGCAAGAACGTTGTACACGTCGGTGCCAGCGGCGCCGGGCAGGTGACCAAGGCGGCCAACCAGATTGTCACCGGCATGGGCGTGCTGGCGGTGGCCGAAGCTTTTGCTTTTGCGGCAAAAAATGGCGTTGACCGCAGCAAGGTGCGCGAAGCGCTGCTCGGCGGTTTCGCCTACTCGAAAATTCTTGAAAACCACGGCCAGCGCATGCTGGATCGCAATTTCAAGCCGGGCTTCAAGAGCTGGATGCACGAAAAGGACTTGAACATCGTGATGCAGACAGCGCATGAACTGGGACTCTGTCTGCCCGGTTCGGCGGCCACGGCGCAGATGTTCAATGCGATGGTGGGTTCGGGCATGGGCGAGGAGGACTCCATCGCGGTCCTGAAACTGCTCGAACATTTGTCGGGGCAGTAATGAAGATCGGTTTCATCGGACTCGGCGCCATGGGGCGCCCGATGGCACTGCATTTGTACCGGGCCGGCCATGACCTGGCCGTCTGGGCGCGGCGCCCGGAGAGCATTGGTGATCTGCCGGCCAGCGTCTGTGTAACACCCGCCGAACTTGGTTACTGCTGCGAGGTTGTATTTACGGTGATCACCTCCAGTCCTGATGTCGAGGCCGTGGCGCTGGGCAAGAATGGTTTGATCGAAGGCATGGCGCCCGGATCGATCCTGCTTGACTGCTCGACCATCGCCCCGGATGTGGCACGGCGCATAGCCGAAAAACTTCGCGAGAAAGGCATCCATATGCTCGACGCGCCGGTTTCCGGTGGCGAGCAGGGCGCCATCGATGCCACGCTGGCTATCATGGCGGGCGGTGATGTAGCGGTCCTCGATAGCGTGCGGCCGCTGCTCGAGTGTCTGGGCAAGCGCATCGTCCATATCGGCCCGAACGGTGCCGGGCAGGTGGCCAAGGCTTGCAACCAGATGATCATGGTCGCCGCCATAGAGGCGGTCGCCGAAGCGATGCGATTGGCTTCGGCCAGCGGCGTTGACCGTTCCCTGGTCAAGGCGGCACTGGCTGGCGGCTCGGCCGGATCGCGCGTACTGGAAGTCATGGGCGAACGTATGGTTAAATCCGATTACGCCGCTGGCATCGAGGCGCGCCTGCATCACAAGGATTTCGGTCTGGTACTGGAGGCCGCCCGCCGGGTCGGCGTACCGACGCCGCTGGCGGCAGCCGTCGGTCAACAATTGAATGTCTTGATGGCGCAAGGCTGGGGGCGTGATGATACGGCCTCCCTGCTGCGTGTCCTGGAACTTGAATGACCCAGATTGCCCAACTGAGCGAAGCTGAAATCGACGACCGTTTCCAGATAAGCGGAACGCGTCCGGTGGCTTTCATGCTCGCTGGTTTTGCCAGGGAGCGCGAGCAGTTTTCGGTGCAGTTCGACGGGCAGACCTTTCTCAGCGCATTGCTCGGCGTTGATGTTGACAAGGCTCGGCTCATTCTGGATTGCAGCGGCAGTCCCGATCTCAACCGGCGTTTTCGCGAGGCCGACCGGGCCACCCTGGTTGGCCGCCCCGGCGGCATTCACGTCCAGTTTTCGATCGGCGGGCCGCAGGAAATCAACTTTCAGGGGGCCAAGGCATTTTCAGTACCCTTGCCGAAATTTCTGGTTCGTTTACAGCGACGGGATGCCTTCCGTATCGAAACGCCTCGCGTACGACCGCTGGAGGTGTTGGGGCGCCTGCCTGAAGGCCAGCTGCTCAAGCTGCCGGCGCACGATGTTTCAGTGGCGGGGGCCGGCGTATCCTCGGCCGAACTGCCGAACGCTCTGGCTGCCGGCATGCTGCTGCCCAACTGCCATATGCAGTTGCCGGACGACAGCAAGCCGCTGTATTTCGGCGCCATGGTGGCGCATATAACCGAGTTCGAAAGTCGGCTGGGCGCATTGCACTGGCGCATCGGTTTGCGGTTTGTCAGCTTGCAAGCCGATGACGAAGCCCACATCCAGCGCTACATTGCGCGCATCGAGCGGGAGCGGCACGAGCTGTCCTGAGTGGGGCGTGGCGACATGCTGCGGTTAACCGGAAAAAATGCCCCAAATTAAAAGGCGTGCTGTATTCAATAGGCCATGGTGGCTGACAGCTTGCTATGGCGCGTGCGAATCGCTTGGTTATGCCTTGGTTTGCGGCGTCGGGCATTCGTCGCACAGCAGAATTTCCACGGTGACATGAACGATCTCCTCATGGATCGCTAGCGCAGTGCGGATTTGCAGGGGCGTCAGCGATTGGTCATGGGTCAGCAGGCTGAGTGCGCAGGCATAGGCACCGGTGCCTACGCGCCAGACATGAAGGTCGGTGATCTGACTATTGCTACTGGCGGGAAGGGCGGCGATGACTTCACGGATTTCCTCGACGACCGGATGATCCATTTCGCGGTCGAGCAGCACGCGGCCGCTTTGCACGATCAGGTTTTTCGCCCATAACGCCACGAGCACGGCGCCGACGATGCCGGTCGCCGGGTCCAGCCAGGCCCAGCCGTAGAACCAGCCGCCGGCCAGCGCGGCGATGGCCAGTACCGAGGTGGCGGCATCGGTCAGGACGTGGATGTAGGCGGCCTTGAGATTGAGATCGCTGTGATCGTGATGATGGTCATGGCCATGACCATGCCCCTGAGCGTGGTCGTGATCGTGGTGGCCATGGTCGTGGGCACCGCCGAGAATAAACGCACAAATCAGATTGATCACCAGGCCAAATACAGCAACGCCCATGGCTTCCGGGTAATGAATTGCCTGGGGCGCCCACAGTCGTTCGAGGGAGCCAAAAATCATGGCAGCAGCGACGCCGAGCAGGAAGATGGCGCTGGTGTAGCTGGCCAGTACTTCGATTTTCCAGGTGCCAAAAGCAAAGCTCGGGTCGTTGGCGTATTTGCGCGCAGCGCTGTAGGCGAATGCCGAGAGGCCGATGGCCAGCGCGTGTGAGCTCATGTGCCAGCCGTCGGCCAGCACGGCCATCGAGTTGAACCACCAGCCGGCGACGATCTCGACCAGCATGGTGGCGACGGTGATCCACGTGACCAGCCGTGTACCGCGTTCGGCCGCAGCGTTGCCGGTGGTGTAGCGGTGGTTGTGGGCCCAGCGGGAAAGGTCGTGCTGCTTGTCGTTGATGGTGCTCATTGTTGGCCGTAGCCCTTGAATTTTTCCAGCACGGCAGCCATTTCGTCGGCGGATAACAGGGCAGGTTGGCCGAGTTGGCAGGCGCGCCAGTATTGTTCGCAGAGTTCTTCCAGCTCGACGGCGAGGGCGAAGGCCTCGGTCAGATCGCGACCGGCGACGAGCAGGCCGTGGTTGGCGAGCAGGCAGGCCTTGCGGTCAGCCATGGCGGTCATTGCTGCGGTCGACAGCAATTCCGAGCCAAAAATGAAATATTCGGCGCAGCGAATGGTGTCGCCTCCGAAGCGGGCGATCATGTAATGAAACGGCGGGATGTCGAGGCGCAGGCAGGCCAGGCTGACGGCAAACGGTGAGTGTGCATGGAGCACGGCGCCGACTTCCGGCCTCGTGGCGTAGAGGTCGCGGTGAAAGCGCCATTCGGACGACGGCTTGCGGCGACCTGTGTGCGAGCCGTCCAGCGCCATCAGCGGAATGTCGTCTTCGTGCAAGGCATCGTAGACCATGCCGGTCGGCGTGATGTAGAAGCCATCGCCACTGCGCACGCTGACGTTGCCGGAGGTGCCGCGATTGAGGCCGGCCGGCTGCATGGCGCGGGCGCTGGCGATCAGTTCAGTGCGCAGGTCAGCCACGGTTTTCCTCGGGGTAGAGCGCCAGCAAGCCTTGGCGACTGGCCGGGCAGACGCCACGCTCGGTGATGATGGCATTGACCAGCCGGGCCGGGGTCACGTCGAAGGCCGGATTAGCCACCGCTTCCCGCGCCGGCAGCTGGTGCAGTGCCGAGGGGACGCCGCGCGCATCAAGGCCAAGGACGTGCCGGAATTCGTCGCCATCGCGTTCTTCGATCTCGATTTTTCCCCCCTCATCCAAATCAAAATCAATGGTCGATCGGGGTGCCGCCACGTAAAACGGAATGTTATTGTCGGCGCAGGCCAGTGCCTTGAGATAGGTGCCAACCTTGTTGGCGATGTCGCCATTGGCGGCAACCCGGTCGGCGCCGACGATCACAGCATCGACCTTGCCGGTGCGCATCAGTATGCCGGCAGCGTTGTCGGCGATGAGCGTATGCGGCACGCCATGCTGGGCCAGTTCCCAGGCGGTGAGCAGGCCTTGGTTGCGCGGCCGGGTTTCGGATACCCAGACATGTACCGGCAGGCCGGCATCGTAGGCGGCATAGACCGGCGACAGCGCGGTGCCCCGGTCGACGGTGGCCAGCCAGCCGGCATTGCAGTGAGTCATGATGTTCAGGACGGTGCCGTGCCGTCGTTCAATTTGCCGGAACAACGCCAGCCCGTGCTGGCCAATCGCCAGGTTTTGCGCCACGTCTTCCTCGGCGATGGCTGCTGCCGCCTGCCAGGCAGCAGCTTCCCGCCGGTCTGGCGCCAACGGTGTCAGGCAAGCCCGCATGCGGGACAGCGCCCAATGCAAATTGACCGCGGTGGGGCGGGTGGCCCACAGCGTGTCGATGGCGATTTTCAGCGAGTCATCGTTGCTGCCTTCGCCAAGCGCGATGGCCAGTCCGTAGGCGGCGGTGGCGCCGATCAAGGGCGCGCCACGTACTTGCATGGCGCGGATGGCGTGCGCCGCTTCAGCCAGCGTGGCAACGCGTACCCAGTGCAGCGCATGCGGCAGTCGGGTCTGATCAATGATGTCGATGACCCGCTTGTCCGGATGGGCGCGCAGGGTGCGGGTCGGGATGCCGTCGATGTTCATGGGCGTGTTTGAGTGAAGAACTAAATAGTGTTTGTTGATGGAGCCGCCTCAGAGCTTGGGGCGGCTCCATTCTATCTTGTTCAGATCAGGCTTTTGCCGCATGATTCCCGGCCGATCCAGCCCCGGCCGTAGCCATGCAAACCGATATCCGCATCGACTCCCGCTTTCCGCAGATGGCAACGACCATCTTTACCGTGATGTCTCGTCTCGCCGCCGAGTGCGGGGCGGTCAATCTGTCGCAGGGCTTTCCTGACTTTCAGGCCGAGCCGGCTTTGTTCGATGCTATGCATCGCCACATGCTGGCCGGGCACAACCAGTACGCGCCGATGGCCGGCATGCCGGCGCTGCGGCAGGCTATTGCGGACAAGGTCGAGGGTTTGTACGGGCCGCGATTTGATGTCGAGTCCGAAGTGACTGTGACATCGGGTGCCACGCAGGCCATCTTTACCGCCATTGCCGCCTTTGTGCGACCGGGCGACGAAGTGATCGTGTTCGAACCGGTCTATGACTCGTATGTGCCGGCGATCGAAACGGTGGGCGGCACGGCGGTCTATGCGCAACTGACTTTTCCGGATTACGTGCCGGACTGGGCGCAGGTGGCGCAACTGATCAGCCCGAAGACGCGGATGATCATTGTCAATTCGCCGCACAATCCGACTGGCAGCCTGCTTACCGCGGTCGACCGGGAAAAACTCGCTAAATTGATATCCGGCACCAATATCGTCGTGCTCTCCGACGAGGTGTACGAGCACATACTGTTTGATGGTGAAACCCACGCCAGCCTGTGTGCGCACCCGCAACTGGCGGCACGTACCCTGGTGGTCTCCAGTTTTGGCAAGACTTTTCACATCACGGGCTGGAAAATCGGCTACGTGGTTGGACCGGCCGAATTGATGGCGGAATTCCGTAAAGTGCACCAGTTCAATGTCTTTACCGTGCATGGCCCGTCGCAACTGGCGCTGGCCGAGTATATGCAGGATGCTGACCGCCATCTGCGGCTGGCTGCTTTCTATCAGGAAAAGCGGGACTTTTTCGGCCAGTTGATGGCGACCACGCCCTTTGAATTATTGCCCTGCAGAGGCACCTATTTTCAATTGGCCAGCTACCAGCGGATTTCCGATCTGTCGGATCGTGAATTTGCCGAATGGATGACCCGGAAAATTGGTGTTGCCGTCATCCCCGTATCCGCGTTTTATGCCAATGGGCGTGATGATCGGGTGGTCCGCTTTTGCTTTGCCAAGCAGGAAAGTACTCTGATAGAAGCCGCTGCCAGGATTTGTAAAGCATTGTAATGTAACCTGAAAATATGAAAATCGCTTGACCGGCCCGCTCCGCAAAGCAAATAATCGCGCCATTCAAAACATATCCGAGGAAATTACTATGGGAATGATTCAAGAGTTCAAGGAGTTTGCGGTCAAGGGCAATGCGATGGACCTGGCCGTGGGCGTCATTATCGGTGGCGCATTTGGCAAGATTGTCGATTCCATTGTCGGTGACTTGATCATGCCGCTGATCAGCCGTGTTGTTGGCAAGATCGATTTCTCCAACATGTTCGTTATTCTCGGCGAAAATCCCAGTAATCTGGCTGGTCTGGCCGATCTCAAAAAGGCCGGTATTCCCGTCTTCGCCTACGGTTCATTTCTGACCATTTTGGTTAACTTTGTCATCCTGGCATTTATCATCTTCATGATGGTCAAGCAGATGAATCGCCTGCGCAACGAAGAGCCGGTCGTCGAGGAAGCACCGGCTACACCGGAAGATGTCATGCTGCTCCGCGAAATTCGCGATTCGTTGAAGAAATAAGTTTCTTCAAATCGGAAAAGCCGCCTCAGGGCGGCTTTTTTGTGTCCACAACGATAGGTCACTCGCCGAAAACGGTCTTCCAAAGCGCATTTACCGAGGTGGCGTGCTTCTCAATCTCCTCGCGCGGAATCAGTCCTTTGGGATTGGTCGACAGGCGCTTCGCATGTTGCCGTCGCCGGTATTCGCGATAAGCGTTGCCGGCTGCTTCCGCCAGCTTTGGATCGATCAGGCCCAGTTCGCCGGCCATGCGCAGCAGCGCGATATTGCCGAGATTGCCGGTGAGCGTGGCGTACTGGTGAGCGTAGCCAAGCACCAGATACTGAACGATGAATTCAACGTCCACGATGCCGCCTGCGTCATGTTTCAGTGCAAATCCGGTACGGCTTTTAGAGGCGTGTGCGACATACATTTTTTGCCGCATGGCGACCACTTCTTCTTTCAGCTTGGCCAGGTCGCGCGGTTGCCGCAGGATTTCGCAGCGGATTTCCTCAAAGCGCTTGCCGACAGAGGGGTCGCCGGCGCAAAAGCGGGCGCGGGTCAGCGCCTGGTGTTCCCAGGTCCAGGCCTTTTTCAATTCGTACTCGCGGAAGGAATCGACGGAAACGGCAAGCAGGCCAGAGTCTCCGTTCGGACGCAGACGCAAATCGGTTTCGAACAGGATGCCGGCCGGCGTCTGGCTGGATAGCCAGGTATTCAGGCGCTGACCGAGGCGGCTATAGGTTTCCTGAGCATCCACCGTATCATCGTCGAACAGGTAGACAAGATCGAGATCGGAGGCGTAACCGAGTTCCTTGCCCCCCATTTTTCCGTAGCCGATGACGGCAAATCTGGGCGAGTCGCAATGCCGGTTCTTGATGGTCTTCCAGCACAGCGGCAAGGTTTCCTGGACGATGGTGTCGGCCAGTTCGGTCAGGTGGTCAGAGAGTCGCTCGATGGTTTGCAGGCCGGACAGATCCTGTGCCAGCAGGCGGAAAACCTGGCCATGGTGCATTTCGCGCAGGATGTCCATTTCCCGTTCAGTGTCGCCAGCGTGCTGCGCGAGGCTTTCGAGCAGAATCTGACGAAATCCGGTCCAGTTGGTCGCGATCTCATAGAGGCGCGGATCAAGCAGCTCATCAAGCAGCAAGGGGTGGAGGTTGAGGTATTCGGCGGCCCAGCTTGAAGCACATATCATGTCGGCGACACGTCGCAGCGCCATAGGATATTGCTGCAGAAGGGCAAGATAAGCGCCGCGGCGGGCGATGCCTTCAAGAAAATTTAGGCCTCGGGCCAAGGTCGTGTCCGGGTCGTGCGTGGCGCCCGCCGCTTCGATCAGGCGTGGACCGACCGCGTCCAGACGCGAGCGGTTAGTGGCGGGCAATTGCACGTAGCGGCTGGACGAGCGCAATTCGCTCAAACGGGTAATTGCCTCTTTCGGATGACGGAAGCCAAGGTTGCCGAGGGCTTCAGTGGCGGTTTCATCGTCCATCTGGCCATGCCAGACGCCGGTCATCGGGTGTTCGCCCGCTTCCGGATCGGAAAATATGGCCTCGAAGTGCTGGCTGACCTTGTTGCGGTGATCGTCGAGGACGGCAAGCATCGCCGACCAGTCTGGGAAATTCATGCTGATGGCGATATTTTGCCGATTTTCCGCGTCGACCGGGAGCATGTGCGTTTGTTTGTCTTCGACGTATTGCAGGCGATGTTCGAGTCGACGCAGGAAAATATAGGCGTCACGGAGTTCCTGCTCGGTTTCTGACGGAATCAGCTTGCGATCAACCAGCAGTTTCAACACCAGCAGCGTTGGCCGAATTTGTAGCGCAGAATCGCGGCCGCCGCGAATCAACTGGAACACCTGGGCGATGAATTCAATTTCGCGGATACCACCAGGGCCGAGTTTGACGTGATCGGCCATGTCCTTGCGTGCCACTTCCCGACGGATTTGCGCATGCAGGTCACGCATGGCGTTGATGGCGCCAAAATCCAGATATTTGCGGAAGACGAAAGGCCGGGCAATGTTTTGCATCGCCGTCACCCACGCTGGTTGCAGGTTGTCGCCGGTATTCATCGTGCGGCCTTTTATCCAGGCGTAACGCTCCCACTCGCGGCCTTGCGTGATCAGGTAGTTTTCCAGCGAATCAAGCGAGCAAACAAGGGGGCCGGAATCCCCATTTGGCCGCAGGCGCATGTCAACGCGGAAAACCTGTCCATCTGCGGTGAGGTCGCCGAGGGCGCCGATGACGCGCTTGCCCAGCCTGGTGAAGAAGTCGAAGTTCTCGATGCACTTCGGGCCAGCCGTGTCGCCGTCTTCCGGGTAGATGAAAATGTAATCAACGTCGGATGACACATTCAGCTCGCGCCCGCCGAGTTTGCCCATGCCGATGACCATCATGCGCTGCGGCTGGCCCTGCTTGTCCAGCGGCTCGCCGTAGGTGGCCACCAGTTGCCGGTGATAATAATCGAGCGTGAAATTGGTCGTCACGTTGGCGAGCACTGTCATGCTCTCGACGACTTCGCTCAGCGGCGCCAGGCCACTCAGGTCGCGCAGGATGAGATGGGCCATGGCGCGATGCCGCAGTCGGCGCAAGGTGGCGCGAACCGTATCGTCGTCGGTGAATGCCTGTTGCAGCGGAGCAAGCAGCAATTCTTCGCTGAGTGGCTCTTGCCAGGTGGCGGCGAGTTCGGGGATCAGGTCCGGGCGTGACTGAAGTATATTGGCCAGATAGCGGCTATGGTTGATAGCGGCTTGCCAGCGAGGATCGAGGGTAGTGTCCATGATGGTCCGTCGGCGCCTTTGCCGAAAAGGTAGAATGTCGTTTTTATCCAGCCTTTGATTGTAGTGACCAATTACCCCCTCTGGCAAAACGGTTTGACCTGTGAATGACCCGCTGCACGAAGTATCCAAGGTGATTTCGCCGGACGTTCGCGTTGCGCTGTATCACCGCCTGCATTGGCTCTGGCCGCTACTGGCAAGGCGCGCGGTCAGGCGCGGTGTGCGATTGCTGGGTTGGGGGCTGCTGTTCGCCTGGTTGGCATTTGCCGCGCTGGTGCTGGTTTTGCGCTATGTGGTGCTGCCCAAAATCAGCGATTACCAGACCGAGATTGAACAGGTGGCGACGCAGGCGGTCGGCCAGCCGGTGAAGATCGGGCGGATCGAGGCGCGGTGGAACGGACTGAATCCCGACCTCGTGCTTGAAAATGTAGTTGTCGCTGATCATCAGGGGGCGCCGGTTTTTTCTCTGGCCCATGTTGAGGGTGTCTTGTCGTGGCATACCTTGTGGCGACTGCGACCGAGGCTCTCGCTTCTGGCTTTTGATGGTCCGGTACTTCACGTACGCCGTGATGCGAACGGCAAGATTACGGTGGCAGGAATGGACACCGAAGGTGAGAGCGATCCGGCCCTTGCCGAATGGGTGCTGGAACAGAAGCGAATCCGCATCCGGGATGCGACCATCGTCTGGGAAGACCAACTGCGCAAGGCGCCACCGTTGGTGCTCGAAGATCTGCAATTTGCGCTGGACAACAGCGGGCGTCACCACCGCTTTGGCTTGTCGGCAGCGCCGCCGGACGAACTGGCGTCGCGCGTCGACGTGCGTGGCGAGGTCAAAGGAGAGCTCGGCGAAGCGCTTGAGAATTTATCCGGCAAGATATTTGTCGAGCTTGATTATGCCGACCTCGCCGGATGGCGAGCCTGGGTTGATTATCCGGTTCACTTGCCGAAAGGACGCGGTGCCTTGCGGGTCTGGGGAGATCTCGACAAAGGGGCTGGCAAGGTAACCGCTGATGTTGCACTTGAAGAGTTGCGGATCCGCCTTGGCCGCAAGCTTCCCGAACTTGAGTTGGCCAGCATGCGCGGGCGCCTCGAGGGGGATTACAAGGCCGATCACTGGGCTGTCGCCGGACAACAGGTTGAGCTTCTGACGCAGGATGGCCTGCGTATCGCGCCGACCGACTTCAAGGTTGATTGGCACCAGGATGCAAAGACGGCTACGGTCAACGGCAATTCCAGTGCCAGTTTCCTCGATTTGGCGGCGCTTGGTCGGCTTGCCTCGTACCTGCCGCTCGATACGCATAGTCGGGAACTGCTGTTGCGTCATCGTCCGCAGGGCCGCATTTCCGAACTGCGTGCAAGCTGGGTGCTGGATGGCGAAAATCTGACGCGCTACAGCCTGAAGGCGGGCTTCCAGGAGTTGGGCATTGAGGCTGATCACTATTTTCCGGGCGCCAGCGGGGTTTCCGGAAACGTCGATCTGACCGAAAAAGGGGGAATTCTGGCCCTCGATTCAGGGACATCGAGTGTGTCACTGCCGGCAGTGTTTCCCGAGCCTGAGATTTCCCTCAACGCGCTAAAAGCCAAAGCAAGTTGGAAGACGACGCCGCAGGCAATCGACATCAAGCTGGATAAACTCGAATTTGCCGGGCCGGATGCGGCGGGCTCGGCCCAGGGCACCTATCACTTTACGGGCGACGGGCCGGGCGAAATTGATCTGACCGCAACGGTTGATCGGGGCGAGGGACGCGCTGTCTGGCGCTACATGCCGCATGCGGTCAATGCGGCCGCCCGTAACTGGCTGAGGCGCGGCATTGTGGCCGGCCGAGGCTATGATGGAAAACTGATACTCAAGGGGAATCTGAAGGATTTCCCGTTTCGTGACGGCAAGGGGGGCAAGTTCATCGTCACGGCCAAGGCGGCCGGCGCCAAAATTGACTATGCGGACGGTTGGCCGGTCATCGACGATATCGATGCGGACATGAGTTTCGGTACAGGGATGAGCATTCTGGCCAGCAAGGGACGCATCCTCGGTGCCTCATTGTCGGGCGTCAAGGTCGATATTCCCGATTTCGAGTCGCACGAAGAAATGTTGCTGGTGCGAGGTGTGGCTCAGGGACCAACCAGCGAGTTTTTCCGCTTTATCGAAAAAAGTCCGGTGGCTGAGAAGATAGATCGCTTTACCGACGGCATGAAGGCGGTCGGCAATGGCAGCCTCAATCTGGAACTCGACATCCCGCTGCGCCATGCATTGGATACAAAAATGCGTGGTGATTACCGATTCCAGAACAATCAGTTGCAACCGCTGGCCGGATTGCCACCGCTAACGCAGGTCAATGGCCGCCTGTTACTGACCGAAAACACGGTGGCCGCGCAGGATATCAGTGGCCAAGTATTTGGCGGGCCGCTCAAGGTTCAGGTTAACAGTGCCGGCGACAAGGTGGTTGTACAGGCGACTGGCAATGCCCATATCGGTGAGGTGAGCAAGCATTTTGGCTGGCCGCTGATCAATCACCTGAGCGGTGGCGCGGCATGGAAGGCCGATATCGCTATTCGTCGGCGTAATGCCGATGTGGTGGTCGAGTCGGATCTGCTCGGTATCAGTTCGCCGTTACCGGAACCACTCAACAAGAACGCGACGACGCCGCTTGCCTTGCGCATCGAGCGCTCGGCGCCGGATGCCCTGCGCGAGCAATACCGGATCACGCTGGGCAAGGTCGCCCAGGGCCTGATCGTCCGTCGTCAGGACAGCTGGGAACGCGGCGTCTTTGCGGTGGGTGATGCCGAGCCGCGCCTGCCGGAAAAGGGGCTGGCTGTCCGGGTCGCTGCGCCGCGTATCGATGCCGACGCCTGGCTGAACTTCCTGCCGGACGGCGCTACCGGTGGCGCGGATGGCGGTGGTGAAAGTGGTGGACTGGCGTTGAACGTGGTGACGCTCAAAACCCCGCAGCTGCGCCTGTTCGAACGTGACTACAATCAGGTGGATGTCAGTTTGCGGCCGCGTGATGGCGGCTGGCAAATTGGACTGAATACCCGTGAGGCGCTCGGCGATATTTTCTGGAAGAGTGCCGGCGAAGGTTGGGTCGAGGGCAATTTCAAGCGCCTGATAATCAAGCCTGCTGCGGAAGCGGCAGACAGCGCCTCGTCGTTGATCAACACCTTGCCGGGCATGAGTCTGGTGGTGGATGACTTTTATATCGGGGAAAAGGCGCTCGGCAAACTGGAGTTGAAGGCACGCAACGACAAGGGCGCATGGCATCTCGACAACCTGAGTTTGCAAAATCCGGATGGCGGCCTCAAGGGCAAGGGAATCTGGATAAATAACGGGCGCCATCAGACACGGCTGGATTTTGAGTTGACCGCCAGGGATGCCGGCAAATTGCTTGATCGTCTGGGCTATATGGACGCTGTCCGGCGCGGCAAGGCGAAAATGGTGGGTGATTTGCAGTGGAATGGCCCGCTGACCGCTATCCACTACCCGTCAATGACCGGCCAGATGACTGTCGAGGCCGAAAAAGGCCAGTTCAACAAGCTGGAACCGGGCGTCGGCAAGCTGCTTGGCTTGATTTCACTGCAATCACTGCCGCGGCGCCTGACGCTGGATTTCCGCGATATTTTTAGCGATGGACTGGCATTCGACAGTATCGAAGCCAAACTTTCAGTGCGCAAAGGCATCATGCGCACAATCGAGCCCTTGCGGATCAGCGGCCCGGCGGCCCAGATTGAAATGCAGGGTGAAACTGATCTGAAAAATGAAACTCAGAATCTGCAGGTGGTCGTTCGGCCGGAGCTGGGTGGCCTTGCCGCAGTGGGCGTGGCCGCGCTGGCCCATCCGGTGATTGGCGCAGCAGCGCTGGTTGCAAACACGGTGCTCAAAAAGCCGCTCAACCGCTTGTTCAGCTACCGTTATCATGTCACCGGTACCTGGGCTGATCCAACGGTCGACAAGGCCGGAGAGTCGTCGCAGGAAGTGAAGCCCGCGCCGGAAGAAGATAGCCAACCTGAGGAAGGCAAACCTTGAACAAGCAGAATTGCCGTATCGCCGGCTTGCAGATGATCTCTGGTCCTCGTGTTGCGGACAATCTGGTGACGGCAACCCGGTTGATTGAAGATGCGGTCGGGCAGGGCGCCCAACTGGCGGTGCTGCCCGAATATTTTCCGATCATCGGTGCTACCGATGCCGATCGGGTCTTGGCACGCGAAGCGTTCGGCGAGGGGCCGATCCAGTCCTGGCTGTCCGAAACGGCGCAGCGCCACGGCATCTGGCTATTTGCCGGGTCCATCCCGTTGACCGCAGCCAGTCCGGACAAGATGCGCAATTCCAGCCTGGTCTTCGATCCGGACGGCGAATGTGTCAAGCGTTACGACAAGGTACATTTGTTCGGTTTCAGGAAGGGCGACGAAAGCTATGACGAAGCCAGCTTTATCGAGCCTGGCGATCACCCTGTTGCAGTCGATACGCCATTCGGACGGGTTGCCTTGTCGATCTGCTATGACCTCCGTTTTCCCGAACTCTATCGGGCGCTGGCGCCGGTTGATCTGATCCTCGTGCCGGCCGCGTTTACCGAAACCACCGGTCGGGCGCACTGGGAAATTTTGCTGCGCGCCCGTGCCATCGAGAACCAGTGCTATCTTCTCGCTGTCGGACAAGGTGGGCGCCATGAAAACGGGCGAATGACGCACGGTAACAGCATGATCATTGACCCGTGGGGCGAGATTCTCGATCGAAAACAACGGGGGCCGGGCATCGTTATCGCCGACCTCAATCACCAGCGTATTTCAGAAATTCGCGAGAGCCTGCCGGCACTCGCACACCGTAAACTTTAAGGAAGCTTTCATGATTCAAGACAGTGCGTTGGCGCAAGCCGAATCCCTGCTGCTGGCCCCCTTCTCCCTCTCCGAAGGTGACCTGTCGCGGACATTTGGCCAGATTCTGACGCATCAGGTCGATTATGCGGACCTCTATTTCCAGTATTCACGATCCGAGGCGTGGAGTCTGGACGAAGGCATCGTCAAGGCCGGCAGCTTCAATATCGACCAAGGGGTTGGCGTACGCGCGCTGTCCGGTGAGAAGACGGCCTTTGCCTACTCCGACGACATCAGTTTGCGGGCGCTGGGCGATGCCGCCAATGCCGTGCGCGCTATCGGTGCTGTCGGACAAAATTCGAATTTTGGCCAATTTTTCCCGTCGACCGCAGCAAGGTCGCTGTATGTGCCGAATGACCCGATCGCGTCCTTGCCGGCCGAAGCCAAGGTCAAATTGCTGGAACGCCTGGAAGGTTTTGCCCGCGCGCTTGATCCGCGCGTTCAGCAAGTCATGGCATCCCTGGCTGGCGAGTATGAAGTGATCCTCGTTGCCGGTTCCGATGGCCGTCTGGCCGCCGATATCCGGCCGCTGGTGCGTTGCTCGATCTCGGTCATCATCGAAGAGAACGGCAAGCGCGAAC
Source organism: Betaproteobacteria bacterium (assembly GCA_016709965.1). Taxonomy (NCBI): domain Bacteria; kingdom Pseudomonadati; phylum Pseudomonadota; class Betaproteobacteria; order Rhodocyclales; family Azonexaceae; genus Azonexus; species Candidatus Azonexus amarohabitans. Next base: position 339,057 of record JADJLT010000006.1, read on the forward strand.
AGGGTTCTGCAGGCGGTGGTGGCCGCTTTGATTTCGGCTACTTCGATGATGAAATCCTGCAACGCTATGCCAAGGAGGCCGTCCATCAGGCCGTCGTCAATCTTCACGCCGATCCGGCGCCGGCCGGTCAGATGACCGTCGTGCTTGGCTCGGGCTGGCCGGGCATCCTGTTGCATGAAGCGGTCGGCCATGGGCTGGAGGGCGATTTCAACCGCAAGGGTAGCTCTGCTTTCAGCGGCAGGCTCGGCCAGCGCGTTGCCGCCAAGGGGGTTACCGTCATCGACGACGGCACGATTACCGACCGTCGTGGCTCGCTGAACATCGACGATGAAGGCAACACCACCCAACGCACCGTATTGATCGAAGATGGCATCCTCAAAGGCTTCATGCAAGACAGCCTGAACGCCCGTTTAATGGGCGTTGCCCCGACCGGCAATGGCCGTCGCGAATCCTTTGCCCATCTGCCGTTGCCGCGCATGACCAACACCATGATGCTGGCCGGTGAGCACGATCCGGCGGAAATCATCAAATCGGTCAAGAAGGGTATTTACGCGGCCAACTTCGGCGGCGGTCAGGTCGATATCACCAGCGGCAAGTTCGTGTTTTCGATGAGCGAGGCCTACCTGATCGAAGACGGCAAGGTGACGCGCCCGATCAAGGGCGCGACGCTGATCGGCAACGGGCCGGATGCACTGACCCGCGTCTCGATGATCGGCAACGATCTGAAGCTCGACCCCGGGGTTGGTACTTGCGGCAAGGATGGCCAGAGCGTGCCGGTCGGTGTTGGCCAGCCAACCTTGCGCATTGATGGACTGACGGTGGGCGGCACTGCATAATCGTCAATAATCCTCTGTTCGAAGGTGTTGTCATGAGAGTCTTTCTGGCTGTGCTTGGGTTTTTGATGATGAACGCCTCGGCACAGGGGCAGGCGTCGTTGCCTGAACGTTTGAAGGCCATGCAGGGCGACCCGGTCGCCCTGAAAACGGCGGTTGAAGCGGGCAAGAAGGCATCCTTCTTTTGTGCCAATTGCCACGGCGAAGACGGCATCAGCAAAACGCCGGATGTGCCTAACCTGGCCGGGCAGAACCCGGCCTATCTGCTGGAGCAGATGCGAAAATTTGCGGTGGGCGAGCGCAAGGATCCGTTCATGCAAGGTTTGATCAAGGTGCTCAAGGATGATGAGCGCCTGCAAATTGCGCTTTACTACGCCAACAATCCCGTAGCGCCAAGCCACGCTGATGCCGGGCTGGCTGCCCGCGGCAAGCTCTTGTTTGACAAACTGTGTATGCGTTGTCATGGCCAACAGGCGCATGGGGGCGAGCTTTATCCGCGTATCGCCGGCCAGAAGTTGCCCTACCTGCAAGCTTCAATCACGCGTTATCGAGACAGGACAGGGGTTCGCAACAATCAGCTGATGAGCATTGCCACGGCTACGCTGAAAAATGAAGAGATTGTTGCGATCGCCAACTATCTGACCCAGCTTCCCTGATCGTTAATCGTTACGTCACAGTGTTGATTTTTGTCACCTTCAGACAGTAATCTCCCGGGTTTGTCTTTTGGGCTCGCCTTGAGCCGCCATGGGAGGCCGTTTGAAATCAGTTCTGAGCGCGATGCTCATGTTTTGCCTTGTGCTCACCGGCAACCAAGCCTGGGCCCAGATCAATGACATCAATGCCGCGATCAACAAGGCCGGGCGACAGCGGATGTTGTCGCAACGCATGGCCAAGTCTTATTTTCAAATTGGCCAGAAAATTGACGTTGACCGTAGCAAAAAGGTGCTGGACAGCTCCGTGGCTGCATTCGACCGCCAGCTGGGCGAATTGAAGGCTTACGCGCCATCGCCGGAGATCAAGGACGCCTATCAGGCACTTGAGAAGTCATGGCTGGCTTATAAGGGTTTACTGGTGGGGCCGATATCGCCCGAAAACGGGCGAAAGGTGCTGCTCATGTCGGACGAGGTTCTGGGTCTTGCGCAACAAGGCACGGTCCTGCTTGAAAAGAAGTCGGGCACCAGTGCCGGGCATCTGGTCAATCTTTCCGGGCGTCAGCGCATGTTGTCGCAACGCATGGCGAAGTATTACCAAGCGGCTGCATGGGGCATTGCAACCGAGCGGGATACAGGCAATCTGGATCGGGCACGCAAGGATTTTGTCGATGCGCAAGCAGAGTTGTCGGCGGCACGCGTCAATACTCAGCAGATTACGGAGGGGCTGGCATTGGTCAACCAGCAATGGATGTTCTTTGACAATGCCCTGGGGCAAAAAAGCGGGGTAGACATGCGGCCGCAACAGGTAGTGGCAACGACCAGCGAGCGCATGCTGGAAGAAATGGAGCTGGTCGTCGATCTCTACGAGAAATTGCCCAGATAGCTAGAAGAGGCTGAGTTGCCGATCATTCGCCGGGATTTCTGGCGCTGAAAACAAGGTGCAATCCAGACTGGGCCCTTCCAGCGCCAGTTCAAGGCGTCGGCAGGCCAGCGCAAAGCGCTGCTGGATCAGCTTGGCAAAATGGCCGAGGCCAGTCATCCGGCTGCCAAAGTTCGGGTCATTGGCGCGCTGGCCGCGTAAATCGTAAAGGATGGACATGACTCGCGCAGCCTTCTCGGGCGCATGCCAGGCCAGCCAGTCGCGGAACAGGCCGGCCACTTCGTGAGGCAGACGCAATAGCGTGTAGCTGGCGCTGCTTGCCCCATGTTCGCGGCCGGCAGTGAGCAGTTTTTCCAGCTCGTGATCGTTGATCCCGGGTATGAGCGGGGCAACAAATATGGACACCGGTATACCCGCTGCCGCCAGTTTTGACATCGCGTCCAGGCGGGCTTGCGGTGCGCTGGCGCGCGGCTCCAGCTGGCGCGCCAGTGTGCCGTTCAGGGTGGTCAGGGAGAAAGCGACATGCGCCAGATTCTGCCGGGCAAGCTCCGACCATAAATCCAGATCACGCACGATCAACGACGATTTGGTAATGACGCTGACCGGATGACGGGTTTCGAGCAGCACTTCCAGCACGGCACGGCTTAGCCGCTCCTTGCGCTCGAAGGGCTGGTAGGCATCGGTCGCGCTGCCCAGGGCAATCGTCGAGCAGCGATAGCCGGGCCGCGCCAGCTCGTCGCGCAGCAGTCGGGCCGTCTCCGGTTTGGCAAAAATCCGGGTTTCAAAATCAAGCCCCGGCGATAGCCCAAGATAGGCATGCGCGGGCCGTGCATAACAATAAATGCAACCGTGTTCACAGCCGCGATAGGGATTCAGTGATTGCTCGAAAGGCAGATCCGGAGAGTCGTTATGGCTGATGATGCTCTTTGCCGTGTCCGTCTGCAGTGTGGTTTGCTGCAACGATGCTTGCTCCGGCGTCCACCCGTCATCCTCGGCGTGACGGCTGTCGCTGCTGAAACGATGATCGACGTTGCCTATCGCCCCGCGCCCTTTGACAGGGCGTGGCGGAATTTCCCGAGAAGGGGACGAGTCGAAATCTTCCATGGTCATCCGGTAGAATGCCGCTTTTTCAAGCATTAATAAATGGGGCCGGGTATGACGCAGCAAAATTCTCCAATGGGCAAACCAAATACTGATGACCTGCGTATCAAGGAAATCAAGGAGCTGGTGCCGCCGGCCCACGTTTTCCGTGAATATCCGGTATCCACCCGTGCCGCACAAACCACATTTGCTGCCCGTCAGGCCATTCATCGTGTCCTGCATGGTGCCGATGATCGACTGCTTGTAGTGATTGGTCCCTGCTCGATTCACGATTACGACCTGGCCATGGATTACGCCAGGAAGCTGGCCAAGGAGGCTGAAAAGCACGCCGAGGACCTCATCGTGGTCATGCGCGTCTATTTCGAAAAGCCGAGAACCACAGTCGGCTGGAAAGGGCTGATCAACGATCCGCGCATGGACAACACCTTCCGAATCAACGAGGGCCTGCGCCTGGCTCGCCGCTTGTTGCTTGATATCAACGAGCTGGATCTGCCCTGTGCCACAGAATTCCTTGACACCATCACGCCGCAATACACAGCTGACCTGATCGCCTGGGGCGCCATTGGCGCCCGCACCACCGAGTCACAGGTGCACCGTGAGCTGGCCTCCGGTTTGTCGTGCCCGGTGGGCTTCAAGAACGGCACTGATGGCAACATGCGTATTGCGGTCGACGCCATTCGCTCGGCCAACTCGCCGCACCACTTCCTCTCGGTGACCAAGTCCGGCCATACGGCCATTGTTTCGACCGTTGGCAACGAGGATTGCCATGTGATTCTGCGTGGTGGCAAGGAGCCTAATTACGATGCGGCCAGCGTCGAGGCAGCCAGTGCCGAGATCGCCAAATCGGGCCTTGCCGCCCGATTGATGGTGGATTTCTCCCATGGCAATAGCCGCAAGCAATTCAAGCTGCAAATGGAAGTCAGCGAAAACGTCGCTGCGCAGCTGGCCGGCGGTGAAGACCGTATTGTGGGCGTCATGGTCGAATCCCACCTCGTCGAGGGCCGTCAGGATATTTCGCCAGACAAGCCGCTGACCTACGGGCAGAGCGTCACCGACGCCTGTATTGGCTGGGATGACAGCCTGACTGTGCTGGAGCAGCTGGCGGCAGCCGTCAGGGCGCGTCGCGTGGCTGAAGCGGCACAGTAATCAATGCATTTCCGGCCTGCCGTAGCGCAGGCAGGAGTGATATGGCAGTACTCCTGCCCGTGAAGGGAAGTCCATGCGTGGGTTGATGCCGACGTTCAGCATCGTGCGTCGCAGCCAGTCGATCAAGGCTGTCGTGTTGCTGTCGTGCGTGATGATCCTTGCAGTCCTGCTTGGTAGCGCGTTTCTGCTGTTTGATTTGCACAACAGAGAGCTGACGCATGCCAAGGGGGAGATCGCGAGCCTGAGCCGGATTCTCTCCGAGCAAACGACCCGTGCTTTTGATGGCGTTTCGTTGTCAATGCGAGGGGCGCGGGAGCGGCTATCGGATGACTTCGGGCGCCATCTTGAACTGGACAGCGCGCCAGTTCGCCTCTTGCTCCAGTCGCGCGTTGGTGGATTGCCCCAAGCGAAATCGATGTTTCTGGTAGATCGCGACGGCATGGTGGTCAACTCATCCAGAAAGGATTTCTCATCTCCATTCTCCGTTGCGCAGCGGACTTTCTTCAGTCATTTTGCTCAAAATAGTGACGATGAATTGTTTATTTCACGCCCGGAGCAAGCGCATATCGACAATCAGTGGACCTTTTACCTCGGCATACGACTTCTCGATCCCTCCGGGAAATTCAGAGGCGTGCTGGTTGCTGCGATAAATGTCGATTATTTTGAATCACTATATGAAAGCATCAATCTCGATTTCGTCAGTCGCATCCTGTTGCTGAATAGGGACGGGATTTTGATGGCGGGTCAGCATCACGGCCATTCCGGGCTTGGAGAGTCCTTCATTGACCCCGTTGAGCTTGAGCAAATCAGGGCCGAAGCCCGAAGCGAATTTGTAATGAGCACACCAGGGGACGGAGATGGGCGATGGTTGGTTGCCTACCATCTGGTGAGCGATTACCCGCTCATGGTGTCACCGGCAGTGAACGAAGAGGATGCACTCATACCATGGCGCCGGGTGGCGTTGCCTATTGCAGTTGGCGTGTTTCTCGTTATTGCTTTCATCTTGATGACAACAGCCTTGGTGGTATTGAGTCTGCTCCGCAAAGAGAGTCTTGAAGCGGCGCTCAAGGAGAGCGATACCAAGCTTCGCTATATGGTTCAGTCGGTTCGGGACGCCATTCTGACCGTCGATCCGTCAAAAAGAGTAATTCTGTTCAATGCTGCGGCCGAGAAAATGTTTGGCCTCGAGGCAAACGAAGTGCTTGGCAAGCAGATTGATGAGGTTCTGTTCCAATGTCAGCCAAGACCTCTGGTGCTGAATTTCATGCACTACCTGAACGAGGGGTGGCAATCTTCGTCCGGCCTCGCCCTGCTTGGTATCATTTCCCTTGCACGCGGAGATACCGAGTTTCCGGTTGAACTTAGTTTGTCGAGCACGATGTTTCGGGGCGATATGCTGATCACTGCAGTCTTCCGGGATCTTTCGGAGCGGCAGCGGGCGGAACACGAGTTGATAGAAACCAACCGGAAACTCCAGGAGCTCTCTGCGGCACAGCAAAACGTTCGGGAAGAGGAGCGCTTGCGGATATCCCGCGAGTTGCACGATGAATTGGGGCAGTCGCTCACCGGAATAAAAATGGAGATTTCGTGGCTTGGAGGCCGCCTCCAGCCAAATCACCCGGAACTGGAGAAGAAGGTTGGATCAATCAAGAAATTGATTGATGGAAGCATCTCGGCCGTTCGCAGAATATCTTCGGAGCTTCGCCCTCTGGTGCTCGATGATCTCGGGTTTTCAGCAGCAGCGAACTGGTATGTTGCCCAATTCTCCGAGCATTCCGCCATTATGGTTTCGTTATCGCTCCCCGAGCATGATCCCGAGAATGGCGGCATCATTGCCACAGCGCTGTTTCGAATTATGCAGGAGTCATTAACCAACATCGCTCGGCATGCCAATGCAAAGCATGTTGAGATTCGACTCAGCTTGTCTGAGGGGTATTGGCTGCTTTCAATCAAGGATGAGGGTGTCGGATTTGTCGAAAGCGCAGGCAAACCCACTGGCATCGGATTGATCGGCATGAAGGAGCGTGTCCAGATTCTTGGTGGCGCCTTCCACCTGACGAGCGCTTCTGGCGAGGGCACGTTGATCGAAGTTCGAATTCCGGAAGCTCAGCCGCAGTGAGGAAATAATGCATAAAACCCAGGTGTTGCTAGCGGACGACCACGCCATTATTCGCGATGGTCTGAAGCAGATTTTGTCAGATACCGACGATCTTGTTGTCTCTGGTGAGGCCGCCAACGGCAATGAGCTCATGCATCTGGTCCGCGAGAGAAATTGGGGTGTTCTGGTGCTGGATATATCCATGCCCGGGCGCAGTGGGCTGGATTTGATCCGCATGGTCAAGGACGAGAAACCGACCTTACCCATACTTATTCTGAGCATGCATCACGAAGAGCAGTACGCGGTCCGTGCCATTCATGCCGGCGCTTCCGGGTATCTGACCAAGGAAAGTGACAGTGAGATACTGGTCGCCGCCATTCGGCGTGTGGCCGCGGGGGGCGTGTATATCAGTGAGAAGGTTGCCGAACTGATGGTGCGTGGTATTCGACCAATAGTTGAAACGCTGCCCCACGACCTGCTTTCCGATCGCGAATATCAGGTTTTCAACATGCTGGTCAAGGGGACTGGTCTGACAGAAATCGGCCTCGAACTGTCTTTGAGCGTGAAAACGATCAGTACTCACAAGACTCACATCCTCCAAAAAATGAATCTTGCCAATACTGGCGAGTTGATTCGCTACGCCATTACCCATGGACTGGCCGAGCAGAGCGAGTATTAGAAAATTCAAATAGGAATTTTCCTATAAGCGGATTAATCCCCTGCTTATATTGGGGATATTTACCGATCTTTACACTTCCAATCCAAAGAATACGCCTTAAGGCCTAGTGCTTGAGGCTGGGGGAACGTGGTGTTCCCGAACATTGCTTAGGAAGGGTAAAAAAATGAAATTCAGTTTCGCTCGCACTTCTCTGTTCGCAGCAACTGCGGCAATTTTTGTGTTTTCTACCGCCGCTGGTGCTGCGGTAGACGAGGAGGCCGCCAAGGCCTTGGCCAAGAAGAATGACTGCTTCAAGTGCCACGCCATCGACAAGACCAAGAAGGGTCCTGCCTACAAGAAAATCGCCACGAAGTACAAGGGCAAGGAAGCCGAAGGCGAGGCAAAAATGATCAAGAACATCACCACCGGCCCCAAGGTCAAGCTTGAGGATGGCACGGAAGAAGATCACAAGATCATCGATACCAAGGATCAGGCCGAGATCAAGAATCTGGTGCACTGGATTCTGTCGCTGTAAAAGAGCATCGGGTTTGAGGGGTATTTGCAGGTAACTCAGGGGGTAGCATGAAACATTGGAAAAAACTTCTCATCGTCTGCGCGGCGATGGCTGGATTGGGGCAGTTTGGCGCAGCGTACGCCGGTAATGAGGGGGCGATGGCCGCCGGTGATCGCAGCCTGAAGGGCGACAAAATCTGTACCGAATGCCACGACGAAAATGACAACAAGGCAATTTTGGCAGTCTATAAAGGCAAGCATGGCGTCAAGGCTGATGGACGCACGCCGGGTTGTCAGACTTGCCACGGCGCCAGCGAGTCGCATGTGAAGAATGGCCCGAAGCCGGGCGTAGTTGGCGCAAAACGGGGCAAGGTTGATGTCGTGTTTGGCGCAAAATCGACCAATTCGTCCAAAGAACAAAATGGTGCATGTATCAGCTGCCATGAAAGCGGTCTGCGTACCCATTGGACGGGCAGTCAGCATGAGAGCAGTGATGTGACCTGCGTTAGCTGTCATAGCAACCACGTTCATCAGGACAAAGTGCTTAAGAAGGAAACGCAGCCAGAGGTTTGCTATACCTGCCACAAATCGGAGCGTGCGCAGACCCACAAGATTTCTACCCATCCTATTGGTGCAGGAAAGATTGCCTGTTCGGATTGCCATAACCCACATGGTTCAGCTGGTCCGAAGCTGTTGAAAAAGAACACCTTGAATGAGACATGCTTCACCTGTCATGCCGAAAAGCGTGGGCCGTTGCTTTGGGAGCATCAGCCGGTGACTGAAGATTGCTCAACCTGCCATACGCCGCACGGTTCAAACATCTCGCCGTTGCTTAAATCGCGTCCGCCATTCCTTTGTAACGAATGTCACGATGGTCCTCATTCGAAGAGCGCTGTCGCCGGTAATGCGGCTGGTATCCAGGGGGGATATACCGGTGCAAATCCGAGCGCAACCGCAGGTGGTCGCTCCTGTATGAACTGCCATGTCATGGTCCACGGGTCGAATAACCCGGCTGGTGCCTGGCTGCATCGCTAGTCTAGATAAGGGGACATGAAATGAAAAACCGTGGAACTCAATCGTTCGCCCTGAACTCTACGACCGTGTTGGTCCGTACCGCACTAGCTGTAATGTGCAGTATGTCGACGGTCGCCATGGCAGCTGATGCAGAAGACGAAAGTGTCAATGCGCAAGTTAAGCCCACCAGTTTTGTCGAGGTTGGTGCAAAGAGTGTCTCGCGCGACTCCAACAAGTTTGGCGAATACAATGGAATGAACGAGAACGGCCCATATGTGGTCGGGAATTTCGGCATCAAGGGTGGTAATGCTTATGACTCGTATAACGGTGGTGACGGCAAATTGCGCTGGGAAGCCAACGGCAGTGATCTGGGTACGACCTCCCGTGCGCTGGATGCTTCTGTCAGCAAACAGGGCGATTGGTCGGTAGGTGCTTCTTATGACGAAATGCGCCATTACACTGCCGAGCCTTTCATTACGCCGCTGCAGGGGGCAATGGGAGGGAATAGCTTTGTCCTTCCTTCCAACTTTGGCGCGGTAAATACCACCGCTCCCGGTAGCCGCGGACTGACTGTTACGCAGAAGTCGCTGATGCGCACCGTAGATGACTTGTATTCTGGTCGCACCAATATCGGCGTGAATGGCTTGTACCGTTTCAACAATGCCTGGAGCGTGGATATTGAGTTCAACCACCTTAAGCAGGACGGCGCCAAACTGATCGCATCCGGCTCCAATATGCAGGCAGCAGGGTCAAACGGTGCACAGTCAGCCAATGCGGCTGGCGAGGCTGTAATGATGCTGATGAATCCCACGAGTTATCAAACTGATACCGTGAAATTCGCACTGAACTGGACAGGTGAAAATGGTCATTTGAGTGGTGGCTATTACGGTTCTTTCTTCCGTGATGACAACAATAGCCTCTCTTGGAACAATCCGTTCGTCAGCGGTGGTGGCGCTCCTGCTACCGGTGCAGCCAGGGTTTTTCCGACGGATACACTTAGCACCGCGCCGGGCAATGATTTCCATCAGTTGAATCTCTCCGGTGGATATCGCTTTGGCTCGGCAACCAAATTGGCCGGCGGTCTCTCTTACGGCCAGAACACCCAGAACCAGGGCTTCTTGAACGATACCGCCTTGATCAACGGTGCCTTGCCCGCCGCTTCTCTGGACGGCAAGGTCATCACGACCAATGCCAATTTGAAGCTGACGAACAATTCGATCAAGGATCTGACGCTGTCTGCTGGAGTCAAGTACAACGAGCGTGACAATCAGACCCAGTCGAATGTCTATCGGTTCTACGATATTGGTCACGCTACGCTGCGTGTCATTGCAAACGCTCCGTACAGCAACAAAAAGACACAATATGAACTGGCTGGCGATTACCGTCTGACCAAGGGGCAAAATATTCGTGTTTCGTATGAACGTGAAGATATTTACCGTTGGTGTAACAATCTGGCCAATAACCCGACGGCTGCTCCGTGTGTGGTCGTAGGTAGCAGTTCCGAAGACAAACTGAACGCGCGCTACCGCCTGAAACTGGACAGTGGCATCAACTTTAGTGCGGGATACGGCTATTCTGACCGTCGTGCCGATGAGAGCCATAATGCGGTTACACCTATTGGTGTGACGACTTACGGGTACATCAACGGTGGTGATGCGGTGGGCTACAAGCCCTACTTCGCAGCTTCCCGTCGTCAAAACATGCTGAAGCTTGGCGCAGCGTGGGATGTCACGGAAAAGCTTTCCGTGACACTCGACGGTCGTGTCAGCAAAGAGGACTACTACGAGTCACCACTCGGTGTTCGCGATGGCAATACCTTTGCGGCCAATCTCGATGCCAGCTATAACTTCACCGAAAATACGATGGTGGGTGCTTATCTCAGCTCCCAGACGATGCAGCGTGACATGAATATCGCTGCAACCGTCAATGCTGGCACCGGCATTGGCACCAACATCTGGGCCAATCGTCTGAGTGATCGGGAAAGCGCGCTTGGTATGTATGCCAAGTGGGGAGGCTTGATGCATGGCAAGTTGGCGGTCAAGAGCGATCTGTCATGGTCTGACGGCAAGACCATCTACACGACTGGCAGTTATCCTGCGAATGCTGCAGCTTGCGCTGGATCAGGCTCATTGACTTGCGGCAATACGCCGGACGTGAAGTCGACGCTGCTGTCGTTCAAGCTTGAAGGTAACTACCAGCTCGACAAGACCAGCAGGGTTCGTCTCGGCTACTTGTATCAAAACTTGAAGTCGAACGACTACGTCTACAACATCTATCAGATGGGTTTCACGCCAACTTCCGTGATGCCGAGCAATCAGCAGGCGGCGCACTACTCAGTCAATATGGTGATGGCGACTTACATCTACAGTTTCCAGTAAGCGTCAGTCAGGTGAATTTTGCCAATTGATCAGGGGGCCAGATTTTGGCCCCTTTTTCGTGATTCGGCGCGAATGCTCAGGATGCTTTGGTTGCACTATTAATGGCATGTACAAGAAGGATTTAGCCATGGGTTTCAGGAAAATTGTCGGGACACTGCTTGTCGCAGGTGCATCCCTGTTATCAACAACTAGCATGATGGCGGCAGAGGTGGTGACGAAGCTCGATAACGCCACCTGCCTGACCTGCCACGAAAGCGGCAAGCACAAGATCGAGGTGCCCGGTGACGACGACAGCAAGCGTGCGCTTGCCGCGGTCAACCCGAAAAATTTCGCCAAAAGCGTACACAGCAAGATGGAATGCGTCGCCTGTCACACGGACATCGTTGATGCCAAGGACAGCCACGTCAAGGCCGTTAATGTTGCCAAGCCTGACTGCGCGACCTGTCATGCCAAACTGTGGGATGAGGCCAGGGCCAATCCTGCCGGCAAGGAACGTCTCGGTGTCGTCGCCGAGAATATTGCGGCCTACAAGGACTCCTTCCACGCCCGGCCGGATGCCGATCATCCGGAACGCCCGAAGGCAGTCTGCGGCGATTGCCATGCAACGCATGACTTTGCTGTGCCGGCCAAAGGTACGCCGGAGCGCGACCAGTGGCGCCTGACCATTCCCAAGACCTGTGGCGCCAAGTGCCATGACGAGCAGCTTGAGGACTATGAAGGCTCAGTGCATGGCGCCCTGACCATGGGCAAGGACGACCCCAAGGGTGCGGTCTGTATCGATTGCCATACCACCCACGAAATCAAGGGCGCCTCATCCGATCCCTTCAAACTCAAGAACGTCGAGGCTTGCGGGGCGTGCCACAAGGAAGAGTTGCACAGCTATCGCGACACCTACCACGGGCAGGTCAACAAGCTGGGCTACACCTACACCGCCAAGTGCTCGAACTGCCATGGCAGCCACGGCATTGCCAAGGTTGATGACCCTGCTTCCAAGGTCAATATCAAGAACCGTCTGAAGACTTGCCAGGAATGCCACAACGAGAAGAAGGGGCTGTCGTTGGCCACCGAAGGCTTCATTTCGTTTGGCCCGCATGCCAACAGCCACGACTTCAAGAAATATCCGCAGATGTGGATCGCCACCAAGTTCATGGTCGCGCTGCTGATCGGTGTCTTCGCCTTCTTCTGGCTCCATTGCGGCCTGTGGTACTACCGCGAATGGCAGGAACGTGGCGGTCATCTGGTCACCAAGGTTGTGGATACCGAAGCCATGGGCATCAAGCCCGAGAAGCACTTCCAGCGCTTCCCGCTGGGCTGGCGTATCGCCCACCTGGTCTTTGCCTTGGTCACCATGACCCTGGTCCTGACTGGCACCTCGGCGATGTTCTCCGGTAGCAGCTGGGCGCCTCATGTCGCCGCACTGGTTGGTGGTCCGAAAGTGCTGGGCATCATTCACCGTACAGCCGCGGCACTCTTTGTCGGCATCTTCCTGATCCACTTCGTCTATGTCATGCAGCGCCTGTTGCGCGACAAGACCTTCCGCTGGTTCGGGCCGGATTCTCTGATCCCGAACTGGAAGGACTTCGCCGATTGCTGGGGCATGTTCAAGTGGTTCTTCGGCCAGGGTCCGAAGCCGCAATTCGAGCGTTGGGCCTACTTCGAGAAGTTCGACTACTGGGCAGTCTTCTGGGGTGTGAACATCATCGGCTGGAGCGGCCTGATGCTGGCCTTCCCGCACGTCACCGCCACTTACCTGCCGGGCTGGGTGTTCAACGTCGCCACGCTGGTACATGGTGAAGAAGCCTTCCTCGCCGCCGTCTTCCTCTTCACGGTGCATTTCTTCAACAACCACTTCCGTCCGGACAAACTGCCGCCGCCCGATGTGGTGATGTTCACCGGTACGCAGAGCATCGAAGAGTTCCGCAAGGACCACCCGGCGCACTATCAGCGCATGCTGGAAACCGGCGAACTGGAGAAATATCTGGTCGATGCACCGTCGAAGCAGATGCATATCGGCTCGGTGATCCTCGGCATTGTGCTGATCACCGTCGGCCTCGGCCTGCTGGTGCTCGTGGCGATGGGATTCTTCGGCAAATAGTCGCTGGGTTACCTGTCGCGAATGGGGGGAGGGCTTCGGCCCTCCCTTTTTTTGCCTTGAAAATTCAGGAGGCAAAAATCGTCGCCCTATGCCGTTGGTTTGCCTTGATATTCCATACGCCTCGCTGCATCATGCCGGCATCCCAGCAAGCCTCGAAAGCCCGGCATGGCCAAAGTCTACCTGTCCTCTACGCTAGTTGACCTCAAAGCAGAGCGCACAGTCGTGACCAACTGGCTGATCGCTGCCGGCCATCTGCCGGTGCACAGCTATGTGGCCGACAGCGAGAGCGTCCATCTGAGTTGCCTCAACGACATCGATGCTTGCGATCTTTACATCCTGATACTCGGCCATCGCTATGGCTTCGTGCCGGAGGAAAGCAATCCCGAGCAAGGCTCCATCACCCAGCTTGAATTCCGCCATGCCGGCAAACTGGGCATTCCGAGAATCGCCCTGCTACGAACCAGTATCCCGGACGTCAATTTAAGTGACCTGCTGGAACCTGCTCGTAGCGCGAGGCTTCAGGAATTCCGCGACGAAGTCGGCAAAGCCCTGCGTCCGGCAGTGTTCGCCGACGAGGCAGGACTGATCCACGGCTTGAGTACCGGCATTCAGCGTGAGCTGAACAAGCGTATTCAGGAAGAACTGAATAAACGCGATGCCAAAGCTGCGCACGCCGAGCAACGTGTCATCCAGCTAGAAGAAGAGTTACGCAAGACCCGCGAGGCCGCTGTTAGCCGGGTGCTGGAACAAGCCAGCGAACCAGATGCGGACGATCTTGCACTGAGCGCCCGGAAAGCACTGCTACAGGGCGATACAGCCCTGGCTGAAAAGCTGTTGCGCCAGCAGGAGGATAGGGCCGCGTTAGCGGCGGAAGATAGCCGTAAAGAAGCCGCCGAGCGAGCCCGTGAAATTGCTTCGCTGGCTATCGGGCGCAATAGCGAAACCGCACTGGCGGCATTGATGCGCGCCGCCAGTTATCAGCCGGAAGACTTCTGGACGAGAATAGAACTTGGCGATGCTCAAGTTGTTCTTGGCCAGAGTGTTCCTGCTCTTGAGACATACCGCACCGCGCTGTCTATTGCCGAAACCCTGGCCGGCAGAGACCCGGACAATATCGAATGGCAGCATGACCTCTCGGTCAGCTACGACCGGATAGGTCAGGTGCTCGTTGCCCAGGGTAATGGGCCGGGGGCGCTTGCCGCTTACCAGAAGGGGCTTGCCCTTTCAGAATTTCTAGCCGAACGCGAACCTGCCAATACTCAATGGCAACGTGATCGTTGGGTCTACTACAACAGAATTGGAAGTCTATTGGCCCGTCAAGGAGAAGGCGCGAAAGCTCTCGCCACCTTTAGAAAATGCTTCGACATAGCCGAGTTCATGGTTGAGGGCGACATTGCAAATACCAAATGGCAGCGTGATCTATCGGTTAGTCATAACAAGATCGGCGATATGTTAACAGTTCTGGAAGACAGGGCGGGGGCGCTTGTGGCTTACAGAAAGGGGCTTGATATTGTCGAGTGCCTAGCGGAAAGCGATCCGGCTAACACTGAATTGCAACGTGACCTGTGGGTTAGCACAAACAAGTTAGGCGACATGCTAGTCGCACATAGAGATCGAGTTGGTGCCTTGGTCGCCTACCAAAAAGGCAGCGCGATTATAAAGGCGCTGGTCACATGCGACCTCGCGAATACCCAATGGCAACGCGACCTCTCGGTCAGCTACAACAAAGTTGGCGATGTCCTGGCCGCTCAAGATGATTCCCCTGGGGCCTTGGTCGCTTACCGGGAAAGCCTTCGCATTGCCAAAAACCTATCCGGATGCGACCCCGCCAACACCGAATGGCTACGCGACCTCTCGATAAGCTACCAGAATATCGGTAATGTGCTGGTCGCCCAGGGAAATGGGCCGGGGGCGCTCGTCGCCTATCGGAAGGATCTTGCTATTGCCGAACTTCTGGCGGAACGCGACCTGACAAATGCTCAGTGGCAGGTCGATGTGGTGGTGTCTTGTTGGAAATTGGCGGCGTTTGATGGCTTGTCGCTCATCGAACGGCGGGATTTTCTGAGGCGTGGCCTGGAAATTTTGAGGGCGTTGAAACAGGCTGGAAGGTTGCTTCCGAATCAGGATTGGATTGACGTATTCGAGACTACGCTTAGTAAGCTCGATGACGAGGCTCAAACTTGAGTGGCTGTGCGAGGAAAAGCGGCAGTGCTGCGGTCAACCGGAAAAAAGCGCCCAATTCGAAATATTTGGCCCAGGATTTTTGACCATCCCCGGCTTGCATAGCGCTACATCTGGCAATCAATCCTCAAACCGTGGTGCCCGTTTTTCTTGTTGCGCGGTGATGGCTTCAGCGAGATCGGCAGAAAGTAATGTCGCCGCATTCCGGTCGGCGACGTGCATGAGACCGTCGGCGACCGAGTGGTCGCGGCTGTAGTTCATGGTTTCTTTGATGCCGCGAACGGCCAGCGGTGACTTGGCGGCGATGGTTTGGGCGATTTTCCGGACTTCCACGGTCAACCCGGAAAAAGCGCCAAATTTGAAATTTATCAAGCCGAGTTTTTCGGCTTCGTCAGCGCCGACATTACGGCCGGTGTAGAGAGCTGGCCCCAGAAATTTGGACAGTAAGATAAGTGATAGCCTTGCTTCACCCACGGCCGCGTAGCGGCTTGACTGAGGAGCAAGAGCATGACGAGAAGGAAACGGCGGAATCACTCGCCGGAGTTCAAGGCGAAGGTGGCGATTGCCGCCTTGCGAGGGGACAAGACGCTGGCCGAGTTGGCCCAGCAGTTTGATGTCCATCCCAACCAGATCACCGACTGGAAAACGCAGTTGCTGGAGCGCTCATCGCAAGTCTTCGGTGACAGCGGGGCCAAGGCCGACTCACCCGACACCACAGCGATGCGGCTAAAGATCGCAGATCTGGCACTGGAAAATGATTTTTTAGAAAAAGCGCTCACCAAAGCGGGCATGCTGAGCGCAAGACGATGATCGACCGCAGCCATGATCTTCCGGTTGTCCGGCAATGCCGGGTTCTCGGCATTGCTCGCTCGACGGCGTATTACACGCCCGAACCGGTCTCGCCAGAAGATCTGGCGCTGATGCGCTGGATCGATGAGCTGCACCTGGAGTTCCCCTTTGCCGGCAGCCGGATGCTACGGGATCTGCTGCGCCATGACGGGCATGCCATCGGTCGAAAACGGGTGCAGACGCTGATGAATAAAATGGGCGTCGAGGCAATTTACCGCAAGCCCAACACCAGTCAGCGACATGCCAAGCATCCGATTTACCCGTATCTGCTCAGGAATCGTGTGATCGATCGGGCCAACCAGGTCTGGGCCACCGACATCACCTACATTCCGATGCGCCGGGGCTTCATTTATCTGTGTGCCGTCATCGACTGGTATAGCCGTCGGGTGCTGGCCTGGCGGCTCTCCAACACGCTGACCACGGATTTCTGTGTTGAGGCGGTTGAGGAGGCGATCACTCGCTATGGCCGACCGGAGATCTTCAACACGGATCAGGGCAGTCAGTTCACCAGCGCCGAATTCACCGGCCTGCTCAAAGCTAACAGTATCCAGATCAGCATGGATGGCAAAGGCTGCTGGCGCGATAACGTCTTTGTCGAGCGGCTGTGGCGAAGTATCAAATACGAGGAGGTGTATCTCAAAGCCTACGACTGCGTTTCGGCGGCAAAAGCAGGTCTGGGTAACTACATCCAGTTCTACAACACCCGGCGGCCGCATCAGTCATTTGGTGGCAAGACGCCGGATATGATTTACTTCGCTGGCCTGCCGACAAAAGGCTTGGCTGCATGACCCCCGCGTTACCCACCGCGTCGTCAGCCTACGGTCTAAACGGACCTTCGGCAGACGCCACCGTGGATAACGCTACCAGCGCAGGGCTACACTTATCTCCGTGGCAATCCTGTCCAAACAAACGGGGCCAGCTCTTAGGCCAGTTCACGCGTCATACCTTCGCCGATCAGGTGGGGCAGGCGTTGCAGCGTGCCGATATCGGCGACCATGGCGAGATCGATTTCCCTGATCGCAAATACAGCATCCGGTGTCGCGTAGCGCATGTCGCAGCAGGCGACGAGGCCCAGTCCGCCGCCAACGCAGGCGCCCTGAATGGCGGCCAGAACGGGCTTGCGGCAGCGTTCGATGCTGCTCAGGCAGTCTTGCAAATCAAGGATGATCCGGCGCAGGGCCTCGCGGCTACGGGCGCCGTCGGCGTGGGCGATACGCTGCTGGATGCTGCCAAGCATGGCGAGGTCGATGCCGGCACAAAAGTTCTTGCCGGCACCGCTGAGGATGGTAACGCGGGCTTCCGGGGTGGCATCCACCCAGTCGAACGCCTGGCGGATTTCCTGCCACATGGCATCGTTCATCGCGTTCGACTTGTCCGGCCGGTTGAGGCAGACCTCGGCGATGCCTTCGTTTAGGGTGATGCGGAGGGTCGAGAAAGCGGGCAGTTTCATGGCGAACCTGGCGCAGGTTGGTCAGTCGGTGAAGGAGAGCAATTCGAGATCGGCCGCCTGCTGGCGCAGTGGAATCAGGGCTTGGTAAGCAGCCGACTGCTGCCAGCCATTGACCGAGGCCAGATCGGGAAAGCGGATGACGACGGTGTCGGTATGCGCATGCTGGCCGGCGATGACGCCGGCCAGTTGGCCGCGAAAGAGCAGTTCGGCCCCCCACGGCGCCAGCGTGGCCGGCACCTGGGCACGGTATTGCGCCCATTTGTCGGCATCCTTGACGGTGATGTGGCCGATGACGCACGCGCTCATACGGCGTTCTTGCCTTTTTGCCAGAGCACGTCGCCACGGCCGCCGGCGCGGTTGAGGGCACGGCCGAGGATGAAGAGCAGGTCGGAGAGGCGATTGATATAGCGGCGGGCAGCTTCGGACAGTGGCTCGGCAGCGTGCAGGCGAACCATCGAACGCTCGGCGCGGCGGCAGACGGTGCGGCTCAGGTGGGCGAGCGAGGCAGCGCGGGTGCCGCCGGGCAGGATGAATTCCTTGAGCATCGGCAGGTCGGCGTTGAAGGCCTCGGCCTGCGCTTCGAGGCGGGCGACTTGCGCGTCTTTCATGACGGCCATGCCGGGCAGGCAGAGTTCGCCGCCGAGATCGAATAAATCATTCTGGACATCGAGCAGCGCGGCGCGCATGGTGTCCGGCATTTCTTCGCAGAGCAGTACGCCGAGGCCGGAGTTCAACTCATCGACTTCGCCGATGGCGTCGATGCGCAGGCTGTCCTTGGTGGTGCGGCTGCCGTCGCCAAGGCCGGTGGTGCCGGCATCGCCGGTGCGAGTGACGATTTTGGACAGGCGGTTGCCCTTGCGTTCTTTTTCGGTGTCGTTCATGGCGTTCTCCTGAGTGAGTGCGGATTATACTTTTGGCTCACGCCACAGACTGTCATCGCCATGCCAAAGTTTGCCGCCAACCTCAGTTTTTTATTTACCGATGCGCCGTTTGAGGAACGCTTCCAGCGGGCCGCTGCCGCAGGGTTTCAGGGCGTCGAATATCTGTTTCCCTACGACTGGCCGGCGCACGACGTCACCGAGTGGTTGAAGGCGGCCGATGTCGAACAGGTGCTGTTCAATCTGCCGCCGGGCGACTGGGCCGCCGGTGAGCGTGGGCTGGCCTGCCTGCCGCATCGTCAGGGCGAATTTGCGGAAGGCGTCGAGCAGGCGCTGAATTACGCCATGGTACTCGATTGCGCGCGTGTGCACTGCATGGCGGGGTTGTGCCCGTGGGGCGTTAGCCAGGACGAACTCGAAGCAACCTACATCGCCAATTTGCAATTTGCGGCCGATCGCTTTGCGACTGTCGGCGCAACCGTGATGATCGAACCGATCAACAGTCGCATCGACATGCCCGGCTACTGGCTGGACGGCGTGGACAAGGCCGTGCGACTGCTGGGCGCCATTGACCGCAGCAACGTGAAGCTGCAGCTCGACCTCTACCACGCGCAGATTATCCAGGGGGATCTGGCGAGGACCATCGAAGCCAACATCGCTCGCATCGGCCACCTCCAGATTGCCGACAACCCCGGCCGCCATGAGCCGGGGACCGGCGAAATCAACTACCCGTTTTTGTTTGATCTCATCGACAGGCTCGGCTACGACGGCTGGGTCGGCTGCGAATACAAGCCGTTGACGACGACCGAAGCAGGTCTCGGTTGGCTGCCTAAATGATGAATCCACGTGACATTCTGCGCCGCCTGTTCGACGCAGCCATCGCAGCCGCCGACCCGGCCTTGTGCGTGCCGCCGCATTTGCCGCCGGATGATGGTGGGCGGTTGATCGTCATTGGCGCCGGCAAGGCATCGGCGGCGATGGCGCGGGCGGTCGAGCAGCATTGGTCCGGGCCGCTGGAAGGTCTGGTCGTCACGCGCTACGGCCACGGTGTGCCGTGCGAACGGATCCAAATCGTCGAGGCATCGCACCCGGTGCCGGACGCTGCCGGCGAGGCCGCTGCACTTTCCATTTTTGAGCAAATTTCCGGGTTGACCGTGGAAGACCGTGTTCTGGCGCTGATTTCCGGTGGCGGCTCGGCTTTGCTGGCGGCGCCAGCACCTGATGTGCCGCTGGCCGAAAAGCGGGGGCTGACCTCGGCCTTGCTGCGCTCGGGGGCGAGTATTGGCGAGATCAACTGCTTGCGCAAGCATCTGTCTGCGCTCAAGGGCGGCCGACTGGCCGCAGCCGCCTGGCCGGCCTCGGTGCTGACGCTGGCTATTTCCGATGTGCCCGGCGACGACCCGGCGGTCATCGCTTCCGGCCCAACCGTGGGCGACCCGACGACCTGTGCCGATGCACTGCGGGTGCTCGATTTTTACCATATCGCCATCCCGTCCGAGCTGCGCCAGCGACTGCGATCCGGCGATCTGGAAACGCCCAAGCCGGGCGATCCCCGTCTTGCCCACAGTGAATTTCGCCAGATCGCCAGCCCGCGCCAGATGCTCGAAGCTGCCGCGGAGGAGGCGCAACGCCTCGGCATTACGCCGCTCATCCTGGGTGACGCGATCGAAGGCGAGGCGCGGGAAGTCGGCAAGGTCATGGCCGGCATCGCGCAATCCTGCGCTCGACACGGCTTTCCCGCCCAAAAGCCCTGCGTCCTGCTCTCTGGCGGTGAAACATCGGTGACGATGAAAGGCGATGGGCGCGGCGGACGCAACACCGAATTCCTGCTCAGCCTGGCGCTGGCGCTCGACGGTGCGCCCGGCATTCATGCGCTGGCCGCCGATACCGACGGCATCGATGGCAGCGAAGACAATGCCGGGGCTTTCGTCACACCCGATACACCGCCACGGGCAAGGGCGCTTGGACTGGATCTGCGCGCCAGGCTGGCCAATAACGATGCCTGGAGCTGTTTTTCCGAACTCGGTGATTTGCTCGTCACCGGCCCGACACTGACCAACGTGAACGACTTCCGCGCCATCCTCGTAGAATGATCGCCATGAACGCTCCTGACCCCGTCTTCACAACCGATCTCGACATCCTGACCCGGCGCCTTCGGCTGTTTCTGCCGGCGCATTGTCTTCTGGTCGGTGAAGAGGATTTACGCCCCTACGAGTGCGATGGCCTGACCGCCTACCGCGAACTGCCGCTCGCCGTCTGTCTGCCGGAAACCGAGGTGCAGGTCATCGACATCCTGCGCACCTGCCACAGCCTCGGCGTGCCGGTGGTCGCCCGGGGGGCTGGCACGGGCTTGTCAGGTGGTGCGATGCCGCACGCTCAAGGCGTGGTTTTGTCGCTGGCTCGCTTCAACAAGATTCTGCGGGTTGATCGTGCGGCGCGGCTGGCCGTGGTGCAGCCCGGCGTGCGCAACCTGGCCGTCTCGGAAGCGGCGGCGCCCTTCGGTCTCTACTACGCGCCAGATCCCTCATCGCAGATTGCCTGCACGCTGGGCGGTAACGTGGCCGAAAACTCCGGTGGCGTGCATTGCCTGAAATACGGCCTGACCGTACACAACGTGCTGCGCATCCGCGTCGTCAGCATTGAGGGCGAGGTTTTTGAGATCGGTTCCGAGGCGCCGGATGCGCCGGGCTATGACTTGCTGGCGCTGATGATCGGCTCGGAAGGCATGCTCGGCGTTGTCACCGAAGTCACCGTCAAGCTGGTGCCCAAGCCGGAACTGGCGCAGGTGGTCATGGCCTCCTTCGCCGACGTCGCCAAGGCCGGCGACGCCGTGGCCGCGATCATCGCCGCCGGCATCATTCCGGCCGGGCTGGAGATGATGGACAGGGCTGCGACGGCAGCGGTCGAGCCCTTTGTCAAAGCCGGCTACGACATGAACGCCGAAGCCATTCTGCTCTGCGAGTCGGACGGCACGCCGGAAGAGGTCGCCGAGGAAATCGCCCGTGTCGCCGAGGTTTTGAACGCCGCTGGCGCCAGCGAGATCCGCGTCTCGCTATCCGAAGCCGAGCGCCTGCGCTTTTGGGCCGGGCGCAAGGCGGCATTTCCGGCGGTCGGCCGAATCACGCCGGACTACTACTGCATGGACGGCACTATTCCGCGCAAGCGGCTGGCCGAAATGCTGTCGGCGATCGCCGAGATGGAGCGCAAATACGGCCTGCGCTGCGCCAACGTCTTCCACGCCGGCGACGGCAACCTGCATCCGCTGATCATGTACGACGCCGCGCAGCCGGGCAATTGGGAACGCGCTGAAGCCTTCGGCGCCGAAATCCTCGAAATGTCAGTGGCCTTGGGCGGCTCAATCACCGGTGAGCACGGCGTCGGCATCGAGAAAATCAACCAGATGTGCGTCCAGTACGCGACGCCGGAAATTGAGGCTTTTCATCGCGTCAAGGCGGCGTTCGATGAAACGGGACTGCTCAACCCGGGCAAGGCCGTGCCCAGCCTGCACCGCTGCGCCGAATATGGGCGCATGCACGTTCATCATGGCGACGTTAAATTCCCTGAACTGGAGCGTTTCTGATGCAGCTTGACGACATTGTTGCCGCCGTCAAGGCAGCACACGATAATCGAACGCCGCTGCGTATCCGCGGTGCCGGCAGCAAGGATTTCTACGGCGGCATGCTGGCCGGGGAAATCCTCGATGTTTCCGGTTATCGCGGCATTGTTGCCTACGAACCGACTGAGCTCTACATCACCGCCCAATGCGGCACGTCGCTTGCAGAAATCGAGGCAGTGCTGGCGGAAAAAGGTCAGATGCTGGCTTTTGAACCGCCACATTTCGGTGGTGCTACGGTGGGCGGCGGCGTTGCCGCGGGTTTGTCCGGCCCACGCCGCCAGCAAGCGGGAGCGGTGCGTGACTTCGTGCTGGGGGTGAAGCTGGTCGATGGCTCCGGTCAGGTGCTGAACTTTGGCGGCCAGGTTATGAAGAACGTGGCGGGCTACGACGTTTCGCGCCTGATCGCCGGCAGCCTTGGTACGCTGGGGGTAATCGCCGAGATTACGCTCAAGGTGCTGCCCAGGCCGGTTGCCGAGCAGACGCTGGTTTTTGACTGCGATGCCAGAGAGGCGATACGCCGGCTTAACGAGTGGGGCGGCCAACCTATGCCGATTTCTGCTTCCTTCTGGTTCGAAGGACAACTGTGGTTGCGTCTTTCCGGAGCGCGGGCGGCAGTCGAGGCAGCAATTGGAAAACTGGGTGGAGATCCTATGGTCAACCCGGAAAGCCACTGGAATTCAATAAAAGAACAGACCCACGCCGCGTTCGATGGCAGCCTGCTGTGGCGACTTTCGGTGCCATCGACGGCGCCTTGTCCAGGCTTGGACGGCCTGCGTGCCATCGAGTGGGGCGGTGCCCAGCGCTGGTATGCCGGCGAGCAGGCCGCTGTGCGCGAGGCCTCGGCCCGAATCGGTGGCCATGCCGTGCTCTACCGCGCGCCGGAGTCATTGCGCTGCCTGGAAGGCGCGTTTGCGCCGTTGCAGCCGGCGTTGCTGGCGCTGCATCGTCGCCTGAAAGAGGCCTTCGACCCGAAGGGTATTCTCAACCCCGGCCGTCTGTACGCGGAGTTTTAGGGAAATGCGCTGATGGATACCAAGCTGACAGACGAACTGCGCGCCACCCATGCTGGCCAGGTCGCCGAGGACATTCTCCGCAAGTGCGTGCACTGCGGATTTTGCACGGCAACTTGCCCGACCTACCAGATTTTGGGCGATGAACTCGACGGCCCGCGCGGCCGTATTTACCTGATCAAGCAAGTACTGGAAGGCAAGCCGGTTACGGAAAAAACACGGACCCATCTCGACCGCTGCCTGACTTGCCGCGCCTGCGAAACGACTTGCCCTTCGGGCGTCAAGTACAGCCATCTGCTGGATATCGGGCGACAAGTCGTAGAGGACAGATTGCCACGTTCGCTGGGCGAATCATTGCCGCGTGCCTTGCTTCGCGCTGTCTTGCCACGTCCGGCCCTGTTCGGCGCAGCGGTCAAGCTCGGCCGCGCTTTCCGTCCTTTGTTGCCCTCGCGCCTCGCCGACAAGCTGCCGCCGGCCCAGGCTGCCGGTGCGCCCTGGCCGAAAACGGAAGGTAATCCGCGTCGCATGCTGGCGCTGGCGGGCTGCGTGCAACCTGCGCTGGCGCCGAATATCAATGCGGCGACTGCCCGCGTTCTCGACAAGTTGGGTATCGAACTGTTTGAGGCGGAGAAGGCGGGCTGCTGCGGCGCCGTCCGCTTTCATCTGAGCGATCAGGAAGCGGCGAAGAATGACATGCGCCGCAATATCGACGCTTGGTGGCCACATGTCGAGGCGGGTATCGAAGCTATCGTGGTGACTGCCTCGGGTTGTGGCGTGCAGGTCAAGGATTACGGCCATATTCTCGCCAATGACACGGTCTACCGGGAAAAAGCGGCAAAAATCAGTATTTTGTGTCGCGATCCTGCCGAGGTCTTGAGTGCCGAACAAGGAGCACTCTTGTCATTGTTGGCGGCGCGTCAGGATCGACGTGGCAAACTGGCCTTTCATTCGCCCTGCACCCTGCAGCATGGCCTGCATATCCGTGGCAGTATCGAGACCTTGTTGCAGGCGGCTGGGTACGATTTGACGCCGGTTGCTGACAGCCATCTGTGCTGTGGTTCAGCCGGCACTTATTCAATTTTGCAGCCCGAGTTGGCCGGTAAGTTGCGCGCCAACAAGCTGGCTGCGCTCACGGCCGGTGGGCCGGCGCAGGTGGCAACGGCGAATATTGGCTGTCTGACGCATCTGCAGGCCGGTAGCATCGTGCCGGTTCGGCACTGGATTGAATTGATTGACGAGGTTCTTGCATGAGTAGTGCCCCAACATCGGTTTTTGAAATTACCAAGTCGCAGGGGGCTGACGACGCTGGCCGTATCAAGCGATTGCTTGAAAACGGCGTGAAAATTCCGGCCCAGCCGAGAGTGCTGGAAGAGCTGAGCCAGCACATGAAACGCAGCGAGCTGGATGTGCGCGTGCTGGCCAAGGTCATCAATCAGGATCCCGGCTTGACGGCGATGCTCTTCAAGGTGGTCGGTAATTCCGCTTACCGGCAGCACCAGCCCTTCGCTTCAGTCGAGGAAATCCTGCACGCCGTTGGCGTTCGGCAAACCTTCAATCTGGTTCAGGCCATTGCGCTGTCGAGCATGGGGGATATCAAGAAATACCGTCAGGTGTACGAAGCCTTCTGGGCGCGCTCGCATGCCGTCGGCCAGCTGGCCATGCTGGTCGCTGACGAGAGAATCGCCGTCTGCAATATTTTCCCCGACCAGGCTTACCTGGCCGGCATCTTTCACGATTGCGGCGTACCGTTGCTGATGCAGCGCTTTCCGACTTACTGCAACGAGATGAAACTGGGGACGCCCGGTATCTGGACCGATCTGGGCGAAGAGGACCGCAAATTCAATGCGGACCATTGTGTGGTTGGCTATCTGGTTGCCCGTCACTGGCATCTGCCGGAATTCATCTGCGATGCCATCCGCTATCACCATGCCATCGGCGACCTGGGTCTGCCCGAGGCGCGTAGCATGGTTGCCATTGTCCAGTTGGCCATCGACATCTATTACCGCGATCAGCGCATTCCCAACATGGAATGGGAGAGTCTCAAAGACGATGTTCTGCCTGAGCTGGGCCTGAGCGAAGATGCCCTGCCGGAATTCGTCGATGTCATCCTTGAACGTTTCGGAAACGGTGCAGGCTTGTAAATGTCACGCTCAAATCCAGTCTTTGACACAGTGTTGGCGGTTAGCCAAGGCATTCGTGATAATCTTTCGGCCACCAAGGAGGAAGGATGCCGATAGCAGTCGATGCCTGTGCAGCACAGCATCAGGGAGATCGCAAGGAACAGCAGGATCGCGTTGCCATCCTGGCGCACCCGCGTAAACGCGGCGTGGCGCTGGCTGTCGTTGCCGATGGCATGGGCGGCCATACCGGTGGGGCCTTGGCCGCAGAGCAGGTCGTGCACACCGCCAAGACCAATCTCGAACAATTTTTTTCCATCGATGAAAACCCGCAATTGATGCTGCAAAACAGCATGCGCGAGGCACATACGATGATCAAGGCGTCGCGTTTCATGAATGAAATGGACCCGCATAGCACCGCTGTGATGTTGCTGCTGCAGCCGGGTCGTATTACTTGGGGCCATTGCGGCGACAGTCGGCTCTACCATTTTCGGGGCACCAATCTGGTCAATCGTTCTGTTGATCACTCCTACGTCGAGTATTTGATTTCCACCGGAAAAATCACCGCCGAGCAGGCACTTACTCACCCCAACCGTAATGTGTTGCTGGCTTCGCTGGGCGGGCAGGATGATCCGAAAATTGCGCTTGATGAAACCAGTGATCTGGCCGCTGGCGACGCCTTCGTGCTGTGTTCCGATGGGCTTTGGGCTTATTTCGACGATATCGAACTCGGCGTGCTGATCGCGCAGAATTCGGCTCGCCAAGCTTGTGAAGTCCTGATCGACAAGGCGAGGCGGCGTGCCAACGGTAGCGGCGACAACCTTTCGTTGGCGATCATCAAGCTGATCGATGCGTTGCCGAGCAAGTCTACGTTACGCATCTGAGTCTGTTTCAGATTAAAAAATAATGGCGCCTCATGGCGCCATTATTTTTTAATAATGCTTAGATTTACTTGCGGCCTAGACCACCAAGCAGTGCAGCTACCACGCGTTTTGGCTTGTGCGGATCAACACGGGCGGGAACGGTCGGGGAATCCGGCACTTCGCCGCGAGGTGAGTTGTCTTCGTACGGTTTGCTGAAGTCAAAACCATCTGCGGCGATCATTGGGTTGCGACGCGGCGGACGACGGTCATTGCGGTCGCTACGTTCCGGACGGCTTGAACGCTCAGTGTTGCGCTCGGGACGCTCGCCACGCTCAGGCCGCTGGGCGACAGGCGCGACGACCGGTGCGCTGCGTTTTTTCTTGTTGCCCGGTGGGTATTCGTATTCCGGCTCCGGCTCGAAGCCGGCAACTTCGATCTGCTCGATGGGGCGCTTGATCAGTTTCTCGATATCGACCAGATAGCAAACTTCACGGGCGCTGACCAGTGAAATGGCGTTGCCCATCTTGCCGGCACGACCGGTACGGCCGATGCGGTGCACGTAGTCTTCCGGCGTGTGCGGCAGTTCGTAGTTGATGACGTAGGGCAGGTCATCAACATCCAGCCCGCGGGCAGCAACATCGGTGGCGATGAGCGCATGCGTTTCACCGCCCTTGAAAGCCTCCAGTGCTTTGATGCGGTCAAGCTGGCTTTTGTCGCCGTGAATGGCATCTGCCTTGATGCCGGCGCGCTGAAGTTCGCGGGTCAGGCGTGAACAGCCCTGTTTTGTCCGCATGAAGACAATGCATTGGCGGATTTCACCGGATCGCAGCAACTTGGTCAGCAATCCACGCTTGCCGTATTCGGATACCGGATGGACGCGGTGCGTGATGGTGTCGGAAACCTGGTTGCGGCGAGCAACTTCAATCAGCACCGGCGACTTCAGCATGGTATCGGCGAGCTTCTTGATTTCTTCCGAGAAGGTGGCCGAGAAGAGCAGGCTCTGGCGCTGGGCGGGCAGCATGTTCAGGATTCGCGTGACGTCAGGTACGAAGCCCATGTCGAGCATGCGGTCGGCTTCATCGAGAACCAGCGCCTGCACGGAATTGAAACTGACGCTCTTGTTTTCAACGTGATCGAGCAGTCTGCCCGGTGTTGCGACGAGGATTTCGACACCTCGCTTCAGCTCGGCGATCTGCGGTTTGATATCGACACCGCCGAAGGCGCACATGGCACGGATTGGTGTGTGCTTGCTATAGGTCTTGACTGATTCGAAGACCTGCATGGCCAGTTCGCGGGTCGGGGCGAGAATCAGGGCGCGTACGGGGTGTTTTGCCGGTGAAGGGCTGCTGCTGGCGAAGGGCAGGATGCGCTGCAGGATGGGGAGCGTGAAGGCAGCGGTTTTGCCAGTGCCAGTCTGGGCGCCGCCCATGATGTCCTTGCCGCTGATGACGAGCGGAATGGCTTGCGCTTGAATCGGCGTTGGCTTGGTATAGCCTTCGTCGAGGACGGCACGCAGGAGCTCCGGGGCCAGACCGAGGTCGGCAAAGGTGATTTCAGGCACTGCGTCGGCAGCGATGACTACGGCGTTATCGCCGGCTAAGGTATTGATTTCAGACATGGGGCATGATTATACGCCACCCTGCTGTGCAACAGCCGGATGCTTGTTGCCTGTGTAAAAATCGTCAGGTAGAAATTGGGCGAGCAAGTGTGTGCTTTGGAGACGGACAACGATATCGCGATCAGGCTATAGGGGCTGGTTGGGCGGGAGGTGTACGGCGAAAGTCGAGCCGACGCCGACTTCAGAATCGAGCGTGACGCGTCCCCCCATGTGTTCTGCCAATTGTTTGACGAGTGCCAGCCCAAGGCCGGCGCCACCCTGTTCACGCGTCAGAAAATTGGCCAACTGGTGAAATTTCTCAAAGATGATTTCGTGGTTTTCGGGCGGGATGCCGGGGCCTGTATCGCGAACCGCAAACGTGATTTCGTGCTCACGCTGCGTAACGATCAGGCTGATCTGCCCGGTCGCGGTAAATTTGACGGCGTTGCTCAGCAGATGGTTCAGTATCTGACATAACCGCGTAGGGTCAGTCGATACCGCTAACGGCAGGTCTGGTGCCAAATTCAGTTCAAATGTCAGGCCTTTGGCTTGTGCCGATACTTGATGGCTGGCAGCGCAATCGGTAATCAGACTGGCCAGTGGCGTTGCGACCTGGTTAAAGCGCATTTCGCCCGATTCGATCTTGGCCAGATCCAGAATTTCATTCACCAGATTGAGCAGGTGGCTGCCGCTCTGCTCAATGATGTCGATGTAACTCCGATGTTCCGGATTCTCCAGCTCGTACCGGAGTAGCTCGGCAAAACCGAGAATGCCATTGAGCGGCGTGCGCAGTTCATGTGACATAGTGGCCAGGAAGGCTGATTTCTGGCGACTTGCCGCCTCCGCCTTTTCCTTGGCTTCTTCAAGCCGTTTGAACGACTCTTCGACTGAGTCGGCCATGTGGTTGAAGGAGCGGGAAAGTTCGCCGATTTCGTCGGTTGAGCGGGTATCCAGGCGGCGGGTGCGGTCACCTTGCTGGAAGGCGTGGATTCCGGAGATCATGGCGGTAATGCGGTGGGTAAGAAGGCTGGCCATCCAGATGGCAATGCCGATGACGATGGCCACCATCAGCAAGGTCGATGCCCAAAGGCCGAAGGCAGTCGAGGTCAGGCTTTGCTGGATCTGGTCAAGCATTTCGCCACGCTGGGTCTTGAAACTGGCGTCCTTTTGCGCCAGCAGTGTATTGATTTGGCTGGCCGTTTCTGTAGCTGCCTTGTGGAATTCATCGACATTGGCGCCGATTGTGACGAAGCCGAAGCCTTGCGGGGTTTTTCCGTACTGGCCGGTGTAGTAGGGAATGGCGGCGGCGGTGGTTAATTTCCACAGCCCCGAGAAATAAATGACGAACGAACCTGAGCCCCCATGTTCGGTGACTGCGTTCCAGCCATCGCACTGCGGTGAAAAATTGAGGTATCGACAGTCGAGGCCAACGGTGCCAGCCTGCACAAGCGCGCGGGCGGGCTTTCGTTTCAGGTTCTGGTCACGAAATGCGGGGATGCCGGCAAGGAATTCGTACGATGGTTGTCCACTTTTTTGCCATTCGGTGTAGAGCTCGTCATCCATCCAGGGGGTTGCCGGCAGACCGGTTTTTGGGTCGTATCCGACAATGAAATAGTCACGTGGATGAGAAATGGAGCGGCTCTTGTGGTCCCAAAGGAAGGCATAGTTCCCCTTGATGGCGTCGGCAATGGGTGTGTAGCGTTCTTCGGTCGGCATCAGGCGGTCCGAGAACTGGCGGATGTGGTCGTGATCGAGGGCCAAGGTGACATAGCCATTGATCTGGCCGTTTCTGACGACCGGCATGGCCCAGCGCACGATGCCACGAAAGCGCTTGCCAACCGGATTTTCAGTGCCCGCGTAGGCTGAGTCTTCAGGTTTGAAGGGCTTGCCGGCCTTTTCCAGCGTAGCCGGTAGGTAGGGGCCGATAATCTGCGTTGGAACGTAGGCACCGATGACGTCGGAAACGTAGATTTCGCCAGCCTTGAGTTTTTTGAGCTCGGGAAAATAGGTTTCCGCCTTGATAAAGGTGTTGCGACGGTCGACCACATTTTTGAGGCCTTTTTCCGTTAATTGGCCAGTCGTAACCTTTATTTTTTCCTGCCCGTTGAGGTCAATGTAAGTCATCTCGACAAAGAGCGGGCGCATCTCGCTGTCACCGAAATACTCGGGTGGGCGGGCGTGGAAGTCCTTTGCGTTGTCTGGCAGGACTGGTCGTGTCACTGTAGCTGTGCGGGAAGCGACCTGTTCAGGCTCCCAGGATTTACCATCTTGGGCCAGCTTCCACGGTCCATGCTGATAGATGGTTCGGCTTCGCTCGTTCAAGAAGCGTCGGAAACTGGTGGCGGATGGATCGAGGGCCGCCGCCTGACGAATATCAGCGTCACGCTCGTAAAGGAAGGTGGCAATTTCCTTGGCGGCGTCGGTTGTCAAGGACTCGATGGCTTCGCGGGAACGCTGGTCCAGGGCGCGGATGGAGTCGTCGGTGACCGTTTTGCCAACCGATTTGATGGTTGACAGCATTGCATCGGCCATGCTGCCTGCTTTTTTCGAGACATCCTGCCCGAGTTGGCTGGTCGCGTACCAGGCAAACCAGGCAAGTAATAGTAGCGGGACAACCTTGATCAGAACAAAAATTGCGATCAGCTTGCCGCGGATTCCGCCCAGAAACGCTGGAAGCCTCATTAAATTGCCCTCTGGACGTGGTCAGTTTGATTGGACGGCGGAATTAGTGCGAGTCAGCTTTTTTTTCGGCGTCGGCTTTCGTTCCGCTTTCTGCCTTGGTGTCAGTGTCAGGAGCGGTGTCCTGCGCGGCGGGCTTTCTCTTTTTCCGGTTGCCGGGCGGTTCGGGTGGCGGTAACAAAGGCACGATGGTCTCCAGCTTGTTCTCGCGCATGTATTCATCCATTTCGCGCCAGCCGGCGTAGATGCCTGCTTTGGGCAGCCAGCTGTAGATCGAGTAACAGTCCTCGATGGCCCGCCCGGATTGCCGGCAGGCGCTACCGACGGCCTTGGCTTCCGGTTCCATGCGCGCTTCTTTTTTTGCCGGGTCTTCCATGCCCAGTTTCTGGCTGATCTGATCGCAGGCGACCAGATTCAGGAAAATGAGGGTAAGTAAAGTCCGCTTGATCATGGCGGGATTTTCGCATATTTGCGAAAGATGTGTGTGATGCATCGATTCACCCGCCAGTTATAATTGTGCCCTTTAAGATTTTGTGGAGTACTCATGTCGCATTGCATCCGTCCACTGTCGCTCGCCATTACATTGGTACTGGCTTGTTCCGTTGTTCAGGCCAAACCGGCCAAGCGTGCTGCAAAGCATGTCGCCGCCACGGCAGTTGCCCCGGCGGTTTCTGCCGAGTTTGAGCTGGCACACAATCTGGGCCCGGTTGGCGAGGATCGTCTGCAAGCGGTGGTAGACCGCTTCAACAAGGAATCAGGCAGCACCCTGAAGCTGGTGCGTCTGGAGAAGGGAAGCAAGCCGGCAGTCCTGAATCTGGTGCGTCGCTATGACATGAGCGATGTCCTCAGTCAGTCAAAACAGTTTGTTCCCCTCTACAGCGTAATGGCCAAGGCCGGTGAGCCGCTGAATTTCGGCGAGTTGTCAGGCGATTTGAAGGCTGGCGTGGTCGATGCGAAAGGACGTCTGGTTGCATTACCCGTCGTTTATTCGACGCCAGTGCTGTTTTATAACAAGAATGCGTTCCGCAAGGCCAAACTGGATCCGGAGCAGCCGCCAAAGACCTGGTTTGAAATGCAGGGCATGCTCGACAAACTCCAGGATGCCGGCTATGCATGCCCTTACACCTCGTCGTGGCCGGTCTGGGTGCATATTGATAACGTGAGTGCTGTTTCCGGTGTCCCGGCAATGTCAGAAAAAGGGCAGCTGACTTTCAATGGACTACCACAAGTCAAGCATCTGGCCATGATGGCGACCTGGACCAAGGCCAATTACTTCAAGCTATTCGGGCGTCGTGACGAGGCCAGTGCCAAGTTCCACGATGGTGAGTGCGCGATGATCAGCACCGACTCTCGGGAATTCACCAATTTCCGTGATGCGAAGGGCGTTGAGTTGGGCGTTGCACCGCTACCGTATCATGATGATGTCTATGGTGGACGTCAGTCCTCGCTGGCTGACGGGGCTTCGTTGTGGGTAGGCGCTGGTCGCTCGCCGGCACAATACAAGCAGGCCGCGAAATTTGTTTCTTTCCTGCTGTCGCCGGAAATGCAGGTTGAAATGGTTCGCGCATACGGCGGTTTGCCGCTGACGGCCGCTGCTCGTGCTGCTACGCACAGCAAGGTGCTCAAGGATGACGACAAGACACTGGAGATCGCCTACGCCTCACTGAAGGGCAATGGCGGCAAGCCGGCAGTACGTGTCGCCAACATCGACCCGGTGCGCATCATTGCGAATGAAGAGCTGGAAGCTGTCTGGGCAGACAAAACGCCGGCCAAGGCAGCATTGGATACGTCAGTTAACCGCGGCAATGCCCTGCTTGGGGCCAAGCCCGCCCTGAAGAAATCGCAGCCCTTCTAAATGAAGCGCTCGCTGCCGCGCTGGTTTGCTCATCGTGGCGGCGGGACGCTGGCGCCGGAAAACACGCTGGCCGGCATCCGGCTTGCTGCACGAATGGGATTCAAGGCCGTCGAATTTGACGTCATGTTGTCGGCAGATGGTACGCCCGTGCTCATTCATGACGAGACACTGGAGCGCACGACCAGCGGGGCAGGGCGTGTTTGTGATACGTCTGACGACGCGCTGTTTTTATTGGATGCGGGAAATGGCGAGCGCATTCCCCGTTTTTCCGAGGCGGCAGCCCTTTGTCGGGAATATGGCCTGTTGGCGAACATTGAAATCAAGCCGGCGAGCGGCTTCGAACGACAGACTGCAGAGACGGTTGCCCAAATGACTGAAATCCTTTGGCAGGGCGCAAAAGTTGTTCCGCTGATCTCGTCGTTTTCGCTCGAGGCTCTGGAAATTGCTCGTGATCTGGCGCCAAACATTCCCCGCGGCATTTTGTATGAGCATGCGCCGGTCGATTGGCGGGAAACATTAGAACGTATGAGGGCGGTGTCATTGCACTGCGCTGCCGATCAGTTGAGCGACGACGTACTGCTCGAAGCGCAGGCTAATGACATTCCCGTCCTGTGTTACACGGTCAACGGGAAAAAAGCGGCAAAATCAATATTTGATCGTGGCGTCAGTGCCATATTTACCGATCGACTTGATCTCTTTGTCGCCGAAACAAGTGCTTACAAAGGCTTGCATTTAGGCGGCTGATTTTTAGGCTGGTTTGTCTTCTAATGGTTTCCAGGGAGTTCGCCCTATTCATCAGGAGGAAATCATGAAAATCATCAAGACGCTTGCTGTACTTTCCCTCGTTCTGCCGGCACTGGCATTTGCCCAGGCCAACACGCCGCGTGTCGATCAGCGCCAGGCCAACCAGGAGCGCCGCATCGATCAGGGCGTTGCTTCAGGGAGCCTGACGCAACGCGAGGCGAATCGCCTCGAGCGTGGTCAGCAACATGTCGATAACATGGAAAACCGAGCCAAGGCCGATGGCGTGGTCACCCGCCGCGAGCGTGCTCGCCTGAATCACGCTCAGAACGTACAAAGCCGGCATATTTATGCGCAGAAGCATGATCGTCAACATGACTTCAATCACGATGGACGGGTGGATCGTCCGCGCCGCCGCTATTGATGACTGAGCACAGTGGAAAGCGAAATTCCCGCCGACAGGCGGGTTTTTCGTTTTGGGCCTTGTCTCGCCGAAGCTTCACGCTTTCATTTAAAATCACGGATTCCGAATTCAACGCCATGTAGGGCCGACAGCTTATGAAAAGCGCCGAAATCCGCCAGCAGTTCCTCGACTTCTTTGCCTCCAAAGGCCATCAGATTGTGTCGTCCAGTTCGCTGGTGCCGCACGAGGACCCGACGCTGCTGTTTACCAATGCAGGGATGAACCAGTTCAAGGACGTCTTCCTCGGTTTCGACAAGCGTCCCTACACGCGGGCGACGACCTCGCAGAAATGCGTACGCGCCGGCGGCAAGCACAACGACCTCGAGAACGTCGGTTACACCGCACGTCACCACACCTTCTTCGAAATGCTCGGCAACTTCAGCTTCGGCGACTACTTCAAGCGCGATGCCATCAAGTACGCCTGGGAACTGCTCACTGAAGTCTACAAGCTACCCAAGGACAAGCTGACCGTCACCGTTTACGCCGAGGACGACGAAGCCTACGACATCTGGACCAAGGAAATCGGTGTGCCGGTCGAGCGCGTCATCCGCATTGGCGACAACAAGGGCGCCCGCTACGCGTCCGACAATTTCTGGATGATGGGTGACACCGGGCCCTGTGGTCCGTGCACCGAGATATTCTACGACCACGGCGAAAAGCACTGGGGCGGCCCCCCGGGATCGCCGGAAGAAGACGGCGACCGTTTCATCGAAATCTGGAACAACGTCTTCATGCAGTTCAACCGCGACGAAGCCGGCGTCATGCATCCGCTGCCCAAGCCCTCGGTCGACACCGGCATGGGCCTGGAGCGAGTCTCCGCCGTGCTGCAGGGCGTGCACGCTAACTATGAAATCGATCTATTCCAGGCCTTGCTCAAGGCAGCAGCCCGAGAAACCAGCGATGCTGACATGGATTCCCCGTCGCTGAGAGTGCTGGCCGACCACATCCGCGCCTGCTCCTTCCTGCTCGCCGATGGCGTCATTCCGGGCAACGAAGGCCGCGGCTACGTCCTGCGCCGGATCATCCGCCGCGCCATCCGCCACGGCTACAAGCTGGGCGCCCGCGCCGCCTTCTTCCACAAGATGGTGCCGGATCTGGTCGCCGAAATGGGCATGGCCTATCCGGAGCTCGGCCAGAACCAGGCCAAGATCGTTGCCACACTGAAACAGGAAGAAGACCGCTTCTTCGAGACCATCGAGCACGGCATGGCCATTCTCGAAGGCGAACTCAAGGCCCTCGGCGAAGGTGGCGTTTTCAACGGCGACACCGCCTTCAAGCTGCACGACACCTACGGTTTCCCGCTCGACCTGACGCAGGACATCTGCCGCGAACACAAGATCACCGTCGATGCCGCTGCCTTCGACGCCGCCATGGCCCGCCAGAAGGACCAGGCGCGCGCCGCCGGCAAGTTCAAGATGGCGACCAATCTCGAGTACGACGGCCCTGCTACGACTTTCCACGGCTACGCCACCCTCGAAGCCAAAGCCAATGTACTCGCCCTGTACAAGGACGGTGCTGCGGTCAACCAGCTCAATGAAGGCGAAATGGGCGTCGTTGTCCTTGACGACACGCCATTCTACGCCGAATCCGGCGGCCAGGTCGGCGACTGCGGCGCGCTGCAGTCGGTGCATGGCATCTTCGCCGTCGAAGATACGCAGAAAATCCAGGCCACCGTCTTCGGCCACCACGGTGTGGTCAAGACCGGCACCATCTCGGTTGGCAACGGCGTCGCCGCCAAGGTCGATGTGCTGGCACGCCAGCGCATCATGCGCAACCACTCGGCGACCCACCTGCTGCACAAAGCGCTGCGCGAAGTACTCGGCGATCACGTCCAGCAAAAGGGCTCGCAGGTCGATCCGGACAAGACCCGCTTCGACTTCGTGCATAACCAGCCGATGACCGACGAGGAAATCCGCCGCGTCGAGAATATCGTCAATGCGGAGATTCTCGCCAACGTCGCCACCGAAACCCGCGTCCTGCCGATTGCCGAAGCCCAGAAGCTCGGTGCCATGATGCTCTTCGGTGAAAAGTATGGCGACGACGTGCGCGTCCTCGACATCGGTTCCTCGCGCGAACTGTGCGGCGGCACCCACGTTTCACGGACCGGCGACATCGGCCTGTTCAGCATCACGGCCGAAGGTGGCGTTGCTGCCGGCGTGCGCCGTGTCGAAGCGGTTACCGGCGACAACGCGCTGGCCTACATGCAGGACATGGAAACCGCCCTCGGCGGTGTCGCCGGCACCCTCAAGGTATTGCCGAAGGATGTGCATGGCCGCGTGCTGGCCGTGCTCGATCAGGTCAAGAAGCTCGAACGCGAACTGGCCGCCCTCAAGGGCAAGCTGGCTTCGGCGCAAGGCGACGACATGTTGTCGAACGCCGTCGACGTCAAGGGGGCCAAGGTTCTCGCGGCAACGCTCGAAGGCGCTGACGTCAACGCGCTGCGCGAAACCATGGACAAGCTGCGCGACAAGCTGAAATCAGCGGCCATCGTGCTGGCTTCGGTGGTGGATGGCAAGGTGACGCTGATTGCCGGCGTGACGGCTGACCTGACCGGCAAGGTCAAGGCAGGCGAGCTGGTTAACATGGTCGCCCAGCAGGTCGGCGGCAAGGGGGGCGGGCGTCCGGACATGGCGCAGGCCGGCGGTACACAGCCGGAAAACCTGACGGCTGCATTGGCGTCGGTGCCGACCTGGGTTGAGGGCCGGCTATGAAAACCGTTTTTGCACTCATGATAATCCTGGCGGCGGGGCAGTGCCTCGCTGCTGAACTGGACCGTACGCCGCTGGAGGCCACGACGGTCGACGGGCAAAAAGTGCGTCTTTTTCCAAACGGTCGCTGGGAATTCGTGGATCAAGCCAAGGCCGCAGCGGCTCAGAAAGTGGCCGCCGAGTACCCGGAAAACAAGGTGCGCCCGGCAGAGGCCCAAGGGGGTATTTTTGGCATAGGCCGGACGGTGATGCCAGGTGACAAGGATTACAACCGAGGTACGTTGAACCCCAAGTTGCGCTGATCAGGGCAGGCGCTGGTCCGGCCCGGCTTCGCGGATGAATTCGCCTTCAATCACCTGATCGCTTCGCGCCGGCTGCTGTGGACGTCCCATCGTTTGGGCGTCGCGCATTTCCTGCATCTGCTTGCGCAGCGCGCGGGTTTTCCACCACAGCCAGCCGCCCAGCATCACGCCGGCGACCGCCACAATCGCCAACGCAACCAGTGAAAACATGAAGGCCAGTACCATGAAGGCCACGCTCAGGACGAAGGCGGCCAGCTTGGCCACTGGCCCAGGCGGTGTGCCTTGTCGAAATTGCGGGTTCTGCCCAAGGTTCATGGTCTGCTCACGTCATTGAAAACGAGATGATTGTAGACGAGTCCCTGTGCTGGTTTGTGCGGGTGCTGTCGCGTTTTTGTAACGGGAGCGCGCTTAGGCGGGTTGCTCCTGCGCAATGCTGTTGGCCCATTGCAGTGCCTGTGTCTGGGTGCGGTTGAGCGCTTTGGCACTCAAGCCCGGCAACTCGGCGAGTGCTGCGGTCAACCGGAAAATATCGCCATTTTCGCTATTTTCGGCTAGTCCGAGCAGGGCGCCGAGTGGGCCAGTCCCTTCGCACAGGGCATCGCGGACGTCGGCAGTAAGGCCCAGTGGAGCGACGATGTCGTTAATGCCAAGACCCACCAGTGCCGGCATCAGTGACATGATGCCGACCATGAAAGCTTGGTCGGCGAAGGCTCCCTCGCCTGGCCGCAACTCTGCTGCCAGCAGTTCCATCAGGCGACCGCGTGTCGCGGCCAGGAGCAGTAGCGGATTGCAACTGCCATTCTGATTGCCTGAGGCAAAGACCAGCAATTGCAGCCAGCGTTGCAGTTGGCGGCGACCAAGCACCGTGATGGCGTGGCTTAGTGAGGTGATTTTTTCGCTGCAGCCGGCACCGACTGAATTGGTCATGCGCAGCAGGTTGATGGTCAGGCCGGGCTCGGGCTTGAGCGCCGCCTCGATTTCAGCGGTGGCGGCATCGGCGAGGAGCAAGCCCATCAGCTTCATCAGCGATAGCTGCGAATGGTCTAGCTTCTTGCCGGAAATGATCGTTGGCTTGGCGAAATAGTAGCCCTGAAACAGCGTGAAGCCGAGCTTCAGGCATTGCTCCATTTGTTCGCGCGAATCGACTTTTTCAGCCAGCAACTGCTTGCCCATTGGCTTGAGTTTCATGACCAGTTGCATCAACTGAACGCGTGACAGCGGCTGGATGTCGACTTTGACGATCTCGACCAGTGACAGCAGTTCCGCAAATCCGGGTTGAAGCTGGATGACATCGTCCAGGGCCAGCGTAAAACCGGCCGCCTTCAGCGCGATGCAGCGCTCGATGACGGCAGGTGTCGGCGGGACGGTTTCGAGGATTTCGAGAACGACGGCATGTCGCGGCAGCAGTTCCAGCATGTCGCTGAACAGGAAATGTTCGTCGACATTGATGAATCCGCGATGGTTGCCCAGCGCTGCTTCGACGCCCAGTTCGGAAAAGGCGTTGGCGATGACGGTGGCTGTGGCATGGACGCCGCAGGTGACATCAGCCGCATTACGGCTGCCATTACGGAATAGGAGTTCGTAAGCGTAAAGCCGCTGATCGCGGTCAAGGATGGGCTGGCGTCCCAGAAAGAGCTGGTCAGCGGCTGTTTCGCTCACGAAATCTCCTTAAAACGGCAAATGGATACCGGGCCAAACAGACTGGAGAGCCTGGCGGAAATCAGCCTGGATGCGCTCCAGCGCGGTGGCGTTATCGGCTTCAAAACGCAGGACAACCACTGGCGTCGTATTCGACGGGCGGGCCAAGCCGAAACCGTCTGCGTATTCTACGCGGACGCCGTCGATCGTGATGATTTCGTCAGCGCCAGTGAATTTGCCTTCAGCTTTCAGCTTGTCAATCAGCGTGAAAGGTTCCCCCTCAGCCATCTTGATGTTGAGTTCCGGGGTGGATGGCGAGTTCGGGAGGGCTTTGAGTGGGGCGTTGGCATCGGCCGAACGGGAGAGAATTTCGAGCAGGCGGGCACCGGTGTACAGACCGTCGTCGAAGCCATACCAGCGTTCCTTGAAGAAGGTGTGGCCAGACATCTCGCCGGCCAGCGGGGCGCCGGTTTCCTTTAGTTTGGCCTTGACCAGCGCGTGGCCGGTGTTCCACATCAGCGGCACGCCGCCGTGTTCCCTGATCCACGGAGCGAGCAGGCGGGTACATTTGACGTCGTATATCACCGTACCACCGGGTACACGCGATAGTACGTCAGCGGCGAAGAGCATCAGCTGACGGTCCGGGAAGATGATTTCGCCGTCCTTGGTGACGACGCCAAGGCGGTCGCCGTCGCCGTCGAAGGCGATGCCAATTTCAGCGTCGGTTTCCTTGAGTGCCTTGATGACATCGGCCAGATTTTCCGGCTTGGACGGGTCCGGGTGATGGTTCGGGAAATTGCCGTCAACTTTGCAGAACAGCGGCACGACATCGCAGCCAAGACGCTTGAAGAGTTCCGGGGCGATGGCGCCGGCAACGCCGTTGCCACAGTCCATGACAATTTTCATCGGTCGGGCCAGCTTGACGTCGCCGACGATCTTTTCGACATAGGCGCCGAGCACGTCGGCCGAACTGCGCTTGCCCTGACCATGCTTCAGGTTGCCGGCTTCGATGCGTTTTTTCAGGTTCTGGATAGCGTCGAGGGCCAGCGTGTTGCCGCCGATGACCATTTTCAGACCGTTATAGTCCGGCGGATTGTGGCTGCCGGTGACTGAAACGCAGGAGTGGCAACCCAGTTCGTAGGCAGCAAAATAGGTGACGGGGGTCGGCACGCAGCCGACGTCAATGGCATCAACGCCAGCGGCACAGATGCCGTCCATTAGGGCGCCGGACAGTTCAGGACCGGACAGGCGACCGTCGCGACCAACGGCGATGGCCTTCTGACCTTGCTCAATGGCCAATGAGCCCAGTGCGTGACCGATCTGGCGGACCACATCGGCCGTCAGCGATTTATCGACGATGCCTCGAATGTCGTAGGCCTTGAAAATTTCAGCGGGAAGTTGGCTCATGGTTGTCCTGTCGTTAGCTTTGCTGCGGGAAAACACGAATGATGCATGGATATCGTTGCAATTTCCTTGCGCCAGCGCATCTTTGCCCAAATTGCATGGATTTATGACGTTTCGAAAAGAAAGAAGTGTAAGAGCCTTTGCGGTAACCAGTCCAGATTTCCCGGGAAAGAGCCTGTGACAAAACCCACATGGCCGCCGCTTTCCGGGTGTTCGAGGTGCACGCAGGCGCTCACTTCGGCAGCTGTCGGCAGATATCGGGATGGCAAAAACGGGTCATTTTTCGGGTTGACCGCAAGTGTCGGCACGGTGATTGATTTCAGCCAGGGTTTGGCCGACGCGCGTCGCCAATAGTCGTCAGCGCCAGCAAATCCGTGCAGGGGAGCGGTAACTGCATCGTCGAACTGATAGAGATTGATTGCCTTGCGCATGCGTGATTCGTCGAAAAGACCGGGAAACTGCCGCAAGCGATTGGCTGAAACCGACTTCAGCGTGGTCAGGAAATGCTGCGTGTACACGCGGTTGAAGCCGTGCGCCAGATGGTGACCACAGGCGGCAAGGTCGAGTGGCGCGCAGATGGCGGCGATGCCGGTGACCAGTTCGCTAGCCGAGTCGTTCCGTTCACCAGCCCATTTGAGCAGCGCGTTACCGCCCAGAGAGACGCCGGCTGCCTGCAGCTTCCGGTGGCTGTTGGCGGCGTGAAGGCGCCGAAGTATCCAGTCAATTTCTTCGGAATCACCCGAGTGATAGGCCCGCGGCTGGCGATTGAGTTCGCCCGAACAGCCGCGAAAATGGGGCAGCGCCAGGCGCCAGCCGGCAGATTTGCAGGCAAGCGCCGTCGAGATGGAATAGTGGCTGCGGGCGCTACCTTCGAGTCCATGAAATAGGACGAGCAGTGGCGCCTCCACCGGGCCTTCGAGGAAATCGACATCGATGAAGTCGCCATCTGGCGTGTCCCAGCGCTCGCGGCGCAGCGGCTGTGGCAGTGGTTTGATGAGTAGCGGCCACAGGGTTTGCGCCTGGCCGCCGGGCAGCCAGCCGGGTGCGCGATAAGGGCTCAACGTGGCTTCAGTGCAATGTGTGCGGCACGGCTTCGGCCATGGCCTGATGGCTGTCATCGGCCGCCGAGGCGTGCCGGCTGACCAGGCGCCAGCCTTGGGAGCCACGGACATAAACATGGGTGACGTAGAGTGGGCCGTGCGGGCTGGGATCGTCGCCGACGAAGAGCACTTCGGTCAGGTGGTGGATGGCAATCACGCT
Source organism: Betaproteobacteria bacterium (assembly GCA_016709965.1). Classification (NCBI taxonomy): domain Bacteria; kingdom Pseudomonadati; phylum Pseudomonadota; class Betaproteobacteria; order Rhodocyclales; family Azonexaceae; genus Azonexus; species Candidatus Azonexus amarohabitans. The sequence continues at coordinate 380,037 of JADJLT010000006.1, forward strand.
GCTGTGCCAGTGGGCGACGGGTTCGGGTTGAACGCGCAGGCGGGCATTGGAGAAAATGCTGCGCCAGCTTTCGCGGATAGGTGGCAGGCCGAGCAGGCGAACCCCGGTGGGATGGACGCAGACTGTTTCTTCATCTTCGGCCCAGACCAGCATCAGACGGTCGGCATCGCGCTCGGTAATGGCATCGTAGAAGGCGTGTTCGGCGTCTTCCGGCGAGGCAAACGTGGCTGGGCCGCTCATGGGGCGATCCTCTTCTGGCAGGCGGCAAAGACTCGTTCTGGCATCAGTTTGTTCAGGCAATCCAGATGACCGAGCGGACATTCACGCTTGAAGCAGGGACTGCAGTCGAGGTTCAGGCTGAGGATGTCGGCCTGGTCCGAGAGGGGCGGTGTGAAGCCGGGTGACGACGAGCCGTACAGTGCGACGATCGGCCGGTCGAGCGCGGCGGCCACATGCATCAGGCCGGAGTCATTGCAGACGACCAGTTCAGCCATGGCCAGCAGATCGACGGCCTGGGCCAGCGAGGTGGTGCCGCACAGGTTGCGGCAAAGCCCGGGCGCGAGTTGGGCAATTTCTTCGGCAACGGCATGGTCTTTGGGCGACCCGAACAGCCAGATGGCGTAACCCTGTTCGGCGAGACGCTTGGCCAGCGCTGCAAAGTGCGCGGCCGGCCAGCGTTTGGCCGGGCCGAATTCGGCTCCTGGACAAAACGCGACTATGCGGGCCGGACGGTCAAGTTTGAGCTCGGCCAGGGTCTTTTGCTGGTCTGCTGCGGTCGACCGGATTTTTGGCCGGAAAACGGAATTTTTGAGCGGCCGACCGGGTGCCTCTGCCAACTGGGCAAAGCGTTCGACCATCAGCGGCAAGGCCAGTTTGTCCAGTCGGTGGCGGATGTTGATCAGGCCGTAGCGAGATTCACCGGTAAATCCGACACGTCTGGGAATGCTGGCCATCCATGGCACGAGTGCCGATTTCAGCGAGTTGGGCAGGACGTAGACTGCGTCGTAGCGGCGATCCGCCAGTATCCGCGCCAGCCGCCAACGCGGCTTCAGCGAGAGTTGGCCATGGCCGAAGGGGCTGTCGATGACATCGGTGATTTCCGCCATGCGCTGGAGGACGGGGGCCACCCAGCGCGGGGCGACCGCATCAAGTTGCAAACCGGGATGGAGCGCGTGCAGCCGGACGAACAGCGGCTGCGCCATGATGGTGTCGCCTATCCAAGAAGGGGCAACGATCAGCGCTTTTTTCATGCGGCAGCGGCGGACTCAGGTAGCAAAACCAGGCCCGCGGCCCGGTACTTAGTGATGGCCCTTGGGCGCTTCGCCCTTGAAGATATACTTGGTGGAGCAGTACGGACAGGTCGCTTCACCGGTTTTCAGGACATCGAGGAATACGCGCGGATGCTGACTCCACAGCGCGACGCTGGGGGTCGGGCAATGCAGCGGCAGGTCGTGGGCGGTGATTTCAACGGATTTTTTGTCGGACATCATGTTCTCCCTGAATTAGACGGTGGCCAGCCAGTCGGCGTGGGCTGCGGAGCGGCCTAGACGACATCGAAGTATTTTTCCTGCAATGCCTTGGTGATCGGGCCGCGATGGCCGACACCAATCTGGCGGTTATCGAGTTCGCGGATCGGCGTCACTTCGGCGGCGGTGCCGGTGAAGAAGGCTTCGTCGGCGCAATAGACTTCGTCGCGCGTGATGCGTTTTTCAATGACTTCAACGCCCATTTCGCCAGCCAGCTGAATCACGGTGGCGCGGGTGATGCCTTCGAGGCAGGCCGTCAGATCCGGCGTGTACAGCTTGCCATTCCGGACGATGAAGACGTTCTCCCCGGCGCCTTCGCAGACATAACCTTCCGGATCGAGGAGCAGGGCCTCGTCATAGCCATCGGTGGTGGCCTCGTTGTTGGCGAGGATGGAATTCATGTAATTGCCGGAGGCCTTGGCACGCACCATGGTGATATTCACATGGTGACGGGTGAAGGATGATGTCTTGATGCGGATGCCGCGTTCCATGCCTTCTTCGCCCAGATAGGCGCCCCACGGCCAGGCGGCGATGATGACATGCACCTTGGCGCCTTTGGGCGAGACGCCCATCTTTTCCGAACCGAAGAATGCCAGCGGGCGCAGGTAGCCGGATTCAAGATTGTTGGCGCGAATGACTTCTTTCTGGGCTTCGTTGAGTTCCTCGGCCGTGAAAGGCATCTGCATCTGGAAGATGTGGGCGGAACGGAACAGCCGCTCGGTGTGCTCCTTGAGGCGGAAAATCGCAGTGCCACGCTCGGTTTTGTAGGCACGGACACCCTCGAATACACCCATGCCGTAGTGGAGGGAGTGGGTGAGGACGTGGGTCGTGGCTTCGCGCCAGGGCACCAGCTTGCCGTCTTGCCAAATAAAGCCGTCGCGATCCGACATGGACATGTTCGATTCTCCGTGTTGCGCCTGTAAAAGCCCATAATTCTAGCCGAAATCAGCAGGTAAAATAGCGCTTTTGCCGATTGAGCTTGAGCATGGTCTGGAAACCGCATGTCACTGTCGCCGCTGTGGTGCAGCGCGATGGAAAATTCCTGCTGGTCGAGGAAGAAACCGAGGCCGGGCTGGCTTTTAATCAGCCGGCTGGCCACCTTGAAGAAGGTGAGTCGCTGCTTGATGCCGTGGTCCGTGAGACGCTGGAAGAAACGGCCTATCGCTTCAAGCCGACGCATCTGGTGGGTATCTACAATTGGACGCATCCGACCAAGGAGGATGCGACCTATCTGCGCTTCGCCTTTGCCGGCGAGTTGCGTGGTTACGAGGCCGGCCGGCCTCTGGATGACGGCATCATCGCTGCACGCTGGCTGACGCTGGATGAAGTGAGGGCAACGCAGGGCCGCCATCGCAGTCCGTTGATTCTGCGCTGCATCGAGGACTTTCTGGCGGGCAAGCGGTCTCCGCTCGAACTGCTGGTCCATTACGACTAATGCGAAATTGGCTGCTGGCCTTGCTGGTTTTTGGCGCCGGGCAATGCGTTGCCGATGAAACGGTCCGCGTCTGCTATGGTTATGGCTGTCTGGCTCAGGCGGATATCCATTACACCGAAGGGCAGCTCGGGCTGGTGCGCCGAATGTTGTTTGCCGCGGTCGACCCGGAAAATGAGCGAAAAATGATATCCGGGGCGATCGGGCTTATGTATTCCTGGGCGGGTGAGCAGTCGGATATTCGCAATGATCGTGGCGGCAATTTTGCTGATGGCAGCGTTCCCGGCAAGATGGATTGCATCGATCATTCGACCTCAACAACGCGTCTTTTGCAGTTGCTGGAAGCGCGTCGTTACCTGCGCTGGCATCGGGTGCTGGCACGCGAGCCGCGCTATTTTGCCGGCGTTTTTTTAGCGCATTGGTCGGCGGTGATAGAAGAAAAAACAGACGGCGAAACTGGCCGCTTCGTCGTGGATAGCTGGTTCGTCGATAATGGCCAGCCAGCGGTGATCTTGCCGCTGGATGAATGGAAGAAAGGGGCTGGGCCCGATGTCTGAAAAAACTGTGGTGGTCGGCTTGTCCGGCGGCGTTGACTCCTCTGTGGCAGCTTTGTTGCTGAAACAACAGGGGTGGAAGGTGATCGGCCTGTTCATGAAGAACTGGGAAGACGACGATACCGAGGAGTACTGCTCGTCGCGCCAGGATCTGATTGACGTTATGAGCGTCGCCGACCGTATCGGCATTGACGTCGAAGTGGTGAATTTCGCTGCTGAATACCGCGAGCGTGTGTTTGCCGAGTTCCTGCGTGAGTACGAGGCTGGGCGTACCCCGAATCCGGACATCCTGTGCAATTCGGAAATCAAGTTCAAGGCCTTTCTTGACCACGCCTTGCAACTGGGCGCCGACAAGATCGCCACCGGTCACTATGCCGGCGTCCGCGAGTTCAATGGTGAGTATCAGCTGCTAAAGGCGGAGGACGGCACCAAGGACCAGAGCTATTTTCTCTATCGGCTGAATCAGGCACAATTATCGAGGACGCTGTTCCCGCTGGCTGACATCTACAAGCGCGAAGTGCGCAAGATCGCCGAAGCCGAAGGCCTGCATGTGGCCGCCAAGAAGGATTCGACCGGCATCTGTTTCATTGGCGAGCGCCCCTTCAAGGAGTTTCTGGCGCGTTACCTGCCGCCCAAAAAGGGTGAAATCCGTCGTCTGGATGATGACAAGGTGATGGGCGAGCACGACGGGCTGATGTTCCACACCATGGGCCAGCGCAAGGGGCTGCACATTGGTGGTATCAAGGAAAAAGGTCAGGCCGGCGGTGGCGATCACGATGCCTGGTTCGTGGTGGGCAAGGATATGGAAAAGAACGTGCTCTATGTCGTTCAGGGGCATGACCATCCTGCGCTGCTCAAGAGCGATCTGGTGGCTGAGCAGCTGTCCTGGGTCTCGAACCGGGCGCCGCATACGCACTGGGTTTACACCGCCAAGCCGCGTTACCGGACGGCTGACCAGCCGTGCGAAGTCGAGTCGGTTGACACAGAAGCCTGCAAGATCAATTTCGCCGAAGCGCAATGGGCATTGACGCCGGGGCAGTCGGTGGTGCTTTACGAAAGCAGGGTTTGTCTGGGCGGCGGGGTCATCCGGTAGGTTATTCAGGCATCCGGTGCGCGCATTTCCGATTGCTCGATGACCGCCTTGAAGGCGTGGAGCAGGTCAGGGTCGTGCTTGATCCCGCATTCGCTACTCAGGATATCCATGACCTCCTGGTGCAATCGCGCCCTGTGGTATGGCCGTGAGGCGACCATCGCGTCATAGCTGTCCGTTACCGAAATGATGCGGGAATACAGGGGGATTGCGCTTCCCAGAAGCTTGTCCGGATAGCCGCTTCCATCGAAATGTTCATGGTGGTGCCGAACGGACCTGGCTACCGTCGGCGTCATCTCACCTTCGATGGCAAGAATGATCCGTTCGCCTATCACTGCATGTTGCTTCATGCAGGCCCATTCGTCTTGCTCAAAAGCTGCCGGTTTGAGCAAGATCTTGTCCGGAATACCAATTTTTCCAAGGTCGTGAAACCGGGCTGCCAGGGACAACAGTTCAAGTTCATGGTCGGATAACCCGATGTGTTGCCCGAGTTCGGCAGAGAGCAACACCACACGGTCCGAGTGAAGGCTGGTGTGTTCATCGCGCTGCCCGAGGGCGACGGAAAGGGTTCGGGCAATGTCTTGCAGCGGACTGGTTGTGGCGTGGTGTCTCAATGGAAGTTCCTTCAACAGGTGGTGCCAGCCTACAGACCGCAAGATTGCGCCAAGGTTTCATTGCCGGGGTGAAACTCATGGAGCAATAAAAAGGAGGCCTTTGCCCCCTTTCAATGCCCGCATGATGTTTCTAATCGTGCGGCACGGTGTCGGCAAACGATTGCCGCAGCATCAGTTTGTCATACAGTTTGCCCAGGTTCGGGTGCGTTTCGTGCCAGTTGATGTCGGCGAATCGGAAAGTGAGATAGCCGAGGGCGGCACCGGTCGCCAGATCTGCCATGGAAATATGCGTGCCCATGCAGAAGCTCTTTTCGCCCAGCTCTTCGGCCATGAATTCGAGGCTGAGGGTGACCTTGTTGCGCTGGCGCTGGATCCAGTCCTCGCTGCGCTGATCCGCCGGGCGCTTGTTTTCCAGAAAAGCGGTTGCGGCTGCATCGCAAATGCCGTCGGCCAGTGCTTCCCAGCGCTTGACTTCGGTGCGCTCGCGATTGGGTGCGGGGAAGAGTTTGTTGTTCGGCGTAACGTTGTCGATGTATTCGACGATAACGCGAGAGTCGAACAGCGGGGTTTCATCATCGAGAACCAGCACGGGAATCTTGCCGAGCGGATTCTGGCTCGGCACCTTGCTGCCGGCAAGCCATGGAGAGTCGATGACGAAATCGTATTCGATCTTTTTTTCGGCCAGCACGACGCGTACTTTTCGTACAAACGGGCTGGTATGGGAGCCGATCAGCTTCATCGCATGCTCTCTGATTTTGGGAGTTCGATTATAGCGTATGGCGAGTGCTCCGCTGGGCAGGTAAAATTGAGGGCTTACCGAAAAGGATGATTCCATGACCTTCAATCCCTTGACTGCCCTTTCCCCGCTTGATGGCCGCTACGCCGGCAAAGTTGACGCCCTGCGCGAACATTTTTCCGAGTTCGGCCTGATCAAGGCCCGCCTCAAGGTGGAAATCGAATGGCTGAAGGCCCTGGCCGCCGAACCGCATTTTTTCGAAATCGCTGCTTTTTCCCCGTCGACCGTGGCAGAGCTCGACGCGCTGGTCGCCAACTTCAGCGTTGAGCAGGCCGCTGAAGTGAAGGCCGAAGAAGCCGTCACCAACCACGACGTCAAGGCGCTGGAATACTGGATCAAGAAACATACCAAGGGCAATGCCGAGGTCACTAAGGTCAGCGAGTTCATCCACTTCGCCTGCACCTCAGAAGATATCAATAACCTGTCGCACGCCCTGATGTGCAAGGGGGCACGCGAAGCAGGCATGCTGCCGGCGCTCGACAAGGTGATTGACCGTCTGAAGGAACTCGCCCACGTCAATGCCGACGTGCCGATGATGAGCCGCACGCACGGCCAACCGGCCACGCCGACCACGCTGGGCAAGGAAATGGCCAACGTCGCCTACCGCCTGGAGCGCGCCCGCGTCCGCATCGTCAATGTCGAACTGTTGGGCAAGATCAACGGTGCAGTCGGCAACTACAACGCTCACCTGGTCGCCTATCCCGGCTACGACTGGGAAGGATTTGCCAAACGCTTCGTCGAGTCGCTTGGCCTCGTTTTCAACCCCTACACCATTCAGATCGAGCCGCACGATGCACTGGCCGAGCTGTTCGATGCCTTCGCCCGCGCCAACAGCATCCTGATAGACCTCGATCGCGACATCTGGGGCTATATCTCCCTTGGTTTCTTCAAGCAGAAGGTCAAGGCGGGCGAAATCGGTTCCTCGACCATGCCACACAAGGTCAATCCGATCGACTTCGAAAATTCCGAAGGCAACCTCGGCCTGGCCAACGCCGTGCTCAAGCATCTGGCTGAAAAGCTGCCGATTTCCCGCTGGCAGCGTGACCTGACCGACTCCACCGTGCTCCGCAACATGGGCGTTGGTCTCGGCTATACGTTGCTGGCCTACGATTCGCTGTTGAAGGGCCTGAGCAAGCTGGAAGTCAACGCCGACCTGATGAAAGCCGACCTTGATGCCAACTGGGAACTGCTCGCCGAGCCGATCCAGACCGTGATGCGCCGTTACGCTGTGCCGAACGCCTACGAAAAGCTGAAGGAGTTGACCCGCGGCACCCGTGTTTCCCGCGACGGCATGCAGGCTTTCGTCTCGACGCTGGAAATCCCAGAAGCCGCAAAGGCTGAGCTGCTCAAGCTAACGCCTTGGGATTACACCGGCAAGGCTGCTGAACTCGCGAAGCGTATCTGATGCAGTGCTCTAAATGCGGGCTGGAGGTGCCGGCCGATGCGATTTACTGCTCGCACTGCACCGGTGATCGTAAAACGACAGATGCTGCCGTGATCAATGGCGGCGTTAAAGGCGGGGCTATCGGGCTGGCCATCGGGCTGGCGCTGGTGACAGTGCTGCTCGCCAATTACGAACTTGAACGAGGTATCACGGCAATTGCACTGGCGCTGCCAATTGGTACTTTTGCCACCGGCCTGATCATTGGGCTGGTCAGGGCAAAACGGGAATGGAAATAAATGTCATTTGCTGAAAATTTGAAAAAGCTGCCCGGTATCTCGCACCTTGCAGCCATCAACCTGCTTGATGCCGAGGGAAACGTGGTTGCCGCCATCGAAAACAAGGCGGGTAGCCAAGGATCCTTGGCGGTTTACAACCATCTGGCGCAGACCTACGGCTCGATCAATGTCGAAGCGGCCAAAAAAGGCATGGAAATCTTTGCCGAGCATACTGAGGATGAGCGCGCCAATCCGGGCAAGCACCCAAACATCGCGCGTCTTGTCGCCATCGAGCAAGGCGCCCCGGCCTTGAGGGTCAAGCACGTTTTTGCCGTCTGATTCCGGTTGTTGAATGAGCGCCGCGCCGGGCGAGCTCTTTGTCATATCGCGCGGTTATAATTTCATGGAATAAATGTTGGCCGGCAACCGTTTATCCGGCTGCAAGGCATTTTTACCCCTTCCTAGCACGGAGATAACCAATGAAATCCAAACTCTTGCTCGCCCTGCTGGCAGTTGCCATCGCGGGTACCGCTTCTGCTCAGCTCAAAGTTCATGACGCGATCAAAATTCGCCAGTCCGGCTATACCTTCATGGCCTGGAACATGGGCGAATTGAAAGGCATGCTGATCGACAATCCTGCGTCTTTCAACAAGGATCAGGCGATTGCGGCTGCCAATCTGATAGCTGCCACTGCCAATTCAGGCATGGGGGCGCTTTATGTGCCGGGTAGCGACAAGGGCAAGGGCTGGGAGCAAACCCGCGCCAAGCCAGCGCTATTTACTGATAAAGAAGGTGTCGGCAAGGTGGCCGTGGCTTTCAACAAGGAAGCCAATGAACTGGCCAAAGTTGCCGCTACCGGCGATGCGGCTGCGCTGAAGGTTCAATTCGGCAAGGTGGGCGAAAGCTGCAAGGCCTGTCACGAGAAATACCGTGAAGAAGAGCATGACCACGAGCATTGATTGGTAATGCCTGCAAAGAAAAATGGCCGCCTTGGGGCGGCCATTTTTTATCACCAGGCGGGGGTTGAAGCCGCTGGTGGCGCCGGAGGTTTTTCTACCCAGGCGCCGGAGGCTGTGTAACTGGCGGCAAGGCCAATGACCAAGGCGATGACCAAGGCGATCGGACCACCACCACGGGCACTTTCGCCCTTGCTGACTTCCTTGTGGCCGGTGACCATCGGCTTGAGGAGATTGTCTTTCTTGACGTGTGTGTAATACACGATGGCAGCCACATGCAAGCCGATCAGAACCGCCAGCACATCAAATATCTTGTGGTGCAGGCTCGTCGCGAGGTTGCCGAGATTGTCGCTAACCATGGCATAAAAGGGGCCAGCAATTCCGGTGTCGTCGTTCTGGGTAAACAATCCGGTGCTGAATTGCAGGGCGACCAGCGCCAGCAGGCCGAGTACCGACAATGCACCCAGCGGATTGTGGCCTAGCCCTCGCCACTGTCCCGTAAGGTAAGCCTTGATGGCCGCCGGTCCGCGCACGAAAGTGGCGAAGCGGGCGTAGGTGGACCCGGCAAAACCCCAGGTCAGGCGGAAGGCGATCAGGCCAACGATGAGAATCCCCAGCCGCTCATGCCAGACCAGCCAGTTGCCACCATTCTCGCCCGTGAAATAGGCACCGGCAACGGCGGCAACCAGCAGCCAGTGGAAAATACGGGTCGGGAGATCCCAGACCAGCACTTTTTTCATACGACGGCGCCTTCCTCGTTGGCGCCTTCGATGGTCTTGGCCTTGGTGATGAACTGCTCGCGCGAAACACCCAGCCACATGACCAGCGGGCTGGCGACGAGGACGGAGGAGTAGATGCCGAAGCAGATGCCGATGGTCAGCGCCAGGGCGAAGTAATGCAGGGTCTCGCCGCCGAAGATCAGCATGGAGAGGACCATCAACTGCGTACTACCGTGGGTGATGATGGTGCGGCTGATCGTGCTGGTAATGGCGTGGTCGAGCACTTGCGGCGTGGTCAGGCCACGGACCTTCTTGAAGGTTTCGCGGACCCGGTCGAAGACGACGACCGATTCATTGACCGAGTAGCCGAGCACGGCAAGCACGGCAGCCAGCACCGACAGAGAGAATTCCCACTGGAAGAAGGCGAAGAAGCCGAGAATGATCACCACGTCGTGCAGGTTGGCGATGATGGCCGACACCGAGAAGCGCCATTCGAAGCGGAAAGCCAGGTAGATGACGATGCCGATGACGACCAGCAACAGGGCCATGGCACCGTTTTCGGCGAGTTCCCGGCCGACCTGCGGGCCGACAAATTCGACGCGGCGTAATTCGGCGCCGGGCGCTTCAGCGGCCAGTGAGGTCATGACCGATTCACCAATCTGGTTGGTGTTCTGGTCGCTCTTCAGCGGCAGGCGGATCAGTACATCCTCTGATGTGCCGAAGTTCTGCACCGAATAATCAGAGAACCCGGCCTTGCCCAGTGCCCCGCGAATCTTTTCAAGATCGGCGGTCTGCGCATAATGGGTTTCGATCAGCGTGCCGCCGGTGAACTCAACCGACAGGTGCAGCCCCTTGGTGAAAAGAAAAACGACGGCCAGCAGGAAGGTGATGAGCGAGATGACATTGAACTTCAGCGCATGGCGCATGAAGGGAATGTCTTTGTGAATGCGGAAAAATTCCATTTTTCGTTTTTTCCTGTTATTTGCCGTTGACCGCAGCAGTCGCGGGTTTCCAGAGTTGGCCGATGGCCACCTTGGTCAGCTTCTTCTGGCGACCGTAGATCAGGTTCACTAGGCCGCGCGACACGACGACCGATGAGAAGATAGAGGTCAGAATGCCCAAGCAATGAACCACGGCAAAGCCGCGGATCGGGCCGGAACCAAAGATGAGCAGTGCGAGGCCGGCGATCAGGGTCGTGATGTTCGAATCGAGAATAGTCCCGAAAGCACGTTCATAACCTTCGGAAATCGCCCCTTGCGGCGGCATGCCATTACGCAACTCTTCGCGAATACGTTCGTTGATCAGCACGTTGGCGTCGATCGCCATGCCCAGGGTCAGCGCGATAGCGGCGATGCCGGGCAGGGTCAGCGTAGCCTGCAGCAACGACAGGATGGCGACCAGGAACAACAGGTTGGAAGCGAGCGCGATAACCGAAACGACACCGAACATCTGGTAGTAGAGGATCATGAACACGGCGATCGCGGCAAAACCCCACATCGTCGAGTGGAAGCCCTTCTTGATGTTTTCAGCGCCGAGCGACGGGCCGATGGTCCGTTCCTCGATGATGTCCATCGGTGCGGCGAGCGAACCGGCGCGCAGCAGCAGGGCGGTATCGTTGGCTTCGGTGGTGCTCATGCGGCCGGAAATCTGCACGCGGCCACCGCCGATTTCAGCGCGGATAACCGGTGCGGTGACGACTTCGCCTTTGCCCTTTTCGATGAGCAAGATGGCCATGCGCTTGTTGACGTTTTCGCGCGTGACGTCCTTGAAGATGCGGGCGCCTGCCGAGTCGAGCGTCAAATGGACAGCCGCTTCATTGGTCTGGTGATCGAAGCCGGGCTGGGCGTCGGTCAGACGGTCGCCGGTCAGTACGACTTGCTTCTTGACCAGCAGCGGCTGGCCGCCGCGTTCGGTGTAAACCTCTGTGCCATAGGGTGGGTTGCCGGCCAGTGCGGCTTCCAGCGCCCCTGGCGAGTCATCCACCATGCGAATTTCAAGGGTGGCGGTACGGCCCAGAATGTCCTTGGCCTTGGCGGTGTCCTGCACGCCGGGCAGCTGGACGACGATGCGATCGATGCCCTGCTGCTGGATAACCGGCTCGGCAACGCCGAGTTCGTTGATCCGGTTGTGCAGCGTGTTGATGTTCTGCTTTAGCGCGAATTCGCCGAGCTTTTTCTGGGCTTCAGGCTTCAGCGTGGCAACCAGCTTTGGCTCGCTGGTATCGCCCTGTTCGCTGAGCAGCAGGTCCGGCTGGCTGTCGCTAATGGCGAAACGAGCCTTGTCGCGGGTTTCAATATCGCGGAACTTGACGACGATACGGTCGCCTTCGCGGTTCACACCGCTGTGGCGCAGATTCTTGTCGCGCATCACGGTGCGCAGATCGGCGGCGGTCGAGTCGAGCTTCTTGGTCAGAGCACCCTTCATGTCGACTTGCAGCAGGAAGTGAACGCCGCCGCGCAGGTCGAGGCCGAGGTACATCGGCAGAGCATGCAGCGAAGTCAGCCATTGCGGCGAGGCCGTCAGCAGATTCAGTGCGATGACGTATTGCGGATCGGCGGGGTCCGGATTGAACGCCTTTTCGAGGACGTCCTTGGCCTTCAATTGGGTGTCGGTGTCCTTCAGGCGGGTCTTCACGCCGTTGGTATCGAGCTGGATACCTTCGTTCGTGATGCCGGCGGCTTTCAGGGCTTCTTCGACACGCGCCAGGGCTTTGGCGTCGACCTTGATGGTGACCTTGGCGCTGGAAACCTGCACGGCCGGTGATTCACCGAAGAAGTTGGGCAAGGTATAAACGAAGCCGAGCAACAGCGCGATGGCAACGGTGATGTACTTCCAGAGTGGGTAGCGATTCATAGCGGCTTCAAAGCGACAAAGGCGGCACAAAGCCGCCTTTTGGGATGATTACAGCGACTTCAGCGTGCCTTTGGGCAGAACCAGGCCGATTGACGGCTTTTGCACGACAACTTCGGTGCCAGTGGCGATTTCGACGGTGACGTAGGCATCGCCGACCTTGGTCACACGGCCAACGATACCGCCTTGGGTGACGACTTCATCGCCCTTGGCCAGTGCTGCGAGCAGTGCCTTGTGTTCCTTGGATTTCTTCATTTGCGGACGAATCATCAGGAACCACAGCACGACGAACATCAGGATCATCGGCAGCATCTGCATCAGGCCGCCCATCGGGTCGGCTGCAGCGCCAGCGGTCTGGGCGTGGGCAAGACTAATCATTGTGTAACTCCGGATAAACTAAAAGCAGAACTGTTAATTCTATCACTCGCAGGATGACCGTTTGCGGACAAACTCGTCCGACCACTCGTCGAAGGTGCCGGATTCAATGGCGGCGCGCATTTCGGCCATGATGACCTGATAGAAATGAAGGTTGTGGATGGTGTTCAGCATCCCGCCGAGGATTTCGCCGTGGCGGAACAAATGATGCAAGTAGGAACGGGTGAAATTGGTGCAGGTGTAGCAGGAGCAGGACGGATCGAGCGGGCCGGTATCCAGCTTGTATCGGGCATTCTTGATCTTTACGTCACCGAATCGAGTGAAAAGATGGCCGTTGCGAGCATTGCGGGTCGGCATCACGCAGTCGAACATGTCGATGCCGGCCTTGACTGAGCGCACAAGGTCTTCCGGTGTGCCGACGCCCATCAGGTAGCGCGGCTTGTGGAGTGGCATTTGGGGCGCGACATGGGCGAGAACGCGCACCATGTCTTCCTTTGGCTCACCGACCGACAGGCCGCCGATGGCCATGCCGTCGAAGCCGATGTCGTCCAGTCCGGCCAGCGATTCATCGCGCAAGTCTTCGTACATGCCACCCTGCACGATGCCGAACAGGGCATTGCTATTTTCCAGCTTGTTGTGTTCGTCGCGCGAACGCTGCGCCCAGCGCATGCTCATCCGCATCGACTTGGCCGCTTCTTCGTGCGTTGCCGGGTAGGGCGTGCATTCGTCGAAAATCATCACGATGTCGGAATTCAGCACCTTCTGAATCTGCATCGAGATTTCCGGCGTCAGGAATAGCTTGGCGCCATCGTGCGGCGAACTGAACTTGACGCCTTCCTCGGTGATCTTGCGCATGGCGCCGAGCGAGAAGACCTGGAATCCGCCGGAGTCGGTCAGGATAGGCTTCTGCCAGTTCATGAAATCGTGCAGGCCGTTGTGGGCGGCAATCACATCCAGCCCCGGACGCAGCCAGAGGTGGAAGGTGTTGCCGAGGCAAATCTGGGCGCCGATGTCGTGCAGCGATTGCGGCGTCATGGCCTTGACCGTGCCGTAGGTGCCGACCGGCATGAAGACGGGGGTCTGGACCTGGCCGTGGGCCAGCGTCAACGTGCCGCGACGGGCAGCGCCATCGGTTTTCAGGAGTTCAAATTGCATCGGTTTTTTCCAGAAGCATGGCATCGCCATAACTGAAGAAGCGGTAGCGCTCGGCCACGGCGTGGGCGTAGGCGGCGCGGATGTTGTCGTAGCCGGCAAAGGCCGAAACGAGCATGAGCAGCGTCGATTTCGGCAGATGGAAATTGGTGATCAGCCGGTCAACCACCTTGAAGCGGTAGCCGGGGGTAATGAAAATGCTGGTTTCGGCGCCGCCCACACGGACGGTTCCATCGTCGTTGCCGGCAGATTCGAGCGCCCGCAAGCTGGTTGTGCCAACCGCAATGACCCGGCCGCCAGCCGCTCGGGTGGCGGCAATGGCATCGGCCGTGACTTGTGGAATCTCGAAACGTTCGCTGTGCATGCGATGGTCGGCGATTTTCTCCACACGCATCGGGCGGTAGGTGCCGGCGCCGACATGCAGAGTCAGGAAGGCCGTGTTGACGCCCTGTGCCTGCAGCGTGGACAGCATTGCTTCATCGAAATGCAGGCCGGCCGTGGGGGCGGCGACAGCGCCGGGCTCGCGGGCATAGACCGTCTGGTAGCGGGTTTCGTCAGCGCCTTCGGCCGGATGCTCGATGTAGGGCGGCAGCGGTAGCTTGCCGTACTGTTCGGCTAGGTCCCAGAAGTCGCCCGAGTCGGCGAGTTCCAGCGCGAAAAAATCGTCATCAGCGCCGGTGCGTCCGGTCATTTTGACCGTGAAAGCATCGGCCAGTTTCATGGTGCTGCCTGGCTTCGGCGCCTTGCTGGCGCGAATCTGGCAGATTGCATGAGTGGCATCGACGATGCGTTCAAGCATGATTTCTACCCGTCCACCACTGTCCTTGACGCCAAAGAAGCGTGCCTTGATGACACGGGTGTCGTTGAATACCAGCAGATCGCCCGCTTCAAGCAGCTCAGGCAAATTTTCAAATTTTCGATGAAATTCCAGTTGACCGCAGACATGCAACAAGCGGCTGCCACGGCGTTCAGCGGCAGGGTGCTGGGCGATCAGTTCGGGCGGTAGAGGGAAGTCGAAGTCGTCGACGGTCAACGACATGGGCGGAATCCGTAGTTGATGAACAAAGTAGGCGGTAAAAATTGAGTTGCAGGCTTTATCCCTGTGGGTGAATGACTGTTCTACCGAGGGGCGCACATTCTATCACCGGGACTTTTATTCTCTCTGACGCTGCTTGGTGACCGGCCGCAGCCGGGCAATAAAAAACCCCGCCGCGGCGGGGTTCAGTGTTGCGGCGAACTGCTGTGGATCAGAAACAGCCTTTCTTGCTCACTGCATGGTTGCCGGCAGCCTTGGCATCAGCTTCGCTCATGTATGAACCAGCCTTGGTCTTGCCGTAATATTTGCCGCCTGGGCAGTGATAAACCTTCGATCCGGAATTCACCCAAACCTTGTCAGCGCCGCCACCAGGGGCTGCGGTTGCAGGCGTTTGGAAAGCTTTTTTCTTGGCCGGGGGCGTTGCGGTGGCCGGGGCCATCGGTGCAGCCGGGGGTGCAGGGGCGGCAACGACCGCGGGAGGTGCTGCCGTCATGGGTTTGGCCGGCGCAGCAGGCGCTTGGGCAAAGGCGTGAGCGGCGATCACCAGGCTGGTACCAAAAACAAACGATTGCAGTAGCGTTTTCATACATTCCCTTCAAGAGATTGAGCTTGGAATCTATTCGGTCGGCATGCTTGCCAACTGGATGAACACTAGCACTAGATAGGCAAGGCGGCGCGAAAGTACACAGGGAAATTTGCAAAAATATGTTGCTGCGTTAAGGCTGGGATTTGGTTCGTACTTTCTGTGGCGTTCATCCAGAAGCTCGGGGAAAACCGTTCTTTGTGCGGAAAAAGAAAAAGGCTTTCATCGCTGAAAGCCTTTTTCTTTATAACTGGTGCCCCGGGCCGGACTCGAACCGGCACACCTTTCGGCGGCGGATTTTGAATCCGCTGCGTCTACCGATTCCGCCACCGGGGCATTCGGAGCGCGGATTATCCACGAATCACTTCCCGGATTCAAGCGTATCGGTGCACGGGAATGCTTTTGCAAACGCGCCCGCGATTAGTTTTGCCGTACTGACGGTCGTATTGGGCGGTACGTGCTCGACGTGGATAACCACCGCACGGACTAGGCGCATAGATAGATCGGGGTCGTTCGGCAGGCAGAAGGCATTGAGTTTTACCCCGACTTTTTCGGCCAGAAAGTTACTGACTGAATAGCTGTCGGCGAACCCGGCGACATAGGAAATACAGCGCGCACTTTTGACCGATTGATAGAGGTCTGTCGTTTTTTTGCCGGCGAAAAATTCGTCCGCAGCCTGGCAGTCTTCACGCAGTTCCTGGCCGGTATAAGCGTGTGCAGAGGTAACGAAGAGAGCGGCAATCAGCCAGAGATATTTCATTTTTTTTCGAACCAGTTGAGTTTTGCCTGCAGATTAACGACGCTACCGACCACGATCAGGGCTGGCGGCTTGATGCCGAATTCGGCCATGCGACTGGGCAGGGTGCCCAGTGTGGCGAGCAGCGTTTGCTGGTCGGGCTGAGTGCCATTGCGGACTACGGCGGCGGGAGTCATCGAGGGCAGGCCATGATTGATCATCTGCCGGCAGATTTCGTTGACTGCACCAATGCCCATGTAAAAGACGACTGTCTGTTTCGGTCGGGCCAGCGCCGGCCAGTCGAGATTGACGGTGCCGTCCTTGAGGTGGCCGGTGACGAAGGTCAGCGATTGCGCATGATCGCGATGAGTCAGCGGGAAGCCGGCGTAGGCGGCACAGCCTGCTGCCGCAGTGACCCCGGGGATGACCTCGAAGGGGATGCCGGAGGCCACCAGTGTTTCGAGCTCTTCCCCGCCGCGTCCAAAGATAAACGGGTCGCCGCCCTTGAGGCGCACTACCGACAGATTTTCGCGAGCGAGATCAACCAGTAACTGGTTGATCGAGTCCTGGGGCAGGGTGTGTTTTGACGCTTCCTTGCCGGCATAGATAAGACGTGCATCGGCGCGGGCCAAATCCATGATGCGGTTGCCGACCAGATGGTCGTACACGATGGCGTCTGCTTGGGAAATCAGGCGTGCCGCCTTGACAGTCAGCAAGTCGGGATCGCCGGGGCCGGCGCCGACCAGCCAGACTTTGCCGGCTTCCAGTTTGTTAGATGGGTTCATGCGTGATCTCTGTCTTTGGGCGGCCATCCTAATGCGCTATGCAGCGCCTGCCAATAGCAGGCAATCAACGAATGACCGGAATTACTACTAAAGCACTAGTGGTGTAGCTAATTGTAATTACAACGTGCTGAATATGAACAATTTCTTATGTTTAAAAGATTGATGGGTATCAAGGATGCAAGTCGGCCCGAGGTTCAACCTTGCAATGCATCGCGTTAAGGGGATAGGACGCGAATTGTTTCGTTTCAGGAGATAGAAAGATGAAAAAAACAGTAGTGGGGATGCTTGCTCTTGGCGCCATGGCCGCAGCCATGGGATCGGCTTTCGCTCAGGAAACTGCGAAGGTGGCGCCGGAGATGACGGCTGCCGAAAAAGATGCTGCCAAGAAAATTTATTTTGAACGTTGTGCCGGTTGTCACGGTGTCTTGCGCAAGGGCGCCACCGGCAAGAATCTTGAGCCGCACTGGACCAAGAAGGACAAGGACGGCAACGTCACCGAGGGCGGCACGCTCAAGCTTGGCCAGCAGCGCCTGGAAAAAATCATCGGTTACGGTACCGATGGCGGCATGGTGAACTTTGACGACATCCTGACCAAGGATGAGCTTTCCCTGATGGCCAAATACATCCAGAACAAGCCGGATGTCCCGCCGGAATACAGCTTCAAGGAAACGCTGGATTCATGGAAGGTCATCGTGCCGGTTGACCAGCGTCCAACCAAGCAGATGAACAACTTCAACTTGAAGAACATGTTCTCCGTCACCCTGCGCGATACGGGTGAAGTGGCACTGATCGACGGCGATACCAAAGAAATTCGCAGTATCGTCAAGACCGGCTATGCAGTTCATATTTCACGCCTCTCGGCGTCTGGTCGTTATGTGTATGTGATTGGTCGCGATGGTCGTTTGTCGCTGATTGATTTGTGGATGGAAAAGCCGGGGGTGGTTGCCGAAGTCAAGATCGGCTTCGACGCCCGTTCGGTCGATACCTCCAAGTTCAAGGGCTTTGAAGACAAGTATGCCGTTGCCGGTTCCTACTGGCCCCCGCAGTATGTGATCATGGACGGCGACACGTTGAAGCCGCGCAAGGTCGTTTCCACCCGTGGCATGACCGTTGATGGCGAATACCATCCGGAACCGCGCGTTGCTTCCATCGTTGCTTCTTTCATCAAGCCGGAATGGGTCATCAACATCAAGGAAACCGGCCAGATTCTGTTGGTCGATTACTCCGACATTGAAAACCTGAAGACCACCACCATCGGTTCGGCCAAGTTCCTGCATGACGGCGGTTGGGATGCTTCCAAGCGTTACTTCCTGGTGGCAGCCAATGCGTCCAACAAGATCGCTGCGGTTGATACCAAGACAGGCAAACTGGCTGCGCTGATCGATGTCGCGAAGTTGCCTCACCCGGGTCGTGGCGCCAACTTTACCCATCCGAAATTTGGTCCGGTATGGACGACGGGTCACCTTGGTGCCGATGTCCTGACCCTGATCAGCACACCGTCGGATGACAAGAAAAATGCCAAGTTCAAGGAGTTCAACTGGAAGGTTGTGCAGGAAGTGAAGCACGTGCCGGGCAACCTGTTCGTCAAGACGCATCCGATCTCCAAGCACCTGTGGGCTGATTCGCCGCAGAACTCTGACCGGGAACTGGCGGAATCGGTTTCTGTCTGGAATCTGTCCGATCTTTCCAAACCATACAAAGTGATCAATGTCGCCAAGGATTCTGGTCTGCCCGTCACCAAGGCAACTCGCCGTGCGGTGCATCCGGAATTCAGTGCTGATGGCAAGGAGGTCTGGATCTCCTTGTGGGGTGGCAAGACCGATCAGTCAGCCATCGTTGTCTATGACGATGCAACGCTGACACTGAAGAAGGTGATCACCGATCCGAAGATGATCACGCCGACCGGCAAGTTCAATGTTTACAACACGCAGCACGATATCTATTAATCGACTGCTGATTGTTTGACATGACTTGAGGCTACGGGGGCGCAAGCCCCCGTAGCATATGAAACCGTAGAATTGCCCGCAGGTTCCGTTACTTGCGGCGTCTGCAAATCATTTTTGGTGGAGATAACCACGATGAAGAAGAATCTAGTTTCCTTGGCGGTCTTTGGTGCATTTCTCGCGCTCGGTTCCCAGGTTGCCATGGCGGCCCCGGACTGGAGCAAGGCTGCCAAAAGCACAATCCACGTTTTTCACCCGGGTGCTGCGCCGATCGAATGGGTGCAGGGCAAGGGGGAGCATAGTGGTGCCAGTGGCCTGAAGAAGGGTGAAAGCTGTTCCGGTTGCCATATTGAAGATGGCAAGCTGAGCCTCGACCTGAAGCGTTTGGCCGGCAAGGAAATGGAGCCGAAGGGCGCGCCGAAGACGCTGACCTACCCGGTCACCATGCAGGCCGCCTATGACGCGACCAATCTTTACGTTCGCCTGACTTTCAAGGCACCGGGTGGTGGTTTCGATCATTCCGACAAGGACAACGAACTCAAGGCCAGCGTCATGTTCCCGAGCGACAAGGTGCCGCTCGGCGAACAGGCCGGTTGCTGGGTAGCCTGTCACAAAGATGCGCGGACGATGCCCGGCGCTGCCGATACCAAGACCAAGTATGTGTCTGCCGGATCGATGGAGCTGATGCAGTGGAAGAGCAGCGGTGGCGGTAAGGCTGTCGACGGCATGGTGTCTGACAAGCGCAACATGGAGAGCAACAAGGCCGGCGTGACGGCCGAGGCGACCAAGGCGGGTGACATGACCACCGTGACCTTCACCCGCAAGCTGGCCGGTGGCGTCAATCTGGCCCCGGGCAAGACCGTACCGTTTGGCATTGCCATTCATGCCGACAATGCCGGTGGCCGCTTCCACCATGTGTCCTTTGGTCATACGCTCGGCCTCGGCGCTGATGGCGACGTGAAGGCTGCCAAGCAGTAATCGTTATGTCATCCGGCTTTGCCGTGCATTCCGGATGTCTGTGGCTGAAAAGAGCGCCGCTGCTGCTGGCGTTCTTCTCGCTCTCGGCGCTGGCGCAAAATGTGGCTGAAGTGAGTATCGAAGGCTACAAGTTCATACCTGCCGAAGTTGGCATCAAGGTGGGCGAAAGCGTGCGCTGGACCAATCACGAGAAGCGCACCAGCCATTCGGTCATCTTTCCGGCGGAAGGCGGTTTGGAATCAGAGCGCCTGTTTCCGGATGATAGCTGGCAGCGTCGCTTTGATCACTCCGGGCGTTATGAATATCACTGTGGGCCGCATCCGGAAATGACAGGGGCTGTCGTTGTCACCGAATAATTTCATTTTTTGCCTTTTTTTCCTGTTGACCGTGGCAACCGGTGTGGCTGCACCGGCTATTGCCGCGGAACCCGATCAGGCGCGGCAAAAGGAGTTGGTGCACCTCGTTCGTCAGGACTGCGGTTCCTGCCACGGCATGACGTTGAAAGGCGGCCTTGGACCGGCGCTATTGCCGGAAAATCTGCGTGACAAACCGGTCGAAGGGCTGGCCGCTGCGATTTACTATGGCCGTCCGGGCACCCCCATGCCGCCTTGGCAGCAATTCCTGTCCGAAGCGGAAGCGGCGTGGATTGTCGAAAAACTGATGACCGAATTTCCCCAATGAGAACGCCATGCGCCTGTTTCTGAGTTTTCTCCTGATCCTCGTGCTCAACGCTTGTGCCGGCCCGCAATTGCGCGGTACAGGCGATCTCGGCCTGATCATCGAGCGGGCCAGTGGCAACGTGACCCTGGTCAACACCACCTCGCGCCAGCCCTATGCGCGCATCGGCGGTCTGGGCGACCTGTCGCATGCCTCTGTCGTCTATTCCCGTGATGGCCGCTACGCTTTCATCTTTGGGCGTGACGGCGGGCTGACCAAGCTCGATCTTCTCGAAGCGAAGATCGTCAAACGCGTCATCCAGTCGGGCAACGCCATCGGCGGCTCGATCTCGCAGGATGGGCGCATCGTCGTGGCCCAGAACTACACGCCGGGCGGCATCAAGGCCTTCGATGCCGAAACGCTGGAACTGCTTTCCGAAGTGCCGGCTGAATATGCGCCGGGGAAATTTTCCAAGGTCGTTGGGCTGGCCGATGTGCCGGGTCACAAATTCGCCTACGCCTTGTTTGATGGCGGCGAAATCTGGGTCAGCGATTTCAGCAACCCGAAACATCCGGTGACGCAGCGTTTTCCAGCCGGTCGTCAGCCGTATGATGGGCTGGTGACGCCGGATGGCCGCTACTATCTGGCCGGCCTTTTTGGCGAGGACGGCATCGCCTTGCTCGATCTCTGGCAGCCGGACAAGGGTAGTCGCAAGATCCTCGAACACTATGGACGGGGCCAGGAAAAGCTGCCGGTGTTCAAAATGCCGCACCTGCGAGGCTGGTCGATGGCGCAAGGCAAGCTATACCTGCCCTCGGTCGGTCACCACGAGGTATTGGTGGTCGACACGGCAACCTGGAAAGAAGCAGGCCACATCCCCGTTCGCGGTCAGCCGGTATTCGCCATGGCGCGGCCGGATGGTCGGCAGATCTGGGTTAATTTCGCCTTCCCGGACAACGGCAAGGTCGATGTCATCGATACCCTGAGCGGCCAGGTAGTACAGCAAATGGCGCCCGGCAAGGCCGTCCTGCACATGGAGTTCGCCCCGCGCGGTGAAAACGTCTGGCTGTCGGCGCGTGATGACAACAAGGTTTTGATTTACAACACCGAAAATTTTGCCAAACTGGGAGAAATTCCGGCCGAAAGCCCGTCCGGTATCTTCTTTACTTCCCGCGCCACCCGCATCGGTTTCTGATGAACGACACTTTCGAATTTCGTTTGCTCAACGAATTCCAGCGAGACTTCCCGCTCTGTCCGGCACCCTTCGCCGAACTGGCGGAGCGCTTGGGCGTGGCCGAAAAGGCGGTTTTGGGCAGCCTGGAAAAACTGCGCCGCGAAGGGAAAATATCGCGCGTTGGCGCCGTCTTCGCACCCAAGCGCATAGGTGCCTCGACGCTGGCAGCGATGGCTGTTCCCCCCGAAAAGCTGGAGGCCGTCGCGGCTACGGTCAACCGCTTTCCTGAGGTTAATCACAATTACGAGCGTGAACACCGCTACAACCTGTGGTTTGTTGTCACCGCAGGCAGCGAAGGGCGTTTGCAGGCAACGCTCGGCGCCATCGAAAAGGCCGCCGGCTATCCGCTGCTTGCCTTGCCGCTGCTCGAAGAGTTTCACATCGACCTCGGTTTCTCGCTGCAGGGCGAAAAGCAGAAGAGCGTCGCCGCCGCCCGGCCTGTTAAACCGGCGGCGCCGATTGGCGAGTCGGAGCGCCGGCTGGTTTCGGTTCTGCAGGAAGGCCTGCCCTTCTTCATCAGGCCGTTTGCCCTGATTGCCGAGCGGATTGGTGCGTCCGAATCCGACGTGCTGGTTCGCATCCGGCGCTGGCTGGAGGAGGGCGATATCAAGCGCTTTGGCGTCGTCGTTCGCCATCAAGAACTCGGCTACACGGCGAATGCCATGCTCGTGCACGACATTCCCGATGATCAGGTCAGCGAGATTGGCCGCGCCTTGGCTGAGGAGCCGTCCGTCACCTTGTGTTACCGCCGCCCGCGCAGTTTGCCGGATTGGCCATACAACCTGTTCTGCATGATCCATGGTCGCGAACGTGCCGAAGTCCAGGCGATCATTGCCGAACTCCGCCAGCGGCATGGCCTGAATGACGCAGCCCATGAGGTACTTTTCTCGCTGACCCGCTTCAAGCAGAACGGCGCCCGTTATGCGTGACCTTACCGCGGTCGACCGGAAAATAATCGCAAAAATGCAAAGCGATTTTCCGATCTGCGAACGTCCCTACGCCGAGGTCGCCGAACAATCGGGCATTTCGGAAGACGCGTTGTTAGAACGACTGGAAGGCCTGCTTGCTGCCAAGGTTTTGACTCGTTTCGGGCCGATGTTCCAGGTCGAACGAATGGGGGGCGCCTTTGTGCTGGCAGCGCTGACCGTGCCGGAAGATCGCTATGAGGCAGTGACGTCGCTGGTCAATGCCCTGCCGCAGGTCGCCCACAACTATCGCCGCGAACACGCGCTGAACATGTGGTTCGTGCTGGCGACGGAGACACAGGATGGCATAGCCGAAGCAATTCACCGCATCGAGCATGAGACCGGACTTCCAGTTTTTGCCTTTCCCAAGGAACGCGAATTTTTTGTAGAAATGAAGCTGGAAGCACGAGTATGAACGGAGGGCAGCTTGACGATATTGATCGCGCGCTGATCGTTGCCACGCAAGGCGGCCTGCCGCTTGTGGCACGCCCCTATCAGTTGATTGCCGGGCAGCTTGGACTGTCAGCCGATGATGTCATGCGCCGACTGAAGGCGATGCTGGACAGCGGTATCATCCGCCGCATCGGTGTTGTTCCCAATCACTACGCCATTGGCTGGACGGCTAACGGGATGACGGTGTGGGACGTGGCCGATGACCAGGTCGATGAACTCGGCGCCCGGGTCGGTGCGCTGGATTTTGTCACCCACTGCTACCGTCGTCCGCGCGCGCTGCCGGCCTGGCCGTACAACCTGTTTGCCATGGTGCATGGCGCTTCGCGTGAAGAGTGTTCGCTCAAGGCGGCAGAGATTGGCGCTTTACTCGGCAATGCCTGCAAGGCGAGTGACATCCTCTACTCCAGCAAAATCCTGAAAAAGACCGGGCTGAGGATAGGTGGCTAGGCCAGGGCAGAGGCTTCGGCCAGCAGCAAATCGAAAACCTCGCCTTCTTCCATGAACCATGCCTGTGTGATGCCGAGTTGCTCGGCAATCTCGGGAGGAATCGCCGCTAGCATGTCTGAAAAGGTATCTCCTGACTGAATGCCATGGGCAATCCTGACCGCTGCATGAACGACCTGCGCCGGGATGTCTGTGGCCTCCGGTGCGTCGTAATGGCCGACAGCAGACTGAATGCATTCAGGAAAATTCCAGCGCCGCGCCAGTTCCATTCCAACTTCAAAGTGGTTCAGACTCAATAGGCGCTCTTCGGTTGTTCTCTGTGCCACAAGCTCGAGATTTTTCAGTTGATCGGCCACTGCGTCGGATTCGGCCGGAAGGCAAAGGACAATAAGTAATTGGCCAATGCTGTGCATCAGTCCTGACGAGAAGAGCATTTCCCGATCAGTCTCCAAATCCCTGCCGAGAATATGCGCGATATTGGCAACCAGCATCGAATTTCGCCAAAAGCCAGCCAGATCAAAACCGCTGACCTTGGGAAAGGCGCTAACCAGTGCGCTGGAGATAACCAGGTTGCGAAAGGTATCCAGCCCTAATAGTTGTACAGCTTCGCTGACTTTGGCCACATTGCGTCGTGCGCCGTAATAACTTGAATTTGCGAGGCGAAGGACTTTGGCGACAATCACCTGGTCGCTGCTTACCAAGGCTGCCAGTTGCTGGCCTGATACATTTTCGTCGCGCAGGCTTTTTACTACCTCCTGCATGACATGGGGAATCTGTGGCAGGCGAACGGCTTGCGAAAACATGGCTTCTGCGGCTGGGTTCATGAATGCATCCATGTAAACGATGGGTTATTTTCAATGACTTTCCGGAATCGATCAAACGCAAAAAATTCCGATGGCTCATAAAAAAGCCCGGTAAATAGTCACCGGGCTTTCTCTATTGATTGCTTGGCAAAATGGCGGTTAACCGGCCTCAGCAATCCGCATTGCAATGTGCGCCAGCGCTTCTTCGACCTGGTCGATCAGGATCAGGCAAAGGTCGCCGGGTTGCAATCGAGCCAAGGCGGCGTCGATGGCGATGAATTCGCCGGTGATGGCATCGATCTGCTTGGTGCGGCTGGCATTGGCCAGACCATCACGCAACAGGCTGATCACTTCACCATCCTCGCGTCCGCGCTGACAGGCATCCTGATAAAGAATGACATCATCAAAGGCATCGCCGAGAATTTCGGTTTGCTGGCGAATGTCGTCGTCACGGCGGTCGCCGGCGCCACTAATCACGACGGAACGACGGACCGAGGGCATGTTGTTGATGGCGCCAACCAGTGCCTGAATGGCGTCCGGATTGTGGCCATAGTCGGCGATCAGTGTCGCCCCCTTGTAGTCGAAGACGTTGAAGCGGCCAGGGGCGGTTGCAGCATCGCTGACGAAGTTCGCCAAAGCGCCCTCGATTACTTCCCACGGATAGCCAAGTGCCCAGCCGGTGGCGATGGCCGCCATGGCGTTCTCGACCTGAAAGCCGATCGTGCCGTTTCGCGTCAGCGGGATGTTGGCGAGCGGAATGCGCTGCTTTTTTCGCCCTTCGCAGCAGATGATGGCGTCGCGGTCGACATAAACCACACGCTTGCCTTGGGCTCGGTGCGTGGCCAATACCGGGTTCATGCGGTCACGGGCAAAGAAAATGATATCGCCATGGCAGTGGTGCGCCATGGCGGCAACCACCGGATCCGCCGCGTTGAGAACTGCCGTGCCGCTTGGCGCGACATTCTCGACGATGACGCGTTTGACCACAGCCAATTCATCGACGGTGGTGATGTAGTTGAGACCGAGGTGGTCGCCGATACCGATGTTGGTAATGACCGCCACGTCGCACATGTCGAAGCCAAGACCTTCACGCAGCACGCCGCCGCGCGCGGTCTCGAAGACGGCTGCATCGACGTCCGGGTGCATCAACACATTGCGGGCGCTGCGCGGACCGGAACAGTCGCCGCTGTCGATGCGGCGACCTTCGACGTAAATGCCGTCGGTACTGGTCATGCCGACACGCAGTCCGTTCGATTCAAAAATGCGGCCGATCAGGCGGCTGGTGGTGGTCTTGCCATTCGTGCCAGCGATGGCGACGACCGGTATGCGGGCGTTATCACCATCCGGGAACATCATGCCGACAATGGCTTCACCCACGGCGCGGCCTTTGCCGAATGACGGGTCGAGGTGCATGCGCAAGCCGGGTGCAGCGTTGCATTCAACGATGCCGCCGCCTTGCTCTTCGAGCGGCTTGTGCATGGTGTCGCAGACGACGTCGATACCGCATATGTCGAGGCCGACGGTCTGCGCTGCGGCAACGGCGGCGGCAGCCAGTTCCGGATGAACGTCATCGGTGACGTCGGTGGCGGTACCACCGGTGGACAGGTTGGCATTGTTGCGCAGTACGACGCGAACGCCGCGGCCGGGCACTGATTCCGCGCTGTAGCCTTGTTCTTCAAGGCGGGAGAGTGCGATTTCGTCGAAGCGGATCTTGGTCAGTGAGGTGGCGTGGCCATCAGATCGGCGTGGGTCGCTGTTCACGATATTGACCAGTTCACGCACGGTATGCGTTCCGTCGCCGATGACCAGTGGCGGATCACGGCGTGCGGCGGCAATCAGCTTGTCGCCGATGACCAGCAATCGCCAGTCGTGCCCGGACAGAAATTTCTCGACCATGATGTCGTCACGGAACTCGATCGCCACGCGGTAAGCCTTGCGAACCTGCTCCTCGGTGGTTAGATTGACCGAAATGCCCTTGCCCTGATTGCCATCCTGCGGCTTGACGACCACCGGCAGGCCGACTTCGAGCGCGGCGACCCAGGCGTCGTCTTCGTCTTCAACCGGGCGACCGTGTGGAACAGCAACGCCGGATGCGTGCAGCAGTTTCTTGGTCAGTTCCTTGTCCTGCGCAATCGATTCGCCGATGGCGCTGGTCAGGCTGGTTTCCGCGGCCTGAATACGTTTCTGTTTGCTTCCCCAGCCAAACTGGACGAGGCTACCCTGCGTCAGTCGGCGGTAAGGGATGCCACGGGCGAGGGCGGCCGAGACAATGGCCCCGGTCGAGGGGCCAAGGCGGATGTCTTCATCGAGATCGCGTAATTCCTTCAGCGCGGCATCGAGATCGAAAGGGGTGTCGTTCAGCGCGGCCAGGCAAAGTTCTTCTGCTCGTTCAAAAGCCAGACGACCCACATCTTCTTCGGTGTACTCCACGACCACCTGATAGACGCCCTGGTCGACGGTGTGTGCTGTGCGACTGAAGGTGACCGGGCAACCCGCCTGGGCTTGCAGGCCGAGGGCGGCGAATTCGAGGGCATGTGCCATCGAGACTGTGTCCAGGTGGTCGGTGGGAATCAGGTCGCCCAGTTCCGGAAAGCGTTCGCGCAGGCGTGCTTCGAAATTGGGCAGGTCTGAAATGGCGACCTCGCTACCCTCACAGGTAACGATGGCCTGAATGGCGGTATGCCGGCTCCACAGGTTGGGGCCGCGCAGTGCACGAATACGGGAAACGTCCATGACGCTTGATCCTTGTTATTTCCGGGCAATGGCCGGTTTTTTTGCGGGTTGCGATTTCTTGGCAAGTTGCGGTATCAGCTCGGCAGGGTCGACCAGATCGATGCCGAAGGTCTTCATCCCTGTCGTCAGTACTTCCTTGCCCAGGTCCATGGCCCAGCCGGCGGCAATGCCGGCCAGCACATTCGCGATCTTTTTCCCTTGCTTGGCCTTGCCGACATAAGGTGCATTGACCAGTCGGCTGAGGCGGATTTCTTCGCTTCCCGTGCGCAGTACGACGCGGCCGTCGGCCACGGTGACGCCGCGCTTGCCAGCGGCAAGATGGGCGACCAGCGTCGGGTTGGCCTGATCGCAGGCAAAAAAGATCACTTCACCATCGCACAGTTCCGCAAAGTCAGCCACCAGTTCGTCTTCTGCATTCAGGATCGCATGACCATTCGACAAAACCACATCGATTTGCGTCCGGTAAGTGGAGCGTTGGGTCGTGTAGTACTCGCCGCCAGTTGGCTGAACATTCCAGCGTGACAGGTCTTCTTGGTCCAAGGCGATATTGGTCACGATGCCGATCGAGCAACGGTCATAGGCCAAGCCTTCGCCCAGAATGACCGGGGCGCCGTTTTCAATGACCGCAGCCTGCACCGCGCGGTTGAGGAGCAGGCGACGACCGCCTTCCCAGTTGGCGGCGCTGGTTTTCTGAACCTGGCGGCGGCCGAGGTAAATGCCGTCCTTGCAAGCCAGGCCAGCATGCTGGCCGGACAGGTAAAGCAGGTGGGCGACCATCTTGGCAACGGCATTCTTGCCATGGGTGCCGGTTACGCCAACCAGCGGTACGCGGCCACTTTGGTTTTCGCGAAACAGGTTATTGACGATGGCCTGGCCGACCGGACGCGGTTTGCCGATACCCGGCTTGATGTGCATCAGCAGGCTGGGGCCGGCATTGACTTCAACGATGGCACCGCCCTGCGCATCAAGCGGCTTGGAGATGTCCTGGCAGACGAGATCGACGCCCGCGATGTCAAGGCCGACGACTCGGGCGGCCAGCGCGACGACCTGGGCCGTGTCGGGATGGACTTCGTCGGTGCAGTCGAAGGCATGGTTGGCGTTGCGCTGGATCAGCACTTCGCGGTCCTTGGCCGGCACGCTGTCGGCGCTCAAGCCCTGGCGCTCCAATTCGATTTTGGCGGCCGTGTCGATGCGGATGATGGAGAGCGGATGCAACTCCGTCTTGCCGCGGCGTGGGTCGGTGTTGACCTGCGTTTCAATCAGCTGCTCGACCGTGGACTTGCCATCGCCGATGACGGTGATCAGGTCGCTGCGATTGGCCGCGACCAGTTTGCCGCCGACGACCAGCAGGCGATGTTCGATGCCCTGGATAGAGCGCTCGACCAGCACGCTGGAGCCTTCTTCGACAGCGATGGCGTAGGCCTTGGCGACTTCTTCCTTGGTGGTCAGGTCGATGAATACGCCGCGCCCGTGGTTGCCGTCGGTTGGCTTGACGACGACCGGCAGGCCGATGTCTTCGGCCGCATCCCAGGCATCATCGGCGCTATCGACTTCGCGGCCTTCAGGTACCGGGACGCCGACCGAGGAAATCAGTTCCTTGGTCAAATCCTTGTCGCGCGAAATGGTTTCCGCAATGGCGCTGGTCTGGTCGGTTTCGGCCGTCCAGATGCGGCGCATCGCAGCGCCGTAGCCAAGCTGGACCAAATTGCCGTCATCCAGCAGGCGAATGGCGGGGATGTCACGATCATCTGCGGCGCCGACGATGGCGGCGGTGGATGGGCCGAGGTATTTGCGGTCCACCTTGCGCTTCAGCGTGTGGATGACGTCAGCCAGATCGAAGGGGCGGTCTTCAACCGCCGCGAGGATCAGGGCAATGCCTTGTTCCAGCGCAATTTTGGTGATGTCGTCCTGCCAGTTGCGGATGGCCAGCTTGTAAACACCGCGTTCTGTGGTTTCGCGGGTGCGTCCGAAACCGCCGGGCAGGCCGGCCATGGTCATCAGCTCCAGCGCAACGTGTTCGAGAACGTGACCGATCCAGGTGCCTTCATGGAGTCGGGCGATGAAACCACCACGCTCGTCACGACTGCAACGGTGCTCGATCAACGACGGGAGGAAGGCGGTCAGGCGCTCGGTAAATCCCGGCAGTTTGTTGGAGGGATAGTCCTCGAATTCGCCAATGTCGATCCAGGCTTCGAAGACGGGCCGGTAGGTCCAGATGTTCGGGCCACGCAGATTGATGATGTCCCGAATGATAATGTCTTTTTTATTCATGCTTGTCAGGCCCTGCTCCGTTCCACTGTCAGAAATTGTTATGGGGCAACTTGAGATTATTAACGCTTTCGCACTGTCGCGGATTACCCGCGACGAAAAAATGTCACAACTTGGTACAGGGCGTTACAGGCGCTGGTTTACAGGAAACGATCGAGCAGCTTCTTGCTTTGGCGGTCGAGCTGGGTCTGGTCACGGATCAGGAACTGGATGCCGTGGCTGTCGGCGATGAGCAGCCGGGTTTGCGACAGGCGTCGGATGTCCTCCTCCCCCTTCAGTAGCAGCTCGGTCTTGCCGCGATTGGTCACAACCTGCCAGGTGCTCGGGCAGGCGAAGCTGGAGACTGCCTCGATGCACTCGATTTCCGGTACGAACTCGCGGCTGGCCAGTTCGGACTCAATAAGCTGGCCGATAGCTGGCGGGAGGTCGGCGATGCTGTCGATCCAGGCCACTTCGTGGCCTTCGTAATTGACCAGCGACAAACCCTCGTTAGGGGCAGCGATGGGGAAAGCACGTACCGGCGTGACTCCTACGTGAACATCACCGTTTTCGGCTGTTAATACCAGTCGACCGTAGCTATCGCGTTGTAGTTGAAATTTTGTGTTGGCCATGGCGATCAGACGGAAATGGTTTTGGGAAGATCGGGGGCGCGGGGCAGCTCCGGCTCGGTATCGACGTTGCGGGCCTGGGCCATGTAGAGCTTGTAGTAATGGCCTTCTATGGCCATCAATTCATCGTGGTTGCCAATTTCGACAATCCGGCCACGATCCATGACGACCAGTCGGTCGGCTTTGCGCAGCGTGCTCAGGCGGTGGGCGATGGCAATTGTGGTGCGGCCCTTGACCAAATTGTCGAGCGCCTTCTGGATTTCCTTCTCGGTCTCGGTATCGACGGCAGAAGTGGCTTCATCGAGGATCAGGATGCGCGGGTCGATCAACAGGGCGCGGGCGATGGAGATGCGCTGGCGCTCACCGCCGGACAGGCCCTGGCCGCGTTCGCCGACCAGTGAATCGTAGCCATGCGGCAGGCGCAGGATGAATTCGTGCGCATGGGCGGCGCGGGCGGCAGCGATCACTTCCTGGCGCGTGGCGTTCGGCTTGCCGTAGGCGATGTTGTCGGCGATGGTGCCGAAGAACAGGAAGGGCTCCTGCAGCACGAGGCCGATATGCTGGCGGAACTCGGCCACCGGCACGGAGCGGACATCGACGCCGTCGATCAGCACCTGGCCTTCGGAGACGTCGTAGAAGCGGCAGATCAGATTGACCAGCGTGGACTTGCCGGAGCCGGAATGACCCACCAGGCCGATCATTTCACCGGGCTGGATAACCAGATCGACGTCGCGGGTAACCGAACGGGTGCCGTAGCGGAAGCTGGCCTTCTTCAATTCAAGCAGGCCGGTAACCTTGCTCAAATGCACCGGGTTGGTCGGCTCTGGCACGCTGGAGACGTGGTCGAGAATGTCGAAAATGCGCTTGGTACTGGATGCGGCGCGCTGGGTGGCCGAAACGATGCGGCTCATTGAATCCAGACGAGCGTAAAAGCGGCTGATGTAGGCGAGGAAGGCGGTAAGCACACCGACCGAACTGTTGCCTTTGGAAATCTGCCAGATGCCGAAAATCCAGACGACGAGCAGGCCGATTTCAGTGAGCAAGGTGACGGTTGGCGTGAACAGCGACCAAGTCTTGTTGATCTTGTCGTTCATCGTCAGGTTATGCTCGTTGGCAGTGCGAAAACGCTCGCCCTCGCGCTTTTCCTGGGCAAAGGCCTTGACGACGCGGATGCCGGGGATGGTGTCGGCCAGCACGTTGGTTACTTCGGCCCAGACGCGGTCGATCTTCTCGAAGCCGGTGCGCAGCTTTTCGCGCACGACGTGGATCAGCCAGCCGATGATCGGCAGCGGTATCAGGGTGACCAGCGCCAGCCACGGGTTGATGCTGAGCAGGATGACGGAGGTCATCACGATCATCAGCACATCGGTGGCAAAGTTGAGCAGGTCGAGCGAGAGGAAGATGTTGATGCGGTCGGTTTCGCTGCCGATGCGCGCCATCAGGTCGCCAGTTCTCTTGCCGCCGAAATATTCCAGCGACAGCCCGAGCAGGTGTTCGTAGGTTTGCGTGCGCAGGTCGCGGCCCATGCGCTCGGAGACCAGCGACAGGATGTAGGTGCGAATCCAGCCCAGGCCCCAGGCCAGCACGGCGGCGCCAAGCAGGCCGCCGAGGTACATGCTGACCAGCGGCCAGTCGATCGGCTTGCCGTTCTGGAAGGGAATCAGCACTTCGTCCATCAGCGGCATGGTCAGGTAGGGCGGCACCAGAGTAGCTGCGGTCGACGCCAAAGTCAGGGCAAAACCGGTAAATAGCTGCCAGCGATAAGGGCGGGCAAAACGCCACAGGCGGAACAGCGTCCACGTGGAAGGCGCAACCGTCGATTCGCGATTGCATACCGGGCATTCGTCTTCGCCGGGTGGCAGCGGCACTTTGCACTTGGGACAACAATCCTCGGTTGCCCGCGCTACGGGCTGGCCGCTGACGATGCTATCGCGGTGCAGGTCGAATTCATTGATGACGCGCAGGGCGGCCAGGTTCTTGGCCAGCGTGTAACGCCAGGTAGCGAGCAGACCGGTTTCGCCAACCAGTTCCAGCGAGCCAACGCCGGCCTGGTCATGATGGTTTAGCGTCAGGCCGCTGCGCAGCGGATATTCCTCACCGTTGTTATTGCCCGGAGCGAAAGCAAGGAGGCGTCGGTTGGTGACTAGGACCAGCCCGGCAGAAAACTGCAGCCGGTTGTCGAGGTCGATTTCAAGCCAAGCCTGGATTTTTTCATCATTGGCCAGTTTGGGTTCTACTTTGGAGGCCCAGTGGCTGGGCAGCGCCAGTTCGTTGCTGGCTGGGGAGGGGGCGTTTGCGGTCATCCAGCCAGTATATCGTAACGAATGCGGCAGCCGCTGAACGGCATATTCGAGAGATTGATCTCGTCGACCACAGCAGGATGAAAAGTGTTTGCGTCGGCGACTTCGGGCGATACGCGGGACTCGACGACGCCATCACGATTTATCCGGTTGATGCACGTCAAGGTTTGATGGCAGCGCTTCGGGTGCAATAGTGACGATCCCAGATAAAGGCTTGAAATGTTTCGAATCTCTCAGTACATGCAGGAAATTGCCGAGCCGACAGCGCTCGGCCCCAAGCGTAATCCGCCCGGTCCGGTGGTGATCTGGAACCTGATCCGGCGCTGCAACCTGACCTGCAAGCATTGCTATTCAATTTCGGCCGACACCAATTTCCCCGGCGAGCTGAGCTCTGATCAGGTTTTTACGGTGATGGACGACCTCAAGGGCTTCAAGGTGCTGGTGCTGATTCTGTCCGGTGGCGAGCCGCTCTTACGGCCGGATATCTACGACATCGCCAAGCGTGCCAAGGCCCGGGGCTTTTATGTCGGGCTGTCGTCGAATGGTACGCTGATCGACGAAAACAATATCGGCAAGATCGCCGAATGTGATTTCAATTACGTCGGCGTCTCGCTCGACGGCATCCGTGAAACCCACGACAAGTTTCGCCGTAAGGAAGGCGCCTTCGAGGCGTCGCTGAAAGGCATCCGGCTGTGTCGCGACCTCGGGCTGAAGATCGGCGTCCGCTTCACGATGACGCAGGACAATGCGCACGACTTGGCGGGCTTGCTCAAGCTGGTCGAGGATGAAGGTATCGACCGCTTTTATTTCTCGCACTTGAACTACGCCGGGCGTGGCAACAAGAATCGCAAGGACGACGCCCAGCACAAGCTGACGCGCTGGGCGATGGACCTGCTCTTCGATACCTGCTGGGAATACCAACAGCGCGGCCTGAACAAAGAATTCACTACGGGCAACAACGACGCCGACGGCGTCTATTTCCTGCACTGGGTGCGCCGGCGCTTTCCGGACAAGGCGGCCCACGTCGAAGCCAAGCTGCGCCAGTGGGGTGGCAACTCGTCCGGCGTCAACGTCGCCAACATCGACAATCTCGGCAATGTGCATCCGGACACCATGTGGTGGCACCACAACCTCGGCAACGTCAAGGATCGGCCATTCTCCGAAATCTGGCCGGATACCTCGGATGCGCTGATGGCTGGCCTCAAGCAGCACCCGCGCGCGGTCAAGGGACGCTGTGGGGCGTGCGCATACCTTGGCATCTGCAACGGCAACACCCGTGTTCGTGCCCAGCAGATGACCGGCGATGCCTGGGCGGAAGATCCTGGCTGCTACCTGACTGACGAGGAAATCGGGTTATGAACTTGAAGCTGAGCGGAAATTTCATTTTTGGCCATTTTTTCCGGTTGACCGTGGGAGTCGCCATTGCAGCCATTTTGGCGGGTCCGGCGCTGGCTGCCGATGTGGCCGCCAACTTCAAGGAGCACTGTGTGTCCTGCCATGGTGTCGACCGTCTCGGCGGCCTCGGCCCAGCCTTGTTGCCGGAAAACCTGGCCCGGCTGCGCAAGCCGGAAGCCGAGAAAGTTGTTCGCGAAGGGCGGCCGGCGACCCAGATGCTTGGTTTCGGCGACAAGCTGTCTGCAGAGGAAATCAAGGCGCTGGTTGATTACGCCTATACGCCGATCAAGGTTATGCCGGTGTGGGGCGAGACCGAAATCGAGGCGTCGCGTATCGTCAATTTTGCCCCCGGCAGTCTGCCGGACAAGCCGCAGTTCAAGGCCGATCCGCTCAACCTGTTCGTCGTCGTCGAATCTGGCGATCATCACGTCTCCATTCTCGATGGCGACAAGCTGGAACCGATCTACCGCTTCCAGTCACGCTTCGCGCTGCACGGCGGGCCGAAATTCACGCCGGATGGCCGCTACGTCTTCTTCGCATCGCGTGATGGCTGGATCACCAAGTTCGACCTGTGGAACCTGAAAGTGATCGCCGAGGTGCGCGCCGGCATCAATACCCGCAACGCGGCGGTGTCCGGCGACGGCAAGTGGGTGGCGGTGGCCAACTATCTGCCGCACAGCCTGGTCATTCTTGATGCCGACCTGAACCTCAAGAAAATCCTGCCAGTGACTGACAAGGACGGCAAGACCAGCTCCCGCGTCTCGGCCGTCTACGACGCCTCGCCGCGCCAGAGCTTCGTCGCGGCGCTGAAGGACGTGAAAGAGGTCTGGGAGGTGTCGTACAACCCGAAGGCCGACGCCATTCCGGCCGGCATGATCCACGACTACAAATATCAGGAGGGCGCTTTCATCCCCGGCTTCCTCAACCCGCAGCGCACGCAGCTCGACGATTACCTCGATGACTTCTACTTCACGCAGGGCTACGACGAGGTGATGGGTGCCTCACGCAACGACGCCAAGAACGCTGTCAGCGGACAGGTGGTCAATCTCGACGCCCGCAAGAAAATCGCCGACCTCGAACTGCCCGGCATGCCACACCTCGGCTCCGGCATCAGTTGGCAGTGGCAGGGCCGGACCGTGATGGCCACGCCCAACCTCAACGAAGGCCTGATCAGCATCATCGACATGAAGACCTGGCAGACGATCAAGCAGATCAAGACCAACGGCCCTGGCTTCTTCATGCGCAGCCACGAAAACAGCCGCTACGCGTGGACCGATTCGATGATGAGCAAGGCCTTCAAGGACACCATGCAGATCATCGACAAGGAAAAGCTGGAAATCGTCGCCGAACTGAAACCCGAACCGGGCAAAACCTTCGCCCACGTCGAGTTCACTAAAGACGGCAAATACGTGCTGGCCAGCCTGTGGGAAACCGACGGCGCGATCATCATCTACGACGCGGTAACGCTCAAGGAAGTGAAGCGCCTGCCGATGAACAAGCCGGTCGGCAAATACAACGTCTGGAACAAGATCAGCAAGTCGGAAGGCACCAGCCACTGAGCGGCCAGCGGAAATTTCATTTTCAGGCGAAATTTCCGGTTGACCGTGGCAGACCGTGAATCTGGCGAGTACACCGCGCTGCGGTCGATCCGGCGCTAGCGCCCCGATTTGCGCTGGCGGCGAGCCGCAAAGCCGACGATGCCCAGCCCGGAAAGCAGCAGCATATAGGCTTCCGGCTCCGGAACCGGCGCAGCGGAGTAGGTCAGGTTGTCGATGGCGTAACCCTCGCTGCCCCCGAGAAAACGGATTTTGTCCACCAGGCCGGTGTAGCCGGAATCGACCCAGACCAGACTGAGTGGTGCCTTCGGGTCAAGAATGGAGTGAACACGCTGTCCCTGATAGTAAAGTCCAATGCTCGTGAAATTCGGAATAGCGTTGTACGACTTGAACAAGGTGCCTTCAAAGATGACCGGCGCGTTGGTGAAGCTGATCTCGCCAATGAATGCGCCGAGGAACATGCTTTGACCTCGCCCTTCGCCATCGCTGGCGAAGACAATGCCGCTGGTTCCCCAGCCACTGGCGCCGCCGTAGCCGTCGACAGGTGTGCTCCATGGCGCCAGGTCTTCAAAGTCGACCACGGTTTGCGCGGCATACGCTGAAGTGGCGGCCACGCAGGTCAATGCCAGAATGCCGGCTGCGATAGTCTGTTTCATGAGCTTTGCCTTTCGTGTGAATCAGGTTTGATGTTGTGGATGGGCGCGCGATTGATGCTTTCTGCACCTCAGCACCGCCCTGCGGCGTTCAGCAATTCGTTGCAAGTGCCCCCGCTGCTACCCTTGGCTTTCGATTTTCCGTTAGCGCCAATTTGTTTGCAGATGGCATCACTGACCACGCCACCGGTACCGAAACTGAAGGCGCCTTCGACATAGCAGTTGTATTTGCGCCCGTTGTTGGCCTTGACGCTGTAGCGCGTCTGCAGACCGTCATCGACACGATCCGAAATCGTGAAGGCATTTTCATCCAGACCGAGCGCGAAGGCTGTTCTCTGTTTGAGATGGTCTTCCTTGACTACTTGGGCAGCGCAACCGGAAAAAATGGCGACGGCAGCAAACGAGGCGAGGACGCGAAGGCGGAAATGAGTGGTGTTTGGGGTCATAGTCATCTTTGGCTATAAAAATTCGACAGTTGGCTGACATGTATTGCGGCCATGCTTAGCGCAAACCAAGCGCGGCCTTGAAGTCCTCAACCACCGAAGGCTCCCAGTCGCGATCGACCAAATCGGTCTGCAGCGGCTTTTTGCTGACGATGGTGACGGTGTAATCGCTGGCGGTCGGCGAGGTTGGCTGAATGAAAAATCCAACGACCTTGCCACTCGGCGGCGCGCCGACCCGGGATTTGATGACGCCTGACGGCCGATGACTTTCGACAATGCTCATGTCAGTGCTCATGGCTAGCGTCGCCGCTTTCCAGATCTGATCATAGTTCTTGCCGCGCACAGTGAAGCTTTTGCCACCGCCGTTGCTGAGTTGCAGGCTGTCGGCGCTGACGCAGGCGGTCAGCAGGCTGATAGAGAGCAGGCTGGCAATCAGCGCTTGCAAACACCGGCGTCTATTTTCTGCGGTCATATTTGGGCTCCGGGCCATGGCATTTGAAAATGATGGTGCGTCCGCGCGTGCAACTCGGGGTGATCTTGAAGTTCCCCACATATCGCCCGCCAGCGCCGCCACCGCCTTCGCCTTTGATGCTGTAGTTTTCTTCGCCGTGGCAGGTTTCGGCAATAGCCGCCAGCGCCTCTTTACGGCGCGAGGCGACCAGTTGCGCCAAGCCGGCGTCGCAATAACTCACCTCGCCAGTAGCGCCCACCTGGTACGAATTGCCGCCCGGTGTGTAAGCGCGTTCTTCGGGTGAATAGATATACGGCACGGCTGTGCTGGCACATCCGGAAAGCGCCGCTGCCATGGCGATAAAAGTTATAACGGCATGTTTCATGAATATCCCTGAACCCAATTCTCACAGCATGAGTCTGTATAAATTCCGTAGCGGCCGGCAGATCAAGAAGGGGCTCGCTGGCATTTGCGCCGCAATCATTTATTCCGGTGTCAATTCTGCGGTTTCGCCAAACGGATGCCTACCCAACCGAAGTAGGGTTTCGATAACCTATGACAAATGCTAACTTGTCGGGATTCATGGAAAAGTGTGACCGGAAAAATCGTGGATAGCGAAACAAGCGAGGTGCCCTACGCGCTGGTCATTGACGACCATCCGCTGGTCGCACGTGGCTTCGCCGAATATCTGGCGACGCACTGCGGATTTGATGTTGTCCGAATTGCGGCCGATGGCGAAGCGTGCCTGCGGCGTATCGAAGTCGATGGCTGTCCGGTGTTGGCTGTCGTCGATTTTTGGCTGCCGGAAGGCGCCGCCCTGATGTTGCTGGGCAAACTGGCGCAGCGCTGTGCCGGGACGCGTCTGCTGGTGGTCAGTGGCGACGAGGATAGCGCGGTTCAGCGCAAGGCGAGGGATGCCGGGGCGCACGGATTTGTACACAAAAATCAGCCGCCTGAAGTCTTCGCACAGGTTGTCTCGGTGCTGCGTAGTGGCGGGGAGTGGT
This sequence comes from Betaproteobacteria bacterium, assembly GCA_016709965.1. Classification (NCBI taxonomy): domain Bacteria; kingdom Pseudomonadati; phylum Pseudomonadota; class Betaproteobacteria; order Rhodocyclales; family Azonexaceae; genus Azonexus; species Candidatus Azonexus amarohabitans. Next base: position 417,788 of record JADJLT010000006.1, read on the forward strand.
TCAGGCTGGAGAGTGATTCGACACAGGCCGCGGCGATACGCCGGGAGTTGCCGATGCATCCCCAAGAGCTGGGGCTTACCGAACGTCAGGGCCAGGTGCTGGCCATGATGTTGCGCGGCCAGCCGAACAAGCGGATCGCGCTGGCGCTGGATATTTCCGAACAGACGGTCAAGGAGCACGTGACCAATATTCTCGCCAGGCTTGGTGTTGCTAACCGAATGGAAGCGATTACGCTGTTGCGTGGTCGTCGTATCGATCCATGATGTCGAGCGCTTGGGCTGGCAAGGCCGTGGCCGAGCGGCAAGTCACCGATACCGTGCTTTCGGATCAGGCCCGTCTGCAATTGCTCGGTATCGCCTTCAAACGCCTGGTCTTCGGTATTCACGCCATGCCCTTTGTCGGCATCCCGTTCATGATCTGGATGGTCATTCTGGGCCTGGACATCATGATGATGCTGTTGTGGTTGGCAGCGTATGGCGTTGGCAATGTTTGGGCCGTTCGACAGAAAGCTGCATTCCGGCACGATATCGATCAACTGCCAGCGGGGCAGGCGCTGCAAAAATGGCTGGCCATCGTGCATAAAGCGGCCATCGTTCATGGCTTGGGGGTCAGCGTGGTGTCCCTGATCACCGCCGGGCGCGTGTCCCACTCGTTTATCTATGTGCTGACCACCACCCAAATGGCGATCGTGGCTGGAAACGCCACGCACCAGTCGCCGGAAATCGGCACCTTCAAACGGTTTTTTGCGACCTCGTGGGGTGGGTGCATACTGCTGATACCTTGGACCTTTCCGGATGAATGGCCGGTGGTCTTTTTCCTGGCCCTGTTTTATATCGTGTCGATCTATCGGCATGCGATGAGTTCGCATCGCTTCTTTGTCGAGCATGCGCAACTGGAGGAAGACAGCAAAAAACTGGCCGATGGCTATCGTGTCGCCAAAGAGGAGGCCGAGGCCGCCCTGCAGGCAAAAAATCAGTTTTTGACAACCGCCAGCCACGATCTTCGCCAGCCAGTGCATGCCATGGGCTTTTTGATTGAGTCGATTGCCCATCGCAATCAGGATGCTGCCTTGGTGCCTTCGCTGGACGATCTTCGGCGCAGCGTGCGCTCAGTGACCCTGATGTTCAACTCCTTGCTCGACCTGTCGCGTATCGAGAGCGGTACGGTCGAAGTCAATTGTTTGCCGGTGGCCTTCGCTCCGCTGATGCAGGATGTGTCGATGTTGTTCCGCGAAGAAGCAAAGAGCCGCGGCCTCGATTTGCGGGTCCATGAATTGCGGCGCCCAGGCGCTGTCCTGGCTGACCCGTTGCTGCTGCGGCAGGCGATGGTGAATCTGGTGCATAACGCCTTGCGCTATACCGCCTGCGGCGGGATCGTGCTCGGGGCGCGGCGGCATAGTGATGCGTGGCGGCTGGAAGTCTGGGACACCGGTATGGGCATTGCCGGCGAGGGCAGGGAGAAAATCTATTCGCCGTTCTATCGCGATCAACATGCCTGGCGTATCGATAGCGCCGGGCACGGGCTGGGCTTGGCGGTGGTGGCGCGCTGTGCCGGGATGATGGGCGCGACGTATGGTTTTGATTCGGTCGAGGGACGTGGCTCGCGTTTCTGGCTTCAACTGCCAGCTGCCGACGGTGCCTCATTGCAGCCAGTGGTGGCCGAGCAGTCTGATGCCCGCTCAGCGCAGCGCCAGCTGGCAGGTACCTGTCTGGTGGTCGAAGATGACCCGCAGGTGTCGTCGGCCTGGCTCAGCCTGATGCAGGCATGGGGCGTCGATGCCCGCTGTGCGGCTTCCGCGACAGAGGCCTTCGCGGTGCTGGATGCCGGCTTTGTGCCGCAAGCCATTTTGTGTGACCAGCGTTTGCGTTCGGGCGAGAGTGGCATTGAGGTTTTGAAGGCGCTATTTGGCCGTTGTCCTGAAGCGAGCGGCGCGATGGTCAGCGGCGAGTTCGCCTCGGCAGAATTGCAGCAGGCGGAGAGAGAGGGCTATCTGGTGCTCCGCAAGCCGCTGGAAACCCGGCAACTGCATGTATTGCTGGAACAATGGCTGCACACGATTGATCGGTAACAAGGCGCTTGCCGACGATGAAGCGGGTTCCAGTGATGAATTCGAAGCGAGAAGGGTCGCATCGGAACACAAAACCGAAGCTGTTTTGGGAAGCAGGCACTCAGGAACCTTCTGGCGCCGGCGCGCTGCATCATGCTTTCGCCCGCAGGTGGCGGTGGCCACCATATTTAGCGGCGACCTGGCTTCAATAAAGCTCGGCGATCAGCAACTGGAGAGCACCCTCGCGTTCCGCCGCTGTGGCGGCCAGCAAACCTTGCTGCTGCAGGATAGCGATCAACTGGCGCGGTGCGACGCCCTCGTAGCCCACGATCTCGACGTGGCCCGCAGCAACTTGAACATTGGTGAGGCGCGGGTAGGCGTCGATGATCGGCTGGTACTGCTCATCGAGACTGAAAATGTCGTCGCTTTCTCGGCAGGCGCCGTTTGCGTCGCGACGGCGGCAGGTCTCGCGCTCGTCAGTGACCACCTTCACATAGCGCTGCACCGAGGCGATCAGCGGACCGGGGCGGCGGATAAAATCTGAAAAAGCAGTGATTTCGTACCAGTTGTCACCGGTGACTGCGCGGCAAGAGAGCGCTACCAAACCGAGGCTCGCCCAGTGCAGAAAACGATTTCCGCATAGTTTCGCAGCCGCAATGCCCGAGAATGGGGCAGAGACAGTGACCAGATTCACGTTCAAGCCGTCGCTCTCCCAATCTGCGCGGCGCTCACCTTCCATCGCCTTCCTCGCCACCAGCCCGCCCATGCTGTGGCCGATGACCGTGATGTCCCGGTTGCGCATTTTTCCCGCCAGCGCGCCAACTGCTGCAGTCAGCTGCTCGGCACTGTCCACAAGGCTCGCCCGGTCGTCATAGCTGAAGCAGACCGCCTGCTGGCCATGAAACGCATAGAGCTGGGCCAGCGACCGGAATCGTCCCGCCGACCCATTGCAACCGTGCACCAGTATGGTCACCGGTTTCGACGAGTCGAGGGAAAGCGTCTGCTCCGACGCATCAGTACAGGGCCCCAACTGAGGGAGCTCGACGGTGATATCCGGCGAGGGAAGCCGGCCAAGCTCCAGGGGAGTAGGGTCGACAGTCGGTGCTTGCAGGAAAGCGCAACCTGAAATCAGGCTCGCAAGGAGCGCTGCCAATAGAGTGCCGCGAGAAAAGAGCGAGCTAACTTGCGATGAGTTCAAGCCACGGTAGACGAGCATGCGATCTAACAATTATTCAACGAACCCAATGGTCCGCATCTTGTTGGTAGACGAGGAACACGCCAATTCGCTGCAACAGCGTGAGTTCTAGTTGATGCCATTTCGTGCTCTGTCCCAATAGTTGATCATAATACAGACAGGGTTCGCCTGAGCGCCAGCGACGAAGTAGCAGCGATGTCAGCGTTGAAACCATGGCATCCCGAGGCAGCAATGATTTGCCTCCCTGGGGTGTTGTCATTGAACCTATTGCTTCTGGCTGAGCGAGCCGATGAAGGATTGCACGTCGATCAGGTCGCGGGGCATCAGGCCTTCTTCAAGGAGGCTGGTGCGCAGGTGGATGTAGAGCCGCTGCACGGACAGATAGGTGCGCCAGTTGGGCTCGGGTTTGTAATTGACCCGCCAGCACAGGGCTTTGGCCGCGTTTTGCACGGTGGTCGGCTTGACGAAGACGTTTTCTTTCGGGAAACGGATGTACCCGAACAGCGTGGCAAATGGCCATTTGCTGATTTCGATGATGCCCAGGGTGCGCACAAACTGCTTGAAACGGTCCTCTTCCGGGGCGGCGCCGTAGAGATACTCGGCTAGACCCAGCGCGAATGTCTTCTGGTTCAACGGCGCTTTCAGGGCGCCGTAAAGCGCGCCTTTCTCGGTCTTGGTTAGCAGGCCGGTGGCTGATTCGATGTGGCAGGCGCGATCGCAGATATCCTGGAATCGGCCTTCGGCGATGAGGCCGGCAAGCTCTGGTTCGTCCAGCAGCTGGATGAATAGCTGGTTGCCGCGCAGGACGGCTTCGCGCTGTTCCTTGATGTAGCGCTTGCCTTCGAGGCCTTCCGGATAGCTTGCGAGGAAGCGATCGATGGCGGCGACCAGGGTAACAAAGCTGGCGTTGTCGATTTGCGACGTTTCGATCAGATTGTCAAGAAGGGGGTGCTTGGCCGTACGGCCCTCGACACTTTCCAGCCCGGCAAATGAGGCCGACAGGCGCTTGGTACCAGCGCCCACAAAGAAAATATCAATGTTTTCGGGGGTTACATTTAGCACTTTCCCGAGTCCCCATTCCTTCTTGCTGGGGTGAAACACACGATCGCCCTGGGTAATTGTGCTCATCTTGCTCTCCGCTGCCACTGCTGCCTTAACACGCTATTCTACCATTGCAGCGATGGTAGGGTCGGATAGCGAATCGTTGGTTTTTCGGCAAAATTTCCGGTTGACCGTGAAATTCAGCTTTGGCCGGCGGTGAGAGTGTCTGCGGCGATCCCTAGCGGCCGGACAGCCATTTCAGCATGGTTGCGTACAACAGATCGGGGTTGACCGGCTTGGTGATGAAGTCGTTCATGCCGGCGTCCAGGCATCGCTTCTTGTCTTCGGCGAAGGCATTGGCGGTCATCGCCACGATGGGAACATCTTGCCCGTTCGGTAATTGCCGTATCCGTTTGGTTGCTTCCAGACCGTCCATTTTCGGCATTTGCATGTCCATCAGGATCAGGTCGTAGCCGGACTTTGCCACCAAGGCCACGGCCTCCAGTCCGTCTTCTGCCTCGTCAGTGGACGGGCAGACGATATTGAGCAGCATGCTGGCGATTTCGCGATTGACCGGCTCATCTTCGACCAGCAGGATGCGGCTGTCGGCAAAGCGGCGTCCGAGGATGGCTTCGGCCGATTCGATCTTCGGTGCGTTGGCCAGGTCGTGCAGGCCCGGGCCTTTCTTGAGCCGCGCGGTGAACCAGAAGGTGCTGCCTGCGCCCGGAGTGCTGTCGACACCAGCCGCGCCGCCCATCAACTGTGCCAGCTTTTTGGTGATGACCAGCCCCAGCCCGGTGCCGCCATAACGGCGTGTGGTGCTGGTATCGGCCTGCTCGAAGGCGCTGAACAGCCGCGCGGCAATTTCCGGCGCGATGCCGATCCCCGTGTCCTTGACCTCGAAGCGGATCAGTGCGTTGTCGGCCGTCTCTTCGACAGGAAAGCTGCGCAGCGTGATCGTGCCTGATTCGGTGAATTTGATGGCGTTGTTGGCGTAATTGAGCAGCGCCTGCTGCAATCGCGTCGGGTCGCCTCGCAGGTGATACGGTGTGGCGTGGTTTTCGATTGAAATCTTGAGTTTCTTGGCCTCGGCCGCGACACTCAGCATCGACGCAACATTGGCGGTGAGCGTGCCGATCGGGATGTCGGTGTCGTCGAGAGCGAATTTACCGGCCTCGATCTTGGACAGATCTAGGATGGCGTTGATTATTTCGAGCAGGTGTTGGCCGGCCGAGTCTACTTTTTCGAGCCGTTCGGCCTGTTTGTCGGGCAGGCCGGCGCGACGGATCAGGTGAGTCATGCCGATGATGGCATTGAGCGGCGTGCGGATTTCGTGGCTCATGTTGGCCAGGAAAGCGCTCTTCGCGATGTTGGCGGATTCTGCCGATTCCTTGGCGATGGAAAGTTCCGCCGTGCGTTGCACGACCAGGGCTTCGAGATGAGCGTGATACTTCGTCTGCTCGATTTCTGCCTTTTTGCGCAGGGTGATGTCGGTCGAGATGCCGCACAGGGCGTAGATGCTGCCATCGTCCTTGTGCAAAGGCAGCTTGACCGAGAAATAGGTGGCTGTCTCCCCGGTTTCCATGACAGTATTCGTTTCTTCCGCCTTCAGGGTTTCGCCACCGAGCAGGACGCGACTATCGTTCTCCCGGATGTTGGCAGCCGTCACGGCATCGAAGAATTTTTCGTCCCCGAAGCCGACAAGGTCTGCCATGTCGACGCCCCACAGCTTGCGCACCGGCGCATTGGCAAACAGATAATTGCCCTGCAGATCCTTCAGGTAGATGTAGGCATCGACACTGTCCAGAATGCTCCGCAGCTTCGCTTCGCTTTCACGCAGATGGGCCTCGTTCTGCCTGCTTTGTGTGATGTCGCGAAGTTCCCAGAGCACATGCCGCCGGCCGGACATCTGCACGATCTGGCCGGAAATCAGGTGTGGGCGAAACGCCGCCTGCAGGCAAAAAGTGGCCGGGTAATCCACCACGCGCCCGTGCCGGGCGAGTTCAGCCATGCACCCGTCGCGTTCAAGCTCGTTATCCCACAGGCCAAGTTCCAGCGCCGATTTTCCGATCGCGTTCTGACGGGCGATGCCAAAGGCACGAATCCATGCCTCGTTAACATCGATGATCCGGCCTGAGTCAGCATCGGTAAACGCCATGCTGTTGCTGGTAGCGTTGAAAATAATGGCGTAATCGACGCTATTGGTCGATGAAACGTCCAATTCAAGCTGATTTTCCATGGGTTCAGCTTTTTCTGCGCTTGGCGATGTCAGCGTCGTTCAGTCCATACAACACATCCAGAAAATGCATCTGGAAGCTGCCCGGCCCCTGCGCGTTTTCCGCGGCGAGCTCGCCGGCCACGCCCATGACCACCATGGCTTCGGTTGCCGCCTCAAACGGATCGGCATTCACCGCCACGAAGGCGCCCGACAAGGCGCTGGCGGTGCATCCCATGCCGGTCACCAAGGTCATCATCGGATGACCATTGGCGACCCGCGCCACCCGGTCATCTGCCACGATCAGATCAACCGGGCCGCTGACCGATACCACGCAGCCCAGCGCACGGGAAAGCGCCTGGGCGTCGTTGAATGCTTCATCCGGCGTGTGCAGGCTGTCCACGCCTTTGGTTGTGCCCGCAGAGTTTGCCAGGGCGCGGATTTCAGAGGCGTTGCCGCGGATCACGGCGGGCCGCGCCGCCTCGATCAGCGCACGAGCCGTTGCGGTGCGATAGGCCGTGGCGCCACAGCCCACGGGGTCAAGCACGATGGGAATGCCACGGCTGGCAGCCAGCTTCGCCGCCTTCAGCATGGCCGCCACCCAAGGGCCGCTCAAGGTGCCGATGTTGATGACCAGCGCCCGCGACAGGGCGACCATCGCTTCGACTTCCTCGGCGGCATGCGCCATCACCGGCGAGGCGCCAATCGCCAGCAGGGCATTGGCCGTGCTGTTCATCACCACATAATTGGTAATGTTGTGAACCAGCGGTGCCTGCGCCCGGATTCGGGAAAGATCGTGCTCGCTCATGGGGCTCTTTCGGGGTGCGGGTTGGCGATAAGCGTTGACGTGCAACGCCAGGCGAAAAGGCCGGTTGCGGCCGGAGCATTCATGCGTCTTATCTTCCGGAGTGCCGCCCCCGGGGGTCGGAAAATAGTAGCAGGATAGGCTCGCCAGAAAAAGCCTGCGAGCGCGCAAAACGTTACTGTTGAAGCTGTTCCGCCAGTCATCCGGCGGCATCGAGGCATCCGTGGCGACCGTTTTTGAGACCGCTGCGGTCAACCGGAAAAAGCAACCAAAATCCGAAAAAATTGTTCAGGGCTGCGGCAGCGCAGAAATCAGGGCAGGGCGCCGATGCTGCCGCCAGCGCCGCTATTGTCATCATCGTTTGCCAGTTATGACGCGAAACCCAGGCGAATTTTGTGCAGATATCTGCAAGTGACTGATTTTTAATGATCTGGATGTAAGTCGGGATTGGCACGTATCTGGCTAAGAAGGTATCAGGAAACCAGCAGAGTCCGCCGCGCCGGATACTTCCTTTCCTCCCAGGGGGAGTAGGGCAGACGGACGCTTGATGAAATTTGACGTATTTCCTTGCCCAGCCCCGATGGCCAGTCATGTGATCGTCGCTTTTCAGGATTGAATCTGCTGGTTTCCAACCCTAATCGCTCGTTCGGGCGCCTGTTCGTCCGATGGAGTCAGGGCGAATGGCGTCCCTGATTTAATGTCAATTTTGGCAGTGTGGTCTTTGTCTGCTGTCATGAATGGCAATTTCGCGCCTTGCGTCAGCCATGCAAAGCTCGATGGCCGGCGGAAATTCGGCTGGTGCCGGCCTCGGTGCAATATTTGTAAAGCCGCTCACAGCAATGATTTCGCAGGTTTTACGGTACCCACGCCGCTATCCCGACCCGGCATTTCCAGCAGCCGGATTCACCTCGGCCGGCACCGGGCATATGTCTTGCACATAGTTCAGCGTAACGAAGCTACTTCAGCTTTATTCAACGCAAAGGGGAGAAGACTCATGGCATGGAATCTGTTATTCACATCCGACATCGGCTTGCTCAGCTTGTTCACCATCGTGTTTATTCTGGGGATGGCGGTCTATCTGATTCGCTACGCCTCGAAACATTCGCACGACGAAGAGAAAGAAGCGCAAGCCGCCAACATCCATCTGCCGGGCGCACGCTAGCCAGGTTGCCGGCCAGCGCCGGCATCAAGGCCAAGCCAGTAAAGAGGGCGGTATCAGCGTCCCGCTGGCCGTCTGATCAATAGCGCCGAACGGTGCCGCCGTCGTCGATATGCAGGCGGTCGCCGATGCGCAGATCGACGAAATCGGTGTTCTGGATCACCGTCTGATAGCCGCCGTTTTCCATCCGGATGGTGAGCCGGAACTGGTCGCCCTGCGGCTGGTTCTGCTTCTCGATTTCATGTCCGATCAGCGCGCCGCCAGCGGCGCCGATGACGGTGGCCGCCGTGTTGCCGTTGCCTTCGCCCACCTGATGGCCGATGATCCCGCCGATCACGGCGCCGGCGATGGCACCAACACCAATGCCGCTATTGTTCTCATGCCGGATCAGGTCGATGGCCTGAACCGAGCCGTAGCCCGGGTACAAGTCACGCGAATAAGCCACCGGCGGATAATCTTTTTCCCAACCCGGCCCATAGATCGGCGCGCAACCGCTGATCGCCAGTACCCCTGCCAAGCCCAGCGCCGACATTAATTTTCTCGATGCATTCACGGTCATCTTCTCCATGGCCCGGCCGTGCAAACCATGCGCCGGGGATTTGTATTTTTCTGGTTTTCAAAGCGCCTCGATCCCGAAAATGCGGCGCTGATTACAACGAAGGTATCGTGCCGCAACTGCGTGCCAAGTACAACGTCGGCAACCAGATATTCTGCAGCTAACCTAGCGGGCAGACATTTCAGTTTTGAGCAAAATTTCCGGTTGACCGCAGCATTCGCACGCCATGACGCCACCGAGACGAGAAGCCGTCAGCCCACGAAGCCATCCCCGTGGGACTAGCCTTATCCCGCCCGGCCCTCGCTCGTCGCCAGCGCCTTCTCGATACGCGCATCCGGAATCAGCCAAACCAGCGCCACCAGCACATACAGACTTTGCGCCAGCGTCGGCGACCAGAATGCCGACACCATTCCCGCCGCATAGACCACCGGCGAAGACTTCCCCTTCCAGTCGCTGCCCAGTGCCACTTTCAACAAGGACTTGTCACCCTGCGACGCGATGATGGTCTGCTGCAAAATCCAGTAAGCCACCGCCGCCATGAACAACACCCCGCCGTAAACCGCCGACGGCACGGCCGCGAAATGGTTTTCACCCATCCAGCCGGTGGTGAACGGAAACAGCGAAAGCCAGAACAGCAAATGCAGATTCGCCCACAAAATCGGCCCCGTCACGTTATGCGCCGTGTGCAGCATGTGGTGATGGTTGTTCCAGTAGATGCCGACGTAGACGAAGCTCAGCACATAACTGAAAAACACCGGTAGCAACGAGGCCAGCGCATCAATACTCTCGCCATGCGGCACTTTAAGTTCCAGCACCATGATCGTGATGATGATGGCCAGAACGCCATCGCTGAATGCTTCAAGGCGGGTTTTACCCATGCTTTCCTCCGTATTTGGAAATCTCCTTTGTCAGAGACCGTTGCGTCAACGAATCGTGCGATGCCCACAAAAAAAGATCTGAGCAGGCGCTACTTCCAGGCACATTTCGACGCCTAAACCATTTCAGTGGTGTTTTGACCTTTCTCAACGCGGCACCTTACCGCATCGTCAAGGAAATGGCCTTCACCGCCCTGCCTGTCACGGCACAACGTGCCGAAAGTGTCGGCATGATCAACCACGTTGTTGAAAATGCGGAAATTGAAGCCTTTACTTTCGATCTGGCACGCGGCATCACGAAAAATGCACCGCTGTCGATTTCCGTCATCAAGGAGCAATGGCGAATTGTTGCCGGCGCCCACCCCATGAGCCCGCAAGGTTTCGAACGCGTCGCCGGCCTGCGCCGCGTCGTCTACGACAGCACCGATTATCAGGAAGGCATCCGCTCCTTCAAGGAGAAGCGCAAGCTAGTTTTTACGGGCAAGTGAACAAACAGGGCGCAGGTGTCTCGGGGCAAGGCGAAGATGGCGTCGCTGCGTTTGGCTTTTTTGTCGCTACTATCCGGTCGCAACCCGATTCAAGGGTGAGATAGAAAATCGTCCAACGTAATGACCATGGCAACAGGGCCTGGCCCTGCGGTCAACCGGAAAAATTGGGCGAAATTTGAAGCCTGATTACTTCGCACCACGCCACCAAGGGGAAGTGGGAATGGCTCGAATCAATTCGAGCCATTGTGCTAAGGCGCCATTGCGACGGCGCGTTGTCAGCAGGCCGAGAAGGGCCAGGCTGGCCAATGCCAGTGACCCAGGTTCCGGCACGCTCAGAGGGGCTTCGCCGAGCACACCTCGGGCGGTCAGCGAGAAGTTGTCGATAGCCAAGCCATCGTCAGAACCGGTGGCATCGATGTCGGTCCAGCGAATCCAGAAACTGGTGTTTGCAGCAATGTTCAGACCGGTGATGGTGGCGCTCACTGCCGTAAAGTTACCAACGGCGTTCCCGTCCTTGGCGCCTTGACCGACGGTGTCGGGGGTCACAAAGTCCAGCGCGCTGAAGTCAAGGAAGGTACCTGTGCCCAGGGCGGTAGCGTTGGTGCTGTATTGGAAGGCGAGCCGGTCGGTGCGGTTGACGACGCCGAGGCGCCATTGCTCGCCGATGAAGGCGATGTCCAGCGAGGTGATGGTAGCGCCGGTTTTATTGGAAAACTCGGCGCCGAAGCTCGGAATGAGCGTGCCGCTACGAAGGCTACCCAAGGCACGTTCCGTTGAGCCGGCGGCGCCGTAGCTGTAGATGTCACCCGTGTTGCTGCCGCCCGTGTCTACCGCGTACTGATCGTTGTCCCGTGCGCCACCGCCGGATTCGTCCAGTACCCAGCCCACGGGCAAGCTTGTATTGGTGGTCGTGTTCGCAGTATTGCCCAGGGTGTTGAAATCCTGCGTGTAAGCACTGCCCAGTGACGACAGACTGACAGGTGTGGCATGGGCGCTGCCGACCGCAAGTAGGCCGATAGTAATTAACAGACTGGCGCCATACGTATTTTTGTTCACCGAAAGTTTCCTTAGTGGGGCGGATCCGTCGACTCGGATGCCGGATTGCTGAATGCCGTTTGATGTGTGTTACGGTTGCTGGCCACTTTAGATTCATCGCTTCCAAATGCATGTGAAATAATTGCCATTGAGGCTGATCGATTTGGCGTATTTCGCTATATGCGAATGGGCACTGCATATCTAACAGTTATGGTGGGAGGCCATGGTCGACCGGAAATTTGGCTGAATTACCGATTTCTATCCCGTCAGTAGGTCCCGATCACATTTCCTGAATTGTTGTCATGGCGAGCTTGTCTTCCGGTTTTTCCGCGCAAAACACCGCCGCGCTAGCGTCGGCGCGACAATTGCTGCTGGTTGTCGCGCCGACTTGGGATAGCGGTGCAGCGAGATTGCAGCGTTTTGCGCGGACGGATTTGGATGGCGACTGGCAGCCGGTTGGTACTGCAGTGGCGGTGAGTCTGGGCCGGGCGGGGCTGGCCTGGGGGCGTGGGCTGCATGCGCGGTGCGATGGCGAAGAGAAGCGGGAAGGCGATGGCTGTGCGCCAGCGGGGATATTTGCGATCACGGCGCTGTTCGGGGTTGCGGCGCCGGATAGCCCGTTCGCAAGCGCCGCCCAATTGCCCTACCTGTGCGCGACACCCGATCTCAAGGCCATCGATGACCCGGCCTCGGCGTATTACAACCGCATTGTCGATCAGTCCGCCGTGGCGCAGCCCGACTGGTCTTCGTGCGAGGACATGTTGCGCAGCGACCGGCGTTACGTCGTGGGGGCGATGGTGGCGCATAACAGCGATCCAGTCGTGCCGGGGGCGGGGTCATGTATTTTCATGCATGTTTGGGAAAGCGCGGGTGCGCCGACGGCCGGTTGTACGGCCATGGCGCTGGCCGACATGACAGAGATTGCTGGCTGGCTGGATGCCTCGGCAGAGCCTTTGCTGGTGCAGTTACCGCAGGTGGAATACGAGGCCTTGCGCGTCGCTTGGCGGCTGCCGGTGGTTTTGGCGTAATGCAGTTGCGATGACAGTCGTTGGTTAGCCGGCTAGACTGGCTGCCTTTCAACCTTCCGGCCGTTCCGCCTGTGCTCAATCGAATCTGGGTCGCTTTTATCCTTGTCGGCTTTGTCGCCGCAGTTGCGCAGTTGCTGCAGGGCGACCTCGATATCTTCACGCGGGTGCTGAACGGCTTGTTCGATACGGCCAAGACGGGTTTTGATATTTCGCTCGGGCTGGTTGGTGTCATGAGCCTGTGGCTGGGCATCATGAAAATTGGCGAACGGGGTGGGTTGATCCAGTTGTTCGGGCGGGCGATGGGGCCGTTTTTCCGGCGCGTCTTCCCTGATATCCCGGCTGGATATCCGGCCAGCGGCAGTATCGTGATGAATTTCAGCGCCAACATGCTGGGCCTGGACAATGCCGCGACACCACTTGGCCTGAAAGCCATGCGCGAGCTGCAGGAGATCAACCCAAAGCCGGATACGGCGAGCAATCCGATGATCATGTTCCTGGTGCTCAATACGGCCGGCATCACGCTGATCCCGACGTCGGTCATCGCCATCCGTCAGAGCATTGCGCTCAAGCAGGGGCTGGTTGGTTTCAACGCGGCCGACATTTTCCTGCCAACACTGCTCGGCACCTTCGTTTCTTTCTGCGCCGGGCTAATTGCGGTGGCCATCTGGCAGCGCATCAACCTGTTCTGCAAGCCGGTGCTGGCCTTCTTCGGTGGATTCGCGGCGCTAATGGGCGGGATGTATTTCTGGCTGGCCGGCATGCCGCCGGAACAGATGGCGCAGATGATTGGCCTGCTCGGCAGCGGCTTGATTGTTTCAATCATCGCGCTCTTTGTTGCCGTGGCGGCGTGGCGCGGTATTGATGTCTATGAGAGTTTCGTCGAGGGTGCCAAGGAGGGCTTTGGCGTTGCAGTACAGATCATTCCCTACCTGATCGCCATGCTGGTGGCGATTTCGGTGTTCCGCACCACGGGCGGCATGGACTACCTGATCGGCGCCATCCGCAGCGCCGTACTGGCGCTCGGGATCAACGACGACTTCGTGCCGGCGCTACCGGTCGGTCTGATGAAAACGCTGAGCGGCAGCGGCGCACGCGGCCTGATGGTCGATGTGATGACGACCTACGGCGTCGATTCCTTCCAGGGCAAGCTGGCGGCGATCATTCAGGGTTCAACCGAGACGACCTTTTACGTTCTGGCTGTCTATTTCGGCAGCGTCAATATCACCAAGACCCGCTACGCGCTGGCCTGCGGGCTGATCGCCGATGCCGTCGGGCTGGTCGGGGCGATCCTGATCGGCTACGCGTTTTTCCACTAACAGCGGCTTAACGACTCAGCCATACCGCGAAAAGCTGCATCGCTTTAGCGATGTATGAAGCTGTGTTTCAGGATGGCGTGGACTTGGAGGGGGCTGGCGGGCGCGCTATCTGATTAAATTGCACCCCAAAAAAACCCGCCGAAAAAGGCGGGCTTTTTGTGAGCTGGTTGTTTGCTTATGCTTTTTTGCGGCGGCTTACACCGAGTCCGGCCAAGCCAAGCCCAATCAGTGCCAGGGAGGCTGGCTCCGGAACGTTAGCGCCAACGGTAGAGATCGGGTCGTAGGTTGAGTTTAGCTGCCATGCCAAGACGTCATGATTGGCATAAGCCGCACCCGTTCCAGAGGTAAAACCAACAAAAGCGTCCGTGGAACCAAGAATAGAGGCTAGATCCGTGTTGTAAGAGAGCAATGAGCTACCTGGTCTGGCTGCATTGGCACCCAGAGCGAGGCGTACTTCCAGCAGGCCTGTGGCACCGTTGTAGTCAACCCATGCACTCCAGATGTCGCCGTTATTCATGTCGCCGAGAGCAACTTCGGCCAGCGCTGCGGATGAAACATTCCCGTTCAAATCAATGCCGACATGGTTGCTGCTGTTGTTGTCGCCAGCGCCGTTATTCCAGGTGTCAAATTCAATACCAACACTATTTGGTAACCCGGCATAGCCAATGCCGCCACCGAGGCCGCCAACGCTATTGGAGTTTGTCTGGACGACAAAAACCAAACCATCTGCGCCGCACCCTTGACCGTCACAAGCACCGCCCGCACCGGAAAACTGGAATCGAAATGCCGTACTGAACGAAGCATTTGACGCGAGGCTTACGGTGTTGGTGGAAAAGAAAGAGCCGCTCTGGCTGTAGTTTGCTGGGGTAACACGAAGCGCAGTCCCGGCTTGGGCAGCGTTGCCATTGATTTGAAGCCCGGCGGTGCTGCTGAAGTCGTTGTAAAGCAGGGTCGTGGCCTGTGCATATCCTGTGAAGGCAAATGCCAGCGCGATACCGGCGATACTTTTTGATAGTTTCATTTGGTGGTCCCCTTGTTTGATGCCTTGTATCAAGCACATACCGGACCAGTCGTTTAATGCCATGATTTAAATCAATTATTCTATTTGGATTTCAGGGTTTGTAAATTATTTCGACACGGTTTCGCGAGAAACTGCAGCCATAAGAAGCTCGCGGTGCCTTGATTTGAAAAAGTTGCAGGGCGTTGCTGCACGATGGGTTCGGCGATTACTTTCCGTTTTACGCTGACGTCAAACTGCATTTTTATGCAACAAGTCAATTTTTGGAGAGGCCGCCTGTATGCCGGCTATTGTCCAAAACCCAAGTGGCAGCGAATTCTCCGAAGATCAACGATTAGTCCAAACAGACTATTGATGAAAAATACAAGCGGCATAGGATATGACTTGTAACTATTCCAATAACCTAAATAAACTCCAGGAGAACTTCGATGAAACTCAAAAGTACGCTCGCCGCAGTGTCCCTTGCCATCGCGGCAACCGAGGTCTTTGCTTCGGATGTTGGGGCCAAGCTTTCGATGAACGCGCCGTCGGAACCGGATTCCTATTCCATGCTGCTCGCCGGTATTGGCCTGATGGCAGCCATAGCCAGCCGTCGGCGTTCCTGAACTGACACTACCGTCAATTTTTAGTCACTAACGGAGCCGATTGGCTCCGTTTTTAGTTCCGGAGGCGGGGTTTTGGTCGTAGGGATGAATGGACTTTTGCCCACGACGTACCTCATGTCTACGCTCCTGACTGGCCAAGGTTTTGGCGTGTTTAGAAGCACTGCTACGGTCAACCGGGAAAATCGGCGAAAATTGGAATCTTTCGCCGCCCCTGAAGCCCTGTGTCCTCCATCGTTTTTTTCAACAAGCCCTACGGCGTCCTTAGCCAGTTCACGCCGGAGGGCAAATGGCGGGCGCTGGATGAATTCATTCCGGTCAAGGATGTTTATGTCGCCGGTCGGCTTGATGCCGACAGCGAGGGGTTGCTGATCCTGACTGACGACGGCAAGTTGCAGGCGAAGATCGCTGATCCGAAGCACAAGCTGGAAAAAACCTATTGGGTGCAGGTCGAGGGTGTGCCGGATGAAGCAGCATTGGATCAATTGCGCACCGGCATCAAACTGTCGGACTTTGCCGCGCTGCCGGCCAAAGCAAGTTTGATCGATGAACCGGTCGGGCTGTGGCAACGCGATCCGCCGATTCGCTTTCGCGCCGCGATCCCGACTTCGTGGCTGGAAATCCGTATCAGCGAGGGCAAGAATCGCCAGGTCAGGCGAATGACAGCAGCCATCGGTTATCCTACGCTCCGTCTGATTCGGGCCGCCATTGGGGCGGCGACGCTGGATGGTCTGGCGCTGGGCGAGTGGCGCAAGATCGACGGCAGTTACCAGGATTTGCAAGGAAAATTCAAATGAATAAACACCTGATTGCCGCAGTGATCGGGCTGGCGCTGGGCGCCACCGCCTGGGCGCAGAGCGCCATGCCGGTCATGGAATTGAGCGCCGGGTTCTACCGCATCGAGGCCGAAGTGGCTTCGAATGATCGCAATCGCCAGCTTGGCCTGATGAACCGTCAGACGATGCCGGCCCAGCACGGCATGCTCTTTGTCTTCACCGAGAACAACACGCACTGCATGTGGATGCGCAACACGCTGTTGCCGTTGTCCGTGGCCTTCCTCAATGAAGAGGGCAAGATCATCAACATCGAGGACATGCAACCGCAGACGGAAGACAACCACTGCGCCAGGGTGCCGGCCCGCTATGCGCTGGAAATGAACCTCGGCTGGTTCGCCCAGCGCGGCATCAAGCCGGGCATGAAGCTGAACGGCATCGACAAGGCGCCACGCCCACAATAATGAAACGCAGCAAATGGCGGGTTCGCCTCGCTGGCGGGCTGGCCGAACCTATCCTTCGTTCCTGGCTGACTGAACCGGATTCGCTGACGGCACGTTGCCAGCAGGCGAGTTCGGTCTTTCGCGTTCGCTTGCTCAATTACGGCAAAGGCAAGGCCTTGGCTGATGAGGCAGCGGGCGATGCAACCGGCCGCCAGCTGGCCTGGGTGCGCGAAGTGGCGCTCGAATGCGACGGCCAAGCGGTCATCTTTGCCCACACCACGCTGTCTACTGCCGCCCGTGGCCGTATGACCCGTTGGATGGCCGGCCTCGGCAGCCGTTCGCTTGGCTCGCTGCTGTTTACCTACCCCGGCTTTGAGCGCGGGGCTATCGAGTTTTTACGCCTGGATGCGCGGCATCCCCTTTATCGCCGCGCTGCATCCCTCGGGCCGGTGACGACTACGCTGTGGGCGCGTCGCTCGCGGCACCGCCTGGCGAATCAGGCGGTGCTGGTCACGGAGGTTTTCTTGCACACCGTGACTACCCTCGGGCACTGAGCGATAACGCCCGGCGCCGACTGGTTCAGGGGGCCGAACGCTGTGCGAATTCCTTCTGCAGTGCAATCAGCTTGCTGCCCTGATCGAGTCGCGTTTCCTGCATCCATTGCGGCACCGCGAGCGCCTCGGCAGCTGCACCCCAACGCCCGGTTTCGGCCGCATCGCCTCGACCGAGCGCCGCTTCCCACAGGGTGGCAACGGCCCAGAAACGCTTTTTCGGATCGGCATCCTTGTCTTCGGCCGGCGCCAGCGCCAGTCGACTGACTTCGCTGCGGACGCGGCGGGCGAGGACGGAATCGGCAATGGCGTCGTCCTTCTGGCCGGCCTTCAGCCATTCAAGCGCCCGTACATCAAGCAGGAAGGCGTAGTTGATGCCGTTGTACCAGTCGCGGCGCAGCGAAAAGCCGCGCTCATAACCGTCCACCGCCGCATTCAGGTCATCAGGGCGGGACTTGAGTTCCCACAGGCGCTTGTGGATGGCGCCCCACAGACCGAGGGATTCAGGATCGTTGGTCGTGGCCGGGTCGAGTGATTGCTCCATGATGCTGCGGGCTTCGAGCAGCGCACTTTCCGGCTCAGGCTGTTTCGATTTGTAGGTGGCGACAACCAGTTGCTGGGTAACGAAGGGGTCGTTCGGGCGCACCTTGATGACCTTGATCAACAGGGCGCGGGCACCGGCAAAGTCGCTGGCGCCGCCTTCCGGCGGATTGATCATGGCCAGCGCTTCGTCGAGCATTTCCTTGGGGGTGGCGACCGGCTCGGGGGCTGCAGCCATCTCGAGTTCGGGCGCTGCAGCCAATGCATGGTCGAGTCCGGGCGGGCTGGCAGTGGGAATAGCGAAGTCGAAGTGGCCGCCACGCGGCATCGGCGGCTCGGCAAAGACCGGTGGTGGTGCCGCTGTCGGCGGCGCCTGCACGGGCATCTGCGGTGGTGCGAGTTGGGGCAGGTAGGTGTAGACCGGGCTGTCAAAGCGGTTCGAGTTCAGGATTTCCTGAATCGCAGTTTTCAGCTCGTTGATGAATCGCATCGCCTCGCCGAACCCGATGTCCTCGCCGGAATGCTTGTAGCGGCGCAGCGCGATGTGGCCGAAATCGAAAGGATTCTTGAAGCCTTCCTCGGCTATCACGATCGTTGTTCTGGGCCGCAAGGCGTAGCGCACGCCCAATTCGTAAGCCGCATTGACGTTGTAGGTGGACAAGTCGGCAATGACCACATCGGCCTGCAGCAGCATCTCGTACATCGGCACGTCGATGACTGCGGAATGCTGAATTTCGTCGGCGCGTATGCATTCCAGCCCGGCAGCCACGACCCCCTGCTTGATGACCTCGTATGAGGCGTCAAGGTTGAGGACGCGGCCGTCGGTGTAGTCGGTCTTCTTACCGAAGCCCTGGATGACGAAGCAGGTTCTCATGCGAAGCCTTTCAGATGGTCGAGGGTGACATGCTTTGCAGCATAGGTGGTACCGACCCGCTGGATTTCCGGCATGTTCTTCACCGAGTCCATGACTTGAACTTTCTCTGCCTTGATCTCGGCGAGGCCCAGCGCGTTCAGCCCATCCTGCGAGACATCCGGGTCGTAGCGGACATAGGCGAACTGTTTGGGAATCGTTGAGGTAGACGGGCATTGTTCTGTCGGCACCAGATCGCAGATTTCACGGTCAATCGGCGGCCCGAAGCGGCAGTCGCCAACGATGCGGCAGGACATATCCCAGCCGGCAGAGGCAGCATTCATCAAGGCACCGGGGACGTTCTTGGCGTTGTCGAGCAGCCACAGGTCATCCTTGTCGACGCCGGGGCGCGCCTTGGCCGCGCTGCCGGTGCCGACCGAAACGATGAGCAGCTTGTCGGCGCCGGTTGCCCAGTTGATCTTGTAGGGAGCGGCCGTGACCATCTGGAAGGCGAGGAAGGCCGGGTTGTTGTAGGTGGTCACGCCGCCGTCGACGAAGATGAATTGATACGGCTTGAGTGTGTCCTTGCCAAACGTGACCACCTCCGGCGGGAAGAAAGTGGGGGCGGCCGTGCTGGCGCGCACCAATTGCCAGAGCGGGAGCTTGAGGTTGCAGTCGGGGCGGGCGCGATCATTGTATTTGGCCAGCGGATTGTTGGTCACCGGCCAGGGCGAATCGGTGGTGACGTTGCGCATGACCATCATCAGCAAGGTGCGCAGCCCTTCGTCGCCGAGCGTGGCATTCGGCTCGGCCGGGCTGGCCACGTGCTTCAGAGCCTTGTCCAGTTCCTCGCGCAGCTTCTTGGCCAGTGGCTCATCGTTGTAGCTGTATTGCAGGCGCTTGAGCAGCGATGCCTTGTCGAACATCTGCTGGCCGCTGGCGGTGTAGAAAGTGCGGATCTGGTCGATGCTCATGCCGGTCGAAATGCAACTGGCAATGATCGCCCCGGTGCTTGTGCCGCAGACGAAATCGAAATAGTCGGCGAGGACGAGATTGGGCTTCTGCAGTCGGGTGCGCAGGTCAGCTTCCAGCTTGGCGAGGATTTCGACGCTCATCAGGCCGAGGATGCCGCCGCCGTCGCAGGCGAGAATCTTTTTCTGGCCGGCGGACTGTATTTTATTGAGGACTTGTTGGTTCACGGGATTCTCCTAGCGCGGGGCAAATGGACTGTCGTGATGGTTTCAGGCGACATCGGCGACGAGACCGGGTACGTACACCATCTTGCCGTTGTTCGAAATATAGCTCAGCAGTTGCTTGCGGTTTTCGCCAGTGTCCGGGGCCTTCAGCGAGATATGCACCCAGCCCGAATTGGGGCCTTTTTTCGGGTCGTAGCACTCGCAGATGATCTGGTCGAAGGACTTCAGGTTAATTCTCGCCCAGTTCGCCAGCGCCAGCGTCGCCATGCCAACGATCTCGATGTCGCAGGCTTCACCGCGCGAATGCTGGCTGGTGCTGAGCCAGGTGGCTGGCTTGTTCTTGAGCGCGCGTTCGAGCGGATTGCCGCGAAAAACGCTGTTCGGCGTGAATTTGCCCAGCATGTCGCGGATCGGCTGCAAAACCTCTCGGGCGAGGTGGATGGCGGCGCGCAGTTCCTTGTCGGACGGAAAATGGTTGTCGATGCCGCGGCGATCTGCCAGCTCGGAACGGGTCAGTTCATAGACCATGAAGTTGGGGGCGATGAGCGTGTGCGGCGTGACGTTGGCCAGCGAAATTTCGGAAATTGGCTTGTCTTTCCAGTCGACCGTGGCAGGCGCCGCTGCATTGGCCGGCGCCGCACTGGCTGGCTCAACAACGCCCCGCGCGACGACCCCGCGGGCCACGGCGGGGGCTACCTTGCTCGACTTGCGCGCTTTCGGGGCGGGTGCCGGTGTTGGCGCTGGCGCTGCGCTCGGCATGGCCAGGCGGCTGGGTTTGATCGAGGCTTTGCGGGTGGTCATGCCAGTTCCTCCTTGATCTGGTCGAGAAGCGCAGTGATCGGCGCTCCGTCAGGATAGAGTGCGCGCAGAAAATCGAAATGCTCAAAGACCGATGACCGTTCGCGCTGGCTGGCCCCGCGCTGGAAGGCCTCGCGGTAGGCATGCAGGACAGGGTTTTCGGGGGGCGGGCGGCGCTTTCCGCCGCGCGCTGCGGGGCGCAGGCTGTCGGCCATGAGCAGCACCAGGTCGAGGTCGGCGATGCCGACGTCGTTCCAGAACCCGGGGTCCGTCCGGTTGGATTCATCGAGTCGCTTACGCATCTCGGCAGTGTCCTGTTTCAGCTCGGCAAGGCCGCTCAGCGGTTCCTGATCGGGTGCCTGCTGCGGGTAGCGCTGGCGGATCAGAAGGGCCGCTGTCGCCCAGTTGGTGAAGGCGTATGACTCGCGGCGCAGGGCGAAGGCCTGGCGATAATGCTGGGCCATGTTGACCAATGCTTCACAGCGACTGTCGTCGTTGCCTTCGATCAGCGCCAAGCGCTTGTAGGCACCGCCAAGCAGGCAGAGCCGTTCGCTGGTCGGGGCTTCGTCGACAATCGCGGCCAGTCGGTTGATGGTCTTGTTGATGTCGCTGCGCAGCGTGCCACGCAGCGCCTCCCGCTGTTCGGGCGCGGCATCAGGATCGGCCAGCCAGCGCATGCCGGCGACGCGAACTTCGTAGTTGGCCAGTTGCTCGATGGCGCGAATGCTGCACAGGCCGCGTTCGGCCCGGATGGCCTTGCGCAATTGCTCGGCGCCTTTTTCCATGTCGCCGCCTTCGCCCCAGGCAAAGCCGAGGGCGGCGGCCACGTCGGCGCGGGCCAGCCAGGCCTCGCTTTGCGCCAGCGGAATGCGCTTCAGACGACTTTCGATACGGTCGGCAAAATCATCCCGGTGGCCGCCGCTGCGCAGGTCGCTGGCAAGGTTGTCGAGGTCGACGGCCAGTTCGTGCGGCGTGGTGTAGCTGGCGGCAGGGCGCTGGCGGTTGATGCCCTGGCTGGATAGCCGGTAGCTCGGTTCGCCGTAACACTGATAGGCGCCCCAGGTGCTGACATCCGGGTAGAGGTTGAAAATTTCTTCGCGCGCGATGCGGATCGCTTCGCCAAAGAATTCGCCGGCCAGCATGCGCCGGTAAAAGGCTTCGGCAAAGGCCTTGCCGGCACGATCATCGACGGCCCAGCCAGCGGCAATGACCGCCTTGACGCCCATGTTGATGAAATGCTCGGCCAGGTTGGCGGCCAGCGAGCCGGGATCGGTATTTTTGTGCGCCTCGATCTTGCCGATATGGCAGCAGTTGATGAAGACCAGCTCCGGCACCCAGCGCATCAATTCAATGTCGCCCGGCGTCAGGATGGTATCGAGCCCGATCACCATGCCGGAGCGGGGTGTGTTCATGCGGGCCGACTGGTAGTTGCTGACGCCATGCCCGGCCAGGTGAAGGACGCGCCATTTGTCCTTGTGCAGCGCTTCGAGGATGGCGGTCGGCTTTTCGCCGATGCGGTCGGTGACGTCGAAGCCTGCCTGGGCCAGGGTATCGGCCACGCCGCGGGCTTCGTCCTGGGCGCCGGGCAGGTCGGCGAAATCGTCATTCTCGCCAAGATCCGGATTGCCGATCACCAGTGCGCTGTCGGCCGTGGCGCGTGCCGGGCGCCCGCGGTACGTACTGGTCTTGAACTGGCGGATCATGCCGGCCTTGATCGAGGGCGGCTGATCGTCGATCCCCCAACGGTTTTCCAACAGCTCCCACGGATAACGGGCCGAGCGCTGGTCGACCAGCAGTACCATGTTCCCTTGCTGCAACGAGCTTTCCTTGACCGCTACCGGTAGCAGCAATTCGAACAGCGTCTTGGTGGCTTCGGCGTTGCGATTGGTGTCCTGGCAGGCCATCCGGATGAATTCTTCAGCCAGCGACAACTGCCCGGTGGCCAGTGTTTCTTCGGCGCGGGCCTTGTCGGTGGCAAACACGAAGCGCAGCGCCTGGTCCTTGCCCTCGTCCTCGATGATTTCAATGCGATTCCACCACTCGGGGGTCTCGTCCACGGTCAGGCGGAACCGGCCGCCCTGGCCACTGGCGATGGCCATGTCAGGCCAGCTCAGTTTCTGGCTGAGCGAGCGGTTACACACCACGTCGCGCAAGGCTTGCGCCGCGGTGATGGCGATGTCTTCGTAGATTTCGACGAATTCCAGCCGGTCGATGACCACCTGGCTGTTCATTTCGGTGTCCACCAGTCGCGCATTGGCGGCGATGGCAGCGCGGGCGATCACTTCGACGCTGTCGCGGACCGCAATGCCGCCGGCGCCGGTACCGATCAGCAGGCAGCTGACGGCTGCCGAGCGTGGCTGAGCTTCATCGCCGAAACGCTGGTCAGGCCATTTGGCCACATGCAGGGCATAGTCGAGCAGCGAGTTGCGCATGCCTTCTTCGAGCTGGCCGGGGGTGAGTTCGCCGACCTGACCCAGGCCAACGACCAGTCCACCGGCTGGCTTGGCAGTCGGACTGTCATTGAAGAAGGTGGCGCAGGTGCCGAGCGGGCCGGGATAAATGCCCAGCTCAAGCCGGCGCGCCAGGGCGCCCTGCAGCTGTCCGTCGAGCGCGGCTTCGGCGCTGACGATGGTGTCGCCCTGGTAGTGCCCGACGACGACCGGATGCCGGACGTAGGCCAGACTGCCGTGACGGATGCTGACCTGAATGACCGTGGAGACGGTTTCGGCAGTGCTGCGGTCAACCGGAATTCCGCCCGAAAATCCAAATGTGCTCATGTCGTCCGGGCCGGGAATGCTGTCGGCCAGCGGCATCGTTGGCAGGACAAAGCGTTCCTCGACGCCGGCGCCGCGGGCACGGCTGGGCGGCGTGGCGGGGAGCAGGGTGGTGCTGCCCTTGACCAACAGGTCGAGATAGCCAGGGAAGGCCTTGGGCTGGGCGCACAGCGCATCGTGGGCGGTATCTTCGGCGTACCACACCGGGACGCCAGGCAGGCGGCCGGAATTCCAGCTCACCGTGCCGTCGCCTTCAGCGGTGGCGATGAAGGCCAGTTTCTTGCGCTCGCTGGGTGGTTCGTCCTCGCGGCTGACCAATTGGTAGTCGATCACGGTCGCCGGCTGGCAACCGGCGACGTAGCACATCAGCGGGTCCGGTGGTGCGTCGCGCAGGCGCTGCCAAGATATGGCCGCCTCCTTGAGCGTCGCCGCATCGGCCAGATTCCAGTCGGCGTCGGTGCTTTCCTTGATCGCCTGCCAGTGGATGAGGTCGGTAAAATCGGGGTCGCGCTGGCCAAAGGGCAGCAGTTCGAGCAGGCCGGCATAGCCGCGGACGATGTCGATGATCTCGTCGGTGTTGTGGGTGATGTCGAGCAGCGTCAGCTTGGCCTGCGTTGGATTGAACCCGGTCAGCCAGCGCACGGCCTCGTAGGAGCCGAAGTTGGGCGTGCCGAGCATCAGGAAGCGGCTGCCGGGCAGTCGCGAAATGCGCTGCCAGAGCGCCGCACCGGCGCCCTTGTCGGCGATCATCGAACGGACGACAAGGCCGCCCATCGAATGGGCGACGAGGCGCAATGGCTGTTGCGTGCGCTCGGCCTGCTCGACCAGCGGGGCGAGCATTCTGACCAGATTGTCGGCAGCCTCGCGAATCGAGTGGCGCCAGTCGTAGGGAAAGACTTCGACATCGTGACTACGCGCCAGGAATTCGACGAGCGGGCCATAAAAATCATCGACCAGACCAACCGGTGAAACGTCCGGTTTGCCCATGCGCAGCTTGCCCAGGCCACCGGCCAGCAGCGATGCATAATTGAGCCAGACCTGACCGTCGCCCGCCTTGAGTTCGCTGCCCATGGTGCCGGGCAGGACGACGGCAATCGGCTGCGGCACGCCGTCGGAACGTTTGCGCCGGAACGTGCGGGAGATGACGGATTCACCGGCTGGCCGGGATGCGATGGGCTGGAAGCCGCCGCTCTCCTGGTCGCCACGGGTCAGCGCGGCACGCAACCAGACGATGCTCTGGCTATTGGTGAAATAGCGGAAATGATTGACCTTGCTGCCCTGGTCCTTGCGGAAACGGGCGCCGTTGGCCGTGCGCGGCAGGCCGCCGAGCATCGAGGCGGTATCGACGACGAGATCATGCTCGTTCTTGTAGAACCAGTCGGTGGCCAGCACCTTGATCGAGTTCCACAGCGAATCGCCGGCCTCGATATCGCCGGCTATGACCGCCAGATCGGCATCGGTGACCAGTTCCGGCACGCTGTTGAGCAGGCGGGTCAGGGCTGAGCCTGGAATCATCGCCTCGACGCCGGGCAGGGTACGCGGGTCGGTGCGTTCGGCGACGATGGCCTGCATGAAATCGACGGCGCCACTGATGATGCCGTTGCCGAGCGAGGTGAAGGACAGGAAGTCGAGCACCGACAGCCAGCGGTCGAGCCGCCCGGAAGCCAGCGTCGTGCCGCGCGCCGGGCAGGCAACACGGACAAATCGGCTGACGCGGATTTTCTTTTTGCCGAGCAGCGTGACGAATTTGCCGAGCAGGTCACGGTCCGCAGCGTAGGCGGCGTTGCGTGCCGCCTCTTCGTCCGCCGACAGCGGCGCCAGCCCCATTTGCAGGGCAATGCTACGGTCAACGGCAAAAAAGTCCTGAATTCTGGAAGTTGTCAGGACGTCAGCCAGTTGCTGGCAGCCGGACAGGCAGAGCAACTCGCCAACCAGGCCGCCGCGCGAGTGCGAGACGAGGTGAATGTCGGCGCCATCGGGCAGCCGTTCGAGCAGCGCCATGGCGTTCTGGATCGGGCTTTCCGTCAGCGTCCGGTGCTCGAAGCCGAAAATGCGGTCACCGTAGTTGGCCTGCAGGCTTTCGCGCAGCTTCTGGGCGTCAGCATTGCGCGGATCCCACAGCTTGCCATAGCTGCCGGTCGTGCTCGACGCGGTGCCGTGGATGAAGACCAGCGTCGGTCCGCTGACGGCCGGGATGGGGCCGGTGCCGGCTACGGGCGTCAGGACGAGCTGAGCGCCGCTGCTCATCTGGTGCAGCCCCGGTTTGTTGCCGCCGAGCTGTTTGTCCTCAAGGACGACGCCGAGCTTGCCGGCTGTCTTCTTGGCGATATCAATGCCGAAAAAATCGAGGACGCGAATAGCCAGCCCGGCCGCCCCACGTTCGCTGACCGTGGCCAGGCGTGGTGTCAGGCGGGTGAATTCCCAGGCACCGCCCTCGCCGCGTGGCGGTGGGTTGCCGTATTCGCGAGTCAGGTCGTCGGCCCGGCTCCACAGGACAAACCCGTTTTCGAGCGAAACACGGACGACAGTCTCCGGCTTGACTTCGATGTCCTCGCTGGCGCCATCGCGGGCGCTACCCGGGGCCAGGCTGAACAGCGGTTGTGGCTCGCCAGCTTGGCCTGCGCCCCGGCTGCCGGTAGCGACCTTGGTGCCGCGGATGCGTATCGTACGTGTGCTCATGTCTTGTCTCCTGTCCTGCTCAGCGGGAATTACCTTTGAATCAGGTCAATGCCTTGCGCGTCTTGGCGGCACCCGTGCCAAACAGCTGCGGGGTCTGTGGATAACTGGCCGAGGGCAGGCTTTTCAGAATGGCTTTATACCAGTCGTTGTAAGTCGCTTCCGGCTTTTGCGCCTTCAAGGCTTTCAGGGCGTAATAGGTGAAGGCGCCGTTGTAGCGGCCTTTGATCTTGGCGTCGTAGCTGTAGTTGTTCGGGCCTTCCTTGCAGCCGGCCAGCAACAGGTCGCCGACCTGCTTGTCGAGGGCGGCGTTCAGTGGCGAGCTGCCGCTAGGCGCGACGATGGTTTGCACGGTCTTGCCGGCAAAGTTCTTCGGCAGCTTGCTGGCTGGCAGCCAGTTGCCCATCGGCATGAAGCGTGGCCGGGTATCGGCATCCGGCTCTGCCTTTGCGGCGCGGGTCACAGTGCCGGAGTGGCAGCTATCGGCAATCAGCAGCAGACGTACGCCGCCTTTGCGGGCGGCGAACAAGGTTTTGATTTCATCATCAATCAGTGCGCTGCCGTTGGTTTGCAGGTCGTAGGGACAGAGCGCTTCGTCGAGGCCATCCACTTCGTCGCCATCGGTGTCCGGCTGGTAAGTGCCGTGGCCGGAATAGGTGATGATCAGGCTGTCGCCCTTGGCGCCGCTGGCAATCAGCTTTGACATGGCGTCCACCATGGCCGCCTTGGTGGCTTGGTCGTCGAGCAGCAGCGTGGTCTTGTAACCGCGTTCGGCCAGTACCGCAGCCCAGTCCTGCGCATCATTGACGCAGCCTTGAAGGTCCATGTGGGTGCCGGGATAGTTGTTGATGCCGATGCAGAGTGCTTTCTTGGCCATTTTGTGTCTCCGTTTGTTTAGGTGGTGGACTAAGCGTTTCGAATGACAGATTGAATCCAAATAATTACTTTTTGATTACCAAAGCTGACGAGTATCGAGCCAGCTGACCTGGCCGGTACGTCGTTTGACCTCGCGGACCATGTGCGCCGTGCCGCCGGGTCCGTCGCCACCACCGCCATTCCACAGGCAGATGAAACGGACGCGATCCAGGCCCTGGGCCAGCGCGCTGTATAGCAGCCACAGATTGCAGCGCTCGAAAGGGTTCATCTCGCGTCCATCGCTCTCGCGGGGCAGCGGTCCGAGTTCGTCCGGCATGATGCGCGGCGGCAGGGTGAGCTTGTCACGCAGGGCCAGATAGCGCTGGCGCCAACTTTCGCCATTACTCGACGGCAGAACCGACGCCTCGATGAAATCAGGCTCTTCCAGTGGCAGCAGCATCTGAAAGGGAACGCCGCGTGCCATGCAGGCTTCGGCAAAGAGAATGTCGCCGCCGGCCGCGCACTGAGCGATGGCCAGGTCGTTCGGCCCGGCGCCGAGCTTGTCGAGAGTTTCCGCAATGCGGGCGGCGGCGATGGCTTCCTTGTCGGGTGGAAAGCGTGGTTCGGCCCGGTCGGGGCTGTCGATCATGTGGCCGGAAAACAGAAAGACCTTGTCGGGCTGGCGCTGGCAGGCCGGTGGCCTCAATCGTTGCATGGCGCGTTCAAGCGTGGCGAGCGCCGCATTGACGTTATCGGGGCGAAAGCCCAGCTCCGCCAGCAGGCCCATCTGCTTGCAGGTCGCATCCAGCGCCAGCCAGTCATTGTCGAGGTGAGCGATGGCCTCGCGAAAAGCCTCGCCGACCGCAGCCGGGTCTTTATCGAGTATGGCCAACGCCCCCAGATTGGCCAGCGCCCAGAAACGATTGGCTTCGTTGCGTTCACTTGAGGCCGCCCAGGCAACGCCGCCGGCCATGATTGCCGCCTCGTTGTCATAGCGCGTGTCACCGGTCAGGTCGCGATAAACGTGCATCATCATCACCGCGTTGATGCCCGGCAGGTAATGGCCGGGGCTGCGGCGAAAGGCCGTGCTGTAACTGTGGATGGTGTCGCGCAGCAAGGCATCCTCGTAGGCTGCGTCATCGCGCATCTGGGCCGGCGTGTGGCCGGGAATGCGCCAGGCATTGACCCATTCCTCCTTGTCCAGCCGAGCCAGGAGTTCCCAGGCATCGACATCATCGGCATCGATGTCGATCAGCTTCTTGTAGGTGGCGCGGGCCTCGTCGGTGCGCCCGATGTGCTGCAGGCAGACGCCGCGCTGACTGGCGGCTTCGTGATTATCCGGGGCGAAGGCAAGGGCCAGGTCGTATTGTTCCAGCGCGAAATTGAAATGTTCCATCCGGCGCAGCGCTTCGCCTGCTTTCATGTGAGCTTCAACCCGCAGCGGTGTGGCTGGGGCTTCGTCAGCCAGTACCAGGATGTCTTCCGGGTGATTGGCGTTGCGCGCCACTTCAATGCGGGTGGCCCATTCGTCGTAACTTTCCCAGTACGCCAGCGCATTGCCGACGCGCAGGCGACACCAATCGGGTTCTTCAAGATTGGGCAACAGGCTGTAAACCGGGCTGGTCTTGCGGCCGCGCCAGGCGTTCAGCGTGTTTCTGGCCATGGTCGCCAGATTGGCGATGTCGGTGGCCAGCATCTGCGGGTCGAGGGCGCCGTCCTTCAAATGGTAGGTCAGCTTGCGATCGGTGTAGATATCGAAAGGCTGAGCGGCGCGTGGGCCTTGAACGAGGATCACGCCACGGGCGCGCAAGGCATGGCGCACGCCCAGTTCGTACCAGACATTCGGGTTATCCAGCGTCAGGTCGGCGACCACAAGGTCGGCCATCAGGAGTTCCTGGAACATGTCGGCGCGAATATCGCCGGCGCTCCGTTCTTCATCTGCCCGCAAGACTTCCAGCCCGGCACTTTCCAGCGCCGGCCGGATGAACTCGGCGAAAACACGGTCAAAGTCGATCAGGCAACCGTCATCGCCGGGTTTGACACCGAAAGGCATGGCGACGAAGACATGCAGACTCATGGGCGGCTCTCTGTCGGCTGAAACTGCTTTTGCTGCCACCCGGAGCCAATTTTTTAGCGATGCTCTCGAGCGGAATTTATCCGGGTGCTACCAAACAAAGCGGGCCCGCGTGGGGAGCAGGCCATGAAGTTATCTTAGCCCGATGATTGTGGCATGCCAAGGGGCGTTTGGTGCTTTTGCCGTGAAGTGGCGGTTCTGGTTGGAATACCTGAGTTCGCCCTTAGCTTGGCAGGCGATAAAAAGCCGTTTGTGGTGAGCTGCATTTGAGCACTGCAAGATGGGTAACAAACTCAAAAACTCGTAAATGGTTGCTTGACGGTGCTGATTTAACGATCGACCTTGTATGCCATTAAGCCTGCTGGAAGTTTGGGCGCCAGCCGTCCTGCGCCAAAAAATTCTCTACGAGGAAAACGACCCGCCTGTCGGTAAATTACGCATTGCCGCCAGTTTGACGTAGAGAGTGCTGCGTGAAATTCCCAGCGTTCGAGCTGCCATTGACAGGTTGCCCTGGGCACCCGCAATTGCAGAATTGATCGCGCCCCGCTCCATCTCCGCAAGACGCCCGGCCGCAATAGTCGGAGTTGCTGCGCCTCTGGCCAGAACCGAATCGACAATGTCGGCACTGATGTGCGGCGGTAGCAGCGTGCTGTCGATGCTATTTCCATCGCTGAGGGCAAACATGGCTTCGAAGACGTTCTGCAATTCGCGGATATTTCCCGGCCAGCGATAGCGTAGCAGGTGGTGCAGGACTTCCGGAGCAAGGCTCTTTGGCGGGCAGCCGTATTTCCGGGCCAGGCGCTGATTGAGATGACCAATGATCGCTTCGGTATCCTCCGGGCGCTCGCGCAAGGGTGGCAGATGCAAGCTGACGACGCACAGCCGGTGAAAAAGGTCTTCGCGGAAGCGGCCGGCAATGGCGTCGGCCTGCAGATCACGGTTGGTGGCGGCCACGATGCGGACCGAGACTTTTCGCTCGCGCGTATCACCGAGTCGCACAACCACGCCATCCTGCAAAACACGCAGCAGATGCGGCTGCATGTCGAGCGGCATTTCGCCGATTTCATCGAGAAAAAGCGTGCCGCCATCGGCTTGCTCAAATTTGCCCGGCAGTCCGCCCCGACGGGCGCCGGTAAAAGCCCCGTCGCTATAGCCGAACAGTTCGCTGGCCAGCAATTCGCGGGTCAGTGCGCCGCAATTGACAGCAATGAAAGGCCCTTCTGGTTTGCTGCTCGCCTTGTGAATCGAACGGGCGAAAATTTCTTTGCCGGCCCCCGTTTCCCCGAGCAGCAAGACCGGTAGATCGAGCGGCGCGATCCTCCTGGCCCGAGCTTTTGCCGTTGAAATAGCCTGGCTGGTGCCGATGATCTCGGCGAAGACTTCGTCTGTTGCTTTGGCCGCTGGCGAGGGGATGCTGACCGCTGATCGCGCCGGTGTACCGATGGGAATAACCAGCAGAGTACCAAGGTCACCATCGCGCGAACGAACCGGGTGCAGCCATTCCGGACGCAACCAGAGCGGCATCTGGCGGAGACGTTCATCGGGATGGATGGCGAAATCGAGAACGGTTAGCTGACTGCCCACCTCGAAAGGCAGGCGTACGCCATACATCTCGCGGGCTTGTTGCATGCTGCCACTGGTTTTGACGATACGGCCGCGCTGGTCGAACAATACGACGCAATCGTTGCCGTAGCGGCTAAAGCCATCCATCGCATGTTCGAGCAGGCGACCATGCAATTCGGCATCGCGGCGCGCCAGGACGCCTTCGATCTGCTTGGCGGCGGAAATAACCAGTCCCAGCGTATGGCCATGGAAGGTTTCCTTGACGCCAGAGACGTCGACGACGCCAAGCAGATTTCTGCCCAGCGGATCAAGGATGGGTGCAGCGGCGCAGGTCCAGTGCTTGACGTCGATGCAGTAGTGCTCGCTGGCGTAGATTTGCACTGGTTGATGCGTAGCAATGGTTGTACCGATGGCATTGGTGCCGATCAGATCCTCGCTCCAGCAGCCACCAGGCGCCAGGTTGATCTGCTCGCCGGCATCGCGTGCCCGTGATTCGCCATTGAGGTCAAGAATCGTCCCGCTCGGATCACTCAGCATGATCAGCGTACCGGACTCGCGCAGGATTTCGCGCAGAGTTTCGAGCACCGGCTTGGCCGCCTCATACAAATCCTGCGAGCGGGCCCGCAACTGATGAATCTTGTCGCCGTCGGCGGTCGGCGCGCTGCCAATGGTCGGATCGACCGCTTCGGTACGACTGCGCCGCCACGAATCCAGCACGACATTGCGCACGCGGCCACCGGGCAGCGGCCTGTCCTGAAGGAAGCTTTCCCAGGAACTGGCTACGGCCGATTCGTCGCCGATACGTGGAATAAGAAGTTTGCTATGCGGGCTCACATCAGGCTCATGGCAGGTTCCGGGAGATCAACTTCCAAACAATAAATTAACTTAATCGTAACCGTAGCCGACGACGCCCCGGAAGTCAATAAAAGTCCTTGTGTATCAATGGCTTGTGCGGCGCAACAAATAACACGCCAACTGTCCGGAATCCGGGCACTTTGAAATTAGCGTCGTTATTCAGGACATTTTTCGCCGTTTCATCGGACAACCTTCAATTTTCTCAAGTTTTCACCAAACCCATGATTCATTGAAGAAATTTTGTGTGTTGACCGATTTCTCCCGGCCTGGCCCGGCCCTTGCCATTAAGTCTGCGTGGGACACCTCACACAAACACCAATGACAGGAGACAAACATGCAAACCCAGCAGTCAAACGTACAGGTGATGGGCATCGATGCCGGCGGCACGATGACCGATACCTTCTTTGTCCGGGCTGACGGCCGTTTCGTCGTCGGCAAGGCGCAAAGTAATCCCGGCGACGAATCGCTCGCCATCTACAACTCTTCGGTCGATGCCCTGGAGCACTGGGGCCGGACTGTCGATGACGTCTATCCCGAACTGGCGACCTGCGTCTATTCCGGCACCGCCATGCTCAACCGCATCCTGATGCGCAAGGGCCTCGACGTTGGCCTGATCTGCAACAAGGGTTTCGAGCAGATTCACTCGATGGGTCGCGCCCTGCAGAGCTATCTCGGCTACGCCCTGGAAGACCGCATCCACCTCAACACCCACCGTTACGACGAGCCACTGGTGCCAGTCTCCCGCACCCGCGGCGTCACCGAGCGGACGGATGTGCAAGGCAAGGTCGTTATCCCGCTGCGCGAAGAAGAGGTACGGCAGGCCGTCCGCGAACTGGTCGAAGCCGGCTCTCAGGCCATCGTGATTTGCCTGCTGCAATCCCACAAAAATGAAATCAGTGAGCAGCGCGCCCGCGATCTGGCCAATGATGAATTGAAGAAACTCAAGTCGGACATCCCGGTCTTCGCTTCGGTGGATTACTACCCGTCGCGCAAGGAAAGCCACCGGATGAACACGACGATCCTCGAAGCCTACGGCGCTGAACCTTCACGCCAGACGCTGAAGAAAGTCAGCGACCGCTTCAAGAAGCACGGCGCCAAGTTTGATCTGCGCGTCATGGCCACACACGGCGGCACGATCAGCTGGAAGGCCAAGGAACTGGCCCGCACGATTGTTTCCGGTCCGATTGGCGGCGTCATCGGTTCCAAACTGCTCGGCGAATACCTCGGCGACGAAAACATTGCCTGTTCAGACATCGGCGGTACCAGCTTTGACGTGGCGCTGATCACCAAGGGCAATTTCGCCATCAAGTCGGATCCTGACATGGCTCGCCTGGTCCTCTCGCTGCCGCTGGTCGCCATGGACTCGGTCGGTGCTGGTGCCGGCAGCTTCGTCCGCCTCGACCCGTACAGCAAGTCGATCAAGCTCGGCCCGGACAGCGCCGGCTACCGCGTCGGCACCTGCTGGCCGGAAAGCGGCCTGGATACGGTCTCGGTTTCCGACTGCCACGTCGTCCTCGGCTATCTGAACCCGGATAATTTCCTCGGCGGCGCCATCAAGCTTGATGTGCAACGGGCTCGTGACCACATCAAGGCGCAGATTGCCGATCCGCTCGGCCTGTCGGTCGAAGATGCGGCGGCCGGCGTCATCGAACTGCTCGACCTGACGCTGTCCGAGTACCTGCGTGCCAACATCAGCGCCAAGGGCTACAACCCGGCTGAATTCACCTGCTTCTCCTACGGCGGGGCCGGCCCGGTGCATACCTATGGCTACACCGAAGGCGTCGGCTTCAAGGATGTGGTGGTGCCGGCCTGGGCGGCAGGATTCTCGGCTTTCGGCTGCGCCTGTGCCGACTTCGAGTACCGCTACGACAAATCGGTCGACCTCGGTGTTGCCCAATTTGCCAGCGACGAGCAAAAAGCCGCCGCCTGCGCAACCTTGCAGGAAGCCTGGGAAGAGCTGGCAACGAAGGTTATCGACGAGTTCGTCATCAATGGCTACAAGCCGGAAGACGTGATGTTGATCCCCGGTTACAAGATGCAGTACATGGGGCAACTCAACGACCTCGAAATCGTCTCGCCGGTTACCAGCGCAGCCACTGCCGCTGACTGGCAACAGATTATCGAATCCTTCGAGAACACCTATGGCCGCGTTTATGCCAATTCGGCGCGCTCGCCGGAACTGGGCTTCTCGGTCACTGGTGCCATCCTGCGCGGCATGGTTGTAACGCAAAAGCCGGTGCTACCGGAAGACGCAGATGCCGGCCCGACGCCGCCCAAGGAAGCCTATCTCGGCACCCGGCCGTTCTACCGTCACAAGAATTGGGTCGAAGCAGCGCTGTGGAAGATGGAGTCGCTAAAAGCCGGCAATCACATCGTCGGGCCCGCCATCATCGAATCCGACGCGACGACCTTCGTCGTGCCGGACGGCTTTGAAACCACGATCGACAAGCATCGCCTGTTCCATCTCAAAGAAGTCAAGTGAGGAGACCCACCATGAATATGATGAGCAAAAAAGATATCGGCATCGGCAACCTGCTGGCCAGCGGCATGACGCTGAAGCAGCACCGCGATGCAATTCTCGAGCGCACCCAGTCGACCGGTTTCTACAACGGCCTGGAAAATCTCGAATTCCGCGATAGCGACCCAATCGGCTACGAGAAGCTGTTCTCCAAACTGCGCGGCGGCCTGGTCCATGCCCGGGAAACAGCAAAAAAGATTGCCGCCAGCCCCATCGTCGAGCAGGAAGGCGAACTCTGCTTCACGCTCTACAACGCGGCCGGCGACTGCATTCTGACCTCGACCGGGATCATCATCCACGTCGGCACCATGGGCGCGGCGATCAAGTACATGATCGAGAACAACTGGGAAGCCAACCCGACGATCAACCCCGGCGACATGTTCACGACCAATGACTGCGCCATCGGCAATGTTCACCCCTGCGACATCGCCACCATCGTGCCGATCTTCTGGGATGACAAGCTGATCGGCTGGGTCGGTGGCGTCACCCACGTCATCGATACCGGTGCCGTGACGCCCGGCTCGATGTCCACCGGGCAGACACAGCGTTTCGGCGATGGCTACATGATCACCTGCCGCAAGACCGGCATCAACGACGAGCCGCTGCGCGACTGGCTACATGAGTCGCAGCGTTCGGTGCGCACGCCGAAATACTGGATTCTCGACGAGAAGACCCGGATCGCCGGTTGCCACATGATTCGCCAGCTGGTCGAAGAAGTGATTCACGCCGACGGCCTCGAAGCCTACGAGAAATTCTCGGCAGAAGTCATCGAGGAGGGCCGTCGCGGTCTGATGAGCCGGATCAAGGCAATGACCCTGCCCGGCAAATACCGCAAGTTGTCCTTCGTTGATGTGCCGTTCAAGCATGAAGACATCCAGGTTTCCAACGCCTTCGCCAAGCTCGACTCGATCATGCACTCGCCGGTCGAAATGACCATCAAGCCGGACGGCAAGTGGCGTCTCGACTTCGAAGGCGCCAGCCGCTGGGGCTGGCATACCTTCAATGCCCACCAGGTGGCTTTCACCTCGGGCATTTGGGTCATGATGTCGCAGACGCTGGTGCCGACCCAGCGCATCAACGACGGCGCCTACTTCGCCACCGAGTTCCACCTGCCCAAGGGCACCTGGTGCAACCCGGATGACCGGCGCACCGGCCATGCCTATGCCTGGCACTTCCTGGTCTCCGGCTGGGCGGCGCTGTGGCGCGGCCTGAGCCAGTCCTACTTTAGCCGCGGCTATCTCGAAGAGGTCAATGCCGGCAACGCCAACACCTCCAACTGGCTGCAGGGCGGCGGTATTAACCAGGACGGCGAGATCCACGCGGTTAACAGCTTCGAGGCTTCGTCGTGCGGTACCGGTGCCTGCGCCGTCAAGGACGGTCTGAACCACGCCGCCGCCATCTGGAATCCGGAAGGCGACATGGGCGACATCGAAATTTGGGAAATGGCCGAACCGCTGCTATATCTCGGGCGCAACGTCAAATCCAACTCCGGCGGCTACGGCAAATACCGCGGCGGCTGTGGTTTCGAAACGCTGCGCATGGTCTGGAACGCCCAGGACTGGACGATGTTCTTCATGGGCAATGGCTACATGAACAGTGACTGGGGCATGATGGGCGGCTACCCATCGGCAACCGGCTACCGTTTCGAAGCCCACGACACCGGGCTGGAGCGCCGGATTGCCAATGGTGAAGGCCTGCCGCTGGGCGGCGACATCGATCCAAGTGCCCCCACTTACGAGCACAACATCGATGCCACCGCCAAGGTCAAGCGCGACAAGCAGTGCATGACGACAGAGGACTGCTATGACAACCATGACCTCTATCTGAACTATCTGCGTGGCGGCCCTGGCTTCGGCGACCCGATCGACCGTGATGTCAAAGCTATCGAAGCCGACCTGAACCAGAAGTTCCTGCTGCCGGAATACGCACAAAAGGTTTATGGCGCGGTGTTCAGCCAGGATGCCAAGGGCGTGTTTGTCATCGATGCCGCCAAGACCCAGGCCCGTCGTGGCGAAATGCGCAAGGAACGTCTGGCCCGTGCCCTGCCGACCCGTGAGTGGATGAAGGAAGAGCGCGAACGGATCATCAACAAGCATGCAGCCGTGCAGGTCCAGCACATGTTCGCCACCAGCTTCGGACTGTCCGAAAAATTCACCAAAGAGTTCAAGGATTTCTGGAACCTGCCGGCTGACTGGCAATTGCTGGAAGACGAGCTGGGCGTCCCGACCTACGGCTCCAAGCACCGCATGGATCTCTCGCTGATGCCCGACGTGACGACCGTCGTCCAGGTCGAAGAGTAATACGCGCAATCGATTATCTGAATCAAGGAGACAAAAATGTCATATACCAATGAACAGGTTTCACATCTGATCGAAGGCTCGCTGGACTGGGAAACGACTTTCCGCATGCTGTCGATGCCCAAGGACAACAGCCGCTTCGAACAGTATCTCGCGGCACTGCAGGCCAAGGTCAGCTTCAAGGACCGCATCGTTCTGCCCTTGGCACCGCACATGTACATCGTGCAGTCGGCCAAGACCAAGCAATGGATCATCAAATGCGATTGCGGCCACGAGTTCTGCGACTACAAGGAGAACTGGAAGCTGCACGCCTCGATCTACGTGCGTGACACCGAAGAAGCGATGACCGAGGTCTATCCCAGCCTGATGGCGCCGGATACCCAGTGGCAGGTCTACCGCGAGTACTTCTGCCCGACCTGCGGCACGCTGCACGATGTCGAGGCACCGACCCCGTGGTACCCGGTGATTCACGACTTTGAGCCGGACATCGAGGCCTTCTACAAGGAATGGGTGCATATGCCGGTTCCCGAGCGAGCTGACTAAAAGCGCAGTCACGAGGGGCCGGGAAACCGGCCCCTTTTTCAGATTGAGGACATATCAGCGATACAAAATAGTAGGGGACTGCACAAGATGAACAAGGTGTATTCAACAAGTGGCGCCGCGCTCGAAGGCCTGCTTTTCGACGGCATGACCGTCGCCGCTGGCGGCTTCGGCCTCTGCGGCATTCCGGAAAACCTGATCGAGGGCATGCTGAAAGCCGGCACCCGCGATCTGACCATCGTCGGCAACAATGCCGGGGTGGACGATTTCGGCATGGGGCCATTACTCAAGACGCGGCAGGTGAAGAAGGTCGTTGCCTCCTATGTCGGCGAAAACAAGGAGTTCGAACGCCAGGTGCTGGCCGGCGAACTCGAACTCGAACTGGTACCGCAGGGCACTCTGGCCGAACGGCTGCGGGCCGGCGGCGCCGGCATCCCCGGCTTCTACACGCGGACGGCCTACGGCACGCGGCTGGCCGAAGGCAAGGAAACCCGCGACTTCGATGGCAAGGACTACGTGCTCGAACCAGCGATCCAGGCCGACCTGGCCATCGTCAAGGCTTGGAAAGGCGACCGCGCCGGTAACCTCGTCTTCCGCAAGACAGCGCGCAACTTCAATCCAATGATCGCCACCTGCGGCACCGTCACCGTGGCCGAAGTCGAGGAACTGGTCGAGGTCGGCGACATCGATCCGGACCAGATCCATACGCCGGGCATCTATATCGACCGGATCATTCAAGGCAGCGGTTACCAGAAGCGCATTGAGTTCCGCACCACGGCCGATGCTGCGCTGGCCGGCAAGCACGACCCGGCGCGCGAACGCATGGCCCGGCGCGCTGCGCTTGAGTTACGCAATGGTTACTACGTCAATCTCGGCATTGGCATCCCGACACTGGTGGCCAACTACATCCCCGAAGACATCAAGGTCACCCTGCAATCGGAAAACGGCCTGCTCGGCATCGGCCCTTTCCCATCCGGCGAGCATGTTGACGCCGACCTGATCAACGCCGGCAAGCAAACCATCACCAGCATTCCCGGCAGCAGCTTCTTCTCCAGCGCCGACTCCTTCGCGATGATCCGCGGCGGCCACGTCGATCTTTCCATCCTCGGCGGGCTGGAAGTCTCGGAAAGCGGCGACCTAGCCAACTGGATGGTGCCCGGCAAGATGGTCAAAGGGCCAGGCGGCGCCATGGATCTGGTCTCCGGTGTCGGGCGGGTGATTGTCCTCATGGAGCACACGGCCAAGGACGGTTCGCCGAAAATACTGCCGCACTGCAGCCTGCCACTGACCGGCAAGGGCGTGGTGGAGATGATCATCACCGATCTCTGCGTCTTCACAGTGAACCCCGGCGGCGGCCTGACTTTGATCGAACTGCAGCCAGGAATATCAGTGGACGAGGTTGCGGCGAAAACGGGTTGCCCGTTTGCCGTGCGTCTGGGCTTGCTGACGCGAGCACCGGAACTCGTTTCCTGCTCCTGAACCGAACAATGGGAACAGTCGGCAATGGACTGCCGCAAGCCGGCAGTCCACGCGCCGCCATTGCCCTGATCGGTGAACTTTGGGATATTGAGTGTGGGCACCTGCTTGGGGAAATCTCGCGGGGCGAGCACCAGCGAGCTGTAAAGGCTCTACGCGACCGGCATGAAAACAGCAGCACGATAGTACGCACCAAGGGAAAAATCGATGAGTGATGCTTATAAAAATGGAATGAAAGTCCGCCGTGAGGTCATGGGAGATGAATTTGTCGACCGTGCATTGGCCAACGCCAGCGAGTTTTCCCAGCCATTACAGGATTTCATTACCGAGAACGCCTGGGGCAGCGTCTGGTGCCGCCCCGGACTCGAACTTAAAACGCGCAGTCTGATCACCGTAGCCATGCTCACCGCCCTCGGCCGGCAACACGAGCTACGTGGTCATGTCCGTGGTGCACTCAATAACGGCGCAACCGCGGAGGAAATCCGGGAAGTCATCTTGCATGCCACCGTCTATTGCGGCGTTCCGCTAGCTGCTGATGCCATGCGAACAGCGGAGTCCGTGCTTTCCGAATGAAATAATCTGCGATTTATATGTTGTGAATTAATGTCTTACTGCGTATCCATGACAGATGAAGACGTAAAATTTCATGGTGGTTTTGTATCGGCGGATTTAACTTGCTGACGTTCTTCTATGCTCTGGCGTACTGATAAATTCAAAGCGTTCCGTCAAGGCGACGACGAACGCAGGGACGCTTCAGTATGCACTGAAGCGCTGCGCCATCTTGTGCTTGCGGAAATAGGACACGACGAAATCGATGAAAGCACGGCTCTTTGCCGGCAGTAGCTTCTGCGCCGAAAAGTAGAGCGAAAGGGCGCCGGCATCGGCATACCAGTCAGGCAGGACGCGGACGAGCCGCTTGTTGGCGAGATAGGGCTGGGCGTTGGGCATGCTGGTGACGGCAATGCCCAGGTCCTGCTCGGCTGCCTCGAGCGAAGCGGCTGGGTCGCTCATGGTCATGCGGATTTGCATGTCTATTGGCATCTGTTCCTTGCGGCGTGCATCCTTGCTGTTGATTAGCCCCCACGGACGG
Source organism: Betaproteobacteria bacterium (assembly GCA_016709965.1). Taxonomy (NCBI): domain Bacteria; kingdom Pseudomonadati; phylum Pseudomonadota; class Betaproteobacteria; order Rhodocyclales; family Azonexaceae; genus Azonexus; species Candidatus Azonexus amarohabitans. Next base: position 457,037 of record JADJLT010000006.1, read on the forward strand.
ATACGCCCGGTTTGCGGCGAGCGAATGAATATGCCGGCATGCTGCTTGAGTTGATCTGGATGCGTGATTGCCGGCCGAGCCGCGAGGTAGGCCGTAGAGGCGAGCAAAACGATGTGTGCCGGCGCCAGTGTGCGGGCGACCAGGCCGGGAGGAAGCTCGAAGCCGCCGCCGATGGCGGCGTCAAAGCCTTCCGCGATTAGATCAACCTGACGATTGTCAAAGTGCCAGTCTGGCACGATGGCTGGATGCTGGGCGAGAAAGTCGCTCAATAGGGGCACGATGTGTTCGCGCCCAAAGGCGTTGCCCATGCTCACCTTAAGCGTGCCAGCGGCTTGTCCTTCAGCATCGGCTAGGTTGGCGACCGCGCTCTGTATGGTCGCCAGGCTACCGCTGACCTCGGCCAGGAAACGCGTGCCCGCTTCGGTCAGGCGGAGGCTGCGCGTGCTGCGCTGGAACAGGCGAATGCCCAGGCTGACCTCCAGCTTGGCCACGTTCTTGCCCACAGCGGCCGAGGTCAAACCCAGGCGCCGCGCCGCTTCGGAGAAGCTACCGGCTTCAGCGCTGCGGACGAAGCACTCGATACTGCCTAATGTTTCCATGCGCCTTTCAGGCCAAATCCAGCCTGCCTATTTCAAACCATTAGTTTGAATAGAATATAAGGATTCATGGCTTATCACAACACAATGATCGGCGGATAGTTTGCTCCATGGCGCAGCGATATTGCGAAGCCAAACCACTCCAGGAGTTACATCATGTCGAAGCAAGCTCAAAACGTAAAAGCTCAAGTCAATCATCTGGCCGGCAAGGTCGCTTTTGTTCAGGGAGGATCGCGCGGCATTGGCGCTGCCATTGTCAAGCGGCTGGCTCGTGACGGTGCTGCCGTAGCGCTGACCTATGCCAACTCAGCTGACAAGGCACAGGAAGTCGTCAAGGAGATCGAAGCCATCGGCGGTCGCGCCATTGCGATCAAGGCCGACAGCGCCGATGCCAAGCAGATCAAAGCCGCCGTGCAGGTAGCCGCCGATACCTACGGCAAGATTGATATCCTGGTGAACAACGCCGGCGTACTGGCCTTGGGCAATGTCGCCGACGCAGAGATCTCGCTCGAAGAGATTGATCGCACCCTGGCCGTGAATGTGCGTAGCGTGATCGTCGCCTCGCAGGCGGTGGTCACGCACATGGACAAGGGTGGCCGCATCATTACGATCGGTAGCACCAACGCCGACCGCATGCCCTTCCAGGGCGGCTCGATATACGCCATGAGCAAGTCCGCCATCGTCGGTCTGACCAAAGGCCTGGCGCGCGATCTCGGTCCGCTCGGTATTACCGTCAATAACATTCAGCCCGGCCCGATCGACACCGAGATGAATCCGGACAGCGGTGATTTTGCGCAGACATTGAAGGGCCTGATGGCACTGCCGCGCTACGGCACGGTAGAGGAAGTGGCGAGCTTTGCTGCATATTTGGCCGGCCCCGAGGCTGCCTACATCACCGGTGCCAGCCTGCTGATTGATGGCGGATTTTCCGCCTGACGTTTGCAAATCGGGTGCTTCCAAAACCAGCCAAGGCTGGTTTTTGGTTTTCAGAGTCCGAGATGGACATAGACAGAATCGAGTATCTGGGACGTAACCGCCGCCGGAGCGCAGCGCTGGCCACCAAGGTGAATTGGGCTGGCTCTTGACGATACATCGGAGGACTGCTTGAGCTTCCAGATCAAACGTAGCATGTACGGAGTCGACTATCAGCATAGGCCAACCTGCAGTCAAAAACGGGAGTCTTTCGCTCCGTAACAAATCAGCCAATTTGGTCATCGATCTGATCGTTTGCCGATGGCTGCAATGAACTGTTCCCGAGCGATGGCTGTCCTACGGCGCGAGCGCGATCGGAAATGGCCAGTTCATCTACGTTATCTGCTTGTAGTTCCCCGTGTGTCGCATCGGTGGAAATTCACAGCCTGCGAGAAATCTGTACGTCGATTCAATACATTCAGTGCACAAACCAAGCTGCCCAGACTGAATGAGACCAATAACAATCAATTGGAGAACCGCATATGTCTGACTCAAGTACTTACACCCCGCCCAAGGTCTGGGTCTGGGACAAGGCCAACGGTGGCCAATTTGCAAACATCAACCGACCGATAGCCGGGGCTACGCATGAGCAGGCACTGCCGCGTGGCAAACACCCGCTGCAACTGTATTCGCTGGCGACGCCCAACGGCGTCAAGGTCACCGTCATGCTGGAGGAGTTGCTGGCGCTCGGTCATGTTGGCGCTGAATACGATGCCTGGCTGATTCGCATCAACGACGGAGATCAGTTCGGTAGCGGTTTTATCGAGGTGAACCCCAATTCCAAGATTCCCGCGTTGCTGGACTGCAGCGGCCGCGAGCCGGTCCGGGTGTTTGAATCCGGGTCGATTCTTCTCTATCTGGCTGAGAAGTTTGGGGCCTTTGTGCCGACGGAACCGGCTCACCGCGCCGAATGCTTGTCTTGGCTGTTTTGGCAGATGGGCAGCGGGCCCTTCCTGGGTGGTGGTTTCGGCCATTTTTATGCCTATGCACCGACTAAAATCGAGTACGCGATTGACCGCTTTGCGATGGAGGTCAAGCGGCAGATGGACGTGCTCAATCGGCGGCTGGCCGAAAGCCCTTACGTCGGTGGTGATGAGTACACGGTTGCCGACATGGCCATCTGGCCGTGGTACGGTGCCTTGGCCAAAGGCCAGTTGTACGAGGCGGGTGAGTTCCTGCAGGTAAGCGATTATCCCCACGTGATTCGCTGGGCCGACGAAATAGCCATGCGCCCGGCGGTGAAACGGGGCCGCATGGTCAACCGGGTAATGGGGTCGCTGGAAAGCCAGTTGCATGAGCGCCATGACGCCAGCGATTTCGAGACCCGCACGCAAGACAAACTGCAGGCACAATCATGATGACGCGCTGCGATTGTGTCAGCATGCCTTGCTTGCACAGTAATCGTTTTTTGCTATTTGAAAAATTCATCACTGAATCTGAATGGAGCCATGATGTCCGCGCACTCCCTTGAAGATCGCGCCATGGGCGCCTTGCTGGGGGCTTTCATCGGCGACGCCCTAGCGCTTGGCCCGCATTGGTACTACGACCTGGATCAACTTCATGCCGATTATGGCCAGTGGATCAGCGACTACACCACGCCCAAGCCGGGGCGCTATCACGCAGGGATGAGGGCGGGGCAGCTTTCTCAATCCGGGGTGCTGCGGCGACTGACTCTGGAGTCTTTGGTGGATTGCGGCAGCTACGACGAAGCGGACTTTTGCCGTCGCCTGGACAACGAATTTTTCCCGCTGCTTGATGGGACGCCCATGAACGGGCCGGGTGGCTACACCAGCCAGTCGATCCGGGAGGCTTGGCGCAAGCGGGTTGGCGCCGGATTGCCTTGGGGGCAGGTGGCGGGAAACGCGGACACCACCGAAGCCGCGGAGCGCATTCTCGCCATTGCTATCCGTTACGCGCTGCAGCCGGCTGAACTCGCGTCGGCCGTCACCCGGAATACGGTGCTGACGCAGAGCGATGGAACGGTTGTGGCGATGACGGTCGCCTTCGGCGCGGTACTCGGCATGCTGGTTGAAGGGCAAGCAATGGATGCGGGCATCTCGGGCAAATTGATGGCGCGGGTAAAGTCTGGTGAGCTGCCTTTTCACGCCGTCACCAGTGGTAACTTGCAAGCGCCACAGCCCGGTCAGGCGGAAGCGCCAACTGCCGGTCGTTTTCCATCGCCGGATGCATTGCTGAGCCAATCCTCGATTGCCATGGCTGCGGTCGATCCCGATATTCGCATCGAGCCGGCGTGGAAGGTTTCTCTGGTGTATGGCATGCCCTGCGCGGTCTATCACCAGTTTCCGGCTGCTTATTATCTGGCGGCACGGTTTCATGATGACTTTGAGTCTGCGGTACTCCATGCGGTCAATGGTGGCGGTCAGAATCAGGCCCGCGCCATTCTGGCCGGCGCCCTGGCCGGGGCTCAAACCGGCCTTTCGGGAATTCCTCAACGTTTTCTGGCCGGACTGGAAAATAGCGGCGAGTTGCTGGCTTTGGCGGGCCGACTGGCCAAGCAGATAGGTCACTAGCGGAAACGCTCAGCCGACGGCTGACTGTCGGTTGGCGCAGCGGGTTAAGAGGGATTGCCGGGAAAACGCCCAAACCCGATTTCAATTTTGCCCAAAATTTCCGGTTGACCGTGGAAACGACGCAAACACCAAGGCGATGCGCCAAAACATGCCGGGCATATGGCGCAAGCGACGGGGCGCACAACAAATCTGCATGCTGAATGCGATAATTCCAAGGCACGGGCACCTTGCCCGTGATCGGAGGAGGCACATTGGAAATCCTGCACGAAGTTATCGAAATGGGTTTGCTCCTGGACATGATCGTTGGTGCGGTGATCGCCTATTTTCGCTTCCGGGGGCGCAAATTCGGGTTGTCCGATCTGCTTGTATTCGGGACACTGGCCATTGCGGCGGATATTTTGTCCTACCTGCTTTTCCGGGAAGTCGCCGGGCCGCATGCGGACTCCGCTGCTTATGGCGCCCTGGTAGCGATGCTTTTCCTGTTCGGACTGGTGCCCGTTGCCGCCGGAATCAGCATGATCGCCATCGTTGCGCTGATCGTCTGTTCGGCTCGCTATCCAGCGCTCCGCTATGGTGTGGTGTTGGCGGCGATAGCGGCCTGGTCCGGGCACGTCTTTTTGGGAAACGTGGGCAAGATGTCAGAACCCGGCAACGCGCTGAACAGCGATAAATTGGCCGGGGAAAACTGGGCGCTCGAATCCGGGGCGATCACCAAACAGGATTGTGATCGGCAATCCAAAGCACAGGCTTTTCGCGAAGGTTGCTACGCGCGGCTAACGCGGTGATGCGCCTTGCAGCGTTGGTTTTGGCCGATATGGTGTCGCTGAACATTGAGGCACAAAAAAAGGGAGCTTGTTGCTCCCTTTTGTTTTTCAGCGACAAATCCTCGTTTTACGAGCTTGTCATCCTGAATTTTTGGTCGAAACTCAGGCGAAGTTGGCTTCGGCGAAGGACCAGTTGACCAGCGAGGCCAGATAGGTTTCGACAAACTTCGGACGCATGTTGCGGTAGTCGATGTAGTAGGCGTGTTCCCAGACGTCGACGCAGAGCAGTGCCTTGTCGCCGGTGGTCAGCGGGGTGCCGGCGGCGCCCATGTTGACGATGTCGACGGAGCCGTCAGCTTTCTTGACCAGCCACGTCCAGCCGGAACCGAAGTTGCCGACAGCAGAGGTCTGGAAGGCGGTCTTGAAGGCATCCAGCGAGCCCCACTTGGCGTTGATGGCATCGGCCAGGGCACCCTTGGGGGCACCGCCGCCGTTCGGAGTCAGGCAGTTCCAGAAGAAGGTGTGGTTCCAGACCTGGGCTGCGTTGTTGTACACGCCGCCGGCCGGTGCCTTCTTGACGATGGCTTCGAGGTCGAGGGCTTCGTACTCGGTGCCCTTGATCAGGTTGTTAAGGTTGGTGACGTAGGCTTGATGGTGCTTGCTGTAGTGGTAGTCAAAGGTTTCGGCCGACATGTGCGGGGCGAGTGCGTCTTTGGCGAAGGGCAGTGCGGGCAGTTGATGTTCCATTGATGTTCTCCGTTGGGGTTTGATGGGGGTAAATCGAAAATTCTAGTCAGCTTCCGGGCTAGCGACAACCTTATTCACGGTGGCCTCGGCAGCGCCGCTGGCAAACCGGAGCTTGAGCAGGTCGCCAGGGCTGAGTCGGGTGGCGTCGCGGATAGCCCGGCCGTCAGGGCCTATGGCAAGTGTATAGCCTCGCGCCAGGACGGCGTGTGGATCAAGCTGAATGAGACTGTTGGCAAGTGAATTTAGTTTCCCGGAATATTGGGAAATTGCCCATTGGCTCTGCCGGGTGAGGCGATATTGCAGGTGATTGATGCTGTCGGCGAGTTTTTTCGGTTGGGGACGGGCGCTGCCGTAGCGCTGCCTGAGCGCTTGCAGGCGGACGGCGCAGTGCTCGGTTTGCCGGCGCAGGGCGTGTTGCAGACGGTTGCCGAAGGTGTCGATTTCACGCCGGCGCTGCTGGATGCGTTCGGCCGGATGGGTCAGGCGGGCGGCTAGCCAGTCGAGGCGCTGCATGTGATCCGTTAGCGCACGATCCATGCGGCGGCTGATCTGATTTTGCAGTTGGGTCAGGCGGTCGAGCAGGGCATCGCGGTCAGGGCTGGCCAGTTCGGCCGCTGCAGTTGGTGTTGGGGCGCGCAGGTCGGCAGCAAAGTCGGCGATGGTGAAGTCGGTTTCATGGCCGACGCCGCAGACGACAGGAATGGCCGAGGCGTGGATGGCGCGGGCAACGCTTTCTTCATTGAAGGCCCAGAGGTCTTCGATGCTGCCGCCGCCACGACAGAGGATGATGGCGTCGCAGTCGCTTTTGCCGGCCTGGGTGATGGCTTCGGCAATTTTGGCGCCGGCACCTTCGCCCTGGACGGGTGTCGGAAACAGCGTGATCGAAATATGCGGGGCGCGTCGGTGCAGTGTGCTCAGGACATCGCGCAGGGCGGCGGCTTGGGGGCTGGTGACAATGGCGAGGCGGCGCGGGAAGGCGGGCAGCTGTCTCTTGCGGTCAACGGCAAAAATGCCTTCTTTTTCAAGCTTTTCCTTGAGCTGCTGGAAGCGTTCGAAGAGGTCACCCTGGCCGGCGCGGCGGATGGCTTCGACATTGAGCTGGAATTCGCCACGTGGTTCGTAGAACGAGACCAGTGTGCGGGCTTCGATCTGCTGTCCGTTTTCCAGCCGCCAGCCAAGCAGTTGCGCCCGACTGCGCCACATCACGCAGCGGACTTGGGCGCTGCTGTCTTTCAATGAGAAATAGACGTGACCGGAAGCGGCGTAGGTCAGGTTGGATATTTCGCCGCCGACCCAGGTCAGAGGGAAAGCTGATTCCAGACAATCCCTTACCTGACGGTTGAGGCTGGAAACACTGAGGACGATGCTGCTGACAGGTGCGGTTGGCGGAGGCATGCTTGGATTGTAACCCTTGGCGAATCGGCATGGCTGCCTATTGATAGATTTGAAGTTTGTTAAGTCATTGATTGTTATATAAATAAATGATGTGCCTTGTTTTTTGGCAGAGCGTAAAAAGTCCTTTGATAGATAGGGGTTAGCGCTGTTGATGACAGCTGATTCACAGACTTATCCACAGGTTTTGGGGATAAGCCGCCGCAACCCTGCTATTTCCTTGCTTGCCCTGTGGCGGGGGGAAGGGCAGAATTGCGGGCTGATATTCCATCAAGGATGACTTCACGTGTTTGCAATCGTTCAGGCGGCCGGCTGGCCTATTTGGCCATTGTTACTGGCTTCGATCATTTCCGTGGCGCTGATTATCGAGCGTCTGGTGGCGCTGCGTCGTTCCAAGGTGGTTCCCGCTGGCCTGTTGCAGCGGGCGGTTGGTGAATTCAAGCGCGGTGCCAACAACGACAAGTTGCTTGATGACCTGGAGCGTCATTCCCCACTCGGCCGGGTGCTGTCTGCCGGCTTGCGCAACGTCAATGCGTCCCGCGAAATCATGAAGGAGTCGATCGAGGAAACTGGTTCTGCCGTTTCTCATGAGCTGAATCGTTATTTGACGACGCTTGGCACGATTGCCTCGATCAGTCCGCTGATGGGGCTGTTCGGTACGGTGGTCGGCATGATCGAGATTTTTGGCTCGCAGTCGCCGACGGGGGCGAATCCGATGCAACTGGCGAATGGTATTTCCATTGCACTCTATAACACCGGCTTTGGTATCTTCATCGCGGTGCCCTGTCTGATTTTCTGGCGGCATTTCCGGGCGCTGGTCGATGGCTTTGTCGTCGAAATGGAGCAGCAGGCGGTGCGTCTGGTCGAATATATGCACGGCGATCGGAAGTAAGCGATGAATTTTCAACGCGGCCGCGGCAGCGAAGAGCCGGAAATCAACTTGATTCCGATGATCGACGTCCTGTTGGTCATCATCATTTTCCTGATGTTGACCACGACTTACGCCAAGTTTTCCGGGCTGGAGATCAATCTGCCGACGGCGGATGCGACCAAGCAAGCTGAGCAGCCGAATGAGATCAATGTTTCGGTGACGGCCAGCGGGCAGGTGCTGATTAATAAATCGCCGCTGACCGCCAGTGATGTGAAGAGCATTGCCGATGGCTTGCGCCGGGCGGCCGGGGCCAAGGAAGATCCGTTGATCGTGATCAACGCGGATGCCAAGGCCACGCACCAAAGCGTCATTGATGTCATGCAGGCGGCGCAGACGGCGGGTTATCCGCACATTTCCTTCGCGACCCAGAATCGCTGATGCTGGCACGCTGGCTACAGCGAAAGTGGTTTGAGCAACGCCGGCTAACGCCGGCGTTGTGGCTTTTGCTGCCACTAAGTTGGCTCTATGGATTGTTGAGTGCGCTGGGCCGTCGGCTGGCCAAGCCTCGGCAAATGCCGGTGCCGATCATTGTGGTCGGCAACATCATCGTTGGCGGTGCCGGGAAAACCCCGCTCACGCTTTGGCTGGCGCAGCAATTGAAGGCGCGTGGCTGGCGACCGGGGATTGTCAGTCGTGGCTATGGTCGCAGCGCGGATGGCGTTGTCGCGGTGAGCACCGATTCGTCGCCGGCGGAGGTTGGTGACGAGCCGCTGTTGCTCGCTCGGCGTAGCGGTGTCCCGGTCTGGGTCGGGCGCCAGCGTGCCGAGGCTGGCGCTGCGCTTTTGGCTGCGCATCCGGAGGTTGATGTCTTGCTCTGCGATGATGGCCTGCAGCACTACGCGCTGGCGCGTGATGTCGAACTGGTGGTTTTCGATGCGCGTGGGGCGGGGAACGGCTGGCGCCTCCCGGCTGGGCCGCTGCGCGAGCCCTTGGGACGACTTGCTACGGTCGACGCGATTATTTGCAATAATTTGAAAGGTTTTCGGCCGGCTGATGTGCCGACTTTTGACATGGCGTTGCGGCCAGGCGTGTTTTATCGACTGGGCAACCCGCAACAAACTTGTACCGCCGGCAGCCTCAAGGCACGTGGTGCATTACATGCCCTAGCCGGCATCGGAAATCCCGCCCGCTTTTTTCAAACGCTGGCATCGCTTGGCCTGGCCTGCGAAAACCATCCATTTCCCGATCATCATCGCTATTCCTCTGCTGATCTGGCTTTCGCCAAAGACGGCATCTTGCTGATGACGGAGAAGGATGCAGTAAAATGCGCGGGTCTGACGGCGGGTGAAACTTGGGTTTTGCCTGTCGAGGCCGAGCTTTCGCCGGCCCTTATTGAACTGATTTTGGAGAAACTCCGTGGACGCCAGGCTGCTTGATATTCTCGTCTGCCCGATTTGCAAGGGCAATCTCGAACACCGCAAAGCCGAGAAGGAACTGGTCTGCAAGCCCTGCAAGCTGGCTTTTCCGATTCGCGATGATATTCCGATCATGCTGGAGGATGAAGCGCGCCAACTGAACGCGGACGGACAGTAATGTCCGGCTTTGCCTTCAAGGTCGTCATCCCGGCGCGCTATGCGTCCACCCGGTTGCCGGGCAAGCCGCTGCTTGATCTGGGCGGCAAGCCGATGGTGGTCCGCGTGGCAGAGCGGGCGCGTCTGTCGGGAGCGGAAGAGATCTGGGTGGCCACCGACCATCCCGACGTGCGTGCAGCCGCCGAGGCGCATGAAGTTGCCGCACTGATGACGCGTACCGACCACGCGACGGGGACTGATCGCCTGGCCGAAGTCGTTGAGCAGCGGGGCTGGAGCAGCGATACCATCATTGTCAACGTTCAGGGCGACGAGCCGCTGATCGAGCCGGACGTGATCATCCAGACGGCGCGCCAACTGGCTGCCAGTGGTGCAGATATTGCCACGGTTGCCCATCCAATCACCGATCCGGCCGATTTTTTCAACCCGAATGTGGTCAAGGTCGTGTGCCGGGCGGATGGCGATGCGGCCTATTTTTCCCGCGCACCGATTCCCTATGCGCGCGACCATTTCGCCAAAGAGGCCGGCGGTGAAACGTTGCCAGCTGATTTTCCGGCCTATCGCCACGTTGGTTTGTACGCTTATCGAGCTTCGTTTTTGAAGGCTTTTTCCGGGTTGACCGTAGCACCTACCGAATATTTTGAATCGCTGGAGCAGTTGCGAGCTCTGTGGCATGGCTACCGGATCAGCGTCACCTTGGTTGATGTCGCGCCGGCGCCTGGTGTCGATACGCCCGAAGATGCAGCGCGGATGCGCAAATTGTTTGACCGTGCCATCAATTGCGAGTAATTTTCCGCTCTTGGAGAGCGGCCAATTTTGAAGCCGATAACAAGAATTTTTTAGACAAAACCGAGGGACTTTTCATGAAATTGATTCTGTTGGGCGCACCTGGCGCTGGCAAGGGAACGCAAGCAACTTTTATCTCCAAACAGTTTGGCATTCCCCAGATTTCCACAGGCGACATGCTGCGTGCCCAGGTCAAGGCGGGCACTGCCCTCGGCCTAGAGGCCAAGAAGCACATGGACGCTGGCGGCCTGGTACCGGACGCTGTGATTATCGGCATGGTCAAGGATCGTCTGACCCAGGACGATTGCAAGAACGGTTACCTGTTTGACGGGTTCCCGCGCACCATTCCCCAGGCTCAGGCCATGAAAGATGCTGGCGTTCCGATTGAGTACGTACTCGAAATCGACGTGCCAGACAGCGATATCGTGGAGCGCATGGCTGGTCGCCGCGCTCACTTGTCGTCGGGCCGTACCTACCATGTCAAGTACAACCCGCCGAAGGTTGAAGGCATCGACGATGTGACCGGCGAACCGCTGGTTCAGCGTGATGACGACAAGGAAGAAACTGTCAAAAAGCGTCTGGAAATCTACCACTCTCAGACCAAGCCGCTGGTTGATTTCTACAGCAAGTGGGCAGCCGAAGGTGATGCCATTGCGCCGAAGGTGCGCAAGGTAGCAGGCGTCGGTAGCGTTGATGGCATTACCAAGAGCGTGTTTGAAGCGCTGAAATAAGGAGCAACTGATGGCGGTTAAAAATGCCTTCTACGCGCAGTCGGGGGGCGTTACCGCCGTCATTAATACCACGGCGTGCGGCCTGATTCAGGAAGCACGCCGGCATCCCGACAAAATCGGAAAAGTACTTGCCGGGCGCGACGGCATCATTGGCGCCCTGACCGAGGATTTGATCGACACCAGTCTCGAATCCGATGAAATGATTGCCCGCCTGCGTCATACGCCAGGCGGCGCTTTTGGGTCCTGCCGTTACAAGTTGAAAAGTCTGGAGCAGCATCGGGCACAGTACGAACGCCTGATCGAAGTCTTCAAGGCACACGACATCGGCTATTTTTTCTACAACGGCGGCAACGATTCCATGGATACCGCTTGGAAGGTTTCGCAAATTGCTGAAAAAATGGGCTATCCGGTCGTTTGCGTTGGCGTACCCAAGACGGTGGACAACGATCTGCCGCATACCGATTGCTGTCCGGGATTCGGTTCGGTTGCCAAATATGTGGCAACGTCCATCCGCGAGGCAGGTTATGACGTGGCCTCAATGGCGCGCACATCGACCAAGATATTTGTGCTTGAAGTGATGGGGCGTCACGCCGGATGGATTACTGCCGCCTGCGGTCTGGCTTCGGAAAGTGCCGGTGAACCGCCGCACATCCTGCTATTCCCTGAAGTACCGTTCGATCCTGAGCGTTTCCTGTCCCGTGTCGACGAGTGCGTCAAGCGGTTCGGCTACTGTACGGTGGCGGTTTCAGAAGGGCTCTCTGACGCTGCCGGCAATCTGATTGCCGAATCGGGCGCCAAGGATGCTTTTGGCCATTCACAATTGGGTGGCGTTGGCCAGATGGTGGCCCAATTGATCAAGGACAGGCTGGGTTATAAATATCACTGGGCGTTGGCAGATTACCTGCAGCGCTCGGCTCGTCATCTGGCGTCGCGCACAGATCTTGAGCAAGCTCACGCCTTGGGTGTTGCTGCGGTCGACCTGGCTTTGCAGGGGAAAAACGCGGTGATGGCTACCATCGAGCGCTTGGCTGAGTCACCTTATCGCTGGGAAATCGGTGATGCGCCGCTGGCTGAAATCGCCAATGTGGAGCGCAAAATGCCACCAGAGTTCATTGCGCCGGATGGTTTTCACATTACGGATGCGTGTCGGGCCTATCTGCAGCCGTTGATCGAGGGAGAAGAGCCGCCGCCTTATCGTAACGGTCTACCCGATTATGTGCGTTTGAAGAATATCTCGGTGCCTAAAAAGCTGGAGGCATTCGCAGTCTGAGTTTTTGTTGGTCAGTTTGTCACTAAGGGGAGAATAATGAGTACAGCGTTGTTACTGGCACTTGGTTGTGCCGTGTTGGCTGTCCTGTATGGCTGGGTTTCCAGTCGACAGATTCTCGCGTTGCCTGCCGGCAACGAGCGAATGCAAGAAATTGCAAAGGCCATCCAGGAGGGGGCGGAGGCCTACCTTAGCCGGCAATACAAGACGATTGCGATGGTTGGCGTTATTCTATTTCTTGTTATCGGGCTAGTACCCAAACTTGGCTGGCTGACTGCTTTCGGTTTCCTGATTGGTGCTGTGCTTTCTGGTGCTGCTGGCTTTATTGGCATGAATGTCTCGGTGCGGGCCAACGTTCGGACGGCTGAAGCGGCGCGCAAAGGGATTGCTGCGGCGCTTGACGTTGCGTTCAAAGGCGGGGCAATTACCGGCATGTTGGTTGTTGGCCTCGGGTTGATCGGCGTTGCTGGCTACTACGCCTTCCTGAAATCAATGAATAGTTCGGGTGCCGATCTACACCACGTGATTGAACCGCTGGTTGGCTTGGCTTTTGGTTCTTCGCTGATCTCCATCTTTGCTCGACTTGGTGGCGGCATCTTTACCAAGGGCGCCGACGTTGGCGCCGATCTGGTCGGCAAGGTTGAAGCTGGGATTCCAGAGGATGATCCCCGTAACCCGGCGGTTATTGCCGACAACGTCGGTGACAACGTTGGCGACTGCGCCGGCATGGCGGCCGACTTGTTCGAAACCTATGCGGTGACGGTAGTAGCAACCATGGTACTGGCTGCGCTGATTATCAAGACGACGGCCAGTCTTGGTGAAAACCTGGTGCTCTATCCGCTGGCATTGGGCGGCGTTTCCATCATCGCCTCCATTGTCGGCTGCTATTTCGTCAAGGCCACCGAAGGCGGCAAGATCATGGCGGCCTTGTATCGCGGCCTGATCGTCGCCGGCGTGCTCGCGCTAATCTTCTATTATCCGGTTACTTCATGGCTGATCGGCGCCGGTGCAACGCTGCCTGATGGTACGGTGATCAATACCATGACGATGTTCGGCTGTTCTGTCGTTGGTCTTGTCCTGACTGCAGCGCTGGTCTGGATCACCGAGTATTACACGGGCACCGATTACGCCCCGGTGAAGCACGTCGCAGCTGCCTGCCAGACAGGCCATGCTACCAATATCATCGCCGGCATTGGCGTTTCAATGAAGGCGACCGCGCTACCGGTTCTTTCGGTGTGTGCCGCGATCTATGCTGCCTTTGCGATGGGTGGCCTGTTCGGTATCGCCATCGCCGCAACCTCCATGCTGTCGATGGCCGGTATCGTTGTTGCCCTGGACGCTTATGGCCCGATCACCGACAATGCTGGCGGTATTGCCGAAATGGCTGAACTGCCGAAGGAGGTGCGCAATGTCACTGATCCTCTGGATGCAGTTGGCAACACCACGAAGGCTGTAACCAAGGGTTATGCTATCGGTTCGGCTGGTCTGGCCGCCCTTGTTTTGTTTGCAGATTATACCCATGGTCTGGAAGCGGTGTCGGGCAAGGTGTTTACCTTCGATTTGTCCAACCATCTCGTTATCATCGGTCTTTTCATCGGTGGCCTGATTCCGTTCCTTTTTGGGGCAATGGCCATGGAGGCCGTAGGGCGGTCAGCAGGTGCTGTTGTGGTCGAGGTTCGTCGCCAGTTCAAGGAAATTCCAGGCATTATGGAAGGAACGGCCAAGCCGGACTATTCCCGTGCCGTGGATATGCTGACCGTGGCAGCGATCAAGGAAATGATGCTTCCGTCCATCCTGCCGGTTGCGGTGCCTATCGTGGTCGGACTGATTCTTGGCCCTGTTGCGCTGGGTGGCTTGCTGGTTGGTACTATCGTCACCGGTTTGTTTGTCGCGATTTCCATGACGACAGGTGGCGGTGCTTGGGATAATGCCAAGAAATATATCGAAGATGGTCATTTCGGTGGCAAAGGTTCTGATGCGCACAAGGCTGCTGTTACCGGCGATACCGTGGGTGATCCCTATAAAGATACGGCTGGTCCTGCCGTTAATCCTCTTATCAAGATCATCAATCTGGTTGCATTGCTGATTGTTCCGCTGATTGCTTGATTTGTTGGGTGTCGTTCTAAAAAGGCGGCTTAGGCCGCCTTTTTACATTTCTTTGATATGCGCTTTTTAGGCCAAGTTAAAATCTTGAAAAGAAATTTGGGAGTGGCATGAGCGAAGTTGCAAGCGGTTCCTCGGGAATTGGTGTTTCCGGAATGCGGGAAGATCTCCTGCATCATGACCCTTTGTTGGACTGTCTGGTTGAGCTGACACGAATTCACGGTCGTCCGAGTACTCGAGCCGCGCTTGTCGCCGGATTGCCGCTCGAAAAAGGTTCGCTGACCCCATCTCTTTTCAGTCGCGCCGCGAGTCGTGCCGGACTTTCAGCCAAGGTTGTCAAGCGCTCTCTGGATCGTATTGATGACGCACTTTTGCCTGCTGTTCTTTTGCTTGAAGGCGAGGAGGCTTGCGTTCTCCTTGGCTGGGATGAGTCCGGCGAAATTGCGCGCTTGCTTTTTCCGGAGACCGGCCAAGGCTCCGTTCAGCTTTCCCGGGAAAAACTGGCTGGGAAATATATCGGCGTAGCGCTATTTGCCAGGCCCCATTTCCGATTTGATAGCCGCACGCCGCAGGTCGGTGATATCCGACTTCGACACTGGTTCTGGGGGGCTTTGGCCGATCAGTGGCCTGTTTATCGCGATGTTCTTGGCGCAGCATTGCTGATCAACGTGGTTGCGCTGGTTATGCCGCTATTTACGATGAACGTCTATGATCGAGTTGTCCCGAATCGTGCCATGGAGACGCTTTGGGTGCTCGCGCTCGGCGTGATTCTGATGATTTGCGTCGACATGGTATTGCGATCTTTGCGTGGCTATTTTATTGACCTTGCCAGTGCCCGGATCGACATCCAGCTTTCAGCGACGATCATGGAGCGTGTACTCGGTGTTCGAATGGAGGCAAGACCCGCTGCCGTTGGCGCGTTCTCCTCAAATTTGCGCTCTTTTGAGTCAGTTCGCGATTTCATTACTTCGGCGTCGGTGACGGCTTTCATTGACCTTCCGTTTGCCATGCTTTTTGTGCTGGTGATTGCGCTGATTGCCTGGCAATTGATCATTCCGGTGCTGCTGGCCATCGTGCTGGTTGTTGTTTATGCATATATTTTGCAGCACAAGATGCATGCGCTGTCCGAATCGACTTATCGAGCTGCGGCTCAGCGTAATGCCACGTTGATTGAAAGTCTGACTGCGCTTGAGACCATCAAGACACAAGGAGCCGAAGGACTCATGCAGTCGAAGTGGGAAAAGTCGGTCTCGTTTGTTGCCAGAGTGAATAGCCAGATGCGATTTTTGTCAGCGGCGGCAACGAACGGCGCGATGGAAATCCAGCAGATCGTCAATGTTGTTGTCGTGATCTCAGGGGTTTATCTGATAGCCGATGGAAAACTCAGTATGGGTGGATTGATTGCCTGCACGATGTTGACTTCGCGAGCGGTTGCACCTTTGGGTCAAATGGTGGGGCTGTTGATGCAGTATCACAATGCCAAGGTGGCGCTGACCTCACTAGAAAAAATCATGCAGAATCCGATTGAACGTCCTTCGGATGCCAATTTTGTTCATCGTCCTGAGTTGAAGGGCAATATTGAATTCCGCGATGTTCAATTTAGTTACCCGAATTGCCAGGTTGCTGCGCTGAAAGGTCTGACCTGCAAAATTAACGAAGGCGACAAGGTCGTTGTAATCGGTCGCATCGGCTCCGGCAAGACAACGTTGCAAAAGCTGTTGCTGGGGTTGTATCAGCCAACTGACGGGGCTGTCAGTATTGATGGTGTTGACCTCAGGCAATTGGATCCGGCTGACTTGCGCCGCAATATCGGTTACGTGGCACAGGATGTCACGTTGTTTTATGGCACCTTACGGGAAAATATTGCTCTCGGTGCTCCCTATGCCGATGATGCAACCATAGTGGCGGCTGCAGAGGCGGGAGGGTTGACCGAGTTTGTCAATCGCCATCCGGACGGATTCGACATGATGATTGGCGAGCGAGGAGATTCACTCTCTGGCGGACAGCGCCAAGGCGTGGCGATAGCTCGTGCCTTCCTGATGGATCCACCAATCCTGCTACTTGATGAGCCGACCAGTGCGATGGACTTTTCGTCTGAACAGCAGTTCAAGGAGCGTCTCCGGCAAATGGCGGCTCATAAGACGGTCGTGATTGTCACTCATCGCAATAGCTTGCTTGATCTGGCAACGAGGGTCATGGTTGTTGACGATGGTCGTATCGTTGCAGACGGCCCGCGTGACCAGGTTATCCAGGCTTTGCAGAGTGGTCGTATCGGGAGAGCGTCATGAGCCGCCTGAAAGCGATTTTTGGCTCGTTGCATGCGGGTTTGGAAAGACTGGCCCAGAAAGGTGTTCCTTATGTTGAAAAAATTCTTGGGCGGTTGCCGAGCAAGGAAGATATTCAGGCTGTCGATTTTGCAACCGATGCAGATCTGGCTATCTTGCGTCAGGAGCCATTGAGGGCGCGGGTTCTTTTGCGCGCTATCGGGATTGTTTTTTTGCTCTTTGTCGTATGGGCCGCCTTGGCGCAACTGGATGAGGTAACGCGTGGTGAAGGCAAGGTTATCCCTTCGCGGCAGGTTCAGATTCTTCAAAGTATTGATGGCGGCTTGGTTTCCGAAATCCTTGTGCATGAAGGCGATATTGTCCAGGCCAACCAGTTGCTTATTAAAATTGACGAAACCCGTTTTGTTTCTTCAGTCAAGGAAAATCAGGCTCAGTATCTCGGCTTGGTCGCCAAGGCTTCAAGGTTGAGGGCGATTGCGGAAGGGAAGCCTTTTGTGCCGCCGCCCGAGGTTGCCAATGCTGATCCATCCATCGTCGCGCAGGAGAAAAAGCTTTATGAGGCCAGAAATGACGAGCTGGCTGCTGCAATTTCAATTGCTCGCCAGCAACTCAATCAGCGACAACAGGAATTGAACGAAGCACAGGCAAAGAGGGCGCAAGCGTCACAGGGCTACGACCTGACAGCCAGGGAGCTGACTGTAACGCGGCCATTGATCAACTCCGGGGCGGTATCCGAGGTTGAGTTATTACGTCTTGAGCGCGATGTTTCTCGCTATCGTGGTGAGCGAGACATGGCTACGGCTCAGATTTCCAGGGTGCAATCTGCTATCAGTGAGGCTCAGCGAAAAATTGAAGAGGTGGAGCTGGCATTTCGCAACGATGCTGGCAAAGAGCTTTCTGAAACGATGGCAAAGCTGAATAGCTTGGCAGAGGGCAGCATTGCTCTTTCTGATCGAGTCAAGCAGTCCTCGATTCGCTCGCCCGTTAAAGGAACGGTAAAACGTTTGCTGGTAAATACGGTGGGTGGGGTTGTTCAGCCAGGCAAGGATATGATCGAAATTGTTCCTCTTGAAGATACCTTGTTACTGGAGGCCCGAGTTTTGCCACGGGATATTGCTTTTTTGAGGCCGGGGCAACCAGTCATAGTTAAATTCACCGCATACGATTTCCCGATCTATGGCGGACTGGACGGAACCCTTGAGCATATCGGGGCGGATACCGTCATGGATGACAAAGGCAATGCTTTTTACACTGTTCGTGTCCGAACCAGCAAGCCTGGGTTTGGTGATTCAAATTTGCCAATCATCCCGGGCATGGTTGCTGAAGTGGATATTTTGACAGGCAAGAAAAGCGTTCTTGCATACATGCTCAAGCCGGTGCTACGAGCTAAAAGCGTTGCGTTGACGGAGCGTTGATGCAACATTGGATAGTGGATAAGGAGGCTGTGGCGTTGTCTTCTTGGCAAGAAGCGATACCGCGAGCTGTTATCTTGCGGCGTGATCAGGTGTTGTCAGGTTTTTCTGAAACACCGGGAGTTTACTGGTGCCGCCTCAGGATTGGAGAGGCTCTGGATGATGTCATGCCACCAAAAGTCCTTCGTGCCGGCCAGTTGGTGGTTGTGCTAGCGGATGAGCCGGATGAGTCGGTTGTCAGTGATGCCTTGGCTGCCGGTGCTTCCGGATGTTGTAATACCTATGCGGCGCCCGAGGTTCTGCGCCAGGTTATGCTGGTCGTTGAGAATGGTGGTTTGTGGATCGGGCAGTCATTGCTGCAGAAGTTGGTTGGCAGCACATCGCGTTTGTTTAGTCAGCGCTCATCGGGACAGAATACGGAAAGTTGTTTGTCACTACTCTCCGAGAGAGAGGCTCAGGTCGCCAGGTTGGTGGCCGGTGGTGCAAGTAATAAGGAAATAGCCGAGCAGCTTTTCATAACGGAAAGAACGGTCAAGGCGCATCTTTCCGCGGTGTTCGAAAAACTTGGCCTGCGTGATCGACTTCAGCTCTCCTTGAAAATCAATGGATTGAGCATCTGAAATTTTTTTGTTAGAAATTTCACGTTTTTTCACTAGGTTGTACTTTAGTTCAATAGCTTGTTGGAATTGATACATTTACACTTTTAGTATTGCTAATAGTGTCTGGAGTATCACCATGGCTCAAGCCCAAGTTGTCGCACACCTTTCTGTTCTTTCCGGTCAGGCGTTTGTACGTGATAGCGCAGGAAACACTCGTCGTCTCAAACTCGGAGACGCGATCCGTGAGGGTGAAAGCGTGGTTGCTGCGGATGGTGCAAAGGTTGTTTTGGCCCTTGCTGATGGTCGTGAAATGGCTATTCGTCCGGGTGAGACAGCGAAGATTGATTCGGAGGTAGCTGCGCAGATCAAACCGGATGCCGCGGATAGTTCTGTTGCAAATGACCCTCAAGGATTTCAGAAAATCGTCGCTGCGTTGAAGTCGGGCAATGATCTTGATAGCTTGCTGGAAGAGGAGGCTCCAGCCGCAGGGCTGGTTGGACAGGGAGGCAACGAGGGACATACTTTCGTGGAATTGCTTCGTATCGTTGAAACCGTTGATCCTTTGGCTTTCCAGTTTGGCACGTATCGCGGGCGTCCGATCGAAACCATCGAAGGAGCCCCCCTGAAGCAGAGTGCTGCTCTGGATGCGATTAACGATAGCAATAGTTTGCAGATCAATGGCACGGCCAGCGGTAGTGTGCTGGCTAACGACACCAATCCACTCAATGGCCAGCTGACGGTAACCGGGTTCAGCATCGATATCAACGGTGATGGTGTGTCAGAGGTTTTCACTCCTGGTCAGTTAGCGACAATTGCTGGTGTTGGGTCGTTGTCCATCGCTGCCAATGGGGCTTATACATTTGTACCTGTGCACAATTATGCTGGACCTATCCCGGTCGCGAGCTACGCGATCAGTGACGGCCAGGGGGGTAGCGATACTGCCAGCTTGGTGCTGACCATTATTCCCAATGCTGCGCCGGATGCGATCAATGATGGTCCGATAGCAGTGCATGAAGATACGCCAGTCTCCGGAAATGTTCTGGCGAACGATACTGATCAAAATGGCAATCCGTTGTTGGTTACCGGCTTTAGCATCGATACAGATGGTGATGGCGTTCCGGAACTATTTGTGCCGGGACAGATTGCAACAATTATTGGTGTGGGCACTTTGTTTATCGGCACGGACGGTGCCTACACATTTACTCCTGCTTCCAACTACTATGGCCCGGTTCCCGTAGCAACATACGACATCAGCGATGGTCTGGGGGGGGTAGATACGGCGATGTTGATTCTGGGGCCAGTGACTCCGGTCAACGATGCTCCCGTCCCGGTCGTAACGCCTGCATCCGGAGACGAAGACACGCCGATTGTGGTCAACCTGTCGGGCACCGATCCGGACGGTACCGTACAAAGCGTAACCGTGACGATCTTGCCGCCAGCCTCAGAAGGCGTGCTTTACCTACCGGATGGCGTTACCACGGTCGCTGCCGGTACGCCGCTGACTCCATCCGATGCGGCTCATCTGGTCTTTGTCCCGGCTTTGGACTTTAACGGCCCAGTCAATATTTCATTTACGGTTACCGATAATCAGGGCCTCGAGTCGGTGCCTGCCATTGCGCCGATTATGGTCAATCCGGTGGTTGATCCCGTGATATCCATCGACGATGTCACGGTCAATGAAGCGGCAGGTACGATGACCTTTACGGTTACTCTGGATCAGCCAACCTCCGCGACGGTCAGCGTCAATTTTGCGACGACGCCTGGTTCTGCGGTCTCCCCGCAGGACTTTACTTCAGTCGGTGGCGTTTTGACGTTTGCGCCGGGTGTGGTGACGCAAGTGGTGACGGTCAACATCAAAAATGATGGGATTTACGAAGGCTCGGAAACCTTCAACGTTAACCTGACGAGTCCGGTCAACGCGACGATTGGAGATGGCCTGGGCATTGGCACCATCAAGGATGACGGGACGGGTGTGGGCGGCACGGACGATGACCGGCCGACGCTCAGCATCAGCAACCCGACGGTGGCGGAAGACGGCGGACACGCCGTGTTCACCCTCAGTCTGTCCAACGCTAGCACCATCCCGACCACGGTCAGTCTGGCGCTTGGCAACGGCACGGCGAGCAGCCCGGCCGACTACACCACGGGTCTGGAAGTGTCGACTGACGGAGGTGTGACCTGGACCCCGGCGAACAGCGCCACCTTTGCGGCGGGCGTTACCAGCGTTCTGGCGCGCACCCCGATCGTTGATGACAACCTGGCCGGAGTCGGCCGAAACCTTCACGCTGACGGCGACCACCACGGTGGGCGCCACCGCCAACCCGAGTGCGGTGGGCACCGCCAGCATCACCGACAACGACACCCCGGCCTTCTCGATCAATGATGTGACGGTCAACGAAGGGGCGGGCACCATCACCTTCACGGTGACCCTGAGTAACCCGAGCGCGACGGCGACCACCGTGGCCTACGACACCACCCCGGGCACGGCCAGCACCCCGGCCGACTACGCGGCGGGCGTTGATGGCCTGACCGGCACGCTGAGCTTTGCCGCCGGCGTCACCAGCCAGACCATCACTCTCAACATTGCCAACGACACCGTCTACGAAGGGGCCGAAACCCTCAACGTCAACCTCAGCGGTGCCACGGGTGGCGCCACCATCAGTGACGCGCTGGGCATTGGCACCATCATGGACGACGGCACGGGGACGGGTGGCAGCAACGACGACCGGCCGCAAGTCGGCAGCGTTAGCAGCCCGACGGTGGTTGAAGGCGGCAACCTTGACTTTGCCGTCACCCTGACCACCACCAGCACCACCCCGACCGTGGTCACCCTGACCCCGGCCAGTGGCAGTGCCACACTTGGCACCGACACCAGTCCGCTGCAAGTCTCCTTCGATGGCGGCACCACGTGGTCGCCGGTCGTTGGCAGCACGGTGACGGTTCCGGCCGGCAACCCGGGCTTCCTCGTCCGAGTCCCGACCGTTGATGACAATATTTCCGAACCGACCGAGACGCTGACGCTCAGCGCCTCGACGGCGCAGAACCTCGCCCCGGTACAAGGCACCGGCAGCATCACCGACAACGACGGCACGCCGACGCTCGCCCTCACGGGCCCGGCCCTGGTTAACGAAGCCGCCGGCACGCTGACCTACACCGTGACGCTCTCCAACCCGAGCGCCAGCACGGTCACCGTTGGCTACAACACCGCTGACGGCACGGCCACCGTGGCCGGCAACGACTACGTGGCGAGCACCGGCACCTTGAGCTTCGCCCCGGGCGAAACCGTCAAGACCTTCACGGTGGCCATCAACAACGACAACACCTATGAAGGCAACGAGAACTACAGCGTCAATCTCGCTGCCCCGGTGAACGCCACCATCGCCACCGGCACGGTCAGCACGACCATTGCCGACGACGGCACGGGGGTCGGTGGCAGCAACGACGACCGTCCGCAAGTTGGCAGCATCAGCAGCCCGACGGTGGCCGAAGGCGGCAACCTGGACTTCGCCGTCACCCTGACCCACCCGAGCACCACCCCGACCGTGGTCACCCTGACCCCGGCCAGTGGCAGTGCGACGCTGGGCACCGACACCAGCCCGCTGCAAGTCAGCTTTGACGGTGGCCTGAACTGGTCGCCGGTGGTTGGCAGCACGGTCAGCGTGCCGGCCGGCAACACCGACTTCATCGTTCGTGTGCCGACTGTTGATGACAATATTTCCGAACCGACCGAGACGATGACGCTGGGTGCAGCCACGGCGCAGAACGCGGCGCCGGTGGTGGGTACTGGCAGCATTACCGACAACGACGGCACGCCGAGCCTGTCGATCGACGACGTCACGGTCAATGAAGCGGCCGGCACGGCCACCTTCACGGTGACCCTCTCCAACCCGAGCGCAGGCACGGTGACGGTGGGTTACAACACGAGTGATGGCACGGCGACGGTTGCGGGCAACGACTACGATGCGAGCACGGGCAGCCTGACGTTTGCGCCGGGTGTGGTGACGCAAGTGGTGACGGTCAACATCAAAATGATGGGATTTACGAAGGCTCGGAAACCTTCAACGTTAACCTGACGAGTCCGGTCAACGCGACGATTGGAGATGGCCTGGGCATTGGCACCATCAAGGATGACGGGACGGGTGTGGGCGGCACGGACGATGACCGGCCGACGCTCAGCATCAGCAACCCGACGGTGGCGGAAGACGGCGGACACGCCGTGTTCACCCTCAGTCTGTCCAACGCTAGCACCATCCCGACCACGGTCAGTCTGGCGCTTGGCAACGGCACGGCGAGCAGCCCGGCCGACTACACCACGGGTCTGGAAGTGTCGACTGACGGAGGTGTGACCTGGACCCCGGCGAACAGCGCCACCTTTGCGGCGGGCGTTACCAGCGTTCTGGCGCGCACCCCGATCGTTGATGACAACCTGGCCGAGTCGGCCGAAACCTTCACGCTGACGGCGACCACCACGGCGGGCGCCACCGCCAACCCGAGTGCGGTGGGCACCGCCAGCATCACCGACAACGACACCCCGGCCTTCTCGATCAATGATGTGACGGTCAACGAAGGGGCGGGCACCATCACCTTCACGGTGACCCTGAGTAACCCGAGCGCGACGGCGACCACCGTGGCCTACGACACCACCCCGGGCACGGCCAGCACCCCGGCCGACTACGCGGCGGGCGTTGATGGCCTGACCGGCACGCTGAGCTTTGCCGCCGGCGTCACCAGCCAGACCATCACTCTCAACATTGCCAACGACACCGTCTACGAAGGGGCCGAAACCCTCAACGTCAACCTCAGCGGTGCCACGGGTGGCGCCACCATCAGTGACGCGCTGGGCATTGGCACCATCATGGACGACGGCACGGGGACGGGTGGCAGCAACGACGACCGGCCGCAAGTCGGCAGCGTTAGCAGCCCGACGGTGGTTGAAGGCGGCAACCTTGACTTTGCCGTCACCCTGACCACCACCAGCACCACCCCGACCGTGGTCACCCTGACCCCGGCCAGTGGCAGTGCCACACTTGGCACCGACACCAGTCCGCTGCAAGTCTCCTTCGATGGCGGCACCACGTGGTCGCCGGTCGTTGGCAGCACGGTGACGGTTCCGGCCGGCAACCCGGGCTTCCTCGTCCGAGTCCCGACCGTTGATGACAATATTTCCGAACCGACCGAGACGCTGACGCTCAGCGCCTCGACGGCGCAGAACCTCGCCCCGGTACAAGGCACCGGCAGCATCACCGACAACGACGGCACGCCGACGCTCGCCCTCACGGGCCCGGCCCTGGTTAACGAAGCCGCCGGCACGCTGACCTACACCGTGACGCTCTCCAACCCGAGCGCCAGCACGGTCACCGTTGGCTACAACACCGCTGACGGCACGGCCACCGTGGCCGGCAACGACTACGTGGCGAGCACCGGCACCTTGAGCTTCGCCCCGGGCGAAACCGTCAAGACCTTCACGGTGGCCATCAACAACGACAACACCTATGAAGGCAACGAGAACTACAGCGTCAATCTCGCTGCCCCGGTGAACGCCACCATCGCCACCGGCACGGTCAGCACGACCATTGCCGACGACGGCACGGGGGTCGGTGGCAGCAACGACGACCGTCCGCAAGTTGGCAGCATCAGCAGCCCGACGGTGGCCGAAGGCGGCAACCTGGACTTCGCCGTCACCCTGACCCACCCGAGCACCACCCCGACCGTGGTCACCCTGACCCCGGCCAGTGGCAGTGCGACGCTGGGCACCGACACCAGCCCGCTGCAAGTCAGCTTTGACGGTGGCCTGAACTGGTCGCCGGTGGTTGGCAGCACGGTCAGCGTGCCGGCCGGCAACACCGACTTCATCGTTCGTGTGCCGACCGTTGATGACAATATTTCCGAACCGACCGAGACGATGACGCTGGGTGCAGCCACGGCGCAGAACGCGGCGCCGGTGGTGGGTACTGGCAGCATTACCGACAACGACGGCACGCCGAGCCTGTCGATCGACGACGTCACGGTCAATGAAGCGGCCGGCACGGCCACCTTCACGGTGACCCTCTCCAACCCGAGCGCAGGCACGGTGACGGTGGGTTACAACACGAGTGATGGCACGGCGACGGTTGCGGGCAACGACTACGATGCGAGCACGGGCAGCCTGACGTTTGCGCCGGGTGTGGTGACGCAAGTGGTGACGGTCAACATCAAAAATGATGGGATTTACGAAGGCTCGGAAACCTTCAACGTTAACCTGACGAGTCCGGTCAACCGCGACGATTGGAGATGGCCTGGGCATAGGCACCATCAAGGATGACGGCAGCGGTCTGGGCGGCAGCGATGATGACCGTCCGACGCTGGCGGTGAGCAACCCGACGGTGGCGGAAGACGGCGGCCACGCCGTGTTCACCCTCAGTCTGTCCAACGCCAGCAGCATCCCGACCACGGTCAGTCTGGCGCTTGGCAACGGCACGGCAAGCAGCCCGGCCGACTACACCACGGGTCTGGAAGTGTCGACTGACGGAGGTGTGACCTGGACCCCGGCGAACAGCGCCACCTTTGCGGCGGGCGTTACCAGCGTTCTGGCGCGCACCCCGATCGTTGATGACAACCTGGCCGAGTCGGCCGAAACCTTCACGCTGACGGCGACCACCACGGCGGGCGCCACCGCCAACCCGAGTGCGGTGGGCACCGCCAGCATCACCGACAACGACACCCCCGGCCTTCTCGATCAATGATGTGACGGTCAACGAAGGGGCGGGCACCATCACCTTCACGGTGACCCTGAGTAACCCGAGCGCGACGGCGACCACCGTGGCCTACGACACCACCCCGGGCACGGCCAGCACCCCGGCCGACTACGCGGCGGGCGTTGATGGCCTGACCGGCACGCTGAGCTTTGCCGCCGGCGTCACCAGCCAGACCATCACTCTCAACATTGCCAACGACACCGTCTACGAAGGGGCCGAAACCCTCAACGTCAACCTCAGCGGTGCCACGGGTGGCGCCACCATCAGTGACGCGCTGGGCATTGGCACCATCATGGACGACGGCACGGGGACGGGTGGCAGCAACGACGACCGGCCGCAAGTCGGCAGCGTTAGCAGCCCGACGGTGGTTGAAGGCGGCAACCTTGACTTTGCCGTCACCCTGACCACCACCAGCACCACCCCGACCGTGGTCACCCTGACCCCGGCCAGTGGCAGTGCCACACTTGGCACCGACACCAGTCCGCTGCAAGTCTCCTTCGATGGCGGCACCACGTGGTCGCCGGTCGTTGGCAGCACGGTGACGGTTCCGGCCGGCAACCCGGGCTTCCTCGTCCGAGTCCCGACCGTTGATGACAATATTTCCGAACCGACCGAGACGCTGACGCTCAGCGCCTCGACGGCGCAGAACCTCGCCCCGGTACAAGGCACCGGCAGCATCACCGACAACGACGGCACGCCGACGCTCGCCCTCACGGGCCCGGCCCTGGTTAACGAAGCCGCCGGCACGCTGACCTACACCGTGACGCTCTCCAACCCGAGCGCCAGCACGGTCACCGTTGGCTACAACACCGCTGACGGCACGGCCACCGTGGCCGGCAACGACTACGTGGCGAGCACCGGCACCTTGAGCTTCGCCCCGGGCGAAACCGTCAAGACCTTCACGGTGGCCATCAACAACGACAACACCTATGAAGGCAACGAGAACTACAGCGTCAATCTCGCTGCCCCGGTGAACGCCACCATCGCCACCGGCACGGTCAGCACGACCATTGCCGACGACGGCACGGGGTCGGTGGCAGCAACGACGACCGTCCGCAAGTTGGCAGCATCAGCAGCCCGACGGTGGCCGAAGGCGGCAACCTGGACTTCGCCGTCACCCTGACCCACCCGAGCACCACCCCGACCGTGGTCACCCTGACCCCGGCCAGTGGCAGTGCGACGCTGGGCACCGACACCAGCCCGCTGCAAGTCAGCTTTGACGGTGGCCTGAACTGGTCGCCGGTGGTTGGCAGCACGGTCAGCGTGCCGGCCGGCAACACCGACTTCATCGTTCGTGTGCCGACTGTTGATGACAATATTTCCGAACCGACCGAGACGATGACGCTGGGTGCAGCCACGGCGCAGAACGCGGCGCCGGTGGTGGGTACTGGCAGCATTACCGACAACGACGGCACGCCGAGCCTGTCGATCGACGACGTCACGGTCAATGAAGCGGCCGGCACGGCCACCTTCACGGTGACCCTCTCCAACCCGAGCGCAGGCACGGTGACGGTGGGTTACAACACGAGTGATGGCACGGCGACGGTTGCGGGCAACGACTACGATGCGAGCACGGGCAGCCTGACGTTTGCGCCGGGTGTGGTGACGCAAGTGGTGACGGTCAACATCAAAAATGATGGGATTTACGAAGGCTCGGAAACCTTCAACGTTAACCTGACGAGTCCGGTCAACGCGACGATTGGAGATGGCCTGGGCATTGGCACCATCAAGGATGACGGGACGGGTGTGGGCGGCACGGACGATGACCGGCCGACGCTCAGCATCAGCAACCCGACGGTGGCGGAAGACGGCGGACACGCCGTGTTCACCCTCAGTCTGTCCAACGCTAGCACCATCCCGACCACGGTCAGTCTGGCGCTTGGCAACGGCACGGCGAGCAGCCCGGCCGACTACACCACGGGTCTGGAAGTGTCGACTGACGGAGGTGTGACCTGGACCCCGGCGAACAGCGCCACCTTTGCGGCGGGCGTTACCAGCGTTCTGGCGCGCACCCCGATCGTTGATGACAACCTGGCCGAGTCGGCCGAAACCTTCACGCTGACGGCGACCACCACGGCGGGCGCCACCGCCAACCCGAGTGCGGTGGGCACCGCCAGCATCACCGACAACGACACCCCGGCCTTCTCGATCAATGATGTGACGGTCAACGAAGGGGCGGGCACCATCACCTTCACGGTGACCCTGAGTAACCCGAGCGCGACGGCGACCACCGTGGCCTACGACACCACCCCGGGCACGGCCAGCACCCCGGCCGACTACGCGGCGGGCGTTGATGGCCTGACCGGCACGCTGAGCTTTGCCGCCGGCGTCACCAGCCAGACCATCACTCTCAACATTGCCAACGACACCGTCTACGAAGGGGCCGAAACCCTCAACGTCAACCTCAGCGGTGCCACGGGTGGCGCCACCATCAGTGACGCGCTGGGCATTGGCACCATCATGGACGACGGCACGGGGACGGGTGGCAGCAACGACGACCGGCCGCAAGTCGGCAGCGTTAGCAGCCCGACGGTGGTTGAAGGCGGCAACCTTGACTTTGCCGTCACCCTGACCACCACCAGCACCACCCCGACCGTGGTCACCCTGACCCCGGCCAGTGGCAGTGCCACACTTGGCACCGACACCAGTCCGCTGCAAGTCTCCTTCGATGGCGGCACCACGTGGTCGCCGGTCGTTGGCAGCACGGTGACGGTTCCGGCCGGCAACCCGGGCTTCCTCGTCCGAGTCCCGACCGTTGATGACAATATTTCCGAACCGACCGAGACGCTGACGCTCAGCGCCTCGACGGCGCAGAACCTCGCCCCGGTACAAGGCACCGGCAGCATCACCGACAACGACGGCACGCCGACGCTCGCCCTCACGGGCCCGGCCCTGGTTAACGAAGCCGCCGGCACGCTGACCTACACCGTGACGCTCTCCAACCCGAGCGCCAGCACGGTCACCGTTGGCTACAACACCGCTGACGGCACGGCCACCGTGGCCGGCAACGACTACGTGGCGAGCACCGGCACCTTTGAGCTTCGCCCCGGGCGAAACCGTCAAGACCTTCACGGTGGCCATCAACAACGACAACACCTATGAAGGCAACGAGAACTACAGCGTCAATCTCGCTGCCCCGGTGAACGCCACCATCGCCACCGGCACGGTCAGCACGACCATTGCCGACGACGGCACGGGGGTCGGTGGCAGCAACGACGACCGTCCGCAAGTTGGCAGCATCAGCAGCCCGACGGTGGCCGAAGGCGGCAACCTGGACTTCGCCGTCACCCTGACCCACCCGAGCACCACCCCGACCGTGGTCACCCTGACCCCGGCCAGTGGCAGTGCGACGCTGGGCACCGACACCAGCCCGCTGCAAGTCAGCTTTGACGGTGGCCTGAACTGGTCGCCGGTGGTTGGCAGCACGGTCAGCGTGCCGGCCGGCAACACCGACTTCATCGTTCGTGTGCCGACTGTTGATGACAATATTTCCGAACCGACCGAGACGATGACGCTGGGTGCAGCCACGGCGCAGAACGCGGCGCCGGTGGTGGGTACTGGCAGCATTACCGACAACGACGGCACGCCGAGCCTGTCGATCGACGACGTCACGGTCAATGAAGCGGGGCCGGCACGGCCACCTTCACGGTGACCCTCTCCAACCCGGAGCGCAGGCACGGTGACGGTGGGTTACAACACGAGTGATGGCACGGCGACGGTTGCGGGCAACGACTACGATGCGAGCACGGGCAGCCTGACGTTTGCGCCGGGTGTGGTGACGCAAGTGGTGACGGTCAACATCAAAATGATGGGATTTACGAAGGCTCGGAAACCTTCAACGTTAACCTGACGAGTCCGGTCAACGCGACGATTGGAGATGGCCTGGGCATTGGCACCATCAAGGATGACGGGACGGGTGTGGGCGGCACGGACGATGACCGGCCGACGCTAGCATCAGCAACCCGACGGTGGCTGAAGACGGTGGACACGCCGTGTTCACCCTCAGTCTGTCCAACGCTAGCACCATCCCGACCACGGTCAGTCTGGCGCTTGGCAACGGCACGGCGAGCAGCCCGGCCGACTACACCACGGGTCTGGAAGTGTCGACTGACGGAGGTGTGACCTGGACCCCGGCGAACAGCGCCACCTTTGCGGCGGGCGTTACCAGCGTTCTGGCGCGCACCCCGATCGTTGATGACAACCTGGCCGAGTCGGCCGAAACCTTCACGCTGACGGCGACCACCACGGCGGGCGCCACCGCCAACCCGAGTGCGGTGGGCACCGCCAGCATCACCGACAACGACACCCCGGCCTTCTCGATCAATGATGTGACGGTCAACGAAGGGGCGGGCACCATCACCTTCACGGTGACCCTGAGTAACCCGAGCGCGACGGCGACCACCGTGGCCTACGACACCACCCCGGGCACGGCCAGCACCCCGGCCGACTACGC
The DNA here is from genome assembly GCA_016709965.1 of Betaproteobacteria bacterium. Lineage (NCBI taxonomy): Bacteria > Pseudomonadati > Pseudomonadota > Betaproteobacteria > Rhodocyclales > Azonexaceae > Azonexus > Candidatus Azonexus amarohabitans. The sequence goes on from JADJLT010000006.1 coordinate 486,869, forward strand.
GGCGGGCGTTGATGGCCTGACCGGCACGCTGAGCTTTGCCGCCGGCGTCACCAGCCAGACCATCACTCTCAACATTGCCAACGACACCGTCTACGAAGGGGCCGAAACCCTCAACGTCAACCTCAGCGGTGCCACGGGTGGCGCCACCATCAGTGACGCGCTGGGCATTGGCACCATCATGGACGACGGCACGGGGACGGGTGGCAGCAACGACGACCGGCCGCAAGTCGGCAGCGTTAGCAGCCCGACGGTGGTTGAAGGCGGCAACCTTGACTTTGCCGTCACCCTGACCACCACCAGCACCACCCCGACCGTGGTCACCCTGACCCCGGCCAGTGGCAGTGCCACACTTGGCACCGACACCAGTCCGCTGCAAGTCTCCTTCGATGGCGGCACCACGTGGTCGCCGGTCGTTGGCAGCACGGTGACGGTTCCGGCCGGCAACCCGGGCTTCCTCGTCCGAGTCCCGACCGTTGATGACAATATTTCCGAACCGACCGAGACGCTGACGCTCAGCGCCTCGACGGCGCAGAACCTCGCCCCGGTACAAGGCACCGGCAGCATCACCGACAACGACGGCACGCCGACGCTCGCCCTCACGGGCCCGGCCCTGGTTAACGAAGCCGCCGGCACGCTGACCTACACCGTGACGCTCTCCAACCCGAGCGCCAGCACGGTCACCGTTGGCTACAACACCGCTGACGGCACGGCCACCGTGGCCGGCAACGACTACGTGGCGAGCACCGGCACCTTGAGCTTCGCCCCGGGCGAAACCGTCAAGACCTTCACGGTGGCCATCAACAACGACAACACCTATGAAGGCAACGAGAACTACAGCGTCAATCTCGCTGCCCCGGTGGAACGCCACCATCGCCACCGGCACGGTCAGCACGACCATTGCCGACGACGGCACGGGGGTCGGTGGCAGCAACGACGACCGTCCGCAAGTTGGCAGCATCAGCAGCCCGACGGTGGCCGAAGGCGGCAACCTGGACTTCGCCGTCACCCTGACCCACCCGAGCACCACCCCGACCGTGGTCACCCTGACCCCGGCCAGTGGCAGTGCGACGCTGGGCACCGACACCAGCCCGCTGCAAGTCAGCTTTGACGGTGGCCTGAACTGGTCGCCGGTGGTTGGCAGCACGGTCAGCGTGCCGGCCGGCAACACCGACTTCATCGTTCGTGTGCCGACCGTTGATGACAATATTTCCGAACCGACCGAGACGATGACGCTGGGTGCAGCCACGGCGCAGAACGCGGCGCCGGTGGTGGGTACTGGCAGCATTACCGACAACGACGGCACGCCGAGCCTGTCGATCGACGACGTCACGGTCAATGAAGCGGCCGGCACGGCCACCTTCACGGTGACCCTCTCCAACCCGAGCGCAGGCACGGTGACGGTGGGTTACAACACGAGTGATGGCACGGCGACGGTTGCGGGCAACGACTACGATGCGAGCACGGGCAGCCTGACGTTTGCGCCGGGTGTGGTGACGCAAGTGGTGACGGTCAACATCAAAAATGATGGGATTTACGAAGGCTCGGAAACCTTCAACGTTAACCTGACGAGTCCGGTCAACGCGACGATTGGAGATGGCCTGGGCATTGGCACCATCAAGGATGACGGGACGGGTGTGGGCGGCACGGACGATGACCGGCCGACGCTCAGCATCAGCAACCCGACGGTGGCGGAAGACGGCGGACACGCCGTGTTCACCCTCAGTCTGTCCAACGCTAGCACCATCCCGACCACGGTCAGTCTGGCGCTTGGCAACGGCACGGCGAGCAGCCCGGCCGACTACACCACGGGTCTGGAAGTGTCGACTGACGGAGGTGTGACCTGGACCCCGGCGAACAGCGCCACCTTTGCGGCGGGCGTTACCAGCGTTCTGGCGCGCACCCCGATCGTTGATGACAACCTGGCCGAGTCGGCCGAAACCTTCACGCTGACGGCGACCACCACGGCGGGCGCCACCGCCAACCCGAGTGCGGTGGGCACCGCCAGCATCACCGACAACGACACCCCGGCCTTCTCGATCAATGATGTGACGGTCAACGAAGGGGCGGGCACCATCACCTTCACGGTGACCCTGAGTAACCCGAGCGCGACGGCGACCACCGTGGCCTACGACACCACCCCGGGCACGGCCAGCACCCCGGCCGACTACGCGGCGGGCGTTGATGGCCTGACCGGCACGCTGAGCTTTGCCGCCGGCGTCACCAGCCAGACCATCACCCTCAACATTGCCAACGACACCGTGTACGAAGGGGCCGAAACCCTCAACGTCAACCTCAGCGGTGCCACGGGTGGCGCCACCATCAGTGACGCGCTGGGCATTGGCACCATCATGGACGACGGCACGGGGACGGGTGGCAGCAACGACGACCGGCCGCAAGTCGGCAGCGTTAGCAGCCCGACGGTGGTTGAAGGCGGCAACCTTGACTTTGCCGTCACCCTGACCACCACCAGCACCACCCCGACCGTGGTCACCCTGACCCCGGCCAGTGGCAGTGCCACACTTGGCACCGACACCAGTCCGCTGCAAGTCTCCTTCGATGGCGGCACCACGTGGTCGCCGGTCGTTGGCAGCACGGTGACGGTTCCGGCCGGCAACCCGGGCTTCCTCGTCCGAGTCCCGACCGTTGATGACAATATTTCCGAACCGACCGAGACGCTGACGCTCAGCGCCTCGACGGCGCAGAACCTCGCCCCGGTACAAGGCACCGGCAGCATCACCGACAACGACGGCACGCCGACGCCTGCCCTCACGGGCCCGGCCCTGGTTAACGAAGCCGCCGGAACGCTGACCTAGACCGTGACGCTCTCCACCCCGAGCGCCAGCACGGTCACCGTTGGCTACAACACCGCTGACGGCACGGCCACCGTGGCCGGCAACGACTACGTGGCGAGCACCGGCACCTTGAGCTTGCCCCGGGCGAAACCGTCAAGACCTTCACGGTGGCCATCAACAACGACAACACCTATGAAGGCAACGAGAACTACAGCGTCAATCTCGCTGCCCCGGTGAACGCCACCATCGCCACCGGCACGGTCAGCACGACCATTGCCGACGACGGCACGGGGGTCGGTGGCAGCAACGACGACCGTCCGCAAGTTGGCAGCATCAGCAGCCCGACGGTGGCCGAAGGCGGCAACCTGGACTTCGCCGTCACCCTGACCCACCCGAGCACCACCCCGACCGTGGTCACCCTGACCCCGGCCAGTGGCAGTGCGACGCTGGGCACCGACACCAGCCCGCTGCAAGTCAGCTTTGACGGTGGCCTGAACTGGTCGCCGGTGGTTGGCAGCACGGTCAGCGTGCCGGCCGGCAACACCGACTTCATCGTTCGTGTGCCGACCGTTGATGACAATATTTCCGAACCGACCGAGACGATGACGCTGGGTGCAGCCACGGCGCAGAACGCGGCGCCGGTGGTGGGTACTGGCAGCATTACCGACAACGACGGCACGCCGAGCCTGTCGATCGACGACGTCACGGTCAATGAAGCGGCCGGCACGGCCACCTTCACGGTGACCCTCTCCAACCCGAGCGCAGGCACGGTGACGGTGGGTTACAACACGAGTGATGGCACGGCGACGGTTGCGGGCAACGACTACGATGCGAGCACGGGCAGCCTGACGTTTGCGCCGGGTGTGGTGACGCAAGTGGTGACGGTCAACATCAAAAATGATGGGATTTACGAAGGCTCGGAAACCTTCAACGTTAACCTGACGAGTCCGGTCAACGCGACGATTGGAGATGGCCTGGGCATTGGCACCATCAAGGATGACGGGACGGGTGTGGGCGGCACGGACGATGACCGGCCGCGTGTCAGTTCCATTGATAGTCCCACGGTTGTTGAAGGTGGCAACCTCGACTTTAATGTAATCATGTCGAACATCAGCACCACGCCGACCACCGTCACGCTGACGCCGGCTTCCGGTACTGCCACGCTCGGCACTGATACCAGCCCGCTGCAGGTTTCATTCGACGGTGGTGCTAGCTGGACTCCGCTAGTTGGGACTACTGTCAGCATTCCTGCGGGTAGCGGTGGATTCATTGTGCGCGTTCCGACAGTCAATGACACGTTGGGTGAAGCCAATGAAACTATGACGTTGACTGCGTCTACGCCATTAGGTCAGATGGTTGGAACAGGAACCATTACCGACAACGATACTCCGGTCGTCAATATTTCCGGTCCTGTCACTTACAACGAAGCTGCAGGTACTGCGACGTTTACCGTGACTTTGAGTAACGCCTCGGCGCTACCGGTTTCCGTTGCTTTCTCGACGGCAAACGGGACGGCCACCGCTGGTAGCGACTACACCGCAAATGCTGGCACGCTTAACTTCGCTGCCGGTGTGATTTCCCAAACCATTACGGTAGCCATTGCCAACGATACGGTCTACGAAGGGGCTGAAACCTTTAACGTCAACCTCAGCACGCCAAGTAATGCGACACTCGGTACGGCAACTTCCACGGCTACCATCATTGATGACGGCACGGGTATTGGTGGCACTAACAGCGACATCCCATCCTTGTCGGTCAACTCGGTGAGCGTGCTTGAAAATGTCGGTTACGCCGTGTTTACAGTCAGCCTCTCCAACGCCAGTGCGCTTGCAACGACGGTTAATCTTGGTCTGGCCAACGGTACCGCTGTTACCCCGTCAGACTTTACCAATTCGATAGAGGTTTCCACCAATGGTGGGGCAACTTGGGTTACGGCGACTTCGGCGACCCTGGTTGCTGGTGCTACCAGCTTGCTGGCCCGTGTTCCGATTGTTAACGACTCGCTCGACGAAAACAATGAAACCTTCACCTTGCTTGCGACGCGGACTTCCGGCGTGACTTCGAATGCGGTTGCGTCGGGCGCCGCCACCATCATCGACAATGACTCAACGCCTGTCCCGACGGTTGATACGAAGACGGTGCTTGAGGATATTCCTGCTAGCGGCAATGTTTTGACCAACGATACGGATGCTGATGGTGATGTGCTTTCAGTGACGCAGTTTGTCATCAACGGCACGACTTATGCGGCGAATGCGACAGCCACGCTGGTCGGTATTGGTACTTTGCGCATGAATGGCGATGGCAGCTATGTTTTCACGCCAGCGCCCGATTACAACGGTAGCGTACCGGTGGTCACTTATACGGTGAGTGATGGAACAAATACGGCAACGTCGACACTGACGATTTCGATGACGCCGTTGAATGACGCACCGGCCGGTACCAACAAGACCATCACGACACTTGAAGATGTTTCTTATGTCCTGACTGTCGCGGACTTTGGCTTTACTGATCCGAAAGACAGCCCGGCGAACGCATTCCAGAGTGTGACGGTCAATGCCCCAAGCACTGGCACCTTGATGCTCAACGGGGTTCTGGTGACAGCAGCCACCATCGTACCGGTTTCTGAAATCACGGCGGGTCATTTGATCTATACACCCGCGGCTAATGCAAATGCCAACGGAACGCCATCCAGCAACTTTACCTTCCAGGTGACCGATGACGGCGGTACGGCCAATGGTGGTCAGAATACAGACCAAAGTCCCAACACCATTACTTTCAACGTCACGCCGGCCATTGATCTTTCCGCAAAATGGATCGACTACTGGCAGTTCAACGAGGGTGCCGGTAGCGGAACGATTAATTACAACCCGGCGGTTGATCAGTTCGGCACGATCACCAACAACATGCCTCATTCGTCTCAGCCAGCCGATCCAGTCGCAGATTTGCGTCCGACATGGACAACGGGTCGCAATGATTCAACAGCAATCCAGTTCAATGGTGTTGGTGGCGCATCGGCTGTGCGCGATGGCGGCTGGGTAGCTCTGGCCACTTCGGTCACCGATCCGCTTGCCGGGCAGACCGCATCCAAGGCTGCGTCGCTCAGCTTCTGGATCAAGACCACTCAGGTCGGATCGAACATCGGATGGGATTCGCCATCCGTGATCGGCATGGAAAACAATGGCGGTCAGGTCGATGTTCAATGGGGCTTTATCAATAACCAGGGCAAGATTGGTTTTGGTATTGGTGACAATGCCGGTTTGATGAGCAACAACGCGATTAACGATAATCAGTGGCACAGCGTCACGATTTCCCACGACTTCACAACTGGCCGCACCTATATGTGGGTTGATGGCACGGCGCAGGCATTCAACGGCACGATTCTGGCTGCCGGCTCAGTGGCACCCAATAAATTCCTTGGGTTTGGTGTGACCGCTGACGACGGCAATACTTCGGACCGCTTCCTTAATGCGGCGCTGGAGGATGTGCGCATTTATGATGGCGTCTTGACGACTGCACAGGCTCAGGCCATATATGAGACTGAGCTTTGGGGTAGCCAGAGCTCTGTCATCGCCAATGATGGTCATGCCATTCATTTCTCGCTGGGCGTGAATGATGCAACGTCCATTGTCTTGTCAGGCCTCGTTGCAGGCACTACTGTTGCCGATGTGACGGGGGCTCATACTGGCACGGTTGGGGCGGGCGGGACGCTGGATATTTCGACCTGGGGGGCCAGTGAAGTTGTCCTCAGCAACTATGGAACGAGTTCCTTCCACGTTTCCGTGACGGGTACCGATGCGGTCGGCAATACCGCCAGCCAACTGCTATCCGTGGTCAATAGCGCGGATATGTATGCCGGCACAACCGGAAATGACACATTGAATGCGTCGGCCAATGCCAATGCACACGTCCTGGCAGGTGGTAGCGGCAATGACTCGTTGATCGGTGGTGCCGGCGTTGATGTGCTGATCGGTGGTACTGGCAACGATACCCTGAACGGAGGTGGTGGCGCCGACGTCATTCGCTGGAACTATGCGGATCGGGGCGGGGTGGATACCGTGCAAAACTTTGGCACCGCGGCCGGCAGTGATGCACTTGATCTGCGTGACCTATTGCAAGGTGAGATCCACACCGCTTCCGATGCAGGCAATCTGGCCAATTACCTGCATTTCTCTGTGGCAGCGGGTTCGACAACGGTCGAAGTGAAGTCAGCCGGAAGCGGCGCAGTGGATCAGACCATTATCTTGTCCGGTGTTGATTTGGTGACCGGGGTGACGGCATCAGCTGGTCAGACGATCGATCAGGCCATCATCCATAACCTGCTGAACAACGGCAAGTTGATTACCGATTAAGTACACTCATCGGGCAACAAAAAGGGGCGATTCAGGTCGCCCCTTTTTTATTTCAATTTCGTTTGTTTTTTCCGGTTGACCGCAGCAATCGGTTTTGCAGGCTGATTACTCGTGTTGACGGAGTTTGGTGGCGTTCGGGATGTGAATCTTTCGTCCTTCGACCACGATGAGGCCGAGTTCGGTCAATTCGTGCAGGATGCGCGAAAAATGTTCCTGCGTCAGGTTGAGGCGGGACGCGATGACGCCCTTGTTGGTCGGTAGCGTGATGGAAACATTCATTCCATCGTGCTCCTCCTCGGGCAATTCCCGCAGCATGTAGCCGATGATCCGTTGTTTGCCGGAGTGCAGCGAATACGATTCGACATCATTGATCAGTTTATGCAGGCGCATGGCCATGCTGGCCAGCATTTTGTGGCACAGCTTGTGGTTCCGTTGCAGATCTTCAAAAACAACGGCCTTCGAGATATGCAGCAGCAGGCAGTCGGTCAGGGCCTGGGCGTAAATGATGTAAGGCTTTTCCATGAACATCACCGCTTCGCCGAAACTCTGCCCCTGACTGATGATTTCGACCACTTTTTCATTGCCCTGCGCCGAGTTGAAGGCCAATTTGACCTGGCCATAAACCAGCAGATGAAAGCCGTTACACGGATCGCCCTTGTGAAAGAGAATTTCACCTTTGCTGAGATGAACTTCGCGCGTGCCCCGGGCGAAACGGGCGATTTCTTCCGGATCCAGTCCATTGAACAGCGGGACGTGGCTGAGGAGGGCTTCGATATTGATCGGGTGACTGCCTTGCATGGTGTGCTGATACTCGCTGGATGATGGCTTATGTTGGCACCAAGGGGACGCTTTAACAATACGTATTCCGGACTACTTACTGACGGGTCAGTTGCACGTAAAGAAGGGGCAGACGGCTTGGTAATTCCTCCGGTTTGCGGATGACGCAGAAGCCGGCCGGGCCGAAAAGATAGGGCAGGTAGGCGCCGGCTTCACTGTCGATGGTGACGCAGAAGGGCGTCAGACCCAGCCGCCGTGCCTCGTGAACGGCCATCCGCGTGTCCTCGATACCGTAGCGGGAATCATAGATGTCAAGATCATTTGGCTTGCCGTCGGTAATGATCAGCAACAAACGACGGCTGGCAGGCTGCTCGGCCAGAATCCTCGCTGACTGGCGGATGGCTGCGCCCATACGTGTGTAGAAACCGGGCTTGATGGCCAGGATGCGGGCGCGGGCGGCGGCATCGTATTTTCCGTTGAAGTCTTTCAGCAAATGAAAGCGGATATTCTGGCGGCGCAAGGACGAAAAGCCGTAGATGCCAAAGCGGTCACCCGTCGCGGTCAACGCCTCGGAGACGAGCAACAGCGAATCGCGGATGACATCGACGATACGGTGTGAATCGGAAATTGGCGCATCGGTGGACATCGACAGGTCGGCCAGCAACAGGCAGGCGAGATCGCGTTCGCAACGGGCCTGGGCGAGATAGCCGCCGGCTTCCGGCGTATGGCCGGAGGCGCGGTCAGCATGGTTGCGCACACAGGAATCGACATCCAGTTCCGGCCCGTCCGGCTGGCCTTTGAGCCAGCGGCGCTGCGGGGCGAGGGCGGCGAACTGGCCGCGCAGCTTTCTGGCGGTGGCGGCGAGCTCGGGTGGCAATGCGGCTTGTCCGGCATCGCGGGCAATCATCGGTACGATCAGGCAATGGGCCGGCTGCATGACATTTTTGCGGTAATCCCATTCCGGCTGCGAAATGCCGGGGCCGATCGGTGTGTCATCTTCAGCGGCGGAGGGCAGATCCAGGTCGAACTTGACGCGCGACTTGGCCGTCTCGCCATCGCGTGTCAGCGACAGCTTGTCCAGGTCACGGGCCGCATCGCGGGCATTCGGGTCTTCATTATCATCGTAGGCGCGATTGACCCGGACGTATTCGGCCCATGTCGGCAAACTTTCGGCGCGGAACATGGCGAGCATCGGATTTTTGTTGTCCGGTGTCTCGACCTGTTCCGCCTTGTGCGCGTCCTTGGCCGATTCGGTATTGCCCCCGCTGCCTTCGCGGGGAAGCGTTTCGTTCGGATCGGCGAGGTTTGCGCCAGTTTCGATCGTATCGGCGCCGATCAGCCACAACAACACCGGCTGCGGGGGCTTTGACTTGACGGTATAAAGCGGCGGCAGGGCAGTGACTGAGCCCGGTTGCAGCAGCGCCTGGCGAATGGCGTTTTCCTGCGCTGCTTCGTCGGCTTGCAGGGCGCTGGGGTCAATTCGGCCAGAGAGGTGCGCGGCGACCAGTCGGCGGTAACGCTCGTTCAGTCCGGGATAGCGATCTAGTGCTTCACGGCTGGCGATCTGGTTGCGAACGAACCACGGCTGATCGGGCGAAACGTCGCTGGCCGCAAGAGCAGCCAACCAAAGATAGAGGTCGCGATTCAGCGACTTTTCCGGGAAGGCAGCGATTTCCGGTGGCAGGCGCAGGGTTTCGGCATCACGCCTGCCTTGGGCGACGCGTTCGTTGCTGCCGGCCAGACGCTGCATCCAGCGCCGGCGGGCGCCGTGTTCCTCGACGGTGGCGGCGGCCACCTTGAGACCGGGGTCACCACCAAAGGCGCGGAACAGGATGCCGGCGGTCTTTTCGACCTCACTCATTTTGACCGCTGCTTCCGGGTAATGGCCGGCGGCAGTTTTGGTGACCCAGTTGTGCCAGAGTTTGCCGATGAATTCTTCCATGTCAGCGACCTGTTTCGTAATGGGTGGAACTGAATGAAGGCGCAGGATTTGCGCTGCTGGCTAGGCGCGAACCGCAGCGATAGTCCTCACTATCGCGAGGATGAGCAACAACGCCAGCGGCGTAAAGACAGGCTTTCATGTTTCAGTCATTGCGAATTAGGTTGCTCAATTTTCCCTCCGGCGTCTTCGTCAGTATTTGATAAGGCCGAAAAACCGGCTTCATTGCGCCGGGCGTCGTCGTTGCTCACCCAGCGCAGCAACTGCCCGTTCGGGTTGTCGCGGTTGACGGTGTTGCAGGCTGAAATGCACTGGCCACATTGGGTGCAGGCGAACATCCAGCGTTTGACGTTGCGCGGTTTCAGGCGCATCGGGCAGACCGCGTCGCAGGCGCTGTTGGCACCGTGAAGGCAATGGGCGCAGTCGGTCAGACGCTTGCGGTCGAAGCCGACGACCATGGCCTTTTTGTTCACGATCCAGGCGAAGCTCTGGAAGATGCCGATGGCGCAGCCATAGCGGCAGAATAGGTGACGGGCAAAGAGAAATTCGAGACTCAGAACCGTGGTGGCGGCAATCAGGAAAATGACTTCCTTGGGGTAGAGCGTGAAGGTTAGCAGACCATGATAAACCTGAAACGGCGGCATCAGATAAGTCAGCCCGACCACCGCCCAGGCGAAGGCAAAGCCAATCGCAGAAGGGACGACGAGCAGCCAGTAACGCTTGTCGCGCTTGGCCGGCGTGCCATCCGGCTCCCAGGGCGGGGTTTGTTTCTTGTCCCAGACGGAATGCTTGCCGCTGGCAATCAACATCAGCCGGTTGATTGTTTCGACCACCGAAAAATGCGGGCAGAGCCAGCCGCAATACAGGCGGCCCCATTTCCAGGCTACGCCGATGATCAGCGCCCCGGTGCCCAGCACCGGTAAAAACAGGTACAAAATGATATTGACCACTGCGGTGCCTGAATCGCCAGTGCCGGCGATCAGTTCATCGATGCCAAGATGCCACGGGTAAGTCAGGAAATAGGCATGCCGCTCGGTGAGGTCGTAGCGAAAGAGGTCAAATATCGGTGTGACGGTGAACAGCGTAAAGAAGCCGATCTGCGCGAACAAACGATAGCGCTGCAATCTTTCAATTTTCACTGTTATTTGCCGTTGACCGCGGGACCGATCAGCGGGAAGCGCCACATCTGCCCGTTCATGGCCTTGATCAGCGCGTACATGCCAAGGAGCACCAGCGTTGAATGGATGCAGGTGAAATACAAAATCAGCGTCACCCAGGTCCATTCCCAATCGAGACCGCCAAGGCCAAGGATCAGCCCGGACAGCGTGACAATCAGCATCCCGCCGATCAGGCTGATGAAGGTGGTTTGCTTGAGGTGCTGGCGGGCCAGTGGCGGGGCTCTGTCCTTGTATTTGAACCACAGGCCGACAAGCAGCAGGAAGCCGATGCCCGGCAAAATCAGCAGGTTGACCAGATACAGCGCTTCCGCGAGGACGGCCAGGTTTTGCCCGGCCTTTTCCTCCTCGAAGCCGAAATCATCGTCCGAAAGTGGCATTGACGATTTCCATCAGCGCTTCGACCGTCTCTTCGTCGTCGGTCAGGCTTTCGACCAATGCGGCCCGACAGGCGGCCGAGACATCGAAGCCGGACTTGATCAGCGTCGCGGCATAGACCAGCAGACGGGTGCTGGCCACTTCTTCCAGATCGCGGTCCTTGAGGGCGCGGAAAGCCTTGGCAATGCCGACCAGACGCTTGGCCAGATCGGCGTCACAGCCAGTCTCGCCGATCAGGATCGAAATTTCGCGCTCGGCGCCGGGGAAGTCGAAGCGCATGGAGACGAAACGCTGGCGGGTCGAGGGCTTGAGGCCCTTGAGCAGGTTCTGATAACCGGGGTTGTAGGAAACAACCAGCATGAAATTGGCCGGCGCTTCGAGAATTTCGCCGGTGCGATCAATGGGCAGGATGCGGCGGTCATCGGCCAGCGGGTGCAGCACAACAGTGGTGTCCTTGCGCGCCTCGACGATCTCATCGAGGTAGCAAATGCCGCCTTCGCGCACGGCGCGGGTCAGCGGGCCGTCGGACCAGTAGGTGCCCTTGTCGGAAATCAGGTGGCGGCCGACGAGGTCGGCGGCGGTCAGGTCATCATGGCAGGCGACGGTGTAGAGCGGCAGCTTCAGTCGCGCCGCCATGTGTGAGACAAAGCGCGTTTTGCCGCAGCCGGTCGGGCCTTTGATCAGCAGCGGCAGGCGCTGCTGAAAAGCATGCTCGAAAAGTGAAATTTCGTTGCCGGTGGGTTCGTAGAAAGGCAGTTCGTTCATTTAAGAGACATCCAGTAAGCAAGCAGAATCAGGCTGGAAACGAGGATCAGCCAGCCTTCGAGTAGCACGCGCCACATCATAGGCGCCTCGCGCAGCTCCATGAAATCGAGAATCACCAGCCGGCCCTTGACGAAGGCGATGGCCAGCATGGCTACAATGGCCCAAGTGCCCGCGGCGCCCACTTCACCCAGATACCAGGTGATGCAGGTGGCGATCATCAGGACGAGCCAGGCGCGATGGGCCGGGTTTTTCAAGGCATTCATCATCAGCGCATCACATAAACGAGTGGGAAAAGAACGATCCACAGCAGATCGACCATGTGCCAGTAAGCCGCGCCGCTTTCCAGACCATTCGCATTGTGGGTGCCATACATGCCATTTCGCGACTGTTTCCAGAGGACAGCCAGAATCACCATGCCGAGAATGACGTGCATGAAATGGAAGAAGGTCAGCGAGATGTAGAACATGTAAAACGTGTTGGTCGACATCGAAATGCCGGCGCCAAATTTGGCCGAATACTCGATGATCTTGACCGTCAGAAAGCCGCCGCCGCACAGGAAGCCGAGCAGCAGGTTGCGCGAGATGGATTTTTGATCGTCGCGATGCGCCGCCTGCACGGCGAGCACGACAAACCACGAGCCGGTAATCAGCAGCAGGGTATTCAGCGCCCCCAGATTTCTATCCAGCGTCTGCTGGTAGAGGTTGAACAGCTCGGCGTTCCTCGCCCGGGCAAAGGCATAGGCGGAAAAAAACACCGCGAAGGCGAGCATCTCTGCCAGGATGAAAAACCAGATGGCAAGGTCGCCGGGCAGCCGCTTGGTGCCGGGCTCGGGGATTGTGAGCGTGACGGTAGTCATGGCCTGCATGGTAGCGGGGCGACGGCCGGGACAAATTGATATGCCCCAAAAATGGGGAAGAAGGCGGGGAGCGCACTTTCAGCCTGCGCTGGTGCGAAGCCTTGCTTCTCCAGACCCAAGCTTCGCCCCCTGGTCAGGTGAGGAGAAGCCAAAATTGCGGCAGATCGGGCCCCCTCCCCTGACAAGGGGAGGGCTGAGGAGGGGTTTGAGTGGCAAGCACCACTAAGTCTCGCACCGAAACGGCAAATGATCCGCCGCCTGATCCCGATAAGTAGCCACCGCATCGCCCTGCAATTCCAGATGCCGGCCGATCAGCTTGCGCATGGCCGGGTCGGCGATCCAGTGCGCCGAATGCACCATGGTCGGCGTAAAGCCGCGCGCGATCTTGTGCTCGCCGCCAGCCCCCGGCTCGAAGCGCTGCAGGCCTTCGCGCAGGCAATAGGCGATGCCCTGATAGAAACAAAGCTCGAAATGCAGGCTGTGATAATGGCCGTTGCAGCCCCAATAACGGCCATAGAGCGCCTCATCGCTGCGAAAACAAAGCGATACCGCCACCGGCTGGCCGCCATCACGGGCAATGAAAACCACCATTCGTCGGCCCAGTGCCTGCGCCAGATCGGCAAAACAGGCGGCCGTGAACACAGCATGGTTGTTGAACTTGTCGAAGGTCGCCGCATAAAGCGCATGCAGCGCCGGCCACTCGGCGGGATCGATTTCGTTCCCGTGGCAGACCGCGATGCTCAGGCCGCTTGCCGCAACCTTGCGCCGTTCTGCCCGCACCTTGCGCCGCTTCTCGGCGGCAAAGGTCGCCAGATAACCATCGAAATCGCCGCAGCCGCTATCGAGCCACTGAAACTGGACGTTGTGGCTGATCAGCATCCCGGCTGCACGCAGCGTGGCCAGGTCATCCTCATGCGGAAAAGCCACATGCCAGGACGAGGCCTCGTACTCGCCAGCCAGTGAAATGGCGCCATCGATCAACCCACCGCGCACCGCCGCGGCGTGCGGCCCATCGGCCACCAGCAGGCGCGGCCCGGCCGCCGGCGTGTGCGGCAAACCACTCAGCAATTTCGGGTAATACTTGCGCCCCAGCTGCTGGTAGGCCGAGGCCCACGACCAGTCATGAATGAAGTCACCGTGAGAATTGAAGCGGACGTAAAGCGGCAGGATGCCGACCACCAGGCCAGTATCGTCACGCGCCACCAGATGCCGCGCTACCCAGCCCCAGTCCGGCCCCGCCGCGCCATGGCGCTCAATGATCGCCAGAAAATCGGCATTGAGAAACGGATGCCCGGACGGACAAAGGCGATCCCATGCCTCGCGCGGGATCGCGGCGGCGGAATCGCAGGTAGAGATGGTGACGTCAGGCATGGTGAAACTTTCGAAAGTGGCCTATGGCGGACCGCGGGTTGAAGCGTCGGTTCCCCGCCGCATGCCAAGGGTAGCGTGATTTCGCGCTTGCGTTTCACTTGCCAAATGAATCAAGCTGGCATGACCACCAATAAACCGCAACGGCCAAGCCGGAAGCAAACCCAGCCCCCCATGCCGGACCTCCAAATATGACCCACTTACAGATGGGAGAATGGCAATGAGCCCCGAGCAATCCGAGCTGGCGCAGATCGCCGAACTGACGCTGGCCTACTACAACCAGCGCGCCGAAGAGTTTCGCGCCGGCACGCGCGACCACGATGTCAGCCAGAACATCAACGCGCTGTTGCGCCACCTTGTCGGCCAGCCACCTTTCACCATTCTGGATTTCGGCTGCGGGCCGGGGCGCGACCTTGCCACCTTCACCCGACTCGGCCACCGCGCCATCGGCCTCGACGGCGCCGAATCCTTCGCCCACATGGCGCGCACCGATGCCGGCTGCGAAGTCTGGCATCAGGATTTTCTCAGGCTCGAACTGCCCGCCAGCCACTTCGACGGCATCTTCGCCAACGCCTCGCTGTTCCACATCCCCAGCCGAGAACTGCCCCGCATCCTGCGCCAACTCCATGCCACGCTAAAACCCGGCGGCGTCCTCTTCTGCTCCAACCCCCACGGCCCCAACGTCGAAGGCTGGAACGGCGGCCGCTATGGCGCCTATCACGATCTTGAAACCTGGCGCTGTCGGCTGACTGAAGCCGGTTTCGTCGAACTTGAGCACTACTACCGGCCGACAGGCATGCCGCGCGAACAGCAGCCCTGGCTGGCCAGTGTTTGGCGGAAAGCGGCGTGATATGAGGCGGACTGAAAATTGAACACCGATTGCCGGCTTCATCGCTCTGGCGAGATTGAATTGCTGCGGTCACCGAGAAGAGGTTGCCAATTTCGAGGTTACTATCATGCACATGGTATGCTAAAGGCCTGTTTTTCTACTGCGCCGTGAGCTGCAATGAATACTAATGTCACCGATCCGGTAGCCCTTCAGACTATGCGTCTGTATGAAGGCATTGGTCGAATCGTAGTTTCCTTTCAACAGATTGAGCAATGGCTTGCCGAAATACTCGCGATGCTTTTGCGTATGCGAGAAAAGGACGATCAGTTCTTGGTGTCTGCCGCCATGAGCTTTGGTCAAAAGGTCGATTTATTGGTTGAGTTATACCCGAAGAGAAAGACGGCTCACTTGCAGGATGTTGATCTGGTTGTTGTAAAGAATGCGCTTGCAACAGCTGAGGAGTTTAGAAATCGGGTTGTTCATTCATTTTGGGCAATTGAGTGTGCCGACGAAACTCGCTGGATCAGAATCAAAGGTTCTCTACGTGGAAGAAAGGGACTGAAGCTATCCAAGATCTCAGCAAACATAGAGATGCTACATGAATGCGATAGTGCTTTATTGGTTATCCGTGAGTGGATGCTAAAAGAGACAGAAAAAATTGAAGCAGCATCAGCAACACTAAAAGCGTATATGTCTGATGGGAGGATCACAGGCAACTAGCAGCATCAGCATGCAGTAGTCAGGTGTCAGTTGATCGATCAAGCATCGGAAAACCATCAACCGATTTTGATCTCCGGGAAACGCCACAACGCCGTGCTGGTGTCTGCCGACGACTGGGCTGCCATTCAGGAAACCATGTATCTCCTGTCTGTTCCCGGCATGCGAGAGTCGATTCGTGAAGGGTTGTCGACGCCGGTCGATGAGTGCGCCAAGGAACTTGATTGGTGATTTTGGCTGAGAATCCGTTCCAGAATCCGCCGCCCTACGAGAAGCTGATTGGCGATCTGGCCGGGGCCTATTCGCGGCGCATCAATATTCAGCACCGTCTGGTCTATCAGGTGATTGAGGCCGAAAAGACGGTCAAGGTGCTCAGAATGTGGTCGTACTACGCGTAAGGCTGTGCCTCCGCCGTTTTGAGTGGCTTGCTACGGTCAACCCGAAAAAGCGGGCAAATTTCAAATTTTCACCACGCATAAAAAAGGCGCGGTCCTTGCGATCCGCGCCTTGTGTGCTACTGCAGTCAGTGACTGTTTATGCTGCCTTTTCTTCACCGCCAACAAAGAAGCTGGCGATGTAGATGATCAGGCCAACCAGGAAAGCTACCCCGGCCCATTCACGCATCCAGTAGAACAGCGCGATCTTGTCCTGCGCGACCATGAAGGGCAGCGGAGAATCGGAGACGCGTTGCAGCCAGACTTGCAGGATGCCAGCGGCGGTCAGGAACAGGGTAATGAACACCATGGCGACGGTCATCAGCCAGAACGACCACATTTCCAGCACTTGCGACTTGTTGCTGTTGGCAGCACGGCCGCGCAGGATGGGCATGGCGTAGGAGATCATCATCAGGTTGACCATGGCGTAGGCGCCATAGAAAGACAAGTGGCCGTGAGCTGCAGTGATCTGCGTACCGTGCGTGTAGTAGTTGACCGGAGCCAGGGTGTGCAGGAAGCCCCACACGCCAGCGCCCAGGAAAGCCATTACACCGGTGCCGAGCGCCCACAACACAGCAGCCTTGTTGGGATGCTCGCGACGGCGACGGTTTACCATGTTGAAGGCAAACACGGTCATGCCGAAGAACGGAATCGGCTCCAGTGCGGAGAAGATGGAACCCCACCACTGCCAGTATTCCGGCGTACCAATCCAGAAGTAGTGGTGGCCCGTACCGATAATGCCGGTGATCAGGGTCATGGTGACGATCACATACAGCCACTTTTCGATCACTTCACGGTCAACACCAGTCGTCTTGATCAGCACGAAGGCCAGCAAGGAACCCAGAATCAGTTCCCATACGCCTTCAACCCAGAGGTGCACCGTCCACCACCAGAAGAACTTGTCGAGAACGACGTTCGCCGGGTTGTAGAAAGAGAACAGGAAGAAGACGGCCAAGCCCCACAGACCAATCAGCAGCACCAGCGAAATGGCGGTTTTCTTGCCCTTCAGCACCGTCATGGTGATGTTGAACAGGAACACGAGTGCCACGATGACGATCCCGACCTTGGTCGGCAACGGCTGTTCGAGGAACTCGCGACCCATCGTTTCGAGGAGGCTGTTACCGGTCAGTTCGGCTAGCGTCGCGTACGGCACCAGCAGATAACCAAGGATGGTGGCGGCACCAGCGACCAGGAAGACCCAGAACATGAGCAGCGCCAGTTTCGGACTGAACAGTTCAGTTTCAGATTCTTCCGGGATCAGGAAGTACGTGCCACCCATGAAGCCAAAGAGCAGCCACACAATGAGCAGGTTGGTGTGGACCATGCGGGCCACGTTGAACGGAATGGCGGGGAACAGGAAGTCGCCGAGCACATACTGCAGGCCCATAACCAGGCCGAACAGGATCTGACCGACAAACAGGCCGATTGCCGCGATGAAGTAAGGTTTTGCAACCGCTTGTGATTTGTATTGCATTATCAGTTCTCCTCTCGATCAGCCCTGGCTGTTAGGTGGCCAGTTGTTGGTGTTGACCGAATTGACGTGCTTCAGGAAGGCCACGATGGCGTTCAGTTGCTCGTCGGTGAAATTGAACTGAGGCATGCTGCGGCGACCCGGGATACCTTCTTTCGGACGGCTCTGGATGAATGCCTTGACGCCTTCGTCGCCATAGCGAACGATAACGTTACCCAGTTCCGGAGCGAAGTAGGCACCTTCACCCAGAAGGGTGTGGCAACCGATGCAGTTGTGTGTTTCCCAGAGCTTCTTGCCCTCGGCGATTTGCGGCGTCATATTGGCCCGCATGTCGCGTTTAGGTAGTGTCGAGAGTGTGTCGAATGACAGCGCAAGGAACAACAGGAAGAAGAAGACCGTCCCCCCGTAAAAAATGTTCCGCGCCATCGATTTGGTGAAAGCGCCACTCATTGTTTCCCCCTTTCGGAAATTGTTTGGCCGACGGATGGTAGGTTGTCGGAACAGGGGGAATCTTTGATGTCCGCTAAGAATGCGGAATTACTTGGGCCATCAGGGGAAGGGTGTCAGCGGTATACTCCGGCTTCCTCCAGTTGAAAGTTTTCCATGGCCTCATCCAGCGATACCGCCAGCATGGCGCTCTTCTGCGATTTCGAAAATATCGCGCTCGGCGTGCGCGATGCCCAGTACGACAAATTCGACATGCGTCCGGTCCTTGAGCGCTTGCTGGCCAAGGGCAGCATCGTGGTCAAGAAGGCTTACTGCGACTGGGATCGCTACAAGGCGTTCAAGGCGCCCATGCATGAGGCCAATTTCGAGTTGATCGAAATCCCGCACGTGCGGCAATCGGGCAAGAATTCAGCGGATATCCGCATGGTGGTGGATGCGCTCGACCTCTGCTACACCAAGGCGCACGTCGATACCTTCGTGATTATCAGCGGCGATTCCGATTTCTCGCCGCTGGTGTCCAAGCTGCGCGAGAACGCCAAGAAGGTCATCGGCGTCGGCGTCAAGCAATCCTGTTCCGACCTGCTGGTGACCAATTGTGACGAATTCATCTATTACGACGACCTGGTTCGCGACCGCGAAAGTCAGCGCAATTCGCGCCGCGACCGTGGCGATGTCCCCAAACGCTCGCCGGAAGACGAGCAGAAGCGTCGCGAGAAGGGCGAAGAGCGCAAGAACAAGGCCGTGGATATTGTGGCAGCCACCTTTGTCGATCTGATGGCCGACCGTGGTGAAAGTGAGCGAATCTGGGCTTCGGTGCTCAAGGAAGTGGTCAAGCGCCGCAACCCGGGCTTCAATGAAAGCTATTACGGCTTCCGGACATTCGGCAACCTGCTGGAAGAGGCAGCTAGTCGCGGCTTGATCGGCTTTGGTCGCGACGACAAGGGCGCCTTCGTCTTCCGCGCCCAGCCGCGCCCGGCGCCGGTTGAGGTCGACGTGCTCGTGCAGCCCGAGCTGGTAGAGACTGCTGCGGTCAACCCGCCAGAAGTCGAAAAAACCGAAATTTCATCGCCCGAGCCGGAAACAGCCAGCAATGCTCGCCGCCGGGGTGGCCGTCGCTCACGCAATGGCAAGGAGCGGGTGACAGCTGAAACGCTGGAGCCGGTAGTTGAGGCCGAGCCGGCCGTCGCCACCGAGCGAATCGGCAAACGTAACCGAGGGAGTGCCGGCGGTCGGCGGTAGCTGAGAGCAAGCCGCGTCGTGGTGCGCGTCGCCCCCGCAAGGCGGCAACAGCGCAGGAGAGCGTTTCGGCGGAGCTTGAACCCGGTGCAACGGATGTGGCGGCTGTTGAGGAAACAATGTCTCACGAGAAGCCGCCGGCGAAAGCCAAGCGGGTGGCTCGAACCAGCCGGGCACGCAAACCAAAAGTGATTGAAAGTACCGAGGGTTGACGGCAATCGGGGCTGCCAAAGCAGCCCCGATTGCCATTTGACCAGCGATGGTTAGATGACTGCCAGCAGCTTGGTGCGTAAGCCTTCAGCTTCGCGCCTGCCATCGCGTGACAGGACGAGCGCGTTATACCACTCGTCGTAGAGGGCGCGCAGTTCGGTGTGACTCTCGGATTTTTCAATGCGGTCAAGCAGTGATGTATTGCCCAGAGAGCCGACAAAGGCATTCAGTGTATTGGTCATGAAATTGCGCGCCTGCTGGAGGCGGAGCGGGTCAGGGTCGCTCGGCAAGTCGGTGAAGGCCGTGATCGAGGCCAGTGGGCCAGGTGGTGGCTTGAGTCTGGCGGCTGCATCGATCACCCCGCCCACTTCGATGTAGCCTTCCTCTTCGAGCATGCCCAGCGTGTGTTGCAAGTCGTCGGACTGCAACATGGCGCGCATGTCGTCGACGCTTCTTTTACCGTCAACGAAAATCAGGACCCGCCGCACCCGTGGCGACAGCCCCCCGGCCTTCGTGGCGATTTCGTCCTGCCCTTTGCGGGTCTTGGCGAAAACAACGCCCATGGTTTGTCTCCCGCTTCATAGTGTGAATTTTTGTGTTGTATTGTACAGAAAAGAAAAACCCGCCAAGCGGCGGGTTTTTGGTTGAGCGAGAATTAATTTTGCAATCAGGCGGCGGCTTGTACCGGAATCTTGTGACCACGGCGCACGATGCGGTTCTGGGAATCGACGTAGATCAGATCAGGTTCGTGGCGGGCCAGTTCCACTTCGTTATACACCGCAAAGGTGGCGATGATCATGATGTCACCCGGCGCTGCACGGCGCGCCGCCGAGCCATTGACGGAAATGACGCCCGATCCACGTTCGGCGCGGATGGCGTAAGTCGTGAAACGCTCACCATTGTTTACGTTCCAGATGTCGATCTGCTCGTATTCCTTGATGTTCGCTGCTTCGAGCAGGTCTTCATCAATGGCGCAGGAACCCTCGTAGTGGAGGTCGGCATGGGTTGCAGTGACGCGATGCAACTTGGATTTCAACATTGTTCTCTGCATGGTTTCACTCATCCAGACGGTTGGGGGAAGCGCATTGTAACGACAATAGAAATGCTGTCAACGGGCGTAATTATGGATAATTTCGCTGCGTCAAATCTCGATGTTGTCGATGAGCCGTGTGGCTCCCAGACGGCTGGCGGCAAGCACCACCAGTGGGGCGTTTCCGGCTTTCGGGGGGGATAGGTCCGACTGTTGTCGCACAGCAACATAGTCGGTTTTCCAGCCGGCTGCGGTCAACTCGCCAATGACGCCCGCTTCCAAATTTTGAATATCGCTGTCGCCGGCCCGGACCGCATCGCGAATCTTGTTGAGCAGGCGGTAGAGGCGCGGGGCTTCGGCGCGCTCAGCCTCGCTCAGGTAACCGTTGCGCGAAGACAGGGCGAGACCATCCTCGGCGCGCACAGTTTCGCCGCCGATGATGTCAATCGGCAGGGCAAACTGGCGGGTCATGTTGCGGATGACCATCAGCTGCTGATAATCCTTTTTGCCAAAGACGGCTGCATCGGGCTGTACGCAATTAAAGAGCTTGAGCACCACGGTGGCGACGCCGCGGAAATGGCCGGGGCGGAACTCGCCATCAAGAATGTTCTGGATGGCGGGCGGCTCCACTGTGTATTCCTGCGGTTCCGGGTAAAGATCGGTCTCGGTCGGCGCGAACAGTACGTCGACGCCGGCGGCGGCCAGCTTGTCGCAGTCGGCCTGGAAAGTGCGCGGGTACTTGTCGAAATCCTCGTTCGGCCCGAACTGCAGGCGATTGACGAAAATCGAGGCAACCACGGTATCGCCGTGGGCGCGCGCCTGTTCCATCAGGCTGATGTGGCCGGCGTGCAGGTTGCCCATGGTCGGCACAAAAACGACGCGGCCACGATTTTTCAGCGCCGCCCGGAGGTCGGCGATGGCGGAATGGATTTGCATGATGTTTTACGCGGTGTAGGTGTGTTCGGGGCCGGGATAGCTGCCATCCTTGACGGCAGTAACGGCACGGCAAATGGCGTCGTGAATGCTCGCGGCGCCTTCCATGAAATTCTTGACGAACTTGGCCTTCTTGCCCGGTGGTACGTCGAGGGCATCGTGCAGCACCATGACCTGGCCGGAGGTTTCCTTGCCGGCACCGATGCCGATGGTGATGATGTGCAGCATGGCCGTGACTTCGGTGGCCAGCACGGCGGGAATGGCTTCGATGACGAGCATCGTTGCCCCGGCATCTTGTAGCGCAATCGCATCATCTTTGAGGCGTTGCGCCGCGGCTTCGCCCTTGCCCTGGACCTTGTATCCGCCCATGGCATGTACCGACTGCGGCGTCAGGCCAATGTGCCCGCAGACCGGAATGCCACGGTCAACCAGAAATTTGACCGTTTTTGCCATTTCCTGGCCGCCTTCGAGCTTGACCATTTGCGCGCCGGCGGCCATCAGCGTGACGGCGTTGCGGAAAGCGCTCTCTGGCGATTCCTGGTAGCTGCCGAAAGGCATGTCGGCGATGATGAAGGGGCGGTCAGAACCGCGCTTGACGGCAGCCGTGTGGTAGGCAATGTCGGTCACGGTGACCGGCAGCGTTGTGTCGTGCCCCTGAATGACGTTGCCCAGCGAATCGCCGATCAGAATCGAGTCAACGCCGGCGCCATCCATCAGGCGGGCGAAACTGGCGTCGTAGCAGGTAAACATGACAACTTTTTCGCCGGCGGCGTACAGCTTGGCGAGATCGGCCTGGGTCAGGCGGCGGGTAATGGTTTGGGCAGACATGGTTTGAGTAGACTCAAGTCCTGAAAACGAAATAGACGGCGCCTAGGATACACAGAGCCGCCCATAAGTAGTCAAGCTTGAGCGGCTGGCCCATGTAAAAGACGACAAAGGGAACAAAGACAGTCAGTGTGATCACTTCCTGCAGGATCTTGAGCTGACCGAGGTTCATCTCGGTATTGCCGATGCGATTGGCTGGTACCTGCAGCAGGTACTCGAACAGCGCGATGCCCCAGGAAAGCAGGGCGGCGATCCACCACGGCTTGTCGTTGAGGTTCTTGAGGTGAGAGTACCAGGCGAAAGTCATGAAGACATTCGACAGGGCCAGCAGCGTCACCGTCTGCCAGAGCACGGGGATGTGCAGGCCGAAGAGGATCACAGCTTAACGATGTCCTGATTGGCGACGGCCGGTAGCCAGGCGGCGACGGTGCCACGCCCCGGCAATGCCAGTTTGGGGGCGATTTCACCCAGCGGCTGGAGCACGAAGGCGCGCAAATGCAGGCGCGGATGCGGCACGGTCAGGCGTGGCAGGTCGATCTGCTGGTCGTTGTAGAGCAGCAGGTCGAGGTCCAGCGTGCGCGGGCCGTTGCGTTCGGCGCGGATGCGGCCGAAACGCTGTTCGATCTCAAACAGCGCGTCGAGTAGCGACTCAGGTGCCAGTGTGGTTTCGAGTTCGGCTACCGCGTTGACGAACTCAGGTTGCTCGGTAATGCCAACCGGCGCCGTGCGATACAGCGAGGAGCTATGGACGAGCCGGCTTTCCGGCAGATTGGCCAGTGCTGCAAAGGCCGCGCGCACGGTAGCTGCTGGGTCGCCCAGATTGGCCCCCAGCGCGACGTAAGCGGTGTTCATTCGGGTGAGCTGGCAGCAGCGCTGTCACCGGCCGGCTTTTTCTTGCGACGGCGGCGCTTCTTGTCGCCAGCCTGTTCGGGTTGCAGCATTTCAGCGCGCTCGTCGCCGTCAACCTTCTGGAAGCGCGTCCACCAATCGGCCAGTTCCATGTCGATTTCGCCGGATTCGGCGCGCAGGACGAGAAAGTCGTAACCGGCACGGAAACGCGGCTGTTCCAGCAGGGCATAGGGGCGCTTGCCGGCGCGCGCTTCGAAGCGTGGTTGCAGGGACCAGATATCCTTGATGTCGCCAGCGATACGGCGGGTAATCGCCAGTTTTTCGCCCTGCACATCGATAACGGTGTCCATCGCCTGATACAGCGCCGGAATCTTCGCTTCGCCCTTGGCCTTGAGCTTTTCCCAATGCGCCAGCACCTCGTGCCAGAGCAGGGTGGCGAACAGGAAACCGGGCGAAACTCCCTTATCCAGCCGGATGCGATCATCGGTGTTTTTCAGTGACAGCATCACGAACTTTTCACCCATCGGCTGTTCGAGAATGACGTCGAGAAGCGGTAGCAGGCCGTGATGCAGGCCCTCGTCGCGCAATTGGGTGATGCATTTGACCGAGTGCCCGGAGGTCAGCAGCTTGAGCATTTCGTCAAAAAGGCGGGCGGCCGGCACATTTT
The DNA here is from genome assembly GCA_016709965.1 of Betaproteobacteria bacterium. NCBI lineage: Bacteria > Pseudomonadati > Pseudomonadota > Betaproteobacteria > Rhodocyclales > Azonexaceae > Azonexus > Candidatus Azonexus amarohabitans. The sequence goes on from JADJLT010000006.1 coordinate 510,916, forward strand.
CGAGCAGGCTGGCCATTTCGCGGATCGGCTTTTTCGCTTCCGGGTCAATGAACAGGCCGAGCTTGGCGGCCAGGCGGACGGCGCGCAGCATGCGAACTGGGTCTTCGCGGTAGCGGGCGCGCGGTTCGCCGATCATGCGCAGGGTTTTTTGCTTGAGATCGCCGACGCCATGGTGGTAGTCGATGACCGCCTCGCTGGCCGGATCGTAATACAGCGCGTTGGCGGTGAAGTCGCGGCGGGCGGCGTCGTCGGCATGGCTGCCGAAAACATTGTCGTGCAGGACGCGGCCGTGTTCGTCGGTTTTGGTCTTTTCGTCCAGCATGCCGCGGAAGGTGGTCACTTCCAGCGTTTCCTGGCCCATCATGACGTGCACGATCTGGAAGCGGCGGCCGATGATGCGCGAGCGACGGAAGGAACGGCGGATTTCTTCCGGCGTCGCATCGGTAGCAATGTCGAAATCCTTTGGCTCGGCGCCGATCAACAGGTCACGGACTGCTCCGCCGACCACGTAAGCCTTGAAACCGTGGCCCTGCAAGGTTTCGCAGACGCGCCGACTGCCGCTGCTGATGCGGTCGCGGGTGATGCCGTGGCTGGAGACGGGAATGACAGCCGGTTCATGCTTGCCGGCTTTTGGCTTTTTGCCGCTGAAGACGCGGGAAATGAATTTGCGGATCACGTATTACCGTTCAATGAGCGTTCTGGACGCTGCGGGAAAAGACCGATTCTACCGCAGAGTAATGATTTTCCAGCCCATTTCACCGGCATGGGCGCGTAGCGTATCGTCCGGATCGACGGCCACCGGTGTTCTGACCTTGCCCATGAGCGGCAGGTCGTTATGCGAGTCGCTGTAGAAAAAACTGTTGGTAAAGCTGCCCCACCACAGGCCGAGCGATTCGAGCCAGCTTTCCACGCGTTCGATCTTGCCATCGCGGAAGGAGGGGGTGCCGCGCGGCATTCCGGAAAATGCCCCGTTTTTCAGGTTGACCGCGGGAACGGTGCCGATGAGGTGCGGAATGCCGAATTCGCGGGTGATCGGGCCGGTCACGAAACTGTTGGTGGCGGTGACGATGGCGCACAGGTCGCCGGCATCAAGATGCTTGTTGACTAGCGTGCGGGCTGCCGTGCCGATGATCGGCAGGATGTGGCGATCCATGTATTCGCGGTGCCAGGCATCGAGTTCGGCACGCGAATGGCGGGTCAGCGGGGCGAGCTGGAAGGCGAGGAATTCGTGAATGTCGAGCGTGCCGGCCTTGTATTGCTCATAGAACTGGATGTTTTTCGCCTCCTGCAGTTCGCGGTCGACGATACCTTTGCTGATCAGAAATTGCGCCCACTCGAAGTCGGAGTCGCCAGTGAGCAGAGTGTTGTCGAGGTCGAAAAGGGCCAGGTTCATGGTGTTTCTTGAGTGAGTGGATGTTGGTAGCGGAGTTTACCGGGGACGACGCAATTCGTTGAGCAGGTCGAGCTGAACTTCCTGGATTTCGATCATCCGTTCCCATTGATGCGACAGCAAGTGGTCGATTTTTTCGTGAAGCTGGCGGATTTCAAGCTCGGCTTTCAGATTCACCTGATAGTCGTTGCGGTCGCGGAGGCGGTCTTTTGCCTCCTGCCGGTTTTGACTCATCATGATCACCGGCGCCTGGACGGCGGCCAGGCAGGACAGCACGAGATTAAGCAGGATGAACGGGAAGGGATCGACCGGGCGCCAGTAAAGAACCAGCGAGTTGATCATGATCCAGACAACGATGAACAGGCCGAAGAGAATCAGGAAAGTCCAGCTGCCACCGAACGTCGCGATGCGGTCGGCCAGGCGCTCGCCAAGATTCCATTTTTCTGCATAGTCGCTGTCGACATCGGCGGCAAGAATCTGGTGGGTTTGCAGACTGTGCACCACCTCTTTTTCCAGCTCGGATAATTCGCCTTTTTCTGAGATGAGCAGGGAATGAACGTACTGTCCGCGATAGTGAGCCAGATCGCCCTGGCAGATGTTGCTGCTATTCGACCAGTCCGGATGCTCGGCGCGGATGGCGTCCGCGATGTTGGCGCGGATCAGCGGCGCGGAGATCAGTTCCCGCGAAGGGAAAGGCTTGCCGCAGACAAGGCAGGTGCCGCTGGGTGACTTGTCATGACTCATGCGTAAGGTCTCTTGGGTAGCGATCCGTACAGGGTAACAGCCCGCTCGGCATCAGCCTTGCGGCGATTGCAGCAGCTCGCGCAGCAGCGGCAGGGTGACGACGCGTTTCTGTTCCAGCGTGTATTGGTCAAGCGCAACCATGATCGACGACAAGGTACGCATGTCGCGCGGCGCGTGGCGCATCAGGTAATCGATGAGTTCCGGCGTCAGCTTCAGGGCACGTTCCTTGGCTTGGGCGGCCAGCGCTTCGGCCTTTTCGGTGTCGGAGAGCGGTTGCAGGCGGCAGATCAGACCGGAGCCAAGGCGAGTGCGCAGATCTTCACGCAAAGCGAGATGAGCCGGCGGCTGATCGGCTGCGGTCAACAGCATGCCGCTGGCCATTTTCAGGCGATTGAAATGGTTGAAGAGGGCGATCTGGCCGGCATCGTTCAGCATTTCAACGTGATCCACGGCCAGTTGTCCGGTGGTTGGCGCTCTTTTTAGTGTTGGGTCGAGGGCGGCGTCGATATGGGCGAAGCCGCTCGCCTGCAACAAGTGCGAACGCCCGGAACCGGCTTCGCCCCACAGGCAAAACGAAGTATCGACGCGCGTCCCGGCCAGCCATTCGGTGAACAGGGTCAGTGTTTCTGCATTGCCGCCGGCGACGAAATTGTCCAGCGAGGGCGGGCTTTCGGGCAGCAAATCGAGAATCAGCTGGCGCATCGGGAGGTTGGAACGAAGCAGGGGGCACGATTTTAGCATTTGTCCGGTAGTCGACTGCCAGGAGGTCTTCAAGTCAGCCTTCGGAGATTGGCTCAAACGGCAGAATACTGAAGAAAGCTGGCTTTTTCTCGGTCCGGCATTTGATTATTCACGGGTTTTATGACAAACGTAGGTTGGGCGGGAGACGTGCTCGGACAGCAAATTTGACTATGCCTGTGACTTAACTCACGAAATTCGGGCACGTCGTGCAGTAAAATGGCAGCAGATAACCACTCGACAGTCCAAAAATGCCTGCTTTCCTTGATTACGCAACATGCCTTAGCGTTCGAGATGTCGTCATGAGTGGGTGGTTTACGGCGCGGATGTGCCTAAGCATTGGCGTATCTGTTTGTGTCAATACGCGCGGGTAATTGACATCATGTTCCAGCAGGATTTTCGTTTTCTTCCAGCGCCGTTTAGGCTTGGCGACCACTTGCTCGACTGTCAGCATGAAGGCTTGTTTGAATGCATGGATGCATTAAAGAAGCTGTCAGGCGATCCTTCTGCAGCTTACAAATGCAATGAAATAATGTCCGAATTGACCGGTAGATTGGCGCAACACTTCGATTATGAAGAAGCGTTGATGAAGAAAGTCGGTCTGAAAGGTGACATGTTTGATCAGCATGTTGCTGCGCACACCCAGATAATGGACGAGATTTCGCACATTCATTTGACATCGATAACCGGCGGCTACGGCGCTGTCGATGCCTTGCTTCCCAGTGTCTCCAAGTGGGTGCTGAATCACTTGATGAAATACGATCTGAGCCTCAAGCCGCTGATTGAGGATGCTAACCGGAGAGCTTGAAGGACTTTTCAATCTGTTTCAGACGCAAAAAGGGCGCCGGACAATGTAACTTGTCGGCGCCCTTTCTGGTTTTTCGACCGGAATTACAGCCAGCTGACCAGCCCGTAGTTCTTCTTGCCGCGGCGCAGGATCGTAAAGCGGCCATAGAGGCGCTCATCGCCCGCAATCTGGTGGTCGATCATATCGGCCTTTTGGCCATTGACGCTGACGCTGCCGCTCTGGATAAAGCTGCGTGCTTCAGATTTTGACTTCGCGAGGCCGCCGGCGGCCAGGGCGTCGATCAGGCTGCCGTTGGCCTTGTCCAGTTGCACGCCGGGCATGCCATCCTGGGCCAGTTGTTCGAGGTCGTTTTCGGTGAGATCGGCCAATTGGCCGGAGAACAGGCATTCGGTGATGCGCCGGGCGGCCATCAGGGCTACTTCTCCGTGCACCAGACGCGTGGCCTCCTCGGCCAGGATGCGCTGGGCTTCCGGCTTGGTGCCGCTGGCCTTGTCGGTTGCCTCGATCGCATTGATGCGGTCAACCGGTAAAAAGGTGAAAAATCGCAAGAATTTATAGACATCTGCATCGCTGGTATTCAGCCAGAACTGGTAGAAGGCGTAGGGCGAGGTCTTTTTCGGGTCGAGCCAGATGGCGCCGGATTCGGTCTTGCCGAACTTGGTGCCGTCGGCCTTGGTGATCAGCGGTACGGTCATGCCGAAAACGTGTTGCTGGTGCAGGCGGCGGGTCAGGTCGGTACCGGCGACGATGTTCCCCCACTGATCGGAGCCGCCGATCTGCAGCACGCAGCCGTAGCGCTTGTTGAGTTCGGCAAAGTCGTAGCCCTGGAGCAGGCTGTAGGAAAACTCGGTGTAAGAAATACCCTGGTCTTCGCGCTGCAGGCGCTGCTGGACGGATTCCTTCTTGATCATGGCGTTGACCGAGAAGTGCTTGCCGATGTCGCGCATGAATTCGAGGCAGTTCATGCCGCCGAACCAGTCGTAATTGTTGGCCATGATAGCCGCGTTCTCGCCTTCAAACTTGAGGAAGGGGGCGACTTGGCCGCGAATCTTGTCCACCCAGCTGGCGATCACGTCCGGCGTATTCAGCTTGCGCTCGGTGGCCTTGAAGCTCGGGTCGCCGATCATGCCGGTGGCGCCGCCGACCAGAGCGATCGGTTTGTGGCCGGCTTCCTGGAAGCGTTTCAGGATGAGCACCGGCACCAGATGGCCGAGATGCAGGCTGTCCGCCGTCGGGTCGAAGCCGCAATAGAGCGTTACCGATTCCTCCGTCAGCAGTTTGTCGAGCGCAGCCGCGTCGGTGATCTGGGCGATCAGGCCGCGATCCTGCAGATCCTGAATGAGGGGGGACTGGGTCATTGCTTTCTCCACGGGGCGGGCGCCCGCCAAATAAAAATGGCGCCAAAAAATCGGACCCGCGATTTTAGCAGAGCAGCGCCAGTTGGCCGGCAATCGGCGCGATGCTCAGTGGCTTCGCGACGAGTTGCCGTGGATATTCGGGTGATTAATGGCTGCCGGCAACGTTGCTTCGCGCTTCGGCCATGGCATTTGACTGCTCGACCAGATTGGCAAAATGTGCCGTCACATATTCGCCAGCGTGATTGAGTTCCTCTGTTGCGCCGTTTTCTGCGTAGGCGTGCAGCATGTCCAGCACCGCCTTGGCATAGCGACTATCCAGGGGGCTCAGGATTTCGCCTATCCCGAACGCATGTCGGGTGTCGTAGAGCGACAGGATGCACTTGGCGAGGCTCAGTTGGCTTTTGGTGCCAGGGTGTTGCTTGAGGAGATGCAGCCCGGCCAGATAAATATTGGTGCTCATATCCTGAATCTCCTCACTGATGGTTAATGCGCCATAGTGCGCCTATATCGGGACGCTGTCTTCGTCCTTGTTGCTTTACCGAGCTTACGCCATCCCCAGTGCTTTGTAATATTGCGCGATGGCCGGCATGCTAGCGATGCGCAGCATGTGCGCCTTGAGCTTGGGGGCGACACTGTCGACCAGATCAGCCGGAATGTGGTCGAGCTTGCCCGAGCATAACCAGCGGACCAGGACGAAGGCTTTGAGGTCGGCGATGGTCAGGCGGTTGTCGGAAAAGTACTGGCCGCCATGGCTTTCCAGTTGAGACTCCAGCCAGTGCAGGTATTGCGTGATGGCACCGCTGACCAGCGCATTGCGTGAGGCTTCCAGAGCTTCGCCGGTTAAGCCGAACGTGGCGCCGAGCTTGATATTGACGTCTTCCAGCGCCCCGAGGATTTCGTCGCAGAGCAGTGCCTGGAACGGGTCGGTCGGATACAGTCCGGCGAGCTTGCCAGCGTAGCGCGTGATGGCATCGCTTTGCGTGACTTGGGCGTCATCGACGTGCAGCGTCGGCACCTGATTCAGTGGTGTGGTCTTGCGGACTTCGGGAAAAGAGCTCGGCGCGAAGCGAAAATCCTCGAACGGAATACCGCCCAGATGCAGGGCGAGTCGCGCCGGTTCCGCGCGTCCGCCGGGGAAATCGAAATAGGTCAGCTTCAGTTTGGGCATAAATTATTCCTTTCATCAGGTCGTGGGGATAGGGCTCTCAAGCTTAGTGCGTCAGCAAAACCAGGCGTGCGTTGAAGGTACTTTCTGCCCCATGCTGGCATGATCAGTGAAGCTCCTAGCTTCAGAGCATGGTCCGGACAAAAAGGTGCAAATTTTCGTGGTGACAAGCGTGTTTCCAGTTTTGGGCGATTTTTCCGGTTGACCGTAGCAGCTTTGCCGGGCGGACGGTTAGGGGGCGGGAACGGTTTCGGGTAAAATCGCCGTTTTTTCCAGCAGCGTTTGCTGCCTCTTGGCGCCTAATTGACCATGACCCAGAATACTTCCCTCTCCTACCGTGATGCTGGCGTCGATATCGATGCCGGTGATGCACTCGTCGAACGTATCAAGCCGTTGGCCAAGAAGACCCTGCGCGAGGGCGTACTGGGCGGCATTGGTGGTTTCGGCGCGCTGTTCGAAGTGCCAAAGCGTTACAAGGAGCCGGTGTTGGTGTCCGGCACCGATGGTGTTGGCACCAAGCTGCGCTTGGCTTTTGACCTGAATCGGCACGATACGGTGGGCCAGGATCTGGTCGCCATGAGCGTCAATGACATTCTGGTGCTCGGCGCCGAGTCTCTGTTCTTCCTCGACTACTTCGCCTGCGGCAAGCTCGATGTCGATACCGCCGCTGCGGTTGTTGGCGGCATTGCCAAGGGCTGCGAACTGGCGGGTTGTGCGCTGATTGGTGGTGAAACTGCCGAGATGCCGGGCATGTACCCGGCCGGCGAATACGATCTGGCCGGTTTTGCGGTAGGCGTTGTTGAAAAGTCGAAAGCTATCGATGGCAAGGCCTCGATTGTTCCGGGTGACGTGGTGCTCGGCTTGGCTTCGTCAGGCGCCCACTCCAACGGTTACTCGCTGGTGCGCAAGATCATTGAACGCTCCAAGCCGGACATGAATGCCAAGTTTGACGGCGAGCGTACGCTGGCCGACGTGGTCATGGCGCCGACCCGCATCTACGTCAAGCAAGTGCTGGCGACCATGGAAAAGGTCTCGATCAAGGGCATGGCCCATATCACCGGTGGCGGCTTGCTCGAAAACGTGCCGCGTGTGTTGCCGGAAAGCACCGTTGCCGAGCTGGAAAAGGCTGCCTGGCCGCGTCCGAAGCTGTTCGACTGGATGCAGGCCGAAGGCAATGTCGCCGAAAACGAAATGCACCGTGTCTTCAATTGCGGTATCGGTCTGGTGGTCGTCGTTGCGGCGGCGGATGCCGATGTCGCCATGGCCGAACTGAAGGCTCAGGGCGAAGCCGTTTATCGCATCGGCAAGATCCGGGCGCGCGCCGGTGACGAAGCGCAGACCCTTGTGGTCTAAATGGCAGTGGCGGGTCGCGGCAGTTGTCTGTGGCCTGCTCTTGCTGAACGGCTCGTCGACTGTCTGGGCGGCGAGCGAGAAAGCTTCGGCCAAACCGGCCACCGCCCGCCATGCCGCCAGTCGGCATGCCAGACATTCAAAACGGATTAAGGCGCCAAATCGCGCCCATGGTGGTTCGACGGCCGAGGCGTTCGGACAGGCCGACCTGGTTGACGGGAGTACTTCCGGGCTCCACGGACATGCCAGTTTTTATGGCACCGGTTTTCAAGGGCGCAAGACTTCGACCGGCGACACATTTGACGTCAATCTCTTTACCGCAGCCAGCAACCGCTTTCCACTGGGTACCGTGCTGGCTGTTCGGCGGATGGACAACGACCGTTGTGCCATCGTCAAGGTCAATGACCGCATGCACGCGAAACATCGCAAACGCATCATCGACGTGTCGCGCGGGGTTGCGGAATACCTCAACATGATTCGCGCCGGCGTGGTCATGGTCCGAGTCATGCCTTTGCCGGGCGGAAAAATCGGGCGTGGCGGCGAATCTTGTCATGCCGCGTTCGAGCCGGAGGAAGAGTGTACTTCCTGTGGTCAACCGGAAAAATTGCCCGATTTTGAAAAGCAGGACGGCGACTGACGGCTGCTTGAATTCTCTTCTGTCGATTCGGCCACTTCGTTACAATCCCTGTCGCTGCTGACTGTCCGGTCAGTCCGGAAACTTGCCGAATGCCATGAAGAAAAATACCCGTTTCGGAATTATTGCGATTGCTCTCGCCGGTTTGGCTGGTCTGGCCTACACCGCTTACACCGCCAATCGGGCGCCGGCTGCTGCCCCGCTGGCGGCTGGCAATGCGCCTGCACCCGCCAAGCCGGCAGCCGGCGGGGCACCCGCCAGTTTCCCGATTTCTGTCGAGGTCGCCAAAGTGGCGAGCAGTGATTTTTCGGATGACGCGTTGGCGGTGGGCACGCTGAAATCGAATGAATCCGTGGTGTTGCGCCCTGAAATCGCGGGCCGGATTGCCGCTATCAGCTTCAAGGATGGTGCGGTCGTCGGCAAAGGCGCCGTGCTGGTGGTATTTGATGCGGCGATTCAGGACGCCGAGTTGCAGCAAGCACGGGCCAATCTGGCGCTGGCGCGCAGCAGCTACCAGCGAAACGCTGAACTGGTCGGCAAGAAATTTCTTAGTCAGCAAGCGCTCGATGGTTCCGCCGCCACGCTGAAAGTGCAGGAGGCCGCCGTTCGCCTGGCGGAAGCGAAGGCCGCCAAGATGCGCATCAAGGCGCCGTTCAAGGGCATGCTGGGTTTGCGCAATGTCAGCGTCGGCGATTACGTCAAGGATGGCCAGGATCTGATCAACATCGAAGATGTAGCCACGCTGCGCGTGGATTTCAAGTTGCCTGAAACCTATCTCGGGCGCATCGCCAAAGGCCAGCGCGTTGATGTGCTGAGTGATGCTTTACCGGGCGAGCATTTCAATGCGGTGCTGGATGCCGTCGATCCGATGGTCGATCAAAACGGCCGGGCTATTTCGGCCCGGGCTCGTCTCGACAACGCGGCCGGCAAGTTGCGCCCGGGGATGTTCGTTCGCGTCCGACTGCAATTCGGCGAGCGCAAGGGTGTGCTGATGGTGCCCGAGCAGGCCATCGTTCCGGGTGGTCAGCCGGCGGTGTTCAAGGTGGTCGATGGCAAGGCGGCGCTGACCAAGGTCAGCCTGGGGGTACGTCGTGCGGCACAGGTCGAGGTGGTTGAAGGCCTCGCAGAAGGCGATCTGGTCGTCACTGCCGGCCAGTTGAAATTGCGCGAAGGGGCATCGGTCAAGACCGTGGGCGATGGTGCGCCGCCAGCGGCAGCGCCAGTCAAGCCGGGTGTGGCCGACAAATGAAGATTTCCGACCTGTGCATCAAGCGGCCGGTCTTCGCCACCGTCTTGTCGCTGGTCATCATGCTGCTTGGTATTGTCTCCTACACCCGGCTGCCGGTACGCGAGTACCCGAAGATTGATGAGCCAGTGGTCACGGTCGGCACGACCTATCGCGGTGCTTCCGCAGAAATCATCGAGTCTCAGGTCACCAAGCCACTGGAGGATTCGCTGGCAGGGATCGAAGGCGTCGAGGTCATCACGTCGATCTCGCGGGCCGAGAACAGCCAGATTTCAGTGCGTTTCAAGTTGGAGCGGGCACCTGATTCGGCTGCATCCGATGTCCGTGACCGGGTGTCCCGCGTCCGTAACAAGTTGCCGGATGCGGTTGATGAACCGGTTATCGCCAAAGTCGAGGCAGACGCCAATCCCGTCATCTGGATCGCCTTTTCATCCGACAAGCATTCGGCGCTGGAAGTCACCGATGTGGCCACCCGCATCGTCAAGCCGCGCCTGCAAACCTTGCCCGGCGCAGCCGATGTGCGCGTCTTTGGCGACCGCAAGTTTGCCATGCGCATCTGGCTCGACAAGCAGCGTCTGGCTGCCTATCAGCTGACGCCGGCGGATGTCGAGGATGCGCTGCGCAAGCAGAATGTCGAGGTGCCGGCCGGGCGGATCGAAAGTCGCGAACGCGAATTTTCGGTGGTGGCCAATACTGATCTGAAGACGCCCGAGGAATTCGGCGCGGCGGTGGTCAAGACTGTTAACGGCTATCCGGTGCGTATCAGTGATCTCGGGCGGGTGGAAATCGGGGCGGCTGAAGAGCGCAGCTCGGTTCGGTTCAAAGGCCGATCGGCGGTAGCGCTCGGGGTCATCAAGCAGGCGACGGCCAATCCGCTCGAATTATCGAAGGCGCTGCGCGCCGATCTGCCGAAGATCACCGCCGAACTGCCTGCGGGGATGACCGCGGATCTGTCTTACGACTCGTCGGTGTTCATCGATCGCTCGATCGAGTCGGTGTTCAAGACCATCGGCGAAGCGATCCTGCTCGTGCTGGCGATCATTTTCTTTTTTCTGCGCAATTTCAGGGCCACGCTGATCCCGCTGGTGACCATCCCTGTCTCGCTGGTTGGTGCCTTCGGCATCATGTTTGCCCTCGGTTTCACGATCAATACGCTCACCTTGCTCGCGTTGGTGCTGGCGATTGGGCTAGTGGTGGACGACGCCATCGTCGTGCTGGAAAACATCTACCGGCATATCGAGGAAGGCATGCCGCGCCGACAGGCGGCCTTGCAGGGGGCGAAGGAGATCGGCTTTGCCGTGGTGGCCATGACGCTGACACTGGCTGCGGTATACGCACCGGTTGCCTTCATGACGGGTCGTACCGGCAAGCTGTTCATCGAATTTGCGCTGACCCTGGCCGGGGCCGTGCTGGTGTCTGGATTCGTCGCGCTGACCCTGTCGCCGATGATGTGCTCGATTTTGCTGAAGCACGACGACAAGCACGGCAAGGCCTTCATGATGATTGAAGGCTTCCTCAATTGGCTGAATGCCGCCTATAAAAAGGTACTGACGGCGTCGCTCAATCGACGCTGGATCGTGCTGCTTGGTTTTCTCGTTGTTGCCGCTTCATGCGGTGTCCTGCTCAAGGCGTTGAAGTCGGAATTGGCGCCGATTGAGGATCGCGGGATCATTTTTGGGATGTTTATCGCACCGGAGGGTGCGACGCTGAACTACACCGAAAAATATGCCCGGGAGATCGAAGGTATCTATAGCCAGACCAAGGATGTCGAGCGCTATTTTGTGGTGGCCGGCAACCCGACAGTCAGCCAGGGGATTTCCGTGCTGGGCCTGAACGACTGGGCCTTGCGCAAGCGAAATTCGCTCGCCATCGCCAAGGAGCTGTTTCCGAAGTTCGGTCAGATTCCTGGCGTCATGGCCTTCCCGATTACGCCGCCATCGCTTGGTCAGAGTGCCCGGGAGCGGCCAGTGAACTATGTCATCGTGACCTCCGCCAGTTACGAAGCATTGCAGAAGGTAACCGGGCAGTTTCTCGGCGAACTGGCGAAAAATCCGGGGCTGCAGAACATTGATACGGATCTCAAGCTGAACAAGCCAGAACTGTCGGTCGACGTTGATCGCAACAAGGCGGCGGACATGGGGGTGCCGGTCGAAACCATCGGCCGGACGCTGGAAACCTTTCTCGGTGGTCGGCAGGTCACCCGTTTCAAGCGCGATGGCGAGCAATACGACGTGATCGTCCAGGTTGCCGATGTCGAGCGCCGGAATCCGGACGATATCCACGATATCTACGTTCGTGGGCGCGATGGCAGCATGATTTCGCTGGAGAATCTGGTGTCGGTCAGGGAAACGATCAGCCCGCGCGAACTGAATCACTTTGGCCAGCGTCGGGCGGTGACGATCACCGCCAACCTGGCGCCGGGTTATACGCTGGGCGAGGCGCTGACCTATATGGATGGCGTTGCCAATCAGGTATTAAAACCAGGCTACGCCGTTGATTACAACGGTCAGTCGCGCGAGTTCCGCCAATCTTCGTCGTCGTTGGCCTTGACCTTCGGCCTGGCGCTGGCCTTCATCTACCTGGTGCTGGCCGCGCAATTTGAAAGCTTCCGTGATCCCTTCATCATCATGCTCACCGTGCCTTTGTCGATGGCGGGTGCGCTGCTCGCCCTGTGGTTAGCCAACGGGACACTCAATGTGTATAGCCAGATCGGCCTCGTCACGCTGGTCGGGCTGATTACCAAGCACGGCATCCTGATCGTCGAATTCGCCAATCAATTACAGGAGAAGGGTATGTCTATCAAGGAGGCGGTCATCGAGTCCGCCTTCCTGCGTCTGCGGCCCATTTTGATGACGACCGGTGCCATGGTCCTCGGTGCCGTGCCGCTGGCCCTGGCGACCGGGGCAGGAGCGGAGTCGCGGCAGCAGATTGGCTGGGTCATCGTCGGTGGCCTGCTGCTGGGCACATTTTTCACGCTGTTCGTGGTGCCGACGGTTTATTCGCTGTTGGCGGCGAAAAAAGAGGTCGTCATCACCGAATCCAATGCTTGCTGAATTTCAACAAAAACTCCAATATATAGAAAATTGAAAATCGGAGTGGATGCATGGACGCAAGCCTGCGTGTTTTTGTAGTCGATGATGATCAAATTATTCTCGACGTATTGTCCGTAGCACTGGATGGTGTCTGCGAACTGGAAAAATTTGCGTCGGCCGAGGCATGTCTGAATCGACTGGCAGAAGCGAAGCCCGATCTCTTCCTGCTGGATGTATCAATGCCGGAAATGGATGGTTACACGCTGTGTCACCGTCTGAAGGATGATTGGGACACTCAGGATATTCCTGTGCTTTTCGTTTCGGCTGGCGACGATAGTGAAACCCGCATGGCATGTTATGAAGCCGGGGGCGACGATTTTATCCAGAAGCCCTTTGACCCGGCCGAGTTGCTCGGCAAGGTAAATGTTGCCGGGCGCATCATTGAAGAAAAGAAAGCCCTGCGCGAGCAGGCCGGCTACGCGCAACGGACAGCCATGGCCGCCATGGTCAGCATGGGTGAGCTGGGTGTTGTGCTGCAATTTCTCAGTAAATCCTTTGCCTGCAACACGGTCGACGAACTGGCCTCGGAACTGCTCCAGGCGATGGGTCAGTATGACCTGCAGGCGGCCGTGCAGATGCGGCTTGGCGACGAGGTGTTGTCACTGAGCCAGAACGGTCACAACGTGCCGCTGGAAGTCTCGGTGCTCAATCATGTCCGCAACAGCGGCCGGATTTTTCAGTTCAAGTCGCGCTGCGCCTTCAACTACGGTCGGGTCACCCTGATGGTCAACAACATGCCGCTGGAAGACAGCGATCGATGCGGTCGCATTCGCGACAATGGCGCGCTGCTGGCCGAGGGGGCCGATGCCCGTCTCAAGGCCATCGAAACCGAAATGCAATCGTCACAGCGGCGGGCCGGGATTGAGGCGGCGCTGCCGCGGCTCTATTCGACGCTGGATGGTGTGCAGAACAATTACCGGCGCAACAGTTTTGAACTGACTCAGGTGATGATTGATTTTCAGGAGGCCTTGACCAAGGCCTTCATCCATCTTGGCCTGATGGAAAATCAGGAGGAGCGCTTGAGCAACATGGCCAACGAATTCATGCTGCGCGTCGTCGGTACGCAGGATGCTTCGCTGACCATTATCGGCCAGCTTGAAGCATTGGCCGACGACCTCAAGCTGATGTTGAAGAGCTGAGAAACGCCTCGGTTCGGGCGCTGACTTTCTCGGTCAGCGTCGGATCCAGGCAATCGAAATTCTCGGCATCGAAAGAATTCGTCAGCCAGGTGATCTGGCGCTTGGCCAACTGGCGGGTGGCAAAGACGCCACGGTTGCGCATTTCCGGTTTGCTGCACAGGCCATCCTGCGCATCCCACATCTGCCGGTAGCCGACGCAGCGCATGGACGGCAGATTGGCGTGCAGCGCGTATTTTTGGCGCAGTATGGCCAGTTCTTCATCCAGCCCACCGAGCAGCATTTCGTCAAAGCGCCGTTCAATGCGTTTGTGCAGCACGGCGCGGTCAGAGGGCAGCAGGCTGATCGACAGGAAATCATAAGGTGGCCGCTGTTGCTCGCTTTCGGCCAGTAGTTCGGACATCGGGCGGCCGCTCAGGCGGCAGATTTCAAGGGCGCGCTGCAGGCGCTGGCTGTCCGTCGGATGCAGGCGTGCGGCGGTTGTCGGGTCAAGCGCAGCCAGTTTGGCGTGCATCGCCGGCCAGCCATCGGCAGCAGCTTCGGCATCGATCTCGGCGCGCAGCGCTGCATCGGCCTGGGGCAACTCGGCCAATCCCTGCAGCAATGCGCGGAAATAGAGCATCGTGCCGCCGACCAGCAGCGGTACCTTGCCCACCGCGGTGATTTCGTCCATGGCGGTCAGCGCATCGGCGCGGAAGCGGGCGGCCGAGTAGCTCTCCTCGGGTGAAATCAGATCGATCAGGCGATGCGGGTAGCGCTCCAAGGTGGCGCTGTCCGGCTTGGCGGTGCCAATATCCATGTCGCGAAAGACCTGGGCTGAGTCGACGCTGATCAGTTCAATGGGGAAACGATCGGCCAGTGCCATGGCGAGCGCCGTCTTTCCTGAGGCCGTGGGGCCCATGACCAGGATGGCTGGTGGATTGCGGGGGGAGTTCATTGCGGCCAATGCTACCACGCGGCGGGGTGGCCTATAATGGCCAAAACGTTCAGGGAGATGCCATGCCGCTCGTTCCATGCCGCGCCTGCGGTCACCAGGTCGATATCTCGGCCGTTGCCTGCCCCGGTTGCGGGGCCACCAATCCGGGTCGCAAGATGAGCAAACAGCAGTCGGATCTGATCATCCTGCTCATTCAACTGGTCGTCGGCTTCGCGCTGGTCGTCGGTGTCAGCAGCTATGCATGGCAGACGGTTGGGCCAATCATCAAGAATCAGTTGAGCAAGCCGGTTCAGCAGTAGTTGGCTGCAGAGTGGTTGCTGCGGTCAACCGGAAAAAACGACCGAAATCGAAATTTTTTGGCCCTTACGGCCACAGTGATTTCAAGCGCATGATGCCTTCGCGGTAGTTGCGGCGGGCTTCTTCGTGCGTTCCCCTGGCTACCCGGGCAAGCGGTCGCCACTGGGCTTCGGGGACACCCGCCAGCGTCGCGTGCATGCCGATCAATTCGGTGGCGGGAATGGGCACGATGTCGCCGGAAGATTCTAGAGCAGCCGTCTGGGTGCCAACATGCGCGCCGAACAGGAACAGATGGCGCAGGCGCAATGAGCCGGCTTGCTCGATGCGCTCGGCTGCTCCTGCCGGGTCCGCTTCGATGCGCTGGGTCAACTCGCCGAAATCGGCTGCGGTATTCACCGGCAGGCGGGCAACCGGCGCGACGCCAAGTTTTTCGGCCAGTTCGTTCAGGCGGCGGATGTGTCCATCCACCGGTCGTGACAGTTGCCGCATGATTTCATCGGATTGCCGGCCATAGCCGCCCAGCCATTGGCTCAGGTAGCCGTATTCGAAGCCGAGTTCGAAAGTCCGCCGGGCAAATTGCGGGTCGAGCCTTGCTTCGCGGGCTCGTGTTTTTTCGGCGATCTCGGCGGCCTTGGCAGCATAGGTTTTCGCCGGGTCATTGACCGTCCAGCCAATGTGCGCCAGATTGCTGGCGCCGAACATCCAGATTTCCTGTACGCCGAGATAGAGCAGGGTGATGGCGACCGTTGCCAGCAAAAACCGGCGCCATTCGCGCCAGCGGAATTTGCTATTGCCGGCGTTGGGGGGCGGACTGCTCAAGACTGTTTCCTGAAGATGAGGTTAGCAGTAGGCTAGCACCATTCTGGCCGGTGGGGAGCGGGCAATGAATGGTGGCGAACTGAGTGTGCACTTTACCAACAGCGTGCTGGTCACGGTGGTGGTCGCGCTGATTGTTCTCTGGCGCTACCGGCAGGCCATCCTCGGCGGCATGATGCAGGGCGAGGGCGCGGTGCTGCCGCTTCCGGCGGCGCCGATGCTCGCCGAGGTCAGAAACGCCGCGTGCGACCTCCGTGCTTACGAACGTTCGATGCGCTGGCGGATGGTCGCCGCGTGGCTGTCTACCACCCTGGTTTGCAGCCTGCCGATGTCCATTGCCTACCTGTGGGCGAGTGACATGGGCTTGTCACCGGCCCAGATTCTCGCGATGACGTTTTGTCATTCGCTGGCTGCCTTGCCGATGATCGCCGTCTCACTGGCGCTGACACCTTTGAGGATTATCGGCGGCCTGATCGCGATGATGCTTTCCTTTGCCGTGCTCGTGCTGGCAGCCGCGGCGACCCAGCGATTGATTGGCGGGCGGCCGGTCGACTGGAAAATATTTGGCCTTTTCTGGCTGTTCTTCCAGATGGCCTGGAACCAGCTCTGGATGGCCGGGTTGTTCTGGCTGATGTCGTGGCCGGTGCGTCTGCGCGGCGTGGCACCGATCACCTTTGCGGCCTTGCTGGTCTTCGGCTTGGCGCCATTTGCCGGCACCCGCCTGACCTTCCTGTTGGCCGGCACGGAGTTTGGAACACCGTGGGTGCTCAAGCTTGGGATGAATGGGGTGTTCATGCTCATCGCCCTGCCGGTCGGCTGGCTGGCCTGGTTGCGCCTGCGCCGGCTGGCCAGCGATTACGAAGCCAAGTGCTTTTCCGATGTGCAACTGCTGGCCCGTACCTGGTGGCTGATTCTGGTGGCCACCGTGGGTCTTGAGATGATCACCGCCACCAACCGTCCGATTTTCGCTTTGCTGATGACGGTGGGGGCGATCGCCATGTTCGCGCCGGTGAATCACTGGCTGATGAAGCGATTTGGGGTCAGCAGCAAGGCCGCAGCCGGTCCGGCGCGGACCTTGCTGCTGCTGCGCATCTTTGGCTACACGGCGCGCACCGAGCGTCTGTTTGATCGCGTGGCTGCCCGCTGGCGGCTGATCGGGCCGGTCACCATGATCGCCGCGCCGGATGTCACCGCCCGTACCATCGATGCCGGCGACTACCTGCGCTGGCTTACCGGGCGGGTCGATGATCTTTTCGTCACCTCGCGCGCCAGCCTGGATGCCAAGCTGGCAACGCTGGACTTGGCGCCCGACCCCGACGGGCGCTTTCGTATCAACGAGTTCTGCTGCCGTGATTCCAGCTGGCAGGCCACCATCGTTGAACTGATGTATCGCGCCGATGTGGTCATTATGGATGTTCGCGGCATCACGCAGGCGCGGCGCGGCTGCGAGTTCGAGCTGCAGCAACTGGCGCAACGGCTACCGCCGCAGCGGCTGGTGCTGGTCATCGACGACAGTACCGACCGGGCGGTCCTGAGATCCGCCTTCGGCCCAGGCTTGAGCGACGTGCGCATGGTCGAGGTTCGCCGCAATCGGGATGCGGACAAGGCGTTTGATGCGTTGATTGATGCGGCAGCCTGAGAAGCCTGCGCGAAAAAATTTCAGTTTTGGCCAGATTTTCCGGTTGACCGCAGCAAGCCGTGCTGCACGACAATCAGGCCGATCACGAAAGTGGCAATCAGTAACCATTTGCTGCTGGCGACCACGCCGGCCAGCAGGTAGGCGCCCGGCATCGGGTGGGCACCATAGGCGATGAAGCTGAGGTGGAGCAGGTTTTCGCAGGCATCCAGCGCGGCCGCTGCCGGCAATGCCCAAATCAGGAAATGGCGTGCCGACGGGCCAGTTTTGTGTCGGCGAGTGACGTGCCTGGCCAGCAGATAGCCGAACACGCCATAGCTTGTCAGGAAAGAAAAATCGATGAAAAAGTGGGTCCGGAACAATTCCACACCGTTCGGCCCCCATTGTGCGAGAACGGCTTTGAAGGCCGCTTCGTCAAAGGTGAGCTGGATGACCGGGATGCTAGGCGACAACGGCGACGAATGAATGGCCATGGCCACGAATAGAATGAGCGTCAGCGCGCCGGACAGCCAGAGCCGACGATTGATTTTCGGCCCTTCAGGCTTCAACGCCCGTGCAAAGCGGGCCGACAGCCAGGATTCTTTGCTCACGCGATTGATATCAGTCGACCACAAAGTTCAACTTCCCTTCCTTTTTCGCTTCCACCACAAGAACCACTCTACACCAGCATACAGCGCCAGCGCGCCGAAAATGACGCCGCGCGCCACTTCGATCTGGTTAGTGGCATTCGGCGCCAGGGTGCCGATCGCATATTTGGTCGAGATGACGGTAGCGACGATGAACAGCAAGGCGCGGAGCGCCACGTTGCGCCAGGCATAGGGGCGGCCGATGGCATCGGCAAGGCGCCCGGCATCCTGAATCCACGCTTCGTCGCGCAGGCTGAGCGCCTGGCGATTGACCAGGGTGCGCAATTCTTCCGGTAACGAGCCAAAACTCGGCAATTCGGCCCCCTGAAGCAAGACCGGGATCACGCGCTTGCCAAGGCGTAGCGCGGTGGCGATCTCGATGCGTACAAAATCCGGCTCCGGCCGGGTATGGCGCCTGGTCAGCTCGGTCAGCCACTGCTTGCCGATGAGCACCACGACCACCCCGGTTTCGGCCAGCTCCCGCTTCAGGACCACCTCAAAATCCTCACCGGCCGGGATATCGTCCGCATCGCGAAAGACGCAGGCGGCCCCCAGCAGGCTTTCCAGCGCGTCGGCCAGCCGCCCGGCTTCACCCGTCGTATCGCTGCGCCGATAACTGATGAAGACCGGATTAGCCATGCAAGTCCCGCGCCCCGCCCGGATTCACAGAATGCTCAGGGGTTCCCAGATGCCCCCCTTGTCGAGATGCGTTTCCGCGGAAACCGTACCGGGGAGCAAGGTCCTGGCCGGGCCCGAAGTGCCTTTTTGAAACTCGTAAATCAAGGCCTGTGCATGGTAGCCCTCGCCATAAGGCAGGGCGCCTATCGATGCCGGCAGCGAGCGGGCGCCGCCACCGGCCCAACCCTTGATCTGCGCTTCACTCGGCGCCGTGGCCGACTGTACCCACGGCGCATCGGTGACGACAAAGACAATCGCCCGGTAATAGCCGGCCGGCGCATAAGCCAACGCCTTGATGAAGGTGAGCAGCGAAAGGTTGCCCACAGACGGTGTGCCGATCTTCCAGCGATCTGCCCCGGACATCGGGGTGCCGTCCGCCTTGATCTGCTCCAGTTGCGTCGCCAGCGCAAAGCCGCGCGGCACGGAGTAATAGCTTCGCTGCTCGTAATGCGCCAGACGCAGCGCCTTTTCAAACTTGTCGGCAACATCGGCCAGATCGGTCGTCGGGCCGGTGCGCAACCATTTGTCGGGGATCGACTGCTCGGCCGATGCCTTGGGGGGAGGCCAATCGAATTGGGGAATGGATGCTGCACTTTCCCCAGCCGTTGGCTTGGCCGAACTGCCATGGCCGATCGCAGCAGGTTTGGGTGGTGGTGGAGGGACGACAACCGATGCCGGCGGTGGCGGCGGTGGCGGTACAGGCATGGCAGCGGGTGGCGGTGGCTCAGCCCCCGTGCGCGACTCCTGTGGCGCGCGGGATTGCTGACAGGCAGTCAGCCCGGCAAAGGCGAGCAGGGTGATCAACAGCCGCCAAACGTTGCGGCGCTCAAGAAAATGGCAGGAAAACAGGCGGACCATAGAAGCCTCCCTTGTACGAAAATCTACCGGCGAAGTGGCCGGCCTTCATGGAGCGCTTCCCCCAAAAAACAGAGGGCTGATCAGCAGCCTACGAATTTTTTGGGTGGGAGGCAAGGACGATGCTAGGGAGCAGCGCGCCCATGCTTAAATTATTTCCGAAATTTCTGGTTGGCCACAGGATTAAATATCTACATAGGAAGCAATTGGCTTTAGATTTGCATCTTTGTCCATCATTGCCTAATCAGCCGAATTGTTCGCAGGTGCGGAAATACTCCTTTCCGCGAGAATTTTATTGTGTTTGAACCTCGGTTAAGTTCGAGTACCCCGACAGATTCCCAACGTGTCAAACACCAACTTTCACTTTGTTCTGCCAACGCGCCGGTAATTACTCGCTGGTTGTTAACATCAACATCGACTAGCCTCTTGGGGGCATCCGTGGGTTCATTTGATGCGTATTCGACGAGTAGCTTGTATTGGCCGCCTCTACGAAGATTGGCACGGTAGTACACGGCATTTAGAGGCACTTCCTTCCATGGTGGTTGGTTGTAGACGAGTTTGTATGGGCAAACTCCACTGGGGTCTCTAAAAGTGTTGCTACTGACACCTTCCGTATACAGGAAGTCACTAGCGTCAAACACGATTACGTCATCTGGTGGGGGGAACAGGGTTGAGTGAACATAGGTTATTGCAGACGCGATAGCAGAGAGACCGATAAGGAGCGAATTGATTGCTTTCGCATTTGGCTCATTTTTTATCCAATCCCATAGCAATTCTGGTTTTAATCGTGGCATTTGTTTAGTATTGTAAAATCCAGCAATTTTTACGTTTGACCATACCAAAGCGGTACTTATATTCTGCAAAAAGCAAACTAACGTCGCCACGCGGATAACGTTGAGTAAATTTCCGGGGTGATTCTTACACCTATGTTATTTTGATTTGAACCATAAGCGTGAACTGCAACAACAATTCGATTCATGTTTTTATCAAAATAAAAAACAGGGCTTCCACTTTGACCTGGCTCTGTATCGAGGCCGTAGGTTACTGTGTTTGGGGTTAGCTCTAAAATTCTTCCGGCATTAAACCATTGAGTTCCCATAGGCTTGTCGTCTGGATAGCCTGAGTTATTCACGATCAAATTTGTTAGTTGTTGATCCGGCCACGCTGCAAAACCAAAAGACCCTAATTCTCCCAAGGAGCCACTCAGCCAAATTACACCTAAGTCGTAATTTGGGTCGCCATCACTCTTCCATTTCGGGTGTACTCCAAAACTAGTACTAATTTCGTATCCGAAAGGAACTGCATCTCCTGACCGTGCCGGCATCACCCAGACTCTAGTTGTTTCGTGGTTATACATAGAGCTAAATAAATTATGGCCCGCTGTAAAAACAGTTTTCGGTCCTGCAAGCCAACCAGTTCCTTTTAGCATTCTTCCACTTGATCCTTCCATGACGATATGACAGATACAACGCCAAGGAAGTTGAGTGGTGTCATGAATCTGCTGGCGGTCGTCTTGTCCAAAAGTGAACTCCGGTGTTGCGAATGCAATGTCATTGGCACTACCAAGCCTTGGATCTCGTAGTCTAGGTGGTACTCTGCCACCTTTGAAACCGGAAGCTAACGCGAGTACCGTGTTGAAACCCGGGACTTGTTCTACACGCCCTCCATTGTTGGTTTCCACCATAAATGATGGAGTTATCAATTGGTCGCTATCAGAGTCAATTATTTGGCCGTTAGCAATTTTATTGCTATTTTTTCGGGTCATTTTTGTCTCCCGATAGAGCCATTCTCAGCGGGGGTTATTAGTCCATCTGATGTGATCTTCGTATTGTTTATTGCTGGCGCTGGGTTTTTGTCGTTTGAATTTATTGTGGGTAATTGAGGAAATATGTTTTTATAATTGTTGTATCCAGCCTTTACTGTTAATAATAGATTGGAATTCTTCCCTTGTGAAATTAGCCCTGAAGCTTCTGGTTTAGATTCGTTTTTAAGCTGCGCTAACTGATCGTTGATATCCTTTTTGGCTTTTGCTTCCTCCAGTAATTGGCGCTCCAATTCGACTGATTTACGACTCGTATCTATTTTTAGCTGGATTATCTTACTTGTTGACTCGACGATTGCATCGTAGACATCTAGGGGCCATGACACTATAGCAAGTGCAGAACTAGGTTTATCTGCCTCGTAACTCTGGACGACGCCATCTTTCAAAACGAGTGTGTGCTTTACTTTAACGAAAGGCTGTCCTTCTAATGGCAGGCTAATTATTGGACCACAATCTGGTAACAGTACTATTGTCTCCCTTGTAATACCTAAAAAAGACGCCTTTACCATTTGCGGCACTACTCCACGATGAAATATGCCGTTGACTTCTGTGATCGAATCGCTCGACTGTGTTGGCGCCCCATGAAGAGCAGTTACAGAAACCTCGAGGGATGTTGACCCTCGGGTTGTGTTCTGTGCCTGAGTCTGTATTGCTTTGTAGCTATCGCAAATATTTATTTCTAGCGCTGAATTATTTGCTCGCAAGGCTTTTGTGCAAAGCTCTACCTTGTTTTTTAGGTATTGACTAATTTTATTTGTCGAGTCAAGGTTTTTTATTTCAACAGTGCTGTCGCATTGCGGAACAACAACACCCTCAAGGATAACTGTTCCCTGATCACCTTCAGAACTTTCTGCGCGAATAATATTAGCCGCAATCGTTTTAAGAATCTCTCCAGTTTCATCTTTGCTTTCGATGGTTACTGTTTTTAGAAGTGAAGTTTTTGTATCCACTTCTATTTTTACATTATCACTGCTTGTCGGCTTTGATAGGTATTGCAGAGAATATGATTGTTTTGGATCACCCATTGTAATGGGGTTTAATAGGTTCAATCGTAATTCGCCAGTTCCAGAGTCTACTACTTGGTAGGCAATATTTGATTGCGGGAGCATGTAATGAATCCCAATGTTGCTACGTGCGGTATCTGTGATTTTGGATGAGTGTATTACGCCGCAACCAGATATTATGGCTGCACATGTAGAAACACCAACTCCAAAAAAAATGGTAAAGTTATAGGTCATTTAATTTCACCGTTGGATTGTTTATATTGTATAAAAATGGACCCTACACGATATTTTTGTGCGCAGTCTTATTCCAATTATTATTTGTGAGGATGCTTGGCGCATCACCCAAATAAGGTACGGGTTTTCACTTGGGCGGCTTCTATCCCATCCCTGCCAGTTTCACCACAGCACAAACGAGTTCCCCCTGCCGATGCGTTCCCGTCTTTTTAAACACGGTCCGCAACTGTGTCCGTACCGTATCGATACTCAATCCTCGTGACTTAGCATTTTGTCATGCATTGGTTTTGTAGGCATGTGACTTGTGCGGTTTGGGGCGACTGGGTCGAGGTCGGCTTCGGCCAGGGATGAATTTCTGAAGGTTTTTGGTGATTTCGGCGAACAGCTCAGTGGCAATACGAGCGCTCATGCGCACGACGCCTGCGAGCACGCGGGGCAGGAGGCGACGAAGATGAGTGAAGGCGATGGTGCGATTGACCCGCCACGGTGAGTCCGGCGCAATGTGTTGCTCGGTCGCAAGATAGGTGGCCAGGGCATTGAGGTTGTCACACACCATCTTGGCGCCGATATCCTGGCAGGCGGCCAGCCAAGTCAGGCCGGACGTATGCTCAAGACTCAGACGATGCTTCAGGCGCTTGAAAGCCTCCTCGATACGCCAGCGCCGGTGATAAAGATCGGTGAAAGCCGTTGCCGGATAGCTTGCGGCATCGAGCAAGGACGTCATGAGCACGCGCACCTTGCCTGCCGGCGTCACCTGACGAATCAAGCGCACGGTCGACGCCTGGCGCGGGCACTCATAATCGACAGCATCCTGGCGATTCGGCGGCGGCAGCGTCACTACGGCCTCGTCCTGGCCGGAACGCATGAACTGGGTGATGGCCGCAAAAGTCGACGAAGAGTCGCAACGCATGCAGAACGGAATCCCCCGGTGGAGCAAGGCCGCAACCAGCCAGGCCCCCGGGTAACCGCGATCAAGCACCAGCATGTCCTGGTCGCCAAGACGGTCGAGACGCTCGAACAACATCTGCCGCTCGCCGACCAGCGGGCTGTGCAGGATCAGCGAATCGAACAACTCGATGCCGGGGCGAAACAAGCCGAACAAGGTGCCCTCGCGAATGCAGCGCTTTCCCGCCCGGTCAAGCAAAGTCAGGCGCACCTTGGAAGCGTCGGCGGCCAGAACCCGCAATCCCAGCCAGAGCGGCTGAGCGGGAATGCATTCGTCGATCAAGCGCAGCAATTCATCATTAAGCGGATCGAAGACATTGGCCCAAAGGCGGCTGCGCGCCTTCGAGAATGCGCTGGCGGTGACCACGCGACACAAGCGGGTTCGCCGCTCCAGCAAGGCAAAGAAAGCATCCAACTCGGCCTGCACTGCCCCACGGACGCCGGAGAGCAGAAAAGCGATCAGGCAGGGGAAGGTCAGATCGCGGTGACGAGTGAAATGTTGGGGGTTCCGGCGAGCCGCTTCAAGGAACGCGGTGCTCTGGATAAAGGTGGCGAGCTGGGAAAGTATGTTGACATATTTAGGCCGTCATATTTAACCTATTAATATCAATTAGTTAGATCGCGAATTATACCGCAACGCGGTCAGTCGCCACGGGTGGCGATGAAATATGCAGAACTGCTAAGTCACGAGGATTGTATCGATACTTACCCCTCGCGCTTCGCCGATGGCTTCTAAGCTTTCACCATTCCCTAGTCTCTCGGTCATTTCGGCTTCAGCCAGCGTTAATCCGTATAAGCGTTGCAGTCGCCCACGTATTCCACGGCCGAGGTGATGCATGGGGTTCATGCGCAAGAGGGCGAGGTTGGGTTTGCCGTTAAGTGGGGTGGCGGTGGCGAACCATGTGTCGTCGTGGGTGAGAATCAATACTTCAGATTCGGTACGCTGACGCAGGCAAGCGAAGACCACTTTTTGCAACTGTTTTCGAACCGAAATTTCAGCAGAAATTTTGGTTTTGCTGTCGAATAGTGTTGTCCATGCCGAGCCTCGATGCTCGCGTGCGGATGGGTTGGCCCAGGCGATAGTGAGGTGGCCGTCTACGACTGCCAAAGGCAGGGTGAGTTGGGCGGCGATGTCACAACTGCGGCGGGCGTCATCGCCGCGTGCATCGAAGCCTGTTTGGGGGGGTAGGGCATTACCGATTCGCCAGTGGTGGATGTGGCGATCCAGTTCGGTGCCAAGTGCTATTGAAAATGGCTCAGAGCCACGAAAACGCTGAACGCCGATCATGCGTAGCGTGCCGTCCGGCTGCCGCCATTGGGCAGCGATGACGTGGTCGATGCCGTGCGGGCGAAGGTAGTCGTTGCTCAGTTCGCGCTGGGCCAGATAGGCCGGATGAATGGTGGTGTCGAGGACGATGGCGCGCCCGTCGGGGCGATCGGCAAGCAACTTGGGCAGCGGGTCCAGGCTGCTGAAGTGGTGCTGATATTCGAGGACAGCGCTCTCAGTATGGCCGTTTCCAATAAGGCTGTGGCTACCATCCGGATGAATCGTGAGCATGCCACTTGCCTCGGCGCCTAGCATATTTGCGATATGTACCAGCCATTGTTCAGAGTTTGCATCGGCAGCTGCGTTTGGCATATGGTTAGCCTTGGGCAGGGCGGCTAGCTATACGCGGATGCTTCCAATCTCTGCTTGGCGGTGTTGCCAATAACGACCGTATGGTCTCATCGCAACAGTTTTTGAAAAAACGGTTGTTAGCAGTGCTCATTCCATCTCCCCCTCGTGTCGGATGACTCTGGAGTATTTCTTTTGGATATTCTCCTGGTTTGACATGTGGGTATTTGGCACGGTTCCGTAGAGACCGCTGATTTTTATGCTTTTTGCTAAATATTTTTTCGATTCTCCGAGGAGCTCTGGGTTGAATGGGGGGGCGGCTTGGCATATTCCAAACCACGAGTGCATGACCAAGATTCAACTTCCTGCCGGATGTGACCTATTTCCTGGGTGGGTCGGAAGGAGTTGCCCATAATCGCGGACATGATTCATCTGCAACCAGGTTTCGATTTGCTACGGCTTCTCCCCTTTATCCTCTTTTTGATGGCCGCGGTGTCCGGTTCGTCGGCGCGCGCCGACGTGTTTGAGGAGGCGCCGCGGGTGCTTGCTGCGCTGGAGCAGGGACGAGCAGCCGAAACAGGCAAGGGCGTCAGCAAGAATCTGCAAGAGGCCGTCCGGCTGTATTGCGATGCCGCTACGATGGGTGGCCCGGAGGGATATTTCAGGATCGGTCGTTTGCTGGCCACGGCGCCCGGCAGCATGCGCAATCCGCGCCTGGCCAATGCCTATCTGGCCATGGCGGCCAGTCTGGGCAGCCAGGAAGCGCTCAAATATTACGACCCGCAACAGAGCAATGCCGAGCTGGAAGGCGATTGTCCGGCGGCGGGCGGGATGGATTACGCCGATTCAGGATTCGATGTGGATGCCTACCTGCGCAAGCAGTCGGCGGCCAAGCAGCAGATTGCGGGCCTGATTCGCAAGGTGGCAGCCAAATATCAAATCGATGCGCGATTCGCACTGGCCATCGCCATGGCCGAATCCAATCTTGACCCGACCGCCGTTTCGCCGAGCAACGCCCAGGGCGTCATGCAGCTGATTCCGGCCACGCAGGAACGCTTCGGCGTGACCCGTCCGTTTGACCCCGAGCAGAACATCAAGGGTGCGCTGGCCTATATCCGCTGGCTGGAAAAACGCTTTGCCGGCGACTGGCGTCTGGTCGCCGCCGCCTACAACGCCGGCGAGGGCGCGGTCGATCGCCACAACGGCATTCCGCCCTACGCCGAAACTCAGCAATACGTTCGTCGCGTCATGCACTTCTCGGGCATGGCGCCGAAGCGGCCGGGCATCACCGCGATGTAGCTTGGCGTTTGAGCCGAAATTTCAATTTTGGCCAAAATTTCCGGTTGACCGTGGGATGGGGCTGGGCAAAGGGCCGACCGCCACAAAACTCACTGCGATTGCTTTGCCGACTCAAAGGCGGCGCCCGCCGCGCCACGGAAATCGGTGACTTCGGGCAGACCCTTTTTCAAGGCCTTGTCGCGGGCAAGTTGGTGATTCATATCCGCTGCGAAGAAAGTAACGGATTTGCCCGCAGCCTTGGCCGCCAGCATTTCGTCGCGCGCAATGTCGCCGCCACCGAAACCGATGATCGCCGAGCTGTTGGCGATGATTACGGCCGATGTTGGTGCCAGTTTTTCCGAACTAGGCAATCGCCCGCCCCAACTGCGGTCCTTGACGTAAAAAACGTAATCGACACAGGGTGAAAGCGGCACCTTTTCAGCACGGGCCAGTTGGGAAACGATGCCCATCGTGGTGAAACCTTTCTCCTTGGCCAGTTCGTAAACTGCACCAATGCCGTCTGCCGTGGCGCCAATATTGATCATCGTCTTTGCCGGCTGAAAGTTGTCGAGCAGTTGCCCGGCCTGCGCCAGCATGGCGTCAGGGACTTCATAGCCGGCCCCTGAGTAGCCGACGAAGCTTACGACGTTACGCCGTTTGGCGTGAACGAAGGCCTTGATCGTGGCCGATGTCGCCGTGCGAATTACCGGTGATCCATCGCAGGCCGATGTCATGGATGGATTGGCGAACCAAAGCCCCGCCAGAATGGGGCCGACGGCGGATAGCGGACTTGCAATGGACATGGCGTTTCCCATAAGAGGGTTATGAATGTTTGCGTCGGTTAATCAATTGCCAGCGGAAATGATGAAGGAATATCGAGACTGGCGCGAATTAATTCTGCCGGGGAACCGATGTCAATACGCCTGCCGCCCGCGCTGAAATTTCAATTTTCGCAAAAGTTTCCGGTTGACCGTAGATGTTGACCCAAGGCGGCTAGGTACAAATTAAAACTTGCGTCGGGGATTAGTTAAGATTTGGCCACAGCAGTTTCACGCGCGCCAAGATGAGAGGCAAGAGCGCAAATCCCAGTAGCATGACCAGATAAACGCTGCCCGAAACCGGATCACGGCTAGCCAGGTACTCACCCACCGAGCGCTCCGCCAAGACCAGCGCCAACAGCAACTCCGCGGCAATCGCCAAGCCCAGGGCGACAAATCCTACGCCCAGTCGAATGGCTGTATCGAGCGGCAGGGAAAATCGCCGCACGATAAAGCGAGCGGCAAACACGATGACAACGAACTGAACCGGCATTTCAAGTAGTTCGGCCACTCTGGCGCCCAGATGCGGCACGAGAAAGGGTACCCGGATACAACCGAGGAGGAAGCCGGCACCAAACACCAAGCCAAAGTAGGCTGCCCCAGCTTTGAGGATTTTCATGCGCGCTTCCGTTCATGGCGAGACAGTGGAGACTTCAGTGTGCGCCGAATCAGAAGGAAGGGAGCTTTTGGAGCATGAACAAACCGCGAACCTATTTCAGGCAGACCATGACGTGAGGCTTATTTTCGCAGGTGTTCCTGAACATTGAACAGGATGACGGCGATCAGTCCGATCGCCAACGGCAGGGTCAGCATGAACACGATCGCTGCGCCCAGTGAGCCGATCAGGACCGGTGCGATGGTATCGGCATTGTGATAATGCTCGACGATCTGCGCGAAGGTCCATCCTGTCACCCGCCAGGCAATCCAGAAGCCACCGATGCCGCTGGCGATCAATGTTGTCATGTCGTTTAGCCCCAATCGCCGCTGCCGCTCTCGCTGTTTTCGCAACAAGTGGCGCACTAGCCAGTCAATTATGCCGAGAGTGACCAGAAAAGCGGCGAACAGCGCGGCAGGCATGCGCCAATCGGTGGATGGTGAAGGCGCTGTAGCGCCTTGCGGCGATGCTGGGCGTTTGGTGGACGTAGGTTTTTCATCCGGACGATCGGGGCGTTCCGGACGGAAGTTCGGTCGGTCGCGGGGGTAGGCTTCAGCGCATTGGTCGTTGCCGGGTGGGCGCAAGGTGATCGCCTCGGGTGGGCATGGACCGACATTGACAAAATCGACCCCTCCCGCGCGGCAGAGCGCCGCATTGCGCTGTTGGCAGTCTTGCCTGGCATCGGGTACGTCGGCAAGCACGGCCGATGTCATGGTGCAGGCGAAAAGCAAGGCCGCAAGCTGACGCAGCATCATTGACCCCGTAAAAACAGCTTGTCCAGTTGATCCATCGTCAGCTCTGTCCATGTCGGGCGGCCGTGGTTGCATTGGCCGGCGCGCTCGGTTTCTTCCATTTGCCGGAGCAGGGCGTTCATTTCCGGAATCGTGAGCAGGCGGCGGGCGCGGACGGCGCCGTGGCAGGCCATGGTGGCGAGGAGTTCGTTGCGGCGGGCGGTGGCGAGCTGGGTGATGCCGTGTTCGCGTAGTTCAGCAATCAGCGATTTGGCCAGCGCAGCGGGGTCGCCCGATTGAAGCAGGGCGGGGACGGCGCGCACGCCGAGTTGATTGGGGCCGAGCGGGGCGATCTGGAAGCCGAGGTCGGCCAGCGCCTCGGCGTGCTCTTCGACGGCGGCAATATCGAGCGGGTCTGCCGAAAAAACGGCGGGAATGAGTAGCGCCTGGGTGGCTATCTGGCGGTTGTCGAAGGCGGATTTCAGCTTTTCGTAGAGGATGCGTTCATGCGCGGCGTGCATGTCGATCAGCACCAGGCCACGGGTATTCTGGGCGAGGACGTAGACGCCGTGGAGCTGGGCGATGGCGTAGCCGAGTGGTGGTGCTTCGCTGCCTGACGGGAGGTCGGCGGCCGGGCGGCTGATCGTTGCGCTTGACTGGAATTGCGGGGCGAATTCGGGGCGCGGCGTGGGTGACTGGCCGATGTCCTGCGCGGCGCGGGCAAAGGCGAGGTAAGCGGCGGCGGCCGGCTCGGCGACGCCGAGACTGCTTTGATGGCGGAGCGGTGGGGAATATTCGTAATTTGGCCGATTTTCCGGGTTGACCGTGGCAGTCTCACGGTCAACCAGTGACGGTGCACTTTCGGCCTGCACCGCCGTGGCCAGCGTGCGCTGGATGGCGTGGAATACAAATTGGTGCATGGCGCGCGAGTCACGGAAGCGGACTTCGGTCTTGGCCGGATGGACATTGACGTCGACCAGCGCCGGGTCGATGTTGACGAACAGGCAGACGGCCGGCTGGCGGCTACCGTGCAGCACGTCGCGATAGGCTTCGCGCAGGGCGTGGCTGATGATCTTGTCGCGCACGAAGCGGCCGTTGACGAAGACGTACTGGCCATCCTTGGCGTCGGTGGCGCGGGTCGGGTCGATGGCGAAGCCGGCGATGGCGAGCGGGCCGGCCCCGGCATCCACTGCACGGGCGGCACCGAGGAAGTCATCGCCCAGAATGTCGGCAATGCGGCGAGGGGCGTTGGCCGGGGCGAGCTGGAACAGGTTACGGCCGTTGTGGGTCAGGCTGATGGCGACATCCGGCCGGGTTAGCGCCAACCGCCGGACGGCATCGGCGCAGTGGGCGAATTCGGTGCTTTCCGATTTAAGAAATTTGCGGCGGGCCGGGGTGTTGAAATAAAGGTCGCGCATTTCGACGACGGTGCCGGCCATCAATGCGGCGGGTTCCGGTTCGGCGCCCGCATTTGCCAAAGACTCGCCGCGCAGTTTCCAGGCGTGCGCCGCGCCGCGTTCGCGGCTGGTGATGCTCAGGCGGGCGACGGAGGCGACCGAGGCCAGCGCCTCGCCACGAAAGCCCAGTGTGCCGACGCGTTCGAGGTCATCGAGGCTGGCGATTTTGGAGGTGGCGTGCCGGGTCAGGGCCAACGCCAGTTCGTCCTTGGCAATGCCGCAGCCGTCATCGGTGATACGGATCAGCTTGACGCCGCCTTCCTCCAGATGCACCTGAATGGCCTTGCTACCGGCATCGAGGCTGTTTTCGAGGAGTTCCTTGAGGACGGAGGCGGGTCTTTCGACCACTTCGCCAGCGGCAATCTGGCTGATCAGCAGGTCGGGTAGGCGGGCTATCGTGGGCATGGCGGGATTATAAGGTGAGCAGCGTCCCAGGTTGGCTGAGCTTCGTCACGGCAATCGGTTGGGGTCAGGGAACAACCGCGAGAAAGAGAAAAGCCGCGAAAATCACCAGATGCACCGTGCCATGTAGTACCGTGGCCCGGCCGCCAGCCAGTGTAATGGCACTGGTCAGCAATGTGAGAAATAACAAGACGATTTCCTTGGATGGCAAGCCAAGGACCAGCGGCAGTTTGAGATAAATGGAGACTACTGCGACGCTGGGGATCGTCAGCCCAATGGTGGCCAGCGCCGAGCCGAGCGCCAGATTCAGGCTCGTTTGCATCCGGTTGCGCAGCGCGGCGCGCAGGGCCGCCCAGGTTTCCGGCAGGAGAACGAGCAGGGCGATAGCAACGCCGACCACGGCAGCCGGGGCAGCTGCTGCCTCGACGGCATGCTGGATGACGGGCGACAATTTCTTGGCCAGGCCAACGACCGCGAGCAGTGCGATGCCAAGCATGCCAAGGCTGAGCAGGGCGCCGGCAGTTCCGATGATTGCCGGATGCTCATCGTCGCCGTCCGTAGTGACGGGCAGGAAGAACTCGCGATGGCGAACGGTTTGCACGAAGACGAACACGCCGTATAGGATGAGCGACATTAGCCCGGCAAAGGCCAGTTGCGAGGGGGAGTAGGTTGGCTCGCTGGTGGTTGTCGTGAATTTCGGCAAGACCAGCGTCAGGGTGGTCAGCGCGGTCAGCACAGACAGCGCTGAGCCGGCACCTTCGACCCGGAAGGTAATGATGCGATGGCGCATGGCGCCGGCCAGCAGGCAGAGGCCGACGACACCATTACAGATGATCATGACGGTGGCAAATACTGTATCGCGCGCCAGTTCGCTGGGCGCGCCGCTGCCGGAAAGCATCATCGAGACGATCAGCGATACCTCAATGACGGTCACCGCCAGTGCCAGAACCAGCGTGCCAAAAGGTTCGCCAATACGGTGGGCGATCACCTCGGCATGGAACACGGCAACCATGACTGCCGAAATCAGTCCGATGGATATAGCGGCTAACCAAGGCCATTCCGATGGCACCAGGTCACCGGAAATCAACAAGGAGCCTGCCAGCAAAGGCGTGGCGATACTCCACAGTGGCAGGCCGAGTATGGATGGGAAGCGGGGCATGGTGGGCATGCCCGGATTATAATGCGGCCTCATTCAAAGCTCGGCGCAACGCATGGATCTCCTCGCCCAATTTATCGATATCGTTCTCCACCTCGACAAGCATCTGGCCATCATGGTCCAGCAGTACGGCTTGTGGATTTACGGCATCCTCTTCTTCATCATTTTTGCCGAAACCGGTTTTGTCGTGACGCCCTTCCTGCCCGGCGATTCGCTACTTTTCGTGGCCGGTGCGCTGGCCGCGATTGGTGAGGGCGGCATGGATATTTTGACGCTGATCGGCGTGCTGGCCGCCGCGGCAGTGCTCGGCAATACGGTCAATTACCAGATTGGCCGCTTTCTCGGTCCGAAGGTGTTCCAGTGGGAAAACTCGCGCTTCTTCAACAAGGATGCGCTGGTCAAGACCCACGCTTTTTATGAGAAACATGGCGGCAAGACGCTGGTGCTGTCGCGGTTTTTGCCGTTGTTTCGTACTTTCGCACCATTTGTGGCCGGCATTGGGTCGATGAGTCTTGTCCGCTTCACGATATTCAACCTGATCGGCGCGCTGGCCTGGGTGGTGTCGCTGTGCCTGGCCGGTTACTGGCTGGGCAACATGCCCTGGGTTAAGGCAAATTTGTCGGTGATCATCGTCGGCATCGTGGCATTTTCGCTGGTTCCAATCGGCATCGGTTACGTCAAGAGCAAGGCTGCCTGATGCGCTGGCTGGCCGTCATCCTCGCTGTGATGCTGACAGCCTGTGCGACCAAGCTGGGCAAGGACGGGCGGACGGATACCACGGTCGACCCGAAATATTTGCTGAAATCGGAAGTCGACCGCATTGCCGATACCAATCGTGCCGAGGTGGTGGGTGGCCTGCTGCTGATTGCCGACAAGCTCTACAAGCGCAATCCCAAGGAGTGGAAAAAGGGCGGCGCCGTCAGTCGCGAAGCGGCGGTCGAGCGTTTGCGCCAGCGCCAGCATCGCAGCTGGCCGGAATTCAGCGGCCAGCGCGAGGGGGCGGTCGCGTCGCTGGCCTTTGCCGAGGTTTATAGCGGTGACCGTGTCGCGGCCTTGGTTTTCGGGCTGCTGAGCATGGTCGACGCGGCGTTCGAGCATAAGGAGGAGTTCTACATTCTCGACAGCCTGAACGAAATGAAGCTGTACAACAGCGCCCGCAACATGGATGTCGCGGTCTGGAAGCTAGGCCATGACCGCAATGCGGCGGGCGAGTTGTTCCTGCTCTCGAACGAGCTGGACCCGGTCAACCGCAACCTGTCCTACGAGCGCGAATTCGGTCGCGTCATGGGCTTGCTCGATTTTATGGCCAAGGTCGTTGCAGACCGCAATGGCCGCACGTTTTCACGCCTGAGCCAGTCCGTGGTCAGCGCAGTCTTTTTACCAGTGGGTTTTTTGAAATGAAGAATATCGTCATCCTGATTTCCGGTCGTGGCAGCAACATGGAGGCGTTGCTCGCCGCCCGTGAAGCCGGAAATCTTCCCGTCAATGTTGCTGCAGTGATCAGTAACCGGCCTGATGCAGATGGTCTGGAGACCGCGGCCCGGTATGGGATCGTCACGCATTACATCGACCACAAGGCGTTCAAGGGACGCGAGGCGTTCGACGACCGACTCGCGGAGTGCATCGACACCTTTGCGCCTGATCTGGTCGTCCTCGCCGGCTTCATGCGCATCCTGACCGACGGCTTTGTCCGTCACTATGAAGGTCGGCTGATCAACATCCATCCGTCGCTGCTGCCTTCCTTCCCCGGCCTGCATACCCACCAGCGCGCGCTGGAAGAGGGGGTGCGCATTCATGGCTGTACGGTGCATTTCGTCACGCCGACGCTCGATCATGGGCCGGTCATCATTCAGGCGGCCATTCCGGTGCTCGATGGCGATACCGAGGCGAGCCTGGCGGCCCGAATTCTGGTGCAGGAGCACAAGATCTATCCGCAAGCCGTCCGCTGGTTTGCTGAAGACAAGCTGACGCTGGACAACGGCCGTGTGCGGCTGGCGGCCGAGCTGGCCGACAGTGCCGTGCTGATTTCGCCCGAGCTTCGCTAAGCCGGTCATGCCGCTTGCCTTTGCACTCGCGCTCGCTGCATCGCTCGGCATTCATATTGCAGCTCTGTTCGGCACCGATGTCGAACTGTTTGGCGGTGTCGATGAGCCGGTACCCTTGCGCGCCGAGTTGCAGCCACCGCCGCCGGCCGCACCAGTAGCTGCGCCAAAGCCAGTCGAGAAAAAGCTGGCTGCCCAGCCGCGCCCGAAGCCGCCAAAGCCGAGACGTCTGGCCAGCAAGCAGCCGTTGCCCAGCGCCGCGCAGGTGCTGCCGGTCGCGCCGATGGAAAAACCTTCGGAAAAAGCGCCGGAATTGCCGTCGACCGTGGCAGTCGCGCCGCCAGTCGCACCGCCGCCGGCCAAACCGCAGTTGCCATCCAAAGGCACCATGCGCTTCGTTATTTATTACGGCACGCAAGGATTCGAGATCGGGCGGGCTGAACACAATTGGGAATTCACCGAGGACGGCCATTATCGGCTGCGCGGCATGACCCGGACCAGCGGGCTCGCGGCGCTGATCAAGCCGCTGGTTTTCGAAAATGAAAGTAGCGGCCGGCTGGTTGCCGGCGGCCTGCAGCCTGAGCAATACCGCACGCGCAAGAACGGCAAGGATGCCAATGAAAATGCCGATTTCGACTGGTCGGCCAGTGAAGTCCATCTGTCGCGTGGCGCTGCGACCCAGCCGATCAGTCTGGGTTCGCAGGATATTCTGTCACTGAACTATCAGCTGGCTTACCTGAAAAAGCCAGAAATGGGCGCCCGGGTTGGCGTCGTCACTGGCAAAAAATACGACCGCTTTGCCCTCGATTCGCTGGGTGAAGAAGAAATCGACATCGCCGCCGGCCATTTCCGCACCCTGCATCTGCGCGCCATCGGCGATACCGTCACCGAAATCTGGATTGCGCTCGATCGCCACCGCTTGCCGGTTAAAATCCGCTACACCGATAAAAAAGGCGACATCTTCGAGCAAGTCGCTACCGAAATAGGATCTCAATGAAAGCCCGCTTCACCCTTGCCCTGTTTGCCCATGCCGAAGCCGTCCTCGGCCAGTTGCTGCGCTTCGATTACCCGGCCGATGCCGTTGTGTCCCGCTATTTTCGCGAGCATCGCCAGCTCGGTCATGCCGATCGGGCCTTCGTTGCCGAAACTGTGTTCGCCGTGCTGCGCCGCGGTCGCAGTCTGGAAGCGCGTTGCGCCGGTAAATTGTCCGATCGTCGTCGCCTGCTGGCGGCATTGGCCGTGACCCGTGGCTGGAGCCAGCGCGAACTGGCGCCGGTACTCAAGGCCAGTGAAGAAGAATGGCTGGCCGCCGCCAAGGCAATGCCGGAGGCCGATTTTCCGCCCGCCGTCCGCTGCGACCTGCCGGATTGGCTGTACAACCGCCTGGAGGCGCAGTTTGGCGCCGATGAAACGCTGGCCCTGGCCCATGCCCTCAACCAGCCGGCGCCGCTTGATCTGCGCGTGAATACCCTGAAGGCCAATCGCGATGAGGTGCTGGCCAAACTGGCTGAAGACGGTATCGCCGCCATGCCCGGCCCGCTGTCGCCGATTGCCGTGCGCCTGCGCGACAAGCCGGCGCTGGCCAAGCATCCGCTATTCATCGAAGGTGCCGTCGAGGTACAGGACGAAGGTAGCCAGCTGCTCGGTTTCCTGCTCGAACCGAAGCGTGGCGAAATGGTCGTCGATTTCTGCGCCGGTGCCGGCGGCAAAACGCTGCTGCTCGGCGCGCTGATGCGCAATACCGGCCGCCTCTACGCCTACGATGTCTCCGACAAGCGCCTCGCCAATCTCAAGCCGCGCCTGGCTCGCTCCGGCTTGTCCAACGTTCATCCGGCCCGCATCGAGCATGAACGCGATACCAAGATCAAGCGGCTGTCCGGCAAGGCCGATCGCGTGCTGGTCGATGCGCCGTGTTCCGGTCTTGGCACCCTGCGTCGTAATCCGGACCTTAAATGGCGGCAGGACGAGGCGTCGGTCGCCGAACTGACCGTCAAGCAGGCATCGATCCTCGACGCCGCATCCACCATGGTTCGCCCCGGCGGTCGTCTGGTTTATGCCACTTGCAGCCTGTTGACCGCAGAAAACGACGACATCGTCGCCGCTTTCCTTGCGAAGCATCCTGATTTCACGCTGATACCCGCCGCCACTATTCTCGCCAAGCAGGGCATTGCTTTTGACGGCGACACGCTGCGCCTGTTGCCTAATCTGCACAACACCGATGGCTTCTTTGCCGCTGCGCTGGAACGCAAGGCATGAGTGAGAAGAGCCAGGCCCTGCGCCTGATCACTGACCTGCTGGCAGATTTCAACGATTCAAGTTTCGTCTGGCAGGCGGTCGCCCTCGTGGTATGCCTCGGAATGTCCTTCCTGATCGCCCGCTGGTGGCGGGGGCGCCATCTGGAAGGTGCCGGTCGATTGTCCGACGCCAGTTCCCGTCTCGCTTTTCCGCTGACTGGCATGGTACTGACCGGCATCGCCATTGCGACGCTGGGTTCGGTCATTCACGTCAATCTGCTCAAGCTGGCCATGCCGCTGCTCGGTTCAATGGCACTGGTGCGCAGCGTGATTTTCGTGCTCCGTCAGGCTTTCCCGCGGGCCACCTGGCTGACTGCCTGGGAGCGCATCATCGCCGCGACCGTCTGGGGCTGGCTGGCGCTCTACATCACCGATCTGGCGCCGTATGTCATCGACGCCATGGAGCAGATCGAGTTTCACATCGGCAAGCAGCATATCGACCTGTGGACCATCCTGCGCGGCATTGCCACCATCTTCCTGACTGTCGTTTTTGCGCTGTGGGTGGCGGGCATCATCGAAGGCCGGCTAATGCGTCTGCACACGCTCGATGCCAATCTGCGCATCGTGGGTATCCGCGTCGCCAAGGCCGGTTTGACCGTGGTTGCCATCCTGACCAGCATGGCGCTGGTCGGCATCGACATGACGGCACTGTCGGTCTTTACCGGCGCCCTGGGTGTCGGCCTCGGCTTTGGCCTGCAAAAGATCGCCAGCAATTATGTGTCCGGTTTCATCATCCTGCTCGACCGTTCCATCCGCATCGGCAATATCGTGCAGGTTGGTACCGATAGCGGGGAAGTGACTGAGATCACCACGCGCTACACGGTGCTCAAGCATCCCGGTGGTACCGAATTCATTGTGCCGAACGAAACGCTGATCAGCACGACCGTGCAGAACCAGACCTTGTCCAATGCGCAGCTGCGCCTGAGCACAACGGTTGGCGTGGCCTACGACAGCG
This sequence comes from Betaproteobacteria bacterium, assembly GCA_016709965.1. Lineage (NCBI taxonomy): Bacteria > Pseudomonadati > Pseudomonadota > Betaproteobacteria > Rhodocyclales > Azonexaceae > Azonexus > Candidatus Azonexus amarohabitans. The sequence continues at coordinate 547,830 of JADJLT010000006.1, forward strand.
ATCTCGAGCTGGTCGTACGACTGATGCTGGAAGCCGCGACGTCGCACGAGCGGGTGCTGGCTGAGCCGCAACCCAAGGTTTTCCTGACCCAGTTTGGCGATAGCAGCATCAATCTCGATCTGGGTTTCTGGATCGGTGATCCGGAAGGCGGGAAGGCCAACATCGTATCCGACGTCAATTTTTCGATCTGGCGAGCTTTCAAGGAAAACGGTGTCAGCATTCCGTTCCCGCAGCGCGAAGTGCGCATTCTGAACGAGGTTGGGCCACCGGCCGCCAGCGCATGAAAAATGGCGCGGAAGCCCCGCGCCATTTTTTCAATTTTCCGGTTTTTTTCCGGTTGACCGCGGCACCAGTCTCTTGCCGCTGCAACCGCCGAATACTTAGCTGCTGAGCAGCATCTGCCGTTCGAAGGCGCGCATCAGGCGTTCCTTGCGCTGCCGGTCAAAGGCTTTGCTGGCGTGTGCAATGCGCTGACCCAGCTTGTCGAGCTTGAAAAACTTCTTGACCCTGCGCTTCGTTTTTTCCATCGTGGCTTCTCCTTTTCGGGTTAGGACGAATTCACTTTATCGAGCGCGGATGGCCATGTCTGTGTGCGTCGTTTGTGGTCTTTGTAACGAATTCTGACATCGTGCAGAACGGCGCCGTAGCCTGTTTCCAGGCATCCGAGAGGGAGTAAACATCGCTTGCTTCCAGCTACTGCTCGCCGCCGGTGAGCAGCTTGATGGTTTTCACGATCATTTGCCGCCAGCGCAGCAAAAAATCAGTAAGTCTGGATGGAGTGGTTCAGCCGCGACTTTCAGGCAATCGTGCCGAGGAGGATGCCCTGCCGGCGCAGGTCGTCGAGTAGCGCCGCACCGTGGGCCAGCAATTGCGCGGGGTCGGGGTGCTGCAGTTCGGTGCCAATCTGGCGGATGGCGGCCTCGCCGCTGGTCGGGGCGGTGGCGAGCAGGGTCAGCAGGCGGCCGGTAACGGCATTGATCTGGCTGAATTGCACGTCGTCATTGGCATCGCGATGGACGACAAGGTAAGTGGGTTGTGGCTTACGTGGCCGGTAATCCGGCCCGATGCGATGCACCGGCCAACTGTAGGCGAGGTTGAAAAGGGCCGGGTTGAGGGCAACCGGGTTGGCCAGGAGATCACCCGCCGGGTCGTGCGCCGGGAGCGGGGTGTCCATGATGTCGGCAGCCAGTTCGGCCCATTCATAATGCGCCAGTTCAGCCAGCCAGGCGGGGAGTGCTTGGCGGATCTCGGCTTCGGCCAGATAGCGGACGAATTCGCGCGGAATCTCGCGAAACCACGGCGTATGCAGCGGCCAGTCGCGGTAAAAGGTGCGGCACAGTCGCCGCCAGCGCTTTTTGCCCAGCATTTTCTGGCTGACCGGGAAACAGCGGTCAATAAAGCCGCAGATGTTGTTGAACAACAGCTCGTTGTACACGGCCATGCGCCCGGCCGGTATGCCGTCCGGACGTGGGGTGTGATGCGGATCGCGCAGGTGGAGGGCGAAGGCGCGCTGGAATTGTTGAAAATCGGGCTGGGTATCGGCGGTCATCAGGCAGCCTTGCGCTGCCCGGCGGCAGCCTGCAATCGGGTAATGTGTTCGATTTCCGCGGTCAACCGGGAAAATTCTGGAAAATTGAAATCCCGTTCCAGACAGGTCGGCACCTCGCCACCAATCCGCACAAAAGCTGCTTCGAGCAATGACCATACCGGATCGATGACTTCTGCGCCGTGGGTGTCGATGTGCAGGCCATTCGGTTCGACAAAATGGCCGGCGATATGGACGTAGCAGGTGCGCTCCAGTGGCAGCGCGTGCAGGAAATTCAGCGCGTCAAAGCCGAAATTTTGGCTATTCACATAGATATTATTGACGTCGAGATGCAGCAGGCAATCCGCTTCGCGGACGATGCTGGAAATAAACTCGGCCTCGCTCATTTCAGCGCCCGGTGGCGCCACGTAGGTCGAAGCGTTCTCGATACCGATGCGTTGGCCGAGGATGTCCTGCGCTCGCTGAATGCGCTCGACCGTCCAGCGCACGGCTTGTTCAGTCAGCGGAATTGGCAGCAGGTCATAGAGGTGGTTTTCATCGGCGGACCACGACAGGTGTTCGGTGTACAGCCCGATGCCGTGCTCGGTCATGAAGCTTTTAATGCGGCGGAGCAATGCTGCATCCAGTGGGCCAGGGCCGCCGAGTGACAGCGACAGGCCATGGCAGACAAAAGGGTAGCGCTCAGTGAATTGGCGTAGCTCTCTGGCGGATCGTCCACCCATGCCTGCCCAGTTTTCGGGTGCAATTTCGAAGAAGCGGATGGCATCAGGTACCCCGGCATTGAGCGGGGCGATCAGTTCGCGGCGAAAGCCCAGACCGGCGCCGTGCGCATGACGTGGCTGCATGCGAATCCTCCAGGTGGGATAGCGGGCGGGGAGAGCCCCGCACCGCAACCGGTTGGCTTACTTATGGCTATCCATCGTCTTGTTGGCGCCACAGTTGGCTTCAGCGGCCTTCTTGCTGGCGCCGCAGTTGGCATCCATTTTTTTCTCTTTCATCGCCTTGGCTTCAGCCGCCTTCTTCTCGGCGCCACACGAGGCTTCCATCTTTTTGCTGGCGCCGCAATTGGCATCTTTCATCTTGGTATCGGCTTCGGCCAGTTGATAGCCGACTTCCAGCTTCGTTGCGCCAAACGGGTTTTCGGCAGCGTGGGCAAGCGGGCTGAGGGCGATGGCAGCAAAGGCTGAGCCGACGGCCAGGGATGCGATATTTTGTTTTTTCATGATTTTCTCCGTTGTGATTGAGGTGTCTGAATTAGTCGGAATGACTCATCCATGAGCCCGTAACCTGACGCATGAACGCGAACTGCTTTTCAGCCCGTCGGCAACCGGCACAAAACGCCAGGTGAAAGCGGAACTGCAGGCGCTCCCAACGGCTGAGCTTGCGTTCCAGTTGTATCGAGGCGAGGCGGGTTGCTTCCTTGCAGCTGATCATTTCAATTCCTGTCTTTCGTCGTGGGCTTTGGGGCCTGATCAATTAGTCGCAACGGTCATCAAAATCTTACAAATATTTTTTACAGTATGATCCACAACGAGCAAAACATATTGAGCCGACATGCCCCTGGATCCCCTGCGCGACCCCGATTTTCTCACAAGCCTGCGGCGAGACATGCTGCGCTTCGCCGAGTTGCAACTGCGCGATCGTGCCCAGGCCGAGGATGCGGTGCAGGAAGCGCTGACCGGCGCCCTGTTGGGAAAGGAAAAGTTTGCCTCGCGGGCCTCGCTGCGCACCTGGGTGCTCTCCATCCTTAAAAACAAAATCATCGATGTACTGCGCCGCAAGGTGCGCGAGAATGCGACGGTCAACCCGGAAAATGACGACGATTTGAATGCTTTTTTCGACGACCGAGAGCACTGGGCCGAAGATACCCGCCCGTCAGAATGGCAGACGCCGCAGCAAGCCATGGAAAGCAAACAATTCTGGGAAGTGTTTGAGGCCTGCCTCTACCGCCTGCCCGATGCCAGTGCTCGAATTTTCACCTTGCGCGAAGTACTCGGCTTCGATACTGACGAAATCTGCCAGACCATGGCCATTACAGCCAGCAACTGTTTTGTCCAGCTACACCGTGCCCGCCTGTCCCTGCGTGCGTGCCTGGGCGCCAACTGGTTTGGCGAAGCCGCGTGAAGCGTTCGGGCATCAGGTTATAAATCGAACGATCAAGCTCAAGCCACTGGCAATCAGCAGGGTGTTAAGCAGGCGAAAAAGTTGTTCCCGACTCATCCGCAAATCGACGCGGTGTCCAAGATAGACACCGAGCGCCATCGCCGGCACGAACGCCATGGCCGACATCAATAACTTGAAATCCATCAGGCCGATGGCAATGCAGAGAACAATGCGCCATCCGGTCGATAGCGCAATGAGTACTGCCTGCGTGGCACGAAATGCCTCCCGCTTTTCCAGATTGCGTTCGAGATAAGCAGCATAAACAAATCCGCCGCTGCCGAACAGGCCACCCAATACCCCACCGAATATGCCGTAGGCCAATGCCGGGTAGCGGGCTTTCCGGGGCGCGTCTGCCTTGCTCATGAAGCCGCGCAGGCCTTGTATGACAATAAAAACACCCAGTGCGACAGCCATTATCGCCGCTGGTAGCCTGGCCAGAACAGCAACACCCAACAACTGACCAAGCAACATGCCGGGAAAAAGTTGTCGGAACGCGCCCCATGCGACCGCTCGTCGAGCGCTGTAACCGCGTAGCGACGATCCGCTGAAATCCAGCAAAGCCAGTATCGGAATCACCCGAGAGACGGGCATGATCAACGCCAGCGGGCTGCTTGCTATCAAAGCTGAGCCGAAACCAACCAAAGTGAAAATCGCATAGGCAGCGGTGACCATCACCACCGCGAACAGAAGGTAAGCCGGATTTTCTGCGATGCCTGGCAGGGATAAGAAATCGTTCATGAATGATCTCGATGGACTGAAATATTTCATTCTGAAAGCCCATCCGCTATAAAACAAATATCAAAATATTTGGTGATACATTCATAAAAAGCATGGCTAGCCTGAAGCAGATCCGCTATTTTCTGACCGTGTCAGACCTCGGGAGCATTACCCATGCCGCCGCCACCCTGTTTGTCGCCCAGCCGGCTTTAAGTCGGCAAATTGGCTTGCTGGAAAAGGAACTCGGCTTTCTGCTCTTTGAACGGGAAGCACGAGGCGTGCGTTTGACCCTGGCCGGGAAAGGTTACCGTGACCGAGTCATGGCGGTTGAGAATCTGCTCAGTGCGGCTGCCGACGAAGGGCTCCAACTGGCGCGCGGGGAGTCTGGCGTATTGCGGCTTCTGCATTCCAGCTCGATTCCTGCCGGTAGCTTGATGCCGGCGATTCATCAGTTTTTGGATGAGTCACCGAATGCACGCATTGATCTGGACCGCATTTCTTCCGAAATTCAAGTTACCGAAGTCGCTGGTGGCAAGGCTGACCTCGGTATCGTCCGCCTTCCTGTCCTGCGGCGTGATCCGGCAGTCACATTTATCGAATTGGTTGATGAGCCGTTGTGGGTAGCTATGCCTTCCAATCACGCACTGGCGAGCAGGGAAAGTCTGACCTTGGCCGAGTTGCAGCAAACACCATTTGTCTCAGCGGTACATCGTGAACGAGGAGGTCTGGCCAGATTGGTCACTGATTTGTGCCTGCGTCGCGGGTTTGTGCCAAATCTGGCACGGGTTATTTCAAGAAAAACGTCCATGCTTGATCTGGTGGCAGCTGGTTTGGGTATTGCAGTTGTTCCTCGGCGCATGACGACAATGGCTGTTGATGGCCTGACTTACCGGCCACTCAGTGATGACGACGCCTGTGCGAGAAGTGCGCTGGTCTTACCACTCCAGGCAAGCCCGCTGGCCCGGCGTTTTGCTGAAATCGTCGCACAAAAAAAGACCCCGCCACTTGGGGCGGGGTAACAGGGATATCTCGAATCGGGGGGTATTCGAGAGGAGGGCAAATCGGTTCAGCGTTTGTGGCGCTTTTTCAGAATCTGGCGAGCGACAACGATCAGCGCGCCTGCAGCTACGGCGGTGACTGCAGCCTTGAGCGGTTCTGCCTGACCTTCGGATAGCCAGTCAAATCCCGTGATGCCAATAAAGACACCGAGCGACTCGCTGATCGGCAGGTTGTCCGCAAAGGCCATTAACGATCCTGACGGGCAGGGATCACATCCAGCGCGGGCTGGACGGCGGCTATCTCGAAGAGATACTGGCGCGTTGCTTCGATAAATTGTTTGATATTCATTTTGATGATTTCCTTTTCGTCCTCTTGGTGGGCTTCGTTTTCTTCCATGCCTCGCATTTTAGGCGGGGCAGGGCAGACCGTCTGTTGCGCGAGCGTTGGCTGGTAGTAACAGGCTTTGATCTTCTGTAACGCTGTGTAACCTTTGCCGAAGCCCTATTGGCGGGTTTTCCAGGTCAGCGTAAAGCGGGCGCCACCGAGTGGCGAGGCGTCGGCGGTGGCGGTGCCGCCTTGCAGTTCGAGGACACGGCGGGCAATGGCCAGCCCGAGTCCGTAACCGCCCGTCGAGCGGTCGCGGGAGCGATCCAGGCGGGTGAAGGCCGAGAAGATATGCTCGCGCTCTTCTGCTGGAATGCCAATGCCGTCGTCGTCAACATTGATACGTATCTGGTCGCGGATGATTTCTGCGTTAATGGAAATTCGCTTGCTGGCGTATTTGAAGGCATTCCGCAGCAGGTTGCGCAAGGCGTATGGCATGGCTTTGCGATCGAGGTCTACGCAGAAATTTTCCGGTAGATTTTCAGTGTCGACCGTCACGTCAAGCTGACGGCCCAGCAGGCGTACGGAATTGACTTCGTCGGTCAGCCATTCGGCAAATTTGACACTGGAGAAATGCGCTTCGGGTGCTTCACGTTCAAATCGGGCGTAGGTCAGGCTGGTGTCGATGAGTTGGTCGAGTTCGTCGAGATCGGCTTCCATCATGGCCCATAGCCGTTCACCTTCTGCCCGTTCGTCGGTTTCCGAAAGCATTTCCAGCGCGAATCGCATGCGGGCGATGGGGGTACGCAATTCGTGCGAAATACCGCAAGAGAGTTCGCGATGGGTGGCCAGCAACTGGCGGATACGTTCCGCCATGCTGTTCATGGTGTCGGAGAGCGGCGCGAAAAGCTGGGTTCGGGCAGTCGGCGAGCGCGCCTCAAAATTGCCGTCACCGAGGTCAAGTGCGGTCTGGCGCAAGGCTTCGAGGTCGCGCCAAATGGGTCGGACCCAGAACCAAAGCGCGATTGCAAAAATGAGGCCGATCAGGCTCCAGGTCAGCAGTCGCAAGCGCAGTTCAAGTGGCAGGCGATCCTTGAGTTCCGGGTTGCGGTTCGAGGCAAGCGGGCCGACGACCAGAACCTGACTGGAGGTGCCAAGGCGGTGGTACATGATATCGCCGTCATGGTCGATGGCGATATCGCCGGCATCAAGCTTGACCACTTGGCTGGGCGTCAGCGTATGGTCGAGCGTCATGCGTTCGACGATACCTAGCCGATAGGAGAACTTTTCGTCGATATCCTTGAGTTTTTTCTGCCATTCGCGCCGTGGCTGGCGAAAAAGCTCGTCTTCGATGATGGTGATCGTGCCCCGCATGAAACGTCGGGCGTAGTCGTCGGTAATGCCCCGCTGGGCGGTCGAAATGACGAAATCGGCGGTGAAGGCGATGGCGACAAACGAGCCCATGGCCAACAGATAGAAATTGAAAAACAGCTTCGACAGGCTGTAGCGGCTACCCCTCCAGCGCGGCAGGGAGACCCGGAACAGCGAGCGGGCGAGACCCTGACTTTGTGCCTTCGGGCTTTCGTCAGTGGCTTGTGGATCAGTTCCAGTCATGCTTGCTGAAAAGATAGCCTTTTCCGCGTACGGTCTTGATGCGCGTCGGATTTTCCGGGTCGTCGTTCAGTTTCTTGCGCAAGCGGGAAATTCGCGCATCGATAGAGCGATCAAGACCGTCAAAGCCGATGCCGCGCAGCTCCTGTAGCAGGTCGTCGCGCGAGAGCACATTGCCGGCATGGGAGGCGAGCAGCCATAGCAGGTCGAATTCGGCGGTGGTCAGGTCGATCGTGTGGCCAGTCAGCGACGCAGTGCGGGTCGACTGGCTGATCTTGAACTGACCGAAGACCATGCTTTCCGATTCGCCATTGTTTGCATCGCTGGCGGTGGGCAGACGTCGCAGCAGGGCCTTGATGCGGGCGAGCAGGACACGCGGCTGAACCGGCTTGGCGATGTAGTCGTCAGCACCCATTTCAAGACCGAGAATCTGGTCGAAATCTTCGTCGCGGGCGGTCAGCATCAGGATCACGCCGCGATATTGCGAGCGCACTGCGCGACAAACTTCGAAGCCGTCCTTGCCGGGCAGCATGACATCGAGCATGACCAGATCGGGCTGTTCGGCCAGAATTCGCGCCTCGGCGGTATCGCCGCGTGGCTCGATGCTGACCTCCATGTCGTTCTTGGTGAGATATTCAGCCGTCAGTTCGGCCAGGCGTTCGTCGTCTTCGACAAGCAGTATGCGTGTGTTCATTCGCTAATCTTAACGACCTGTCGGGCGGCGGTCCACTTTCCCGTGCCTGCAGGGGAATTTCCACGGTCAACCGGAAAAAATGAGCAAATTTCAACACTGGCCAGTGATCGCTTAGAATTCCAGTTGATCGTCTATTTGGGATGTCTTGATGAATTGGTCGAAAGTGCCCGTCCGGGCTTGGTTTGCTAGCTTGGCGCTGGGTTGTCTCGGCTTGGTGGCGGTTGGTATGGAATTGCAAACGCTGCTGCATCTGGCACCGTGCCCACTCTGTATTTTTCAGCGCCTGCTTTACATCCTCATCGGCGTTATTGGCTTGCTGGGATTTGCCCTGCCAGCCGGCAGGATGCTGTGGGCTTCGTTGGCTGGCAGCTTGGGCGTGCTGGGGTTTGGCGTTGCCGCCTATCAGACATGGATGCAGGCGTATCCAGAACTGGCGCCGGAATGCAGCTTTACTGACCCCAATCTGATCGAACGTTTGGTCGACTGGTTGGGCATGCAGATGCCGTCGATGTTTCTGGCTACTGGATTCTGTGCCAGCCGCGACTGGGAGATGTTCGGTCTGTCGATGGCCAACTGGTCAGTGCTGATTTTTGCCGGCATCGTGGTTTATGCCGCAATGCTCTTCATGCAAAAACGCCAGGCATAAAAAACAAAACCCGCCGGAAGGCGGGTTTGTCGAATGCCGGAGAAGCCGAATTACTTCAGCTTGACTTCCTTGTAAGCAACGTGCTTACGAGCCTTCGGGTCGTACTTCATGAACTCCAGTTTCGCAGGCGTCGTGCGCTTGTTCTTGGAGGTGGTATAGAAGTGACCGGTGCCAGCTGTAGATTCCAGCTTGATTTTTTCGCGACCGCCTTTAGCCATTTTATTATTCCTTCTTTATTAGACTTCGCCGCGAGCACGCAGGTCGGCCAGAACGGCATCGATGCCATTCTTGTCGATCAGGCGCAGACCGGCGTTGGAAACGCGCAGGCGCAGGAAGCGGTTTTCAGATTCGACCCAAAAACGACGGTACTGCAAGTTCGGCAGGAAGCGGCGTTTGGTTCTATTGTTGGCATGGGAAACAGTGTTCCCAACCATCGGGCCTTTACCCGTTACTTGGCAGACTCGCGCCATGATGGTGCTCCAGAATTCGCTAGAAGAGAGCCCACAAGTATAACCAAAAGTACTGAGTCGTTTCAAGGGGTTTTATGAATTTTATAGCAAACCCCGTTCAGCAAAGGACAGTGGCGGGGTGTTGCCGGCGACGATGAAGTGGTCGAGAACCTTGACGTCGACCATGGCCAACGCCTCTTTCAGTGAGCGGGTGAGCATTTCGTCGGCGCGCGAGGGTTCGGCTATGCCGGACGGGTGATTGTGGGCCAGAATGACGGCAGCGGCATTGTTGGCGAGCGCTGCCTTGACTACTTCACGCGGGTAAACAGAGGTTTGCGTCAGCGTACCGCTGAATAATTCTTCGGCTTTCAACAGATGGTTTTGCGCATCCAGCCACAAGGCCATGAATACTTCGTGGCCACGGTTGGCCAGCTTCAAGCGCAGCCAGTCACGCACCTTGCCGGGTGAAGTGAAGCTGTCGCGAGTGGCCATGTCCTGTGAGAGTGCTCGTCGGGCAAGTTCGAAACTGGCTTTCAACTGAGCGGCCTTGGCCATGCCGATGCCGGAAACGCTGGCCAGTTCGTCGAGCGAGGCTTCGGCCAGTGTGCCGAGCTGGCCGTCGAAGCGATGTAGCAGATCGCGGGCAAGATCGACGGCACTTTTGCCTCGTACACCTACTCGCAAATAAATAGCCAGCAGTTCAGCATCGGAGAGCGCTTCCGGGCCGTGTGCCAGCAGTCGTTCGCGAGGTCGCTCGCCTTCCGGCCAGTCGGTAATCGCCATATTCTTTCCAGTAGAATGTGCGGACACCAATTCTAATGGCAAGACAATGGAATTACAGGGAAAACGCATCGTTCTCGGCGTGACCGGCGGTATCGCGGCCTACAAGGCGGCTGAACTGGTCCGCTTGTTGGGTAAACAGGGGGCGGATGTGCAAGTGGCCATGACTGAGGGGGCCACCCATTTCGTGACAGCGACCACCTTTCAGGCACTCTCCGGCAAACCGGTCTACATGGATCAGTGGGATGCACGGATGCCCAACGCCATGGCACATATTGATTTGTCGCGCCAGGCCGACCTGATTCTGGTAGCGCCGGCTTCGGCGGATTTCCTGGCGCGAATCACGCACGGCATGGCTGATGATCTTCTGGCCACCATGGTACTGGCCCGTGACTGCCCGTTGCTGGTGGCGCCGGCAATGAACCGCCAGATGTGGGAAAACCCGGCCACACAGCGCAACATCAATCAGTTGCAGGCCGATAGCGTGCGCATTCTTGGCCCGGCCAGCGGCGAGCAGGCTTGCGGCGAAATCGGTGCCGGCCGCATGCAGGAACCGGCGGAAATCCTCGAAGCAGTGATTGCGTTTTTTACGCCCAAGGTGCTGACCGGCAAGAGGGTCTTGATCACTGCCGGGCCAACTTTCGAGGCCATCGATCCAGTGCGGGGCATTACCAATCTTTCCTCCGGTCGCATGGGCTATGCGGTTGCACGCGCGGCGAGGCAGGCCGGAGCAGAGGTGACGCTGGTTTCCGGCCCGGTAGGATTGTCTGTGCCGCTAGGGGTCGACTGCATCAATGTACGGAGTGCGCTCGATATGCATGCCGCGGTAATGGCGCAGGCGACAGATTCTGATGTTTTCATTGGTGTCGCAGCGGTGGCTGATTATCGCGTTGCCAATGCGGCCGAACACAAGCTGAAAAAAGATACTGGTGGCATTCAGCCGATCGAGCTGATCGAAAATCCGGACATTCTGGCTGAAGTAGCTGCGCTGTCGGACGCGCCGTTTTGCGTTGGTTTCGCCGCTGAGAGCCGCAATCTGGAAGAATATGCGCAGGCCAAGCGGCGCAAGAAGAATATCCCGCTGATCGCCGGCAACCTGATTCAGGATGGGTTTGGCGGCGACGACAATCGTCTGGTGCTGTTCGATGATGCTGGCGTGCATCCGCTGAACCCGGCGCCGAAATCGGTGTTGGCGCGCCAGCTAATTGAACATATTGCGATCTTGATTGGAAAAAACTGATGCATCGTATCGACGCAAAAATTCTCGATAACCGTCTGCGTGACAACCCACCAAATTACGCGACGCCGGGTTCAGCCGGGCTGGATTTGCGCGCCTGCATTGAGGCGCCGTTGCATGTGGCGCCCGGGCAAACAACACTGGTACCAACCGGCATGGCGATTCACTTGGCTGATCCGGGGCTGGCCGCGATGATCCTGCCGCGCTCAGGGCTCGGCCACAAACACGGCATTGTGCTGGGCAATCTGGTCGGTTTGATTGACAGCGACTATCAAGGGGAATTGATGGTGTCGGTGTGGAACCGTGGCAGCGTCGGCTTTACCTTGAATCCACTGGATCGCATTGCGCAACTGGTCGTGGTGCCGGTGTCGCAGGTGGGGTTCAATATTGTCGATGACTTCGATGCCAGCCATCGCGGCGAGGGTGGTTTCGGCAGCACCGGCAAGGCATGAGGTAATTTGTCGATTGAGATTGAGGGGCTGCAGCGCCCCTCAATCTCGTTTATCAGTGCTCAAAATGGTAATAATGCTTGTTTAGCCAAGCAGCAACGTTCCCTTCGTCTTCCGGAAACCAGCCGGCATTCACTGACGAATTGCAGGATGAGACACGCTGCAGCAGTTCCAGCTTGTCGGACAGCATCCTCCCGTCACGGCTGTACATCTTGCTGCCATCGCCGCCATACATTCTGATGTGACAACCGGTGCAGGCTTTGTCGTGCATGGCTTTGCCCGCTTGCAGGTCGACGGTGCCCCAAGGCTCTTCGGCCCATGCGCCAGTGCTTAAAACAGCGAGTATCGTCAAGATTTTCTGATTCATGTTGTCTCCTGTCATGTGCTTGGTCTCATTCAGAAGCCAGCAGCTTCTGCTTCCAGATAAGCGAGACTGACGTATTTGCCGATATTGGTTTCGAATCCCTTGGTGTCACGTGCCCGGCTGGCCACGCGAGGATCTTTCAGGACCAGCGCCTTGGCCGCTTCTAGCCCCATTCCATCCTTGACGGCTTGCTCGCATGAACGATAGATACCTTCGAAGAGCGCCCGGTTCCATTGCAATACGTTGGCGCTTGGCTCGCCATGGCCCGGTAGCCATATTGTGCTGTCTGTCTTTTCCAGAGCGTCATAGGCTTTCAGCGTTCCAATATAGGAGCCATCATCCATGTTGGCGATACGTCGATCCATAGCGACATCGCCCACCAGGGTTACTTTATCCTCGATGACTTCGACACAAAGATCGAATGGCGTATGTACCGTGCCGAGTTGGTGCACGCGCAGGGTTACGTCGCCAAATTTGAGCTCGGCGCCGTTTTCCAGTGGCTGGTTAGGCGGGACAACGCGGGTGCCGATGGTTGCCTGGTTGGTCCATTGCTCCATGAGCGTCCGCCACATGTTGCCCTGAACCCCCTGAATTGCCTTGATGGTGCCCGGGTGCGAATAGAGCGGCAGGCTGCTCCCGTAAGCGTCGACGTAAGCATGATTCCCCAGCCAGTGGTCGCCGTGATAGTGGGTATTGATGATCGCAATCACTGGTTTGTTGAAATGCTTTTTGACTTGGCGGATTGCCATTTCACCAATCTGCACCGATGCCCCCGAATCGACGACAACCAGGCCTTTGGCGGTATCGACGAAAGTGATGTTGCACATCATTCCCTGGTTTTCAGGAGTGGGGAAACCGTCCGGGGAAAAGATCATCCACACGTGTTTGGATATCTGGCGCAGCGGGTGATCCTTGACTGCAGGACCTCGTACAAAATCATCCATTTCCTTGGCAAAGGCGCTGATCGTTTGCCAGGGGGTAAATTCAACGGCGCTCAAGGCGCCAAAGGCAACCGAATTCTGTATAAAGCGGCGACGGTTCATGGGTGTCTCCTTTGTCTTTTTTCGAGATGGGTTATAGGCGCCATACTACGTTCGCGTCGCCCCTTCATTGAAAGTGTAGCGTAAGCGAATTACTATTTAATAATGTATCGATCTTGTACATGAAAGGGGAGACCGTTGAGACAAAAAATAAGTTTTCTGCTGGCTGGAAGCATGCTGGCGCTCCTGATCTCGACACAGGGGAGGGCTGAAGAAAAAGCTGATCTGGCCCGCGCTGAGGAAATTGTTTCCGGGCGTTGCTTTCTCTGCCATGGACTGGAAGGAGAGTCGGCCAGCCCGGTTTTTCCACGCTTGGCTGGCCAGCACGCAGATTACATCGCGAAGCAATTGGCAGATTTCAAGTCGGGCAAACGGAACAGCGATACGATGAAACCGCAGGCTGAAGAATTGACACCTGCCGAGATGAAGTCGCTGGGTGCCTTCTTCCAGTCAAAAGTGGTGGGTCCGCGTCCGGCCAGAGATCCGGAACTTCTGGCGGTCGGCAAATACATTTTCAGTCGCGGCAACCAGTTCACCGGCTTGCCGGCTTGCTCGACCTGTCATGGTGTCAAGGGGCTTGGCACGCCGCAATTGCCACGTCTGGCCGGACAACACCCGCGCTATATCGAGGATCAGCTAAAGCAGTTCAACAAGCGCGAACGGACCAACGATAACGCGGTCATGCATACCATCGCCTCCAAGTTATCGGAGCTTGAGACGCATGCGGTGGCGGAATACATTTCGACGCTGGATTAATAACGAAATGCCGAATGTCAAAAGGCCGCCAGTTTGGCGGCCTTTTGATTTGAGAAGGGGCTTATTCGTCGTAAATCCAGGCTGTCACACCGCCTTGTGCTGCGATCAGATTTGAATCATGGTCCGATCACCAACACGTCGGCGCCCGGGAATTATCAGTCGATGATTTCCGGATGTTTTTCCAGGAACTCGCTACGCTTGCTGCGATTGATTACCGCGCCGGAAATGTAGGAGTAACCTTTTTTTTGCCACATGGCGAGATCAGTCATGGCGGCAGGAACGACAGTCACCAGATCATAGAAGTCGCTAGGCTTGTACCCCCGAAACTTCGCGGCGTTGCGGCAAACGCGTAGCGTTACCCCTTGGTCCGTCAGCAATTTAAGTCGATCATAGATATCGGGATAAGCGGCTCGATTCAGACGTGACAGCATATGTAACTCATTGCCATGGGCCACCATGACGATATGCGATTGCTTGATATCACCAAACTCCTTCAGGCCGCTCAATTGATTATTGATATAACCCAGTGCCTGATACAAATCTTCCGGTTTTTCAAAATTGAATTGATAAACGGTTTTTTGTCCGCCCAGCGGTGAATCATCGAACTTTGAAGGGGCATCCGGGCCCGCCCATGCGACTGTTGCACAGAGCAGCAAACTACCAAGCAATTTTCTAAACATGAGGCTCTCCTAGAATTGGTTTTCAGCTCGGCTTTTGTCCGCCATAAGATATCGAGCTACGAAAATTTCGTGATGTACAACAAACACCCTTATGCGGTGGTCAAGCGGTGGTTGATTTTTCTACAACTGAATGGCTATTGCGCGCGAATGCTGTGCATTCGCCGTCTTTATTCACCCCGTGGGGATATCGAGAATTCTTTTACCTCCGGCATTTCCAGAAGTTTCTGGGAAAGAGGGTGGAAGCGCTCCTTGAGCACTGTTTTCACAGTCATCTGGTATTCGAACAATTTGCCTTCACCAATCAGTGCGTAGGTGATGCCGGAGACTGAATAGCCCAAATTGATAATCAGCGTCTGTAGCGCACTATCTGAAATGACCTCATCTCGGGAAAAACGTACTTGCAGATGCGCATAGTTTTCCGTTGAAATTCGACTTTCGATGAGCCGGAAAACATAGTTGATGTTGAGCGTAGCGAAGGTCGATGCAGCCGCTGCGACAAAGTAGCCCATGCCGATCATGATGCCAATCGCGGAAATCATCCAGATGGATGCAGCGGTCGTCAAACCACGAATTGCCGGCCCATCCTTGATAATCGCGCCAGCGCCAAGAAAACCGATGCCGGTCATGACCCCTTGGGCCATTCGGGTAGGATCCAGAAATATGCCAGGATGATCAATGCCGGCAATGTGTGTCGGCTGAAACTCGGCCAGCAGCATCAGGAGGCAACCGGAAACGCACACCAGGGTATGCTCCCGGAATCCAGCCGAGCGTCCGTGATAACTTCGCTCAATGCCGACAATCCCCCCTGCGAATAGCGCCAGCGATAGCCTGAGGATGGTGCTGACAAACTCGTGATCGAACATCTCCCACCTCATTTTTTTCGTTATTTATCCAAAGCATAACGTTTTGTCTGCATGAATGCAGCAGAACAACTTGCAAACAGTGTGCGGCAGGAGTTCGGTCGTGTGGCTGAATGAAATCAGGGCGAAAAAAAGCCGCGTGAGCGGCTTTTGCGAGATGCTCTCAGCCCATCAGGTCAGCATATCGGCCCAGATGTTCTTGGCCCAGCCGAGGGCGACCTTGGCTTCCAGTTCGTTGCGGGCAGCCGATACGCCACCGGCGCCTTTGACCGGTTGCACAGTCTTGGTGGCGGCGTCGTAATGGTGCACGGACGCCACGTGGATCACATTCTTGGCGTCGACAAAGCTGTAACAGGTGTTCATCAGCATTGGCTCCGGATTGGGCTCCAGGCCTGACAACAGGTTGAGGATTGCAGCGGCGGCGAGCTTGCCGTGCTGGTTCGCCATGTGGCCGGATTTTGGCATGGTCGGCGCCGGGAATACGGCATCGCCCAGCACGTGAACGCCTGGCGTGTTGGTCGATTCCATCGTCAGCCAGTTGATATCCACCCAACGGTTGTTGATCAGCTTCAATCCGGATTGGGTCGAGATGTTGCCTGCGCGTTGTGGCGGGATGACGTTCAGTACATCGGCCTTGAACTTATCGAATTCCATGATCGCGGTATTGGTCGCGACATCGACGTCCTTGACCTCGCTGTTATTGCGGTATTCGAGGATGCCACTGTAAAGATCCTTCCAGGCCTTGGTGAAAAGGCCCTTCTTGGAGGTGACATCTTCGTTGGCGTCGAGAATGACCACTTTGGATTTTGGCTTGTTTTTCTTGAAGTAATCGGCCACCAGACTGGCGCGCTCGTAGGGGCCTGGCGGGCAGCGGTAGGGGGCACGGGGGATGGCGATGGCGTAGGTGCCGCCGTCCTTCATCGATTCCAGCTGTTTGCGCAGGGCGATGGTTTGCGCGCCGGCTTTCCAGGCGTGGAGAATCTTGGACTGCGCGTCTGCGTTATTCAGATTGGGAATCTGGTCGAACATGAAATCAACGCCGGGTGACAGAACCAGGCGGTCGTAGCTCATCGTGCCGCCGGACTTTAGGGAAATCGAGCGTTTTTCCGGGTTGACCGCAGTAACCTCATCCTGAACGATGCGGACGCCCCATTTGCTCTTCAGACCGTCGTAACTGACGGTGATGTCTTCCATGGTCTTCAGACCGCCGATCACCAGGTTGGAAATCGGGCAGGAAATGAAGGTGGGATTGCGTTCGATCAATGTGACCTGCACGCCGCCCTCGCTCCACATGCGCAGGTATTTGGCAATGGTAGCGCCGCCGTAGCCGCCACCAACGACGACCACATGGCCGCTGGCCTTGCCGCCGCCGGCACAGCCGTAAAGCGTGGCCATTGCGCCGGCTGCCGCACCAATTTTCAGGAAATCGCGTCTTTTCATCAGCATCATGGTCGTCTCCCCTTATTTTTGTGCGGCGAAATAGCCGGCAATCAGATCAAGTTGGCCATCGGTGTAGCCTTTCGAGATCTGGTGCATGACCGAAGCGGGCTTGTCGCCGCTCTTGAATTCGGCCAGTTTTTGCAGAATTTTGGCCTTCTCCATGCCGGCCAGTGCGTCCATGCCGGAGCCTTTGACGGCGTTGCCGTTGGTCCCGTGACAGTTGGCGCAGGTCGCTGCAAGGTTGCGTGCCAAGTAAGGATCAGCTGCCTGCGAAGCGCTGGCCGAGGCCAGCAGACAAAGGGCTACCAAGGGGGAAAACAGTTTCATCGAGACACCTCCTCTAATGGTTTTCGATAGGTCATATCGCCGAATTTATGTGTCATGTTTTGTGTCGGCTTGGCTTCAAGGTTATAGACCTTTGGCGCAAATTGCATGCTGCAACGCAACAATATTAGTAGTTGACGATATAAGTATGTAGTTATAGATTGAAGATTGATTGAAATCAAAAAACAACAATGGACGAGACACTGGAAGTCTTCGAGCAGGTGGCGCATTACTTCGGATTGCTGGCTGATCCGACGCGTTTGCGCATCCTTTCCTGCCTGTGTGCTGACGAGCGTCCCGTACATGAGGTTGTGGAAAAGATTGGACTGACACAGGCCAATATCTCGCGGCATCTGAACATTCTCTATCGTGCAGGCATGGTTGATCGTCGGCGTGAAGGAAGTTCCGTGATGTACCGCGTCATTGATCCAAATTTTGTCGACATCTGTCGCGTGGTCAGCATCACGGTGGCCAGCCGCGATCTGGGTGATCAGCTTGGTGTGTCGGCGGTGAATTTCAGTACTGACGTTTAATAATCGGAGGGGATTATTCGTATGGGCGATATCGTCAATCAACCGGGGCGTCTGCGGCCCGCACCGGAGAACTTCCTGTCGGAAGATCAGGTCAAGGCCGTCGCTGCCGGCCGGCGTGATTTTCTGCGCAAGAGCCTGCTGGCAGCCGGCGCAGCAATGGCTGCACCGATAGCCGGGCGGGCGGCTGAAGGCGACCCTAATATTCTGCAAAATCCGCCATGGACGACCTCGCTCGGACAGCCGGTGGCCACCAACCCGTATGGCGTGCCGTCCAAGTACGAAAGCCAGTTGGTGCGTCGTGAATCGCCCGGTCTGGCCCGCGTTGGCGGCGCATCTGTGTCGTTCTGCCCGTTGCAGGGGCTGTTCGGCATCATCACGCCGTCCGGCCTGCATTTCGAACGCCATCACCAGGGCTGGCATGACATCGATCCTTCCAGACATCGCCTGATGATCAACGGTTCCGATGATTCCTTGATCAAGAAGGCCAAGGTTTACACGATGGATGAATTGATGCGCCTGCCCTCGGCGTCGCGTATTCATTTCATCGAATGCGGCGCCAATACGGGGCTGGAGTGGGGCAATGTCGCCGTGCCGACCGTGCAATACACCCATGGCATGCTGTCGTGTTCGGAATTCACTGGCGTGCCGTTGAAATATCTGCTCGACGACTGTGGGGTCGATTACAAGAAGGCGCGCTACGTGCTGGCTGAAGGGGCTGATGGTTCCTCAATGACGCGCACCATTCCCATGGAAATGGTCGAGTCCGGCGAAGTGATGGTCGCCTACGGCCAGAACGGCGAAATGCTGCGCCCGGAAAACGGCTACCCGCTGCGCCTGGTGGTGCCGGGCGTGCAGGGCGTGTCGTGGGTCAAGTGGCTGCGTCGCATCGAAGTCGGTGACAAGCCCTACGCGACCAAGGACGAGGCGGTGCATTACATCGACCTCCTGCCGAGCGGCCTGCATCGCCAGTACAGCTCGATTCAGGAAGCCAAGTCAGTAATTACCACGCCGTCTGGTGGCCAGACGCTGCTCGACAAGGGCTTCTACAATGTTTCTGGCCTTGCCTGGTCCGGCCGCGGCAAGATCAAGCAGGTCGATGTTTCGTTCGACGGCGGCATCAACTGGCAGACGGCGCGCCTCGAAGGGCCGATTCAGAACAAGGCGCTGACCCGTTTCAACACCAACTGGGTGTGGGACGGCAAACCAGCCATCCTGCAATCGCGGGCGATGGACGAAACCGGTTTTGTCCAGCCGAGCTACGGCCAGTTGCGCAAGGTGCGCGGCACCAAGTCGATCTATCACAACAACGCCATTCAATCCTGGAAGGTTATCGAAAGCGGGGAGGTCAGCAATGTTCAGGTTCTCTAAACCGCTTTTCGTTTTTGCCCTTTTTTCCGCGTCGACCGCAGCATTCGCCTTTGAGAACTATCAGGGCGTCGGTCGCCCGGCGACGCCGGCTGAAGTGAAGGCTTGGGACATCGATGTCCGTCCGGACTTCAAGGGATTGCCCAAGGGATCGGGCTCGGTGGATCAAGGCCAGACCTTGTTCGAGGAAAAGTGTGCTACGTGCCACGGTACCTTCGGCGAGTCGAACGAAGTATTCACCCCGTTGGTTGGTGGTACTTCCAAGGACGATATGACCACTGGTCGCGTCAAGGGGCTGTCTTCCGGTGAACTGCCGCAACGTACTACCTTCACCAAGGTGGCAACGATTTCGACGGTCTTTGACTACATCCAGCGTGCCATGCCGTGGACGGCACCAAAGTCGCTGAAGCCGAACGACGTTTACGCCATTCTGGCCTATCTGCTGAACCTGTCGGAAATGGTGCCGGCTGACTTCGTACTGTCCGACAAAAATATCGGTGACGTCCAGAAGCTGTTACCCAACCGTAACGGCATGACCACCGACCATGGCCTGTGGCCGGGCGCTTCGGCAGCCAAGGGCGGGATCGGTAACGGTGGCAAGCCGGATACGCAGAACAAGGCCTGCATGAAGAATTGCAAGCCCGAAGTGCTGATCGGCTCGACCTTGCCGGAGTATGCCCGCACGGCGCATGGCGAATTGCGCGACCAGAATCGTTCGTTCGGCCCGGTTCGTGGAACCCAGACACTCGGCCCCGAAGCCGCCAAGAAGGCGGCCGATGCCGGTACCCTTGAACTGGCGACCAAGAGCGGTTGCATGGCCTGTCATGGTGTCAAGAGCAAGATCGTCGGTCCCGGCTACAACGAAGTTTTTACGCGCTACAAGGGGCAGACAGATGCCGAGTCACGGCTCATTGCAAAGGTCAAGGCTGGCGGGCAGGGCGTCTGGGGTTCGGTCCCGATGCCACCCAACAGTCATGTGAAAGACGAGGATTTGAAAACACTGGTTCAGTGGATTCTGTCCGGTTCCAAGTAATTCCAATTTCTACAGAGGAGAAGTTATGAACAATCAACGTCGCAATGTACTGAAGGCAAGTTCGGGCGCTGCCCTGATGAGCGTTCTTGCTGCTGCGGGCATCATCACCCCCGGTATGGCCCTGGCTGAGTGGAACAAGACCGCTTTTGACGCCAAGAGCATGGCCGATACGCTGAAGGCTCTGGGCGCCGCCTCGCCGACAGACAGCAAGGACGTTCAGGTGACTGGCCCGGACATCGCTGAAAACGGCGCTGTTGTTCCGGTGGGTGTGGCGTCAACGCTGCCCAACGTGACGATGGTCGCCATCCTGATCGAGAAGAACCCGAATGCGCTGGCCGCGACTTTCGTCCTGCCGGAAGGCACCGAAGCCAGCGTCCAGACCCGCGTCAAGATGGGCCAGACCTCGAACATCTACGCGCTGGTCAAGTCGGACGGCAAGTTCTTCGTGGCGACCAAGGAAATCAAAGTCACGCTGGGCGGCTGCGGCGGCTAAAAACGGGTTCGAAGCTACTGCGCTCGACATGACTTCGTTGCGCTTGCTCGCCGTGCAGATTGCACTGTCTCGCAAACGCACCTCGTCCTGTCATCGCTCGCGACGCTTCGTTCCCCGTTTTCATACATTGAATTAAGGAGATAGAAACATGGGCAATCCAATGAAAATCCGCGCCGCCAACAAGGACGGCGTTACTGAAGTGAAAGTGCTGGTCAGCCACGAAATGGAAACCGGCCAGCGCAAGGACTCCGCTGGCGCCATCGTGCCGGCCTGGTTCATTACCGAGCTGACCGCCAAGCACAATGACAAGGTCGTGCTGAGCTGCGAGTTCGGGCCATCTGTGTCAAAAAACCCGTACCTGGCCTTCAAGTTCAAGGGTGGTGCCAAGGGCGACAAGATCGTGGTGAACTGGAAAGACACCAAGGGCGACACCCGTTCCGATGAAGCTGCCATCGCCTGATAGTCCGACCAATGGCAGGGAAGCGGCGTAGATCGCTTCTGCCATTGCATTTACCCCGTGGAGGAGTATTCATGATCCGACGTACGATAAAAACATTGCTTGGCGTGGCAGTTATTGCCGGCTTTGCCAGTGGAGTCGCAGCCCAGGATAGCAAGGTGGCCGACGAACTGGCGAAATACCGGGAGGCGCTGGCCGATGGCAATCCGGCCGATCTGTTCGAACTCAAGGGCGAAGGTATCTGGAAGGAAAAGCGCGGCCCGAAAAATGCCTCGCTCGAACAATGTGACATGGGCCAGGGGCCGGGCCAGCTGGAAGGTGCTTATGCAGCACTGCCCATGTATTTCAAGGATACCGGCAAGGTCATGGACGTCGAGTCCCGCCTGGTTTATTGCATGATGACCCTGCAGGGCCTGACCCAGGCCGAAGCCACCAAGCAGTGGTATTCGAAGCCGGGCAAGGATTCGGACATTGAGGCATTGGTTACCTATATCGGCACCAAGTCCAATGGCAAACCAATCAATGTGCCGGCGAAACATCCGGAAGAAGCCAAGATGTACAAGATGGGTGAGTACATTTTTTACCGTCGCTCCGGCCCGCAGGACTTTTCCTGTGCGATCTGCCACGGTCAGGAAGGGAAGCGCATCCGCCTGCAGGATCTGGGCAACCTGACGACCAAAGACGGCGCCGGCACAGCGATGAAAACCTGGCCGTCCTACCGTGTTTCGCAAGGGACGGTATGGACCATGCAGCGTCGCCTGATCGACTGCATGCGCCAGGCGCGCTGGCCTGAGCCGAACTACCTGGCGGATTCCGTGATCGCGCTGGAAACCTATCTGCAAAAGAATGCGACCGGCACCGTCATGGAAACGCCGGGCATCAAGCGCTGAAAAAGGGGATGACCATGAATTTCAAATTTGCCCTTTTTTTCGGGTTGACCGTAGGAATCGCCGCGCCGGCCATTGCGCAAAAACCTGTTGATGCGCCGGGTGGAAAATACGCCAAGGAAGCCGAGCAGATGTTCCGCGACTCGTTCCGTGCCGACAATCCGAAGTACTGGATGAGCCGGCTGGAGCAGGATGAGACGATGAAGACCTGTGGCCTGTACCGCGACAACCCGCCGCGCAAGATCGGCGAGCAGCTGGAAAAAGCCAACAAGGCAACCATCCGTTACCCAGTAGAAGGCAAGCTGATCGGTGACTGGAAGGAAGGCGAAAAGCTGGCGGCCGTCGGGACTGGTGGCCACATCGGTTTCATTCAGCCCGATTCGGCCGGCAAGCTGCGCGGCGGCAATTGCTACGCCTGTCATCAATTGGCGAAGAAGGAGCTGGCGTACGGCACGATTGGTCCGAGCCTGCAGCATTTCGGCACGATTCGCGGCAATTCGGAGGAGACCATCAAGTACGTCTATGACAAGGTCTATAACTCGAATTCCATCACCGCCTGCACCAACATGCCGCGTTTTGGTCTGCACAGCTGGCTGACGCCGGAGCAAATTACCCACATCGTGGCTTTCCTGATCGACCCGGAATCGCCGGTCAACAAAGACTAGAACTCGCCTGACGAGTTTTCGCAAATGCGCCGGCCGGGAAACTGGCCGGCCTTTTTCAAGGATAAAAAATGAGCATGAATCGTCGGGAGTTTCTTCAGGTCATGGCCGTTGCGGCGGCCGGGGGCATGTCACTGCACAGCGAATTTGCGCTGGCCGAGAAAGGCGCAGCCAAGTTGTACGATTTGCCAAAATTCGGCAACGTCAGCCTGCTGCACATTACCGACTGCCATGCTCAGTTGCTGCCCATCTATTTCCGTGAGCCAAACGTCAATCTTGGGTTCGGCGATCAGTTCGGCAAGGTGCCTCACCTGGTCGGCGCCAACTTGCTCAAGCACTTTGGCTTCAAGCCCAACACCCTTGAAGCACATGCCTACACCTATCTGAATTTCGAAAAAGCCGCCGAAACCTATGGCAAGGTCGGCGGCTTCGCCCATCTGGCAACGCTGGTCAAACGCATGAAGGCCAACCGTCCCGGCGCGTTGTTGCTTGATGGCGGCGACACCTGGCAAGGTTCCGGTACGGCGCTATGGTCCAACGCGCAGGATATGGTCGATGCCTGCAAGGCGCTCGGCGTCAATGTCATGACCCTGCACTGGGAATCGACCTACGGCGAGGCTCGCGTCAAGGAAATCGAGGAGAAGGATTTCGCCGGTCACATTGATATCGTCGCCCAGAACGTCAAGACCAACGACTTCGGAGACCCCGTCTTCAAACCTTTCGTCATGAAGAAGATGAACGGTGTGCCGGTTGCCATCATTGGCCAGGCCTTCCCCTATACGCCGATTGCCAACCCGCGCTGGCAAACGCCGAACTGGAGCTTCGGCATCCAGGAAGAAAACATGCAGAAGACGGTCGACGAAGCCCGCGCTGCCGGCGCGCAGGTCGTTGTCGTGCTCTCGCATAACGGTATGGACGTCGACCTCAAAATGGCTTCGCGCGTCAAAGGCATCGATGCCATCCTCGGCGGCCATACGCACGATGGCGTACCGGCTCCTGTTGTCGTCAAGAATGCCGGCGGCCAGACGCTGGTGACCAATGCCGGCTCCAACGGCAAGTACCTCGGTGTGCTCGATTTTGACGTCAAGAACGGCAAGATTGCCGATTTCCGCTACAAACTGCTGCCGGTCTTCGCCAATCTGCTGCCGGCCGACCAGGACATGCAGGCGCTGATCGACAAGGCGCGTGCACCGTACCTGTCGAAACTCAACGAAAAGCTGGCGGTTACTGAAGGGCTGCTTTATCGCCGTGGCAATTTCAATGGCACCTTCGATCAGGTCATTCTCGATGCACTGCTCAAGGTCAAGGACGCTGAAATTGCCTTCTCGCCCGGCTTCCGCTGGGGCACTTCACTCCTGCCCGGCCAGCCTATCTTGATGGAACATGTGCTCGATCAGACGGCCATTACCTATCCATGGTCGACCGTGACCAACATGAGTGGCGAGATGATCAAGACGGTGCTCGAGGACGTCTGCGACAACCTGTTCAATCCCGATCCGTATTACCAGCAGGGGGGCGATATGGTGCGCGTCGGCGGCCTGCAATACACCTGCGACCCGACGGCAAAAATGGGCAGTCGCATCCAGAACATGATGTTGCGCGGTCAGTTGATTGATCCGGCCAAAACCTACAAGGTCGCCGGCTGGGCACCCGTCTCGGAAGAGGCGAAGAATTCAGGCGAGCCAATCTGGGATGTCGTGGCAAAATATCTACGTGACATCAAGACCGTCAAGCCGGTCAATCTCAACCTGCCGACGCTTAAGGGCGCGGCTAACAATCCGGGGATTGCATGAAAACAAAATTAAAATTTGACGGCCTGCTGATGGTCGGTCTGCTGGCCTTGTCTTCGCTGAGCTTCGCGGCCGACTGGGCGCCGGGCTCTACCGACTGGGACAAGCTGCCGGAGGTCAAGAAGTCAAAGATTGGCCTCTACCTGACGCCGCAGCAAGCCTACGACATGAAGAAGAAGGACCCGAAAGGTGTTGCCTTCTTTGACATTCGAACCCGCGCAGAAGCGATGTACGTCGGCGAACCGATCGATGTCGATGCCTTGGTGCCCTATGTCGAGCACGCAGAAATCATGAGCGACTGGGACGAAAAACGCGGCAGTTACAAGCTCGATCCGAACTCGGATTTCGTGCCTGAACTGGAACGCCGTCTGAAAGGCATGGGGTTGAGCAAGGACGCTACCATCATCCTTATATGCCGCTCCGGCGATCGCAGTGCCAAGGCCCAGGATCGCCTGCTGATGTCCGGTTACACGAAAGTCTATGGGGTCGCCGAAGGCTTCGAAGGGGATATGGCCAAGGAGGGCCCGAAGGCTGGGCAGCGTGCGGTCAATGGCTGGAAGAATGCTGGCCTGCCTTGGAGTTACAAGCTGGACAAGGCAAAGATGTATTTCCCGCAATAACCTGTTTCAGGGCTGAACGAGAGAGTCGGCAACGTTCATTGCGAGCGTTGCCGATTTTTCTTGGGGCGCAGGGCGGTCGATCAAGGCGTTTGTCAGCCCGGCACCCACCCACATGCCAATCAGCGCAATCCAGGCGGTCAGCGCAAAAATCGCAGCACCGGATACGCCGGCACCGACGGCACAGCCACCGGCCAGCATGCCGCCGAAACCCATGCAAACGGCACCCGCCAGGTAGCGTCGCATACTGTGCCCGTCCTTGAAGCCTTCCAGCTTGAGTTCCCGACCCCACAGCGCTGCGAGGAACGATCCGAGCACGACGCCAGGAACCAGTCCGATATTGAAATCCCAAGGTTGACCAGGTGGCGACAGCACCAGCATCAGCACGTCGGCTGACGGACCGGTAAAGCTCAGGCTCTGCACCGGGGTAATTTCGAATGATTGGGTACCGATCTGATAGGTGGTCAGCCAGGCCACTGCAACCGTAATGCCAACGCCGATGCCGCCAAACCATTCACGCGGAGCGAGCTTGGCGCGGCGGGCGAAATGAATTGCCGCTGCCATCCAGGCGAGGCCAAAAACCAGTCCTCCGGCGTTGCCCAGATGCAGGGTGGCGAGGAGGTCACGGCTGGTGCCGCCATCAATGGTTAGCCAGCCGGAAACCCAAGTGCGCAGCGGCGAAAGCGAGCCGCTCAGTGAGGTTTGGGCGCTAACGGCAAAAATGAGTCCGGTCAGCAATGCACGCAGATTTCCGTTGGCGGCAAGGACCAGCATGCGGGACGAGCATCCACGTGCCAGAATCATGCCGATGCCGAAAAGCAGACCGCCCACCAATGCGCCAGACAGGCTGCCTTTGGTCGCGAGTTGTCTCGCTTGCGAGACATCGAGCCAGCTCTGGGTAATGAAGAGTTGCGTGGTAACAACGGCGGCTGAAAAAGCGAAAAGCCATACCGCTAATTTGTCGCAGCCGCTCCGATTCCAGAATTCAACGACGGCGGAGCGGAGGCAGAATCTTGAACGCTGGGCAAAAATCCCGAAAAAAATGCCGATCGTCAGGCCGGCCAGCGTGATGCTGGTCTTCTCGCCGAGGGCTTCGATCAGGTTGTTCAAGTCCATCAGTTTTGGCCAAAAATTCCGGTTGACCGTGGGAGTAGCCGTTGCTTCCAGCGTACAGAGAAAGTTTTCTCTTTAGCGTCGCTGCAAACCAAGCCTTTCCATCAGAATAGTTCAATATCGCCGTTGCTGCTGTCCTTGGCATGTTGGCCGGCATTGGATGAGTTAACGGCATCACCCTTGACGTGAGAGTCGACCAGCAATTGCACCAGTTTCTGGCTACGCTTGCGGAAACGCTGCAGACCATCCGATTCGTTGTCGTGCTGCAGCGCAAGGAAAGCGTGCATGTACTCACCGACGTTGATGGTGCGCTGGCTGATTCGCGACATCATCTGAGTCACGATGTCCTCGAACTGCATCGCCATCACGCCTTCTTGCGTCAGGCTGTGCATTTGCTCGGTGATGGCCGTGATGTGGTCGGAGTGGCTGCGGGCCTTGCCGGTCAGTTCAAGCAATTCGGTGCCTAATTCATGGAGCGTCGAACGCGACTTCTCGGCCAGGCTCATGTCGATGTTGGTTGCATCGGCGATACGCACGCCGACTTCCTGCAGCGAGTTCACGATTTCTGTCAGTGATTTGCGAATATCGACGTTGAATTCGCCAGTGCGGGCGGCAAGATTGCGCACTTCGTCGGCAACCACGGCAAATCCGCGGCCGGCTTCGCCGGCTCGTGCCGCCTCGATTGCAGCATTGAGGGCCAGCAGGTCGGTCTGCTTGGTGATGCCGGCGATGTCGTTCAGCGATCGGGTAATTGTCGACACCCGGTTCTGCATCTGTTCAAAACTTTGGGCGATGCCTTGGCTGGTGGTTTGCAGTTGCGACATCTTGCTGACAAATTCAGCGATCAGTACATTGGTTTCATCAAAGAAGCGCTGCAGGCTGACTTGTCCTTGCACCTCAGTTCTTTCGGACGTTGTCATTTGCAGCATCTGGTCGATGAGCGAACGCAGGATTTGTCGCTGGTCGGAGGATTGCGATTCGAGACCGGTCAGGCTGCCAGAAATTTTACTGACAGAAGCGCGAATGATTTCCTGCGCTTCACGCATGTCATTCTCGAGCGATGTGAATTGAAGTTCGGCATGCGACATTGCTTCATCGGATAGCACATGATATTCCGACATGACGTCCTGCAATTCAACAAAGTGGCCTTTCTGGCGCGATTTCCAGCGCTTTCGTTCGCTCAGCGAGAGCAGACTCGTGCCAATTATCATGCCGGCAAGGACGACAAAAAAGTGCGCAGAAACCGGGCCCACCGCCATCGACCAGAGCCAAAGTCCCAGACCGCTGGCAGCGGTCAGCCAGATCAAGAGATCGTCAATGCGCCTCATTGGCAATTCCCTAAGCTATGAATGTGCCGGATTGTACGGTTTTTGCTACTTTTGGCATAGTCAATAATCGGATTCACCCCATTGCTTTAAGATGCTGAATGATCTCCCCGGCCATCGGCTGGGCGTCACCATAGAGCATACGGCAGTTGTCAGTATAGAACAGCGCATTCTCCACGCCGGAGTATCCCGTGCCCTTGCCGCGCTTGATTACGATGACGTTCTGGGCCATGTCGGCATTAAGGATGGGCATACCGTAAATCGGGCTGGACTTGTCGGTGCGCGCACTCGGATTGACCACGTCGTTGGCACCGATGATCAGTGCCACGTCGGCCTGGCCAAACTCGCCGTTGATTTCCTCAAGATCGAAAATCTTGTCATAAGGTACGCCAGCTTCGGCCAGCAACACGTTCATGTGGCCGGGCATGCGGCCGGCTACTGGGTGAATGGCGAATTTCACCTCGACGCCAGACTCTTCAAGGATGGAGGTCATTTCCCATACTTTGTGCTGAGCGTGCGCCACGGCCATGCCGTAACCCGGCACGATGATGACCTTGCTGGCATAATGCATCATGGCAGCTGCATCAAGAGCGCCCAGTTCCTTCATTGTGCCGCTGATCGCTTCGCCAGCCCCCGTCGCCACCATGGGTGTGAACAGAATGTTTGAGATCGGCCGATTCATCGCCTTCGCCATCAGCTGTGTCAGCAAGGTGCCGGCTGCACCGACAACAATGCCGGCGATAATCAGCGCCGGGTTGCCCAGCACATAGCCTTCGAAGCCCACAGCCAGACCAGTAAAGGCATTGAACAGCGAGATTACCACCGGCATGTCGGCCCCGCCGATGGGCAGGGTGACGATCAGGCCAAGGATCAGGGCGACGGCAAAGAAGCCGAAAATCAGTTCCGGTTGGGCCGGGGCGAGGACCAGCATGGCACCACCCAGGCCAACGGCGAACAGCGCCAACAAGACATTGACTGCATTCTGGGCCGGCAGGCGATGCGCTTTCTTGAGCACTCCCTGTAGCTTGGCCCAGGCAACGCAGGATCCGGTGAAGGAGACTGCCCCGATCAGCGCACCGATGACGGCCAGTACCGTGGTTGCCATACTATGGGCATCACCCTTCGCAAACTCGATGGCGGCAATGGCTGCAGCCGCACCGCCGCCCATGCCGTTGTAGATGGCAACCATCTGTGGCATGTCGGTCATCTTGACCTTTTTGCCGGAGATCCAGGCAGCAGCGCCACCGATGCCGAGTGCAGCAACCATCAGCGCGATGTTCTTGAGACCCGGGACCAGGAAGGTGCCGGCGATGGCAATCAGCATGCCGTAGCCGGCGATGACGATGCCCTTGCGAGCACTGGCCGGTGAGCTCATGCCCTTCAGACCGAAGATGAACAATGCAGCGCCGATGAACCAGGCACCCTGGACGTAAAGTGGCATCGTCATGTTCAGCCCTCCTTCTTCTTGAACATGGCAAGCATGCGCTCGGTAACGACGTAGCCGCCGGCGGCGTTGGCTGCGCCGAGGGCAACCGCGAAGAATCCGATGGCTTGCTGGATCGGCGTATCAGCCGACCCGAGCATGATCATGGCGCCCACGACGACGACGCCGTGCACGAAGTTGGAACCCGACATCAGTGGCGTGTGCAGGATGACCGGCACCTTGGCGATGATCTCGTAGCCGGTGAAGGCGGCGAGCATGAAGATATATAAAGCGAGCAGGCCGTCCATCAGGCTTCTCCCATAACTTGTTTGACAGTGGCGTGGACGGTGGCGCCGTCCTTGCACAGCAGGGTGCCGGCGACGACGTCGTCGCTCCAGTCGATGACGAGTTCGCCGTCCTTGATCCATGGTGACAGGAAGTTGTAGAGGTTCTTGGCGTACAGCTCCGAGGCATGGGTCGGCATGCGTGATGGCAGATTGAGCGGGCCGTGAATGTTGACATCGTTGGCGACGACATGTTCGCCCGGTTGAGTCAGCGCGCAATTGCCGCCGGATTCGGCGGCCATGTCGACAATGATGGCGCCGTATTTCATACGGGCGATCATGTCGGTGGTGATGATGATGGGGGCTTTCTTGCCGGGGATGGCGGCTGTCGTGATAACGACATCTGACAGGGCGACTGCCTTGGCGAGTTTCTCGGTTTGCTGGGCTTTTTCTTCGTCGGTCAGGTCACGGGCGTATCCGCCGGTGCCATCCGCATGAACGCCGGTATCGACGAATTTTGCCCCCAGGGATTCGATTTGCTCACGGGCGGCAGAGCGAACGTCATAGGCTTCGACCATGGCGCCGAGGCGTTTGCAGGTGGCGATGGCTTGCAGGCCGGCAACCCCCGCGCCAATGACCAGAACGCGGGCCGGACGGATAGTGCCCGCGGCCGTGGTCAGCATCGGGAAGAACTTGGTGCAGCGGGCAGCGGCGATCAGGCCGCACTGGTAGCCGGCGCAGGCGCCTTGGCTGGACAGCGCATCCATGCTCTGGGCACGCGAAATGCGCGGCAACAGTTCGAGGGCAAAGGCCGTAATCTTGCGGGCGTTGAGCGCGGCAAGACGGGCTTTGTCTTCGAACGGTTTCAGCAGCCCAATGAGGATCGACCCTTCCGGCAGGGCGGCAATTTCTTCCACGCTCGGCGGGGTTACCCGCATGACAACTTGGGCCGCGCCATAGGCTTCGTTGATGCCATTGACCATGGTGACTTCGGGGTAAGCCGAATCCAGCATGTGGCTTTCAATACCGGCGCTTTGCTCCATGCGAAGCAGTGCGCCGAGGGCGGCAAATTTTTTGGCAGTCTCGGGAACGAGCGCTACCCGACTTTCGCCCGGCGCGCGCTCTCTGACAACCGCGATGGTTAGCGGCATGCTGGTTACTCCAGATTGAATGGGGAAATATCCCGTGTATGTTGTGTTTTTTTGTCAGTCTGTGACAAGTGGGGTGTTACAGAAACGTAGTTCCTGCGGGTAGGGGAAAAAGTCTTCGACATGACCATCTCGGATTTTCTGTTGCGAATCTTGCCAGAATTTTGGGGACAGCAGGTCGGCATGGTGCTTATGGAATATTTTGCGCAGGATGGGTGACGCCAGCAGAAAGGTGCTGAATTCCTCGGGGAAAACATCGTTTTTGCCCACGGCATACCAGATTTCGCCGGACATTTCGGTCTCGAAGTCGGGGGCTGGCGGTATGCGCCGGAAGCTGCAATCGGTCATGTATTCGATTTCGTCGTAGTCGTAAAAGACGACGCGACCAAAGCGGGTAACACCAAAATTCTTCCACAACATGTCGCCGGGGAAGATGTTGGCCTGGGCCATTTCCCGAATGGCGCTACCGTATTCCTTGATGGCGTGTTCCAACCCGTCAATGTTGTTCGAGCGCTCCATGCGATCGAGATGGATGTTGAGCGGTTCCATTCGGCGCTCAATGTAAAGGTGCTTGATGATCAACTGCTCGCCGTCAATTTCGAAGCAGGATGGTGCAAGGGTTTGCAGTTCTTGCAGGACTTCGTCGTCAAAGCGATTGAGCGGGAAAAGTACATTGGAAAATTCCAGCGTGTCAGCCATGCGGCCAACGCGGTCGACCTGCTTGACCATCATGAATTTTCGTTTGACCGTCGCGCGATCCATGTTTTTCGAGGCGCCGAAGACATCCTTGATGATCTTGAAAACGTAGGGGTAGGAAGGCAGTGTGAAAACCAGCATGACCAGGCCGCGAATGCCGGGCGCCATGATGAATTTGTCTTCCGAATGATGCAGGTGATAAATGAAGTCGCGGAAGAACATCGTTTTTCCCTGCTTGCCGAGGCCGAGCATGATGTAGAGCTCCGAGCGCGGCTTGTTGGGCAGGATGGAGCGCAGGAACTGCACATAGCCGGACGGCACTTCCATATCGACCATGAAATAGGCGCGGGATAGCGAGAACAACAAACCAATTCGCCACGCATCAAGCAGGATGGTGTCGAGAAACAGTTTGCCGTCTTCATCATGCAGCACCGGAATGGCAAACGGGTATTCGCTGGCGCCGTTGATTGCCTTGCCGATGATGTAAGCCGCCTTGTTGCGGTAAAACGCCGAGCCTAGTACCTGGATCTGGAAATTGACCTCGCGGGTCGGCATCCCATTCAAGTAGCGGCAGACGGCCTCATAAACATAGTCGACATCGCGGGGAAGGTCGGCAAATGGCCGATGCCAGTTGAAATCCGCAATGATCTTGCCGATGGCGCCGCGCAGGCCGTCTTCCTTGGCGTAATAGCTGCGGTAGGTCTGGGTATCGTCACCTTCGATGTTTTCCGTCGAGATGCTGGGGCGGACAAAAATGAAATCGTTGTGAAAATAGTTGCGGTGCAGGATCTTGGTCGTCACCGAGTTGAAGAAGGTCTCGGCCAGTTCCGGCTGTTTGTGGTTGAGTAGCAGACCGATGTAGAGCAGCTTGACCTGCTGCCAGGTCGTATCATCAATACTCTGGGCATCGAATTCATGGCGCAGACGTTCAACGCATTCATCGACCCGATCATCGTAGAAGCGGATGCGTTCCTTTACCGCCTTGTGTACGCCCAGCCAATCGCCATGTTCAAAACGTGTTTTGGCTTCGCGGCTGGTTTGACGAAACAGCGTGTAGTGCTTGTTGAAGCCCTGAATCATGGCCAGGGCGATCTGATGCGCGTTGGTGCCGTAAAGGCCTACAGATATTTTCATGGTCCGGTATCGCAAATGCAGGGGCAAATTTTAGCACTGCCCAATGCATCTAAGCCCCGGAAACGACTAGGAAATGGAGCCCCGGCCCGCGATCCGGAATTGCGTTCCGTTGACTGCGATACAGCGGGGGCGATACTCTTCTTGTTTTGCTATTGCAGAGTGGTTCACAAACGGGCCAATACTTCTTCGGCCCTAATAATTCAATCCAACGCAAGGGGATATACATGGCTGGTGGAAAGTCAAAAATCATTTACACGCTGACCGATGAAGCGCCGCTGTTGGCGACGTGCGCATTCCTGCCGATCGTCCGCACCTTTACTTCACCGGCCGGTATCGAGATCGAGAAGGCCGACATTTCTGTGTCGGCTCGTGTTCTCTCCGAGTTTTCCGAATTCCTCAAGGATGACCAGAAAGTACCGAATACCCTGGGCGAGTTGGGTAAACGCTGCCTGCTGCCAGAAACCAATATCATCAAACTGCCGAACATCAGCGCGTCGGTTGCTCAGTTGAAAGCCTGCGTCAAGGAACTGCAGGAAAAAGGCTACGCCATCCCCGATTATCCTGAAGCCGCCAACACCGACGAAGAGAAGGCGCTTAAAGCCCGCTTCGGCAAGTGTCTCGGTTCTGCCGTTAACCCGGTGCTGCGCGAAGGCAACTCCGATCGCCGCGCACCGATGGCCGTTAAGAATTACGCCCGTAAGCGTCCGCACTCCATGGGTGAATGGAAGCAGTGGTCACAAACCCATGTTTCCCATATGGAAACTGGTGACTTCTATCACGGCGAAAAGTCGATGACTCTCGACAAGGCCCGTGAAGTTCGTATGGAACTGATCGCCAAGGGTGGTAAAACCACCGTGCTGAAGCCGAAGCTCTCGCTGCTCGAAGGCGAAATCATCGACTCCATGTTCATGAGCAAGAAGGCGCTGTGCGACTTCTACGAAGCCCAGCTGGAAGACTGCCGCGAAGCCGGTATCCTTTTCTCGCTGCACGTCAAGGCAACGATGATGAAGGTCTCGCACCCGATCGTCTTCGGCCACTGCGTCAAGATCTACTATAAGGACGCTTTCGAGAAGCACGCCAAGACCTTCGCCGAGCTGGGCATCAACGTCAATAACGGTATGGTCGACCTCTACGAGAAGATCAAGACCCTGCCGGAATCCCTGCGTGACGAGATCATCCGCGATCTGCACGCCTGCCAGGAACATCGCCCGCGTCTGGCCATGGTTGACTCGGCCAAGGGCATCACCAACTTCCATTCACCGAACGACATCATCGTTGACGCTTCCATGCCGGCCATGATTCGTCAGGGCGGCAAGATGTGGGGCGCTGACGGCAAGCAGTACGACAGCAAGTGCGTCATGCCGGAATCGACCTTTGCCCGCATCTACCAGGAGATGATCAACTTCGTCAAATGGCATGGCAACTTCGATCCGAAGACCATGGGCACTGTGCCGAACGTTGGCCTGATGGCCCAGCAGGCCGAGGAATACGGCTCACACGACAAGACTTTCGAAGTCACCGAAGCCGGCATCGCCAACATCGTCGATAACGCGACTGGCGAAGTGCTGCTGACGCAGAACGTCGAAGCCGGTGACATCTGGCGTATGTGCCAGGTCAAGGATGCGCCGATCCGCGACTGGGTCAAGCTGGCCGTCACCCGTGCCCGTCAGTCCAACACGCCAGCCATCTTCTGGCTGGATGCCTATCGCCCGCACGAGAACGAACTGATCAAGAAGGTCGTCACGTACCTCAAGGAGCACGACACCAACGGTCTCGACATCCAGATCATGTCCCAGGTTCGTGCCATGCGTTTCACGCTGGAACGTGTCGCCCGCGGCCTCGATACCATTTCGGTGACGGGCAACATCCTGCGCGACTACCTGACCGATCTGTTCCCGATCATGGAACTGGGCACCTCGGCCAAGATGCTCTCCATCGTTCCGCTGATGAACGGTGGCGGCATGTACGAAACCGGTGCCGGTGGTTCTGCTCCGAAGCACGTGCAGCAGCTGACGCAGGAAAACCACCTGCGCTGGGATTCGCTCGGCGAATTCCTGGCCCTTGCCGTTTCCCTGGAAGAGCAGGGCATCAAGGATGGCAACAAGAGCGCCATTCTGCTCGCCAAGACCCTCGATGCTGCCACTGGCAAACTGCTCGACAACAACAAGTCGCCGTCGCCGAAGACCGGTGAGCTGGACAACCGCGGTTCGCAGTTCTACCTCGCCATGTACTGGGCGCAAGAGTTGGCTGCGCAGAAGGAAGATGCCGAACTGGCAGCTCACTTCGCCAAGCTGGCCAAGAGCCTGACCGACAATGAAGCCCAGATCGTTGCCGAAATGAAGTCGGTGCAAGGCCGTCCGGTCGATATCGGTGGCTACTACAAGGCTGATGCGGACAAGTGCAAGGCGATCATGCGTCCGAGCCCGACGCTGAATGCAGCGCTGAAGGCTGCCCGCATCTAAGCGAGCCAACTTTCCCGGCATTTGAGCGCCGGATAAAAAAAGCGAAGGCCGATCTGGTCTTCGCTTTTTTATTTTGGGGCATTTTTTCCGGTTGACCGCAGCAAAGCCGAATGTTTGCCGGATCGTCTGCCAACCGGCTAAATGGCTGACACCGGTTGCGGTTTTGCGACATAATTCCTTTTACTGCCCGGTGCCAGAGGCTTGCGTCGGGTGTTGCAGGTCAATGGCGCACGCGGCTGACTGCCCATCTGAAAACTAGGCAAGGAGTGGATATGACATCTCACATCACGGTTCCGCAAGGTGGTTCGAAAATCGTTCCGGGGCAGGCTACCCCGGACAATCCGATCATCCCCTTCATCGAAGGTGACGGGATCGGCATCGACATCACGCCGGTCATGATCAAGGTCATCGACGCTGCCGTGGCCAAGGCTTATGGTGGCGCCCGGAAAATCCACTGGATGGAAGTTTTTGCCGGCGAAAAATCCACCCGCATCTATGGGCCGGACGAGTGGTTTCCCAAGGAAACCTTCGATGCGCTGAAGGAATATTCGGTCTCCATCAAGGGGCCGATGACGACGCCGGTCGGCGGTGGCATCCGCTCGCTGAACGTGGCGCTGCGTCAGGAGCTTGACCTTTACCAGTGCGTCCGTCCTGTGCAGTATTTCAAGGGTGTACCGTCGCCGTTGAAGCATCCCGAGCTGACCAACATGGTCATCTTCCGCGAGAACACCGAGGACATCTACGCCGGCGTCGAGTGGGCCGCTGATTCGGAACAGGCCAAGAAGGTCATCAAGTTCCTGCAGGACGAAATGGGCGTCAAGAAGATCCGTTTTCCGCTGACCTCCGGCATCGGCATCAAGCCGATTTCCATCGAAGGCACGACCCGTCTGGTCCGTGCCGCGCTCAAGTACGTTATCGCCAACGACCGCAAGTCGCTGACCATCGTGCACAAGGGCAACATCATGAAATTCACCGAAGGCTTGTTCCGTGACATCGCCTACAAGGTGGCGCAGGAAGAGTTCGGCGCCGAGCTGATTGACGGCGGACCGTGGTGCCATTTCACCAACCCGAATACCGGCCGCGAAGTCACCGTCAAGGACTCCATTGCCGATGCCTTTCTGCAGCAGATTTTGCTGCGTCCGGCCGAGTACGACGTCATCGCCACCACCAACCTGAATGGTGACTACATCTCCGACGCGCTGGCGGCGCAGGTCGGCGGCATCGGTATTGCCCCGGGCGCCAATATCTCCGATCAATACGCCTGCTTTGAAGCGACCCACGGCACGGCGCCGAAATATGCCGGTCTGGACAAGGTCAATCCAGGGTCGCTGATACTGTCGGCTGAAATGATGTTGCGCCATCTGGGCTGGGTCGAAGCGGCCAATCTGGTCATCAAGTCCATGGAAGCCGCCATCGGCGACAAGCAGGTGACTTATGATTTTGCCCGTCTGATGCACGGGGCCGAGGAGCTGTCCTGCTCGGCATTCGGCGACGCCATGATCGCCCGCATGTAGTAGCGCTGGACGATTTGGCTGGAAAGAGGCCCCCGCAAGGGGGCTTTTTATTTCCAGGGCGGGCCGAGGCGCCGCTCGGAAGTACAATTCGGGGATGACAGAAAATGTAATCAACGAACCCGTCGAGGCTGAAGAAGCCACCGTGATCAACGAGCCGCGCCTGTGGCGCAACAACGGCTGGACTGCCCGCGTCATCAAGAACGAAGAGGACGAAGGCTGGGCTGTCGCCATGATCAAGGACGGCGAATCGGAGCCGGCGCTGGTCGGCCCATGGACCATGGGGCGCGACAAGAAAAACCCGAAGCCGCTCGACGTTTCTGCCTTCCAGACCCTGATCAAGACTGCCTCCGAAGTCCTGCGCCGGCACGAACATCAGCTACATGCCCAGCTTCACAAGAAACTCACGGTCAACCGGGAAAACGGGCCAATTTTGATAAATCTCGACATCGTTCCCGATGAAGATGATCCCTACGCCACGCTGTCCGCCGAAGATGCTGACGGCGAGCAACTGGCCAGGGTGCGCGTCGGGCCGAATTTCAAGCTCAGCCCGGCCAGCGCCAACGCCTGGATAGACGACGAATTCCGCCAGCCCGAGTAACGATGAGCATCGAAACCATCACCAGAAAACAGGCCGTCCAGGGTTACACAGGCTATTCCTGCATCGGCCTCTACAACCCCAAAGGCCCGGAAAACGTCGGCTCCATCATGCGTGCCGCCGGCTGTTACGGCGTTAATTCAGTCTTCTACACCGGCAAACGTTACGAGCGCGCCGCCGAATTTCGCACCGACACCAAGCAGGTGCACCTGCAACTGCCGCTCATTGGCGTTGACGACCTGCAACAGGTCATCCCCTTCGGCTGCGTCCCGGTCGCCATTGAAGTGCACCCGGACGCCAAACCGCTGACCGAATACCAGCACCCGGAACGCGCCTTCTACATCTTCGGCCCGGAAGACGGCAGCCTGAAAAAGAACGTCACCGCATGGTGCAAGGACATCGTTTACATTCCCACCCACGGCTGCATGAACCTGGCGGCGACGGTCAATGTCGTACTCTACGACCGCATGCTCAAGGCGGGCGGGTATCGGGCGGCGACCAGTTCTGCCGAGTGAAACCGGCATCTGGCCGGTGATCAGTCTGCCTTAAGCTTCCTCGCGCACAATCATCAAAATCTCGTAGCGAAAAAGGACAGGAGGCCGCATGAATGCGTTCAACAAGCGTACAGCCAGGCGAATCGGCGCCGTCAGCCTGCTGCTGGCGCTTCTGGCCAGCCCGATATCCTGGTTTGTCGTTCGTGAAAACGTTGAACAGAGCACCGTTTCGCTGGCGATTGAAGAGTCGCAACGGCTATTGGGCCATTTCGGCGCCATTGCGCTGAGCGGACCGGGCGCAGCAACCCATGCCGACAGCGCCGCCAAAGCGCTGGCCGGCGGCTTGTTCGACATTGCCGAAATCTACGATGGTAAGGGGCAACGCCTGGCCGAGGCGATGACGTCGAACGGCCTGCAGGTTGAAGGCATTCTGCTTCACCATGCCACGCCGACCTACACCTCGACTCGCTACGAAAGCGTCAAGCTGCCCGACCAGCGCTGGGTGCTGCGCGTTTTCGTTCCGCTGCGCCTGGGGGGTTCGCCAGCGTCAGAGATCACCGGCTATTTCGAGGGCGTCCGTATCGTCCCCGAGTGGCAGCGCCAGCGGATGCTCGGCAGCTCGCTGGCTGCAGCCCTGATGGCCGGGTTGGCCTCCTTGCTTTGCGGGCTGGCGATCTATCCGGTGGTGGTTCGGCTGTCAGCCGATAACGAGCGGAAAGCCCTGGAGGTACTCGACTCGCATATTTCGATGATGGAAGCACTCGGCCGCGCCATCGCCAAACGCGATTCCGAAACCGGCGCCCACAACTACCGGGTCGCCTGGATCGCCGGTTCCATCGCCGAAAAGTTCGGCTTTCGCGGCAAGAAGATGCAATCGCTGATCGTCGGTAGTTTTCTGCACGATGTCGGGAAAATTGGCATACCCGACGCCATTCTCCTCAAGCCGGGTCCGCTCGATAGCGATGAACTGGCCATCATGCAAACACACGTCCAGCTCGGCGAGGAAATCGTCAAAGGAATCGGCTGGCTGGAAGGTGCCAACAAAGTCGTCGCCGGTCATCATGAGCGGTGGGACGGCACCGGCTATCCGCGACGCCTCAAGGGCGAGCACATTCCCCTGGCCGCCCGCATCTTTGCCGTGGCCGACGTCTTTGACGCACTCTGCTCGCGCCGCCCGTACAAGGAGCCCTTGAATTTCGAGACCGTCATGGACATTCTCGACAGGGAAACCGGCAGCCATTTCGATCCGGACGTGATGACGGCGTTTCGGCCCATGGCACGGGATATTTATGAGCATCTGGCCGATTGCAGCGAAGAAGCCGCCAGCAAAATGCTCGAAGATCGCGTCCGCAAGCACTACGGGTTGTGAGCGCTACCTGCAATTGCCAAGGCCACAATATTTCAATTTTGGCTGTTTTTTCCGGTTGACCGTGGCGGTCAATTTACCGGCTAAATCACGGTGGCGCCAGGCTTCGTCTGGTCGCTTGCCTTCATGAACCAGTCTGGCTAAACTTGTACAATATATTGAACAGGTAAAACATCATGCGCGTTGTCAATTTCTCCGATGCCCGCAACAGTCTCAAAGCCATCATCGACCAGGTTAGCGACGATGCCGACTATACGGTGATCACCCGGCGCGACGCCTCCGATGCCGTCGTGATGTCGCTCGACACCTTCAACAGCCTCATGGAGACCGTCCATCTGCTCAAGTCGCCGGCTAACGCAGCTCACTTGGCGCGTTCCATCGAGCAATACCGCAAGGGCAAAACCAAGGCGCAGGATTTGATGGATGCCTAGCCGGATCACCTGGACGCTCGCCGCCTGGGAGGACTACCAATACTGGCAAGGACAGGACCGCAAGACGCTGAAGCGGGTCAACGCTGTGATCCGTGATTGTCTGCGCGACCCCTTCGTTGGCATCGGCAAGCCCGAACCGCTCAAAGAAAATCTGTCCGGCTTCTGGTCTCGCCGCATCGACGATGCCAATCGCCTTGTATATTGCGTGGATGGGGGCGATCTGGTGATCATTGCTTGCCGATATCACTATGACAACTAGGCAGAGTTGCTGCGCGAATAGTGCGATAGATCAAAGTTTCGCGCTTCATGATTGGAAACTGAAGGTGGAGTTACCATTTGCTAAATCACTTTGACCTCTTTGGTTTAAGACTATTTTCCGTTTCTTAGGTATCCACTCCATGTCACTGTTACGATCATTTCTTGTCGCTTTCTGCTGCATCGCGTCATTTGGTGCTAAAGCTGACGGGTCTAGGGTCGTGACGGATGCAAGAGATTCTGCGGAATGGATCGCAAAAGCCTTATACATCTCCGGATATAAGGCTGATTTCACGGTTGATAGTCTCAAGGAAATTGATCGTTTCTTCGACGACAATGCACCGAACGGTCGTCCTAAACCTGATGGGCTGCTTTCGTCTGACCTCGGAGCACGTCTTTTCGCACTTGGGAGCTACGTTGGCGAGGTAATACGTCGTTCTTCAGATGGTGAATGGATAGGAAACGACAATGACTCTGAGGCTGAGATAAATATTGCACTTCATCTGAATAACGGCACGATACTTCGGCCGGTTCAAAGAATTATGAAGCGGCTTCTCAACGGCAACGAGAATGGGGTGTATGTCTACGGAGTTGTAGCGCTCAGCCCTGATCTAGCACGTTGAATGTCTGCTTATCCAAAGACCGGGCTTCCGCAATCGGTACTAGAGTTGGCGAATTCTACAATTAACAACAAACTACATTTCCGGATGTTCTTTTGACCTCCCACCCCATCGCAGTATTCGACTCCGGCCTCGGTGGACTAACTGTCCTTCGCGCTTTGCGCGAGCGCCTGCCGCAGGAAGACTTTTTCTATTTCGCCGACACCCGGTTTTTGCCCTACGGCGACCGGCCGGAGGTGTTTCTGCGCGAGCGTGGGGTGCTGATTGCCGAGGCGTTGGTGCGGCGCGGGGCGAAGGCTTTGGTGATTGCCTGCAATACGGCGACAGCGGCAGCGGCGGAGGCGATTCGGGCGGCGATTTCGGTGCCGGTGGTGGCGCTGGAGCCGGGGGTCAAGCCGGCGGTTGGGCTCACCAAGTCGGGCGTTATTGGGGTGCTGGCGACGACTCGGACTTTGGCGAGCGAGCGTTTTCAGCGGCTGGTCGGCAACCATGCCAATGGTTATCGCGTGCTGGCCCAGCCTTGCCCGGGGCTGGCTGAGGCGATTGAGGCGCACGGGCCGGCCAGCGCCGAGGTGTCGGCCTTGCTCGATACCTTTGTGGCGCCGCTGGCTGCGGCGGCGGCCGATGTCGTGGTGCTTGGCTGCACGCATTATCCGTGGGTGGCCGAGGCGATTGCCCGGCGCATGCCGGCGGGCACTGTTTTGCTGGATACCGGTGAGCCGGTGGCACGTCAGCTGGATCGCTTGCTGGCGACGCGGTGTTTGCTGGGGGGCGGACATGGCCGACTGACCTTGGCGACGAGCGGGGCGCCGGCTTCGGTGATTGCGACGGTCGACCGGATTTTTGGCCAAAAATTGAAAATTGAACACTGGGAGCCTTGAGATGACTGGGGCGCAAAAAGACGGGGCACAGAAGCCGCTGGCCGGGCTCAAGGTGGTGGAACTCGGCACGCTGATCGCCGGGCCGTTCTGCACGCGGATCATGGGCGAGTTCGGCGCCGAGGTGATCAAGGTGGAATCGCCCGATGGCGGCGACCCCTTGCGCAAATGGCGCAAGCTGTACGAGGGCACTTCACTGTGGTGGGCCGTGCAGGGGCGCAACAAGAAATCGGTGACAGCCAACCTGAAGCATCCGGAAGGGCTCGCTTTCGTCCGCAAGCTGATCAGCGAGGCCGACATCCTGGTCGAGAACTTCCGCCCTGGCGTGCTGGAAAAGCTCGGGCTGGGCTGGGACACCTTGAAGGCAGATAACCCGGGGCTGGTCATGGTGCGCC
Organism: Betaproteobacteria bacterium; assembly: GCA_016709965.1. Classification (NCBI taxonomy): domain Bacteria; kingdom Pseudomonadati; phylum Pseudomonadota; class Betaproteobacteria; order Rhodocyclales; family Azonexaceae; genus Azonexus; species Candidatus Azonexus amarohabitans. Next base: position 588,879 of record JADJLT010000006.1, read on the forward strand.
TCTCCGGCTTTGGCCAGACCGGGCCGTACAAGGATCAGCCGGGCTTCGGTGCGGTGGGCGAATCGATGGGCGGCCTGCGTTACATCACCGGCTTTCCCGACCGGCCACCGGTGCGCACCGGGATTTCCATCGGCGATTCGATCGCCGCGCTGTGGGGTGCGATTGGCGCGTTGATGGCGCTGCGCCACCGGGAGGTGAATGGCGGGGCGGGGCAGGTGGTCGATGTGGCGCTCTACGAGGCGGTCTTCGCCATGATGGAGTCCATGGTGCCGGAATTCGACGTGTTCGGCTTTGTCCGCGAACGTACCGGCAACATCATGCCGGGGATCACGCCGTCGAGCACGCATACGACGAAGGACGGCAAGCACGTGACCATCGGCGCTAACGGTGACGCGATCTTCAGGCGTTTCATGCTGGCGATTGGCCGCGCCGATCTGGCTGAAGACCCGACGCTGGCCGACAATGCCGGCCGCGATTCCCGCCGTGACGAGATTTACGGGCTGATCGACGCCTGGTGTGCGCAGCACGATGAGGCCGATGTGCTGGCCACGCTGGCAGCTGCCGAGGTGCCTTCCTCGCGTATCTATTCGGCCGTCGACATGTTTGCCGATCCGCAATTCATTGCCCGCCAGATGATCGAGTCAGCGCGCCTGCCGGATGGGAAGGAGCTGCGGATGCCGGGCATCGTCCCCAAGCTGTCTGAAACGCCGGGCAGCACCGAGTGGATCGGGCCGGCGCTTGGCGAGCATACCGACAGCGTACTGGCTGATTTGGGCTACGCGCCGGAGCACATCGCCGCATTACGAGCCGACGCGGCGATCTGAGCGAGCATGGCGCCGGTTCGCGTGCATCCAGGGTTGATTAGTGCATGGCACGGTCAACCGGAAATTTTGGCAAAAAATGAAATTTTTCGTTGGCGCTTGGTGATGCCCGTTGCCGAGATTCGCAAGAAATGGAAGCGCTTGTTCGCCCATAAAACGCGAAATACGACACCCTTCTTGATACGAAATTTACTATTCTCGAATAGACATCAGCGCTACCGCCACGGCTGCGCATTTACTTTGCAACCTGTCAGGTAGGCAGCTTTGCCATAGATTTCATGATTTCGAGGCACACGCCGGGTTTTGACGCTAGCTTGGTCGCGTCAAAACCATCCTCGAAGAATGGCGCGTAGTTTGGCAAGGCAATCGCATCTTGCTGGCTGAGTGCCCGATAGCCCATGTGCCATTCGTTAAATTCCCGCTCGAGAACAGGGGTCCGTAAATGCATCTCGATGTTCCGATGACGGGGATCTGACTTGATGATTTCGACCAAAGCGTCAACGACGTCCGTCTCCCCTTCAAGTACCTGCATGAACGTACCTTTCGAGTACAAAAGCAGGCCGGTGACATTTTTTCGTTTGTTGTTCTGAACGGACTTTTTAAGAATGTCTTCGAGTTCGTCGTCCGAATAGTTTCGTACGGCTGTGCTGGTATAGACCAGTTCAATCAACATCAAAGGACCTCAACATTAGACAGGCATTTCTGAACGATACAATCATTCTTAAAAAACGTCAAAGATATTATTATTGATAATAATTACATTTGATTAAGGGTCGGGTCATCTTGGGCAGGGAATGCAAACGACTTCCAAACAGCCAGCGCCAAATTCGGGCTATTCAGAGGAAAGCACTGCGCGAACTTGAGTGATTTTTTATGTCAATTCAATAAACGGTGAGCTATTGATTTGGATCAACATCGATTTCGATTAAAAATTAAAAAATCAGCGGCGTTTGGCAAAATTATTCTAATTGGGGGGTTAAATAATATGTTTGCGAGAATGGCAGTATGGAAGCGATTGACGTTATTGGTATCGATTGCCTTAATTGGCTTGGTTTTTTTAGCTGGCTTGGCCCTGATGGAGTTTTCCGAACTGGCCGTTGAAGCAAAAAGTGTCTCAAGGCAGGTGCCTGCAGTACGTTATGCGCAGCGGGTGATTGTTCGCGCACTTGATATACGCAGTCAGTTGCTGCTGGCACTTCAGCATAATCCGGCGGCACCAGAAATTGTCAAAATGCATGATCACCCTTTGCTCGCACACTTGGATGCCGCCCAAAAGTCTGCCAACGAGTTGCATGAAGCTGTTAGCTTGTTATCTCTCGCTGCACCAGAAGTTCGCCAAGAGCATGGGGCTAAATTTCAAGCGCTCGAAGCAGCAATACAACAATTTGAAGAGCAAGGCGTGCAGCCGGTAATTAAGTTGCTTCAAGAGGGACGTTTCGCCGAGGCAAATGCCTTGATCATCAAACTTACAAACCCTCATTACAATCAGCTAAAGAAGACGGCCAGTGATCTGTTGGATGACATAACTCAATCTGCTGCGGTCAAAGTTTTGATACTGGATTCTTCACTAAACACTATTCCGTGGATCATCTGCTCCGGTTCAGCGGGTATTTTCTTGCTCAGTGCCCTGACTGGTCTGCTGGTTACTCGCAGTATTACCGGCCAGATTGGCGGCGAACCGACCGAGGGAATGAAATTGATGCAGGTTGCCGCCTCTGGAGATTTGACGGTCAATGCAGCGGCTCCCGCCGATACCATGCTTGGCTCTTTGGACAATATGCTGGTCACCTTCCGCAGGATTTTTCAACAGCTATTGAACAATGCACATGTCCTTAATGTAAGTTCCGGCGAGATTAAGCATTCGATGATGGAAATATCAAAAATGACGGAGCAGCAGGCTGATGCAACGTCAGGGGTGGCTGCGGCGGTTGAGCAATTAACAGTAAGTATTAACCATATTGCCGATTCCGTGCGTGAAACGGATAAGGATGCAACCCAGTCAGCTAACGAGGCAGAACAAGGCAAGCAGCGCGCCAATGAGGTTGGGCGTGTGATGTCGCAAATGTCTGAGCAGTTGGGGCATGTAAGCAACCAGATTAAAGCTCTCGACGGTCGTTCGCACGACATATCCTCAATTGCGTCTGTTATCAAGGATATTGCTGATCAGACTAACCTTCTTGCACTCAATGCTGCGATTGAGGCCGCGCGGGCGGGAGAGTCGGGACGAGGGTTTGCAGTGGTGGCTGATGAAGTGAGGAAGTTAGCCGAGCGGACGGCCAAGGCGACCGGTGAAATTGAGCAGATGATTGCCGGCTTTCAGGCTGATACAAAATCTGCAGTGGGTGTAATGGAGTCGGCTATGCCGAAGGTGATGCATGGTGCAGATCTGGTCGAACAGTCGACTGCCGCGCTTGAGCGGATTCACAACAATGCTCAGTCCATCTGCATGCGTGTACGCGAAGCTGCTGCAGCTACCCGGGAGCAAAGTTCAACGGCGACGTCAATTGCGCAGGAAATTGAGAAAATTGCGCAGAGCGCCGAGGAGTCGAGTGCTGCAGCGCAGGCCACGATGCGTGCGGTTTTGAATGTCGAAGATCAGGCACAACAGCTCGAATCCGAGGCTTCTCGCTTTCGTGTTTAAGTTTGGTATTTTTTCGCGGAGTTGGATGCGCTATGTGCGGACCAGAAAGTCTGAATATTTGCGCACTGAGGTGTTGCCACGAGGTTCGCATAGGTCTGTTTTCTTTATGGCATTTCAATGTATTCAGTGACCGAAGTTGTCGATCAACGCAGCCGGAAGCGCACCGGCAGCACAACTTGGCGTGGGGCGTCGGCGGGGAGTGATCGTAGCGAGCGAACGGCGCGCAGGGCTGCTTCATCGAGAATTGCGTGGCCGCTGCTCTGCTCGACGCGGGCCGCGCTGACGGTGCCGGATTCGTCGATGATCATCAGAATGCCGACTTCTCCCTCCAGGCCGCGGGCGATGGCTTCGGCCGGATAGAACTGGTGGGCGTTGTCCAGCTTTTTCAAATGCTCGCGTACCGCTTGCGTCCAGATTTTGACCGCCGGCGAGGACTTGGCAGCAGATTTTGGCAGTGGCTTCGCCGCGCTTTTGGCGTCGGGCGGGGTGACGGGCTTGGGTAGTGCCAGCGGCGGCATGGCGGCTGGTGCTGGCGGTTGGGAAGGAGGCGGAGCGGGCGGTCGCAGCTCGGCATTGAGCATTGCTGCGGTCAACGGCAATTTTTGATCAAAATTGAAATTTTGCAACAGCGGCAGCAGGTGCAGTGACAGTGACAACGCCAGCGCTGCAAAAAGCCGGTAATCGATCCACGACATGAGAAAATGGGAGCTGGCCTGAGGCAATGGAAACGCTATGAAACTAGCTGCAAAACGATGGTTTGTCATGATAAGCGCGATGGGCTTGCTGCTGCCCGCTTCGTTTCCGGTTTTTTCTGCCGATGCCGCCGGGCCGGACCCGGTGGGGTTTTCGGTCAGCATGGAGCTGGGGGATGCCGGGCAGGCCGAAAAGTGGCTGGATGCCGGCATGTCACCGGATTTCATGGGTAGTCGTATCGGTTCCGGCCTCATGTTTGGTGCCTGGGAGGGCAAGCTGGATGTGATGCGCCTTTTCATTTCGCGCGGCGCAGATATCAACCGATTGAATTCAAATGGCGAGTCGGCGATCGCACTGGCGGCCTGGCGCGGCAATCTGGAGGCGGTCAAATGGCTGCTTGAGCGCGGGGCGCGGATCAATGCTCCGGCCAAGAAATGGTCGGCGCTGCATTACGCGGTTTTTGCCGGACACACAGAAGTCGCCGATTTTCTGATCGACCAGGGTGCGGACATCAATGCCTTGAGCACCAACGGTTCCAGCGTGTTGATGATGGCCGTTTATGAGGGACACAAGGATCTTGCCCGCAAGTTGATCGAGAAGGGCGCGGACCGAACGCCAAAGAACGACTGGGGCGATGGGGCGCTGGAATGGGCGATGCGTCAGGACAGGCTGGAAATCGCCCGCATGGTGAGCAATCCGGAAGAGTTCAACATCGCGGTGAGTAAGCCCAAGGAAACATGGGGGCAGCCGATGCGTTCAATGCGTAGTTCCAGAGAGCTGGAGGAGTTGCTGAACATGCGCGAAAAGCTGGCGGAGCGCGGCATGTCTACCGACACCATCGACAAACGCATTTCGGCCGAACGGGTGCGAATTGTTCGTGCCGAGATGGACCGCCCAATGCCGGCACGGGCGGCGACGATGGAAATTACCGCCAGCCGGAACAAGCCGCAGGAGCAATCAGCGACGATCATCTATGACGACAAGGGTAAGGTGGTCGGCTACAAGACGCCGGCGGCGACTTATTCGGGGCGGCCCAAAATGCCGATCAAGGCGCCGGTCAGGAATTACTGATTTTCCGGCCGGGATTCGTTGCCGAACAAAGCTCGAATTGCCAAGCCCCTTGCGCTGAGGCAGACTGCGCCGATCAACCGATAGAGGAATGGGCATGCTTTACGTGGCAAGAGACAGCGCTGGCGTGATTATTGAAGTGCATTCAATGCCGCTCGGCAATGCGCAAGAAGTGGTGCCGGCCGACCATGCCGAGGCGCTGCAGTTCGTGCACGAGCGCTGGCGAAAAAATGAACTCGACGAACTTGACCGGGACTTTGTCCGCGTTATCGAGGATTTGATCGAGTTGCTGATCTCCAAAGAGGTCATCATGTTCACCGACCTGCCACCCAAAGTTCAGGAAAAGCTGCTGCGGCGCAAGGAGGTTCGCCAGAAGCGGCATTACGAAGGCAACTTCGGTACGGGCGGCGACGACATCATCCCGATCTGATCGTCCGGCTTGGCGGGTGCGGGCTGCCCGGCCGGTGTCGCTCAACGCACCGTCATGACCGCCTTGACCAGTTCAGCCAGGGTGCGAACGCCCATTTTTTCCATGACCCGCGCCCGGTGCGCCTCGACGGTTTTCATGCTGATGTTCAGCGTGTCGGCGATCTGCTTGTTGAGCTTGCCGGCGACGACCAGTTTCATCACTTCCTGCTCGCGCTGGGTCAGTTGATCCAGTCGGTCGCTGATGGCGCCATCGCGCAGGCGGCGGGCGGACTGCTGGCGGTCGACTTCGAGGGCGCGCACGATGCGCGACAGCAAATCTTCGTTGTGAAAGGGCTTTTCAATGAAGTCGCAAGCGCCGCGCTGCAGGGCCGAGACAGCCATCGGTACATCGCCGTGGCCGGTGACGAAGATGATCGGCAATTGCGAGCCCAGGGCATCGAGCTTTTCGTGCAACTCCAGGCCACTCATTTCCGGCATCCGCACATCGAGAATCAGGTAGCCGCGCATTTCGGCGCTGCGGGCATTGAGGAAGCTCTCGCCGGAATCAAAGCAGGCGACGACGTAGCCTTCGCCTTCGAGCAGCCATGTCATGGAGTCGCGCATCGCTTCGTCATCATCGACGACATAAATGGTTTGCGTTACGTTATTCATCGCTAATCCTCGTCTTCGCCAATGTCTTCGATAGGGACGGTGAAGTGGAACAGGGTGCCGCCCTCACGCCGCGCTTCTACCCACAGGCGCCCTTGGTGAAACTCGATGATGGAGCGGCAGATCGCCAGGCCAATGCCCATCCCTTCCGGCTTGGTGGTGTAAAACGCGGTAAAAATCTTTTCGATATCGTCTTCGGTCAGGCCGTGGCCGTGGTCGCCGACCGTGACCTCCAGCATCCTGTCGTCCACCACCGCAGCGTGCAGCGTCAGTTTGCGTTGATCAAGAGGCACGTCGCTCATAGCCTCGATGCCGTTCTTGATCAGGTTGAGCAGCACCTGTTCGATCATGATGCGGTCGACGACAATTTTCGGCAAATTGTCGGGTAGATCAACAATGATCTGCGTGCTGGTGCGCTGGGCATCGATGTCGGCAAAGGCGCGGGTTTCATCGACCAGTTCGGCCAGCGCAATCGCTTGCCGATTGGGTTCGCCCTTCTTCACCATGTCGCGCATGCGGCGGATGATCTTTCCGGCGCGCTCGGCCTGGTCGGAGGCTTTCTGCATGGCAGCGAGCAAGTCGTCCAGCTTGTAGTTGCCGGCCTGCATGCGTTTGACGCAGCCAGCGCAATAGTTGGCGATGGCCGACAGCGGCTGGTTGAGTTCGTGGGCCAGCGACGAGGCCATCTCGCCCATGGTGATCAGGCGGGACGTCTGTTCGAGGCGCTTTTGCTGCTGCAAATTAACCTCCTCAATATGTTTCTTGTCAGTAATGTCGGCAGCGATCTGGACGCGTACGGTCCGTCCGTCCACCCAGCGAATGGCGCGCTCATGCACGTGATACCAGTGGCCGGACAGGGCGTGCTGGATTTCGCCGTCGAACAGCTCGCAAGGCAGTTCTTCGGGTTCGATCCGCTGTGGCGCTCTGGTCAGCGCTTCAGGCGCCGGACGGCAGGCAGTCGTGATCAGGGCAGAATCGCGACCGACACAATCCCCGCCAAAAATGGTCTGAAAGGCCCGGTTGGCAAACAGGATTTCGCCAGTATTGACGTCAGCTACGTGCACCGCCGAGTCGAGGCCGTCAATGACGGTCACAAAGCGTTCATGGGCGCGCTCCAGTTCGACGCGAGCGCGCTTGGGCTCGGTGATGTCGTTCATCGAAGCCATCCAGCCAATCTGCCGGCCATCGGCATCGATCAGCGGCGAGAAATACAGGCGCACGTCGAAACGTTCGCCGCTCTTGCGCATGATGCGCATCTCGAAGCCGGCGGCCGGGGCGTTACCGGCCAGCGCCGCATCGATATTGTGCTGCAGGCGTTCGAACTCTTCGGGGGGCCAGTAGGGGTAAGGGGCCTTGATGCCGACCAGTTCGTCTTCTTCGAAGCCGGTCATCCGGCAGAAGGCGGAATTGACGAAGGTGATGCGGCCTTCCAGATCGATGGCGCGCAGGCCGGTGATCAGCGATTGCGACATGGCTTGACGGAAGGCGTAAGCGGCGCGCAGTTCTTCCTCGGTAGCAGCCCGATGCTGGGCGTGGCGGCGCAACTGGATCAGGGTGACGGTGGCGATCAGGGTCAGGGCGATGATCAGCGCAGCCGGCACCAGGGGTAGCCAGGCGCCGCCGCTGCGGTAGGCGACGATATTCAGGCCGAGGCGGTTATTGGGCAGATCAAGGCTGATCGTCCCGGACACCTGACGATCGGTCGGCTTGATCGATGAATTGGAAAACACCTCGCGGTTCTGCGGGTCGAGAACGGTCAGGCTGTAGCGCGTGGTGAACGCGCTGGGCAGCGTGGTGCGTAACAGGGCTTCGAGTGACTGAACGGCGATGAAGGCCCCAAGATCGGCGCTGCCTCGCTGCACGGGGAAAATGATGTCGTGCACCGGTAGCTGAGCACCATCGCGGTAATCCGGCGACACCACCTCACGCCGGACGCGCAGCGCTTCCTGCAGCGCCTTCAGGCGTTCTCCGGTCAGTTGCTCGCCGACGAAATCGGCCGTCGCTTCATTGGGGGCGACCCAGTCGATCTTGCCGTCGATATCGACCCAGAGAATGGCCGAGATTTCTGCCGCATCGCGGACATAGCGCGCGGCACGCACCTGAAAGGATTCGTAGGTCAGCTGCTTGAATTCCTGGTCACGGCCCAGTTCGGCCAGGAAATCGATGTGGGCATGCAGGCGATTCTCGATGGTGCGTTCGGCCCAGTGCATGTCGCCTTCCAGCGCCGAACGGGCTGTGTCGAGCTCGCGCCACTGTAGCAGCGCGGTGACGACCAGCATGGCCAGCGCGAAAATGCCGATCGCGACATAGGGCGCCAGCCATAGTCTGGTCTGTTTGGGATGGGGGGCGGAAGGGCGCATCAGCATGGGCAAATTCTTCGCTGCCTGCGCCTCCTCGGCCATAGGTACTTACCCTATGTTGCCAGGGTGTCGTGTTGCACGCCATTCGGCACATAAAACCGCGCCTTTGCCCCCGTGGCTGCGTTGCAAATCCTCGCGATACCGCTGAGTATCGCTGCGGTTTTCGCCTTGCCACAAGGACAAACGCATCGGTTTTATCATGTGCCTCAGTGCGCGCAACACGACACCAGCCAACCGGCAATGCCGGGCACGAGCAGGGCGGTCAGCGCGCCGTTCATGCCCATGGCCAGTGCCGCGAAGGCACCACTTTGCTCGCTGACCTGAAAGGCGCGTGCCGTGCCGATGCCGTGCGAAGCAACACCGATGGCAAAGCCGCGGATGGCCGGGTCACGGATTTTCATCGCATCGAACACGTAGCGTGCTCCGACGGCGCCGAGAATGCCGGTGACGATGACCAATACCGCCGTCAGCGACGGAATGCCGCCAATGCGTTCAGCGATGCCCATGGCGATGGGGGTCGTCACCGACTTGGGGGCCAGCGATAACTGGGTGGAGGTGCTGGCGCCGAGCAGGCGGGCGACCATGACGGCCGAGACGATGGCCGTCATGCTGCCGGCCAGCAAGCCGGCGATGACCGGCAACAGCATCGAGCGCACCCGCTTGAATTGTGTATAAAGCGGGATGGCGAGCGCCACGGTGGCCGGGCCGAGCAAAAAGTGAACGAACTGGGCGCCGGCGAAGTAGGTTTCATACGATGTCGCGGTCAACGTCAAAAAAATGACCAAAACTGAAACTGCGATCAGCACCGGATTGGCCAGCGGGTTGTTGCCGGTGCGCTGATAAATCCAGAAGGCGCCCTGATAGGCGAGCAGGGTGATGGTCAGCCCGAGCAGCGGCGAGGCGGAAAGGTAAACCCAGATCTGGTTGATGTCCTGCGTCATGATGGCTATCCCGTTGCCGGTGCGCGCTGGCAAAGTTTCATGACCAGCGCCGTGACGACAAGCGTGGCCAGAGTGCTGATCACCAGTGAGAGAAGCAATGGCAGCCATTCGTTGGCCACCCGGTTCAGGTGAACCATGATGCCGGTGCCGGCCGGTACGAAGAGCAGTGACAGGTGTTGCAGCAGCGTCTGGCTGGTGCCTTGCAATTCCTTGCCCGGCCCGCCTTTGATCATCAGCGCGATGAACAGGAAGAGCATGCCGAGCACCGGGCCGGGCACGGGCAGGTTGAAGCCGCGGGCAGTGACTTCGCCGGCCAGTTGAAAGATCAATAATTGGGTGAGGGCAGAGAGCATGGTGCAATCCTTGTCGAACAAGCCTGCAGTCTATTGCCTCTGTTTTATTGTGGCTAGAGGCGGATTGGTCGCTTTATCTTCTACTATGAGTATCAAGTGAGCAGGGCGTGGCCGATTGTACGCAGGGCGATGCCGATGCATGCGCCCAGGGCTGCCGGTTTCCAGACCGCAGCAACCCGCCGTCCAGCCGAGATCAGCACCGCTACGCCCGGCAGGTCGAACGGCGAGATCAGGAAGCCGGCACTCTGGTTGAGCAAATGCTCGCTGACCTGCCCGGCTCGGCGCATTTCGTCCATGACGCCCATCATGGCGGTGCCGCCGGCCAGGTATTTGGTCAGGCTGGGCAAGATCAGGATGGGATCAATGCCGGCGAGGGCCAGTACGGGGGTCAAGGCCTGCGTGATCAGGGCAATCGCACCGAAGTGCTTGAGCGCAGTGACGGCGACCAGCGACAGCACCAGCATGGGGATGGCGCCCACAGCGATCTTGAATGCCTCTGCACCGGCACGGTTAATGACGTCGAGAACACCCTTGGCACTTTCGACGACGGGGTGGCTGAGCGATTCGTCGAGTACGGATTCGTTGGCGGATAAGTGACGGCCAAAAAAATAATAGGTGGCTGCTGCAGCAGCCAGCCCGCCGAGCAATGAAAAAATCAGGGTCGGCGCCAGGTCGAGACCCATGGTCAGCATCGGCAGTGAGGCGTTGGCCTGGGCCATGGCAAAGACCATGGCCAGCGTGGCGGCGAGGTGGCGATCCGACGTGCCGCGCTGTTCCATCATGGTCAGCGTCGCCATTGGCGCGGCAAAGCTGACGAAATTGATCTGCAGTGCGGCAAATACGCCCAGCCCGGTCAGCCCGAATGGCTTGAGTACTGGTGCCAGCTTGGCCACGGCCCAATCAAGCACGCCCCGCGCCTCAAGCAGTCGCATCAGCGAGAGCATGACGACCATTACCGGCAGCAGGATGAACAGCGAAAGTTCAACCGCCGAGCGGCCGGCCTTGAGGATGATGTCGATCAGGATGTCCATGGCTTCTGTTTTTAATTAGGGGAACTTGTCTGGCTACGGTGTAATCTATAAGTCAGGTAGCGATCAGATTGACGTCTTTGACCGAGGAGCGCAATGATGGAATTCCATTACCACACCCTGCCCAACCTGTTCGAGCAACTCGGCCTCCCGGCCGAGCCCAATGCCGTCCAACACTTTATCGACGTTCATAGTCCCATGCCCGAAGCCGTTCAACTGGCTGATGCGCCGTTCTGGAAACCCTCTCAGGCAGCATTTCTTCGTGAGGAAATACTCGAAGATGGCGACTGGGCAGAAGTGGTTGACGACTTGAACGCGCGGTTGCATAGCTGACTTCTTCTGGTTTCGCAGCACGAGAAAATTTCAAATTTGGCCAAAATTTCCGGTTGACCGTGGCGCTTCGCTCGCAGCGGAATACTGTAGGGTTCCCAGCTTAAATTACGCCTACCAATAAAAACGCCGGGTTTCCCCGGCGTTTTTTCTCTCTCCGCTTCTGCTTTTATCTTGTTCAGGCCATGGCTTCGTACAGCGGCAGGGTCAGGAACTCCGGGTATTCCGGGGTCAGTGACATTTCGTCAAAAATCACGGCGGCCTTGTCGTAGCTGGCGGTGTCTTCGCCCTGGGCGGTGACCGCTGCCTTCACCTTGGCCAGTTCTTCGGCGATCATCGGGCGGACCATTTCAACGGTGACCTTGCGGCCGTCGTCGAGGATGCCCTTCGGCGAAACGACCCACTGCCAGACCTGAGAGCGGGAGATTTCGGCGGTGGCCGCATCTTCCATCAGGTTGTGGATGGGCACGCAGCCGTTGCCGGCCAGCCAGCTGCCGAGGTAGTGAATACCGACGTTGATGTTGTTGCGCAGGCCGGCTTCGGTGATCGGTTGTTCAGGCTGGAAGTCGAGCCACTGTGCCGGGCCGAAGTTGCCTTCAACCTGCTTTTCCCACTGGTTCGGCTTGTCGCCCAAAACCTTGACGAATTCTTCCATGGCGATCGGCACGAGGCCCGGGTGAGCCACCCAGCCGCCGTCAAAGCCGTCGTTGGCGTCGCGGGTCTTGTCGTGGCGGATGCCAGCCAGGGCCTTTTCGTTGGCAACCGGATCGTTCTTGATCGGAATCAGGGCCGACATGCCGCCCATGGCCGGCGCACCGCGCTTGTGGCAAGCCTGTACCAGGGCCAGGGCGTAGCCGCGCATGAAGGGCACTTCCATGGTGATGGCGCTGCGCTGGGCGAGGCAGAAGTCCTTGTTCTTCTTGAACTTCTTGATGCAGGAGAAGATGTAGTCCCAGCGACCGGCGTTGAGGCCGGAGGAGTGGTTGCGCAGTTCATAGAGGATTTCTTCCATCTCGAAGGTGGCGAGAATGGTTTCGATCAGCACGGTGGCCTTGATGGTGCCTTGCGGAATACCACAGTGATCCTGGGCCATGACGAAGATGTCGTTCCACAGGCGGGCTTCCAGGTGGCTTTCCATCTTCGGCAGGTAGTAGAACGGGCCGGCGCCGCGGGCGATCTGCTCTTTGGCGTTGTGGAAGAAGACCACGGCGAAGTCGAAGATGCCGCCGCCGACACGCTGACCATCGACCAGCACGTGCTTTTCATCAAGGTGCCAGCCGCGCGGACGAATCTGCAGGGTGGCGATCTGGTCGTTCAGCTTGTAGGTCTTGCCGTTGTCGCCAGTGAAGCTCAGTTCGCGGCGGATGGCCTTGTACAGGTTGACCTGACCCTGAATCTGGTTGTCCCAGTTCGGCGAGTTGGAATCTTCGAAGTCGGTCATGTAGGAGTCAGCGCCGGAGTTGTAGGCGTTGATGATCATCTTGGCTTCGACCGGGCCGGTGATTTCGGTGCGACGACGCTCCAGCGCCTTGGGCAGCGGGGCGATCTTCCAGTCGCCTTCGCGGATGTGCTTGGTTTCCGGCAGGAAGTCAGGCATTTCGCCGGCGTCGATGCGGGCCTGGCGGGCAACGCGAGCGGCCAGCAGTTCCTGGCGACGGGCTTCGAAGGCGCGGTGCAGCTTGGCGACCAGTTCGAGCGCTTCGAAAGTCAGGATGGATTCGTATTGTGGCTGGATCGGGGCGGTGATTTGCACGCCGGCGGGCAGATTGAGGGCCATGAGAACTCCTGTTTGGAAAGGGTGAAATAACGTGACGAAGTGAATTCTATTCCTTCAGCGCAAGATTAAAAACCGGTCTAAAATCAAATCATCTATTACTTAAAGTATTAAATAGACCGTTATGGACAGACTGAAGCAGATTGAGGCCTTTGTTTCCGTGGCAACACGCGGCAGCTTGTCAGCAGCGGCGCGGGTCGAAGGCGTAACGCCCGCCATCGTCGGACGGCGCATCGATGCGTTGGAGTCGCGGCTGGGCATCAAGTTGCTGTTGCGCACGACGCGCAAACTGACCATCACTTTCGAAGGCCAGGCTTTTCTGGAGGATTGCCAGCGCCTGCTCAACGATCTGGCTAACGCCGAGGCTACCGTCTCGCTCGGCGGTGTGCGGGCTGGCGGGCATTTGAAAGTTTCGGCGCCTGCTGGCTTTGGTCGCCAGCATGTTGCGCCGCTGGTCGGTGATTTCATGCTGGCTAACCCGGATGTGACGGTCAACCTGAATTTGAGTGATCGTCTGGTGGATTTGATTAACGAGAACATCGACTGCGCGATTCGCATCGGTGATCTGACGGACTCCAGCCTGATCAGCGTTCGCCTCGGTGAAATGCGCCGGATGGTAATCGCCAGTCCGGCCTATCTGGTGGAACATGGGGTGCCGCGGACGCCTGACGATCTGGAGCGGCACAACTGTTTGTCCTTGGGCCAGCAGCGTGGCTGGGTGTTCCGTCATCCCGATACAAGCGAGGTGGATTCCCGCAAGGTTAGCGGAATTTTTGAATGCAATGATGGTGCCGTGCTGCATGAATGGGCGCTGGCCGGCCGGGGGTTGGCCTGGCGTTCATTATGGGAGGTTGGACTTGATCTGAAGGAGGGCCGGCTGACGTCGGTGCTGGACGCGTGGCAGGCGCCGCCGATGGGCATTTATGCAGTCTTTCCTCAGCGCCGACACTTGCCATTGCGCGTGCGCCTGTTCATCGACTTGCTGAAGGAAACCTACAGCCGACCAAGCTATTGGGAGTTGCGCTGAATAGCGCGGTGTGAGCGGGCTGCAGAATATTTCAGATTGGGCCGATTTTTCCGGTTGACCGTAGCATCTCGAATTTTTGCCCGTGGGTGAGCTACGGGCAAAAATAATCAAGTGGTGGATGCAGACTCAGGCGATCACGAAGCGATCACTATCTTCGCGCATCGTTCTGGCCAGTCGGCCCAGTTCGCTGGCTGAATCAGCCGTACTTTGTGCTGCCCCATGGTTTTCTTCAGCACTTTGCGCGACGCGCTCAACCTGTTGGGCAATGGATTGGCTGGCCGAGCCCTGTTCGGCAATTGCCTCGGTGATGTCGCTGACGACGCGCACCACGTCGTTGGCACTCTCGCGAATCTGAATGATGGCGTGACCAGCCTGCTCGGCGAGCGACATGCCCGATTCAGCCTGTGTAACGACATTTTCCATGGAGCCTACGGCCGTTTTTGCGCTGTTCTGGATGCTGGCAATCATGGCGGCAATCTCGCCGGTGGCCTGGGTGGTGCGTTCAGCCAGTTTGCGCACTTCATCAGCCACCACGGCAAAGCCGCGGCCAGCCTCGCCTGCACGGGCCGCCTCGATGGCCGCGTTGAGCGCCAATAGATTAGTCTGATCGGCAACATCCTTGATGACCTGCACGACACCGGAAATCTGTGTCGATTGCTGGCCGAGGGTATCAATCTGGAGGGCGACATTCTTGACGGCGGCGGTAATGACTTTCATCTCGTCCACCGCTTCGCCAATGACAGCGCCACCCTGGTCCGAGAGCTCGCCGGAGCGTCGCGCCATTTGAAGCGCATCGCCGGCATTGGCAGCCACATGATTGATGCTGACCGAAACCTGTTCAACCGATGCCGCCATGGAGGATGCAGATTCGCTGGCGTCTTCGGAGGCACGGGCTGATTGCTGGGCACCGTTGGCCAATTGTTGCGATGCATCGTCGATGCGATTTGTCGCCTGGCGTAAGCCACCAAGGGTCTCGCGCATGGTTGCCAGCAGGTCGTTGAAGGCTAAGGCGGTCAGGCCAACCTCATTTCGCCCGACGACGGGAATCGATTGCGTGAAATCCTTGTTGTCACGGACCCGCTGAATGATTTGACGCATGCTGGATAGCGGTCCCGATATTGAGGCGATGATCCAGTATGCCAAGCCAACCGCGAACAGGGTGGCAACGATCAGAATGCCAATGTTCATATTGCGGCCACTGGCGTAGGCCGCTCTATCCTTTTCAACGGCCTGATGCATCAGCAATTCCTGAAACTCAACCATGGCGTGCGTTGTTTCGAGGAAACCATTCATCGTCGGAGTCAATTCCGTCTTGATGTAAGTTTTGGCTTCATTAAGGTCGCGTTCCGCGATATTAAAATACTGTTCGTATTGCGGGCCAGCCTTGTCGCGCACAGCGACAATTTTGCTTAACAAAGCTTTGCCTTCTGGCGAATGAATCAGTTTTTCGAGCGTAGCCAGTGAAGGGCCGTTCAGCTCGCGCAATTTATGGATCTCTGCTTTGATCGCTTCGCGTTCTTCACGACTATCGGCAATCAGGATGCCACGCAAGGAGCGACCAATGGACAGCGTACGTTCATTGATATTGTTGGCCTCTTTTATCTTTAGGACGCGTTCATTGACCAGAAGGTCCATGTTATCCATTGTCTCCGCCATACGTTTCATCGCCATGAGGTTGGTGACAATAAGGATCATGATAAGCAGGCCAAAACCAATAATCAGCCGCTTGCTGATGCTCAAATCTTTAAACACGGAAACTCCCTTGAGTGACTTCAAATTTTAGAATGCTAGATTATCAATTTTTGATTGAAATTTGGTTTATTTATTGTTTTCGATAAATGGGTAATTGGATCAATGTTACTTACCCGCAACAAATAAAAAGGCCAGCACTTTGTGAGTGCTGGCCTCATGCCACCGGATAAGGCGGCAATCTAAAGCGGTAAGCTTTTTAGTGGAACTGTTCTTCTTCGGTCGAGCCGGTCAGCGCGGTGACGCTGGACTTGCCACCCTGGATCACGGTGGTGACGTCGTCGAAGTAACCGGTACCAACTTCCTGCTGGTGCGAGACGAAGGTATAGCCACGGTCGCGAGCTGCGAATTCCGGCTCTTGAACCTTCTCGACGTAGGCCGACATGCCGCGCTTGGCGTAGTCCTGGGCCAGGTCGAACATGTGGTACCACATGTTGTGGATGCCGGCCAGGGTGATGAACTGGTACTTGTAGCCCATGGCGCCCAGTTCCTTCTGGAACTTGGCAATGGTGGCGTCGTCGAGGTTCTTCTTCCAGTTGAAGGAAGGCGAACAGTTGTAGGCCAGCATCTTGCCCGGGTGAACCTTATGCACGGCTTCAGCGAACTTGCGGGCAAATTCCAGATCCGGCGTGCCGGTTTCGCACCACACCAGGTCGGCGTAGTCAGCGTAGGCGATAGCGCGAGAGATAGCCTGGTCCAGACCCTTCTTGGTCTTGTAGAAGCCTTCAGCGGTACGCTCGCCGGTCAGGAACGGCTTGTCGTTCTCGTCGTAGTCGGAGGTCAGCAGGTCAGCAGCTTCAGCATCGGTACGGGCAATAACCAGTGTCGGCACGCCATAAACGTCAGCAGCCATACGGGCAGCGATCAGCTTCTGGATGGCTTCGGTGGTCGGAACGAGAACCTTGCCGCCCATGTGGCCGCACTTCTTGACGGAAGCCAGTTGGTCTTCCCAATGCACGCCAGCTGCGCCAGCGCGGATCATGGCCTTCATCAGTTCGTAGGCGTTCAGCACGCCGCCGAAACCGGCTTCAGCGTCAGCGACGATCGGCAGGTGGTATTCGACGTGGCCGGCATCGCCAGCGTTGATGTTCTTGGACCACTGGATTTCGTCGGCGCGGTTGAAGGCGTTGTTGATGCGCTCGACAACCTTTGGCACGGAGTCAACCGGGTACAGGGACTGGTCCGGGTACATGGCGGCGTATTCGTTGTTGTCGGCGGCAACTTGCCAGCCGGACAGGTAGATGGCCTTGATGCCAGCCTTGGCTTGCTGAACGGCTTGACCGCCGGTCAGGGCGCCCAGACAGTTGACGTAGGGGGTGTTGTTGACCAGATCCCACAGCTTTTCGGCACCACGACGGGCCAGGGTGTGCTCGACTTGGAAAGAACCACGCAGACGGACGACGTCAGCGGCGGAGTAACCGCGCTTGATGCCCTTCCAGCGGGGGTTTTCAGCCCAGTCTTTTTCGAGGGCGGCGATTTGCTGTTCGCGAGTGCTCATGTGAATTCCTCAGGAGATTTGGTTTAGGAGATAACGGCGTTGAAGCAGTGGGATATCTTGCAACGTCGACAAGATAAAGTATAGTTATTTTTTTGCGGAGCAGCAATAGTCTTATATAAGACATAAGACATTATTTGTTTCAATAAAAACAGTGCCTTGTAATCGTAATTTCACAATGCAAAACGCTGTTTGTCTTTATGAAATGAAATTGCGCTGCGTCAGCACAAAGGTTTGCTGCTGACCAGCACCCCGTCTTCGTCGGCGTAGAGATACTCGCCGGGATTAAATGTAACGCCGCCAAAGGTCACGGCCACATTTTTGTCCCCGACGCCTTTCTTGAGTGTTTTTTGCGGGTGCGTATTCAGGGCGCGGACACCAAGATCAATGCCGTTGATATCTCCCGAGTCGCGGATGCAGCCATAGACGACCGCGCCAGCCCAGCCATTTTTCGCTGCGAGAATGGCGAGCTGGTCGCCAACCAGAGCACAACGTAGCGATCCGCCGCCGTCGACGACGAGAACCTTGCCGTGGCCGTCTTCGCCGAAAACTTCGCGAACGAGTGCGTTATCCTCAAAAATCTTCAGCGTGACAATTTGGCCGGAAAAGCTGGTGCGGCCACCGTAACGCTGGAACATCGGGGCAACGACGCGAACGGTCTTGCCCAATTCACTTTCAAATTCATCGCAAAGGTCGGGTGTCTTGAAGGTCATCATGGGGTCCTTGAAATAAAAAAGCCGTGCAATCTTGCACGGCTTTCGGGGTGGATGGCAATCGTTCAGACGACTGCTTCGGTCTTTTCTTCCTCAAAGTCGAGTGTGATTTTTCCGTCTTGATCCAGGTTGACCGTGACACGTCCGCCATTGGCCAGCTTGCCGAACAATAGTTCGTCAGCCAGTGCCGAGCGGATGGTGTCCTGAATCAGGCGCGACATCGGGCGGGCGCCCATCAGCGGATCGAATCCTTTTTCAGCCAGCATTTCCTTCACTGCTTCGCTGAAGTGTGCCTCGACCTTCTTCTCGTGCAGCTGCTCTTCCAGCTGCATCAGGAACTTGTCGACCACGCGCAGAATGACCTCGTGATCCAGCGGCGCGAAGGAGATTGTTGCATCCAGACGATTGCGGAATTCTGGCGTGAACAGACGCTTGATCTCGGCCATTTCATCGCCGGTCTGCTTGTTGTTGGTGAAGCCCATGCTCGATTTTTGCAGATCGGCCGCCCCGGCATTGGTGGTCATGATGATCACCACATTACGGAAATCAGCTTTGCGACCGTTATTGTCCGTCAGCGTGCCATGGTCCATCACCTGAAGCAGGATATTGAAGATATCCGGGTGCGCCTTCTCGATTTCATCCAGTAGCAGCACGGTGTAGGGCTTTTTGGTGATCGCTTCCGTCAACAACCCGCCCTGGTCAAAGCCGACATAGCCGGGAGGCGCACCAATCAGGCGAGAGACTGCATGGCGTTCCATATATTCCGACATGTCGAAACGCTGCAATTCGATACCGAGGGCGTAGGCCAGTTGTTTGGCAACTTCAGTCTTACCGACGCCAGTCGGTCCGCTGAACAGGAAGGAGCCAATCGGCTTGCCTGGATTGCCCAGCCCGGAGCGGGCCATCTTGATCGCCTTGGCCAGCGCTTCGATAGCTTTGTCCTGACCGAAGACAACGGCCTTCAGATCGCGGTCGAGATTCTTCAACGCGCCGCGATCATCCAGTGATACGTGCTGCGACGGGATACGAGCAATCTTGGCAACAATCTCTTCGATATCCGTTTTGTTGATGACTTTTTTCTGCTTCGACTTGGGCAGAATACGCTGCGCTGCACCAGCCTCATCAATAACGTCAATTGCCTTGTCTGGCAGATGGCGGTCGGTGATGTAACGCGCAGCAAGTTCCGCTGCCGAGGAAATGGCGGTCGCGGAGTATTTGATACCGTGGTGGGCCTCAAAGCGGGCTTTTAATCCCTTTAGGATTTCAACGGTTTCAGCGACTGAGGGTTCATTGACATCAATTTTCTGGAAGCGACGTGACAGCGCGCTGTCCTTCTCGAAAATTCCCCGGAATTCAGTATAGGTCGTGGCACCGATGCACTTCAATTGACCGGATGAGAGCGCGGGCTTCAACAGGTTGGACGCATCCAGAGTGCCGCCAGAGGCCGAACCGGCGCCGATCAGGGTGTGAATTTCGTCGATGAACAAAATGGCGTGCGGATTGTCCTGCAAGGCTTTGAGAACGCCTTTCAAGCGCTGTTCGAAATCACCGCGATACTTTGTGCCAGCAAGCAGCGAACCCATGTCCAGTGAATAGACGTTGGCCTTGGCCAGAATTTCCGGCACATCGCCTTCGACCACCTTGCGGGCCAGACCTTCGGCAATGGCTGTCTTGCCGACACCAGCCTCGCCAACCAGCAGCGGGTTGTTCTTGCGACGGCGGCACAGCGTCTGGATGACTCGCTCAAGCTCCTTGTCGCGGCCAATCAAGGGGTCGATCTTGCCCTGCAACGCAAGAGCGTTCAGATTGATCGTGTATTGCTCCAGCGGACCGGCTTCGGTCTTCTCGCCTTCGGTTTCCACTTCGGTTTCAGCGGCTGCCTTGGGCTGCGGTATCTTGCTGATGCCGTGTGAGATGTAATTGACGACATCAAGTCTGGTTACGCCCTGCTTTTGCAGGAAATAGACGGCGTGCGAATCCTTTTCGCCATAAATGGCGACCAGGACGTTGGCGCCATTGACCTCTTTTTTTCCAGAAGATTGAACGTGCAGGATGGCCCGTTGAATGACTCGCTGGAACCCGAGCGTCGGCTGCGTATCAATGTCATCTTCGCCCGAAACGGTGGGCGTGTGCTCGTCAATGAAGTTGGTCAGATCCTTGCGTAACGCATCGGCTTTTGCGCCGCAGGAGCGCAGTGCTTCTGCCGCAGAGGGATTGTCGATCAATGCCAGCAACAGGTGTTCGACGGTAATGAACTCGTGGCGTTTTTGACGCGCCTCGACAAAGGCCATGTGCAGGCTGACTTCGAGTTCCTGAGCAATCATCAGTTTTCCTCCATGATGCAAGCAAGCGGGTGTTGGTGCATGCGGGCGAATGCAATCACTTGATCCACCTTGGTTGCGGCGATGTCCCGGGGGAACACACCGCATACACCTCGGCCGTCATTGTGAACTTTGAGCATGATTCGCGTCGCTTGTTCAGTATCCAGAGAAAAAAAACGCTGCAGAACGGTGATGACGAATTCCATCGGTGTGTAGTCGTCGTTCAGCAACACCACCTTGTACATCTTTGGCGGGCCTAGCTTGCTGCGCTTTGCCTCAAGTTGTCCGCCTTCCTGAACCTTCGTAGCCATGCGTTCGATTTTATACAGTCCGCCTTAATCTGCAATAAAAAATATTGAGACGAAAGGCCCGATTTCAAGATCAGGAGGGCGATTGAAGTAAAAGAATTTTGCTGCGCCGCCGCATTTAAATTTGTTGACGGCATAATTTAACTGGCGTAGAAAGCAATCGTGTTTGGCTTCATGCTGTATCGAGGTTGCTGTGATGCACCGGGTCACTGAGCTCAAACAGGGAGTCGGGGAGACCCGTAATTTGTTCGTCTATTGTAAGAAAGTTGCAAACATGGCAATCGGTACTGTCAAGTGGTTCAATGATTCCAAGGGTTTTGGTTTTATCACGCCTGATGATGGCAGCGAAGATCTCTTCGCACATTTTTCCGCCATCAACATGAATGGTTTCAAGACTCTGAAGGAAGGTCAAAAAGTTTCCTTCGATGTCGTGCAAGGCCCTAAGGGTAAGCAGGCGTCCAACATCCAGAGCGCCTAAGCTTCGGATAGCTGCACGTTAAAAAGCCCGTCTGGTTTCAGACGGGCTTTTTTCATTGGCGGGACGGATAGTCGATGCGGCGATCAGGTGGCAGTTATTTCGTCCTGACGGTGGTCGCCGTCGTTGTCTATCCAGACGACAGAGAGCTTGTCACCGGCTTTAATGCCGCGGGCCTTGAAGGTGAAGAGCGGGTTCTTCGAGATCGACGTGTTGAGCTGACCTTCGATCATTGGCTTGCCATTCAGGTTGACCGTGAAACTCTGGATGAAGTGCATCGGGAGTACTTGCCCCTTGTCATCCTTGCGTTGCCCGGTTTCCATCGGATGCTGCATCAAAATGCGAATGTCGCTAATTTCACCCTGGTTCTGGATACGGATTTTGATCTGTTCAGCCATGTTCAGCCCCCGCAGCCGCCAAGCGTGACCTTGATTTCACGGAAGGCAACATGGATTTTGCCATCTGCGGATTTGGCCACTGCTCGAATGCGTGTGGTTTCTGCTAGTTTGAGTTGCGCTTTGACGTAGGGCAGAACCGGGCCGGAGAACTCAATTGCTGAACACATCGGCATCGGATTTTTGTCGGCAAAGATGGCCAGGCTTCGGGTGTTGGCGATGTTGCTGGTGATCTCAACCTCCACCTTGGCGCCGTTCTCGGCGATTTCCGGCGCATTGATCAGGATGTCGCGTGATTCCACCGCATTGTTGCCGCCTTAGGCTTTCAGGGCATCATTGATGTTTCGCGCTGTGAAAGCACTCTTGTTCCATTCAGCGGCAAGCAGTCGGGTTGGTTTCAGTAAACCGCCGGCCAACAGCGGGAGAAGCAGGGCGGCTGACGTGCTGTTTTTCAGGAATTTCCGGCGTAATTCGAACATGCTTGGTCCGTACTATTCAGCGACCCAATGGCCGGATTTCCCGCCGCTCTTTTCGATGAGCCTAATATTGTCGATACGCATGCCGCGGTCGACTGCTTTCGTCATGTCATAGATGGTGAGCAGCCCGACTGAGGCCGCTGTCAGTGCTTCCATTTCGACACCGGTGCGACCGAAGCACTCGGCCGTTACTGTGCAGTGGACGGCATTTTGCGTTTCGTCGATCGTGAAATCGGCAGTAACGCGGGTCAACGCGATAGGGTGGCAAAGTGGAATCAGGTCGCCGGTGCGTTTTGAGGCCTGGATGGCGGCGATGCGGGCGATGCCCAGAACGTCACCCTTTCTGGCAGAGCCGGACTGGATGAGCGCCAAGGTTTCCGGCTTCATGAATATGCTGCCGGCGGCACGGGCGATACGGGCTGTTTCTGCTTTGGCGCCAACGTCGACCATATGGGCCTGTCCGCTGCTATCGAAATGTGTCAGGTTCTGATTGTTCACGGGATTTCTAATTGGTTACGATCCGCTACACGGGCGGTTTTCTGGGCTGCGGTATCATAGCACCATGCCTCTTTTTCGACGCCTGACCGCTTTTTTCCTTGCCTGTGCACTGACTGTGCAACCGTTGCGAGCGGATGATCTGCCGGAGCTGGGGGACGTTGCCAGCAATGAGTTGTCGGTGAGCGCCGAGAAAAAGATCGGCCAGCAGATAATGCACGCAATTCGCTGGAGTGAACCGGCTTATCTGGACGATGCGGATGTTGAGGATTACCTGAACCAGTTGGGTAATCGTTTGGCGGCGGTCAGCGCTGATCCCGGGTTCGGCTTTTATTTTTTCCCGATCAACGATCCGAGCATCAACGCCTTCGCCATGCCGGGCGGCTATATTGGCGTGCATACCGGATTGATTGCCTCGACTCAGACGGAGTCGGAACTTGCCGGTGTGCTGGGCCATGAAATATCGCACGTGACCCAGCGTCATATTGCCCGTCAGGTCTTTCAGTCGAAAAAAATCGACATGGCTTCGATGGTGGCGATGGCCCTGGCATTGCTGGCGGCGCGTTCAAGCAGTCAGCTAGCCGGCGCAGCGATAGCCGGAACCCAGGCAGGGGCAATTTCGGCGCAACTCGCCTTTTCGCGGGATTTCGAGCGGGAGGCCGATCGCCAGGGCTTCGACGTTTTGCGCAAGGCCGGCTTTGACGTTCGGGGCATGGCCGTCTTTTTTGAGCGCTTGCAGAAGTCCGTTCGCCTTTACGAGAACAACGCGACGGCTTATCTGCGCACGCACCCGCTAACGGGCGAGCGTTTGACCGACATGCAGAATCGCGAACAGGCAATCCCCTATCAACAAGTGGCCGACAGTGTTGATTTTCAACTGGTGCGCGCCAAGGTACGTGCCCTTCAGGGAACGCCCGAAGATGCGATCAAGGATCTCGAGACCTTGCTGCGCGAGCGGAAATTTGCTTCCGAGGCTGCGATTCGCTATGGCTTGGCGTTCGCCTATTTCCGGAATCGTGACTGGCGTGCGGCGGATCAGCAGGTGGATGCCATCCGCAGTCTCAAGGTGTCGGCGCCCATGTTGGAACATCTGCGAGCCGATATACGGATTGCCGAAGGTGATACGGCCGGTGGATTGACCGCTTATCGCGATGCGATGGTGCGTTTCCCATTGAGCCATGGTCTGCTCTATGGTTACGGCAGCACCTTGATTGGCGCGGGTCGCTTTGATGAGTCACTGCGCTTTTCGGAAGCGCAGTTGAGCAACTATCCTGAAGACGTGCGTTTCCATAAAATGCGCGCCGAAAGTTACGCTGGCCTGGGCAAGAAAGCCATGCAGCACCGTGCGTTGGCTGAAGTGTTTGCTTTGCAGGGGCAAACGCAGGGTGCGGTTGGACAACTTGAACTGGCGCAAAAGGCCGGGGATGCCAATTTTTTCGAGATGTCTTCGATTGATGGGCGTTTGCGCGAAATGAAGCAGCGCCTGAACGAGGAACTGAAGGAAAAGCGGAGTTGGTAGAGTTAAAATAGGTAATCCAATCCTTCACACCAAATCATCATGGAATTCGATCGCGATCTCGACGTTAAAGGGCTGAACTGCCCGCTGCCTATCCTGCGTACCAAGAAGGCGCTTGCCGAGATGGAGTCGGGCAAGATTCTGCGCGTGCAGGCAACCGATCCGGGGTCGATGAAGGATTTCCCCGCTTTTGCCAAGCAAACCGGCAACGAACTGCTGGGGCAAAAGGAAGAAAATCGCGTTTTCGAGTTTTACCTGAAACGCAAATAAGCACAGATTTCATCGCATTTTTCGAGGACAGGCGGGCGCCAGCAGGCGAACCCGCCGCTTGGCGTTTCGATGGACTGGTCGATTGCCTTGAGGTCTGCGACCGGGCATCGCTGGAACATGCGCTGAGCCGTCTGCAAAGCGATCCGCAGTGGACGGTGGTGGCGCTCGATTACGAACTGGGTTATCTGCTGGAGCCGGCATCGGCACCGCCGGGTTGGCAGCCGGGTGGGCAACCACTTGCGCGCTTCTGGCGATTTGCCCACCGTCTGTCCATGACAGCGGAAGCGGCAGAAGACTGGCTGGCGGCGCAGGTGGATGGCGTGGTTGCCGGGGTTGGTGGTTTGCAGCCGGGTCTTGATGAAAAAAACTATGTTGCTGCGGTCAACCGGATAAAACAGCTGATTTTCGAAGGTGACTGCTATCAGGTGAATTTCACCTTCCCGATGACTTTCGAATGGTTCGGCACGCCGCTGACGCTCTATGCACGATTGCGCGAGCGCCAGCCGGTACGCTACGGCGGTTTTGTTGGCGATGCCGAACAAGGTCTGGTTTCACTGTCGCCTGAGTTGTTTCTGGAACGGCACGGCGAGCGTTTGCTGACCCGGCCGATGAAAGGCACCGCTGCGCGCAGCGCGCCGGCCGATCAGTTGAAAAATTCGGCCAAGGATCGTGCCGAAAATTTGATGATCGTAGACCTGCTGCGCAACGATCTTGGGCGTATTGCTGAGCATGGCAGCGTCGCGGTCGACCGGCTGTTTGATATCGAGGCATACCCGACTGTCTGGCAGATGGTTTCAGAGGTCTCGGCGAATGTTGGCCAGCGTAGCTTCGGCGAGATATTGAACGCCCTGTTTCCTTGTGGATCGATTACCGGTGCGCCGAAAATTCGCGCCATGCAGATTGCCGCTGAGCTGGAGACAGGGAAGCGTGGCATTTATACCGGTGCTCTTGGCTGGCTGGCGCCGCATGAAGATTTCAGGCTGAACGTCGCGATCCGCACGCTGGCGCTGGGCGCGGATGGCCATGGACAGCTGGGTGTTGGCAGTGGTGTGGTTGCGGATTCGGAAGCGTCGGCGGAGTGGGCGGAGTGTCTGCTCAAGGGGAGCTTTCTGAGTGATTGCGACCCCGGCTTCAAATTGATTGAAACCCTGCGCCGCGACGGGGGGATGTATCCGATGTGGGCTGGCCACCTGGCGCGCCTGCGGCGTTCGGGGCGCTACTTCGGATTTCCGCTCGATGAGCAATCACTGTTTCGGGAGCTGGGGTCACAGCCGGCGAAAGGGACGTGGCGGGTACGCGTAACGCTGGACAAGTCCGGGGCGATTGACGTGCAGTCGGCGGCGTTGGACGGGGCGCCACCTGAGATGCGGTTGGCGGTCATGGCTACGGAACGCATTGATTCACGCGATACTTTTCGCCGCCACAAGACGACGGTTCGCGCGCTGTACGACGCAGCTTTGCGCAGTCTGCCGGCCGATTCGCCGATTTTCGACCTGGTGTTCTTAAATGAACGCGGCGAGGTCGCCGAGGGTGCCCGGAGCAATATTTTTGTCGAGCGTGACGGGGTGTTGCTGACGCCGCCGATCGAGAGTGGTGCCTTGCCCGGGGTGCTGCGGGCTGACTTGCTGGCGCGTGGTCAGGCCCGAGAGGCGGTGCTGCAGCCGGCCGATCTGGCCGACGGGTTCTGGATGGGTAATGCGCTGCGTGGCTTGATTCGCGTCACGCTGCGCTAGTTTTTCGATTTTGGCCGTTTTTTCCGGTTGACCGTGGTAATCAATTATTTGCGCAATTGACGCAAATAAAGCCCAACGGCGCTGAATAGCGCAGCGCCAAGCGCGTACAGGAACATCTTGATGCTGATTTCGCGGTAGGCGACCAGCACTGGCTCATCATTGTCGATGCGATAGCGAACGGTTATCTGGAAGTTCCAGGCGGCGGCTGTGGTTTCGATCAGTCCCGCCTCCTTGCCCGGCTTCCACGATACGTTGATCTGTTCGTATGCAGTTTCGCCGCTGTCGACGGGCGGTTTAACGGCCTGCAGGCGCCCTTCGGCACGTGCCTTGGCCAGTTCGCCGTAGGGGATCACGCATGGCGTATCGGGCTTGCAGGTGGCGACGAGCGGGAACGCCGGCAGCCATTCGCCCCCTTTTTCCCAAGGCCAGGCCGCCATCAGCGCCAGACCCCACATCCAGACCAGAACGCAGTAAATCATCAGCCATTTGAAGATGTGGGCAAAGCGGTTGACGGGGGGCGCGACGGCTTCGGTCATGTCAGGCTCCCAGCTTTGCCAGCTGGGGCTTGAGTTGCTCCAGGGTGGCGGTAAAGTCGGCAACGCGCTGCTTTTCCTGATCGATCACGGCGGCCGGCGCGCGAGCGACGAAGCCTTCGTTGGCCAGCTTGCCCTGGGCAATCGAAATCTGCTTTTCCAGCTTTTCGATTTCCTTGGACAGGCGCACGCGTTCGGCGGCAACGTCGATTTCCACCTTGAGCATCAGGCGGGTTTCACCGACGACGGCAACCGGTGCCATGGCATCGGCCGGCATGTCGTCGACGATCTGTACTTCGGAGAGCTTGCCCAGCGCTTGCAGGATGGCCGCGAACTCGGCGATTTCGGCACCGCCACCGGCCACCAGCAAGGGCATGCGCAGGGCAGGGGAAACGTTCATCTCACCGCGCAGGTTGCGGCAGGCGTAGGCCAGGGCCTTGAGGCGCTCGACCTTGGCTTCCGAAGCCGGGTCAAGTTTGTATTCCTCGGCGCGCGGGTAGGCAGCGAGCATGATCGAGTCGTGCGTCTTGCGCCCGGCAATCGGTGCAACGGTCTGCCACAGTTCTTCGGTGATGAACGGAATCAGCGGGTGAGCCAGGCGCAGGATGGCTTCCAGCGTGCGGACCAAGGTCCGGCGGGCGCCGCGTTGCTGGGCGTCGTTGCCGGTCTGGATCTCGACCTTGGCGATTTCCAGATACCAGTCGCAGAACTCATCCCAGATGAACTTGTAGATAGCCTGCGCAACGAGGTCGAAACGGTAGTCGGTGAAGTGCTGCTCGACTTCCTTTTCGACGCGCTGCAACTGGCTGACGATCCAGCGATCGGCGAAACTGAATTCGAGCGGCGCATTGCCGCCGCAGGCCGGGCCGTTCTGCTGATGTTCGAGAGCCAAGTCATGGCCTTCGACGTTCATCAGCACAAAGCGCGTTGCGTTCCACAGCTTGTTGCAGAAATTGCGGTAGCCGTCGCAACGATTCAGGTCGAACTTGATGTCGCGGCCGGGCGAAGCGAGCGAGGCAAAGGTGAAGCGCAGGGCGTCGGTGCCGAAGGAGGCGATGCCTTCCGGGAATTCCTTGCGGGTCCTTTTCTCGATTTTTGGGGCGTCCTCTGGGCGCATCAAACCGGTCGTACGTTTTTTTACCAGCTCTTCCAGGCCAATGCCGTCGATCAGGTCGATCGGGTCGAGCACGTTGCCCTTCGATTTCGACATCTTCTGACCTTCGCCGTCGCGGATCAGGCCATGCACATAGACGTGCTTGAACGGGATCTGGCCGGTGATCTGCTTGGTCATCATGACCATGCGCGCCACCCAGAAGAAAATGATGTCGAAACCAGTGACCAGTACGGTCGACGGCAAATATTGCTGCAAAATCGGATTGGCGGCGTCGATGGCTTCATCGCCCGTCCAGTCCAGCGTCGAGAACGGCCACAGGGCGGAGGAGAACCAGGTGTCGAGGACGTCTTCGTCGCGACTCAGCGCGCCGGTATAGCCCTGTTTGGCGGCTTCGGCTTGGGCTTCGGCTTCGTTGTGGGCAACGAACACTTCGCCATCGCTGCCATACCAGGCTGGAATCTGGTGGCCCCACCACAGTTGACGCGAGATGCACCAGTCCTGGATGTTGTTCAGCCACTGGTTGTAGGTATTGACCCAGTTTTCCGGGTAGAACTTGATCTCGCCGGAATGCACGACGTCGAGCGCCTTCTCGGTGATCGACTTGCCGTCTTCACCCGGCTTCGACATCGCAACGAACCACTGGTCGGTAAGCATCGGCTCGATGACGACGCCGGTGCGGTCGCCGCGCGGCACCTTCAGTTTGTGCTTGTCGACCTTGACTAGGTATTCCCCTTTTTCGAGATCCTCGACAATCAGTTTTCGCGCCTCAAAGCGGTCTTTGCCAACATAGTTGTCTGGAATCGCTTCGAGAATTTGCATGACGGCGTGGCTCGGAGCTTGGTGAGCGATCCTGGTTTCACCAACTGGAATATTGGCTTGACCAAAAGCTTCATGGACTTGGCGCGCTTGGGGGAATTGATTCGTTTCAATCTTTCCATCCAGCGTCAGAATCGATGCCATCGGCAGGTTATGGCGCAACCCAACCGCATAGTCGTTGAAGTCGTGCGCCGGCGTGACCTTGACGCAGCCGGTGCCGAATTCGAGATCGACGTAGCTGTCGGCGATGATCGGAATTTCTCTATCGGTCAGCGGCAGCTTCACCATCTTGCCGATCATGTGCTTGTAGCGCTCGTCTTCCGGATGGACCATCACGGCGGTATCGCCGAGCATGGTTTCCGGCCGCGTCGTGGCGACGACCAGGCTACTCGAGCCGTCGGCCAGCGGATAGCGGATGTGCCACATGAAGCCGTCTTCTTCTTCCTGCACGACCTCGAGGTCGGAAACGGCCGTGTGCAGCTTCGGATCCCAGTTCACCAGACGCTTGCCGCGGTAGATCAGGCCTTCTTTGAACAGACGGACGAAGGTTTCGGTAACCACCTTGTTGAGGCCGGTATCCATCGTGAAGCGTTCGCGCTTCCAGTCCGGGCTGGTGCCCATCCGGCGCATCTGCTTGGTGATGGTGTTGCCGGAGTATTCCTTCCATTCCCAGACCTTTTCCAGGAACTTCTCGCGGCCGAGGTCGTGGCGCGAAATGCCTTGGGCGTCGAGCTGGCGTTCAACAACGATCTGCGTCGCGATGCCGGCGTGGTCGGTGCCTGGCTGCCACAGCGTGTTGTGGCCGCGCATCCGGTAGTAACGGGTCAGCGCATCCATCAGTGTCTGGTTGAAGCCGTGGCCCATGTGCAGCGTGCCGGTCACATTGGGTGGCGGCAGCAGGATGCAGAAGTTCTCGTCAGGCGCCTTGTTGCTGTCTACGCCGGCAGCGAAGTAATTCTTGGCTTCCCACTCGGGGTACCAGCGGCGTTCAATGTCGGCGGGTTCGAAGGCTTTTGCGAGTTCCATGGGCTTGGCAGAAATGGGGAAAACCTTCGATTATACCCGCGATTGTTTCGCTACTCTGCCTCGCTAGTCTGCTCTGTCAATGATGACGGTCGCCCAGGTGGATGTGCGGTAGCCGAGTGGTTTCCATAGGTGTTTCCACGGCAATTCAATCACTTCAGGCACGTTGTCAGGAGAAATGCCGGGGGCCAGATGGCGTAATTCGGCGGGAATTTCACTGCTCTTGCCGGAGGCTGGCCAGATAATGGCGATTTTTCCATCAGCCATCGGCGGGGTGGCTTCAACGCCAGGGGCGATGATGCGTGAATCCGGAAAGAATCGTCGAAGGTTGCCACCGATCATCGGGTCATCGGCAATGATGGTGCCCTGATGAAAACCCCTGTCCTGTAATTTGACCGCAAGATCAGCATAGGGGACGCCCCAGCGACATCGGGAGCAGAACGGTTCATAGACGAACAAGTTCCCGCTGCGAACGGCATAGGCGGTAATGGTAAAGGCGAACAGTACCAACATGAAGACGCGTACCCGGCGCGGCGTGGGCTCGGTTTCCTGGGCTTTGGCCGTGAGCCAGGGGATGGCGATGACGAGCATTGGCAAGATGCTGTGCACTGCGTAATTGGAGCGCGAATAGAGTAAACCGTTGAACAACAGGTTGCCGCCAAGTTCAATGATTAGAAGATGCAGAATGAACAGCTTGGGGTCGAATTGTGCAGGGTTGGACACGCGCAATGGACTGTGTTTGAAGATCGTCCGGAAGATCGCCGGGAAAACCATCGGCAGAATCACAATGTAGGGGGATAAAACGAGCAGTGGAAAGCTGGCTGCGTCGCGCAGGCCCATGCCCAGACCGGCCGGCGAATGGGTGGGGATTTCCGGGAAAATGGCGGCACCAAGCGCTGCCAGGCGTAAGGGCTCGGCCATCAGCCAGTAGGCGTAAGGGGAGACTATCAGCAGCGAGACCGGGGTCGATAGCAGCATCGGCAACGAAAATATCCGGGCTCGCATGGTCGGTTGCATCGATGCTGCAAGCAGTGTTGCCGGCAATACAAAAGCGTAGATGTGTTCGGAAAGCAGGCCAAGCCCGATTAGCACCGAAAATAGAAGGTAGTTGGCGCGGTTTGGGCGGTCGACCAAGCGCAAGATGGCCCATACAGTGGCGACTGACAGCGCCATGGCACCGACACGATGGGTGAAACCTTCATGAAATCGCCAGAAAATCTGGTAGACCGTCGCCATCGATTCGACAGCGATGAAGGCCCACATCGCGCTCTGCGTAATGCGCCGGGTGATCTGGAAAAGGCACCCGGCCATGATGACCAACAGGCTGTACTTGAGGAACAGAAAGCTTTGAAGTCCAGTGCCAAAAATCTGCTGCAGCAGCCATAAAACCCAGTCGTAAAGCGGGCCTTGCTGGGCGCTATACCCCGGTGCCAAGGTTTGAATGAGCAGATTGTCCAGTGGGTCATCTTCGCCCAGATTGCCAGAGGCAAATAAACGCGTAAATGCATGGATGGATGCGTAAGTAGCGACAATCGCAATGACCGAAATCAGCGAAAATGGAAAACGTTGTCGTTCTGCGGGAGCAGAAACGCTTGAGTTGCTCGAATTCATGACGTAATTGTGCGCGGGACTCTCGGCCGTAGGCGGGTCAACTAGCTGTTGGCGATCATTTCATGTTCGGCCAGAAAATCCATAACTGTCGAATTGATGATCTGGGGTAGCGCGGCCTTGAGGCGTTCTTCAATCCGGGCAGCGAGTTCTTGAACCAATTGTTCACGCAGTGCGGGATGGATAGCTGGCGATGGTGCCTCGCATGGCTCGCTGACGTGTTCCTCAATATTGGTTTCGACTTGTTCTAAAGCCGCTGCCAGCTCAGGTTCAGGTGCGACGGCGATATCTGTTAACAAGGGAATATCGTTGTCGTCGTCAATGCTGTCGGTCAATACCGGGACGTCGTCAAATTCGCTGCTGCTCTGGCGCTTGCGATGCATCAGGGCATCGGCTCGGGCGATGATTGGGCTGGGCACGGTGTTTCCTTAGCGGTCGCTGAGATCGAAGTAGCGGACTTCGTATCCTCGATCCTTGTAGAACTTTACGCGGTCACGAGCAGAGGTGCGGTCGGCCTCGTCTTGTCCAACGACTTCAATCAGACTTTGAAAGCGTGAAAAGCCGGGCGGGATTTTCTGGCTAAGGTTCATCAGACGCTCATCCTGCGCGATTGTATCCAGCTTGTCGGTAATCAGGATTGGCGTCTCGGTTGCCAGTGGGGAGTCGGCGCGGCAGTGAGGAACGAAACTGAGGGCCGCATGTGTCCACAGCAGGCGGTCTATGCCGCTGGCGACAGCGTTGTCGACGGCGTAAACCAGCACGGGTTTCTTTTTTGCATACGCACCGCTCAACAAGGCGCAGGCAGCGGCGATTTTGTCTGCCGCGCCGTGATAGAAAAAAACCTGCGTCAATTGAGCATGCCTGCGCGTTGCAGCAGGTAATGGGTGAGTAGCGGAACCGGTCGGCCAGTGGCGCCCTTGTTGGCACCGGATTTCCACGCGGTGCCCGCGATATCGAGATGTGCCCAGTCAAATTTCTTGGTGAAACGGGACAGGAAGCAAGCAGCCGAGATGGCGCCACCCCAGCGACCGCCAATGTTGGCCATGTCGGCAAACGGGCTTTTCAGCAATTCCTGGTAGTCATCCCAGAGTGGCATGTGCCATGCGCGATCGTAGGCATCATCGCCAGCATCGAGCAGTTCCCGAGCCAATGCATCCTTGTTGGCGAACAGGCCGGTTGCTACATTGCCAAGAGCGACGACACAGGCCCCCGTTAGCGTGGCGACATCGATCACGGTGTCCGGCTCAAAGCGTTCGGCATAGGTTAGCGCATCGCAGAGGATCAAGCGGCCTTCGGCATCCGTATTGAGGATCTCAATAGTTTGGCCGGACATCGAAGTCACGATATCGCCGGGGCGGGTGGCGCTGCCGCCTGGCATGTTTTCAGTTGCCGGAACAATGATGGTGAGATTGATTGGCAAGGCCATGCGTGCAACGGCCTGCATGGTGCCAAGGACGCTGGCAGCACCACACATGTCGTACTTCATTTCGTCCATTTCTGCGCCGGGCTTCAATGAAATGCCGCCGGTGTCAAAAGTGACACCCTTGCCCACCAGAACAATTGGCTTCTCGGTGGCTTTGCTGCCTTTGTAACTCAGAATGATCAATTTCGGGGGTTGATGAGAGCCTTGAGCCACGGCAAGCAGCGAGTGCATGCCCAGTTTTTCCATGTCCGCGCGATCCAGTATTTCGCATTCGAGACTGAATTCCTGAGCCATTGCCTGCGCCTGTTCCGCCAGATAGGTTGGATGACAGATGTTGGGTGGAAGGTTGCCAAGTGTCTTGGTCATGGCAACACCTTCTGCGATGGCGAGACCCTGACTCAAAGCCTCCTCAGCTACGGCCAGCTCGTTGCGTCGTTCAACACTGAAAGTCAGCTTGCGTAACGGGCGCCGGACCTCTTCTTTCTTGCTTTTGAATTGGTCGAATTTATAGGTTGAATCCAATGCAAGCAGTGTGGCCTGACGAACTCTCCAGCCGACATTGCGCTTCTTAACAGGGAGTTCGGTCAGGAATATTGACGCCTCGAAAGCGCCGGTCTCATTGAGCACTTTCACAGTCGTGCTGATAGCGCTGCCAAATTCCTTCTCACGGAATTCTTTTTCCTTGCCCAATCCAACCAGCAGAATGCGGTCACACAGGGTTCCGGGAACATTTTGCAGTAACAATGTGCTGGCGGATTTACCTTCCATGTCGCCGCGTCGAATAATGTCGGAAATATAGCCACCTGAGGCCTTGTCGAGCAACTCTGCCGGCAGCGTCAGTTTCCTCGATTCAAAAATCCCGACGACGACACACGCGCTACGCTGTTTCTCCGGGCTGCCACTTTTTATGCTAAATTCCACAAGCTGCTCCTGGTCAAGGAAATATCAGTTTCCGAGGGATTATCCTCGCATTTTTTCGGTTTCGTCAAAGCATGATATTCGAACGCGCCGCACGGCGCGAGTTTGCTCAGGCAGCCGCCGGCATCAGTGTTGCTCTGCTGGCTATCCTGGCTTCCATCCTGTTAATTCGCCTCCTAAAAGAGGCCGTCGGCGGGCGCATCGTTCCCGAGGCGGTTGCCTCGCTGCTCGGTTTTGCCTTGTTGAATCTGATGCCCCTCGTGCTGAGTCTGATGCTTTTTGTGTCGATTCTGCTGAGTTTGTCGCGGGCTTTCAGGGATTCGGAGATGGTTGTCTGGTTCTCCTGTGGATTGCCGCTCACCGCCTGGATACGACCGGTTCTTGCTTTTGCGCTGCCATTTGTACTGGTTATTGCGGCGCTCGCAGGCTTTCTTTCGCCCTGGGCTAATTTGAACACGGCGCAGTATCGGCAGGTATTGTCGGCACGTAGTGATGCTTCGCAGATATCTCCAGGGGTTTTTCAGGAAACAAAAGCTGGAAAGCGGGTATTTTTCGTTGAGGCACTGGCCGATGGCGAAACGGCCCTTGGTAACATTTTTGTCGCCAGCTTTCAAAATGGCAAGTTGGGTGTCGTCGTATCTGATCGGGGATACCAGGAGTTTGCCGAAAATGGCGATCGTTTCGTGGTTCTGGAAAACGGACGCCGTTATGAAGTTGAGCCTGGGTCACCTGAGTTCCGCGTGATGGAATTTGAACGATACAAGGTTCGTACTGAAGATGGCGAAACCAGGCCCACCGAGCGCTTGCCCAATCGAATGTCTACGATTGACCTCCTGCAAGAAGATAGCAATAAGGCGCGGGGTGAGCTTCTCTGGCGGATTGGCATTCCGGTGTCGGCGTTGATTCTGGCCTTGCTGGCCATCCCGCTTTCCTATGTCAATCCGCGTGCTGGTCGTTCAGCCAATATGTTGATCGCGGTTTTGATTTATGCCATCTACAGCAATCTATTGTGGGTTGCCCAAGCATGGGTTGCGCAAGGGAAGCTATCATTCTGGATCGGTGTATGGGCGATACACGCCATGATGCTGGTGCCGCTGGTGCTCCTGTTTTATCGACGCATCGCGATCAAAATGCCTTGGCAGAGGAGGTCCGGTGTTTAGGTCTAGTATCTATCAGCGTTACCTGATGCGAGAGGTTCTCGCCGCAGTCTTGCTCGTGTTATTGGCTTTTTTGGTCTTGTTCAGTTTCTTCAACTTTGTTGATGAGCTGCGTAATGTTGGCCGGGCCGATTACACGGCAGGTCGTGCCGCCCTCTTCGTGGCGCTTGGTTTGCCCGGCTTGGTATATGAACTGATTCCGATCGCGGCATTGATCGGTTCGCTGTATGCGTTGTCTACGTTGGCCAGGCACTCGGAGATTACAGTCTTGCGCGCGTCGGGCCTGGCGACGCTGGAGTTATTGCTGACATTGTTTCGGGCGGCAGTGGTGCTGGCAGTGCTTACTTTTTTGATTGGTGAGTTAGTTGTGCCATTCAGCGAGCGCCTTGCCCAGGAAATCAAGGCAAAGGCGCTTAGCAAGGTTGTGGCGCGAAGCGGTTTGGATAGTGGCTTGTGGATCAAGGATGGACGTAGCTTTATCAATATTCGTAAAGCCAACCCGGATTCAACGCTGGAAGGCGTAAGAATCTATCGGTTTTCACCAACATACGCGTTGGAATCGGTCACTGATGCTAAAGAAGCGAGTTTTCAGCCGCCGGATGTTTGGACTTTGAAAGATGTGGTGAGAACGGTGCTGGATGGGGATGTTTCGCGTGTTGAGTCTAGCCAAACTAGTGAGTGGCATTCTGCGGTCAACCCGGATTTATTGTCGATTTTAATGGTTTCGCCTGAGCGAATGTCGCTCTATGGCTTGTTCAATTACACCCAGCATCTTGTGGACAATAAACAGAAGGCAGAGCGTTATCAGATTGCGCTCTGGAAAAAATTAATCTATCCACTGACGGCGTTGGTCATGGTCGCCCTGGCCTTACCTTTCGGGTATTCACATGATCGGGTCGGCGGTGTCAGTCTCAAGATTTTTGCCGGCGTCATGCTGGGCATCCTCTTCTACGCGCTGAACGGGCTTTTCTCTAATCTCGGTGTAATTAATTCTTGGCCCCCATTTGCCAGTGCGACTGCACCAGCTGCCTTGTTTTTAATTACTGCGATGGGGATGTTGTGGTGGGTCGAGCGTCGCTAATCACGTAACGGTGATTATTTGTGTTCCCGCTATTCTGTCGTGCAGAAACTGCTTGTCTTTGTCTAAAAGTGCCCAAAATACACCCGCGCCAAGCAACAGAATGCTTGGCCACGCGGCCAAGTAACGTAAAAGTGCCTGAGTTGGCCGCAGTGGCGATCCATCAGCGTTAACTACCTGAAGTTTCCATGTTTTCATGGGTAGCGTCTGGCCGCCGTTCAGCCAGCACCATAAAAAATAAATCATCAGTAAAAGTAGTACGTGTAGCCATAGTATTCGCGGGGTCAGAGAGTGGCCAAATCCTGAGAGGACGATTTGCGGTAGCAAAAACCCGATCAGCAGAATCGAAAACACCACAAGCCCCTCATAAAGCATGCAGATCAAGCGGCGCCCGATACCTGGTAAAAGTATGTTTGGCATCAGTGTTTGACCGCGTCTATTGGTTTCACGTTGGTAGCGGTCTCTGCAGTGGGTACGTTACCCAGAATGTTCGGGGACTCATTTGCAGAGGAGAGCAGCCGGGATGATTTTCCGCTTTCGCGAACGCGTTGTTGCTGTTCCATTGGAAGGTTTGAGTAGGCCTCCCATTTTTGTTTTACGACCTGTTTTTGCTCAGGTGGTAGTTGGCTGAAGTCCTTGTAAGCGCTGCGCACCTTGGCGCGCTGCCCTGGTGTTAGGTCAGCCCATTCCCTCATCCGGTCCTGCATGCGTTGCTGTTCATCCTGCTTCATGGCGGGGTAGTGCTCGGCAATGCCCAACCACTTTTTCCGGCGAATGTTGTCCATCTTCTCCCAGTCATTGGCAA
This sequence comes from Betaproteobacteria bacterium, assembly GCA_016709965.1. Taxonomy (NCBI): domain Bacteria; kingdom Pseudomonadati; phylum Pseudomonadota; class Betaproteobacteria; order Rhodocyclales; family Azonexaceae; genus Azonexus; species Candidatus Azonexus amarohabitans. Next base: position 625,413 of record JADJLT010000006.1, read on the forward strand.
GCGGGGCAAGGATGTCCTTTTGTTGAGGATTCAATTGATTCCATCCAGGTTGTGGTGGCGTGCCAATAATCGCTGTCGTTGATGGTTCAGCGGCAACGACAGAAGTCAGCAAGAGACAGAGGATTAATCCTCCGACGAGTCGTCTTTTAACCATTCGAAGAAGTCGTTGTCCAAAAATGCGTCGGGAGGGAGATCGTCAGCAAGCAGGGCAGAGTCGACCTCTTCCAGTTCTGTCACGTACTGGGCGCTATGCCAGTACAGGGAAATCCACATGCCGAGCAAGAGGGCCAAGACCGCAAGAAGCTGTTTGATATAGGGGGCCACGGGGGCGGACCAGATTGTTGGAGCATTTTCGCCGGCAAGCGCTATTTGCGGCGCAAGCTGTTTTTGCCGGGTCAGGGCCAAGTGTCGGGCGGCTTCAAGGCGCCGTGCTGCGGCAGGCGGAATATCCGCTAATCCGTGATTCAGCGCTTGCCGAATTCGATATGCTTGGCGTTCTTCGGTCATAGTTTGATACCTCTAGCCGACAGGGCGGTTGCTAGCGCATGGGTTGCGCGCGAGCAATGGGTTTTAACGCTGCCTTCCGAGCACCCCATCGCAGCCGCGGTCTCGGCTACGTCCATGTCTTCCCAGTAACGCATGAGAAAGGCTTCTCGTTGACGTGCGGGTAGTTTTTTGATTTCTTCATCAATCAGATTCAAGGTTTGGGCTTGCTGCAATTTGCTTTCCGGTGTCCGAGGCCCGGCGTCATCTTCGTCGGCAGCAAGGGTTTCCAACGGATCGTAGTCATCCTCGTCATCCGGCGTGAAGGCAGACAACAATGTTGTCCACATCGAGCGCACCTTGCTTCGCCGGTAGTAGTCACGAATGGTGTTCTGGAGAATGCGCTGGAAGAGCATCGGGTACTCTTCATCCGGACGGTCGCCATATTTTTCGGCCAGCTTGAGCATGGAGTCCTGAACAATATCCAGTGCAGCCTCTTCGTCGCGAACCGCGAAAATGGCTTGTTTAAAGGCTCTGCGCTCGACGGATTCGAGAAAGCTGGAAAGTTGTTGGGGGGATGACAGGGTTGTCTCTTCCGAAAATTCTTGAGCATTATAGTGAAATGCGGGGAAACCTTGACCGAAAATGGTCGGTCGATTAAGGTTACGCCCTTTTAAGCAATAGCTTTTTTAGGCTCAAGAATGATGATTAGCGGTGCAGAAATTGTAATCAGGTGCCTGCAAGAAGAAAAGGTCGATTGTGTCTTCGGTTACCCAGGTGGGTCCGTGCTACACATTTATGATGCTCTTTTTAAGCAGGATCAAGTTAAGCATATCTTGGTGCGTCACGAACAGGCTGCTGTTCATGCCGCAGATGCTTACTCGCGATCATCGCAGAAGGTCGGTGTAGCCTTGGTGACATCAGGTCCTGGTGTTACCAATACCGTGACGGGTATCGCCACAGCCTACATGGATTCCATTCCGATGGTCGTCCTTACGGGGCAGGTGCCATCTTTCTACATTGGTCAGGATGCCTTTCAGGAATGCGACACGGTCGGTATCACCCGACCCTGCGTGAAGCATAATTTCTTGGTCAAGGACGTCAAGGATCTGGCGGTTACGATCAAGAAGGCGTTTCACATCGCCTCGACTGGTCGTCCCGGTCCTGTCGTGGTCGATATTCCCAAGGATATTACGGCCCAGATGTGCGAGTTCGAGTATCCGAAGTCGATCCATATGCGTTCTTACAACCCGGTAGTCAAAGGGCATCTCGGGCAGATCAAGAAGGCGGTTCAGATACTACAGGAAGCCAAGCGTCCGATTATCTATACCGGCGGTGGCGTTATTCTGTCAGATGCGGCTCAGAAACTGACGGAGTTGGCACATAAACTCAATTTCCCGGTAACCAACACGCTGATGGGTTTGGGCGGCTATCCTGCGACTGACAAGCAATTTGTTGGCATGCTCGGTATGCATGGCACCTTCGAAGCAAATAATGCGATGCATTATTCAGACGTGATTCTTGCCATTGGGGCGCGTTTCGATGATCGCGTGATTGGCAATCCGGAGCATTTCGGTGAAGAAAAGCGCCGGGTGATTCATATCGATATCGACCCATCCTCAATCTCCAAGCGGGTCAAGGTCGATGTGCCTATCGTCGGTAATGTGAACGATGTGCTCGATGAGATCCTGAAGTTGATAGAAGGTGGCTTCAATGCTGATCCGGACGTCGCCAACTGGTGGAAACAGATTGATGAGTGGCGCAGCCGGGATTCACTGCGCTACAAACAATCCGAGCACATCATGCCGCAGTTTGTCATCGAGAAGCTCTACGAGATTACTGGCGGCAACGCGTTTGTGACTTCCGATGTTGGTCAGCACCAGATGTTTGCAGCCCAGTATTACAAATTTGACAAACCCCGTCGCTGGATTAATTCCGGTGGCTTGGGCACGATGGGGGTAGGACTGCCTTACGGCATGGGCGTCCTGATGGCCAATCCGGATGCGCAGGTGGCCTGCGTAACTGGCGAAGGCTCGATCCAGATGTGTATTCAGGAGCTGTCAACCTGCAAGCAATACGGCTTCCCGATCAAGATCATTAACTTGAACAATGGAATGCTGGGTATGGTTCGGCAGTGGCAGGAGATGTTCTATTCCAAGCGTTATTCGCAGTCTTATGTGACGTCCTTGCCAGATTTCGTGAAACTTGCAGAATCTTATGGTCACGTCGGTATCAAAGTTGAGAAGCCGGAAGATGTCGAGCCAGCTTTGCGCAAGGCCTTCATTGAGCACAAGAATGATTTGGTGTTCCTGGACTTCATCATTGATCCAGTGGCGAATGTCTTCCCGATGGTTGCTGCCGGAAAAGGCTTGACGGAAATGATTCTCGCTGAAGACCTGTAAGTGATGAAAGAAAAAACAATGCGACATATCATTTCCATCCTGATCGAAAATGAATCAGGTGCGCTATCTCGAGTAGCAGGGTTGTTCTCGGCTCGGGGATACAATATCGAATCGTTGACCGTGGCTCCGACGGAAGATTCTTCACTTTCACGCATGACTATCCTTACCCGAGGGTCTGATGAGGTACTGGAGCAGATCACCAAACAGCTCAACAAGCTGATCGATGTGGTCAAAGTTGTTGATCTCTCCGAGGCTGCTCATGTCGAGCGTGAACTGATGCTGATCAAGGTTCGTGCTACTGGCAAAGATCGTGAAGAGATGAAGCGGATGGCCGATATTTTCCGTGGCCGTATTATCGATGTGACTGAATCGACCTATGTCATCGAGTTGACTGGAGCAAGCTCTAAGCTTGATTCCTTCATCGCTGCCCTGGATGGTGGCCTGATTCTCGAAACTGTCCGTACCGGTGTCTGTGGCATTGGTCGTGGCGATCGTATTCTTAAAGTTTAACTATTTGTATATAAAGAGGATTTCATGAAAGTTTATTACGACAAGGACGCCGATCTCTCCCTTATCAAGGGCAAGAACGTTACCATCGTTGGTTACGGTTCACAAGGCCATGCTCACGCCCAGAACCTGCGTGACTCAGGCGTCAATGTGACGGTAGGATTGCGTAAAACCGGTGCTTCGTGGGCCAAGGCTGAAGGCGCTGGCCTGAAGGTTGCCGAAGTGGCTGAAGCGGTTGCTGCTGCGGATTTGGTCATGATTCTGTTGCCGGATGAGAATATTCCTGAGGTTTACAAGAACGACGTTGAGCCGAACATTAAGAAGGGCGCTACCCTGGCCTTCGCTCACGGCTTCAATGTGCATTACAATCAGGTTGTGCCGCGTGCCGACCTCGATGTGATCATGGTTGCCCCGAAGGGACCTGGCCATACTGTCCGTTCCGAGTATCTGAAGGGTGGCGGTGTGCCGTCCCTGATCGCGATTTACCAGGACACGTCTGGCAAGTCGAAGGATATCGCGCTTTCCTATGCGGCTGCCAACGGTGGCACCAAGGGTGGTGTCATCGAAACCAATTTCCGCGAAGAAACCGAAACGGACTTGTTTGGTGAGCAGGCTGTCCTCTGTGGCGGTGCTGTAGAACTGGTCAAGATGGGCTTCGAGACCCTGACCGAAGCTGGTTACGCGCCGGAAATGGCGTACTTTGAGTGTCTGCACGAACTGAAATTGATTGTTGATCTGATGTATGAAGGCGGTATCGCCAACATGAACTACTCCATCTCCAACAACGCAGAGTATGGCGAGTATGTCACCGGTACCGAAGTCATCAATGAGCAGTCGCGAGTCGCCATGCGCAATGCACTGAAGCGCATCCAGACCGGTGAATATGCCAAAATGTTCATTCAGGAAGGCAAGACCAACTATCCTTCTATGACTGCCCGTCGTCGTCTGAATGCCGTGCATCCGATCGAGGTTGTTGGTGGTCAGTTGCGAGACATGATGCCGTGGATCAAAAAGAACAAGCTGGTCGACCAGTCCAAGAACTAATCTTGCTGGCACCTTGGTAGAGCTTGGTTGTTGGCTCTATCCCGCAATGGGCGGTGTGGGAATCTGCACCGCCCTTGTTATTTGCGGATTCTGGTAGCCTCGGGTGTATCCTTTTGTGATCGTAGTTCTACCTGTGACCCATGACCGAACTCAAGTCCCGTAAAACCCTGTTCAATCCAGAGCTAAAGAGGCGCGGCATTTACGTGCTGCCCAATTTGTTTACCACCGCGGCCTTGTTCGCTGGCTTCTTCGCCATTGTTCAGGCGATGCAGGGCGATTTCGAGCGCTCTGCCATGGCAATTTTTATTGCCATGGTGCTGGATGGCCTGGATGGCCGGGTAGCTCGACTGACCCATACCCAGTCTGCGTTTGGTGCTGAGTACGATTCGCTTTCCGATATGGTCAGCTTTGGCGCTGCGCCAGCGCTGGTCATTTACGAATGGGCGTTGCGCGACATGGGGCGCCTGGGCTGGATTGCCGCTTTCGTCTATTGCGTGGGGGCTGCCCTGCGCCTGGCGCGCTTCAATACGACGCTGGAGGTAATGGATAAGCGCTATTTTCAGGGACTGCCTTCGCCCGCTGCGGCAGCTTTGGTTGCTGGCTTGGTCTGGGTGATGATCGTCTCCGGAATCTCCGGCAGTGATGTGCGCTGGCTGGCCTGTGGGCTGACTATTTTCGCTGGCGTCACGATGATTTCAAATATTCGTTACTACAGTTTCAAGGATGTGAACTTGCGCAAGAGCGTTCCGTTTGTCGCGGTTGCAGCGATTGCGCTTGGGTTCGCCCTGGTTTCACTCAGTCCGGAGATGGCTCTGTTCGGATTTTTCCTGATTTATGGTTTGTCGGGTTATGTGCAAGCTGCGATAGGCTTGGCCAAGCGCCGGACTTAATGAGGTTGCGGAGCAAAAAATGAAACAGCATCTTGTTATTTTCGACACCACGCTGCGAGATGGCGAGCAGAGTCCCGGTGCCTCAATGACCCGGGAGGAAAAGATTCGTGTTGCCCGTCAGCTGGAAAAAATGCGGGTCGATGTCATTGAGGCCGGTTTTGCAGCGGCGTCGCCGGGTGACTTTGATTCTATTCACGCTATTGCTCAAGCCATCAAGGATTCAACCATTTGTTCGTTGGCGCGGGCCAACGAGAATGATATCCGTCGTGCGGGAGAGGCCATCAAGCCTGCCAAATCCGGGCGGATTCATACCTTTATCGCGACCTCTCCGATTCATATGGAAAAAAAGCTTCGCATGTCGCCGGATCAAGTGGTCGAGCAGGCGATTAAAGCTATCGCATGGTCACGAGAACATACGGATGATGTCGAGTTTTCGGCTGAAGATGCAGGTCGTTCAGAGATTGATTTTCTCTGCCGTATTTTCGAGGAGGTAATCAAGGCCGGTGCTACAACGATCAATGTGCCCGATACCGTTGGCTACAACATTCCTTTCCAGTACGCCGAGACCATGCGCCAACTGATTGAGCGCGTGCCGAATGCGGATAAGGTGGTCTGGTCGGTGCATTGCCACAACGATCTGGGGCTCGCCGTCTCCAATTCCCTTGCGGCTGTGCTGGTTGGCGCCCGTCAGGTTGAATGCACAATCAACGGTCTCGGCGAGCGTGCCGGTAATGCTGCGCTGGAAGAAATTGTCATGGCGGTGCGGACGCGCAGCGATGTCTTTCCGGTTGAAACCCGGGTTGATGCGACGCAGATTGTCCCGGCCTCGAAGCTGGTGTCGCAGATTACCGGCTACCCGGTGCAGCCGAACAAGGCGGTGGTTGGTGCCAATGCTTTTGCGCACGAGTCCGGAATCCATCAGGATGGCGTGCTGAAGCATCGTGAAACCTACGAAATCATGCGGGCGCAGGATGTGGGCTGGAGTCAGAACAAGCTGGTCCTTGGCAAGCATTCCGGTCGTAATGCCTTCAAGAGTCGCTTGCAGGAGCTCGGGATCGAGCTGGAGAGCGATGAAGTGATGAACGCTGCCTTTGCCCGCTTCAAGGAGCTGGCTGACCGCAAGCACGAAATCTTTGATGAAGATTTGCACGCACTGGTTTCCGACGAGGTGGTGACGCCGGATAGGGAGCATTTCAAGCTTCTCTACTCCCATGTCTGTTCCGAAACGGGCGAGATGCCGTACGCCAAAGTGATTTTGAGCGTTGGTGGCATCGAGCAGAAGGGCGAGGCGGGCGGCGGTGGTCCGGTCGATGCCACCTTCAAGGCGATCGAAGGAATCGTAAACAGCGGCGCCGAGTTGATGCTTTACTCGGTGAATGCGATTACGACAGGTACGGATGCACAAGGTGAAGTGACGACACGTCTTGCCAAGGACGGTCGCATTGTTAACGGTAACGGAGCTGATACCGACATCGTTATCGCTTCCGCCCGTTCCTATCTGAATGCGCTGAACAAGCTGCATTCTTCGTTGGACAAGGTCAAGGCGCAGGGCGACGTCTGATTATCTCTGCCGCGCAATCTCGAAAAGCCGCCTCAGCTCTGCTGGGCGGCTTTTTCTATTTTGGGTGTGCGAGTGGCGCGGATGTACAGGATGGTGGAGACGAACAGGACTGCAGCAAGCACGGTTTCGACAATGGCGAATTTCTGAATGAGTCCGTGGTCGCTGGTGGCACGCAAGGCGCCCTCCATCAAATAGAGCTGAATGAACAGGGACAGCCATTTGTAGGTGTAGCGTTTGCCGCGCAGGATGCCAAATAGCGGGACCAGCAGAAAGACCGCTTTCAGGGTCATCCATGAGCCGCCAGGCTTGAGCGGAGCCAGCCAGCCTTCCCAGGCCAGACAAAGGAAAATCAGCGCAATGAGGCTGGCGCTGGCAGAAATTTGGTAACGGGTGGCGATTGTCACGGTCAACTCAGTTTTTTGGCAAAATTTGAAAGACGCTGCCCCTGGATAAACGCCAGGCGGCTTTCCGCTTCGGTCAGCTGTGGGTTACCGTTGGCCCCGGAGACATGGCTGGGACCATATGGGGTTCCGCCGGCAGTTGTCGAGGAAAGTTCGGGTTCGGTAAAGGGCAGCCCTGTGATCAGCATGCCATGGTGAAGCAGTGGCAGCATCATCGATAACAAGGTCGATTCATTACCGCCATGCTGGCTGCCGCCAGAGGTAAAGACGCAGGCCGGCTTTCCGGACAGAGTGCCGTTTTGCCAGGTGGTAATGGTGCTGTCCCAGAAATATTTCATGGGTGCAGCCATGTTGCCGAAGCGGACAGGACTCCCCAAAGCCAGCCCCACGCATTCCGCCAGATCGGAAAGTTCAACGTAAGGTGCGCCGGCGTTTGGCACCTCAGGTTCTACGGCTTCACAGGTGGGTGACACCCGGGGCACGGTACGCAGGCGGGCCTGCATGCCGGGTACGGATTCTATGCCGCAGGCGATGCGTTCAGCCAGCGCGCGGACCGAGCCGCGGTGACTGTAATAGAGGATCAGTATGTCTTGCATGGTCGGCTATTATACGGCCCCATGCAAAACCACTCCCGATCTCATCGCGGCAATCTGAAATCGCCAAAGGGCACCGGTATCTTCCGGAGATTCCTTGAAGAGAACATGATGCAGACAAGTTCGGCGCTGGCTTTCACGACGTTGATGGCACTGGTTCCCCTCGTCACGGTGGTGCTGGCGGTGGCTGGGGCGGTTCCCTATCTGGATTTGCTGTTGGCGAGACTCGATCTGTTGATTCGCGATGCATTGCTGCCGGCGGGGGCGGCTGGATCCATCGCAGGGAGCATTGGCAAGTTTTCGCACAAGGCTCAACAATTGACCCTGGCGGGTATCGCGGTATTGGGTGTGACGGCCGTTCTGTTGATGAATACGATAGAGCGAGCGTTTAATCATCTTTGGCAGGTTCAGCCACGCCCTGTCTTGGCGCGCCTGCGGTTGTATGCCTTTGTCGTGGCGGTCTGGCCGTTTGTTTTGGGGGCAGTGGCTGGCGTGATTTCATTCGCATTGACCACATCCTTGGGTTTGTTCGATGAGCCCGCCTGGTTTCGTCGTGTGGCATTCAAGTTTGTGGCGATGCTGATGCTCGGCTTGCTTTTTTCGTTTCTTTATTATGCCGTACCGAATGTTCGTGTCTCCCGTTCGGCCGCGTTGACCGGCGGCTTGTTCGCAATGTTGGCATTCTCCGCGATGCAGAAGGTCTTTGAGTTATTTTTGGTGAAATCCGCCCTCTTGAAAAGTATTTATGGCGCATTTGCCTTCTTTCCGGTGTTTCTGGTGTGGCTGCACCTCTCGTGGGCGGTCGTACTGTTTGGTGGTCTGATCGCTGCTACCGTAAATGGTCGGGGGAAACGCTGAAAATCTCAATGGTGCTTGTCTGCTCGTCAAGGCGAGTGGCCTGCACCTCCCGAATTTCCAGATTTGCTGCTTCGAGCATGACGATAATGCGCCGCGTGTTTTCCTTCAGCAGGCCGGCGGGGAGAACGAGCGATTGCATGGGGCGTAACGGGGGGGTTGGTGGAAGGATGAGTGCCGCCACTTTGTTGGATGAGTCAATTTTGTAAGGGTGGGCAATTTCCACGGCGAATGCGCGCGGGGCGAGTACCTGCAGCCCCAATTCAATATGTTCCGGGTTTTCGGAAATAGCCCAGCGAATAATGCAGATATGCCAGGAGGGTGGCGTTTCTGCGTGCTCTCCAACCGCTTGCAAGGCGATAATGTCACCCACCTTCAGGTGATCCGTATGCCCGGATATATGCATCAGTGCGTAGCCGTCCGGACTTTCGTTGGTGACCATCCATTCGCTGCAGTTCTTCGCACTGTCGGGCGATTTCATCAGCTGCCAGAGATTGTCGAGGCCAGAGCAGAGCTTGGCGCGATACGACTGGCGTCGGCGCGGGAAACGGCGTTTGGCCGGGTGTCCCCAAAGTTGACTGAGTCGTAGCAGGACGCCCGGTCCTGTGTGCGTATCGGCGAATGATGGCAAGCCCAGTGTCTTGGCAGGTGTGCCTTGCAATAGTTCTGCTCGATGCTTTTGGGCGATTTCTGCTATCGCATCACATGAAAAATAAAGGATTCGGGCATCCGGACTGGGGCTGCGACGAATCAGTGCATGCGCAGGGAAATCCTTGTCAAGGTCTATCCAGAAAACACCTTCGCTATTGCTGGGTGGTACCTCCAGCAGCTCGATCGGTGGCGTGCAATGGCTGATGTATTTGCCGATAAATTCGAGCTCGGGTGGAGAAAACGAGGCCGGCTGGGCAATTGCTGCCAACAGGATGCCGGTATAAATCTGCTGGATGCTGGGTATGCCATGAGGTCCCGGTAGGTTTTCCAGCTCCAGCCGCCGGGTCGTCACATAGGCTGAATGGAGTTGTTGCCAGAGACCGATGGCTGTTGGCGCAGCAATCAAGTGCATGATGCGGACTTGCCAAGCAATAGCATTGATAGCTCGGCGCAGCGAGGTATGCGGGGAGTGTGGAGAACTTGGGCCCTCGGGATCGTACAAGTCGGCTAGTGTGTTGAAGTAATCTTGGGTCAAAGTTTCGAGCAAATCCAGCAAGATACGGACACGCTGCCGTAGTTTGCGTGAAATGGGCAGTGAAACTTCATATAGCCGGGGCAATTCGGCATTGGCTATTCGTTCTGCCTGCGCGTAGAGCAGATCAAGTAACTTGAGACGCTGTGCGTTGGGGATTGGCGCTTCGCGTAGCAAACGCAATTGGTGGTAGAGCTGATCGGCATCTTCGGCGCCTGAGCGTCCATGGGCGAGTGCCAACCACTCAAGAATGGTCTTGATGTTGGCTTCGGGCAGCGGTGCTGAAAGGAGTTCTGAAGAGGTGCTCATGACATTAGCAGGATAACAAATATTTACGTTTTGGCCATGAATGCGCGCTTGGGAGCGGGCGCCATCGTGCAGCGAAGAGCTATTTAAGAATTCCAGGGCAATCGCATGAATGCCAATGTCGTGAACACATAGAAAAAGTCGTTCACGATTAACAGCTTACCAAGGGGGCTGTTCACAGCCCCCTGATTTGTGTAGTTTTCTGTCTTTTTGGAGTAATCCATGGAGACTGAAGGCAGGCTGGGCGTTGCGGACGTATTTGTCGGCATTCGGGATCCACGGCAAGCGAGGAAGATCGAACATGACCTGGTGGAACTGTTGGTGATTGCCGTGTGCGGAGTCCTGGCGGGGGCTGACGACTTTGTCGAGATTGAAGAATGGGCCAAGGAGAAGTGCGACTGGTTCAGGCAGTATCTGCGCCTTGAGCATGGCATTCCCTCGCACGACACCTTCGGCCGGGTCTTTGCGGCAATTGACGCAGAAGCGTTCGGTGCAGCCTTCCGGCGCTGGGTGAGCCGCATTGCACCCAATCAGGGGAAGGACGAGGTCGTCGCCCTTGATGGCAAGACCAGCCGGCGTTCGGGAAAAGTGGATGCCACGCCGCTGCATCTGGTCAGCGCCTTTGCCGCCGGCGCTGGTCTGGTGCTGGGACAGCGTGCGACCGCCGAGAAATCGAACGAGAAGACCGCGATTCCCGAGTTGCTGGCCACCCTGGCTTTGGAAGGATGCATCGTCACCATCGACGCCATGGGTACTCAGCCAAGCATTGCGCAGGCAATTCGGGATCGGGGGGCTGATTACATCCTGTCGGTCAAGGACAACCAACTGACTTTGGCCGACTCGGTGCAGGACTTCTTTGCGGCATTCCAAGCCGCGCCCGACAAGACGCCCCACCGATTCGCCGAGGTCGTGGAGAAGGACCATGGCAGGCTGGAGGTTCGCCGCTGCTACGCCTTCGATCAACTCGACTGTCTGCATGCACCGGAACGCTGGCCGGACTTGAAGTCGTTTGCCGTGATCGCTTCGGAACGAACGATTAAAGGCAAGACAACATTGGAGCATCGCTTCTACATCAGTACTCTGCCGGCCGATGCTGTGCGTCTAAATCGCGCGGTACGCCAGCACTGGCGTGTGGAAAATAGCCTGCACTGGTGCATGGACATGGTCTTCGGTGACGACCACATGCGCGCCCGGACTGGCAATGCCGCTCATAATTTCGCGGTGATGCGACATTTCGCTTTGAATCTCATCCGCCTCGACCCCGTTAAACGCAAGGGCGGACTGAAGGTTCGCCGCCTTATCGCGGCAACCTCCGACTCCTATCGTGCTCAATTGCTCGGTCTTGTATAGGATTCATGCGATTGCCCTGTTAAGAATTCCTAAGTGGCTTGTTTTTCCTTGTTAAAGCGGTATAATTCTGGGTCTTTTTTCCAGCTAACGAAAGTATCCTCATGGTTGTTATCCGTCTTGCCCGTGGTGGCGCCAAGAAGCGTCCGTTCTACAACATGGTTGTTACCGATTCCCGCAATCGTCGTGATGGCCGTTTCGTTGAGCGTATCGGCTTCTACAACCCGGTTGCTTCCGGCAATGCAGAAGCACTGCGCGTTTCCGTTGATCGTCTGGCCTACTGGCAGAGCAATGGCGCCCAGCTGTCCCCGACCGTTGCCCGTCTGGTCAAGCAGCACGCTGCTCAGCAAGCAGCCTAAGTTTTTGTTTTGAGCAGCAACGATATCGTCGTACTGGGTCGGCTGGCCGACCCCTACGGGATTCAGGGCTGGCTTTGGTTGTACCCCTTCGGGGATGATCCACTTAGCTGGGCAGAAATGCCTGTCTGGTGGATTGCCAGAGAAGGCGAGCCGTGGCGCGAGTGCAAGCTGAAAAGCCTGAAAGCCCACAGTAACGGTGTAGTGGTGCTTTTGGATGGCGTCGCTGATCGGACTACCGCCGAATCGATGAAGGGTATTTTGGTCGGGGCGCCGCGCGAAGCATTGCCGACGACTGAAAAAAACGAGTTTTACTGGACAGACTTGGTTGGTCTGGCGGTCATCAACACCGCGGATGAGCGGCTCGGCAAGGTGGTCGGGCTGATTGAAACCGGTGCCAATGCGGTTTTGCGCGTGCTGGGTGAAGACAATGTCGAGCGCCTGTTGCCGTTTGTTTCGGCAGTGGTGCTGGCTGTCGAGAAGGAGGCCGGACAGATTCGAGTGGAGTGGGGCAGCGACTGGTGATCCGGTTTGACTGCATTACCCTGTTTCCGGAGATGTTCGCGGCAGTAACGGAAAGTGGCATTACCCGTCGGGCGCTGGAAGAGCAGCGTTGGGTGTGGCAAGGCTGGAATCCTCGTGATTTCGCTGAAAATACTTGGCGACGTGTCGATGATCGTCCCTTTGGGGGCGGGCCGGGCATGTTGATGCAGCCAGGGCCGCTGGAGAAGGCGATTGTTGCAGCCAAGGCGCAGCAGCGTGAGGCAGGGCTCGCGAAAAGCCGGGTCATCTATCTCTCGCCACAAGGCGCGCCGCTCACCCACGAACGGGTGATGCAACTGGCGAACGGTGATGAAGGGCTAATCCTTCTTTGCGGCCGTTATGAAGGAATTGACGAGCGTTTGATCGAGCGCTGTGTTGACGAAGAAATTTCGATCGGAGATTTTGTGCTTTCCGGTGGCGAGTTGCCGGCAATGGCCTTGATTGACGCCGTTGTTCGCCAGTTGCCGGGAGTGCTCGGAGATGCTGCTTCGGCGGTGGAAGATTCATTTGTCGGTGGTTTGCTGGATTGTCCGCACTACACCCGCCCGGAGGTTTACCAGGGTGAGGCGGTGCCGGGAATTTTGATGTCTGGTGACCACAAAAAAATTCGTCGCTGGCGACTGAAACAGTCGCTGGCCCGAACCCGGAAGCGCCGGCCGGATTTACTGGCGCACCGCGTGTTGAGCGCGGAAGAAACGCAACTCCTCACGGAAATTTCCGGAGAGGAGCAATGCGGTGAGTAAGCGTTTATAAAATTTAAGGATCTCACATGAACCTGATTCAACAGCTGGAACAAGAAGAAATCGCCCGCCTGGGCAAGACCATTCCTGACTTCGCGCCGGGCGACACCGTTGTCGTGCAAGTGAAGGTCAAGGAAGGTACCCGCGAGCGTCTGCAGGCTTACGAAGGCGTCGTTATCGCCAAGCGTAACCGCGGCCTGAACTCTGCTTTCACCGTTCGCAAGATATCTTCCGGTGAAGGCGTCGAGCGTACTTTCCAGTCCTATTCCCCGCTGGTCGCATCGATTGAAGTGAAGCGCCGTGGTGATGTTCGCCGTGCCAAGTTGTACTACCTGCGCGAGCGTTCTGGCAAGTCTGCACGTATCAAGGAAAAGCTGGTCCGCAAGGAAAAGCCGGTCGTTGCTGCTTAAGCGATTTTTCCGGATTGAAAAAGGGCGCCTCGGCGCCCTTTTTTATTGTTTTGATTTTTGGTCGATTTTTCCGGTTGACCATAGCGAAGTCACTTGCATGACTTCAATACGGTAGCTGTCTGAATCAGCCTTTGCAGTGATTATCAGGGTTCTTCTTGTCGTTCTCGATCAGGGCGTATGCCGAGTGATTGTGAATCGACTCAAAATTTTCTGATTCAACCACGTATGCATCCACCCGCACCTCTGCGTTGAGGCGGGCGGCGACGTCGCGGACCATGTCTTCGACGAACTTGGGATTGTCGTAGGCACGTTCGGTGACGTACTTTTCATCCGGGCGCTTGAGCAGGCCGTAGAGCTCGCAGGAGGCTTCCTGTTCGACGAGCTGGACGATTTCCTCGATCCACATGAAGTCGTTGGTACGGGCGGTCACAGTGACGTGCGAGCGTTGGTTGTGAGCGCCGTACTCCGAGATTTTCTTGGAGCAGGGGCATAGGCTGGTCACTGGCACAACCACCTTGGTCGAGGTGACGATCTCGCCTTCACAGATATCGCCAATAAAGGTGACGTCGTAGTCCATCAAGCTCTGCACGCCGGAGATCGGGGCAGTCTTGTTGATGAAGTACGGGAAGTTCATCTCGATGTGGCCGGTTTCGGCTTCGAGTTTGACCAGCATTTCGCGCAGCATGATCGGAAAATTCTCGACCGATATTTCGCGTTCGTGGCTATTCAGTATCTCCACAAAGCGCGACATGTGCGTGCCCTTGAAGTTATGGGGCAGGCCAACGTACATGTTGAACATGGCGATGGTGTGCTGCACGCCGGTAGACTTGTCCTGGACCATGATCGGGTGGCGGATGGACTTGATGCCGACCTTGTTGATGGCTATCTGGCGCGTGTCCGCAGAATTCTGGACGTCAGGGATGTTTGTGTTCGGGGGGTTCATGGGCTGTTCTTTAATGAATTATTGTGGGTTGGCCTGGACGCCGAGTTTTTGTTGAATCGCTCGTACGATGCCAACCTTGTCGAGGCCAAGTTCGGCCAGTAGCTGTCCTTGTTCGCCGTGATCGATAAAGCGGTCCGGCAGGCCAAGGCGCAAAAACTGAACCTGCACACTGCGATCTGCCAGCACGCGCTCGATTTCCGAGCCTGCACCGCCGATCACTGCATTTTCTTCGATACTGACAAGCAGGGAATGGTTCCCGGCCAGTTCAACAATCAGGTCGACATCGAGCGGCTTGATGAAGCGCATGTTGGCAACCGTCGCGTCGAGTTCGTCCCCGGCAGCGAGCGCTGCGGTGACCAGACTGCCAAAGGCAAGGATGGCAACATCCTTGCCCTGGCGGCGAATTTCGCCCTTGCCGACAGCCAGCGTATCAAGGTTCGTCGCCGGGATCTTTCCGGTACCGCCGCCGCGCGGGTAACGAACCATGCTCGGGCAATCCAGCCCGTAGGCGGTGGACAGCATCTTGCGGCATTCCGCTTCATCGGAAGGGGCCATGACCACCATGTTCGGGATGCAGGTGACGAAAGACAAGTCGAAGGTACCGTGGTGCGTGGGGCCATCGGCGCCGACCAGTCCCCCGCGGTCGACCGCAAACATGACCGGCAATTTCTGGAGCGCGACGTCGTGAACCAATTGGTCGTAGCCACGTTGCAGAAAGGTCGAATAGATGGCGACGACAGGTTTCAGGCCTTCACAGGCGAGCCCAGCGGCAAAAGTGACAGCATGCTGTTCGGCAATGCCGACATCGAAGTAGCGGTCAGCATATTCAGCCGAGAAGCGCACCATGCCTGAGCCTTCACGCATGGCCGGCGTAACGCCGATAAGTCGGGCGTCGGCCTTGGCCATATCGCACAGCCAGTCGCCGAAGACTTGTGTGTAGGTCAGCTTGGCGGGGCCCTTGGCCGACTGGATGCCATCGCAGGCGGCAAACTTGCCGACACCATGGTAGAGGATGGGGTCATTCTCAGCCAGCTTGTAGCCCTGGCCTTTTTTGGTGATGACGTGCAGGAATTTTGGGCCCTTCAGCTTCTTCAGGTTTTCCAGCGTCGGAATCAATGCGTCGAGATCGTGGCCGTCGATCGGGCCGTAATAATGAAAGCCGAATTCCTCGAACAGCGTGCCGGGGGCGATCATGCCCTTGACGTGCTCTTCGGCGCGGCGGGCCAGTTCGAGCAGCGGCGGAGCGAAGCCGAGCATGTGGCGACCGGCTTCGCGGGCGGCGTTGTAGGTCTTGCTCGACGTCAGGCGGGTCAGGATGTTGTTCAGCGCGCCAACCGGCGGCGAGATCGACATTTCGTTGTCGTTGAGAATGACCAGCATGTCGGTATCGGCAACGCCGACGTTGTTCATGGCTTCGAAGGCCATACCGGCGGACATCGCGCCGTCGCCGATGATGGCGATGGCCTTGCGGTCCTCGCCTTTGTGCTTGGCGGCTAGCGCCATGCCAAGTGCAGCGGAGATTGAAGTCGACGAATGGCCAACGCCAAAGGTGTCGTAAGGGCTTTCACTTCGCTTGGGGAAGCCGGAGACGCCACCGTGCATGCGCAGCGTGCTCATGCCTTCACGGCGGCCGGTCAGTACCTTGTGGGCATAGCACTGGTGACCGACGTCCCAGACCAGGCGGTCTTCCGGCGTGTTGAATACGGCGTGCAGGGCAATAGTCAGTTCAACCGTGCCGAGGTTGGACGACAGGTGGCCGCCCGTCTGCGACACCGATTCGATCAGGAAGGCGCGCAGTTCGGTCGCCAGTTGCGGCAACTGTTTGCGGTCCAGGCGGCGAAGATCAGCCGGGCTGTTGATGCTTTCGAGCAGGCGGGAAGCGGTCATTAGAATTGCCGATTGCAGATGAAGTCGGCCAACTGGGTAAGGCGCGTCGCGCGCTCGCCAAAGATGGACAGGGCGTCGAGGGCGTCGCTGCGCAATTCGTCGGCGTAGGCACGGGCACCTTCGAGGCCGAGCAGGCTGACGTAGGTAGGTTTGTCTGCCGCTTCGTCCTTCCCAGCGGTTTTGCCCAGCGTGGCGGTGCTCGCCGTGCAGTCGAGAATATCGTCGACGACCTGAAAGAGCAGGCCGGCACGCTTGGCGAAGCGGTCGAGGCTGGTGCGCTCTTCTGCCGAAAGCGGGTTGCCGGCCAATGCGCCGAGCAGCACGGCGGCGCGGATCAGGGCGCCGGTCTTCAGTGCGTGCATCAGTTCCAGTTCGGGCTGGTTCAGCGGCTTGCCGACCGAAGCAAGGTCAATTGCCTGACCGCCGGCCATACCGCGTGAACCGCTGGCATGGGCGAGCAGGGCAATCATTTCGAGCTGGCGGGCCGGCTCGCCCAAAGACTGGCTGGACAGCAGTTCGAAAGCCAGCGTTTGCAGGCTGTCGCCGACGAGCAGGGCGGTCGGCTCGTCGAATTCGACGTGGCAAGTTGGGCGGCCGCGGCGCAGCACATCATCGTCCATGCACGGCAGGTCGTCGTGTACGAGCGAATAGGCGTGGATCAGCTCGACGGCGCAGCCGACGATGTCGAGGTTGTTTGGCATGGCACCGGTCAGTTCACCGGCGGCGTGGGAGAGTAGTGGGCGGACGCGCTTGCCGCCGCCCAGCACGGCGTAGCGCATGGCGTCGTGCAGGCGGGCTGGAATGCAGTCATTGCCGGGCAGGTGGCGGGCGAGGGCGGATTCGGCGCGGTCTTGCGTGACGGCCATCCATTCGGCAAAGGGGAGAACGCTCACTGAGCCTCCAGAGTACTACGGTCAACTTCCTTGAATTCGCCGTTTTCGAGCATGCGGATTTGCTCGTCGGCGTCGGCGAGCTGGGTCTGGCAATGCTTCATCAGTTCCATGCCGCGGCGATAGGCGGCGATGGAGGCATCGAGTTCGAGTTTGCCGCCTTCCATGCTGGAGACGATGTTTTCAAGCTCGGCGAGCGCCGTCTCGAATTTCATGTCGGCGATGGGCTTTGTGGCCATGTCAAAGGCGTTCAAGGAAACACGCGAAAATACTCTATCAAGGGGCGCTTGGTCAAATATCGGGGTAAAATAACTACCCCTTTTTAACCCCCGCTGGAGGCTTGGAATGTCCGACTTGGCGACTTTGTCCCGGTTGGCCCCCGCAGTTTCCCAACTGCCGGTGGACTGGTATTTCGACGAGAAGATTTTTGAGCTGGAGAAAAAGCTCATCTTCGATGCCGGCCCAGGCTATGTCGGTCACCAGTTGATGGTGCCGGAAGCGGGGGATTACCGTTCGCTCGAGTGGAAGGATCACGGCCAGATGCTGCTCAACGGTGGCGGCGAGGGGCCGAACGCCGGCCACTGGCAGATGTCGAACGTCTGTCGTCATCGCCAGGCGATCATGCTGCAGGGTTCCGGTCAGTTGAGCGGGCCGATTGTCTGTCCGATTCATCGCTGGACCTACGATACGGGTGGTCATTTGATCGGCGCGCCGCATTTTCCGCAAAACCCTTGTCTGAATCTGAACAAGGCGAAGCTGGAGAACTGGAACGGCCTGCTCTTCAAGGGGCCGCGCTCGGCCAATGTCGATCTGGCCGGCATGAAAGTGGCGCCGGCGCTGGATTTCACCGGCTACAAGCTTGATCACGTCGAGATGCACGCGTGCAATTACAACTGGAAGACCTTCATCGAGGTTTATCTGGAGGATTACCACGTGGGGCCATATCATCCCGGTCTCGGTAATTTCGTCACCTGCGACGACTTGACTTGGCAATTTGGTGACTGGTATTCCGTACAGCGGGTTGGTGTGACGTCGTTACAGAAATCCGGCTCGAAGGCTTATGAGCGTTGGCAGAAGGCGGTTCGCGACATTTACGGCGCGGAGGGCAAGACGCCGGAGCATGGCGCCATCTGGCTGACTTATTTTCCGAACATCATGGTCGAGTGGTATCCGCATGTGCTGGTCGTGTCGACACTGATTCCTCAAGGGCCGAACAAGACGCTGAATGTCGTCGAATTCTACTATCCCGAGGACATCGTCGATTTCGAGCGCGATTTCATCGAGGCCGAACGCGCCGCCTACATGGAAACGGCGATTGAGGATGATGACATTGGCGAACGCATGGACCGCGGTCGCTATGCGCTGATGAAGGAAGGGCGCAACGAAGTCGGGCCGTATCAGAGCCCGATGGAAGATGGCATGCAGCACTTCCACGAGTTTTATCGACGGGTCATGCAGTCGGCCATCGATACACGCTGAATATTTCAAATTCCGGCTTTTTTTCCGGTTGACCGCAGCAAGGCTGTTTCGAAGGCGTCGATGTAAAATTCGGCGCCTTTTTCATTTAAATTATCGAGTCGTCGCCTGATGCAATCGTTGTGGATGATCGCCGCCAGTTTCCTGTTCGCCTGCATGGGCGTCTGCGTCAAGATGGCCGCGCAGACGCATTCGGCGGTGGAGATCACCTTTTACCGAAGCTTCATTTCGCTGATTTTGATGTTCGCGCTGGTTCGCGTG
The DNA here is from genome assembly GCA_016709965.1 of Betaproteobacteria bacterium. Taxonomy (NCBI): domain Bacteria; kingdom Pseudomonadati; phylum Pseudomonadota; class Betaproteobacteria; order Rhodocyclales; family Azonexaceae; genus Azonexus; species Candidatus Azonexus amarohabitans. The sequence goes on from JADJLT010000006.1 coordinate 644,491, forward strand.
CGTGGCGTCTCGCTGACAACGCCGCACTGGCGCTGGCAAATTACGCGGGGTGCCGTTGGATTTACTGCGCTGTTTGCCTATTTTTACGCGATCACGCTTCTGCCGCTAGCGACTGCGGTGACGCTGAACTACACCTCGGCTATCTTTCTGGCGCTCTATCTGGGCTTTGCCGGCATGCAACTGGGCAAGGGCATGCTGGGGGCTTTGGCACTTGGCCTGATCGGCGTGATCTTGCTGCTGAAGCCGACCATGCATGCCGATCAGTTGGTCGGTGGCCTGATCGGCCTGGGCTCCGGCGTGATGGCCGGCATGGCCTATTTCAGCGTACGCCAGCTTGGGGCGCGGGGTGAGTCGGAGATTCGCACGGTGTTCTATTTCTCGCTGGTGTCTTCGGTAGGTGCCGGTGCCTGGCTGATTTTCAGCGACCTTCACGGCGTCGATCTGAAGAGTGGTCTGCTATTGCTCGGTGTCGCCTGTTTTGCCACGCTGGCACAGCTGGCCATGACGCGAGCCTATTCTCGCGGCAAGACGCTGATGTCGGCCGCGCTGGCCTACAGTACGGTGATCTTTTCCAGCCTGTTCGGCATGCTGTTCTGGAGCGAGGTGCTGGACGCATCGGCGTGGGCAGCGATCGGGCTGATTATTCTGTCAGGCATCGCAGCCACGCACTTTTCCCGCGCCAGCCCGGTGGAACAGGATTAAACTTTCTGCAGACAATACCAACAACGGAGCAAAACCATGATCGTCGTCGACAACCAACCGAGCCGCGTTAACGTTTCAGTGTTCGGCGAATTCACTTTGGCCGATTACAAGGAATTCGAAGAAGTCGTCAATTTCAAGGCTAAATTCGAAGGGCCGGTTGATCTCTGTTTTGACTTGACCCAGATGGCCGGTCTGACGCTGGATGTGGCGTGGGAAGACATCAAGTTTTACCGCGCCCATGCCAACGATTTCAAGCGCGTTGCGGTGGTGACCGACAGCCAGTGGGTGACGTGGAGCGCTTGGTTGTCGCAGACCTTCGTCAAGGCCGACGTCGAAGTTTTCGCTAGTGCCGACGAAGCGAAGGCCTGGCTGGACTGACCAGGCATGAGCTACACGACGCTGGTTGATGTGGCGACCTTGCAGGCGCATGTCGATGATCCGGCCTGGCTGATCGTTGATGTTCGTCACCAACTGGCCGACACGGGCTACGGCGAGCGTGTTTACGCCGAGAGCCATATTCCAGGCGCGGTCTTTCTGCATTGCGACCGCGATCTGTCCGGGCCGATCACTGGCAGCAATGGCCGTCATCCGCTGCCTGATCCGGAAAAACTGGCAAAACGGCTGGGTGAAATCGGTATCGGTGCAGCGACGCAGGTGGTGGTTTATGACGATGCACAGGGCATGATTGCCGGGCGTCTGTGGTGGCTGCTGCGCTGGCTGGGGCATGACCAAGTTGCGCTGCTGGATGGTGGCCTGCAGGCGTGGCAGGCGGCGGGCGGCGCGATGACGAATGTGGTGCCGACCTTGTTGCCCAGTGTTTTCGTACCCAGCCGGCAAGCACGCCTGGTTGACGCCGATTTCGTGCTCGAACACATCGAAACGCCGCACATGCATCTGGTTGACGGGCGTGGTGCGGACCGATTTCGGGGCGAAAATGAAACCATCGATCCGGTCGGCGGCCATATTCCCGGCGCAGTCAACCGCTTCTTCAAGGACAACCTGTTGCCGGACGGCCGCTTCAAGCCGGCTGCCGAATTGCGCGCCGAATGGCTGGCAATTCTGGCTGGGGCACTACCCGATCAGGTGGTGCATCAATGTGGCTCAGGCGTGTCGGCCTGCCTGAACATGGTAGCCATGGAGATTGCCGGTTTGCCAGGCTCAAAGCTTTATGCCGGATCGTGGAGCGAGTGGTGTGCTGATTGCGGCAGGCCGGTCGCGCGTTGAGCGCTGACTGCTGACACGGGATCGACTGGTGTAAAAACTGCCGCTCGATCAGGTGGAAAGTGGCATTAAAAATTTTGTTTTTGGCGCTTTTTTCCAGTTGACCGTAGCAAGCGCCAACCCGGGCTTCTGCCGTGCTCAGAAGCCCGATTGGCCGTTGGTGCCTGGCTTTGACCAAGCGCCAACCGCTCTCACGCTTCGTTAAAACTCCTCCCATTCGTCTTCTTGCATCTTGCCGCTCGACAATGCATGAATCGGCGCCTTGGGGCGATTTTCGGAGAGACTGGGCTTGCTGGCGCGCAGTGATGGTGTCGGGGCTGCCAGACGCGCTTGGCCTCGCTCCGGCGCACCGGGCAATTTGAATCGACTCAAGGTTTCAGCCTGTATCCGTGCCTGCTCTTCCAGCGACTCGGCTGCCGCGGCAGCTTGTTCGACCAGGGCGGCGTTTTGCTGGGTAACTTCGTCCATCTGCCCGATGGCTATCGTGACCTGATCAATGCCAGAGCTCTGCTCCTTGCTGGCATCGGCGATGTCGGTGATCAGCTTGGTCAGTTTCTCGAAGGATTGCACCATCCCGCCCATGATTTCGCCGGTATCGCGAACCAGCGAGACGCCGCCGTCAACTTTTTCCACGGATTCGGAAATCAGCTGGCGAATTTCCTTGGCGGCCACGCTACTGCGCTGCGCCAGATTGCGCACCTCAGTGGCCACCACGGCGAAACCGCGGCCCTGTTCGCCCGCCCGGGCAGCCTCGACCGCGGCATTGAGCGCCAGGATATTGGTCTGGAAGGCAATGCTGTCGATGACCCCGATAATGTCGGCGATCTTGCGCGAGCTGCTCTGGATATCGCCCATGGTCTCCACAACCTGGCTGACCATCGCCCCTGAGCGCGTGGCAAATTCATTGGAGCTTGCCGCCAGTAGATTGGCCTGAGAGGCATTCTCGGCGTTCTGGCGAACCGTGGCGTTCAGTTGCTCCATGGAGCTGGAGGTTTCTTCCAGGCTGCTGGCTTGCTCCTCGGTACGGCGCGATAGATCCGAATTGCCGACAGAAATTTCCTGGGCGGCCAGATTGATTGAATCGCCAGCGGACTTGATTTGCTCGATGATCGTTTTCAGGCTATTGACGGTGGCGTTGGTATCGGTCTTGAGCTCTCCGAAGACGCCACCGAAATCGGAGCTAATTTCCTTCGTCAAATCACCGCTAGCGATGGCAGAAAGAACGCTGGAAAGTTCGCCCAATGCCGACTGCCCATTGCTCAGCAGTTGATTGATCAGCTGCTCCATTTGCGCGAAGAACTGTTCCTTGCTGTCCAGATTGAGGCGAACCGAGAAATCGCCTTCAGCGGCTTGCTGGATGACCGTCGTCAGCAGTTTTTCGGCATTGAGCTGGTCGGTGATGTCCTGCCACTCGCCCACCGAACCGAGGCGTTCACCACTGGCATTGATCACCGGCGTGGTTGTCACCCGATAGATTCGACTGCCCAGCTGCATCTGCGTCTGCACGCTGCAGGAGAGCTGACGCAGGCGTTCAACCGCCGCCTTCGGGTCCGGATAAAGCATGCTGACGTTGTAGCCGATAATCGCCTCCGGATTGAAGTCCGGGTCCATCTTGCGGAAGGCAGCTGCGTCGGTCTGGAAGGTTTTCTGCAGCGCGTGGTTAACGTAGAGAATCACGCCGTCATTGCTGGCGATGCGAACATTGGTCGAGACACTATCAAGGCCGATTTTGATCCGGGTCATTTCGTCGGCCTGACGCTTGGCTTCAGTGACTTCAAATCCCATGCGGTTCTGCATGCTTTCCAGGCCCTGAAGGACGCGACCCAGCTCGTCGTTGGCCGAGATTTCGATGGAGGAGTTGTAATGCCCGCTGGACAGCGCACGCAAGCTGGAGAGCGCCGCAGACAGCCGACCGGTCAGGACGGTACGGGAGATCCAGGCCATGGCCAGGGCGAGGATGACAACCACCAGCAGGCTGGCCAACATCAGGCTGATATAGAGTCGCCGCGAGACTTGGTCAAACTCTTCGAGATAGGTGCCACCACCAATCAGCATGTTCCATTTGGGAAGACTCTGGAAGGCCACCACCTTGTCGCGTGCTGAGGTCTCGCCCAGCTCGCTGTTCTGCCAAGGATAGTGAATGATCCCTTCACGCCGTTCCAGCATTTCTCGAATGAACGCATGACCGCTGGCATCTTTGGCATCAAGAATATTGCTGCCCTCTTTGGCCGGATGAACGATCAGATCGCCCTGATGTTTTCCGGGCTGGGTATCCAGCACGTAGATATAGCCGGTTTGCCCAAGTTTGACGGCCTTGATTCGCTCGCGCAGGGTGCTCATTTCTTCGGAGATGAAGTAGCCAATGCCAAAGGCACCGATGACTTTGCCATTTTCATCCTTGATCGGCTTGAGGGCAGAGACTCTATCCTTGCCCTGGCTGGACGTTCGGCCAAGGTAGGTGCTACCGGCGAGGAGCTTTGCTGTAGCGGGGCTTTCCTTGTCCAGTACCGTGTTGACGACACGCTCGCCCTTGTCATTTTTTTGCGAGGTGGCAATGCGCACGAACTCGTCGCCGCGACGGACTAGGACTGTTGCAGTCGGACCGTGTGCAATCCTGGCAAAGGCATCCTCTTCATCGAACTGGCCATTGACCGCGGTCTTGTTGTGGCGCAGAACAGAAATAGCATCCTTGCTGTCATCGAGCGTAAATGTTCCAGGGTAACGCGCTGCATAGATATCCAGCAGGCGACTCGATTCACGCTCGACGGCATCGAAGGTGGATGCCATCATGGCGTGCACAAGCTGCACCTGCTGCTTCAATTCCTGTTCGCCCGACGCCCCCAGGGTCTGGGTGATCTGGTGGCCGATGAAGGTGACCGTTGCGACCATCACGGCAACCAGGAGCGCTACGCTGGGCAAGAGGAAACGCAATGAAATCGGAAGATCGGCAAGGCGCCGGCGTGCACGCGCCCAGGGGCTGCCGCTGACGATTTGGCCGTGAACGATGGCTTGTCCGGATGCTTTTTTGTCGCGGAACGCCTGATATCCCTTGGCGGCGGCATCAATGGCAGCCTGCGAAGCCTTGCGCCTGACGGACAGGTAGCCAGTAATCTGGCCATCTTCCCAGACCGGGGATGCGTGGGCTTCAACCCAGTAATAATCGCCATTCTTGCAGCGATTCTTGACCAGCCCGACCCAGGGTCGCCCATCTTTCAGGTTGCGCCAGAAGTCCGCGAATGCTTCTTCCGGCATATCGGGATGCCGAACGATGTTATGTGGTTGACCAAGCAACTCAATCTCACTGAAGCCGCTGATCTCAATGAAATCCTTGTTGATGTAGGTAATCTGGCCCTTCAGATCGGTTTTTGAAACAATCCGGTGATGCTCTGAAATCTGTACTTCTCGGCTGGTAACGGGGAGATTTGTACGCATTTTAATGGCTTTTCTGGTGAGGATAGGCGATGACGTCAGGCAGATTTGCCGTCGGTGATTGCACTTTGGACCAACGGGGTCGGCCATTGCCAACGAGCTTCCCATCGAATTTGCTGTGACAATCTACTTAAATATTAAAAATAAAACAAATGGAATTATTGGTGTTCGGTGAGAGCCCTGATTTTTCGCTTCGTAGTCCATGTTAGCGGTGTCTGGCCTGAAATAGCTAATATAAATCAAGGGTAGCCAACTTGTTGAGTGCCCAGGCTACATGTTCACGCACAAGTTCCGATGAATGATCAATTTTCATTTTTAGCGCTTTTTTGGCGTTGACCGTGGGCGTGCCGTTTCCCAGCGCTACGGCAATATTGCGCAGCCAGCGCTCGTGCCCGATCCGGCGAATCGGATTTCCGGCCAGTCGATGCTCGAATTCCTGCTCGGTCCACGCGAACAGATCGATTAGCGTCGCGCTATCCAGTCCATGGCGTGGTGAAAATTCCGGGTCGCCCAGTTGGGCGAAGCGGTTCCACGGGCAGCATAGCTGGCAGTCGTCGCAACCGTAGATGCGGTTGCCAATCAGGGAACGGAACTCTTCCGGGATGGCGCCGGCGAGTTCGATGGTCAAATAGCTGATGCAGCGCCGGGCATCGACCTTGTAGGGGGCGACGATGGCATTGGTCGGACAGGCATCGATGCAGGCCGTGCAGGTGCCACAGTGTTCCTCGATAGGTTCGTCCGGCGGCAGGGGCAGGTCGGTATAGATGTCGCCCAGAAAGCGCCATGAACCCTGCTTCGAGAGCAGCAACGTGTGCTTGCCGCGCCAGCCGAGACCGGCCTGACGGGCGAACTCAACTTCCATCACCGGCGCCGAATCGGAAAACACGCGGTACCCGAAGGGGCCGGTCAGGTCAGCGATTGCATCGGCCAGCTTTTGTAACCGGGAGCGTATCAGCTTGTGATAATCACGCCCCTGGGCATAGCGGGAAATGGCTGCGTGATCCTGCTGTTCCTCGGTTTTTCGATGAGGCAGGTAGTCGATTGCAAGGCTGATGACGGTTAGCGTTCCCGGATGCAACTGCTGTGGGTCGGCGCGCAATTCGGCATGGCGGGCCATATAATCCATCTCGCCGTGGCAGCCTGCCGCCAGCCATTCCCGCATTTTTTCAACCGCCGGGCCGGGCTCGGCCCGTGCAACGCCGACGGCAGCAAAGCCGAGTTTTTTGCCGGCCTCGCGGATTTTTTCCTTGAGTGCCGCGTAATCCACCGTGGAGTCCTGATCGTGCATAGCCCCGATGTTACCGCCGTTTTCGAATTGCCCGACGAGGCTGCAACCCAGCGTCTGGGCGAAATGCTGGCGCCGCAATTACAGCCCGGGCTGGTGATTTTCCTTGAAGGCGACCTCGGCGCAGGTAAAACCACGGTGTCGCGGGCAATGATTCGGGCACTTGGTCATGTTGGTCCGGTGAAAAGTCCGACCTATTCACTGGTTGAAGTTTACGTAATTTCGAGCTTATACTTATATCACTTTGATTTTTATCGTTTCGAGTCACCAGAGGAGTTTCTCGATGCGGGCTTTGATGAATATTTTAATGACGCTTCAATCTGCCTGGTCGAATGGCCGGAGCGGGCTGCTGGCTGCGTTCCGTCGCCAGACCTGCGGTTGCGTATTCATCATGCAGGTGTCGGGCGTGTCCTCGAAGCCGTGGCAGATTCACCGAAAGGGCAGGCATGTCTAAACACGCTCATCTCAGCCATGGCCGCCGCCAGCTCCTCCGTTATGCCGGCGCCTCGCTGATCCTCTCTGTCACGCCGCTGGCCGGCGCTGCCGCCAGACTGCCGTCCATTCTCGCTGTACGCATCTGGCCGGCTGCCGACTACACGCGTGTGACCCTCGAGCACGACGGCCCCCTAAAATTCACGCATTTCCTGATCGAAAATCCGGATCGTCTGGTGGTGGACATTGAAGGGGTGGAGTTCAACAGCGTGCTGGACAGCCTTTCCCGCAAGCTGACGACGGATGACCCCAATATCAAGTTGTTACGTGCCGGTCGTTTCAAGCCAGGCGTCGTGCGCCTGGTCATGGAGCTCAAGACCAAGGTCAATCCACAGGTCTTTACGCTTGATCCGGCTGGCGATTATGGGCACCGTCTGGTGCTTGATGTCTATCCGGTCAATCCACCCGATCCGATGATGGCGCTGCTCGAAGGCCGCAAGGAGGCCGTTGAGCCGCCCAAAAACGAGCAGGATTTCCAGATCGTTGAAAAAAAGACGGATGATCTGATTGCCAAACAGGCGGAAAACAAGCCGCTTGAAGCCCCTGAAGTGCACACCAGCAAGAAATCGGGCAAGCCCATTGTTGATCGTCTGGTTACGATCACCCTCGATCCCGGTCACGGTGGCGAGGATCCCGGCGCCATTGGCAAGGCCGGCAGTTACGAAAAAAATGTCACGCTTGAAGTTGCCCGCCGCCTCAAAGCCCGGATTGATGCCGAGCCCAACATGCGTGCTGTGCTGACCCGTGATTCCGATTTCTTCGTGCCCTTGCAAATGCGAGTACAGAAGGCGCGGCGCGTGCAGTCCGATCTTTTTCTGTCGATCCATGCTGACGGCTGGATCAGGCCGGATGCACATGGTTCCTCCGTTTTTGTCCTTTCGGAAAAAGGGGCGTCCAGTACACAGGCGCGCCTGCTTGCCCAGCGCGAAAATCGGGCGGACCTGATTGGTGGCGTCAATCTTGGTGCCAAGGATCTGTTTCTCGCCCGTACGCTACTCGATCTTTCGCAGACGGCCACCATCAACGATAGCCTGAAACTGGGCAAATACCTGCTCGGCGAAATCGGCGCGATCAATTCCCTGCACAAGGCCAGTGTCGAGCAGGCCGGCTTTGCTGTGCTCAAGGCACCGGATATTCCCTCGGCGCTGATCGAGACGGCCTTTATCTCGAACCCGGAGGAGGAGGCTCGCCTGAATGACGACGCCTATCAGGAAAAGCTGGCGGGAGCGATTGTCCGTGGCGTCAGGCAATATTTCATCAAGCATCCGCCCGGGCCCAAATCAAAGCTTGCTGCGCTGGGCTAAAAAAGCTCGATTTCGCCTTTTGCGATTTCCTTGATCGCCACTTCGCCGGTGGCGACCAGTTTTTCATAGCAATCGACGCGATTCCGTCCGTGGCGCTTTGCGTAATAAAGCGCTTCGTCGGCACGGTCGATAACATCGGTCGGCGTATCTTTCGGACGGAGCGCACTGAAGCCGATGCTGACGGTGACATGGCCTACCCGGCTGAATGCCTGGCGTTCAACATTTTTACGGAAGCGTTCCAGCGTGGCGAGCGCAAATTGCTCTTCGGTTGGTTGCAACAAGGCAATGAACTCCTCGCCACCGAAGCGAAACAATTGGTCATCGAAGCGGAAGGACTGGCGCATTTCTTGGGCCAGCATGATCAAAACCTCGTCGCCGATCAGGTGTCCGAAGTTGTCGTTGACCTGCTTGAAGTGGTCAATGTCGCACACCGCCAACCAGTGGCAGGCGTTTTCACCTGCGCCGCCGCGTCGTCTGCTTTCTGCGCCACCACCTAACATTTCATCGCTGGTTGCCTTGCCGAGCAATTCGAAAAGATGCTTGTCGAAGGTCTTGCGGCTGGCCAGCCCGGTCAGGGTATCCGCTTCGCCATAGTCAAGCAGCGAGATATGGTTGCCAAAATATTCGATGAGCCCCATCAGGGTGACTCTCTGATCGGCTGAAAACTCATCGGAGAGGTTCAGTTCGATCAAATAGATAGGTTCGTCCAGTCGAATGACCGGGAAAACAATGCGATGCGAACCATCTTCGAGAAAATCGATGACAGCAGAACCCTCTTTGCGGCACCGATTGAGCAACGGGTCGCGTTCAATCGGATGGCAGTATCGGTGGTCGGGCAGGTAGGCGTTACGCAGGAACTGACCATTGGGTCCTGCTCCGGCACAGGCGAATACCACGGCTTTTTTGTTGCCCGCGTAGCTACGATAGATAGTGAGCTTTTGCGGATGAAAGAGGTCAAGCAGTGCGTCAACCATGGCCGAATTGATTTCGGTTCGGTCGCGGCGCGCCGAAATCTGGACTACGTGGCTGATCAGTTCGAGCATCGAAAGCTACTATGGGTGATTTTGTTAAACCCGTTGATTATAACAATAAGCTGATGCTGAATTTCGCATGGTGCAGTACCTGGTGGGTAGTAAAGCCTATCTTCACGTATCCGCTGAGTGCCTTAGGTCGTTATAATTCAACGTTTTTCCTGTCAGTTTCCCCATGCGCGTCTTTCGCGGCCACTCGCGTCCTGTTCCTGCTCCAGTTGTGCTCGCCATCGGCAATTTCGATGGCGTTCATCTTGGGCATGTCGCCTTGGTGAAACGTTTGGCTGAGGTGGCTGAAAATACTCAATTGGCACCAACCGTGTTGACTTTTGAGCCCCATCCTCGCGAATTTTTTGCGCCCGCGTCGGCGCCAGCCCGTTTGACGACTTTACGCGAAAAGCTGGAGCTGCTGGGTGAGTCAGGCGCACGCCAGGCCATGATTTGCCCGTTCAATGCCAGTTTCGCCGCCTTGTCAGCCGACGAGTTTATCGACCAGGTGCTGGTTCGTGGCTGTCAGGTGCGGCATTTGATTATTGGCGACGATTTTCGCTTCGGTCGTGGCCGGACTGGCGATTTTACGCTTTTGCAGGAGGCCGGCCGGCGCTTCGGCTTTGCCGTTGAGGCGATGGGCAGCGTGATGCTGGACGGTGTGCGTGTTTCCAGTTCGGCGATTCGCCAGGCGCTGCTTGCCGGTGACATGGCGCATGCGGCACGCCTGTTGGGGCGACCGTACATTATGGATGGCCAAGTCTCACATGGCCAGAAGCTGGGGCGGCAGATCGGTTTTGCCACGGCCAACCTGCGTATCAAGCACAATCCATTGCCGATGAGCGGCGTCTTTGCCGTTGAGGTCAGTGGGCTAGGGGCCAAGCCGCTGCCCGGCGTTGCCAACCTCGGTATTCGCCCGACCGTGGACGGGACTCGGCCACTACTGGAAGTGCATCTCTTCGATTTCGACCGCGATATCTATGGCGCGCACATCTCTGTTCGTTTCGTCCACAAGTTGCGCAACGAACAACGGTTTCCCAATATTGACGCCCTCAAGGCGCAGATCGCAGCGGATGCTGCGAATGCCCGGGCTTTTTTCGAGCTGTGAGCATGCAAAATGGCTGATTATAAAGATACCCTGAATCTTCCGGATACGGCTTTTCCGATGCGCGGAGATCTGCCCAAGCGCGAGCCGCAGTGGGTTGCCCAATGGCAACAGAAAAAACTCTATCACCGCATCCGGGAGATCAGTGCCGGTCGTCCCCGTTTTGTGCTGCACGACGGCCCTCCGTACGCTAACGGCGATATTCACATTGGTCACGCGGTCAACAAGGTTTTGAAAGACATCATTGTTCGCTCGAAGACACTGAGCGGCTTTGACGCGCCTTATGTGCCGGGCTGGGATTGTCACGGCCTGCCGATTGAACACCAGATCGAGAAGCTGCACGGCAAGAACATTCCTGCCGACAAGGTGCGTGAGTTGTCGCGCGCCTATGCCGCCGAGCAGGTCGAGCGCCAGAAGAAGGATTTCATCCGTCTTGGCGTGCTGGGTGATTGGGGCAATCCTTATCTGACCATGAATTTCAAGGCCGAAGCTGGCGAGATCCGCGCGCTGGGCAAGATTCTGGAGCAGGGCTACCTCTATCAGGGGCTGAAACCGGTGAACTGGTGCCTGGACTGCGGCTCTGCCCTCGCTGAAGCCGAAGTTGAGTACGAAGACAAGAACTCGCCGGCTATCGATGTTGCCTTCGAAGTGCATGAAAACCACGCGGCCAAATTGGCTGCAGCATTTGGTCTGACCCACCTGCGCGGCCCTGCATTTGCCGTCATCTGGACGACCACGCCGTGGACGCTTCCGGCCAACGAAGCCGTCAGCGTGCATCCGGAACTGACGTATGACCTGATCGAAACTGAAAAAGGCGCCTTGATTCTGGTTCGTGACCTGGCTGAGTCCGCACTGAACCGTTATGAGCTGGAAGGCATCACCCTTGGTTCCTGCACAGGCGAGAAGCTCGACCAGATTTTGCTCAAGCACCCGTTTCAGAATCGTGACGTAGCCATCATTTGCGGTACGCACGTGACGACCGAGGCTGGTACCGGCCTGGTGCATACCGCGCCGGCACATGGCGTGGATGACTACAACATCGGCAAGAAATATGGTCTGCCGGTGAATAATCCGGTCGCCAATGACGGCCGCTTCATCAGCACGACGCCCGCCTTGTCGGTCGGTGAGCTGGCTGGCAAGACGGTTTGGGAAGCCAACCCGTTGGTGCTGCAGGAGCTGGAATCCCGCGGTCGACTGTTAAAAAACGAAAAAATCAAACACAGCTACCCGCACTGCTGGCGCCACAAAACACCGATCATCTTCCGCGCGACGACGCAGTGGTTTATCGGCATGGACAACAAGACGACTGAAGATGCGTCGACGCTACGGTGGATTGCCGAACGCGCTGTTGATGAAACGCAGTTTTATCCGGCCTGGGGCCGCGCGCGTCTTGAAGGCATGATGAAGACTCGCCCGGACTGGTGCGTTTCGCGCCAGCGTAACTGGGGCGTACCGATTCCGTTCTTCCTGCACAAGGAAACCGGCAAGCCGCATCCGCGGACGGCAGAGTTGATTGAGCTGGTCGCCCAGCGGGTCGAGAAGGCCGGTATCGAAGCATGGTTTAGTCTGGATGCCGCCGAATTGCTGGGCGCCGAGGCCGATCAATACGTCCAGATGAAGGACACGCTGGATGTCTGGTTCGATTCCGGCACGACGCACTGGCACGTCATGCGCGGCTCACATGCGGCTGAGCATACCTATCCGGCGGATCTCTACCTTGAAGGCTCTGACCAGCATCGCGGCTGGTTCCAGTCATCGTTGCTTTCCGGTTGTGCCATTGATGGCCGTGCGCCCTACAAGGCACTGCTGACCCACGGCTTCGTGGTCGACGGCAAAGGGCACAAGATGTCCAAGTCCAAAGGCAATGTCATCGCACCGCAGCAGGTCTCGGACAAGATGGGTGCTGACATCCTGCGCCTGTGGACGGCATCGACCGATTACTCCGGTGAGCTGACCATTTCCGACGAAATCTTGAAGCGCGTCGTCGAAGGCTACCGCCGTATCCGCAACACGCTGCGCTTCCTGCTGGCCAATATTTCTGATTTCGATGCCGCCACGGATATGCTGCCGCTCGATCAGTGGCTGGAAATCGATCGATACGCGCTAGCTTTGACGCGCGACCTGCAGGAAAGCTGTCGTGGTGACTACGACCGCTACGAATTCCACCGAGTCGTGCAGGCGCTACAGATGTTCTGTTCGGAAGATCTTGGCGGTTTCTACCTCGATATTCTTAAAGATCGTCTATACACGACTGCGCCGAAGTCCGTGGCTCGCCGTTCCGCTCAGTCGGCGCTGTGGCAAATCACGCAGGCGTTTGTCCGCCTGCTGGCGCCGATTACCGCTTTTACAGCGGAAGAGGTCTGGCTGGTGCTGACGGGTAAGGCTGACGACTCAGTCATGTTCCAGCAATGGCACGAGCTTCCCGTTCAAGCGGGGGAGGGTGAATTGCTAGCCAAGTGGGCGCTGATCCGCTCGGTACGTGCAGACGTGACCAAGGCGCTTGAAGCTCAGCGCGAAGCCGGCAAGATTGGCTCGGCACTGCAAGCTGCAGTAGAAATCCATTGCTCAGGCGAAAAATACGATGCCCTGGCAACGCTGGGCGAAGATTTGAAATTCGTCCTTATTTGCTCGTCGACCGTGGCAATCCGCGATGACAACGAACAAGTCATCGCCACGCCACTTGAACATGCCAAATGCGAGCGTTGCTGGCATGTTCGCGAGGACGTCGGCACCCATACCGAACATCCGGGCCTGTGTGGTCGTTGCATCAGTAACCTGTACGGTGAAGGCGAGGCGCGTGCGCATGCCTAGTGTGGGCCGTTGGTATGCGTTGGCCGGGCTGATTATCCTTCTGGATCAGCTGAGCAAGTGGGTTGTTTTGAAGAGCATCGGGTTCGGCGAAACCATCTACGTTGCGCCATTCTGGAACTGGGTGCTCGCTTTCAACCCCGGCGCTGCCTTCAGTTTTCTCGCCGACCAGCCTGGCTGGCAACGCTGGCTGTTCTCCGCGCTGGCGCTGGCCGTTTCCGGGTGGCTGGCCATCATGCTCCGTCAGCATCCGCAGCAGAAGTTGCTGTCGCTGGCGCTGGCGCTGGTCATGGGCGGTGCGCTGGGCAACGTGATTGATCGCATCCGTTTCGGTGCCGTCGTCGATTTCATTCAGTGGCATGCCGCCGGGTATTACTGGCCTGCCTTCAACGTCGCCGATTCCGCCATTACCATTGGTGCGGTTTTGCTCGTGATTGAGCAGTTGACCGCTACAAAAAAGAAAGAGATTTCCCGATGACAGCTACTGTTCGCTCAGACAGCTTCTTGACCCTGCATTACCGAATTAACGCGCTGGATGGCGAAGAATTTCTATCCACCTTCGACATGAGCCCGGCCACCTTGCAAATGGGTAGTGGGCAACTGGCCGAAAATCTGGAGTCCGTGCTGATCGGCCTGCCGGCACATGAACGTTTCGTCTTCGAACTTGAGCCTGCGAACGCCTTTGGCCAGCACAATGATCGTCTCGTCGAGCGCATCGCCCGTGCCGGTCTGCCAGCCGACATGGAACTCAAGGAAAATTCCGTCGTCGAATTCAGTGCCCCGAATGGCGGCACCTTCGCCGGCTTCCTGCGTGAGCTTGATGCCACGCACGCCTTGTTCGACTTCAATCACCCGATGGCCGGAAAAACGATCCGCTTCGAGGTGGAAATTATCGGAATTATGTAAATGCAAGTCATCCTCGCCAATCCTCGCGGCTTCTGCGCCGGAGTTGAACGCGCCATCACCATCGTTGAGCGCGCGCTCGAAAAGTTTGGTGCGCCGATCTACGTTCGCCACGAAGTCGTTCACAACAAATTTGTTTGTGATGACCTGCGGGCCAAGGGGGCGGTCTTCATTGAAGAACTGAGCGAGGTGCCCGCTGGCAGCACGGTGATTTTCAGTGCCCATGGTGTCTCCAGGGTGGTGCGCACGGAAGCAGAAGCGCGTGGCCTGAAGGTTTTTGACGCTACCTGTCCGTTGGTGACAAAGGTGCACGTTGAAGTCGGAAAGATGCGCAATCAGACTCGAGAAGTTGTCATGATCGGCCACAAAGGGCATCCCGAAGTTGAAGGAACGATGGGGCAGAGTCAGGGGGGGATGTATCTGGTCGAGACGGCGGATGACGTTGCCTCGCTCGAAGTTAAACTCCCCGAGCAGCTCTCATTTGTTACACAAACCACGCTGTCTGTTGACGATGCATCTATCGTTATTGCAGCTCTGAAAGCCCGTTTCCCTAATATTCAGGGGCCAAAAAAAGACGACATCTGCTATGCCACCCAAAATCGCCAGGATGCCGTCAAGGCATTGGCCGAGAAATGCGATCTGGTGATCGTGGTGGGAAGCACGAACAGCTCGAATTCACGCCGCTTGAAAGAGGTTGCTGTCAGTCGTGGTATTGAAGCTTACTTGATCGATGGTCCTGACGAGGTCGATGCTGTTTGGTTGTCAGGGAAATCCAGAATCGGGGTGACCGCCGGTGCTTCTGCACCGGAGCTCCTGGTTAACCAAGTGGTGCAAAGAATTCAGATGCTGACCAAAGCCGAGATCACCCAACTTAAAGGGGTAGAGGAAAGCGTAACCTTCCCTCTGCCTTCTGCGTTGGTTTGATCAGACACACGCCCTATCGCCAGCATTCCGGTCTGGCGCCAGCATCAGGGGATCGTGTTCCGGCTTGATTAATCGTTAATGTGCCGCAGACGTCGGCTAATTGAGCGCCTTGGGGCACCATTTGAATGGTGTATTGCGTTACGGTAGGGGCAGGGTTTAATCCTGGCACATAAAAGGCTGCCACGTTCGCAGAACATCCCGGCAGTGCAACAGCATTTCCCGCAGTATCCTGGTCATAGCGCATGTTTGTCGTGAAGAACCTTTCCATGAACTGGGATAGCTCCATCATGCACCCGGCGGCCACTGCTCGACGTGTGCGTTGAATGTGTTGCTGGTAACTTGGGTAAGCCACCGCAGCAATGATGGCGATGATCACCACCACGATCATTAGCTCAATGAGTGTAAAGCCTCTAGCGTTTTTATTCCGGATCATACTTTCAATTCCTCAGTATTTCGCGCCAGGAAAGACGTCCTGACTTTTTGCCGCCCGTGTTTACCAAGACGCTCTTTGGGGCACCGCCAGATCCACCGACAACTACGCGATTGCCAATAACAATCGGCTCGCTGGGCATCCCACCGCCAAGATCTACAGATCCTGCATTAATGCCCGCTAGTCCATCGTTGCTGAAGTTGCTGTCACCATTCAAATCGAAAAAGCCTAAAGTCAGTCGGCCGCCGGTAAATGGACTGATCGCATTCAGGTAACCTTTGCCCCCGGGAATGCAGGGATCGACGATAGGTATCATCGAGCTTGCAATCAGTGTCGGCTCAGCTAGTTTGTAGAGTTTCGAAGCAGTTACCATCCGCTCGCCGTCGGCAGGGAAGCCCGCTAGCTTCAAATCAATATACCAACCACTTTTTCCGACCATATCATTCGGGACTGCTGCGGAAAATGTACGTACTGGAAATCCATTGACTGTACCCTGTGCCAGGAGTGAACGCTGTTTCAGGCTTGCGCGATCTGCAATTTGCAATCCCTCGTCGATCAGGCCATACCATGACTGAATTTGAAGACTGCTCTGATCTGCCGATTCCTGAAATGATCCCGTTCCAAAAAATACATAGCGTTTGCCATAGTTTGAATCACCAATACTTGTATTGACAGCCACTGTTATTGGCGCGGTAATCGGTTGAATATTGTTTGACGGATCCTTCGCTACAAATAATGGCACTGAAACGGCGCCTGATTTAAGGGCAGAATCCCAAAGGGCGGAATTATTGCTGCTTACGTCAAATTTCCAGACATTGCCTTTCAAGTCGCCAGCATAGATATAGTCGATATCTCCATCGTTATCGACGTCAATCAGGCCTGGGGCGGCCATACCGTTATCTCCACCGACACCTGTGTCAATTTTTCGGATCAATGCACCGGTTGATAGGTTGAAAATATAAAGTACGGCATTTTTGTTCGTGCTGTTGTAGCCGTTGCCTACAATCACGGCCATCGATCCATCGTTCATTTTCGCGATGCTCGGGCGACCTAGCATGTAGCCAACATCAGGATCAGCGGTGCCAAAATTTTCCCACAAGACATTTGCGGTGCCGAACGAGGCAGGGGTGGTGACATCCAGCCCGAATAGCCCTTTACCCCCGCGCCCCAAACTGGCTACCAAATAGTTGTGCCCAGGCGTTTGTGTCGTTGTTGACACGGCGATATCACCATCGACAAAAAACTTGTGGCTGTATGAAGGCTGCGTCAAATCGAACAGTTTCGGAATGGATGAACTCGGGAGATAAGCGAAAAGTTCAGTGCCATTTATCGCATTGAAAGCATGCAACATTCCGTCGTTTGCGCCAATGAAGACAGTGTCAGTTTCTTTTGCATAGAATGGCGACGAATGAACGATATCTCCCAGTATATTGGTTCTGTTACGCAAGGTGCCGCCTGCATTTTGCTGCTCTTTTAAGCGTATGCCGCGAATATAGCCAAGCACATCTGGATTGTTGCCCAGAAGAGCTTGATCAGCGCCGGAGAGGTTGTTCCACAGAAAAGGTACGGCGGTACCGCCCGATTTAGTGAATATTTTTCGGCTGCCAGCGGTGTAGACATAGCTGTCACCAGGAAGAGGGATATGCTCTGAGGCTTTCCAGGCTGGGATGTCGGAAACCCCCGCTGAGGTAATGGAAAGTGCTTCCAGTTCGCCCGACCATTTGCTGGTGTCATATTTTGCATTGTACACTTTTGCATCGCTGACCAACTGCGTACTGTTGGCGGAAACTGATGATGCAGAGGCGGAACGATTGACAATATCGTCAAGTGTCCTTGTCAGGGCGTCGGCGAATTGCTGCGGATCCTGTGCGCTGAAGAATCCGCCATGGCCATTTACTGATGCATGAAGCAGATCGTCAAGCTTGGCCGCATTGGTCAGCGTCGGATCGGGCCAGTTGATATTGGCGCCTGACGTCACTGCTGCAAAAGCGTCGGTAGAGCTTATAGTCCCGCTAACCCCGAGGCCAACCCCAAAAGTGACCATGTGTTGCCAGAAGGCGGGGTCCTTGAAATTGGTCGGTACATTGTTGGCGATATTGGTGTTCAGGTCTCGCTTCCAGTAGTACATTGCGACGTCTGCTAGGGTGTTCGAGCGATTATCGGTATATGGCGAAACCGGTGCGTAAGTATAGGTCTGCGTATACGGCGGCAGGTCCGGGTAGGTGATTTGAGCCCCCGGCGTACCATCATTGTTGGCTCGTGCGCCAGCACTGGTAGCATCCGGACCGTTCCAATAGCCATCTGTCATGAGAATCGTATAGCTCTGCCGACAAACGAGATAGGTGCTTCCTGCAGCCCCAACCCCCGGCGTTGAACTCCAAGGGCCCTTGCTGTCTGTTCGGGAGTAATACTCACCGGCGCTTTCCAACCCCTGACGCAGCGGAGTACCCGCTGCCGGAATATCATGTCCATAAAGCGTGGTGAAAAACGTATCGCGATCAGCGCCGCTGAAAAGACGTACGCCTTTAACGATAGTGCTGGTATTGACTCCATCAACACTGCTTGACGATTTGTTGATCGCTCCAAAACCTGTGCGTAGTTTTGTGCCCTGCGCAGCGAAGGCGCGACCGATACCGGCGCGTGCCGTCAACACACGGGAGCGGTAATACGTATACCAATTGGCAAAGTTCTGAATTTCTTTGTCATAGGCACAACCCGCCGCTGCGCAGTCTGTTCGGTCTGGATATTTGGTGAATGGTGCGTTGGCCGGTCTGATTTCGACCTTGGTGTAGCTGAGCGCACTCCAGACATTGCCGCCGTTATATTTGAAATACGTGGCAGGAAAATAGGCTCGAGTTCCCCATCCAGTAAAAAAACCATTGTCCAGAAGCCAATATCCACTTTGGTTGTTGGTGTCAACTGTCAGGTCGCGGACCCCTACAGCATGATTTGCCGCATTATGATATGCAGCGGTAGGGGTTGCGTTGGGCATTAGCGAGCCATCGGAGTTGCTCCAGGGCTTATAAAGAATTGCCGGGTTGTAGTACACCTTGTTGTTCGAGGAGCGAAGAAAGCGGGCATACCGATTGTTTCCATCCGAATCGACCGTGTAATTGGTGTAATCAGAAGCGCCGTAGACGCCATTTGCTCGAGGGAACATGAAATACACATACACGAAGTCGTCAGGCAATACTTCCCATTGCATTGAACCCGAATCGTCAAGAATCATCATGACATTGGGTTCGGCCGAGGTTTGCGTCTGTAACGGTGTGTCGGGGATACTCAGAGCAAGTGCAGTGCCTGAAAAAAGCAGGCTTGCAGCTATTTGTGTAAGTAGCCAGGGTTTACGCCCAAGACGTAGTGCTGATATCGAAACGGTCATGGTCTCTTCCTCCGCGGGCGGGCTTACTGTCTTACGGTTAGGCGGTTAGGCGGTGTAACGAGCGGCAAGTCGATCGGGCGCTTTAATATGGTGATTTGACGGACGACCGATCCTTCTTCGCGGTAACTGATGGATTGTCCGGCTGAGATGTTTTCTAGGCGCCCATCGACCAATTTTTTCTCGCCTTCAAGTTTTACCTGAGTCGTGCTGGATAATTTGAGCGTTGTACCATTGACTGTGACTTCGCCAGTCGGCTGAGAGACTGCAGTTACTACGCCGACCACGTCAGCCATGGCGTTTGGAGAACAAATAGCCCCAATGCTGATGCCCAGAAGTATCGAAGAGAAAAAACGCAAAATTGAGGCGCGAATTTTCCTCTGGCAAACCGCATTTGATATTTGCTTGAAAACAATGAGTTTCATTGCTGGAGTCCTCGTTTATTGGGGAGCGTATATAGACTGGAGAACGACGCCGGCACGCCCGGCACCGGTATTGCTAATGGATGTAACCCTGTAGCGCATAGAGGTGCACCCCGGGGTTCCTGGTCCACCGCTGCAGGAGTTCGGGTCGTCTGGGTCGTTCGGGTAGTTGTTGCCGAGATATTCGATGAAATACCGTGGCACTCCACCGGCGAGAGGGCCGAGATTCAAGGCAGCAGCAGCGGAGGTGCTGTTGATCCAGTCAAATGTGGCAGCTGTCCACCGTGCTTCGCAGTCTTTGTCAGGGCGAGCACAGAGTCCGGCATTACAGGTGTTTACTGCTGCTGCCGGGCAAGTGTTATCCGCATCCACATAGACCGGGAAGCCCGCATTGTTAACCAAAGACTGTGCCTGAGCTGCATCTTCGCCTGCGCGCAAGGCTGCTTCCGCTGCTTGAAACGCGAGGCTTCGATCGTATGTGTTGGAGGCCATTTTTTCTTCAAGACCCACAGTGCGAACACCTGAAAGTCCGAGCAGGGTCATGATCACCAGCAGAATCAATGCGATGGCCAGTGCCACGCCATTTTGCTTTTGGCGATTCATGATCGAAGGAGGAGTGTGAAATTTTGTCATGGGTTTACAAATTGCGGAGATCGACAACGTCAATGAATCTGCGACTAAGCACCTGACGGTCGGTGCCAACTGCCTCGTTGCTGACGAAGGTGATGGTCATGCGGACTGCAGTAACTCTCGGGAAAGCCCCTTGAGCCCAACTTGCAATGGTGTTGGCGAGGACATAGTTGGGGGTGAGTACGCCAGCATTATCTTGGGTTAGATACTCTAACTGCATATCCTGAACCCCTTCGACGATTTCGTCGTTCTGTGACACCGCTGTTCCGCTAACGCTGGTTCGAAACAGCGAGCGACCGCCCCGGTCATTGTTGCCGATGTACCAGAACGCTGCCCCTAGTCTGACGATGAAGCCGCCGCTTTCGAAGGTTTTTCCGGTGCCGCCAGGTGTGCAGATGGTCGGGAAGCCTAAACCTTTGGAGCAGTTGCCGGGAACGCCACCGCCGGCATTGTGGACGATGGTGCCGTTCGCCTGATTGGCATTGGTAACTTGAAAAATTGCCGCGCTGTATGCATCACAAGCCACAAGTACGTCACCAACATTGATCCCGTGATTATTGACGTTGAGTTTGAATTGCGCGGCAGCCGGGTCATGGCTGGAAATATTCAGGCCTTCAATGGCCGTGCCATTGATCAACAGGATGGCATCTGTCGTGGCAACCCGATTTCCTGTGGCAGCCCCTACAGGAGCGATGGTTGTGGCCAAATCGCCGGCAGCACTGTTCTCAAAGCCACGAACCGATCCTGCGGCCCAGTTTGCCCACCAAAGGTTTGCTGAATTATTCAATGTGTTGGCAATTTGTCGCGTGCCGCATGGGTTTCCACCCGCTTCACGGAGATCGCGAGCCAGCAACTCAAAGGCAACCCGTGCGTTCTCCTGAATATGCGCAACGTTTTCTGAAACGCGGAATGCCTGCCGATTGGCGACAAAAATGCTGATTACGCCGCCCATGATGACGAGACCGAGAACAAGCGCGATCATCAGTTCAACCAGGCTGAAACCCTGTGAGGGTCTTGCGAAATTTTTCTTCATAGCCGTGTTCTCGTTTCGATCATTTGCTGAACGCCACCACCAGCACGACTGTCGTCCCACCAAATTTGAACAGTGCAGTCTCCTGCGGCGTTGCAGGTGATCAGCCCGCAGCTTTCGTTGGTGTTGCCCAAGTTGTTCTTGATTTCTTGTATCCAGAAATTAATGTTGTTTTGCGCAAGCGTCCCGACGGCAGGGACACCACATGTTTTCGGACGCTCATATGCACCGGTAAGCACGGCTTGGCGGTCGGCACGCATTGCATCGAGAATGAAGTAGCTCAGCATCACTGCGCGCGTGCGCTGGAAGCTGCTCTGGTTTGTCTTGAGTGCCTGCGCCTGAAGTCCGGCCAGGCCCAGCAGGCCGATGGCCAGTATTAAAACGGCAATCAACACCTCAAGGAGAGCAACGCCTTGTTGCGATCGTGGGGAGCGTGGGTGGTTCATGGGGCTGGACATAGGTTGGCAATACCGTTGATCGTCTGGGAAGTCACCCGGCCTGCGCCATTGATAACAAGGCTTCGTGCCCTTTTGTCATCTGAGAGACCGGTCGAGGTAGAGCAGACACGAATGGTTCCGACTTGGGTGGCTCCCGCCATGGACAGTGATTGTCCGTTCGAACCGAAAGAAACGTACTGTGCTGCATTGGCGTTGCCCTGAATCATGATGCCCGCTGGCAGTGCTGCTCTGCTCCCGAGCAGGACTTCATTGGCGTTGTCAACGCTGGCAATGGCGCCTGCTCGTGTTGTGTCCAGAAATGATATCCAGCCTTGGCCCCATCCCCCATTGGCGGCACAAGTGGCACCGTCCGCGCTAACGCAAACGGTCACCCGTTGTCCGCGACGAATGGCTTCGGATCTTGCATGCGCCAGCGATCCAAGCAAGTCGTTCGTCGCTGCAGACAGGCGACTGGACGCAATGGTACTTTCGAAACTCGGTATCGCGATGCCGAGCAAGATGGCAAATACAACCAAGGTAATCATTAACTCGGTTAGGGTAAAACCGCGCTGACCCAGCCAGATCCGATTGATTTTCAAGCGTGCTGCCATCCCATTTGCTCCTTGATTCAAGTTGCCATTCTAGGGAGAGTTTGGTTCTGTGATATCGGTTATTGGGTGAATGGTCGATTGTGTTCGATGAGTGGTTGTTCGACGTTTTCGATCATGAATTGTTCAGGGTGTTAATTGGGCTGATATCTCTTGATTAGAATCTCTCTATGGATTAAAATCTGCGGTTTAGTTTTTTGGAACACTTTAATGGCCAATAGCGCACAAGCCCGCAAGCGCGCCCGTCAAGCTGACGGGCAGCGTTCCCATAACGCCAGCCTGCGTTCGACCCTGCGGACCGCGATCAAGCGTGTCCGTCAGGCGATCGAAGCTGGTGATAAAGCCGCCGCTCAAGGCGTCTTCCAGCAATCCGTTGCGGTTCTTGACCGCATCGCTGACAAGAAGATTGTTCACAAGAACAAGGCTTCCCGCACCAAGAGCCGCCTGTCTGCTCAGATCAAGGCACTTGCTGCTGCCTGATAAGCGGTACGCTCGAACAATAATAAAAATGGCGCCTCAGGGCGCCTTTTTTATTATCTGAAATCAGCGGAGTTGGCGGAGGGTTACTTCTTCTTGTCTTCCAGGGAGCAGACGCCATCAATGATTTGCAGGTCGTTGTCCTGTGCGAAATTGAGCATGAAGCGGTAAGCCATCGGCTCGATTTCGCCGAGACGGCCATCTACGAACACGGCTTTGTCGCCGTTGTAGTCCCCCGGACCAACGTAGGGTGAGTATTTCATCTTGCGTTCCGCGCCAAAGGCGGACATGACGCCGCACAGGCGTTCGGCCCAGTCGCTGGGACGAAATTTCCTACCTTCTTTGGTGAGGCCAACAATGATGAATGTGGTCGATTCTATAGTTGTCATTGTTCTACTCTGCGTTTGCGGGCGATGCGACCTTGCGTTGGCGCATTCTAGCAGAAGGCGGAAGCCTTTCCATAACTATGGCTTATGGGTTTGTGGTCGACTGGACGCATCCCCCTTGCTGTTCTATACATTGCTTTGCTTTTCACCTAAAATCTGAGCCTCTGACGCACTTTTCGGGTTTTGGCTCGTTGGTGTGGTGACTATTCCGGCGGCAATGTCCGCCGTTTTCGTTTTTTGGGGTTGCCTCATGTCGCATGTCATGAATACCTATGCTCGGTTGCCGGTGGCGTTTAGCCATGGCCAAGGTAGCCGGATTACCGATACCGAGGGTAAGGAATACCTCGATGCGCTTTCCGGTATTGCTGTTTCCACGCTTGGCCACGCTCACCCCAAGCTTGTTGCTGCGATTGCCGCACAGGCTGGTCGCGTGTTGCATACCTCCAATCTCTATGGAATTCCCGGCCAGGACCAGCTCTCCGACAAATTGGCGAGCCTCTCGGGGATGCAGGAAGTTTTCTTCTGCAATTCGGGTTGCGAAGCGAATGAGGCGGCAATCAAGCTGGCTCGTTTCTACGGTCACAAGAAGGGTATCGAGACGCCGACCATTATCGTGATGGAAAAGGCGTTTCATGGTCGGACTATGGCAACCCTTTCCGCAACCGGTAACCGCAAGGCTCAAGCTGGTTTCGAACCGCTGGTTTCCGGCTTTGTGCGGGTGCCCTACGATGATCTCGATGCCATCAAGGCAGTTGCTGAACACAATAAAAATATAGTTGCAGTCATGCTGGAGATTATCCAGGGGGAGGGCGGGATTCATCTCGCTTCGGTTGAGTTCCAGAAAGGGCTCCGCCAGTTGTGTGATCAGAATGGCTGGCTGCTGATCTGTGACGAAGTCCAATGCGGCATGGCGCGCACCGGCAAGTGGTTTGGCTATCAGCACGCCGGGATTCAGCCGGATGTGGCGACCCTGGCCAAGGGTTTGGGTTCCGGGGTGCCAATCGGTGCCTGTATGGTTGCAGGCAAGGCAGCCGGGCTTTTCGGACCGGGAAATCATGGTTCAACTTTTGGTGGTAATCCTTTGGCTTGTGCGGCTGCGCTGACGACAATTGCCACGATCGAAGAAGATGGCTTGATGGCCAACGCGGAAAAGGTTGGGACGCTGATTCGCCAGCTGTATGCCGATGGCTTGGCTGGTTTAAGCGGCGTGGTTGAAATTCGCGGGCATGGCCTGATGATTGGTATCGAACTTGATCGGCCATGCAGCGAACTGGTCGGCAAGGCGCTGGCGGCTGGCCTGTTGATCAATGTGACGGCCGATAAGGTTATTCGTTTGTTGCCGCCACTGACTTTCAGTGAGAAAGAGGCAAAAGAGCTGGTTGACCGTAGCATCCCGCTAATCAGGGACTTTTTGGCGGTCTAAATGATGGCGATAAAACATTTCCTGCAATTCAAGGATTTCACGCGCGAAGAGCTTGAGTATGTTTTCGAGCGGACGCGCTGGATCAAGAACCAGTTCAAGTCTTACCAAAAGTACTGGCCGCTTTCGGACCGTACGCTGGTCATGATTTTCGAGAAGGCCAGTACGCGAACGCGTCTGTCGTTTGAAGCTGGCATGCAGCAGTTGGGTGGTTCGGCGATTTACCTGAATACGCGTGACTCCCAGTTGGGGCGTGGTGAGCCGGTCGAGGATGCGGCGCAGGTCATTTCGCGAATGAGCGACATCGTGATGATCCGTACCTTCGAACAGGACATCATTGAACGTTTCGCAGCCAATTCGCGCGTGCCGGTAATTAACGGGCTGACCAACGAATATCATCCTTGCCAGATTCTGGCCGACATCTATACCTTCATTGAGCATTGCGGCTGCATTCAGGGCAAGACGGTTGCTTGGGTTGGTGATGCCAATAATATGTGCAATACCTGGTTGCAGGCAGCCGAGGTCCTTGACTTCAAGGTGCATGTATCGACGCCACCCGGCTATGAAATCAATCAGGATTTGGTCGGTGTCATTGATAGTTCGCGCTTGAAGGTATTCGCTGATCCGATGGATGCTTGTCGAGGTGCGGATCTGGTAACCACGGATGTATGGACATCGATGGGTTTCGAGGCAGAAAACGAAGCACGGATCAAGGCTTTTGCTGATTGGTGTGTCGACGGTGACATGATGCGTGTGGCGAATTCTGAGGCGGTGTTCATGCACTGTCTGCCGGCGCATCGTGGTGAGGAAGTTACCGCCGAGGTGATCGACGGGCCGCAGTCTGTGGTTTGGGATGAAGCCGAAAACAGGCTTCACGTACAAAAGGCGCTGATGGAATACCTGCTCTTGGGCAGGCTTGAAACGAAATAAGGGAACGGAAATGAGCGACATCAAGAAAGTAGTACTGGCCTATTCGGGCGGTCTGGATACTTCGGTCATCCTCAAGTGGTTGCAGGATGTTTACCAGTGCGAAGTGGTGACCTTTACGGCTGACCTTGGCCAGGGTGAAGAGCTGGAGCCGGCACGTGCCAAGGCGTTGAAGGCAGGCATCAAGCCGAAAAATATCTATATTGACGATGTGCGCGAGGAGTTTGTCCGCGACTTCGTTTTTCCGATGTTCCGCGCCAATACCGTTTATGAGGGCGAATACCTGCTGGGTACCTCCATCGCCCGCCCGCTGATTGCCAAGCGTCTGATCGAGATTGTCAATGAGACCGGTGCCGATGCCATTTGCCATGGTGCAACTGGCAAGGGTAACGATCAGGTACGCTTCGAGCTGGGTGCCTACGCGCTTAAGCCGGGTATCAAGGTCATTGCCCCTTGGCGCGAATGGGATCTGATGTCCCGCGAAAAGCTGATGGCCTATGCCGAAAAGCATGGCATCGAAATCGACATGAAGCACAAGAAGGGCGGCTCCCCGTATTCGATGGACGCCAACCTGCTGCACATTTCCTACGAAGGCCGTCACCTGGAAGATCCGGCGGCCGAAGCCGAAGAGTCGATGTGGCGGTGGACCGTGTCGCCGGAAAAGGCGCCGAACAAGGCAGAATATCTCGATCTGGAATTTGCCAAGGGTGATGTGGTTGCCGTCAACGGCAAGAAGCTGAAGGCCCACGAAGTGCTGGCCCTGCTGAACGAGCTGGGTGGCAAGCATGGCATCGGGCGTCTCGATCTGGTCGAGAACCGTTATGTTGGCATGAAGTCCCGCGGCTGCTATGAAACCCCGGGTGGAACGATCCTGCTGCGCGCGCATCGCGCCATCGAGTCGGTCACGCTTGATCGCGAAGTCGCCCACCTCAAGGACGACCTCATGCCGCGCTACGCCAGCCTGATTTACAACGGTTACTGGTGGAGCCCGGAGCGCAAAGCCTTGCAGGTGCTGATCGACCATACGCAAGGCTGCGTCAATGGCATGGTTCGCCTGAAGTTATACAAGGGCAACGTGATTGTCGTGGGTCGGGACTCCGAGACCGATTCTTTGTTTGATTCGACCATCGCCACATTCGAGGATGATGCCGGTGCTTATGATCAGCGGGATGCGGGCGGCTTTATCAAGCTGAATGCGCTGCGCATGCGTATTGCCGCCAATCTTGCCGCACGCAAGGCAGGCGAGCCGGCAGTGAAGAAAGCGGCGGTCAAGCCGGCGACTGCCAAGGCCCCGGCCAAAAAAGCTGCCGCCAAGAAAAAAGGCTAAATGATGGAAGGCGGTACCGTATTCGGGTTCAATGAAGAGCAGATCGCGGATTTCTTCTCGACCTGGGGCGTTGGCGCCTTCATCATTTTCATGCTCTTCATCATTGGCGAGATCGCCTGGAAGTCAAAAGCAGGCAAGACGGGGACCTTCGTACTCTTCTTCGTACTTGCCTTCGGCATGGTGGGGTTTATCGCCAAAGCAATTATTCAGAAACTCTGGGGTATTTAAATGTCGCAATACGACAACGTTTCGGTGGTCAAGAAGGCCAATGTTTATTTTGACGGCAAGTGCGTCAGCCACACCGTTGTGCTGGCCGACGGCACCAAGAAGACGGTTGGCGTGATCCTGCCGTCCAGCTTGACCTTCAATACCGGCGCGCCGGAAATCATGGAAGGTGTTGGCGGCTCCTGCCGCGTCAAGCTCAAGGGTGAAAGCGAGTGGAAGACATACAGCGATGGCCAGTCTTTCAACGTGCCGGGCAATTCCAGCTTCGAGATTTCGGTTGCCGACGGCGAGTCCTATCACTACGTCTGCCATTTCGGGTAATCAACATGCCAAGCTTTGACTTCACCTCCGAAGCGGACATGGTGGCGTTGAAGAACGCCATCGATGTCACTGCACGCCAGATTGATAATCGCTACGACTTCAAGGGCACCAGCGCCAAGGTTGAGCTGAACGAGAAAGACAAAGTCATCACGATGTGGGGTGATTCTGATTTTCAACTCGACCAGATCAAGGACCTTCTTTTTCCCGCCATGGAAAAGAAGGAGAAGGAAAGCGTCAAGCGACTGGACCACCAGAAAATCGTCAGCGTTTCCGGTAACAAGGTGAAACAGGAAATGAAGATCAAGGACGGAATCGACAGCGATCTGGCCAAGAAGATCGTCAAGCTGGTCAAGGATGGCAAACTCAAGGTCCAGGCTGCGATTCAGGGAGAAACCGTGCGCGTGCAGGGTACCAAGCGCGATGATCTGCAGGCTTGCATTGCACTGATTACCAAATCGATTACTGATTTTCCGATCAAGTACGGCAATTTCCGGGATTGATTAGATTTCCGCGGTCAACCGGAAAAAAACGGGAAAAAATGAAAACGGGCTGAATCTACAGCCCGTTTTTTATGCACTCCTACGGATCAACGCGCCAGTCCCTTGATCCACACCGAATATAGTTGTGCTGACAGTTGGCGCATGACCGGGAGCTTCGCGGTGATGTCCGCCAGCATTTCCTCAGGTGTCTGCACGCTGGGGTGGTCGGTAACAACGATCGCTTCATCAGCCCATTGATCACACCACTTGGCGATCATTTCCGGTGTCATTTCGACATGGCATTGCATGCCGAGATGCGGGCCGAGCACGAACATCTGGTTGCTGCAGTAAGCATTCGAAAGCAGGCGGGTGGCGCCGCTTGGCATACTGAAGGTTTCACCGTGCCACTGAAAAACTGTACCAGGTTGCCCGGTGTAGTCACCCAGCCAGGCGTGTGCGATGGCATGGTCGTCGCTGCTCGCTTCACTCCAGCCGATTTCCTTGACCGGATTTTTGGTGACCTGTCCGCCCAGCGCTTTGCTCATGAGTTGTCCACCCAGGCAGTGGCCGATAACGGGTATGTTCCTCGCGACCGCATCGCGAATCAGAAGGCAGACAGGTTCGATCCAGGGGAGCGGGTCGTTGACGCTCATCGGGCCGCCCATGAAGCAGAGACCGGAATAATCCTCCGCTGTCGAAGGTACTGCCGTGCCTTCGTCAATGGCAATCAATTCCCACGGAATGCCTTGCTGCTCAAGGAATATGGCAAAATAGCCGGGACCTTCGGTAGGAGAGTGGCGGAAGATGGCGACAGGAAGCATGGCGATGAGAATATCCGGAAAATTGAGCCGTCATTGTACGTTGCTGGGCATGCTATCGTTTTTTACATCGATCCCGGTTTGGGCGCAGGACGTCGGCCTGGCCGGTATCATGGGCAGTAAGGCCATGCTGATTATCAACGGTGGCGAGCCGCAAACAGTGCCTGTCGGGCAGGCGCTGGATGGCGTCAAGGTGTTGTCGATTCAAGGCGATCAGGCCATGATTGAAGTCGGTGGCAGGAAGCGCCCTTTGCGTGTTGGGCAGCATGCCGTTGGTGTTGCCGGTGGCGATGGCTCGGGCAAGATCATGATGACCGCCGACGCCCAAGGCCATTTTTATACGACAGGCACGATCAACGGAACTTCGGTACGTTTTCTGGTAGACACCGGGGCAAGCATGATTTCACTCGGTGCGACTGATGCCCGGAGGATAGGGCTTGATTTCAATCGCGGACAGAAAGCGCTGACCAACACGGCCAACGGCCAGGCGGTGGTCAGCAAAACGCAGCTTGATACGGTGCGGATTGGTGATGTAACGCTGCACAACATTGATGCATTGATTCATCAGAGCGATATGCCGATGGCGCTGCTCGGCATGAGTTTTCTGAACCGCATGGAAATGCAACGTGAGGGCAGTACCATGACCCTGAAAAAAAGATTCTAGGAGAGAGATATGCCACAAAAAGATCAGGAAATAGCCCTGTTGCGTGAAGAGCTGGAAATGCTCATGGGCGAGCGACAGGCACTGTTGCGTGTTGCAGGCGCTTCGGCCGTGCTGGTTGCCAATATGGATAGCAAGCGGCTACCGGTCGGCGCGATCGAGTCGGCCGACTTGGTCGCAACGACGATCAACGACTTGTCTGAAGAAACCCTTCAGGATGCCCTTGCTGCGGTCAATGCCGAGATTGAGGAAGATTCCGCAGCGGCATGACTTTCGATCTGGAGCGCCTGCGGGCCAGTCTTTTGCCTGAGCCGCTGGCAGAGCATTTCGTCGAGGAAGACGGTGCTCACGACCAGCCGCTGACGCCGGCTGCAGTTCTGTTTCCCATTGTGCTGCGAAATGGTGGCCAAACCGTTTTGTTGACCCAACGCACGGCACATTTAAGGGATCATGCGGGGCAGATCAGTTTTCCCGGTGGTCGGGTTGAGGTTGAGGATATTTCTCCATCTCATACCGCCTTGCGTGAAACCGAGGAAGAAATCGGACTGAATCGCGAGCGCATCGAGATTCTCGGTTTTTTACCTGAATATCGAACTGGAACCGGCTTTCGTGTCACGCCGGTGGTGGCATTGGTGCAGCCACCGTTCGAACTGCGACCAGACCCGTTCGAGGTGGCGGAAGTGTTCGAGGTGCCCCTCTCGTTTTTGCTCGATCCGGCCAATCACCAGCTTCACTCGATGCACTACCGGGGGGCGTTACGGACCTACTTTGCCATGCCCTACGGTGAGTATTTTATATGGGGTGCCACAGCCGGAATGATTCGTTCTCTGGTTGAGCGTCTCGGGCTGCTCCAAGGTGCCTGAGCTTGTGGTATGGTGGCGTTTTGATACACGAAAATAAGCCGATTACGGCAACTTTCTGTCCCCCATGAGTCTTCTCTCGCTCATCGCAGTTTTTCTTATAGAACAGCTGCAACCACTTGATTACCGTCGCATCGTCGCCGACCCTGTCGGCGCGTGGGCGGATTTGGTCGAGTCCCGCTTTAACGCGGGTGCCGTTCGCCATGGCGCACTTGCGTGGTGCGTCGCTGTTCTCGTCCCGGTCATGCTGATCGCCATTGCATACTGGGTGCTCCATGCGCTCAACCCGCTGCTTGGATGGGTGCTCAACGTCGGGGTACTTTACGTGACGATGGGCTTTCGCCAGTTCAGCCATCATTACACCGAAATTCAACTAGCCCTGCGGATGGGCGATCTGGAGCGGGCCAGGCAACTGCTTGCCGAATGGCAAGGGATTTCGACCTACGGGCTTGGCGCTGAAGACATTGCACGCCTCTCAATCGAGGGCGCGCTGGCCGCTTCCCATCGTCACGTCTTTGCGGTTGTTTTCTGGTTTGTATTGCTGCCGGGGCCTTGTGGTGCCTTGCTGTATCGATTGGCATCCATCGTGCATCAGCGCTGGAATGTGGAAAGTGAAGTCCGGCAAACCGATTTTTCCACTTTCTCCAGGCGGGTTTTCGGTATGATCGAATGGTTGCCTTCAAGAGCAACGGCTGCAGCCTTTGCCATCGTCGGTGATTTCGAGGATGCCGTATATTGCTGGCGTACCCAGCCCGCGCAATGGCCGGATCGTGATCTTGGAATCGTCCTTGCTGCCGGTGCCGGTGCCTTGGGCGTGCAACTGGGACGGCCGGTTATCGAAGGTGCCGAGGTGTCGGATCGGGCCGAGTTGGGTCTTGGTGATCCCGCCGATGTGGATTTCATGCAGAGTGCCGTCGGTCTTGTTTGGCGAGCCACTGTGTTATGGATGTTGTTGTTGTTTTTGTTGGGGCTTGCCACGTTGGCGGGCTGAATAATTCTTACAGGAGATTTTCATGAGCAGAGATGTTGTCGTTCTGAGTGCAGTTCGTTCACCTATCGGTGCTTTCGGTGGTTCACTGGCTGATTTTGACTCCAGCGAATTGGCCGGGATCGTCATGAAGGAAGCCATTGCCCGCTCCAATGTCGACCCGCAGCAGATCAACTATGTAACTGTCGGTACCACAATGGCAACCGATAGCCGTTTCGCCTACGTATCACGCGTCGCTTCCATCCAGGCCGGCCTGTCGATGGAGTCGGTCGCCATGCAGGTATCCCGTCTGTGCGCGTCCGGCCTTCAGGGCATCGTGACGACTGCCCAGAACCTGATGCTGGGTGATGCTGATTACGGTATCGGCGGTGGTGTCGAAGTCATGTCCAAGGCTGCTTACATGCTGCCGGCCCTGCGTAGCGGCGCCCGCATGGGTGATACCAAGGCCATCGACTCGATGGTTGCCGTGCTGACCGACCCGTTCGGCGTTGGTCACATGGGTATTACCGCAGAAAATCTTGCCACCAAGTATGGTTTTAGCCGTGAAGACCAGGATGCCCTGGCTGTCGAATCGCAGCGCCGTGCAGCTGCGGCCATTGACGCCGGTCACTTCAAATCCCAGATCGTTCCGATCGTCAAGCAAACCCGCAAGGGCGATGTCGTGTTCGATACCGATGAACATCTGAAGCGTGGCACCTCCATGGAGTCGCTGGCCAAGATGAAGCCGGCGTTCAAGAAGGACGGTACCGTTACTGCCGGTAACGCGTCCGGTATCAATGACGGTGCTGCGTTCTTTGTGCTGGCTGCTGCCGACGTTGCTGCCAAGAATGGTCAAAAAGCTCGCGCCCGCATTGCCGGTTACGCTGTCGCCGGTGTGCCGAACGACATCATGGGCGAAGGCCCGATCCCGGCAACCAAATTGGCCTTGAAGAAGGCTGGTCTGACGCTGGATCAAATGGATGTTATCGAATCCAATGAAGCCTTTGCTGCTCAGGCTTTGGCAGTCACCAAGGTGCTGGGTCTCGATCCGGCCAAGACCAACCCGAACGGCGGCGCAATCGCGCTCGGCCACCCGGTTGGTTGCTCTGGAGCCTTCATTGCTACCAAGGCCCTGTACGAACTCGAGCGCATTGGCGGTAAATATGCGCTCGTTACCATGTGTATCGGTGGCGGCCAAGGTATTGCGGTGATCTTCGAACGCGCCTGATCACAGCGTTGTTTAAGTTAAAAACCCGCCGGAGCGATCCGGCGGGTTTTTTATTTTGCACCATGTTGAAAATGTCGCGCACCTTTGCGGTGCGTCAATAGTTCGAAAGTAGTATCGAGTGCATGATTTAAGGCTTGTTTCCGGGTGGCATGGAATCTGCTGAAACCTGTATGAGAGCATACTTAGCGACGAGTGGAAAAAATGAACTTCTATAACGAGATGGTTGACGCCAACGGAAGCGTCCGGGAGCACTACAAAGGATACGATGACTGGCTTAAGGCCACGCCGCCCGAGCGTATCGCCCGCAAGCGAGCAGAGGCGGATCTGGCGTTTCACCGAGTCGGGATCACCTTTGCGGTCTACGGAGAGGAATCCGGCAAGGAACGTCTGATTCCGTTCGACATCATTCCACGCGTGATTCCCGCGCCCGAATGGAAATCGTTGCGGGCCGGATTGACCCAGCGCGTAAAGGCACTGAACATGTTCCTTCATGATGTCTATCATGATCAGGAAATCCTGAAAGCCGGCAAGATCCCGGCCGAGCAGGTGCTAAAAAACGCCCAGTTTCGTCCCGAGATGATGGGGGTGGATCTTCCGGGTCAAGTCTATGCGCACATCGCCGGCGTAGACATTGTTCGCGCCGGCGAGGGCGAGTTCTACGTGCTGGAGGACAATCTACGCGTACCGTCCGGTGTTTCGTACATGCTGGAAGACCGCAAGATGATGATGCGTCTCTTCCCCGAATTGTTCGCCAAGCACAAGGTGGCGCCGGTTCAGCATTACCCGGACATGCTGCTGGAAAAACTTCGTGCCGTGGCACCGATAGGTGTTTCGGATCCGACCGTGGTGGTACTGACGCCCGGCGCCTATAACAGCGCCTATTTCGAACACACCTTTCTGGCTCAGCAAATGGGGGTTGAACTGGTTGAGGGACGCGATCTCTTTGTCAAGAATGAAGTGGTCTACATGCGCACGACGCAGGGGCCGCAACGCGTTGATGTCATCTACCGGCGTCTTGACGACGACTACATGGATCCCCTGGCTTTCCGTTCTGACTCCTCATTGGGCGTGCCGGGTATCCTGAAGGCTTACCAGGCTGGCAATGTGGTGCTTTCAAATGCCATCGGGACGGGGGTTGCTGACGACAAGTCGATTTATCCGTATGTGCCGGACATGATCCGCTTCTACCTCGGGGAGGAGCCGACGCTTAACAATGTGCCGACCTACATGTGCCGCAAACCGGATGAACTGAAGTACGTGCTCGATCATCTGGCTGAACTGGTGGTCAAGGAAGTGCATGGCGCCGGTGGCTACGGCATGCTGGTCGGGCCGGCTTCGACCAAGGAACAGATCGAGCATTTCCGCCAGCTGCTGATTGCCAAGCCGGATGGCTATATTGCACAGCCGACGCTGGCGCTTTCCAACTGCCCGACTTTCGTCGAAGAAGGTATTGCACCGCGTCACTTGGATTTGCGTCCCTTCGTCCTGTCGTCGGGAAAGTGCGTGGATATGGTGCCTGGTGGTCTGACCCGCGTGGCGCTGACCAAGGGGTCGCTGGTTGTCAATTCGTCGCAGGGCGGCGGTACAAAAGATACGTGGATTCTGGAGGATTAAGCCATGCTAAGTCGAACTGCCGATCATCTCTTCTGGATGTCCCGTTATATTGAGCGGGCTGAAAATCTTGCCCGTCTGCTTGATGTGACTTATCAGATGTCGCTGGTGCCTCAATCGCTCAATGCGATTAACCAGAGCTGGAACGCCATCATTACCTTGAATAGTCTGGATGAGACCTATAGCGCAAAGTATTCCACGGTCAACGGTGAAAATGTTCTGAATTTCATGGTCAGCGATCGGGACAATCCTGCGTCCATATTCAGCTGCCTGCGGAGTGCTCGCGAAAATGCGCACGCGGTGCGCGGCACGCTGACCACCGAAATGTGGGAAACCTTGAATTCCACCTGGCTGGAAGCTCGCGAAAAGACATTTGATCAGCTTTACCAGGCCGGCATCAGCGAGTTTTTCGAGTGGGTCAAGACGCGTTCGTCGTTGTCGCGTGGAACGACGCTCGGCACCCTGCTACAGGATGAGGCCTATCATTTCATTCGTATCGGCACGCTGCTCGAACGCGCCGACAACACGGCGCGTATTCTTGACGTGAAATATCACGTGTTGCGTCCGCAAGGTGATGAGGGTGCCACCGACTTTTATGAATGGGGAGCCCTGCTGCGCTCGGTCTCGGCTTTCGAGGTTTACCGCAAGGTCTACCGCGATGTCATTACGCCGGAGCGAGTCGCTGAACTGCTGATTTTCAACAAGGACATGCCGCGCTCGCTGCAGTTCTGCCTGAACAGCGTTGTCAAGAATCTGGGACTCATCGCCAACAGCAATTCCGGTGAAACGCAGCGTCAGGGTGGCATGCTCAACGCCCAGCTACGCTATGGTCGGATCGAGGATATTCTTGAACACGGCTTGCATGAATGGCTGACCGATTTCATGGACCGCATCTACATGCTCGGAAATGGAATCAGCAAGGACTTTCTGGTGCCTTCGGTCGAAACTGCCTGACCTCAAGATTTCGGGGCGTTGCCCCGACATTGCCTGTACTAATGCTTCGGCGCCTGATTTGATCAGGCGCCGAAGTGCTTTCAGGGCTGGTTTGGGGCGTTAGCCAGGATGCTGCATGCGCCATGCAGTCAGTGCCGCGATGGCTTCGTCCAGCGTATGCAGGTATGACATGCCTGCCGCAGGGGAAAGGCGGGTCGTGCCGCTACCGCCCACCCAGAGTGCGGTTTCTTCCGGCAGAAGCTGGCGTAACTGCTGCAACAAGGCCGGAATCTGGCGTTGCGGGAAGGCACCTGAAAACGAGAGGGCAACAATGTTGGCGTGATGAGCTTCTGCCGCCCGTACGATTTCCAGTAGTGGCATTTGGGTGCCAAGCGGAATGCACTCGGCCCCCTCCAGTGCAAATAGCAATTCCACCATCAGCAGCCCGAGCACATGGGCTTCTTCCGGTACGCTGGTCAGTAAAATCCGTGGCGCCCGCGTGCCGCCCGGCAGCGTCGAGATAGCTTGGCGCAACAGCCGCTTGGTCAACTCGGTGAATAGATGTTCTTCGAAGACTTCGAAGCTGCCATCCTCCCAGCGTTCACCCACTTGTTGCGTGAGCGGCGCCACCGTGTCCTGGACAAAACGCTGCAGGCCTTGTCGGGCCAGACGCTGCTGCATCGCCTGCTGGTACGCGGCTGCATCGTGCTGTTTGATCATGGCGAGCAACTCCCCCAACTCTTCGGCATTGGCCTGCGTGTTTGCATCTGTCGGCTTCGAGCGGCGAGGCGTTAGCGCCATCAGTTCCGTCGCTGGCGTGGCGATCAGCTTCCCGGGGCGATGTCCCTGATCCATCAAGCGCTTTATCAGGCGCAGGCGATCGACCTGATCGGCAGGATAGCTACGTTCCCCGTTGCTGTCGCGATCAGGTACCGGAAAGCCGTAGCGCCGTTCCCACATGCGAAGAACATCTTTGGAGAGGCCGGTGTCACGTTCGACAGCGGCAATATTGAAACCGGGTGTATTCATTATTTGTCCTGAACAAATGTTAGACAAACCGTTGACATGCAGACATTTGATGGCTATCTTACGAACAAATGTCCTGTTTGTCTAGGACAAAACAAACAAGGAGCAGGACATGAAATTAACCCTCAAGCGCTGGCTTGGCATTGTTGGTCTGCTATCAGTCTGCACAATCTCGCCCTTGGCGAGCGCTAATGAGTGCCCGTCGCTGCTCAATCACAATTTTACCCGTCTGCAGGATGGCAAGCCGATGCCGCTTTGCCAGTACGCGGGCAAGGTATTGCTGGTGGTCAATACGGCCAGCTACTGTGGTTTTACGTCGCAATACGATGGTCTGGAAAAGCTCTACGCCCGGTTGAAGGACAAGGGGCTGGTGGTTCTCGGCTTTCCGTCCAATGACTTTGGCGAGCAGGAGCCGGGCAGTGACAAGGAAATCGCTGACTTCTGCCGGCTGACCTATGGCGTTGAGTTTCCGATGGTCAGCAAGACGGTGGTCAAGGGCAAGCAGGCCAATCCGTTCTATCTGAAGCTGGCCGAGCTGACGGACAGCCGCCCGAAGTGGAATTTCCACAAATATCTGATCAGCCGTGATGGCAGCAAGGTGCTTGCGTTTGGCAGCTTGACCAGGCCGGACGACAAGGAATTGCTGGCGAGGATCGACGAATTTCTCAAGTAATCCGCAAACGTAAGGAGAGAGCCATGAATTACCCGGAAATAACGTCTGTCAGCATGCCCACCGCACGACCGGAATGTTTCGCTGCGGAAATTTGTGCATCCATTCTCAGTGAATGTGCGTATGGAGCAGTGAGTGGCATCAACGAGCAGGGGGAAGCATGAACAGGAAGCAACGCGTCGCCGTCGTCGGCGCCGGCATCTCGGGGTTGGCCAGCGCCTGGTTGCTGAGTCGCGACCATGAAGTCACGCTGTTCGAGGCCGGAGCCTACCTCGGCGGCCATACCAACACCATCGATGTCACCCTGGAAGGCCGGACGCACCCGGTGGATACCGGCTTTCTTGTCTTCAACGAAAAGACCTACCCGAACCTGATCGCAATGTTCGAGCTATTGGGCGTCGATAGCGTCGAGACAGAAATGTCCTTCGCCGTCAGCCTCGAAAACCCGGATCTGGAATGGGCTGGCAGCAATCTGGCCACGGTATTCGGGCAGAAACGAAATCTGGTCCGTCGACAGTTCTGGTCCATGCTTTCCGACATCCTGCGCTTCAATCGCGAAAGCATGGCGTGGCTGGCATCGCATCCGGACAACCAGCGCAGCCTGCGCGATTTTTTGGCGGAAGGTCGCTATTCCGGCGCATTTTCGGACTGGTACCTGCTGCCGATGGCCGCCGCGATCTGGTCGTGTCCGACCGGGCAGATGCTCGACATGCCGCTTGCCACCTTCATTCGCTTCTGCCAGAACCATGGCTTGTTGCAGGTTTTCGACCGGCCGATGTGGCGGACCGTGAAAGGTGGCGGCCGGGCGTATGTACGGAAGATTGCGACGCAGCTTGAAGACGTTCGGCTGGCTTGCCCGGTCTTTGCGGTGACACCCGATGGCAATTCGGTGAAATTGACGCATGTTCACGGCAGTGAGCGTTTTGATCAGGTGGTCATGGCTTGCCACAGCGATCAGTCGCTGGCCATTCTTGGCTATGCCGCCTCTGATGCCCAGCGCGAAGTGCTCTCAGCCATTCGTTACCAGCCCAATCGCGCGATGTTGCACACTGACCGCGCCTTGCTGCCGCGTGACGAGAAGCTGTGGTCGGCCTGGAACTATTTTGCTGGTCGCGGTGAACCCGGCGATCAGCCGGTCGGTGTGTCATACCTGATCAACAAATTGCAACCTTTGCCCTTCAAGACGCCAGTCGTGGTCACGCTCAACCCGGCACGTGAGCCTGATCCGGCCAAGGTGATTGCCGAGTTCGACTACGCACATCCAATTTTCGATGGCCCGGCGATTGCCGCACAGCAACGGCTGGCTTCGGTGCAGGGCGAAAATGGTATCTGGCTGGCCGGTGCCTGGGGTAGTTACGGCTTCCACGAGGATGGCCTGAAATCTGCGCTCCGCGTGGTCAACGGCATGGGTGTCCGCGCCCCGTGGCAGGGTGAAGCGGTCGCCGCGCGTCAGTTGGAACGTGCCTGAGGCTGCCATGAACAAGCCGCGAATTTTCCTCGGCAACGTGATGCACCGGCGGCTACGGCCGGCCGTCAATGCGTTTGTCTATCCGGTCTTCTACATTCAGTTGCCGGTACGACATCCGGAATTGGCAAATTGCCCGATTTTTTCGGTTGACCGCAGCAATCTGCTCAGCTTCCGCACCAAGGATCACGGTGCGCGCGATGGTAGTCCGCTATTGCCGTGGATACAGGCCCAACTGCGCCAGCGTGGCCTGCCGGACGATGGTGAAATCACGCTGCAATGCTTTCCGCGGGTTTTTGGCTACGTCTTCAATCCAGTCAGTTTCTGGTTCTGCCGCAATATCGAGGGGGCGCTAATTGCCGTGCTGGCCGAGGTCAACAATACCTTCGGCGGCCGCCACAGCTATCTGCTGCACAACGCCGACGGCTCACCCTTGCGCGATGGTCAGGAAATCTGCGCCAGCAAGGAATTCCACGTCTCGCCCTTTAATGAAATCGAAGGCGGTTACCGTTTCCGCTTCCACCTCGATCGCCCGCTTCCGCTGGCCCGCATCGATTACGACGATGCCGAAGGCGAGTTGCTGCTCACTTCAATTTCCGGAAAGCCGCGCGCCTGGTCTACCGCCGCCTTGCTTGGCGCTTTCCTGAAAATGCCTTTTCTCACCGCCGGCGTGATGTTCCGCATCCACTGGCAAGCCGTGAAACTCTGGCTGAAAGGGGTGCCATTCCGTGGCGCCCACGTCTCTCAACCCATAGGGCGTATTCACAGCAAGCGGTGGGACTGCGTTTGCCGGGACGGGATGGACGCCAAGGCACGAGGCGCTGGGAATGGTTCCTCCATTCCCGAGCCGAGTAACGCCGGCGACCGTCCGCCCCGGCAAACCCGAAGGGCAAGGGTCTGGCGGGGCGCATTGCTGCGTTGCCGCTCGCTTGTGCAGATTACGGCACGGCACGACCGGCGCCTGGCACTGCATCCCCGCCAGACCCTTGCGCAGCCCACCGCTTACTGTGAACACGCCCTAAAGGAACCCACCAAATGAACACGATGACTCTGCGCGCTACCGACCAACTCGCCCGCGACACCCGTCTGGTCTTCGAATTACTGGAAAAGCTGCAAGGCGGCATGTTGGAAATCCGCTTGCCCGGGGGCGACTGCCGCCTGTTTGGTGACGGCGAGCATGGTGTCACCCTGCACGTCCACGACGAAGCCATGTTTGGGCAGGTGCTGGCCAAGGGGGACATCGGTCTGACCGAAGCCTACCTGGATGGGCAGTGGGATTCGCCGGATATTACCGGCCTGATGACGCTGCTGGCGGCTAACCGTGAGCAGTTGAAAAAGGCCGTCTATGGCTCATGGCGCAATCTGCTGGCCGCGCGTGTCCGCCACTGGCTGAACAGCAACAGCCGCAGCGGCAGCAAGCGCAACATTATGGCGCACTACGATCTGGGCAACGACTTCTACAAACTGTGGCTCGATCCGAGCATGAGCTATTCCGCCGCGGTCTATCGCGATGCCGATGATGGCTCGCTGGAAGCCGCGCAGCATGCCAAGTACCGCCGGATCCTGAATTGCCTGAAGGCGACGGATGGCCAAAAAGTGCTGGAGATCGGCTGCGGTTGGGGTGGCTTTGCCGAAATGGCGGTGCAGCACGGCTTGAAGACGACCGGTCTGACCCTGTCGCCAGCCCAGCTGGATTGGGCGCAAAAGCGCGTTCCCGCTGCCGACCTGCGTTTGCAGGATTACCGCGATCTCAACGAACAGTTCGACCACGTCGTCTCCATCGAAATGTTCGAAGCCGTCGGTGAACGCTGGTGGCCAACCTACTTCAAAACCCTGGCCAAGGCCCTGAAACCGGGCGGCAAGGCCGTGGTGCAGAGCATTACCATTCGCGACGACATTTTTCCGGAGTACCGGCGCAGCACCGATTTCATCCAGCAATACATCTTCCCCGGCGGCATGCTGCCATCGCGTGCCGCCTTCCGTGCAGCAGCGGCGAAGCAGGGCCTGGTCGTTCGCGAAGAGTATGCCTTTGGTCGCGACTACGCCCGCACGCTGGCCGAATGGCGCCATGCCTTCGAGGTACGTTGGCCCGACATTCAGAAACTCGGTTTTGACGAACCCTTCCGCCGCCTGTGGCGCATGTATCTCTGCTACTGCGAGGCCGGCTTCCTGGCCGGAAATATCGATGTGGTCCAGTTTGAACTCGCGCATCGCTAAGCGGGTGGCCCGCGGGGCTTGGAATAGCGATTCCCGCGGTCAACCGGAAAAATCGGCCAAAAATGAAATGTTTCGGACGGTTCGTCGCCGCCTGCTGCTTGGCCTGGCGGCACTCCCGTTTGCCGCCTTCGCCAATACCGACCCGACGACTGGTCTGAAGCGTTGGGGCAACGGAGAGTTTCGTCGCTTCGGTTTCCTGGTCTATGAAGCGACCTTGTGGGCTCGCGATGATCCGCAAAGACCGCCGCTCGCTCTGCGTCTGGACTACAAGCGGACAATCGCCGGTGCCGCGATTGCCGAGGCCAGCGTCAAGGAAATGCGTGCGCTCGGTGCCGACGAAGGTGTGCTGAAGCGTTGGGGTGAGCAGATGACGCGGCTGTTTCCCGATGTCAAAACGGGCGACTACATCATTGGTCAGTATCGGCCGGAGGGCGCCAGTTTTTATTTCAATGGGCGGTTGCTGGGTAGCGTCGATGATACGGGCTTTGCCCGCGCCTTCTTTGGTATCTGGCTGGATGCCAGGACCAGCGCCCCGGATTTGCGGGCAGCATTGTTGAAGCGCTCGTGATGAAAGGTGTTCGCCTTTCCTCAACCTTTTCTTCCGCACTTGATGCGCGGGAGTACTTTTTTTTGGCCATACACAAGAAACTACGCCCGCCACCAAGCCCGAACTCCCTGCATTCTGAGAGAACGCAGTTTCATTTCTGCACCCTTGCCAGCGCGGCATCACACCAAACAAAATGAACACAGGCCGCGTCCTCGCCTACGGCGTCCTCGGTTTGCCACTCGCTTTCGCGGCGCTCCCCATCTACGTCCACGTCCCGCATTTTTACGCCGAAACCGCCGGCATGGAACTGGCCATGCTTGGCGTCATCCTGCTCGGCGCCCGTTTGCTTGATGCCGGAATCGACCCCTGGCTGGGCTGGCTGGCGGATCGTGTGTCACGGCCCCACATGTTGGCGATTGCCTTGCTGCCCTTCGCGCTGGGCTTTGTTGCGCTGCTGAATCCGCCGGTAAAACACGCGGCGATCTGGTTGCTCGGCTCGCTGGCACTGACTTACCTCGGCTTCTCGGCGGCCAGCGTTGCCTATCAGGCTTGGGGGGCGGATATCGGTGTTGATTCGGGCCTTAGAACCCGGTTGACCGCCGCCAGAGAAGGCTTTGGCCTGCTCGGTGTCGTTCTCGCAGCGGCCTTGCCGACTGTGCTGGCGGCAAACCTCAGTGAAGGCATCACCCGCCTGAGCTGGATATTGCCACCGCTATTGCTTATCGCTGCCGCGACCACCTTCAGCCAGGTTGGCGTCGGCAAGCCGCTGCTCGCTGCCAGCCAGCCGTTGCTGCCTAGCCTGCGCCGGGTTTTTGCCGATATCGCTTTCCGCCGCCTGCTCATCGTGTTTGTTGCCAACGGCATTGCCGCTGCGCTACCGGCCACACTTTTCCTGTTTTTCGTGGCGGACGTGTTGCAAGCGGAGTCCGCCAGCGGCCCACTGCTCGCGCTCTATTTCGTGGCCGGGGCGGCGTCATTGCCGCTTTGGGTCGGACTCTCTGCCCGGCGTGGGCGGGTCTTTGCATGGTTGGTGGCCATGGTGGTTTCCATGCTTGCTTTCGCCGGCGCCAGTTTGCTTGGCGGCGGCGATGTCTGGGCATTCGCCGCCATCTGCATTGCTTCCGGTCTGGCGCTGGGTGCCGACCTCGCCTTGCCGGCAGCCATTGCAGCCGACCTGGGCGAACGCCAGGGGCAGGCCGGTGCCTGCTTTGGTGTCTGGAATTTTGTTGCCAAACTCAACCTGGCGCTCGCCGCCGGGCTTTCACTACCTTTGCTCGGTGCGCTCGGCTATGTGCCGGGCGGCAGCACCGGCTTACCGGCCCTGACTTTTGCCTACGCGCTATTGCCGCTTGCCTTCAAGGCGCTGGCTGGCGGGTTGCTCTGGCGCTGGCGCCATTCACTGGAGATCTGACCATGAAACTCTTGCTCACTGCTGCTTTGACCTTGGGGATAGCGGGTTGCGCTTCGACGGGTGTCGAACAATATCGGGCCGAGCAGCCAACGCTCGATATCAAAAATTATCTCAACGGTACGCTGGATGCGTGGGGGATGTTCCAGGGGCGATCCGGCGAAGTCAAAAAGCGCTTCCATGTCGTCATTGACGCCAAGTGGACCGGCGATACCGGCGTTCTTGATGAGAACTTCAAGTGGTCCGACGGCACGACCTCGCGCCGTGTTTGGACGCTGACCAAGCAGGCTGATGGCAGTTTCCGCGGCAGGGCAGATGATGTTGTCGGCGAGGCTATCGGCGAAGTTTCCGGCAATGCGCTGCGTTGGCGCTACGTGCTGGCGCTGCCAGTGGACGGCAAGGTTTACAACGTTGATTTTGACGACTGGATGTTCCTGATGGACGACAAGGTAATGATGAACCGTTCCTACATGTCGAAATGGGGCTTCAATTTGGGCGAAGTGACGTTGACCTTCGCGAAACGCTAAGGGCGGCGCCCATGTCTTCGAACCCGAAAATCATTGACTGGCAGGGCAAGCGGGTCTGGCTGGTTGGCGCCTCCAGCGGTATCGGCGCTGCCGTTGCCCATGAGCTGGCAGGGCGTGGTGCCCGGCTGGCGCTGTCGGCTCGCCGCCCCGACAAGCTTCAGGCGCTGGCGATTGCCGACGCGCTGATTCTGCCTTGCGATGCGACCGATTCCGGCAGCTTGGCCACAGCCCGGCAGTCCCTCATCGACCAATGGGCAGGGATCGATCTGGTCATTTATCTGGCCGGCGATTACGTGCCGATGCGCGCTGACAGCTTTGATCTTTCCATCGCCGAGAAAGTGGTCGAGATCAATTTCAATGGCGCCATGCGTCTTGCCGCGACGGTACTGCCGGATCTGAAAGCAGGCGGTGGCATTGCGTTTGTGGCCAGTGTCGCTGGCTATCGCGGCCTGCCCAAGGCGCTGGCTTATGGGCCGGGCAAGGCGGCGTTGATTCATTTTGCCGAAGTGCTGCATCTCGATCTGACGCCCAAAGGCATCGGTGTCTGGGTAATCAATCCGGGCTTTGTCGCAACGCCACTGACTGCAAAAAACGATTTCACCATGCCGGCGCTGCTCACCCCGGAACAGGCGGCGATTGCCACGGTCGACGGCTTTAAATCGGCAAAATTCGAAATTCACTTTCCCAAGCGATTTACCTGCGTCATGAAACTCTTTGCGTTGCTGCCCTACCGCTGGTATTTCCCCTTGATTCGCCGCTTTACCGGAGGCTGAGATGACCCTCGACGACCTGGTTGTTTTCTACAATGAATTCTCGCCGGCGAGTGTTGCGCGCTTTCCTGAGTTTTACAGCGACAATGCCTATTTCAAGGACCCGTTCAATGAAGTCCGCGGCCTGCCCGCCATTCAGCGGATTTTTACCCACATGTTCGGGCAAGTGGCCGAGCCACGTTTTGTTGTTACCGAAAAAGTGGTCGATGCCAACGGCGCCATGCTGGTCTGGGAGTTTTACTATCGGGTGCGTTTGTGGGGCAAGGGCGAGGCGCAAGTCATGCGCGGCGTCTCACACCTCAAGTTCGATCCGGATGGCAAGGTCAATTACCACCGCGATTACTGGGATGCCGCCGAAGAGCTGTACATGAAGCTGCCGGCCATCGGCACGCTGATGCGTGGCTTGCGACGAATGCTGGCGGCCTGAGTGATGGCGAGCTGCTGGAGAAGCACGTAAAAAAGCCCGCATCACTGCGGGCTTTTTGTTTCAGCGGAGGCTGAGAATTACTTGGCGGCCTTCTTGACAGCCTTGGTCGTGGCGCTGGTAGCAGCAGCAACGTTGTTCTGGGCCAGCTCGGTCACTTGCTTGGCGGTCTTGCGCATGTTGTCGAAAGCCGAGGTA
Source organism: Betaproteobacteria bacterium (assembly GCA_016709965.1). Classification (NCBI taxonomy): domain Bacteria; kingdom Pseudomonadati; phylum Pseudomonadota; class Betaproteobacteria; order Rhodocyclales; family Azonexaceae; genus Azonexus; species Candidatus Azonexus amarohabitans. Next base: position 688,511 of record JADJLT010000006.1, read on the forward strand.
GCAGCAGCGATGGCGCTTTGGACGGCGGCGACAGCAACGTCAGAACCGGCCGGTGCAGACTTGGCAGCCTTTTCCAGCATGTCAGCAACAGACTTCTGGAAGTCGCCGAATTGAGCTTCAACCATCTTGGCCAGTTGTTCCTGGGTTTCGGTAGAGATTTCGTAGACCGACTTGGAGTAAGCGACAACCTTATCAACGCTCGGCTGGGCCAGCGAAGCCTGGATGGACAGGGCTTCTTGCGGATCCTTGGCGCTCATCAGAGCCTTGGCGTTGGAGACGGAATCTTCCAGAACCGAGCGGGCGGTTTCCAGGTTCAGGGTGGCGATACGCTCAGCAGAAGCAAGGGCGGTATTGGCAACGGACAACAGGGAATCGACAGCAGCCTTGTTAGCGGCGGCGAACTGCTCGGGATTGATAGACATCGGACGCTCCTTTAGGGTTTAAATAAAAGTGACAACGAATGCATTGTAACAGTAAATCTCACAAATTGCTGCGGTGCACCATAAGATTTTTCTGACTTAGATCAACATGTTAGCGTTTAAATATCAAAACAGTCGTTTCAAACAATGATTGATGACTTTCGTGATATCTCGAGTTTTGCTACTAAATGTTGCGAAACTCCTTGTGCGAGCGTGGTCTTACCAATTTGATATTGTGCACCATCGGGGTGCGTTTTAATAGTCTGATTGTCAGCTTTCTTACGTTGTAAATTTGCAACACGTTGGGCCGGCAGTGGTGGGTTCCGGTTCCTGATTGGTTTTGGTGCGGGGTGATAGAATCCGCCCGGCTTTGGCACTTGCTACTTTTTTCTCCCTGATCGGACCGTTATGCATTTCGACATCATCATCATCGGCGCTGGAGCGGCCGGCATGATGTGCGCCGCCCAGGCTGGCATGCGCGGGCGCCGTGTGTTGTTGGTCGATCATGCTGAAAAGCTTGGCGAACGGATTCGCATTTCAGGTGGTGGGCGCTGCAACTTCACCAACCGAACTGTCAGTGCGGACAACTTTCTCTCGCAAAACCCGCATTTTTGTCGATCGGCCTTGGCCCGCTTTTCGCAATTCGATTTCATCGCCATGATGGAGATGCGGCGAATTCCATTTCATGAGCGAGAGCACGGGCAGCTTTTTTGCGACGAGTCAGCGCAGGAAATTATCGACATGCTGCGCGATGCCTGTGACGATGCCGGAGTGAAATGGGCCTTTCCTTGTGTGGTGCAACACATTGAACGCCACGCCACCGAGGTGGCGAAGCGTTACGCTGTTGCCACCGACAACGGCAGTTTTACCTGCCAGTCGCTGGTGGTGGCCACAGGGGGGCTGGCCATTCCAAAAATTGGCGCAACGCCTTTCGGCTACCGACTGGCAGAGCAATTCGGCATTCCGGTGATTTCGCCCAAGCCCGCCCTCGTGCCACTGGCGCTGGCCCCCGAGTTGCTCGAACCAATGAAGCCATTGGCTGGCGCAACGCTGGATGCTGTCGCCCAATTTGAAGATGCGCAATTCCGTGAGAATGTACTGATTACCCATCGTGGCCTTTCCGGGCCGGCAATTCTCCAGATTTCCAGTTACTGGCAGATGCAGGAATATCGGCGGGGCAAGAAGCAGCCGGTTGAGATTGATTTGCTCCCCGGCGTTGATGCCGCGGAATGGCTGGAGGAGCACCGGCAGGGCAGGGTGCATTTGCCCAATCTACTGGCTGAATACCTGCCACGCCGATTTGCACATGAATGGTGTGCCCAGCAAGGTGGCGAAAAGCTGCTCACGCGGCCGATCAGCGAACTCGGTCGGCGCGATCTGGAGATGATTGCCGGCAGACTCAATGCCTGGCCACTGATGCCGGCCGGCACCCTGGGTTTTGCCAAGGCGGAAGTTACGCTGGGCGGCGTATCAACCGATGCGTTGTCATCGAAAACGATGGAAGCCAAGGCCGCGCCCGGCCTGTACTTCATTGGCGAGGTGGTTGACGTGACCGGCTGGCTGGGGGGCTACAACTTCCAGTGGGCATGGTCGTCAGGCTGGGTGGCGGGACAATTCGCCTGAATACTTGAAGTGCGCGCGGTAATCCTGGGCTTTCCGGACAACCCCATTTTTTAGACGCACTCGGCCTCAAATCCCGCATCAACGATGGCCTGGATAATGTCTTCCGGGCTGACGAAGCGACCATAGTCAATGCTCGCCTCTCCTTTCTCGCGAGATATTTCCAGATGGCCGATATTGGGCAAATCCTGGATGGCGTTGGCAAGTATGCGTACGCTGGAGTCGTCGATTAAGCCGGTGATCTTGAGAAGCAAGTTTTCCATGGGGAATTTGTTTGTGGATTAGGGATAGCTGGGTTGGGCAGCAGCTTTTTCATGAAGTTCGCGCTCCGAGGGCTTTCTGTTGTCGGCTCACGAGTTAAGTCTGAATGGTGAGCTGTCTTGCAATCAATGGCGCGATGGTTTCAGTGAACTTGATGCATTGCACATGTTGCGTTGTTGAATGTAAGGAGTTATAAATGTAACAAATTAAATAAAATTGGTGGAGCAAGGTTTGGTGCAATCACGAGATACGCATTCATTGATAATTTCCGGCATGGTGCTGTTTGTCGGCTTGTGCCTTTCGTATTTTGTGGTTGCCAATTACCAGCAGACACAGGCGGAATTCAGGCAAACGCGCTTTCAAAGCCTTGTCGATAAAACATATTCTCATTTGCAGGAACGAGTCCTGTCCTATGAGCATGGCCTCAGGGGAATGCGAGGGGCATTTCTGGCTGCCGGCCCGAGCGAGATGACTCGCCAAAAATTTCGTTTGGTTTTTGAGTCGCGCGATCTTGCCAAAGAGTTTCCCGGGTCGCGTGGCTTCGGCTATATTCAGCGCGTACTCCCCTCCAATGAGAAGGACTTCCTGCTGGATGTCGCCAAACGGGATCATGAGGTATTTCAGATACGGCAACTCTCGGAAAACTCCGAAGAGCGTTTCGTTATCAAATATCTCGAACCGGAAGCACTCAATCGATCAGCCATCGGGCTGGATATTGGCTCGGAAAGCAATAGGCGTGCAGCGATGCTCAAAGCGATACGCTCTGGTCGTGCCTCGATAACCCGGCCGATCACATTGGTACAGGCCAATGGTTTCGTTGGCCAAGGCTTTCTGTTGTTGCTGGCGCTCTATCCCGAATACCCGATTGTAAAAGATGAAGTTTCCCGCGAAGCCACGGCCTTGGGGGCAACCTATACACCGTTGGTGATTGAAGAGGTTCTGGAAAACATCAATCCAATTGGGGATGGTATAAGCCTGAGCTTGAGCGATGTCGACAGTTCGGCGGGGAATGTCGTTTTTTACAGGGCGGGAAAGGCAATCGAATCCTATCCCGAGCTTGCGATCACGCGCCGCTTTGACGTATTTGGTCGAGAGTGGCTGGCGGAATTTCGGGCTACCCCGCAGTTCGCAGCAGGTGTTCCCAAAGACGATAGCCTGGCCTTGGGGGCGATCGGTATTACGGTGTCGCTGCTGCTCGCGCTGCTGGTCTTTCGGCAGCTCCATAGCCGTGTTCTTTTACGCAGGACCAGCGAGCGTCTTCAGGTGCTGGTTCAGCAGGCGCCGGTCGCCCTTGCCATGTTCAATCGCCAGATGCAGTACCTGGCAGTCAGCCAGCGCTGGATCGACGATTTCGGGCTGCATGGTCAGGATCTCATTGGCGTCTCTTGCTGCGATCTGTTTCCGAATGCGCCCCAGAGTTGGCGCGAGATTCATAAAAAGGCGTTGGCGGGCGAAGAAGTCAGTAATCACAGTGAGCAATTCGAGCGTGAGGACGGTTCCCTGCGCTGGCTGGAATGGGGTGTTCGCCCCTGGCATGGCGCAGATGGTGACATTGGCGGTGTAGTGATCTTTTCCGAAGATGTCACCGAACGCCACAAGTTGATTTTCGAGCTTGAACAGGCAAGAGATGCGGCTGAGGCAGCAAATCGGGCCAAGACACTGTTTATCGATAACATGACGCATGAAATGCGTACGCCGATCCACCAGATTTCAGGTATTGCCAGCCTTATTTCCCGCGATGCACAGACTGACAAGCAGAAAAGGCAGCTTGGCTTGCTCGGTACTGCGATAACGCGCCTTAATGCGATGGTTAATAGTGTGCTGACGGTGGTTGATCTGGAGAGCCGCATGACGTCGATCCAGCTTAAATCGATCGATATTGGGGAAACTGTTGGAGGCGTCATGGCTCTCATGACGCCGCGTGCCGAAGAGAAGCAGCTCACCATCGGATGCCATCTGGACCCGTTCCCGTCGGATATTCTGGGTGACACCAGGCATCTTAAAACGATCCTTGCCTGTTTCTTGAACAACGCCATTAACTATACAAACCGTGGAACGATCACAGTTCGTGCGCTTCTGCAAAATCAGAGCGATAGTGCTGCCACGCTTCGCATCGAGGTACAGGATGAAGGTGAGGGAATCGCTCCCGAGGTGATGCCGAAGCTGTTCGAGTATTTCGAACAAGCTGACAATTCCCATACACGCAAGCATGGCGGGCTTGGCGTTGGCTTGGGAATCGTCAAAAAGCTTACCCGATTGCTGGACGGCGATGCCGGCTGTGAGAGCACGCTGGGTGTCGGAAGCACATTCTGGGCGACGGTCGTGCTCCCCAAAGCGGCACATCGCGAGCCAGACGCTACTCAGGTAGCAACCGAGGACTTCCACATCTGATTGCTCACCGAGTTTTTGCGGCCGATTGCTTCAATCAGCAGCGGCGGCAGAAACAGTGAGGTTCAGTTTTGTTCCATGATCGATAGTGCCAGGGCTTCTGCCACCTTGATGCCGTCGACGCCGGCCGAAAGAATTCCGCCGGCATAGCCAGCACCTTCGCCTGCCGGGTAAAGACCACGCGTATTGATGCTTTGGTAGTCGGTGCCGCGCTTGATGCGTATCGGTGAAGAGGTGCGGGTTTCGACCCCGGTGAGTACGGCGTCGGCCATGGCGAAGCCCTTGATTTGCTTGTCGAAGGCCGGGATGGCCTCGCGCAGGGCGTCAATGACGTAAGGCGGGACACAACTCGACAGGTCGGTCATGTGCACGCCGGGCTGGTAGGAGGGATCGACGTTGCCCGGTTGCGTGGATGGCCGGCCAGCGAGGAAGTCGCCGACGCGCTGTGCGGGGGCGGCGTAGGTGCTGCCGCCGGCGACAAAGGCGGCCGATTCCCATTTTCGCTGAAAGTCGATGCCGACCAACGGGTTGGCCTTGTAGTCGCCGGGAAAGTCCTCGGGTTTGACTTCGACGACCAGTGCGGCGTTGGCATTGCGCTCGGCACGGGAATATTGGCTCATGCCATTGGTGACGACGCGGCCTTCCTCCGAGGTGGCTGCAACGACTTGGCCGCCTGGACACATGCAAAAGCTGTAGGCGGCGCGGCCGTTCTTGCAGTGGTGGACGAGCTTGTAGTCGGCGGCACCGAGGATTTCATTGCCGGCATTGGGACCGAAGCGGGCGTGGTCGATCAGGGCTTGCGGATGTTCGACCCGGAAGCCGATCGAGAAGGGCTTGGCTTCGATATAAACGCCTTGCTCGTGGAGCATCTGGAAGGTATCGCGGGCGCTGTGGCCGACGGCGAGGACGATGTGGTCGGTGGCAATTTTTTCGCCGCTGGCCAGTTCCACGCCCTTGACCTGATGGTTTTCGATCAGCACCCGCTCGACCTTGCTACCGAAGCGGATTTCACCGCCGAGTTCGGTAATGGTGGCGCGGATGCTTTCGACCATCTTGACCAGCCGGAAGGTCCCGATGTGCGGTTTGCTGACGTAGAGGATTTCTTCCGGCGCACCGGCCTTGACGAACTCTTCCAGCACCTTGCGGCCGTGGTGCTGCGGATCCTTGATCTGGCTGTACAGCTTGCCGTCGGAGAATGTGCCGGCACCACCTTCGCCGAACTGGACGTTGGATTCCGGGTTCAGTTTGTTGTTGCGCCAAAGGCCCCAGGTATCCTTGGTCCGCTCGCGCACGGCTTTGCCGCGCTCGAGAATAATCGGCTTGAAGCCCATCTGGGCCAGGATCAGCCCGGCGAGCAGCCCGCAAGGGCCGGTGCCGATGACGATCGGGCGGCTTTGTAGCGTCGCCGGGGCGTGGGCAACGAACTTGTAACGGGTGTCCGGCGTGACGCCGACATTGCGATCGTCGGCCAGCTTCGTGAGCAGCGCAGCCTCGTCGCGGACGGTGAAATCGAGTGTATAGATCAGCGTGATTGCCGATTTTTTTCGCGCGTCGTAGCTGCGGCGAAAGATCGTGAAATCAATCAGTTCATTATCGGTAATTTCCAGTCGCTGGCACAGCGCCGGGCGCAGCGCATCTGCGGCGTGGTCGAGCGGAAGCTTTAGTTCGGTCAGTCTCAACATGAAAATCCTTCAGTACTCTCAGCTTTCCTTGAACTGCTTGTGGCAGGTCTTGCAGGCTTCATGCACTGCGTCGTAGGTCTTTTCGACTTGTACCTTGTCCTTGCTTTTCGCTGCTGCCAGAAGTGCATCAGTGGCGGTGATGAAGGCTTGTTTGTCTTTTTCGAAAACTTCCGGCTGCTTCCAGACGTCGGGCGTGGCTTTGGTTGGCGGGTAATTGGTGTCGGCACCAAAGTAGGACCAAGGGCCATCACGTTTGGCGATCAATGCTTCGGCCAGCGGCAGAAACTTGTCGGCTTCGTAGCGATCCTTGCGCAATATCACGCCCATTGGCTCAAATGTTTTGACGATTTGCTTGAAAGCCGCCTGGCGGTGCTTCACCGGCTGTCCGGGCCGCGTATCCTCAACCTCTCCACAACCAGCGAGCACTACCGCGGTCAACAGGAAAAAAAGGCGGAATTTGAAAGATTTGGACATGGCGGACGATCAATGGCAGGGCGGACTACCCAAGAGGGTGAATTATACGGGGTGCGGCAAGGTGAGGCAGCCCGGTGCAGCGCAAAGATGATTTCCACGGTCAACCGGAAAAAACGCCCCAATTTGTAAATAGTCGTTCAGGCGTTCAGTTCGCCAGCGTCTTGTCAGCTTGCGGATTTAGAATGCGGGCCATGTCTTTGCCGAATTACCCATCCGAAAGCCCCCTGCCGTGGGCTATTACTGTTTCCGTGCTGCTTCATGCGCTGATCCTGATGCTTCCGCAGCGTGATATACCCAGCGATCAGGCAGCGCCACGCCTGCAGGCGCGTTTGGCGCACCCGGCTGAAAAACAGGTCAATGCGACCAAGCCGGTGCAGCCGCCCAAGATGGCCAAGACGCCGAATTCGCGTCGTCCGCGCATTATGACCACGCATCGGCCGTCAAAAATGGCGATCCCGGCGAATCGCAAATGGTCAGTTGCCGAAAAAGCGGACATGAACCGCTTTCTGGATGAGCTGGATGGCGAGGCCAAAGCCGCGCCCAAGCCGACGCTGGCCCAGCGTTCGATGGCCATGGCCCGTGAGCAGGCGCGACAGATGGCGCGCCAGGATGAGTCCGGCGATGCCACGCTGGAGCTCCGCCCCAATGCGGTGCAACCCGATCCATTCAGCCTTGAAATGTACGTAAATGGGCTGATCAAGCGCCTGAATCGCAGTGCCGCGTTTGTCAAGAATGATCCAAGAAACAAGGGCATTCGCCCCGCATCGGTGCAATTCAGGATTAATCCGGATGGCACATTGAAATCCTTCTCGATCATCAATGCCGGCGATCAGAGCGAGGAGATTGCCTTCGTCAAGTCGGTGATCGAACAGTCCATCCCATTCCTGCCGTTTCCGGCCGATATCAATAAGTCCGCCCGTAGCTTGGCGATGAAGATTTGTATCCTGCCCGCGAGTTCGGGGGATGGCGGATTCGGCTTTACCCGGGCGACCGGTGGCCGGGGCTGCTAAATGGGCAGGACGATTCGGTTTGCGCTGAGTACCCTGATTGACAAGGAGATTTTGAATAAATGAACCAGACGATCAGTTTCATTACCCTGGGTGTGTCCGACCTGGCACGGAGCAGGGCCTTCTACAAGGCGCTGGGCTGGCAGGAGTCTTCCGCCAGCCAGGCGGCAATTGCCTTTTTTCAGGTTGGCTCCGTGGCTTTCGCCTTGTTCCAGCGCGAGGCGCTGGCTGAAGACGCCTCGGTATCCGCGACCGGGAGTGGATTTGCCGGTTTCACGCTGGCGCACAACGTTCCTTCAGAGGCTGCCGTGATTGCGACGCTGAACGAGGCGGTAACGGTTGGCGCAACGCTGGTCCGGCCAGCTGACAAGGTTTTCTGGGGCGGCTTTCGCGGCTATTTTGCCGACCCGGATGGATTTTTGTGGGAGGTCTGTTTCAACCCATTTATTTCGTTCGATGCGGATGGCATGGTCAGGCTTCCATGATCAGTCCTTGGATCGGAGATCCGCACCATTTGAGGCTGGCACGCATTTGCAAGGTGGTCACGCACCAAATTGGCGCGCGCTTTCGGTAATAGGGCATTTCCAAGGTGCGTGAGATAATGCGGGGGCGTTAAAAATCAACCGCTTGAAGCCTGGTTCGCGTCTTGCTTTTAAGTTGGTAATCACATTGTCTGGAGTAAGCTTGTGTCAATCCATGTTGCCCTGAATCACGTTACCCATTACACCTACGACCGCTTGGTGAATCTCGGTCCGCAGGTGGTTCGCCTGCGCCCTTGCCCGCATTCGCGGACTCGTATTTTGTCCTATTCATTGAAAATCGGGCCGGAAACGCATTTCGTCAATTGGCAGCAGGATCCGCAGGGCAATTACTTGGCTCGCTTGGTTTTCCCGGAGAAAACCCGTGAATTCCGCATCGAGGTCGATCTGGTCGCCGAGATGTCGGTTATCAATCCTTTCGACTTCTTCCTTGAGCCGCATGCTGAGAAGATTCCCTTTGCCTACGAGGACTGGGAGCGTCACGAGCTGACGCCATACCTCCACAAGCTGCCGGAAACGCCGCTGCTCAAGAAGTACCTCGATACCATTCCCCGTGACCCGCTGCGCAGTGTCGATTTTCTCGTCGCCCTGAATGCCAATTTGCAGAAGGCCATCAGCTACACCATTCGCATGGAACCGGGCGTCCAGACGCCGGAAGAAACACTGACCAAGTGTTCCGGTTCCTGTCGCGACTCGGCCTGGTTGCTGGTTCAGATTTTGCGTCATCTGGGTCTGGCTGCCCGTTTCGTTTCGGGCTATTTGATCCAGTTGACCGCAGATGTGAAGTCGCTTGACGGTCCGTCCGGTCCGGAAGCCGACTTTACCGATCTGCACGCATGGACAGAAGTTTACTTGCCGGGTGCCGGCTGGATCGGTCTCGATCCGACCTCCGGATTGTTTGCGGGTGAAGGTCACATTCCTTTGGCATGTACGCCCGAGCCGAGTTCTGCTGCGCCGGTTACTGGTGGTATCGATGAGTGCGAGACCGAGTTCTCCCACCACATGCAAGTTACCCGCATTTGGGAAGCGCCGCGTGTCACCAAGCCTTACACGGATGAGCAGTGGAGTGAAATCGAAGGTCTTGGCCACCTGATCGACAATACGCTGAGCAAGCTTGACGTGCGTTTGACCCAAGGCGGTGAGCCGACCTTTGTCGCGGTTGACGACCCGGATGGTGCCGAATGGAACACCGCGGCTCTTGGCCCGACAAAACGAATTTTCGCCGCCGACATCTTCCATCGCCTGCGCCAGAAATACGCCCCGAACGGCCTGATGCACTTCGGTCAGGGCAAGTGGTATCCCGGCGAACAGCTGCCGCGCTGGAGCTTGAACTGCTACTGGCGGAAGGACGGCGAGCCGATCTGGAATGCGCCGGAACTGTACGCCAACGAAAGCGTTGATTACGGCGCGACCAGCGAACATGCCCAGCGCTTCCTCAAGCGCGTCGCCGAACGCCTCGGCATGACCTCTGACTATGTCTTCCCGGCCTTTGAAGACGTCTATTACTACATGTGGCGCGAGCGCCGCCTGCCGGGCAACGTCGACCCCTTCGATTCCCGCGTCGATGATGCACTGGAGCGCGAACGCCTGATGAAGGTGTTTACGCAGGGCATGACCTACACCGTCGGCCACGTGCTGCCGATCATGAAAAATGTCTGGAACCAGTGGCAGACCGGCCCGTGGTTCCTGCGTTCCGAGCGTTGCTACCTGTTCCCCGGCGACTCGGCCATGGGCTATCGTCTGCCTTACGATTCGCAGCCTTGGACAGCTACCAGCGACTACCCTTATGTCAATGTGCCCGATGCCGAGACAGCGACTGATCCACTAGCCAGCTACGCAGCCTTGCGCACCCGTGTCAGTGGTGATGCTGGTGCCCGCGAGCCGCAAATGCAGAGCCGGAATGGCAGTTCTGGTGATGGCGCCGGTGCCGCTGGTACCGCTGCTTTGGCAACTGGCGACGGCAAGCTCCGCCCGTGGGAAAAGTCGACCGAGACGATGCCGCGCTTCAAGGAATCGGCCGGCTGGATCACCCGCATGGCCATGTGTGCCGAGCCGCGCGATGGCCGTCTCTACGTCTTCATGCCGCCGACCGAGAAGCTTGATGACTATCTGGAAATCGTCGCTGCGGTCGAAGCGACGGCCGAAGAGATGTCGCTGCCGGTGATCATGGAAGGCTATACGCCACCGTCCGACCCTCGCCTGACGAATTTCAGCGTCACGCCCGACCCTGGCGTCATCGAGGTCAATGTCCATCCGGCGCGTAGCTGGGACCAGCTGGTTGACCAGACCACCCACCTTTACGAGGCGGCCCACTACTCGCGCCTGACCACTGAAAAGTTCATGGTCGACGGCCGCCACACCGGCACCGGCGGCGGCAATCACTTTGTCCTCGGTGGCGCGACGCCGAACGATTCGCCCTTCCTCCGTCGTCCGGACTTGCTCAAGAGCCTGATCGCCTACTGGCACAACCATCCCAGCCTGTCCTACCTGTTCTCCGGCCTGTTCATCGGCCCGACCAGCCAGGCGCCGCGTGTCGATGAAGCGCGCAACGACAGCCTCTACGAGCTGGAAATCGCCTTCAAGCAGATTCCGCAGCCGGGTGGCGTCGTCCCGCCGTGGCTGATTGACCGCATCCTGCGCAACCTGCTGACCGACGTGACCGGCAACACGCACCGTTCCGAGTTCTGCATCGACAAACTCTACTCGCCGGACGGCCCGACGGGGCGCCTCGGCCTGCTCGAACTGCGAGCCTTCGAAATGCCGCCGCACGCCCGCATGTCGCTGGCCCAGCAACTGCTGCTCCGTGCCATGATTGCCCGCTTCTGGGAGCAACCCTACGAGCCGGCTCGCCTGGCGCGCTGGGGAACCGAGCTGCATGACCGCTTCATGCTGCCGTTCTACGCTGAGCAGGATTTCAAGGACGTCATGCAGGAAATGGCCGAGGCCGGCTTCGCCTTCAAGACCGAATGGTTCGCCCCGCACTTCGAATTCCGCTTCCCGAAATACGGCGATTTCGCCGTCAAGGGCATGGAGTTCGAGTTGCGTCACGCGCTCGAACCCTGGCACGTCATGGGCGAGGAGGGCGGTGCCGGGACCACGGTGCGCTACGTCGACTCGTCGGTCGAACGCGTCCAGGTCAAGATCAAGGGCATGGCACCGGATCGCTACGTACTGACCTGTAACGGCGAAGCAGTGCCGTTGCAGAACACTGGCATCAATGGCGAGTTTGTTGCTGGCGTACGTTACCGTGCCTGGCAACCTGCTTCTTGCTTGCATCCCACCATTGGCGTTCATGCGCCGCTGGTATTCGACATTGTCGATACCTGGATGCAACGTTCGCTGGGTGGCTGTCAATACCACGTCGCGCATCCGGGTGGTCGCAGTTTCGACACCTTCCCGGTTAACGCGTTCGAAGCTGAAAGCCGTCGCCTGGCCCGCTTCTTCCGCTTCGGCCATACGCCGGGCAAGATGCAGGTCAAATCGCCAGAGTTCAGCGCAGAGCACCCGTTTACGTTAGACTTGCGCCGTTTCTAACCCGGGAAGTCGCTTTTGTAGCGAATGACCGCAAAACAGGCCGGAAATCGGCCTGTTTCTTTTTATTCTATGTCACGCACACTCCTCGCAATTTACGCTCAAAGTCCCCGCCGATACGATGAAATGTTGGCGGCGCAGGGAGCCGTGCGCCCGCATTGGAAAAAATTCCTGGGCCATCTCGATGCGGTGGCGCCGGAAGAAATGCGCCGGCGTCTCGATTTCGCCGAGCAGCGAATTCAGGAAAACGGCGTTACCTACAACGTTTATGCTGATCCGAACGGTGCTGATCGGCCTTGGGCACTTGATCCGCTGCCGCTGATCATTCCCCCAGACGAATGGGCCGAGGTCTCGGCTGCCGTCGCCCAGCGCGCTACCGTGCTCAATGCCATGCTGGCTGATCTTTACAGCGATCAGAAGCTGCTTTCAGAAGGACTTTTGCCGCCGGCGCTAGTCTATGGTCAGCATGGGTATCTGTGGCCTTGTCGTGGCGTGAAGCCGCCTGGCGGTGTCTGGCTCCACAACTATGCGGTCGACCTGGCGCGTTCGCCGAATGGCCGTTGGTGGGTCATCGCCGATCGCACGCAGGCGCCATCCGGTGCAGGTTATGCGCTGGAAAACCGCTTGATCGTGTCGCGTGTTTTCCCGGAAATGTTCCGTGATCTGCATGTTCAGCACATCGCTGACTTTTTCCGCGATCAGCTCGACGGCCTTGCTGCGCTGGCTCCCGTTGAGGGCGATGAACAGCCACATATGGTGCTACTCACGCCTGGGCCGTACAACGAAACCTATTTTGAGCATGCTTATCTGGCTCGTTACCTGGGTTTTCCCCTGGTCGAGGGGCAGGATCTCACCGTGCGTGGCGAGACTGTTTATCTGAAAACATTGCGCGGCTTGAAGCGCGTCCATGTCATTCTCCGTCGTCAGGACGATGCCTATTGTGATCCGCTTGAATTGCGCGGTGAGTCGGCCCTGGGTATTCCAGGCCTGATCAACGTGGCGCGCGCCGGTCGCGTAGTCATTTCCAATGCGTTGGGTTGCGGTCTGCTGGCTTCTGGTGCGCTCATGGGCTTTTTGCCGGCAATTTGTCGGCGCCTGCTGGGTGAAGAACTGGCCATGCCGTCGGTAGCGACCTGGTGGTGCGGTGAAAAGCCGGCGCTTGATTACGTACGTGAGAATTTTGACGATCTGGTCATCAAGCCGGCGTACCCGACCCAGCGAATGGAGCCGGTATTCGGCAATGAATTGAAGGGCGAAGTGCGTGCGGACATGCTGCGCCGCATTGAAGCTCGGCCGCATGCCTACGTGGCTCAGGAAATGGTCAACTTGTCGCAGGCGCCGACCTGGAGTCGGGCGCATGAACGCCGCCTGCTGGCCCGTCCGGTTGGTTTGCGTGCTTATGCCGTAACGACCCCGGATGGCTATTCGGTGATGCCGGGTGGTCTGGCACGGGTAGCGACCGGCGCGAGTACCCGCATTATTTCCATGCAGCGTGGTGGCGCCTCGAAAGATACCTGGGTGTTGACCGATGGCCCGGTCAGCCAGTTTTCGCTGCTCAAGCCGTCAGTTGGTGTGCGTGATCTGGTTCGGGCAGGCGCCAACCTGACCTCGCGCGTGGTTGAAAATCTTTTCTGGCTTGGCCGTTATTCCGAACGATTTGACGACAGTGCCCGGATGCTGCGCGTGGCGCTTTCCAAGGTCGTCGTCGGCGGGGGGCAGAAAACCACGGTGGTCGTTTCCGCCATGGAACTGGCGCGTCATCTCGGTGTTTTACCCAAGATCGGAGAAGACACCGAGATTAAAAAGAACAGCGAACACGAGTTGCTGGAGGCGATCTACGATCCTGACCAACCCGGCAGCCTGGCGGGCAATATCCGCAATCTCATGTGGTCAGCCACGCATGTTCGTGAGCGCCTTTCGCTGGACCACTGGCATTCACTGAACCGTATTCAGCGTTATCAGCAGGCTGCGCGCAAAGTGCATCCGACGCTGACTGAGGCAATCGCCTTCCTAGATCGAGTTCTGAGTGTCTCGTCGTCGCTGACTGGTTTTGCCATGGACAACATGACGCGTGACGATGGCTGGCGCTTCCTGGTCATCGGTCGACGCATGGAACGGCTTTCCTTTTTGGCAATGACGGTGACGCATTTCCTGCGTATGCCGTCCACACGTGCGCCCGGTTCGCTTGAGTGGTTGCTTGAACTATCTGATTCGATCATTACGTACCGCTCGCGCTATTCACGGCAGCCTGAATTGTTGCCGGTGATTGATCTCCTTGTTTTCGACGACAGCAATCCCCATGGCGTGCTTTTTCAAGCCAGTGTTCTGGTCCGTTACCTGGATCGCTTGGGACGCGAGCTGGAGGTGGATCTCCAGGAAGATATGGCAGTTGCGTTGGCCAATTTGCGCGAGTTCAAACTTGAGCGGCTCGAAAATATGCCGTTCAGTCGCTTTCAGGAGTGCTCTGCCTGCCAGGATCTGGCGACACTGCTTGAAGCATTGAATACCGCCGCCGTGCAACTCTCTGCGACCTTGGGCATGCGTTATTTCACTCATGTTGGCGATGTCAGCCGACAAACGATGGCGGTTTGAACGTGGAGCCTGTCCGTTATCGCGTTGTGCACGAAACAAGTTACGACTACGGTAGTCCCGTTTCGTTATCGCAGCAGCAATTGCATCTTTCTCCCCGCATACTCGATTGGCAGCAGGTCGAGGAGCAGCGTATCGATATCAAGCCAGAGCCAACCTGGCGACGTGACGGCCTTGATGCTTTTGGCAATCCGGTGACCTGGGTGGCATTCCACGCCCCTCATGACAAGCTGCTAATCCGCTCGGTGATGAGTGTCGCAGTGATGCCGCATCTGCCTGAAGACCTTGAGGATTCGTTGCCGTGGGAAGAGGTGCGTGATCGCCTGGCCTACGATTCAACCGATCCGATACCGGCGGATCTGGAGGCAACGCACTTTTTGTTCGAGAGCCCGCACGTGCGGGTCAAGCACGAATTGGCCGTGTATGCCGCCGATTGCTTTCCGCCCGATACGCCTGTGCTGGTCGGGGCACAAGCCTTGATGGCCAAGATATTCCGGGAATTCACCTTCGATCCAGAGGCGACCACTGTGTCTACGCCGGTCCTCGAAGTGCTGGAAAAGAAACGTGGTGTCTGCCAGGACTTTGCGCACCTGATGATCGCCTGTCTGCGGGCAATCGGTCTGTCTGCCCGCTATGTCAGCGGCTACCTGCTGACCCGTCCGCCACCGGGCAAGCCGCGTCTGATCGGTGCCGATGCCTCGCACGCCTGGGTATCGGTCTATGCGCCGGGTGGTGCCACCGACTGGGTGGACTTCGATCCTACCAACGATTTGTTGCCGGATACAGAGCACATCACGCTCGCGTTTGGCCGTGATTTCTCGGATATTTCACCGTTGCGCGGCATCATCCTGGGCGGCGGTGGCACCGAACCCGAGGTCGCCGTGACGGTCGTCCCGCTTGACGAGGAAGAGATCCCGAAAGAGTTGCTTGAAAAAGTGCTCGACGAGGAAGAGGTTCTGAAAGAAGCACTCGAAAAGGTGCTCGACGAGCCGGATAGCCAAGCCGACGAAAAATGACCGGGCGCATCGCCATCATTGGTGGTGGGCCGGCCGGGTTGATGGCGGCCGAAGCGCTTGCAAATTCGCTGTTTCAAGGGGATTCCGCATTTGCTGCGGTCAACCGGAAAAAAATAGAAATTTTCGAATCCATGCCCTCCGTTGGCCGCAAGTTTTTGATGGCGGGCAAGGGCGGCATGAACATCACGCATGCCGAACCGCGCGCTGATTTTATTGGCCGCTATGGTGATCGTTCGACGCAGCTCGCCCCATTGATCGACGATTTTGGGCCGGAGCAGTTGCGTGAGTGGATTCACGGGCTGGGTATCGAAACCTTTGTGGGTACCTCGGGTCGGGTTTTTCCGAAGGAAATGAAGGCGGCCCCCTTGTTGCGTGCCTGGCTGCATCGCCTGCGCGGGCAGGGCGTGCAGTTTCATGTGCGGCATCGCTGGCTCGGCTGGGCGGCCGACGGCAGACTGCGCTTTGCCACACCAGCCGGGGAAATCGAGGTGGCCGCAGAGGCGGTGATTCTGGCGCTGGGTGGTGGCAGCTGGGCCAAGCTCGGTTCAGACGGTGCATGGGTGCCGCTACTGCTTGCGCAAGGCATTGCAGTGGCGCCGTTGAAGCCAGCCAACTGCGGTTTTGATGTGGACTGGAGTCCGCATTTCAGGGAGCGATTTGCCGGGGCGCCGGTCAAGGCCGTCACCGCCAAAATTTGCGGCCTTGTGAATAGTGGCGACTCCCACGGTCAACCGGAAAAAAAGGGCGAATTCAACATTACGACAACCGGTATCGAAGGCGGCCTGATCTACGCGCTGTCGGCGCCCTTGCGCGATCAATTGACGGCGGGCGGCAGCGCTATCCTGACCCTTGATCTGGCGCCAGGCCGCAGTCTGGAAAGGCTGACAACCGACCTTTCACGACCGCGCGGTCGGGATTCGCTGGCCAACCATCTGCGTCGGCATGCCGGCATCGAAGGTGTCAAGGCCGGCCTGCTTCGCGAATGTTGCCAGCCATCGACGTTGAGCAGTGCTGGCAGTCTGGCAGCAGCCATCAAGGCATTGCCGTTGAAGGTTACCGCGACCCGGCCACTCGATGAGGCGATCAGTACGGCCGGCGGGGTTGCCTTCGAAGGACTCGATACGAACTTGATGGTGGAACGCTTGCCCGGTGTTTTTGTGGCGGGAGAAATGCTGGACTGGGAAGCCCCCACCGGCGGCTATCTGCTGACGGCCTGTCTGGCCAGTGGCCGGGCAGCCGGACTGGGCGTGGTGCGCTGGCTGGATTAGCGGGGCATTTTCGGCTGCGTAGCTTTGGTCAGGAAAAGCAGGGCGCCTTCGAAATCGAAAGCCGAAACGAGTTCTTCGAATTGACGGTGATTGCTGCCTAGCACTTGCTGCAAGGTGTTCGCCTGCTGACGAACCAGTTCCTGTACGCTGATTTCACCTTGCTGCAATTCGCGATGCAGACGTTCGAAGAGCGCTGTCGTGGCAGCATCATCACCCAGCTTGGCGCCGGCTTGGGGGGGCTGAATGACATGGCTCAATTGATTGCGCAAGGATGCGTAAGCATGCGCCACCTGATCGATGAGCGGTTCGATGACAGACATTTCCTTGCTGTCCTTGATGGCCAGTTCCAGTGCTGCAGCGACGCTATGGATATCGTCGGCGCCAAGCGTGGCCGAGACGCCTTTCATGTTGTGGGCGAGACGGCGTGCTTCGTCGCGCCGGCCTGCGGCAAGATTGCTGCGGATGAGGGCGAAATCATCGATGTGGTTCTCGGAAAACTTGTTGAGCAGACGTAGGTAACTCTCCATTCGGCCACGTACCGACTTTAGACCAAACTGGCTATTCAGGCCGACCACGTTTGCCAGAGCCACGCTGGCAGGGTCACTGGCGACGGGCGTATTGATCGGCTTGACCGGAAGCCAGCGGGCCAGCGCGTCGAAGAGCACATTGGGGGTGACCGGTTTGGCAACGTGGTCGTTCATGCCGGCAGCCAGGCAAATATCCCGATCTTCGTCGAAAGCGTTGGCGGTCATCGCTAGAATGGGAATGCTCGCCCAGCCGGGCAGGGTGCGGATTTGCCGCGTGGCTTCGAGTCCGTCCATGACCGGCATCTGCATGTCCATCAGAACCAGATCGTAATGCTGGCGCCGCGCCAACTCGAGCGCTTCTCGGCCATTACTGGCCAGGTCCATCTTGAGACCCGCCTGCTCCAGCAGGTCGCTGGCAACTTCAGCGTTGATCGCGTTGTCCTCAACAAGCAGAACGCGAGCGCCGGGTTGGTGCGTGGAGGATGCCGGCGCACTCGGCATCGCAGGTGCGAGCGCTGTCGAGTGGGTGAGTCGGGCGGTAAACCAGAAAGTGCTGCCTTCTCCCAATTGACTGCTGACGCCGATTTCACCGTGCATGGCTTCGGCCAGCCGGCGGCTGATTGCCAGCCCGAGGCCGGTCCCGCCATAGCGCCGCGTGGTCGACGTGTCGCCCTGCTCGAAGGGGTGGAAGAGTCGCGCCTTGTCCTCGGGCGCTATGCCAATGCCGGTGTCGGAGACTTCGCAACGGATAACGACTTCACCCGCCTCCTGGACAAGCAGGCTGGCCTTGACGTTGATCAGTCCGCGCTCGGTGAATTTGATGGCATTCGACAGGAAATTGAGCAGGATCTGCTGGACACGCAGTGGGTCGCCGCGCAGCATCGGCGGCAATGCGCTGTCCAGGTCACAGGTGATGGGCAGGTGCTTGGCCTCGGCGCGCGGGGCAACCAGCTCGCAGGCCGTGGCGCAAATTCTGGCAAGCGAAAAATCCGTGTGTTCGAGCTGTAATTTGTCAGCTTCGATTTTTGAAATATCGAGCACGTCGTTGATGATGGTCATCAGATGTTGTGCGGCATCTGAGACCTTGCCAAGGCGCTCGCGCTGTTCGGGGCTGTCGGCGTTGCGCTGAGCCAGGTGAGTCAGGCCGATAATGGCATTCATCGGTGTCCGGATTTCGTGGCTCATGTTGGCCAGGAAAGCGCTCTTGGCACGGCTGGCTGATTCCGCCTCATCTTTGGCCAGGATCAACTCCTCGGTCCGTTCAGCGACCACTGCTTCGAGGTGGTGACGGTAGTTGTCCAGTTCTGACTGGATGCGTTTCTTCTCGCTGATGTCCTCCTCGATGGCGAGATAGTGGGTGATGAGTCCATCCGCTTGGCGCACAGGCGAAATAATGGCGAATTCCGGGAAGGTGGAGCCGTCCTTGCGGCGGTTCAGAAACTCACCGCGCCAGGTTTCTCCGCGGGCGAGGGTTGCCCACATGTCGGCATAAATCTCGGCGGGGGTCTGGCCCGAACTCATCATGTTCGGGTTGGCCCCAATGACTTCCTCGCGCTGATACCCGCTGCTGCGAAGGAAGGCGTCGTTAACGTATTCGATTTGGGCGCGGGTATTGGTAATGACGATGCTGTGCGGCGTTTGTTCGATGGCCAGCGACAGTTTGCGCAATTGCTCCTCGGACTGACGGCGTTCGGTAATGTCCTGCACGGTACCAACCGCGAAGACCGGCTGGCCTGCAGTGTCGAAACGGACATGGGCCCGTTCGCGTACCCAGCGTACCTTTTGGTCAACGAAGATGCGATGTTCGCTGTCGTAGGCTTGGCCTTGCAAGGCGGCCATCCAGTCGGTCAGCACACGTTCGCGATCGTCGGGGTGTATGCGTTCCAGAAAATTTACCAGTTTCTGTGGGGAATTCTTGTCGAGACCGAAAATGCGGAAGACTTCGTCGCTCCATTGCAGGTTGTCGGCGACAATATCCAGCGTCCAGCTACCGAAATGGGCGACAGCCTGTGCTTCCTTGAGGTCGGCTTCACTTTGGCGGAGACGTTGTTCGAAATGCTTGCGTTCGGTGATGTCCTGGCTGGTGCCGAACAGTCGGCTGACCCGACCATCGGCACCGGTAACCAATTGCCCGACGCTGTGGATCCAGCGCACCTCGCCGTCGTTTCGGCGGATCAGGCGATACTCGTTGTCGAAGGCTTGGCGGCCCCGAAAGACATGGTCTCTCGAGTAAACACTCATACGCTCCCGGTCGTCAGGGTGGATAAGCGCTCGCCAGGTGTCGGTATCAATTTTTTCGTCGGGATCGATGCCAAATAACTCGTTGTGCATCGGAGAGCCGCTCAGGGTGTCAGTCTGGGGGTCGAATGTGAAGTGGCCCAAGCGGGCCATGCGTTGTGCCTGAAGCAAAATACTCTCGCTTCTGGCTAATCTTTGACGCGAGCGTTGCATGCTCAAGCCGAGTCCGATTTCGCCCGCGAGGTTGGCGAGCAATGCGAGTTCGTCGTCCTCGAACGGATCAATTTTTGCCGAGTAGAGACTCAGAGCGCCGATGATTTGTCCGTCTACCCGCAGCGGCAGCGAGGCCGACGACCGGTAGCCTTGTGCCTGCGCGGCGACGCGCCATGGGGCAAATGATGGGTCGTGTTCGATATTGCGAATGATGGCTGGGACGCCCGAGCGGATGGCACGGCCAGTCGGTCCCTGGCCATTGGGGCCGTCGTCCCAGGAGACGTCGAGATTGGCGAAATAGGCATCGACAAATCCGGATTCGGCGACCGGGATGACCGATTTTCCGGCGTCATGCGAAGCTTCGCCTATCCAAGCCATCAGGTAGTCGCCTACTTCAACAGCTACTGTGCAGATCTCGGTCAACATCGCTTTTTCGTCAGTATGGCGGACGAGTGCCTGGCCGATGCCGCTCATCAGGCGCAACGCGCGGTTTTGGCGGGTGATCTGCTGGCGTGCAAGCTGGCGTTCGGAGATATCGTTGAGAATGCCTGCGGTGACTTTCGGGCTGCCATCAGCGTTACTTTCGGTGACGCAACAGCGATCCTCCACCCAGATCCACTGACCGTCCGCATGGCGGATGCGATATTCGATCACGCGAAATTCTGTTTTAGGCCCTTTTTTCCGGTTGACCGCAAGATTCAGTAAATGGCGGTCGTCCGGGTGAATTCTTGCCTCCCACTCGGCACGCGTGCCTGGAGCATCCGCCTGATTGCTGCCGAGCAGTTCGAGCAGGCCAGGGCTCGGCATCAGGCGATCGAGTTCATGCAGATATTCCCAACTGCCGGAGCCGCCAACGTCGACGGCGAGTTGCAACTGGGTTTCAAGGCGAAGTCGGTTGCGTTCCTGCTGCGTCTGGAGCAAGGCATTTTCCAGGCGTTCTGTCGCGAGTTGTTCAAAAAGACGCCGCTGGCTGATGACACCAACGATTCGGCCATCGCTGTCGAGTACTGCCATGTGCCGCATCCGGAAGTGATTCATTGCTTCCAGCGCTGCCGTCAATGCAGTGTCGACATTGACGCTGCGCAGTGGCGTGCTCATGGTTTCACGCAACGAGATGCCGTGCGGCTGTGGGTAAGCTTTGATCAGGCGGGGGATGTCGCGCTCGGTGATGATGCCGATCGCTCTTTCAGTTTCGCAGACAATCAGATAGTCCGCCGAGTGATTGACCATGTCGGCAATGGCGTCACCCAGTGTTGCTTCGGGCGTGAGATGCGGGATCTTGCGATCCATGATGCCTTCCAGCGTGCGCAAGTGTTGGAAGGCGGCCGTATCAAGGTGCATGCGGAAATCCGTGTCACTGACGATGCCGGCCACCTGGCCGGAGTTGCCAGCAACGACGAGATGACGGATGCCATGGCTTTCCAGCAATTTGCGCGCACTGAGCAGATCCAGATGCGGTGATGCCATGACGAGCGGTTGCGACATGATGGCATCGAGTCGAGTCTCGCCTGGGTAGCGAGCGTGCAGGGCGCGCAGGATGTTGCTTTCGGTGACGATGCCCAGTGCCTCGCCATCAAGCATGACGATCAGGCTGGAAATGCGTTCGTCAGCCATCAGGCGAGCTGCGTCCAGAAGCGTGGCCTGCGGAGGCAGGCTGCGAACTTCGTGGGTCATGATGTCGTGGAGCGTGGTCGCTGCGCTGGAAGTCATGGTGGGTCGCTCTCCGTTGCACCCATGATACGCGTCAGGCTGGCGCCGGTTTCCTCCATCTGCTGGGCAAGCAGGCTCTGGAGGTTGGAAATTTCCGGCCCAGAATTGGGGGCATGCAAGGCGTCGTCCAGTACGCGTGCGGCTTGGTAGATACCTGTCAGGCACAGGGTGCCGGAGACACCCTTCAGGGCGTGGGTGATCTGCTTAGCTTCCGCAATGGCGTTGTTGGCAATGGCCGCACTGATTTTGAGATGATCTTCGCCGTGCGTTGCCAAAAATATACCCAGCAGCCGCAAGTAGCTGGGTAGCTTGCCACGCAGGGTCTTCAGGCCGCGTTCGCTATCCAGTCCAGGAACGCTCACCAGCGCTGCCAGCGTGGCTTGACGGGCAGTATCTTCAGACGTCGCAGGTGTTGGTGTCGTCGGTGGCGTCGGCAAATCCATGACTTCGGTATCGATGCGGGTCGGTGCCAGCCATTTGATCAAGGCGGTGTAGAGGTTTCCAGGATTGACCGGCTTGGCGACATGGTCGTTCATGCCGGAATCAAGGCAGCGCTGGCGGTCTTCGCCAAACGCATTCGCGGTCATCGCCAGAATCGGAATCTGCCGTCCATGTTCACCTTGCCGAATGAGACGGGTGGCAGTGAGCCCATCCATGACCGGCATCTGGATGTCCATCAGGATCAGGTTGTAAGCGGTCTCGTTTGCCATTTTGACGGCTTTTTCGCCGTTGACCGCAAGATCGACCTGCAGGCCGATACCGCGCAGCAGTTCGAGGGCGACTTCCTGGTTGATCGCATTGTCTTCGACGAGCAGGATACGTGTCGTAGCATCCCGACTGCTCAACAGGCGCTCGGCTTCGTCGGCAGAAATGTTCTCTGTACCGGTATCTGCCACGCAATGGCCAGCCTGCAGACGGGCGGTGAACCAGAAGGTGCTGCCTTGACCCGGTTGGCTGATCAGACCCGTCTCACCACCCATCAGACGGGCCAGTCGCCGTGCGATAGCGAGCCCAAGGCCGGTGCCATCAAAGCGTCGCGTGGCTGAATTGTCTGCCTGTTCAAAGGCGCCGAACAGGCGGGCCTGATGTTCAGGCGCAATGCCGATGCCGGTATCTGTCACAGCAAAGCGCACGAGCAATGTGTTGGCCTCAGCGGTGACCAGACTGACCGAAATTGAAATACTGCCGACCTCCGTGAACTTGACCGCATTGGCGAGGTAGTTGAGCAGAATCTGGCCAATTCGTAGCGGGTCGCCATGCAGAATGGGGGGCAGGGCCGGGTCGATTTCGCGATGAAATTTGAGGCCATGCGACTGCAGGCGTTCAAACATCAGTTCACTGGCGCTGTCGAGAACGCAGGAAAGTTGGAAGTCCACCGGCAAGAGTTCCAGTTTGCCGGCTTCAATTTTGGAAATATCGAGGATCTGGTTGATGATAGACAGAAGGTGGTGGGCTGCCTCTGAGACCTTGTGCAGGCGTTCGAGCTGCTTGTTATCGCGGGAGTCCCGTTCGACCAGATGCGTCAGCCCGATGATGGCATTCATCGGTGTGCGGATTTCATGGCTCATGTTGGCCAGAAAGGCACTTTTTGCCCGACTGGCCTGCTCGGCGGCATCCTTGGCGGACGCCAGTTCGGTTGTCCGGGCCTCGACCAGCTCTTCGAGATGATCGCGATACTGTTTGAGTTCCGCCGCTGATCGCTTGGCTTCTGTAATGTCCTGCCAGATGCCGCTGAACATGCGTTTGCCGCCAATGTTGACAAGCACCCCTGCGATGCGGGCTTCCTGGATGCTGCCGTCCTTGCGCAAATGCTGGTTTTCAAATACCGCGCTGCTATTGATCGCGATGCGCTTGAGTTTTGCCCGGAGTTCAGCCTCGCTCATTCTGGCCTGGATGTCGACCAGTGTCATTCCGGAAAACTCTTCACGGATATATCCCAGCCCACGCAGGCCGGCGTCGTTGATTTCGATAAATTTGAGTGTTTCCGGATCGACCAGGCAAATGCCGTCTTCGGCATTGCTGACGATGGTGCGGTAAATCTCTTCTCGCTCGGCAAGCGCCCGTTCGGCCGCCTTGCGCTCGGAGATGTCGACAATGAAAACAACGATATGCGGTACACCATCCATCTGGACGATGTCGGCCGACAGGCTGATTTCCCGTGGCCGACCATCGTGCCCGACACCAATGCTGGGGAGATCAATGATCCGACCATCGCGGTGCAGCACATTGACCATCTTCGAGCGATCTTCCTCACTTCCCCACAAACCTGCGTCTATGGTTGTCTTGCCAACCAGATCTTCACGTCTCCAGCCATATTGAACCAGCAATCGCTCGTTGACGTCGATGATCAAGCCATCAGTCAAGCGTGTGATGCAGGCGGCAACCGGTGCGGCACGGAAGGCAATTGCCAGCCGTTCCTGCAGCTGGTGGATCTGCTCCAACGCCTGATGTCGCTCGGATATGTCGACAATGAAGGCCAGTACATAGGGTTTTCCGCTGAGATGGATTATCTCGGCAGAAAGACTGACCTGGATCAGCGTGCCATCGCTTTTTCGCCACTGGGTTTGATAGTCCTGCAGCAGCCCGGTTTCCTTCAACTTGTCGCGCCAGGTATCACGAGCTTCGGCATTTGCCCATAAGTCCAGGTCTTTGGAGCTCTGACCGATCAGGTCTTCTCTTTTCCAGCCTAGAAGTTGCTGGTATCGAGGGTTGATGTCCAGATAAAGACCGTCGTCAATTGTGCTCAGCGAAATGCCGGCCGGGCTGCCATTGAAGGCAACTGCAAAGCGCTCCTGCAACTCGTGGGTTTGCGTGATATTTCGTCCGATGCCGAGTACACCGATCAATCGTCCACTGCTATCACGCATTGGCGACTTGATGGTTTGCACGAGTTCACGATGGCCGTCGCTGGCGAAGGTGACCCATTCTTCATTGCTGCGAGGGGCGTCTGCCGCCAGTGCGGCTTGATCGTTCGTGCGAAAAGATTCAGCGATTTCTCGGGGAACAAAATCGAAATCCGATTTGCCGAGGATGTTGGATTCACTGGCGCCCAAAAAATGCTCGAAACGCCGATTGCAACTCAGATAAATTCCATCAGGGTCTTTTAGCCAGATCAGATCGGGGATGGTGTCAAACAGCGTTCGGAGTTGAGCGCGTTCCTGTTCGATCAGTATCTGAGCTTCTTCGGCCGCGTCCCGGCGCATTGTGTTTTCGCGTAGCAGTCGGTAGAGCAGTACCGTGAGCATGGCGGCAGTGACAGCAATGAATAGCCAGCCTTTGAGCATGCCGATGGTAAGACGCGTCTCTTTATCAGCGACAAGGTATCCGAGCAATTGGTCGGATACCAGAATCCATAGCGCCGCCAGCGCGATATAAGGAAGGACTACCTGGGCAATGGCCTGATGTATTTCTTTCCTCTGATTCTGCGGACTCCTGCGCATAGACTATTCGGCGTAGGTTTCGGCGATTGCAACGAAGGCGTCGAAATCCCGGACAAAAAACTCGACGACGTCCGGGTCAAAATGTGAGCCCTTGCCTTCGAGGATAATGTTGTAGGCACGCTCGAAGGAAAAGGCTTCTTTGTAAACGCGTTTGCAGGTCAAGGCATCAAATACATCGGCAAGCGCCATCAGGCGTGCGGCAATCGGAATGGCATCGCCGGCAAGGCCGTCGGGGTAGCCGCTGCCATCCCATTTTTCATGGTGCGAGCGGGCGATCATCTTGGCGATGGCGAGAAATTCGACGGGCTTTTCAGCGTCGGCTTCGGCTTGTGCAATCGCATTGCTGCCGAGCACCGTATGGGTTTTCATGATGGTCCACTCGTCCTGCGTTAGCTTGCCGGGCTTGAGGAGGATGTGATCCGGAATGCCGACTTTGCCGACGTCATGCAGGGGGGCTGATTGCGCCAGCGCGTAGATCGTAGGTTCGTCGAGATATTGATTAAAGCGTGGATGCGATTGCAATCCTTGGGCCAGCGTCAGGACGTATTCCTGCGTACGGCGCAGGTGCTTTCCAGTTTCCGGGTCACGGATTTCGGCCAGTCGCGCCAGCGCGTGAATGCTGACTTCCTGAATCAACTGGTTTTCGCGCATGCGGCGAGCGACTTCCGCTTCCAGATAGGTGTTCTGGTCGCTCAGAATATCGCGTGCCTGTTTGAGTTCAAGTTGTGTGCGGATGCGGGCCAGTACGATACTGGGACGGATAGGCTTGGTGATGTAGTCCACCGCGCCACGCTCCAGGCCGCGTTCTTCGTCGTCGGTGCCATCCATGGCGGTGACAAAAATAACCGGGATGTTTCGCGTGGCAGGCGAGGTGCGCAATTCTGCGAGCACATCGTATCCATCCATTTCCGGCATCATGACATCAAGAAGAATGAGGTCGGGTGTGGGTAGGGCAAGGGCGATTTGTAAAGCTCGTCGGCCTGAGTTTGCCGCGCGCACACGATAAGTGGGTTGTAACAACTCGCCGAGAACGGTCAGATTCTCCGGGGTGTCATCCACAATCAGTATGGTCGGCTGGCTTTCGCCCATGGTCTCTCTCCAATCGCCATATCATGACGAATTTCTCACAATTATCACCTTTTAGAGTGGAAATTGCTATCGTGAAAAATTCGTAGAAATCAATAGCGGTGATTGCCGGTCGTTACGTCAGGTAGCGCGCTGGGTTCCCATGATGCGGTGATAGGTTGAAAATCTCGCTTTATCGATTTTTTCGGCGTTGACCGCAGCAATCAGGGCGCAGTCGGGTTCCCGGTTGTGGAGGCAGTCCCGGAAACGGCATTGGCCGAGATAAGGGCGAAATTCGGGGAACGCGAATTCAATTTCTTGCCGTTCAAGGTGGCCGAGGCCAAATTCCTGCAAGCCGGGAGAGTCAATCAGATGACTGTCGGCATCAAGGTGGTACAGCGTGGCGTGCGTCGTGGTGTGCTTGCCGGAGTCGAGCGCCAGTGATATTTCGCGGGTGGCGGCTTTGGCCTCCGGCAGCAGGGCATTGACCAGCGTCGATTTGCCCATGCCCGACTGTCCGACGAGCACGCTGGTCCGGTGAGCAAGACACGGTCGCAGGTCTTCTGCGTGTTCGAGTGCGGAGAGTTCGAGTACGCGATAGCCGAGCCCGGCCAGAACCGAAAGTCGCCGGCGAGCGGCGGCCACCTTGTCGGTCAGGTCACATTTGTTGAGGACGATCAGCGGCTCGATTTCTTCGCTCTCCGCGGCAACCAGTGCACGGGCAATCAGTTCGTCGGAAAAGGCGGGTTCGGTTGCGACCACGATAACGAGTTGATCGACATTGGCAGCGATCAACTTCTGGCGAATCTCGTTGGAGCGATAGAGCAAGCTGCTGCGTGGCTGTATTGCCTCAATGACGCCCTGGTCATCCGAGGTTTGCTTGATGTCTACGCGGTCACCGCAGGCGATGTCACTTTTCTTGCCGCGGGGAAAGCAGGGGAGTCGCGATCCGTCGGCAAGTTCGACGACGTATTGGCGGCCATGGGCAGCGATGACGCGACCTTCCATTGTTCAATCCTCGAAATGCTGGTTTGGGTCAGGCGAAATCGCAGTAACGGATTTCAGGATTGCGTTGCCTTCTTTGGCTTGCACGCACACTGCCCTCACGCTGGTCTGCCCAGCAGTTGCAGACGGGCAATGCGCTGGGCAGCAGGAGGGTGAGAGTCGTGGAAAAGTGAGTGCAACGGGTCAGGTGTCAGCGTTGAAGCGTTGTCCTGATAGAGCTTGACCAAGGCGTGAACAAGATCCGAAGCATTGGCGTGTTCTGCAGCATAGGCATCGGCTTCGAATTCGTGCCGCCGGGACAAAAAGCTCATTAATGGGCTGAACGGAAAGGTGAATACCGGCATGACCAGGAAAAACAGGATCAGCGCCAGCACCGTACTTTGCGCTGTTACACCCAGGCCAGCATAGAACCAGGGTGCCTCAATCAGTTGGCCGAGTAACCAGAGGAAACCGAGTGAGCCGGCAAACATCAGCGCCATGTGCTTGAGTACGTGCTTCCTGCGAAAATGGCCGAGTTCGTGCGCCAGTACTGCCTCGATCTCCGGCCCTTCCAGGCGCGTGAGCAGGGTGTCAAAGAAAACGATACGCTTGTTGTTGCCGAAACCGGTGAAGTAGGCGTTGCCATGGCTGGAGCGCTTTGAGCCATCCATGACGAAGAGCCCGGAAGAACGAAAGCCACAGCGGGTGAGGAGGCCTTCGATGCGTGATTTCATGTCACCATCTTCGAGCGGTGAGAATTTGTTAAACAGCGGCGCGATCCATGTCGGGTAAACAAACATGATCAGAAGATTGAAGGCGCTCCAGAAGAGCCAGACATAAAGCCACCAGTATTGCCCCATGGTCCCCATCAGCCATAACACGGCGAGAATGACCGGCGCACCGATGGCGAGTCCGAGCAGGGTTTGCTTGATCAGGTCGGAGAAGAAGAGGCCGAGGGTCATCCGGTTGAAGCCATGACGTGCCTCGATCACGAACTGTTTATACAGCGTGATTGGCAAATCGATCAGGCTGGAAATTGCCAGAACGCTGAAAATCATCGCGACACCGTACGGCAGCCCGTCCACGTGTGTCGACCAAAAATTGTGCAGGGCAGTGAGTCCGCCTCCCAAGGTGAAAGCGAGTAGTAGTGCCGCTTCGATCAAGATATCCACAATGGCCATTTTGCTGCGGTCAACCGTGTAATCAGCCGCTTTTTGATGGTCTGGCAAGGGGATTCGCTCAGCGAAGTTGGCGGGTACGGCCGAGCGGTGCGATGCAACAAAACGAATATGGCGCCACTTTAGCCAAAGGCGCACGAGCAGCGTCAATGAGAAAAAGCTCAGGAAAATGAAGGTGAAGTCAGGTGTCACGGATATGGGGCCAAAGCTGTGCGAAAATCGCGGTTTTCATGAATTCGGGCAATTATATGGCAGGCAACGCAAACAACCTCGTCTGGTTGGACATGGAGATGACCGGTTTGAACCCGGATGGCGATCGCATCATCGAAATGGCAATGGTGGTCACCAATTCCGAATTGGAAATGGTCGCCGAGTCGCCATCTTGGGTAGTCCATCAATCCGACCTGGTTCTAGCCGGCATGGATGACTGGAATCAGAAAACCCATGGACGTTCTGGCTTGATTGACAAGGTCAAAGCATCAACGAAGAACGAGTCAGTGGTTGAGGCGGAAGCACTGGAGTTTCTAAAAAAATACGCATTGGCTGGTCATTCGCCAATGTGCGGAAATTCGATTGGGCAGGATCGTCGCTTTATGGCGCGCTATATGCCGACACTGGAAACATTTTTCCACTACCGAAATCTCGATGTCAGTACTCTGAAAGAGTTGTGCAAGCGTTGGCAGCCAGAAATTTACAAAGGTTTCAAAAAGAAGAGCAAGCACACGGCAATGGCGGATATCTACGAATCAATCGATGAAATGAAGTACTACCGTGAGCACTTCCTGAAGGGATAAACGAACGGCATTTGATACGCCTGATGCTGGGATTTTTATATTTCCAGCTCCTTCGGGGGAGGCGGGAGTATCAACGTCGCAAAAGGCGGAATGTTTCCTTCCTGTCACCGGGGCGGTTGCCTTCCCATACCTTGACCCAATGGCTATTGGGAGCAGCCAGTTCTCGCCGTTTGTCGCCGACGACCAATAGCCAGTCACAGGCTTGTCCGGCCTTGGAGGCTTCTGCAACAGGTTCAATCGCAACAAAATAAGACAGCGAGGCGAGTTGCGTTGCATTCAAGCCGCGTTCAGCAAGGCATCCATGGTCTGGTGGAAGGGTATTGGCGATGGCTTGAGCAACCAGTCGATAGGATTTGTTGTAATCAAACCACGGCATCACCAGCGTTGTCGCCAGTAGCCAGAGTGTGGTGAATCCTAGTGTCCAGTGCGTCAGGCTACGATAAGGGGATCGCGGCGCAGTGGAAATCAACCAGACCCACCAGGCAGTTGCGACTAATCCAATTACCAATGCCAGCAAATTGAATTCGGCAATAAAGCCAGGGCGTAGCACCAGTGCACGTTTTGCCATTGTTGTCGGCCAGCCTAGAACCATCGCCGACCAGGCGAGCCAGACGATGCCCACAAAAACACTGAATGTCGACATCGCAAACCAGTCGAACGCATTCGCTGAGCCGCGTCGCAAGGCTAGGGCACCGGGTGTGGCTAGCAGTGCCAAGGGGGGCAACAATAGCAGTGCCGGAATTTGACGAGGCTTATAGGCCCAGGCAAGCATAAGTAAAGTGATGAGCAAAAATGCTAGCGGCAGAAGTTGTTCCGGTGCCTTGATATGTTTGCGCCGGATCCACAGCGTCCAAGCTGCCAAGGGGAATGCGGGAAAGGCAAACCATGGCAACATGATCAGGAATCTGCCACCGCCCAAGATAGAGAACGGGGTTTTCAGCGGCGCAAGTTCCGTGGCCAGCCAGCCATGAAAACGGGCAGGTTCCAGATTGAGGAGCAGCAATGGCCAAGGCACGATCAGCGCTAATGACAACCCGAAGCCGATGAGTAGCGTCTGCAATACTTTCCGTCGATCCGGCGATAGCCACCAAGCGATGGGCGCAATCGCCAGCAGAGGCAGTGTCGGTGCAATACCCGTCCCCAACAGGCACGCTGCTAGCGAGACGCCGTAGATGATGCCAGCCAGTTTTGGTTTTCGTTCTACTGCTGCAAGCGCGCCCAAGGTGCCGGCATAGGCGGCAAGCGCAATAAGCATTGGCTGGGCATCGTGCGCATGGAAAAGAAGGCCGGCGCAGCCGGCAAGTAGCAGCGGTCCGGCGGCCGCATCTTCTTCACCATAAAATTCTCGGCTGGCATAATAAAGCCCCATTAAAGTCAGCGTGACCCAGATGCCGCTTGCCAGGCGAATTGCTTCGTGTGCCGGCAACAGCCAACCAAACAGCTTCCCGGTGATGGCCGCGCTCCAGTAATAGAGCGGAGGTTCATGGAATGGCCGGCCAGCCAGATCGGGAGAGAGCCAGTCTCCGAAGTGCAACATATGCCAAGCAGTGCCGATATGGATCGCGTCCTCACCCTTCCAGGGGTCGCGACCAAACAGGCCCGCGAGTACGTAGAAGGCGAGCATGGCGGCCAACATCCAGCCGGATGGTGGTAGGCGAATACCGCGGCGTATCAGGGTGAGAAAATCAGGCATGTCGGCCAGAAATGAAAAAGGCAGCCATATGGCTGCCTTTTATATCGTAATCGCAGCTGACGATCAGGCAGCGGCCTTACCGCGCATGGCGCCAAACTTCTGGTTGAAGCGTTCAACACGACCAGCGGTGTCGACAATCTTTTGCTTGCCCGTGTAGAACGGATGGCAAAGCGAGCAGACTTCAACGTGGAAGCTGTCCTTGCTCATGGTCGAACGGGTCGTGAAAGTGCTGCCGCAGGAGCAGGAGACTTGCACTTCTTTGTAATTCGGGTGGATATCGGCTTTCATCTTTTGTCCTTTAAACGAGCGACCGGCGGATGTGGCCGATCTGGCAAGCGCATGATTATCGTTGAATATTTGCAAGCTTGCAATATTTATGATCAGCCCCGACGCATCGCATCGAAGAATTCCTGATTGCCCTTGGTGGATTTGACCTTGTCGAGCAGGAATTCCATCGCTTCGAGGTCGTCCATCGGGTAGCAAAGTTTGCGCAAGACCCACATTTTTTGCAGGACATCGGGCTTGAGCAGCAGCTCTTCTCGGCGGGTGCCGGAGCGATTGACGTTGACCGCTGGGTACATCCGTTTTTCGGCCATGCGACGGTCAAGGTGGATTTCGGAGTTGCCAGTGCCCTTGAATTCTTCGTAGATGACCTCGTCCATGCGCGAACCGGTGTCAATCAGTGCGGTAGCGAGGATGGTCAGCGAGCCACCTTCCTCGATATTGCGCGCAGCACCAAAGAAGCGCTTTGGCTTCTGCAGGGCATTGGCGTCAACACCACCGGTCAGAACCTTGCCGGAGGCCGGTTGTACGGTATTGTAGGCACGGGCGAGGCGAGTGATCGAGTCGAGCAGGATGACCACATCCTTCTTGTGCTCGACCAAGCGCTTGGCTTTTTCGATGACCATTTCGGCAACGGCGACGTGGCGCGATGCCGGTTCGTCAAAGGTCGAGGCAACAACCTCGCCCTTGACGGTACGGGTCATTTCAGTAACTTCTTCCGGGCGCTCGTCGATCAGCAGGACAATCAGAACAACTTCCGGATGGTTGGCGGTGATGGCGTGGGCAATATTCTGCAACATCACGGTCTTGCCGGTTTTTGGCGGGGCGACGAGCAGGCCGCGCTGGCCGCAACCGACCGGGGCGATCATGTCAATGACGCGGCTGGTGATGTTTTCTTCGGACTTGATGTCGCGTTCGAGTTTTAGATGACGCGTCGGATGAAGTGGCGTCAGGTTCTCGAACATGATCTTGTTCTTGTTTGCCTCAGGCGGGAAACCGTTGATCGACTCGAGCTTGGTCAATGCAACGTAGCGTTCGCCTTCCTTGGGCGTGCGAATTTCGCCCTCGACGGTATCACCGGTACGCAGGTTGAAGCGGCGTACTTGCGATGGTGAGACATAGATGTCGTCAGGGTTGGCCAGATACGAGGTGTCAGATGATCGCAGAAAGCCAAAGCCATCCTGAAGTACTTCGAGTGTTCCGTCACCATAGATCGTTTCGCCGTTTTTGGCTTTCGCTTTCAGGATCGCGTAAATCAACTCCTGCTTACGCATCCGGTTGGCGTTTTCGATGACCAATTCGGTGGCCATGTCCAGCAGTTTGCTGACGTGTAGTGTTTTGAGTTCGGAAAGTTGCATGTAGGGAGTAAGTGGCGCCGAAAAATGTGGGGCCGGGCTGCTGCCCGAAAACCGGGGCGCAAGAGCTTGGTAGCTTTTGAGTGGGGATTGACGCTTGGGCTTGAGGCCGGAGGCGTCTGCCTGAAGGAGCGGAACGCTTCTTCAGGCAGGGAGACTACGTAGATTACAGGTTGCTGTCAATAAAGGCAGCAAGTTGCGACTTGGAAAGCGCGCCGACCTTGGTTGCTTCAATGTTGCCATTCTTGAAGATCATTAGCGTCGGAATGCCACGAATGCCATATTTCGCAGGGGTCGCCTGATTGTCATCAATATTAACCTTTGCTACCTTGAGCTTGCCAGCGTACTCGGTGGCAACTTCATCAAGGATTGGGGCGATCATCTTGCAAGGTCCGCACCATTCGGCCCAGTAGTCGACGAGAACCGGCTGCTGTGATTTCAGCACTTCCTCTTCAAATGTGTCGTCGGTTACGTAATGAATGTGCTCGCTCATGGTTGCCTCATGGGATGGGTGAAACGAATGGGTAGTATTGCGCCGCAATGTTGCGACAAGCAGTTTGCATGATGCTAGCGAAAAATGGGGCAGTAGGGAAGCCTCGGCATCAGGGTTTCAATAGATTCGCCAATTCGACAGCTGTTTTGACCTGCATTTTGTCAAAAATATTAGCCCGATGCACCTCGACGGTGCGCATGCTGATATTTAGTTGATCCGCGATGACCTTGTTGAATTTTCCGGCCAATACCAGTTCCATGATCTGTCGTTCGCGGGTGGTCAGTGTCGAAACTCGAGCTTTTACCGAGTCGACCGTAGCATTGGCGATACGTTGATTGGCATCAAGGGCCATGGCTTCTTCGATACGGGTGACCAGTTCGTTGTCGTTGAAGGGCTTTTCAAGAAGTCGAAAGCGCCTTTTTTGAGCGTGGCCACTGCAAGTGGCACGTCACCATGCCCTGTCAGGAAAATGATGGGTAAGGTGGACTCACGGGCGCTCAATTCATCAAAACAGTCCAAGCCGCTCATTCCCGACATACGCATGTCGAGCACAATGCATCCAGCCATATTCGTGGACCAAGCCGCAAGGAAGATTTCCGCTGATTCGTAAGTGGCGCATGGAAGTCCGCGTGATTTCAGTAACCAGGATAGTGCGTCTCGGATGGCTTCGTCATCATCGACCAGGTGAGCTAACGGCGTGATCATTCGGCCTCCAAGGGTAAGGTGAAGCTGAATATCGTACCGTTTCCTGTGGGCGATTGTGGATTGTCTTCCGCCCATAGTCTGCCGCGATGAAATTCGATAATCGATCGGCAGATGGACAGGCCAATGCCCATGCCTTCTGGCTTAGTGGTGAAGAAGGCCGTAAACAATTTTTCGCGTACTTCCGGGGCAATGCCAGTGCCGCAGTCTAAAACTTTGACAAACAACTCGGTTTGATTGGATGTGATGCTGATCTGCAGCAGGCGCTGTGCCTCTGGTGTGCCAGACATTGCTTCCATGGCATTTCGAATCAGATTCAGAAGAACTTGTTCCAGCATCAGGCGATCGGCCGGTATTGGGGGAAGCGGCGGGATGTCGCATTCAATGCGGATGTGGCGCTTCCTGGCCTCGGCCTCGACGAAGCCCAGGCAGTCTTCGATGACTTCTCCAAGCTGGCACGGTGCACGTTTTGGCTCGCTCTTGCGGACGAAGTCGTGTACCCGCCGGATGATCTTTCCCGCGCGCTGAGCTTGAAGTCCGATTTTTTCCAGCGCGGGTAATATTTCGTTCGGGGATGCCTTGCCGCTGTTCAATAGATTTAGGCAGCCGGTGTTGTAGCTGGCAATTGCCGCAAGTGGTTGATTGAGTTCGTGGGCCAGCGTTGATGCCATTTCTCCCATCGTCACCAGGCGCGACGTGAATTGAAGTTGCTCTTGCTGCTGGCGTGCCAATTCTTCGGCATGTTTGCGTTCAGTGATGTCTAGTACCGAGGCCATCCAGCCGGTATGTTTGCCATTACCATCGATTAGTTTTGCTTCATAGACAAGTGCATTGAAACGCTCCCCGCTCTTGCGCATAAAGGTGATTTCAAAGCCGTCTAGCGGTGCATTTCCTGAAAGTACGGTTTGGTGTATGGCATAGGTTTCTTCCAGTTGTTCCGGTGCCCAGTAGGGCATTGGTGGTGACTGATTGACCAGTTCGTCAGCACTAAAGCCGGTCATGAGACAGAAGGCGGGGTTCACATAAATGACGCGTCCCAAAAGGTCGCGAGCGCGCATGCCGACCGTCAGTGAATCTTCCATCGCTGCTCTGAAGGCGTGTTCGGAGCGTAATGCGTCTTCGGCTATGGCTCGCTTTTGTATCAGTTCACGGACCAACCACAGGCTCCAGAAAACACCCGTGCCAAGTAGTACGATGGCAGCGACAAGCAGACGTTGGAGTGAGTTGTCTGGTGTTCGATAGCTGGTTACGCGCAGAATCAACCCTGACCCAGGTGGATCGAAGGGGATTTCGTAACGCAAGTCGCTATTGCCTTCGATGTGCGTTTTTGTGGCGTAATGCACATCGTTATTATCAACAATCTCGACTTTGTACTTCTCCGTAAACCACCACGGTACCTGATTGGCCAGCAGATTCTCCAATGGGTAAACAACGGCAAGCATGCCCGTGATTTGGTGCCCGCCAAAAACCGGAATTAGCATTTCTATCATGGCCCGGTTACCTTCGAGAAAAAAGGGGGCGCTGTATTGTCGTTTGCCAAAGCGGCTTGCAAGCTCGAATGCAGTCGCTGTTATTGGTGGCCCAAAAGCCTCAATCTCGTCATCCGGGAGTCGGATCGTCGGCAGGGCATCGATCACGCGTCGTTTTGTGTCAAACCAGATAATTTGTGCGATATCCGGCGAGTTCTTCAGCATATGTTCAGCGCGCAATCGGAATAACTTTTGGTCATGCGAATTTCCCATGTCCAAAGCCAGTTGCTGCAGTTGCTCCTCATTGCCATTCAAATGAAAACTGAGGTTTTGTTCAAGCCAAAGAACGTCCTTGATAAGTGCTGAACGCTCTTCCTCTGCTTCGTTGCGGTGGAGTAACCAGAGTAATGCGATCAGTGCGGCAAGTAGCAGCACGATGCCAAATTTTGGCAAGGCCAGTAGCCAACGTAGGCGGCGCGAGTTTCCTGTGGTTGGATGAGAGGCAAGGTTAATCATGAAAATGGTATCCCACGTCTGTTTGATCCCGGGAATTGTGGCTTTCCACAAGTCGGATAACCACAATTGTTGCTCGTTGCCACCTTAAGGATACTTCGACTCGTTGTCCGGCATTTTCCGGCGTACGCCATTACAGGAGCGAAAATTCCATGGCCAAAAAGTCTATATTCAAAAGTCTTTACTTGCAGGTACTTGTGGCCATTGCCGTGGGGGTAATGCTTGGCCATTTCTATCCCGAAACAGGTGCGGCTATGAAGCCGTTGGGGGATGGTTTCATCAAGCTGATCAAGATGATCATCGCTCCGATCATTTTTTGTACCATTGTTGTCGGCATTGCCGGTATGGAAGACATGAAGAAGGTAGGCAAGACTGGCGGCCTGGCAGTGCTTTACTTTGAAGTGGTTAGCAGTATTGCGTTGGTTATTGGATTGATTGTCGTCAATGTCTGGGCGCCGGGCGTCGGCATGAATGTCGATGTCTCAACGCTGGACACCAAAGGCATTGCCAAATATGCCGAGCCGGGGAAGATGCAGACTACGGCTGAGTTTCTGATGAATATTATCCCGACCAGCGTGGTAGATGCGTTTGCCAAGGGTGACATGCTTCAGGTGCTGTTTTTCTCGATTCTCTTTGGCTATGCAATGCACTCTTTCGGCGAGCGTGGCAAGCCGGTATTTGATTTGATCGAAAAGCTGTCGCACGTCCTGTTCGGTATCGTCGGTGTCATCATGAAGGTTGCTCCGATCGGTGCTTTCGGTGCCATGGCCTATACCATCGGCAAGCATGGTGTTGGTAGCCTGACTCAGTTAGCCAGTCTGATGGGGGCCTTCTACCTGACTTGCCTCCTCTTTATTTTTGGTGTGCTGGGCAGTATTGCCAAGTTTCATGGCTTTTCCATTATCAAATTGATCAAATACATCAAGGAGGAGCTTTTCCTTGTGCTGGGCACATCCTCTTCGGAGTCTGCACTTCCGCGCTTGATGGCCAAGATGGAAAATGTAGGTGCCCAGAAATCGGTGGTGGGGCTGGTTGTGCCGACAGGTTACTCGTTCAATCTTGACGGGACATCGATCTACCTGACCATGGCCGCCATTTTTATTGCACAGGCGACCAATACGCCGTTGGATCTTGGACAGCAGATCACGCTACTGATCATTTTGATGCTGACCTCGAAAGGGGCGGCAGGGGTGACGGGTAGTGGCTTTATTGTGTTGGCTGCAACACTCTCGGCGGTTGGTACTGTACCGGTGGCTGGTCTGGCACTGATTCTCGGCATTGACCGCTTCATGTCCGAGGCGCGCGCCCTGACCAACTTCATCGGCAATAGCGTGGCGACTCTGGTCGTTGCCAAGTGGTGCAAGGCGCTTGATGTTGATCGGATGAATGCGGTTCTTAATAACGAAACGGCCGACGAGGCAGACAACCCGGAACTTGTTTTGGATGATGCGCCCGAAGCGATTATTCCTCACGCGCCTCGCCCGATAGTCGATCATCATTGATCTCGATTCGCGTATAAAAAACCGCCGGCTGGTCCGGCGGTTTTTTTTGGTCCAATGAATGTGGAAATCCACAATATCCGATCATTCATTAATTCGTAATCATTTAAATACGCTGCAATTTTGTCGTGCGGCGCCATTTTTGGAGGAGAAAATAATGAAGGTATCCAAGCTTTTGATTGCCCTGTTTGCCGGTGCACTGTCACTGGCTGCTCATGCCCAGCAGCCCATCGTTATCAAGTTCAGCCATGTCGTGGCTGCTGACACGCCCAAGGGGAAAGCTGCCGATATGTTTGCCAAAAAGGCGAGCGAACTGACGAAAGGCAAAGTCAAGGTCGAGGTCTATGCCAACTCGACGCTTTACAAGGACAAGGAAGAAATGGAGGCGCTGCAGTTAGGCGCCGTTCAGATGCTGGCACCCTCGCTGGCCAAATTTGGGCCGTTGGGTGTCAAGGAATTCGAGGTGTTTGACCTGCCGTACATCTTTGACAACTATGACGAGTTGCACAAAGTGACGACCGGTCCCGCCGGTAAAATGCTTCTGGCCAAGCTGGAACCCAAGGGCATTCGCGGCCTGGCCTATTGGGATAACGGTTTCAAGTCGTTTTCCGCCAATACGCCAATCAAGACGCCAGCCGATCTGAAGGGCAAGAAGATGCGCATCCAATCCTCCAAGGTGCTTGAGGAGCAGATGCGTGCGCTCGGCTCCTTGCCACAGGTGATGGCGTTCTCGGAGGTCTATCAGGCCTTGCAGACGGGCGTGGTCGACGGTACAGAAAACCCGATTTCCAACCTCTATACCCAAAAGATGCACGAGGTACAGAAATATCTGACATTGACTGAGCATGGCTATTTGGGCTACGCGGTGATCGTGAACAAGAAATTCTGGGACGGGCTGCCTGCAGATATCCGCAAGCAACTTGAAGATGCGATGGAACAGGCGACGCACTACGCCAACCAGATCGCCAAGGTCGAGAACGACAATGCCCTTGAGGCCGTCAAGAAGAGTGGCAAGACGACAGTCTATGTACCGACCAAAGAAGAGCGCCAAGCCTTCAAGAAAGCGCTGGTGCCGGTGCATCAGAAAATGGAAAGCCGCATCGGCAAGGAGATCATCCAGACCGTTTATAAGGAAACCGGTTTTAACGGCCAGTAATCCATCGCGACAATAAAAAGTTCGGGGGCTGCTGCTCCCGAACTCAACTGGGGGATCTGTCATGATCAACAAGGTGCTCAATCACCTAGAAGAGTTGCTGGTTACCTTCCTGATGGGTGCAGCGACGCTGATCATCTTCGTTTCAGTCATGCATCGCTATCTGGCTGGGGTCGAAATTCCGGGCTTGCAGGATTGGTTGCTCAGCCTCAATTTCAGTTGGGCTCAGGAGCTCTGCATCATCATGTTTGTATGGATGGCCAAGTTCGGCGCTGCCTACGGGGTGCGTACCGGCATCCACGTCGGTGTTGATGTGCTGATCAACCGCCTGAGCGATCGCTTTCGCGGGAAATTCATTATCTTTGGCCTGCTGGCAGGGGCTCTGTTTACAGGCATCGTGGGCGCTCTGGGTGCGACTTTTGTCTGGGACAATGGGGCGCATTACGCCATTTTCAATTTCCTTGGCGTTCATGGTGAGGACCTCTATGAGGGGCCGACCACGCCGGATCTGGAATGGCCGACCTGGATGGTCTATAGCGCGATTCCGCTGGGATCGTCCCTAATGTGCTTCCGTTTCCTTCAAGTCGCCTGGGGATTCTCGAAGACTGGCGAATTGCCGCATCACGATCATGGTCACGTCGAAGGGCTGGAGGAAGAAGATGGGCTGGCGGTCGATGTCGATGTCTATGGCATGGGCGATAACCTGCACATGCATGATCTGAAACACGAACAATTCGGCGAGCGTCGCAGTGGTGACGATCGTCGAGAGGACGGTGACCAGTCCTCCGATAGCGACCGTCGCCACGGTCAACGTCGAAATTCCGACGAAAAGCAAGGAGGCCAGCAATGAACGCCGTGGTAATTTTTGGCCTGCTGGCCATTCTCATGCTGACCGGCATGCCGATCTCGATTTCGCTCGGTCTGACCGTATTGACTTTCCTGTTCACGATGACTCAGGTGCCGCTCGAGTCGGTGGCGCTGAAGCTATTCACCGGTATCGAGAAGTTCGAGATCATGGCCATTCCGTTCTTCATCCTCGCCGGCAATTTTTTGACTCACGGCGGGGTGGCGAAACGGATGATCAATTTCGCGACCTCAATGGTGGGTCACTGGTATGGCGGCCTTGGTCTGGCTGGTGTTGTGGCTTGCGCGCTGTTTGCGGCAGTCTCCGGGTCGAGCCCGGCGACTGTGGTTGCGATCGGCTCAATCCTTCTGCCAGCGATGGTCAAGGCGGGGTTTCCCAAGAAATTCGGGGCTGGTGTGATTTCAACCTCGGGGGCGCTCGGCATCCTGATCCCGCCATCGATCGTCATGGTGATGTACTCGGTGGCAACCAATACCTCGGTCGGCGCCCTGTTCATGGCTGGCGTGGTGCCCGGTATTGCATTGGCGCTTACGTTGGGCGGGGTGACCTGGTATCGCGCCCGTAAATACGATTACCCGCGCCAGCCCAAGGCGACCTGGGGCGAACGCTGGAAAGCCTTCCGTGCTTCGGTCTGGGGGCTGCTGTTGATCGTTGTGGTGATGGGCGGTATCTACACGGGCATTTTCACGCCAACCGAAGCGGCAGCAATGTCTGCGGTCTACGCGTTTATTTGTGCAGTTTTCATCTATCGCGATCTGGGCCTGAAGGACGTGCCGAAGGTTTTGCTGAATTCAGCCAACATGTCGGCGATGCTGCTCTACATCATCACCAATGCTGTGCTCTTCTCGTTCATCATGACCAATGAGAATATCCCGCAGGCACTGGCTGACTGGATGTTGGGGCATGGTCTGGGTCTGATCACCTTTTTGCTGGCGGTCAACGTCATTCTGCTGCTCGCTGGTAATTTTATGGAGCCGTCGTCAATCGTTCTGATTTTTGCACCCATTTTGTTCCCGGTGGCCGTCAAGCTGGGGATTCATCCGGTTCACTTCGGTATTTTGATGGTTGTAAATATGGAAGTCGGCATGTGTCATCCGCCGGTTGGATTAAATCTGTATGTCGCCTCGGGGATTACCAAGATGGGTATCACCGAACTGACTGTCGCTGTCTGGCCGTGGTTACTCTCCATGTTGTGTTTCCTGATGGTCGTGACCTATTGGCCGAGCCTCTCTTTGTGGCTACCTCAGCAGCTTGGGATGCTCTAGGCAAGGCAACATCGAAAAAAAGCCCCGCGCGACGCGGGGCTTTTTTTACGAGCGGGGCAGGTGTGGCACAATCTGTTCCCGCACGCCATATTAGATACTCATTAGATACTCATGAAATTTGCTATTTCCATCGTTGTGCTCGTCGTCTTGGCATTGCTCGTTCCGTTTCTACTACCGGGGGTTGGCAAGGAACAAGGCGTTGATCCAAACAGCAATCTACCTTGGCAGATTGAACTGGATGGCAAGGGTGGCAGCAAGGTTTTTGGACTGATTCCGGGCGTCAGCACGCTGGGCGATGCCCGGCAACGGTTTGGGGGAGAGATGGATGTTGCCATCATTGCAGAGCCTGACGAAGTCGGCATGCTGGAAGGCTATTATCCGCAGCTCGCGCTGGGATTTGTGCTTGCCAAGGTGATTGTCACGGTCGACGCGAAAAAAGAGCTGATTTCCGAATTTCGGGAACGGGCTTTGAAGGCGAAACATATGGAAAGCACCACACGGAAGATCACGCTACAAGCTGACGATTTGGCTGCCGTGGATGAGATGCCGATCAAGGCAATCAGCGTCATTCCGACCATCAATCTTGATGAGGCAGCCGTGGTACAGCGTTTTGGACAGCCCGGCGAGCGGCTGGTGGTTTCCGAGACACGCGTACACCTGCTCTATCCGGAAAAAGGGCTGGATGTCGTGGTCGATGCCGAGGGCAAAGAGCTGTTGCAATACGTGGCACCACGCGATTTTGCGCTATTGCGCGAGCCGCTGAAAGTGGGGAAAGGCGTGAAGCCGAGTGCACAGTGAAGCGGGCGCGCATGTTCTGATTCTGTTAAAATCGTCCGTTTTTCAACTAAATAGCTTTACCGGAGCAATCACATGGCTATCGAACGCACCCTCTCCATCATCAAACCTGACGCTGTCGCCAAGAACATTATTGGCAAGATCTACTCCCGTTTTGAGTCGAACGGCCTGAAGGTTGTCGCCGCCCGCATGACTTGGTTGTCCGAGCAGGAAGCCGGCCAGTTTTACGCCGTTCACAAAGCGCGTCCTTTCTTCAAGGATCTGGTTTCCTTCATGACCTCAGGTCCGGTGATGATTCAGGCTCTGGAGGGCGAAAACGCCATCGCCAAGAACCGCGAGTTGATGGGTGCAACCAATCCGAAGGAAGCTGCCGCCGGTACCATCCGCGCCGACTTCGCTGAATCCATCGATGCCAACGCCGTTCATGGCTCTGACGCACCGGAAACCGCTGCTGTGGAAATTGCCTTCTTCTTCCCGGGCATGAACACCTACGCTGGCCGCTAAGCAAAGCAAATGACCGTCAATCTGTTGGATTTCGATGGCGAAAGCCTGACCGCCTGGTTTGCCGAGCAGGGTGAAAAGCCCTTCCGCGCCAAGCAGGTCTTGCGCTGGATCCATCGTTCCGGCGTGGCGGACTTCGATGCCATGACCGATATCGCCAAGAGCCTTCGCGAGAAACTCAAGGCCAAAGCGGTCGTGGCACCGCCTGCCATCGTTTCCGACAAGTTGTCGGATGACGGCACGCGCAAGTTTTTGATCGATGTCGGTAACGGCAATGCGGTCGAAACGGTGTTCATTCCCGAAGACGACCGAGGTACGTTGTGTATTTCGACACAAGCTGGTTGTGCGCTTGACTGTGCCTTCTGTTCAACCGGCAAGCAAGGTTTTAACCGTAATCTGACGGTCGCGGAAATTATTGGACAGTTGTGGCTGGCCAATCACGCGCTTGGCGCGGTGCACGGTAATGAGCGCGTAATTTCCAATGTTGTACTGATGGGCATGGGCGAGCCTCTCGCCAATTTCGAAAACTCAGTGGCGGCATTAAAGTTGATGCTCGATGATAACGCGTATGGCTTGTCACGCCGTCGTGTCACTGTGTCGACATCGGGACTGGTCCCAGTCATGGACCGCTTGGGTGACGAGTGCCCGGTAGCGCTGGCCGTATCGCTGCATGCATCCAACGACAAGCTGCGCGATGAGTTGGTGCCGATCAATCAGAAATACCCGCTCAAGGAGCTGATGGTAGCGTGCAACCGTTATCTGGACAAGGCGCCGCGCGATTTTATTACCTTCGAGTACATCATGCTCGACGGCATCAATGACAGTGATGCTCACGCCCGCGAATTGCTGGCGCTGGTCAAGCCTGTTCATTGCAAATTTAACCTGATCCCCTTCAATCCCTTCCCGGGGTCGCCATTCCGGCGATCTTCCGCTGAACGGGTGCGACGTTTCGCAGACATCCTGATGCAGGCTGGTATCGTGACAACCACGCGCAAGACGCGCGGAGACGACATTGATGCCGCCTGCGGCCAATTGGCTGGACAGGTCAAGGATAAAACGAAGCGCACCGCCAGCCGAATGATTCCTATCGTGGAGGCAAGATCGTGAACGCATTTTCGCGGGTACACCTAATTTTTGGTCTATGTTTGAGCGTGCTCGGTGTTTTCTCTGCTCAGGCGCAGTACGACTTCAATCCATCGGCGACCGGCCAGTCAAAAAGCACGACAGATCCACATAATCGTGCCAAGGTTCATACAGAACTCGGATCGATGTATTTTCAGGTGGGGAATCCCGGCGTCGCACTGGACGAGTTGCGTATCGCCTTAAGCGCTGATGCCAACTACTACCAAGCCTACAGTGTGCGTGGATTGGTCCATGCATCGTTGAAGGAGTATGGTAAAGCTGAGGAGGATTTTCGCAGGGCGCTGGAAATTGCGCCGAACGATCCTGATGTCAATAATAATTATGGTTGGTACCTTTGCGAAACAGGTAAAGAGCGCCAATCCATCGCGTATTTTCTTAACGCACTTAAGAGCCCACTATATGAAACACCGGATCGGGCTTATACCAATGCTGGTACATGTGCTTTGAAGTCCGGTGATCTTGATAGTGCGCAAGACTATTTATTGAAGGCGCTGCAGTTGTCGCGTGACGGGGCAATGACGACGCGCTTCCAACTCGCCAAGGTTTTTTACCAGCGTGGCATTTTTAACGAGGCTCGGGTCTATCTGAACGACGCGCTGAAAATGATGGAGCCGCCGACTGCGGAGGCTCTCTGGCTTGGCTTGAGACTGGAACGTAAACAAGGTAACGCTTCTGCAGAAAGTGGCTATGCCTCTCAACTAAGAGGCCGTTATCCAACGTCGCTGGAGTATCAGGAATTCCTAAAGGGTAATTTTGAATGAATGAGCAGGTCAGTACACACGAAAAGGTCGCAGAAGAAGTTATAGCTTTTACTGGTGTGCCCGTTGGTGAGCAACTGCGTTTGGCGCGTGAGTCCCGTGGAATCGAACTTCTGGATATCGCACAAACGCTTAAACTTGGACCGCGTCAGGTTGAAGCGCTGGAAAGCGGTGATTGGAAAGGGCTACCGGGAAATACGTTTGTCCGCGGCTTCGTCAGAAACTATGCTCGTTTGATGCAGATAGATCCTGTGCCATTGATGCTGCAACTTGATCAAGCCCTGGAAAAGCCGGTCAATACGCTCGCAGTCTCTGACTCTCCACCAGCCGAGATGCCTCATTCCGGGAGCACTGTCTCCCGGCGTAGCAGACTTGTTGTGGTGTTAGGTGCGATATTCGTTGTTTTGTCCGCGTTGGCGTATTTTCTGATGGCAGGCAATCTTTCCTCATTGCGTGAAAGTACGCAGTCGTTGCTTGACTCGCTGGCTCGTAAGCAAGTGGATGCACCAACGGTAGCTGCTCCGGCCGTTCCTGTAGTTGATCCAGTCTTTCCGCCGGGATCAACGCCTCAGCAAGTCATGAATCCGCAAGTGCTGGCACCAATTGAGACCCCGGCGGAGCTACCTGTTGCCAAAGTTCCTGAGGCATCTGTCTCGCGTCCTG
Source organism: Betaproteobacteria bacterium (assembly GCA_016709965.1). Classification (NCBI taxonomy): domain Bacteria; kingdom Pseudomonadati; phylum Pseudomonadota; class Betaproteobacteria; order Rhodocyclales; family Azonexaceae; genus Azonexus; species Candidatus Azonexus amarohabitans. The sequence continues at coordinate 732,603 of JADJLT010000006.1, forward strand.
ATCTTAAGCAGCCATCGTCGGCTCCCTTGGCTGCTCCAGTTGCTACGGCGCCGCAGATGCGTTTTCTGTTTGAAAAGGACTCCTGGCTTGAAGTGCGCGATCGTGACAATAAATTAGTGTTTTCCCAGAAGCTGACTGCTGGTACGGAACAGACGCTCTCGGGGCAAGGCCCCTTGTCCATAAAAATTGGTTACGCCCCGGGTGTCCGCCTCTTTTGGCACGGTGAGGCTGTCGATCTGGCCCCACATACCCGCGGCGATGTTGCCCGCCTGGTTTTGGAGTAAGTGGTGAGTGCGGTTGCTAAGCGTTTGACTCGGTCTTGTTACGTCGGCAATGTGAAATTGGGGGCTGATGCGCCGGTCGTTGTTCAGTCAATGACCAATACCGATACTGCGGATTATCTGGCTACCGCTTTGCAGACCGCGGAGCTGGCCAGGGCTGGTTCCGAACTGGTCCGCATTACGGTAAATACGCCGGAAGCTGCTGCCGCAGTGCCAAAAATTCGAGAGCATCTCGACCGGATGAATTGCAATGTGCCGTTGATCGGTGATTTTCATTACAATGGGCATCGTCTGCTGATTGAGCACCCGGCTTGTGCCGAGGCGTTGGCCAAATACCGGATCAATCCAGGGAATGTCGGTTTTGGCAAGAAAAAGGATGAGCAGTTCGCCCAGATGGTCGAGCTGGCTTGCAAGTATGACAAGCCCGTACGAATTGGTGTGAATTGGGGTAGCCTTGATCAGGATTTACTGGCTCGGATTATGGACGAAAATTCCCGTAGACCGCAGCCGTTGGATGCATCGGCGATCATGCGCCATGCGATGGTGACATCGGCGCTTGAGTCAGCAGCCAAGGCTGAAGAGGTCGGGCTTGCTGGAGAAAAAATCATTCTGTCCTGCAAGGTTTCAAGTGTTCAGGACTTGATCGCCATCTATCGCGAATTATCAAACCGTGCAGATTATGCGCTTCATCTTGGACTGACTGAGGCTGGCATGGGGTCGAAAGGTATCGTCGCGTCGACCGCAGCCTTGTCTGTTCTGCTGCAGGAAGGCATCGGCGACACGATTCGAATTTCGTTAACGCCGGAGCCTGGCGGTTCGCGGTCGCGGGAAGTTATAGTTGCTCAGGAAATTTTGCAGACTATGGGGCTTCGTGCTTTTACCCCGATGGTTGCAGCCTGTCCGGGATGTGGCCGGACGACCAGTACATTTTTCCAGGAGTTGGCAGGTCAGGTACAAGATTTTGTCCGTGCCAAAATGCCGGAATGGAAACTTCAATACGATGGCGCCGAGAACATGACGCTGGCGGTCATGGGGTGCATCGTTAATGGCCCCGGTGAGTCAAAGCACGCCAATATTGGTATCTCTCTCCCCGGGACGGGCGAGGCACCTTCCGCTCCGGTCTATGAGGATGGCCAGAAGACGGTTACCTTGAAAGGCGACAATATCGCCAACGAATTCAAGCAAATTATTGAGTGCTACGTGGCGCGTACCTATAAGAAAAAATTGCAGGCATGAGTCAAAAATTGCAAGCCGTTCGCGGGATGAACGATATCCTGCCCGACGAAGCGGCATTCTGGGAGTTGTTCGAAGACACCATCCGGTCGTGGCTGAAAAGCTACGGGTATCGCCCAATCCGCATGCCCATTGTTGAACCGACACCGCTTTTCAAACGGGCGATCGGCGAAGTGACCGATATTGTCGAAAAGGAAATGTATTCCTTCATCGATGGTTTGAATGGTGAAGCGCTTACCTTGCGTCCAGAGGGCACGGCAGGTTGCGTACGTGCTGTCATAGAACACAATCTAGCTGCCCGCCAGACTCAGCGTCTCTACTATATTGGCCAGATGTATCGCCACGAGCGCCCGCAAAAAGGGCGCTATCGCCAGTTTCATCAGGTTGGTGTCGAGTCTTTTGGCATAGCAGGCCCTGATATCGATGCCGAAATGATCCTGATGGGTGCCCGTCTTTGGGCTGACCTTGGGTTGGATGGCATTGAGTTGCAGCTCAACAGTCTGGGCCAGCAGGAAGAGCGGTCGTTACACAGAACTGCGCTGATTGCTTACTTCGAAGCAAACATCGAGTTGCTCGACGAGGAGGCCAAGCGTCGCCTGCATACCAACCCGCTGCGTATCCTTGATACCAAGAACCCGGTCATGCAGGAACTGTGCAGCGGCGCGCCAAGGCTGATTGACTATCTCGGCGCTGAGTCGCTGGCACATTTTGAAGGTGTGCAGCGCGTACTGCGTGATGCAGGCATTCCTTTTACGGTTAATCCACGTCTGGTTCGGGGTCTCGATTATTACAATCTGACCGTGTTTGAATGGGTAACCGACAAGCTTGGTGCTCAAGGAACAGTGTGTGCTGGTGGTCGCTACGATGGATTGGTCAGTCAACTGGGTGGCAAGGCGATGCCGGCGTGCGGGTTTGCAATGGGGGTTGAGCGCCTTGTCGCGCTAATCAAGGAGTCAGGTGGGGAGCCGGCAGCACCGATGCCTGATGTCTACATTGTTCATCAAGGTGACGAAGCATCACGACTTGCATTCCGCGTGGCCGAAGGCTTGAGGGATCATGGCGTCGACGTACTGTTGCATTGTGGTGGTGGCAGCTTCAAGTCACAAATGAAAAAAGCCGATGGCAGTGGCGCTACTTTTGCGGTCATTATCGGTGAGGATGAGGCTAGTACCGGAGAGGCTCAGTTGAAATCGCTGCGTCAGGAAGGCATTGAACAGCGCAAGTTAAAAGTTGACGATTTGGCTGAAGCCATCATCGACCAAATTATTGATTCAGACAAAGAGGAATAAGCAGCATGGCGCATTACGACCTCGAAGAACAGGAACAGATCGACTCCATCAAAACCTGGTGGAAGATGTATGGCAACCTCTTGACGGGTATTGTCGTTGTTGCATCGTTGGCGGTGATCGGCTGGCAAGCATGGAATTGGTACCAGAACACTCAGTCCGCCAAGGCGGCCGCAATTTATTCGGTGCTGGAGCATGCTGCATCGGTAGGTGATGCCCAGAAAATAAAGGCCGCCGCCGGGGAGTTGGCTGAAAAATTTGGTGGCACTAGCTACGCCTCGCTCGGTGCAATGTTGGCTGCCAAGCACTCTTTTGATGCTGGCGATCTGAAGACAGCCAAGACCCAACTCGTTTGGGTGGCTGAAAATGGCAAAGATGAAATCAGGGATCTGGCCAGGCTTCGTCTGGCCGCGGTTCAGTTGGACGAGAAAGCTTACGATGACGCGCTCAAGCTACTCGATGCCTCTCACGCTCAGGCGTTCGATGCACGCTTTCTGGAGTTGAAGGGTGACGTATTGTCTGCTCAGGGCAAGAAGCCTGAAGCGCATATTGCCTACAAGGCAGCGCTTGAAAAAATGACAGGCAATCAAGGTGCGGCTCGCGAAATGCTTCAGCAGAAGCTTGATGGCTTGGGTGAGGTTGCCTGATGTCCCGTCAATTAACTGCGCTTTTGGCGGTGTCCAGTTTGCTGCTGGGTGGCTGCGCGACCATTTCCAACACCATTGATTCCATTAACCCGTTCTCCAGTTCTGCACCAAAAATGGCGCCTCTGTTGCCGTTGAATGCAACCGCTGACGTTCGCACGGTGTGGTCAGTAAATATCGGCAAGGCGGGTGATTACAGCTTTACGCCCGCAGTGGTCGGAAGCTCTGTTTATCTAGGAAGCCGGGACGGCACGTTGACCAAACTGGAGGACGGTAAAGTTGTCTGGAAAGTGAATGTTGGTCAGCCACTATCTGCAGGCGTCGGTGCCAATGCTCAATTGGTTGTGGTGGCCACATCAAAGGGCGATGTACTCGCATTCTCGGCCGACGAGGGCAAGGTCTTGTGGCAAGCCAAGGTTTCCAGTGAGGTGCTCGCTGCGCCAGTTGTGGGTGATGAAGGTGTTGCGGTGAAAAGCGGCGACAACCGTATTCATTTGCTTGACGCGACCGATGGCGGAAAAAAGTGGGTTTATCAACGTTCGACTCCTCCATTGTCTGTCCGTGGAGCAGGGGGGCCAGTCTTTGCTGATCGATATATATTCGCAGGGTACCCAGGCGGCAAATTAGTCGCGTTGTCGATACAAAACGGAGCACCCGTATGGGAGGGGGCTGTAGCCTTGCCCAAGGGGGCAACCGAGCTTGATCGAGTTGCGGATGTGGTCGCGTCTCCGGTGGTTGATGGTCGTCAGATATGTGCGGTCGCCTTTCAGGGGCGTGTTGCCTGTTTTGACATGGGGCAGGGAGGGGCGATGACATGGTCGCGCGAGCTCTCGTCAGTAACCGGTTTAGCCATGGACAGTCGTTATGTCTTTGTCTCGGACGATAAAGGTATTATATATGCCCTTGATCGTCAGTCCGGCAGTAGTCTTTGGAAGCAGGACAAGTTGAAAAATCGCCAACTTTCTGCGCCGGTGGTTAGTCGTGGGCTGGTTGCTGTGGCTGATGCTGAAGGTATCGTTCACTTTATTTCCCGCGAAGATGGTAGTTTTGCTGCGCGCCAAAAAACCGATGGCACGCCGGTTCGCGCGCCTCTTCAGATGCTCGGTACTGCTGTTTTGGTTCAAACCACCGGTGGTTACGTGAGCGCAATCGAGGCGCAATGAAACCTACGCTTGTTTTGGTGGGCCGGCCAAATGTCGGCAAATCTACACTCTTTAATCGCTTGACCAAATCGCGTGATGCCATCGTTGCGGATATGCCGGGTTTGACCCGGGATCGTCACTATGGGCATGGAAAACTGGGCAAAAAACCTCATCTGGTCGTTGATACCGGAGGATTTGAGCCCTTGGTCAAGGATGGCATCCTGCATGAAATGGCTCGTCAGACCGAACAGGCAATCGCCGAGGCTGATGCGGTCATATTCGTGGTAGATGGACGTACCGGCTTGACGCCGCACGACAAGGAAATTGCCAACAAACTGCGCCGTGTTGACTGCCCGGTTGTGGTTGCGGTTAACAAAGCCGAGGGCATGAATGCAGGCATGGTTGAGGCTGAGTTCCACGAACTTGGTCTGGGCGAGCCCTATGCTATTTCTGCGGCGCATGGAGAGGGGGTGCGTGGTCTTGTTGAACTGGCGCTGGATGGCTTTCCAGAACCGGAGGATGACGAGTGGCACTCTGATGCCGTTCGTGTCGCCATTGTCGGGCGTCCAAATGTCGGAAAGTCTACCCTGATCAATACGCTTCTAGGCGAAGAACGCGTCATTGCTTTCGATGCGCCGGGTACGACACGTGACTCTATTGAGATTGATTTTGAGCGCGGTGGCCGAAAGTATGTGCTAGTGGACACCGCTGGCATGCGTAAGCGTGGCAAGGTTTTCGAGACAATCGAGAAGTTTTCAGTGGTAAAAACATTGCAGGCCATTGAGGATGCCAATGTCGTTATTTTGATGGTTGATGCACAGGCAGATGTCTCCGATCAGGATGCTCACATCGCCGACTTTATTGTTCAGTCTGGTCGAGCAGTGGTGGTCGCGGTCAATAAATGGGATGGCCTCGATTCTTACACCAGAGAGCAGACGCGCGTGATACTTCAACGCAAGTTGCAATTCCTTGACTTTGCAAAATTCCATTTTGTTTCAGCACGCGAAAACGTCGGTTTGGAGGCTCTCTTCCGCTCCGTGGATGCTGCCTATACGGCAGCCATGTCCAAAATGACTACTCCACGTCTGACTCGTGTGCTAATTGATGCGGTAGCGAAGCAAGCGCCAGCTAAGCATGGGCTTTTTCGGCCCAAGCCACGTTACGCTCATCAAGGGGGGTCGAATCCTCCAATTATCGTTATTCACGGTAATGCAGTAGATAAAATTACCGATAGTTATCGACGTTTTCTTGAACACACTTTCAGAGATGCATTCAAATTGCAGGGAACACCGTTGAGAATCCAATGTGTCACCGCTAAAAACCCGTTTGCAGACAAAGATAAGAAATAATCTGCGAAATCTTTGGCGCCACTTTATAAATTTGGGTACATTAGGACCCTCATAACAATTACATGGAGTCCCCACCATGAGTAACAAAGGGCAACTTTTACAAGACCCATTCCTCAACGCTCTCCGTCGCGAGCATGTTCCCGTTTCAATTTACCTGGTGAACGGGATAAAACTGCAGGGTCAGGTTGAATCTTTTGATCAGTATGTTGTACTTCTTAAAAATACGGTTACTCAGATGGTTTATAAGCATGCTATCTCTACGGTGGTTCCGGCTCGTCCGGTCAACCTCCAGCAGGAACAGGCTGCCGAATAATTGACTCCTGTCCAGTAGCCCGCTATGCAGGGGGGCTCTCGCTTATCTTTTCAGGAAGCACATATGATTGAACGACCAGCCGCTGGTGAGCGTGCGGTGATTGTTCAACTCGATTTTGGTCAGTCGGATTTTGACGATCAATTGGAAGAAGTGCGCTTGTTGGCTGAATCAGCTGGTGGTGTCGTGGTGGCCGAAGTATTTGGTCAACGGCAAAGTCCTGATCCGAAAACCTATGCAGGTAAAGGCAAGGTTGAAGAGGTCGGGACGCTCGTAGCGGCAGGCGAGGCAGACCTTGTTATTTTCAATCATGAGCTATCGCCTGCTCAGGAACGCAATCTTGAGCGCGCACTCAAGTGCAGGGTGATCGACCGAACCAGTCTGATTCTGGATATTTTTGCCCTGCGAGCATCGAGTGCAGAGGGCAAGTTGCAGGTTGAATTGGCTCAGCTTGAGCATTTGTCCACCAGGCTTGTAAGAGGTTGGACTCACTTGGAGCGGCAACGCGGTGGTATCGGCATGCGTGGCCCGGGGGAAAAGCAGCTTGAAACTGACCGTCGTCTGCTTGGCATTCGTGTCAAGTCGTTGAAAAATAGACTGGAGAAGCTTTCCCGGCAACGCGGCGTACAGCGTAAGGCTCGAATGCGCGGTGATGTCTTGAACGTCTCTCTAGTCGGCTACACAAATGCTGGTAAGTCCACATTGTTTAATGCACTGACCCATGCTGGTGTTTACGAGGCAGATCAGTTATTTGCAACGCTAGACACTACATCACGTAAATTGTGGATTGAGGGAGCGGGTAGTATTGTTGTCTCAGATACCGTTGGCTTTATTCGCGACTTGCCACACTCTTTGGTAGATGCATTCCATGCAACATTAGAGGTGGCAACCCATGCAGATTTGCTTTTGCATGTTGTTGATAGTGCAAGTCACGCACGAGATGAGCAAGTTCATGAGGTGAATAAGGTTCTCCATGAGATCGGCGCTGATCAGGTCAGGCAGGTCGTTGCTTGGAACAAGATAGACCTGACAGATGCGCAACCGGGCATTGAGCGGGACGAATATGATAGTATCGCGCGCGTTCGAGTCAGTGCGCGTAGTGGAGAAGGATTGGATCTACTGAGAAAATCCTTGGCCGAATATGCCTTAGCTAGGGCTGATGCCCGTAACAAGTCGACCGCTACGGCCGAATCTGAAGCACAACATGACTACATTAACTGAATCCAGACATCCATGATTCCGACACTAGGTATTTTCATGTCGCTTAACGACCCCCAATGGGGCAATCGCGGTGGCAGCGATGGCGACAAACCAAATGGCAACAATGGCCCACGCCGTCCGAACGATGGCCCTCCAGACCTGGAAGAGCTGTGGCGTGATTTCAATCAGAAATTGTCTAGCATTTTCGGTAAGAAGGGTGGTGGTGGCGGAAATGGCGGTGGCGATGGTCCTCGTATGCCGAACATCGACTTTAATCCCAAATTTATCGGTAGCGGAGTCGGTCTTTTGGTAGCACTGGCTGCTGTCGTCTGGCTTGGCTCCGGTTTCTACATAGTGGACGCATCTCAACGCGGGTTGGTGTTGGAGTTTGGAAGTTTCAAGGAGGCTACAGATCCTGGTCTGCGCTGGCGTTTGCCATACCCGATTCAATCGCATGAATTGGTGAATTTGACTGGCGTACGTACCATTGAAATTGGTTACCGTGGTAGTGAGCGTAACAAGGTGCTCAAGGAAGCGCTGATGCTGACCGATGATGAAAACATCGTAAACATTCAGTTTGCCGTCCAATATATTCTTAAGGATCCTGTCGACTATCTGTTTAACAACCGGTCAACAGATGACGCGGTGATGGGGGCGGCTGAAACCGCTGTTAGGGAAATTGTCGGCAAAAGCAAAATGGACTTCGTGCTTTATGAAGGTCGGGAGCAGATTGCTACACAGGCTGCCAATTTGATGCAGGACATCCTTGACCGTTACAAAAGCGGCATCATGATTTCCAAGGTGACGATGCAAAATGCCCAGCCGCCGGAGCAGGTGCAAGCGGCATTCGATGATGCAGTCAAGGCTGGTCAGGACCGTGAACGTCAAAAGAACGAAGGTCAGGCCTACGCGAATGATGTCATCCCAAAGGCGAAAGGTACGGCTGCGCGCTTGCTCGAAGAGGCCAATGGTTACAAGCAGCGCGTTATCTCATCTGCGGACGGAGATGCTTCGCGTTTTAAGCAGGTGCTCACTGAGTATGCTAAGGCTCCTGAAGTAACCCGCCAGCGAATGTATCTTGAAACCATGCAGCAGATATATTCCAACACCAGCAAGGTGATGGTCGATGCAAAGGGGCAGGGAAATCTACTGTACCTACCGCTTGACAAGTTAATGCAGGCAGCGGCTAGTGGTACTCCTGCGACCCAAGGTGTTCCAGAGGCATCCATTGCCCCATCTACTGCCAGATCTGCCCCTTTGTCGTCTGATGCACCACCGCAGATGGAAAGTGCCCCGAAGGTGGGCGGAGGTTCGTCTTCATCAAGTTCGCGGGATGGTTCGCTGCGTTCGCGTGATCGGGAGGGACGTTAATGAGTCCGCGCATTAATTTATTTGGGGCAATCATCGCCACTATCTTGGTGATTTTGACTATGTCGATCTTTACAGTCGATCAGCGTCAGTTTGCAGTGGTTTTCCAGTTGGGCGAAGTCAAGCGTGCGATAAGTGAGCCCGGACTCTACTTCAAGATTCCGATGGTTCAGAATGTGCGCTATTTTGAAAAGCGAATTATTACTCTCGACAATGCAGAGCCTGAGCGGTTCATTACGTCCGAAAAGAAAAACGTGCTGGTTGATTCATATATTAAATGGCGCATTGTCGATCCGCAGCTCTATTACATCTCTGTGGGAGGCGACGAGTCGCGGGCAAAAATTCGTCTGAATCAGACAGTAAATGCCGGTTTGCGTGAGGAGTTTGGTAAACGCACTGTGCATGATGTGGTTTCTGGTGAGCGTGAAATGGTCATGACTCAAATGCGCGAAAAGGCGGATGTCGATGCACGCAAGATTGGTGTTCAAATCGTTGACGTTCGTCTGAAACGTGTTGAGTTGCCGACTGAGGTTAGCGAAGCGGTTTATCGTCGGATGGAAGCCGAGCGTAAACGGGTAGCAAACGAACTGCGCTCCGAAGGTTTTGCCGAGGCAGAAAAAATCCGAGCTGATGCGGATCGCCAGCGAGAAATTATCATTGCGCAAGCTTATAGCGAATCACAAAAAATCAAGGGCGAAGGTGATGCGAAGGCTAGCAATACCTATGCGCAAGCTTTTGGCCAGAATCCAGAGTTCTATTCGTTCTACCGCAGTCTTGAAGCCTATCGCGGTAGTTTCAAAACCAAAAATGATATTTTGGTTATTGAGCCGAATTCCGAATTCTTCAAATACATGAAGAGTACCGGGCGCGGAAACGACAAAGGTAAATGACCTCAACCTTGCTTATTGCTTTCGCACTCATGCTGGTGCTCGAAGGTCTTATGCCATTTATTGCGCCGGCGGCATGGCGTGAAACATTCCGTCGCTTAATTCAATTTTCGGATGGCCAGATTCGTTTCGTCGGTTTGACGTCGATGCTGATCGGTTTGATCCTGCTAATATTTTTCTCATGAACTGGTTGTTACCCGAATATCTCGCCGACGCACTGCCAGCAGAAGCTGCTCGTATTGAAAGTCTGCGTCGCTCTGTGCTTGACCATTTTCGCAGCCGTGGTTACGAAATGGTTATCCCGCCTATGCTCGAATATCTGGAGTCATTGCTGACGGGTGCGGGGCAGGATTTGCAATTACGTACCTTCAAACTGGTCGATCAATTATCTGGTCGTACGCTAGGGGTCCGCGCAGATACAACACCGCAAGCGGCTCGTATTGATGCGCACCTGCTTAATCATGTCGGTGTTACTCGTCTGTGTTATTGCGGCAGTGTCCTCCATACGTTGCCAGCCACTATATCTGCTGGACGCGAGCCCGTGCAGATCGGTGCTGAGCTCTATGGCTATGCAGGCATAGAAGCGGATCTTGACGTGATTCGTTTGATGGCCGGTGCGTTTGACAAGGTCAATCTCTCTATTAGTCGGATAGATCTTGGACATGTAGGTATTTTCCGTGCCTTGGTTGAAGCATCCGGTTTGCCGCAAGAGGCTGAAGAAAACGTCCTGAGTCTTTTGCAGGTCAAGGATGTTCCCGGGCTGGAGTTGGCGTGCGTCGATGTTCCATCACCCTATCGCGAAGCCCTGCTGCGTTTGCCACAACTTTATGGTGGTGCGGAGGTGTTACAGCGCGCTGCCGAAGAATTGCCAGACCTACCTTTGATTTCATCTGCGTTAAATGGACTGCGTCATCTATTGTCCAGCGCACCTGATTTGCCGTTTTCGATCGATCTCTCGGATCTGCGTGGCTACCACTACCACAACGGTGTGGTCTTTGCCACTTACTGTTCTGGTTACCCTGCCGCGATTGCTATGGGCGGACGGTACGATGGGGCAGGCAAAGCCTTTGGTCGAGCCCGTCCGGCCACTGGATTTTCGATGGACTTGCGTGAAGTGGCTCGTCTTGCTCCTAGCTTAAAGGCAAGTGGCGCTATTTTGGCGCCACACGCCGGCCATGACAAACGACTTGATGCTCATGTGGCTTCGCTTCGTGAGCACGGCGAGATTGTTGTTCAGCTCCTGCCAGGAGAAGTGGCCTGTGAGGGACCTATCTGTGACCGTAAGCTGGCTCTGATTGGCGAGCATTGGATTATTGAAGCAATACAAGAGGATTAAAATAAATGGCCAAGAATGTCATCGTGGTGGGGACCCAGTGGGGCGACGAAGGTAAGGGCAAGATCGTTGATTGGCTGACCGACCATGCAAAGGGGGTAGTGCGTTTTCAGGGTGGGCATAACGCTGGCCATACGCTGGTTGTTGGTGAGCAGGTATACAAGCTGAATCTCGTGCCTTCCGGTGTCGTGCGCGATGGTGTTGAGTGCTATATCGGCAATGGGGTTGTGCTTGACGTCCATCACCTTCTTTCTGAAATTGCCGAACTGGAAAAAGGTGGAATTGACGTTCGTTCACGCTTGAAAATCAGCCCGGGATGCCCGCTAATCCTGCCCTATCACTCAGCCATTGATAAAGCCCGCGAAGGTGTAAAGGCCGAAGACAAGAAGATTGGCACGACTGGTAAAGGTATCGGGCCGACCTATGAAGACAAGGTTTCCCGTCGTGGCCTGCGTGTCTATGACCTGTTCCAGCCGGAGCGCTTCGCTGAGAAGTTGAAAGAGGTCCTCGAGTACCATAATTTCGTTCTGACGCAGTATTTCAAGGCGCCGGCCGTTGATTTTCAAATGGTTTATGACCAGGCAATGGCAGATGCGGAGCAGATCAGGCCAATGGTGACTGATGTTTCAGCCGCACTTTACGCTGCTAACAAAGCGGGCTCCAACTTGTTGTTTGAGGGAGCACAAGGAACCTTGCTTGATATCGATCACGGTACCTACCCGTTTGTTACCTCGTCCAACTGTGTTGCCGGACAAGCGTCGGCCGGTTCGGGAATCGGCCCCGGCATGCTGCACTACGTGCTGGGGATCACCAAGGCTTACTGCACCCGTGTCGGTGGCGGTCCGTTCCCAAGTGAGCTGGATATCGAGACTGAAGGTGTGCCGGGTTACCAGATGTCGCAGGTCGGTCGTGAATTTGGGACTGTTACTGGCCGCAAGCGCCGCTGCGGCTGGTTTGATGCCGCCGCATTGCGTCGTTCCGGACGTATCAATGGCCTGACTGGTCTGTGCATTACCAAGCTGGATGTGCTTGATGGTCTGAAGGAATTGAATATCTGCACCGGCTACAAGCTTGATGGCAAAGTCATTGATTTGCTTCCGATCGGTGCTGATGAAGTCGCACGTTGCGAGCCGATTTACGAAACCATGCCCGGCTGGAGCGATACGACTTTTGGTGTCAAGCGTTGGGAAGATCTGCCCTCCGCTGCGCGAGCCTATCTTGACCGTCTGGAGCAGTTGTGCGAAGTGCCGATCGCGATTGTATCTACCGGCCCTGAGCGCGACGAAACCATTCTTAAACAGCATCCATTCAATCATTGATCAGGAAAGAGTTTCTCCTGGAGATGTAATTAACGGGCCGATCTGGCCCGTTTTTGTTTTATTGAGCCGGGACAGCTTGCCAGCCTTCCGGGCAGGCGTTGGTATATGGGTAATATTGGCCGGATGAACCACAGTAGTACCAAGTGTTGTAGTTTGCGCTAGGCATAGGGCGTGGAGGCGGGGCGCTATAGACTGGGGCTGGGGCGTAGTAGCTCTGCGAAGCGACTGCCGTACCGATGGCCAGGCCGGCAATGGCCAGCACGGCCGCTGGGCCAACCCAGCCGGAGCCACCGCGATGGTGCTGATGGCGCATTGGTTCATAGTCACGATAGCCACGATCATGGCGGCCCCAGTCAGCTTGTGCCGAGGTGTTTATGGTCATGGCTAGCGCTGCGGCGATACAGAGGGCGGAAGTTTTCTTCATGGTTCGACTCGTCTTTGTCGTTTGGATAAGCCGAATAACGCATTAAACAGGCTGGCGGATTACCTGTGCTATGTACGCATGTGTGAGCAATTGTTTCTGGGGGACGAGTGGGTATGCGCTGTGAGACAATACAAGCTGTTTGGCAAGTGGTCGTGTTGGCTGTTTGTCAAAACCCGGCGACAGAATGAAAAAAGGCCTTGTTTGAACAAGGCCTTCTATCAAAATCGCTGGTGCCCAGGAAGGGACACGAGTAGCTAGAAAATCAACGGATGCGACAGTCTAACCCATTGATTTCTAATAGTGTTGACGCTCGTTGAAAACTGACCAGAAAAGCGAGGTTGTGCGCGCTGAAAATTGACCAGGGTGATTAACTAGTCCGCTCATTTTTTGAGCAGGATTTTAGGAGATGATCACCATGAAGGATCTGGGAAGGATTCGGCGGTTGTTTTACCGGGATGGCGTGTCGCTATCCGAGATTTCGAGGAAGACGGGGTATAGCCGGAACACCGTCAAGCGTTGGTTACGGACGCCGGAAGGCACGGAGCCGAAGTACGAACGGGAGAACCCGAACGTCAAGATTGCGCCCTATGCGGCGCGACTCATCAAGGCGCTGGAAACGGATGCTCGGCGCCCGAAACGGGATCGGCGTACGGCGCTGAAACTCTTTGGTGAATTGCAGGCGGCCGGATTTACGGGCACCTACTGCCGGGTCACTGAGTTCATCCGGCGCTGGCGTTCCGATGGTGGCGCGGCGGTCAGCAAAGCCTTCGTTCCGCTCCACTTTGAATTAGGCGAAGCCTTCCAGTTCGACTGGAGCGAAGAGCATTTGGTGATCGGTGGTGTCTGGCGCAAGATTCTCGCCTCGCATCTGAAGTTCTGTGCCAGTCGGGCCTTTGTGGTTCAGGCCTACCCGACGCAAGGCCACGAAATGCTGTTTGATGCCCATACCCGTTCGTTTGCGGCCTTGGGCGGCATTCCTCGGCGCGGCATCTACGACAATATGAAGACGGCCGTGGATAAGGTGCAGAAGGGCAAGTCCCGTATCGTCAATGCCCGCTTCTCGGCCATGGCCTCCCACTACCTGTTCGACCCGGATTTCTGCAATGTCGCCAGCGGCTGGGAGAAAGGCGTTGTCGAGAAGAATGTCCAGGATAGCCGGCTGCGGCTCTGGCAGGATGCCGGCAAGGAACGCTTCAGCTCTTTCACCGAACTGAACGTCTGGCTGCTCGAACGCTGCCGTAGCCTGTGGCAGGAATTGCGCCATCCTGAGTACGCGGATCTGACGGTGGCCGAGATGCTGGAACACGAGCAACCGAGCCTGATGCCAATGGTGGCGCCCTTCGATGGGTATGTTGAAACCCTGGGCAAAGTCTCCAGCACCTGCCTAGTCACGCTGGATCGTAATCGCTATTCGGTGCCGTGCGAGTTGGTCGGCCAGGTCGTTAGCCTGCGTCTCTATCCGGAGCGGATTGATATGGTGGCGCACGATCTGCGCATGGCCAGCCATCCACGTAGTTTCACCCGGCAACAAACGCTCTACGACTGGCAGCACTACATTCCGCTGATTGAACGCAAGCCGGGTGCCTTGAGAAATGGCGCGCCATTTGCCGACATGCCGGAAGCTTTGCAGCGCCTGCGCAGTTTGTTGCTGCGTCGAGAAGGTGGTGATCGGGTCATGGCCAAGGTCCTGTCAGCGATTGCGCAGTTCGGTCTGGAGTCTGTGCTGGTGGCGGTCGATCTGGTTCTGGAATCAGGCTTGCCCAGTGCCGAGCACGTCGAGAACATGCTCAATCGACTGAAGTCTGGACCCATGCCACCACCGGTGGAGACCCCGCTGACGATCAGCGAAGCACCGATCGCCGATACGGGTCGCTACGACCAGCTGCGCGTGGAGGTGAGCGACCATGCGTGAGCTGATGAGTGAGTTCAAGGAGCTGCGCCTGCACGGCATGGCTGGTGCCTGGGAAGAGCTATCGGCCAACGGTGGCGCCGGCATCGACACTTCTCGCTGGTTGATCGAGCATCTGCTGCAGGCCGAACATACTGACCGGGTCATGCGCTCGATTGGCTACCAGATGCATGCGGCCCGCTTCCCTGTACATCGGGATCTAGCGGGATTCGACTTCGATCAATCGAAGGTAGATCAGAAACTGATTCGGCAACTGGCCGACCTGTCCTTTACCGAGGAAGCGCAGAACGTGGTGTTCATCGGTGGCACGGGAACCGGCAAGACGCACCTGGCCACGGCACTGGGTGTTTCCGGGGATTGGGCACCATAACAAGCGGGTTCGGTTCTTCTCGACGGTGGATCTGGCCAATGCCCTGGAACAAGAGAAGGCGGCCGGCAAAGCTGGCCGGATTGCCTTGGGACTGCTGCGCATGGATCTGGTGATTCTCGATGAGCTGGGC
Source organism: Betaproteobacteria bacterium (assembly GCA_016709965.1). Taxonomy (NCBI): domain Bacteria; kingdom Pseudomonadati; phylum Pseudomonadota; class Betaproteobacteria; order Rhodocyclales; family Azonexaceae; genus Azonexus; species Candidatus Azonexus amarohabitans. The sequence goes on from JADJLT010000006.1 coordinate 747,788, forward strand.
TATCTGCCGTTCAGCCAGGCTGGTGGTGCCTTGCTGTTTCACTTGCTGTCGAAGCTCTACGAGCACACCAGCGTGATGATCACGACCAACCTGACCTTTGCCGAATGGCCGAGCGTCTTCGGCGATGCCAAGATGACGACGGCGCTGCTCGACCGGCTGACGCATCACTGCCACATCGTAGAAACGGGGAATGAGTCATTTCGCTTCCGGCACAGCACGGCGACCGCCAAGTCGAGGATCAAGGCAAGGGAGCAGAGCAAGCGGGGAAATCCACCCGAGGAGGACGCATTCTGATCAGGGCCGCGTTGGGAAATCCGTTCCGGACTTCGTCCTCCACGGCTTTCCCAACGCATTCATCGTGGCTCGGAAATCGGTTGTTCTGAGCTACACTTATCCACAAGCCAACCTATGTCAGGTGGCTATCACACCTGGTCAAAATTCAACGAGCACAGGTGGTCAAAATTAAACGCGCGCCGACAACATAGTCTTCTAATGCAATATTAATCACTTGCATGTCATTTTTTCGAGCTTCTTCAACATCTTCACGGTACTTGTGCCATCTGGTCTTTTGCTTTGCAAGTACGCTTTCTAGGGTTTGACCTTTGTATGTAGTGGTTTGCCGTTTTGTAAAGTTAGGTGGAGTAAGCGCGATGTTGGTTCGTGCTTCAATAATCATTTCGTGTGTGATGTGAGCTACGTCAATATCACCAATGTGATACACCCATGCATTCAGATTGGCTACCCGCTCTCCTGCTGACGCCTTAGTGTTCCAACCTTTTTTGGACGTACGTTGTCCAGGTTTGATTTCTGTAGCACTCTTGATAAATGCTTCAACGGCATCCGAGAAATTGACGCCAGCGCTGTTTTTGGGCGCTTCGTGTGAGGTAGGTGCTACCAGAGTGTTTTGATGGCTCACAGGGGCATTGTGGCGAGCCTCAAGGATTTTCAGAATGCGTTCAGCGTTGGTGACTTCGTCCGGATTGTTCTGGTCGTAATCGAGCTTGAACACACCTTTTGATAAGTCAATTTCGGCTATGAGGTGTGTATCGTCCGGACTGGGTTTGATTGCCATAGTGTTGGGCTGATCAGATGCAAAAGCACTATGGTATTGAGCTACAAGGCCTCTGGCTAGTCGTATAGCTTCTTGAGCATTCCCTGTACGCAAGGATTTTCGAATATTGGTACGGTTGCCTGTTATAGACCGTAGGTGTTCTGGAACATATAGGCGAAAATAGTAAATGCCGTGTCGTGAGCGACTAACATAGGATGGAACTCGCATTTTGATGAAACCCCAAGACCGCAGTAGGTGTGCTGTCCGACCATCTGTCTCACCAGATGACCATATTTTGGATTTTTCATGCTCAGAAAAGCAAAAAGCCCTGAATAATCAGAGCTTTAGCTTAATCGTTGGTGCCCAGGAAGGGACTCGAACCCCCACGGAGTTACCCGCTAGTACCTGAAACTAGTGCGTCTACCAATTCCGCCACCTGGGCACAGGTGCGAAGAGCCGCCATTATAGAGAAAGAAGAATTGATGTCAAGAAAAAAGTTATCAAAAATTCGCCGCGCTGATCCATTTTTTGAGCGGGAGTTGGCTAGGTATGAGTTTCCTTTGCCGTCCCGCGAATATGTTTCCCAGATTTTGACTGATGAAGCACGTCCGGTTGAATTCGGTGAGTTGATGGCGTTGCTCGATATTGCCGAGAGCGAGCGCGAAATGTTTCAGCGTCGCTTGGGGGCGATGGAGCGTGAAGGTCAACTGATGCGAAATCGCAAAGGGGCCTATATGCTGCCGGAGCGGGCGAGTTTGACGGCCGGCCGAATTCAGGGTCATCCGGACGGTTATGGCTTCCTGATTCCTGATGATGGTAGTGCCGATATTTTCCTTGATCAGCATCAGATGAAAAAAGTGCTTCATGGTGATCGAGCGCTGGTGCGGGTTACCGGCATCGACCGCAAGGGGCGCCCGGAGGGTGGCATTGTCGAGGTTACCGAGCGAGTCAATACACGGATTGTAGGGCGGGTGTTTGTCGAACATGGGGTAGTGGTTGTCGCGCCAGAAAACAAGCGAATATCGCAGGATATTCTGGTGCCGCCCGAGCCCAAGGCAAAGAACAAGCCGCAATCCGGTCAGGTAGTGATGGTTCAGCTCATTGAGCAGCCCAGCAAATTTTCACAGCCTATTGGCAAGATCATTGAGGTGCTGGGCAATTATGCTGATCCGGGGATGGAGATCGAAATTGCCTTGCGCAAGCATGATCTGCCCTTCGAATTCTCGAAATCTGCGCTGGATGAAAACAAGGCCTTGCCTGACAAGGTCACCAAGGCGGACCTGAAAGGTCGCGAGGATTTACGCGACATGGCGCTGGTGACCATTGATGGCGAGACTGCGCGTGATTTTGATGATGCTGTGTATTGCGAAAAGAAAGGTCGTGGTTGGCGCCTTGTGGTGGCAATCGCGGACGTGTCGCACTACGTCAAGCCGGGGATGGCGCTTGATCGCGAGGCGGTGGAACGTGGCAACTCGGTCTATTTCCCACGCCGTGTGATTCCGATGTTGCCTGAAAAGCTGTCCAACGGCATTTGTTCGTTGAATCCGGATGTTGAACGGATGGCCATGGTCTGCGACATGGAGATCAGTTCGACTGGCAAGATCGGTAAATACAAATTCTATCCAGCGGTGTTTAAATCGCATGCCCGTTTGACCTACAACCTTGTCTGGTCCTGGCTGTCCGGTGAAAAAGAGCCGGAGACCGATGTCCACCGCAGCGTTTTGCCGCACGTCCAGAATCTCTACAAACTGTTTGCCGCCTTGCACAAGGCACGAGGCCAGCGTGGAGCGATCGATTTCGAGACGACCGAAACGCAGATGCTGTTCAACGAACAGGGCAAGATCGAAAATATCGTGCCGGTGGTACGCAACGATGCGCACCGGATCATCGAGGAGTGCATGCTGGCCGCCAACGTTTGCGCCTCTGATTTCCTGGCTGAGAACAAGCAGACTTGCCTTTACCGCATTCATGCTGCGCCATCGGAAGAGAAACTGGTGAACCTGCGCACCTTCCTCGGAGAGTTTGGTCTTGCCCTGGGCGGTGGCGATGATCCTCGGGCTAAGGATTACGCCATTCTTCTCGAAAAGGTGAAGCAGCGTCCGGACTTCCAGTTACTGCAGACGGTGATGCTGCGTTCGCTGCGTCAGGCGATGTACAGCCCCGACAATGTCGGCCATTTCGGCTTGGCTTATGAGCACTACACGCACTTTACGTCGCCAATCCGCCGCTATCCCGACCTGCTTGTCCATCGCGCCATCAAGGCCGTGCTGGCCGGGGAAATCTATACGCCGGATCGACCCTGGGATGACATTGGCCTACAGTGTTCCAGTACCGAGCGTCGAGCCGACGAGGCTACGCGTGACGTCGAAAACTGGCTGAAGACTTTCTTCATGAAGGAACGCATTGGCGAAGAGTTCGAAGGGACGATTTCGGCGGTGACCGCCTTCGGGATATTTGTCGCGCTGGACACGGTTTATATCGAAGGTCTGGTTCATGTCTCCGATCTGGGCGCCGATTACTTCCAGTTCGACAATATCAAGCACCAGATGCTGGGCGAACGGACGGGCCAGCGTTTCCGTCTGGGTGACCGGGTGCGCGTCAAACTGGTACGGGCGGATCTGGAATCGAACCGCATAGATTTTGTCCTGGCTGGTAGCGAGAAGGCTTACGCGGGAAGCAAGACACTACCCAAGGGGGCAGTGAAATCATCGGCAGGCAAGCGCCCGGTTGCTCAAGTGATGGCAACCAAGGCGGTAGCAGTCAAAGTGCCAGCCACCAAGAAAGCTGGAAGCAAGGTGGCTACCAAGTCTGCCAAACCTTCGGCCAAGAAGTCGGTCAAGGTTTCTGCGAAGCCTGCTGCCAAGAAGTCGCCAGCCTCGCAGAGCAAGACAGGGGCTGCCAAGCCGGCTCGCAAAACGGTGACAAAAAAGCGTTGACCGTAGCAATCGCCCTCAATGGTGGCGCGGGTCGATCAGATCGGCCGCCTTGAGTGCGATACCAGCGACTTGTGCCTCATTGAGGCCGGGAAGTTGCTCGGCGAGCCATTCAAGCGTTGCGCTGGGGATGATGTGTTTGGCTTCGGCGATATCCGAAGGCAGCGCTGGGTCATCCGGGCCCCCCGTGATCAGGTGGCGGGCTGCGTCCACGCAGACACGCGACAGGTTGGCTCGGGGATTGTCGACGCCGCGTATCAATTGTGTCAGCAAGGGTGGAAGGTGCCAGATCAATGCGCACTTGAGGGTCAAATCCTTGAAGCGGAATCCGCACGCGTCCACCTGTGCCTGCAGCGAGCGGGCTGACCGGCCGGAATGCAGCGCTGAATCAGCCGCTTCCGGTAAATCCGGAGCAAACATCCAGAGCAACAGTTCGCCGATTTCGGAGAGCAGGGCAGCCATGGCGATTTCATCGGGTGAGACATCTGCCCGAGCAGTTCCCCAGCGTAATGCCAGATGTCTTGCCAGAAAGGCACGCGCTTCACAGCCGGCCAGCCCCATAACTGTTTCATCTGTTTCCGGACTGTCAAGCAGGAGTCTGCGGAAAGTGTCGGTACCGAGTTGCATGACGGCGCCCAGTGGCGTCGTCGTTTCATGTTCAAGTCGCCGGACTCTGTGGCTTTCTGACTCGCGTAACAGTCGAAGACAAAGAAAGGGGTCCCCCCCCGCAATGTCGGCAAGTTCTCGAGCCGAAAGTTGTTCTCCCAGCGTCGACTCCAACTGCTGCAACATCAATTTCGAACGTGGCATGCATGGCAACTCCCGGCTGCTCAGATAGGCCGCCCACTGGTCTACGCCCCAGCGCTTCTGGTTGTCCGAAAGCAAACGAATCCTTGATTGGCATGACTTGTTGGGGGTGGCGGGTATTACGAAACTTCACAATTGTTACGCAATCGCAGCCAATTTACATCGGTAAAATACTATACCCTGAATTTTGTGGAGTGGAGATGACGAAGCAGTTGGTGGTTTCTAACCCTTTCCAGGATGGGACTTCTGCCAGTGCTTTGACTGATATTACTGCTCACTGGATGGCGACCGGCGAACTGCCGCCGGAGTTGGTGACTGGACACAAACTCATCGATTTCGAGCATCGTTTCCTGATTGGCGCCATAGCCAATTTGCGCAAGATATGTATTGATCAATATGGTTTGAAAGATTGTCTCGGTTGTGGCTCTGCCGTGCAACAGCGTTGCGAAGCAGATTTGGTCGGGATGCTTGGCGATGTGTTCGCGTTTATTCTCGATCATTTCAAGACCGAAGAAACGGTCATGCGCGACTCCTTGTTGCTGATGGTCGACCGTGATGTCTGTGAAGCCCACATGGAAGACCATGCGGCGATTTCGATGTCGGTCCAGGAGATCGTTTCCGCGCTTGATTCGCATCACGTGGTGTCCCGAATTCGCGAACTCGATCAGTTGTTGACCCGCTGGGTGACCAACCACATAGCGCTACATGATCTTTTGCTGTCGCGCTGGATTTCCCGCGAAGATTCTTTGCTCAAGGGGCTCTGACAGGTCGCTTATGCCTTGGTGTGTTGAGGCCGTTACCGGCCGATGCCAGTGGCGCGGTAAAATTCGCGCTCCTGAATCAAGAAAGCAGCTATGTCTTCCCGTCTGATCTACGGTTTTCACGCCGTAACCGCCAAACTTCGTCATGACCCGGAGTCGGTCAAGGAAATCGTCATCGATGCGACACGCCATGACGCGCGAGCCCGCGATTTGCTGGCCCACGCCGAGTTGCAGGGCGTCAAGGTGATTGGCGCTGACGGCAGTCGGCTCGACGGCATGGCACCCGGCGCGAAACATCAGGGGGTTCTGGCCCGCATTGAGGGTGATCGCAAACTGGCCCACCTTGATGATGTGCTGGATACGCTGGAAGAGCCGGCGTTTTTGCTGGTGCTGGACGGCATTACGGACCCGCGCAACCTCGGTGCCTGTCTGCGCGTTGCCGATGCGGCCGGTGTGCATGCCGTCATCGCGCCCAAGGACAGGGCGGTCGGGCTGACCGATGTGGCGGCCAAGACAGCCTGCGGCGCCGCCGAAACGGTACCTTACGTGATGGTGACCAACCTGGCACGGACGCTGCGGGAGCTGCAGGAACGCGAGATCTGGGTGGTTGGCACGGCGAGTGAGGCAGAAAGCGATCTCTACGCAGCCGAATGGCCGAAAGCGACGGCCTGGGTGCTGGGTGCCGAAGGCGAGGGCATGCGTCGCTTGACGCGCGAAAATTGCGACCAGTTGGTCAAGATTCCGATGTACGGATCTGTCGAAAGTCTCAACGTCTCGGTGGCGGCGGGCGTTTGCCTGTTTGAGGCGCGTCGCCGTTTGGGCTGATGCAAAGATAAAGGGCGGACCGCATGGCCCGCCCATATTTCATTTTCGGCTGATTTTTCCGGTTGACCGTAGCACCCTGCTGGAAATCCCGGCGGGGCGCTGACCTGAATTAACCCGCCACCCAGCCGCCGCCCATTGCCTTGAACAGATCAACTGCCGCGCCCAGCCGACTCTTGCGGCTGGCCAGATACTGCAATTGAGCGCTGTTCAGCGTGCGTTGGGCGTCCAGCAGATCCATATAGCCACTGTAGCCAGCTTCGTAGCGTTTCTGGGCCAGATCAAGTGCCTTTTGCGAAGCGCCAACTTGCGCCGAGTAGGCAGCTTCTTCGTCGCTATAGGCGTGCAGGCCGACAATCGCATCATTGACTTCCTTGAAGGCGGTTTGCACCGTTTTCCGGTAGTTGGCCAAGGTTTCCTTCTGCGCAGCGGTGGCCTGGTCGACCCGCGCGCCAGTGCGACCGGCGTCGAAGATCGGCATGGCGAGACCGAGGGCGGTAGACCAGATGCCGGCACCGCCCGAGAACAGGTTGGAGAGCGCCATGCTTTCGCTGCCCAGGGCGCCGGTCAGGCTGATCGTTGGATAGTAGGCAGCTTTGGCGACGCCGATGCGGGCGTTGGCAGCGACCAATTTTTCTTCGGCCTGACGAATATCCGGGCGCACTTCAAGTAGCGCAGAGGGCAGGCCGGCTGGCGGCGTTGGCGGCAGTGGCAGCTGGTCGAGACCGGTGGCATTGATCTTCATACCGGGTTGGCCGCTGATCAGCGCAATCTGGCTTTCGGAAAGCGCCCGCTGGCGTTTCAGCTCGCTCCACTGCGCCTGCGCACTATTCAACGCGCTTTCGGCCTGAGCCTGTTCCAGTCCCGAGGCGGTGCCACCGTTCACGCGGGCCTGCACGATCTTGAGTGCTTGCTTGCGCGATTCCAGGGTTTGTGTCGTGACGTCGATCTGGGCATCCAGACTGCGCAGATTGAGGTATTCATTGGCGACCTCGCTGACCAGGGTCAGGCGCAGGCTGTCGCGACCGAAGCGGCTGGACAGAGTGTCGGCGCGAACGGCTTCGTTGTTGCGCCGGATGCGCCCCCAGAGGTCGACTTCGTAGCTCAGCGTTGCGGCTACGCGGTTGCTGTTATAGGTGGCACCCCCGATTTTTTTGCCGTTGAACGTTTCGCCGCTGCTCTTGTTGCGACCGGTGCTGGCTTCCAGGCCGATGCGTGGCAAGTAGTCGGCCCCGGCTTCGCGGGCCGCCGCTTCGGCCGCTTCAAGGCGGGCGATGGCAGCCTGCAGGTCCTGGTTGGCAGCTAACGTTTGCTCGACCAGTGCGTTGAGATCGGCATCGCCAAACAGCGTCCACCACGTCGGATTGACTGGCGCTTCAGCCGTCGCAACATCCTGTGCCGATTCCGGCAAGGTGGATGCCGGACGGATGTAGTCAGGGCCGACGGCACAGCCGGCGAGGGCGAATGCTGCGGTCAACGCCAAAATCAGGCGAATTTTGGAAATATTTGTGGGCAGGGAATACATCTTAGTTTTCCTCCGTCGGAGCGGTCGGCGTCTGCTGCTTGCCGCGCTCCAGCCATTTGAAGAAGAGCGGGATGAACAGCGTGGCGATGAAGGTGGCGGCCAGCATGCCGCCAAAGACGCCGGTACCCATCGACTGGCGGGCGCCAGCACCGGCGCCGGTGGCTTTGACCAGAGGGAAGACGCCGAGCACGAAGGCGAGCGAGGTCATGATGATCGGCCGCAGGCGCAGGCGTGCCGCTTCGATCGCCGCCTGGGTGGCACTCATCCCTTCATCGTATTTCTGGGCGGCAAATTCGACGATCAGGATGGCGTTTTTCGACGCCAGCCCGATCAGCACAACGAGGCCGATCTGGAAGTAGATGTCGTTCGGCATACCACGTACCCAGATCGCCGTCAGCGCGCCCATCAGCGCGAAGGGCACGGCCATCACGACGGCGACCGGCAGCGACCATTTCTCGTACTGGGCGGCAAGGATCAGGAAGACCATCACCACGGCGAAGCCGAAAGCCTGCAGCGAAGAGCCGGAACTGCGCTTTTCCTGGAAAGCCTGGCCTGTCCATGCGACACCGTAACCGTCGGGCAGGGTTGCAGCGGCGACATCCTCGACGATCTTGATGGCGTCACCCGAACTGATGCCCGGCTTGCTGTCGCCCATTACCTTGGCGGCGATGAAGCCATTGAAGCGTTCGATCTGCTCCGGGCCGACGATGTTTTTGACGACAGTGACCGCGGACAGCGGAATCATTGCGCCGGTGGTCGTGCTCTTGACGTAGACCTTGCCGATGTCTTCCGGCTTCATGCGGTAGTCCGCCTCGGCCTGCAGCTGGACGCGATAGACGCGGCCGGCCTTGTTGAAGTCATTGACGTAGAGCGCGCCCATCGTGCTTTGCAGCGTCGAGTAGATATCGCCGATCGGGATGCCGAGTGCCAAGGCCTTCTGCTCGTTAACCTCGACAAACAGTTGCGGCACGGTTGGCCGGAAGAAGGTCGAGATACGGGTGAATTCCGGGTGCTTCTGCAATTCGGCGATGAAGCCCTGGGTAACCTCGTTGAGCTTGCGGGCATCGCCATCCACGCGGTTCTGGACATAGACTTCGAAGCCGCCGGCGGTGCCGAGGCCACGGATCGGCGGCGGATTGAAGACCAGGCCGATGCCGTCCGGCTGCATCATGCCGAAGCCCATGAACTTGCCGGCCAGGTCTTGTGCCTTGCCCTGACGTTCCGACCAGTCCTTGAGCGGGATGAAAATGGTGCCGGCATTGGGCTTGTTGCCACCGCCGATCAGGTCGAAGCCGGAAACGATGAAGGTGTGGGCCACCGCTTCATCCTTGGCAAACATCTGGCGCATGTTTTCACCGGTTTTCTCGGTGCGCTTCAGTGTTGCGCCGTCAGGCAGGATCAACGCCGAGACGAGGTATCCCTGGTCTTCGGCCGGTACGAAGCCGCCGGGGATGATGCGGAAGAAGGCTAAGGTTCCGCCGATCATCAGGGCAAAAATCAAGGCGCCGATGATGCCGTGCTTGAGCGTGAAACCGACAGCACGGGTGTAGTTGCCGGTCAGGCGCTCGAACATCCGGTTGAACGGCGCGAACCATTTGTTCTCGGTATGCTGCGCCTTGAGCAGCAGCGCGCACAGCGCCGGTGTCAGAGTTAGCGCGACAACGCCGGAAAGTACGACGGCAACCGCGACAGTAACGGCAAACTGCTTGTAGAGCTGGCCGGCAATGCCGCCGAGGAAGGCGACCGGGACGAACACCGCGCAGAGTACCAGCACGATGGCGATCAGCGCACCGGTTACCTGCTGCATCGCCTTGATCGCCGCCTCTTTGGGTGGCAGTTTTTCCTCGGCCATCAGGCGCTCGACGTTTTCCAGCACGACGATGGCGTCGTCGACGACGATGCCGATTGCCAGCACCATGGCGAAAAGTGTCAGCATGTTGATCGAGAAGCCGAACAGCCAGAGGCCGGCGAACGTGCCGATCAGCGAGATCGGCACGGCGATCATCGGGATCAGCGTGGCGCGCCAGCTCTGCAGGAAGATGAAGACGACGGCAAGAACCAGCAACATGGCCTCGACCAAGGTGTGGACAACTTCCTTGATTGAAGCTGACACAAAGTAGGTCGTGTCGTAGGGGATAACGTAGTCCATACCCTCCGGGAAACGAAGTTTCAATTCGTCCATCTTGCTGCGGATGGCGGCGGCGGTTTCCAGCGCGTTGGCGCCCGTCTGCAGGAAGACGCCCATGGCGATGGTCGGCTGGCCATCCAGCGTGACGCGCTGGTCATAGTTGTAGGCGCCGAGTTCGATGCGGGCAATGTCCCTGAGGCGCAAGATGCCGCCGGGGCCGCTGGCGCGAATGACAATGTTGCCGAACTCCTCTTCGCTCAGCAGCCTTCCTTTAGCCGTCACCGTATAAACTAGCTGCTGGTCTGCCGGGGAGGGATCCTGACCGATCTTGCCGGCAGCGTTCTGGGCGTTCTGGGCGGAGATGGCACTGGACACCTCGCTGGCCGTCACACCGAGTTGTGCCATGCGGTCCGGCTTCAGCCAGATACGCATCGAGTAATCCTGGGCACCAAAAATGGTGACGTCGCCGACGCCCTTGATCCGCTTCAGTTCATCGGCAATGTTCAGGCTGGCGTAGTTGGACAGGAACAGCGTGCTGTACTTGCCGCCCTCGGACTTCAGCGCAACGACGTTCAGAATGTCATTCGAACGCTTCTGGACGATCACCCCGTTGGTCCGCACGGCGGCAGGCAGGCGCGGCTCGGCCGCTTTGACCCGGTTGTTGACGTTGACCGCGGCAAGGTCGGCATTTGTGCCGACCTCGAAAGTCGCGGTGATCGTCACGGTACCGTTGGCAGTGGCCGAAGAATTGAAGTACAGCATGTTCTCGACGCCGTTCAACTGCTCCTCGATCGGCGCGGCGACTGTCTTGGCCAGGGTTTCGGCCGAAGCACCCGGATAGGTGGCGGAGATCAGCACGGTTGGCGGCGCGATTTCCGGATACTGCGCGATAGGCAGCACCCGCGAGGCGACCAGACCCGCGATGACGATGATGATCGAGATGACCGACGCAAAGATCGGCCGGTTGATGAAGAATTTTGACATGGCTGCTCCTTAACCCTGCTTGGCCGGTGCGGCTGCAGTGTCCTTGGCGGGAGCGGCGGCACCTTCTTTGGCCGGGGCTGGAGCGCCCGGCTTTTCACCCGGGCCGTGTGGGGCAACCGGGGCGCCTGGGCGCAGCTTGATCAGGTTGTCGATGATCACCTTGTCGCCAGCCTTCAGACCACCGAGAATGACCCAGTCCTTGCCGCGCCATTCGCCGACCTGCACCGGGCGCGGTGCAACCTTGTCACCTTCACCGGCAAGCATGAGAACAGTACCTTGCTCGGACTGAATGACGGCCGATTGCGGCACCAGGAAAACACCGTCGCGCTCACCGGTAATCAGGCGGATACGGACGAACTGGCCAGGCAGCAACTGGTTGTCATGGTTGTCGAACTCGGCACGCAGGGCTTGGGTGCCGAGCGTGGTGTCGATGTTGCCGGCCAGGAAATTGAGTTTGCCGGTCTTCGGATAAACAGTGCCGTCCGCCAGGATCAGCTCGACCCCGGTAATGTTGCTTCTGGTGGCGCGGCCGCCGGCCAGCTTGGCCAGATCGCTGTCACCGAGGCTGAAGCGAACCCAGATCGGGTTGCTCTGGTAGATTGAGGTGAGCAGGCTGTCGGCACCGGCAGTGATCAGGTTGCCTTCGGATTTCGCAGCGCGGCCGGTGGTGCCGGACACCGGCGCGGTAACGGTCGTCCACGACAGGTTGAGCTGGGCCTGGTGTAGCGCGGCCTGGGCGATGGCATTGGCCGAGGCTGCGTCGTCGTATTCCTTCTGGCTGATCGCCTTGGCCACGATCAGGCCTTTCAGGCGATTCATTTCGCGGCTTGTCTGCTCGGCCTTGGCCTTGGCCTCGGCCAGCGCGATTTCGTAGGTCGAGCGGTCGATCTGGAACAGCGGCTGGCCGGCCTTGACCGTTTCGCCTTCCTGGTAGAGTCGTTTGACCAGAATGCCGGCAACGCGGGCGCGCACTTCGGTTTCACGGGCACCTTCGGTTTGCGCCATGACCTCGACGGAACTGGGTACATTCTGTGGCTGAACGTCGAGCACAGTGACCGGCATCGGCCCCATTGGCGGTGCGCCGGCCGGTTTGCTGTCCGAGCAGCCGGCGAGCAGGGCGGTACCGAGTACGGTCGCGCCAAGGATGATCGAAATGGTTTTACGCCGCGGCAGATTTCCGGAAGTCATGGGAATTGCTCCAAATTTGAAATGTTTGAGCTATTATATACAAACAAGGATGTATGTAAAATATTTCAGGTGAAGGTTGTGATGGCTTAACATGGACAGCGGCCAAGCCAGAAAATTGCCAGGCCCGGAGAGATCAATATGGTTAGAAAAACCAAGGAAGAAGCAGAAAAAACCCGCAAGGAGATTATTGAATCGGCGCGCGCCGTTTTTCACGAATGTGGTGTCAGCCGTTCAACGCTGGAGAAAATTGCCAAGGAAGCCGGCGTCACGCGTGGCGCGGTGTACTGGCATTTCAAGGACAAGGCGGAGCTGTTTTTCGCCATGCGCGCCGATGTCTTCGCTCCCATGGTGGAGCGCACGGATTCGTTCTTGCTATCAGAATCCTACGACAATCCACTGGATGCCATCGAAGCATCGCTGAAGGAGTTCTTCCGCGTGCTTGACGATTGCTCGGTCGTCCGCGAAGTCTTCGAGATCATGATTTCCCGCTGTGAATACGTCGATGAGTTTGCCAGCGTGCAGGATGAGGTGGGTCGTCCGGCCTATGAGTTTCTTGAAAAAATTGAACGTGTCTATCGCAAGGCAGCCGATAAAGGCATGCTGCGCCAGGGGCTGGACCCGCTGGCCACGGCCCGTGACACTTGGGCTTTCACCAGCGGCCTGCTGCATCTGATGCTGGGCTGCCAGAAGGGCTCGGATATTGACAAGCAGATTCCGGCCATGATTACGACCCACATGGCGCTGCGGCGCCGGGGCTAAGCATTTAATGCTCAACCAGTCAGGCCGCCTGGAAGTTTGGCGACGGTCATCTGCCGGAAATACTCGGCGCCGATAATTCCATCCACATTAGACGAGGAATCGCCGGCCATGATAATAAAAAACGCCGTTACCTTGCTGCGTGCTTATACCAGCCTGATTCGCAGCTTGCCCAAAGCCACGGAAGCCATGTTTGCAGCCCGTTCATCGGCCGGGCGTTCAATCAAGATTTTTTTGTTCGGTATCGGCGTCGTCATCCCTTTGGGCTCGCTGATCTGGATCGTTCTGTTCTGGCATGGCAACGGGGTGCTCAGACTCAGGGTAGCCGAGTTGCCGATGCAGAAAATTGAGTTGCTGCCGGCGACCGGGGGCGACGTTTAAAATCGCCGCCGCCTGATTGTTGCCAGCGATGGCAGCGATCAGCTTGGTTGCCGATATTTTCGCCACAGGCTGGCGCTGAAGACAAAGAGGCCCAGCCAGATCAGCGCGAAGCTGATCAAGCGGCCGGTCTGCATCGGTTCGTTGAAGATGAATACGGCGGTCAGAAATTGCAGCGTCGGGTTGATGTACATCAGCATGCCGACGGTCGCCAGATCCAGGCGTTGCGTCGCTGCCGCAAAAGCCATCAGCGGTAGTGCGGTGAGAATACCCGAGCCGACCAATAATGCGGCAACCATGCCGTTATTGGCAGGCCCCGCGGTCAACCGGAAAAAATCGCCAAAAACAAAATGTCCACTTTGCGCCTGCCATAGCGCGTAAATGCCGCAGATTGGCAGCATGACCAGTGTTTCCAGCCACAGACCAGAGATGGCATCGACCGGAACCTGCTTACGGACCAGTCCGTAAGTGCCGAAGGTTGCGGCCAGAAATAGCGAGATCCAAGGCAGGCTGCCAAGGGTGATGACTTCATTAACGATGGCGGCGACGGCCAGGGCGACAGAGATCCATTCCAGCCGATTCAAGCGCTCCTTGAGCACGACGAGGCCGAGCAGGACGTTGACCAATGGCGTCAGGAAATAGCCGAAGCTGGAAGCAACTACTTGCTGATGGGCGACGGCCCACAGAAACATCAACCAGTTGCTGCCGACGAGCAGCGCGGCCAGGGCCAGCATGATGATGTAGCGCGGCGTCCTGAAAACGGCCAGTGCCGTGCCCCAGCGCTGGCGCAGGGTGAGCAGGATGCCGACAAAAACGAAAGCCCAGACGGCCCGATTGGACAGGATATCCATCGGCGAAATACCGGACAACTGGTGAAAGTAGAGCGGAAAGAAACCCCAGATGCCGTAGGCGATCAGGCCGAAGGCGATGCCGGCCAGTGGTCGGTTCGCGGCCATCGGATCAAGGTTGGTCGCGCAGATTGTGCAGCGCCGGCGAGCGGTAGTCGCGCCGGAACAGCACGATCAGCACAAGAATGGCCAGGCCGCCGAGCAGCAGCGGGTTGAGCAGCCAGCCGGAGGCTGCCAGGCCAAAGTAGTAGGCGCGGATGCCACGATTGAAATCGTCGCCGGCCAGATTGTTGGTCCCGGCGACGCGCTGCGCATAGCTGTCGATGCCGGGCTCGCCGGCCTTGCCGAGCGGTGCGGCACCGACGAGGATGGAGAGCAGGTTGAACTGGCGCAGCGACCAGGTGAATTTGAAATAGGCGAAGACGAAGGAAGCGAGCAGCAGCATCAGCTTGATTTCAAGCAATTCGCGATTGCCGGCGCCACCAAAGGGCAGGTCGGCGGTGAAGCTGAGCAGCTTGTCCGAGGCGCCGAGCGCAGCAACCAGGCCGGCGATGATGTAGATGGTGGTGTTGGCGTAGAACGAAACGCTCGTCATCAGATTGCCGATCAAGGTCGAATCCATGACGCGAATGTCGCGCTCCAGCATCCGGTAAGCCCATTGCAGGCGGTATTTCTGACTGGTGCCGATCAATCCGCCAGCGCCGCTGCGGCTATGTTCCGAAAACCAGGCATAGCCCGCCCAGCTGGCAAAAAAGATGGCCAGAGAAATCCAGTCGAGCGTAGCAAGGCGAGGCAAAGCGTGCATTCGAGCATCTTGCCATAGCTCGGACGCTTGCAACATCCGGGAAACCCGGTGTTGTCGAAGGAACGGGGCTGCTCTATCCTGAAAGGCGTAGTCAAGGCGCCGTGGGCGATTTCCCTGTTTTATGACAAAAGGCATCTTCGTGGCACATTGTCGATGACCAGAATGCATTTGCTCTCACTGAGTTTCCATGACTCGGAAACTGAGCATGCGTTCGTCCGCCATTTGCTGCCACGGCTTCGTCTGCAAGGGCGGGCGGCTATCCTTGTCGGCATTTTTGTCTATTTCGTTTATGGTGCGCTCGATCATCTGTACGTCCCGCCGCATCAACTTGGGCTGGTCTGGTCGATCCGTATGGCGGCGTTGACGGTGCCGATTGCGGTACTGGCACTGACGTTTTCGCCATGGTTCGAAGAAGCCAACCAGTTTCCCCTTGCCCTGGTCGGTCTGGCCGCCTCGCTGGGCCTGATTGCCATGCTCTGGCATTTGCCAGTCGAAAGTAGTGCCTACTATTACCCGGGTCTGGTGCTGGCATATTTCTATACCTACAATTTGCTTGGCGCGCGATTCATTGACGCGCTTGGCATCAATATCCTCGTGCTGGCGCTCTACAACCTATTGTTCGGCTATGTGCGGGCCTTTCCTGATCCGATCTTGCTCAGCCAGAATTTTTTCATGATTTCGGCCAACCTGATCGGCGGTGCCGCTGGCTACCTCTCCGAATACCAGCGCCGTCAGCTTTTTCTGCGTGAACAACAGCTGGACCTGGAGCGACAACTGCATCTTGAACGTTCCTTGCATGATCGGCTGACCGGTCTGCCCAACCGCGATCTGCTGGATGACCGGATTACCCAGGCACTGGCGCTGGCGCGTCGTGATTTAGCACGCCATGCGGGATTTTTTGTCGATCTTGATGGTTTCAAGAATTTGAATGATCAGCTCGGGCACGACAGCGGCGATATTGCCTTGCGTGAAATTGCCCGGCGACTGACAGAGGCCATGCGCGAAACCGATACCATTTCGCGTTTGGGTGGTGACGAGTTCTTCCTGCTCGTTCAGGACATCGGCTCCTGCGACAGTGCGGCGCATTTGGCCGAAAAAATGATCAAGTTGATTGAAGAACCGATTCCCGGCCTGCCCGCAGATATGATGCTCAGTGCGAGCATTGGCATCTGCCTTTTCCCGCAGCTCGGGATTACAGCGACGCCCGAGGCGATCATTCATTGTGCCGATCTGGCGATGTACCGGGCCAAGGCAGCCGGCAAGGGCTGTTACCAATTTGTGGAGTGCTGATCGGGTACCTGGCCGGCAATGGAGATCAAACTCCTGTATCCTGCCTGCCTCTGAAAATCTTGCAGGAGCGAACATGGGACAAGCCAAACAACGCGGTACGGTCGAACAGCGTATCGCGCAAGCTCAGGCCAAAATCGAGGAAAGTCGTCCGGAAAAACTGGTTTGCAACGGCTGCGGCGCCGACGTGACCAGCATCAATCCGGTCAGCACCCGTGGCCTGCGCGGTATCGATGCCATCTGGGTCGGCCAGTGCGAATGCGGTCAGACGACCTTCGCCGCCTCCGGCGAGCCGAAGGCAGTCGATGCCTTCTTTTTCGCACTCAGTGAAAATTCCGAATTGACGCTGGGCCGCCAGAACAAGGACGGCGCCGGGCACGAAACGGCCTGATTCGACTATTTCAATTTTGGCCGTTTTTTCCGGTTGACCGCAGCAAGCCCGGTTGACCGGAAAAATCCGGAAATTCAGCTCAGCCAGAGCTTTTTCCAGCCCTCGTGGCCCAGACGTTCCATTGTCTCGATATTGCGTTCGAAAATGGACTCGGCGTCGGGGAAGGCCGCCACTGCCCGGTCAATGCTACTCTCGCGGAGGATATGCAACGTCGGGTAGGGCGAGCGGTTGGTGAAGTTGGCAATGTCGTCCGCTTCGCTGCCGGCAAATTCATAGCGCGGATGCAGGCTGGCAATCTGGAAAACGCCTTCGAAACCCAGGTTGCGAATCAGTGCATCGGCTTCCGCCAGAAAAAAATGAAAATCGAGAAAATCCGTCATCACCAGCGGATGAATCAGCAGCGTGGTGTCCATTTCTTCCGGCGCTGTCTCGGCCAGCCGGGTCAATTCCTGTTCCAGTTCGGCGAGTAATTCGTCGGCAGTCGTGGCGGCGGTCAAGGCGTAACGAACCTGTTTCTTGACGAAGACGCTTTTAGCGAATGGGCAGAGATTCAGCCCGATCACGGCGCGCTCCACCCAGGTTTTCGTCGCGGCAATGATCGCCTCTTCGCTGGCAGCATCGGGATAAGGCATGAGAGTCGGGGTCATGGCGAGGCCTTGCATGGCATGAGCGGCTGATCAGTCGCTCAAAAGCGGGCATTCTAGCGCGTCCGGACGGACGGGCTGGCTGAACGCTGACTGTTACTTGATGCGTGGTAAAGCCGGATCAGTCAGCACCGCCGGCTAGTTCTTTAGTTGCGTGGCAGAAATACGGCCGGCGCTGGGGGCAGCTGCCTTCGGGGCGGGCGGACGTTCGGTATGAACGTGCCTTGGATAGGGGTAAGTGGGGACGGCAACCGGTACGTAAACCGTCTGCGGTCGGGCAATACCTTGGCACTCCGCTTCCATCCGGGCGCGTTGGGTCGCTTCCAGCGCCATCTGGTCAAGGTCACGCCGGCATTCTTCGGCGCTGTTGTATTGGCGGGACGGGCGACTGGCGGCGACTGCCTGCTGCTGCCGGTTGCGCTCCTGCCGTTCAGCCGCTTCTTCGGCCTGCTGAATGGCCTCACGTCTTTCAACGTAATGACGCATGCGCTCAACGTCTCGTTCGGCCTGCAATCTTGATGCTTCGGAAACGTGGTCGTCCGGCCGTACGGTGACCGTGCCGCTACCCGATGTGCAGGGCGTGTTGGCGATCTCCATCTTGCCGTTCGGCAGGCGACATTTGTAGATCTCCGCACTGGCTGTGAGCGGAACTGACGGTAGAAGGAGAAGTGCAATGAACAGTCTGTGCATTGGGTAATTATTCCCCAAAAATGGCTGATTCGCATCTTTCCCGGAACTTTTCAAGCCCGAAATTCGTTCGCTTAAGTCATTTGACGACTGAATCTGGCGGCTGTTGTTTTGACATTGATCGTCTATTTCTAGCGTTGTTCTTCAAGGGTAACAAAATCAGCATAAAATACGAATCTTCTATGCGGTACGCATGCTTAAATCAAGCCGGAGGTCAGGTTGAGTAGGGTATTTGGTTGGCAAAATGGGTGGGTGTAGGTGGTCATTTTGGTGTGGTGCCCTGTGCCTGCTGTTTCTGGGCGGCGCTGCTACGGCTGGCGCCGCTGACGAGCTGACTGAAATCCCGTTTGACCAGCTGATGCATCGGGAGGCCGTACCGGTCATCCAGCTGGCGCAGCAAGTGAGCGACTCACCGTCGGCGGTCACCATAGTCACGGCGGCTGATATTCGGGCCTACGGCTATCGCACGCTGGCCGATGTGATCAACAGCATGCGCGGACTCTATACGACCTACGATCGTCGCTACCAGTATCTGGGGGGGCGCAGCTTTGGTGTGCCGGGCGACTACGCCGGGCGCATCATGCTCCTGATCGACGGCTACGCCACTCAGGACAATCTCTTCAATCAGGCCTACATTGACGATTCCGGCCTCCTCGATCTTGAACTGGTCGAGCGTGTCGAATACGTCCCGGGAACCGGCTCGGTAACTTATGGCAACAACGCCATGCTGGGGATCATCAACGTTGTTACCCGCAAGGGGCGTGACTTCAATGCCGCCCAGTTGTCTGTGGAAATGTCCAGCCACGGTGGCCAGAAGCAGCGGGCGAGCTATGGCAAGCGCTTTGAAAACGGCGCTGATGTCTTGTTTTCGGTGTCGGTGCTGGATGTCAATGGTCGCAATTTGTACTTCCCGGCCTATGACTCGCCGGCGACCAATAATGGAATTGCCGAAAGGCAGGATGGCGAGAGCAACAAGCGGATCTTCGGCAAGTTTTCCTTCGAGGGGCTGACCATCGAAGGGGGCTTTGTTGACCGCAAAAAATCGGTGCCAAGCAACCCCAGCAGCTCGACCGCCTTCAATTCGCCGTTTGTCGTTCAGGACGAAAATGCCTACTTGAATGCCAGTTACCAGGCCGATCTTGGGGCGATGCTCCGCTCGGTGTCGCGCTTTTATCTTGGTCACTATGACTACGATTCAATGCGCGAGTATACCGACTTCAGCGATGGCGAAAAATACGGGCATCGTGATTTTCAGGGACAGTGGTGGGGTTTCGACCAGAAGTTTGTGAGCAACTGGTTTCGCGATCACACCCTGGTTTTCGGGCTTGAATACCGGAACGATCAGCGCCAGAAATTTGATTGGCGCTATCTCTCACCTGAGCGCGCCGTGGTGCGGCAAATCAACGAGTCTTACGCGCGGCAAACCACCAGTTTCTACATCACGGATGAATACCGGATCAATGAGCGTTGGTGGCTCAATCTCGGGGTGCGCTATGACGATGCAAGTGACCTCGATGGCAACTGGAGCCCGCGGCTGGCATTGATTTACAAGCCGGGTTTGCAAACGACCTGGAAGGCTTCGTACAGCGAGGCATTCCGGATGCCGAATGCCAATGAGCGCTCATGGTTTGGTTCGGTCGCCGCGCCCGAATATGTCTCGGCGACCGAGTTGGTGTTGCAGCACGAGTTTTCTCGCCATACCCGTTTTACCGGGTCCTGGTATCGCTATCTTCGAACCAACCAGATGGTCTATAGCGATGCCATTGGCGACTATGCAGCCACCGGCGCCAGTCGCTCTCATGGTCTGGAAATTGAACTGGAAAGCATGTGGGACAACGGCATTCGAACTCGTGGCAGTATGGCCTGGCAGCACGCCATTGATGTCGATGGTGCCGGGCTGGTGAATTCGCCAAATTTCCTGGTCAAGTTCAATCTTACTTTTCCGATGTTGGCCAATACCCTACGTACTGGTCTGGAAGGGCAGTACATCGGCTCGCGCCTGACCCTTGAGAAGAGAAAACTGTCAGGTGTCGCACTCGCCAATCTGACCTTCTCCAGCGAACAAAAGTGGCATGGCATTTCGGCATCGTTAAGCATCCGCAATTTGTTCGACCGTGAATACGAAGTGGTGTCCCCCTTTGACTGGCGCCCTGATAGCGGCGTTGCCCAGGACTCGCTGCGCATGGATGGCCGAACTTATTGGGTTCAGCTCAATTACGATCTTTGAGGTGCCCGGAAGCGCATCCGGAATCCGGACGATAACTAGTCGCGTTCGGCTTCGGCCAGTCGTGCGGCCTGAATCTGCTCATCTGGAGCGCCGATGCGTTCGAGCAGATGGCTATGGCCGATATGGAGTAGCGCTTCGATGGCCTGATAATCATCTGGCAAGGCAGCATCGGTCCAGCTGTTTCCGGTGTGCCGGGCAAGATCGACGGCCAGCTTGACGTTCCGGACATTGGCAGCATCGGCATTGCCAGGGTTCATCAGCGTGCGCAACAGGGGGGGCAATCCCCAATGAGCGACCAACTCGATCATGATCTCATCCAGCGGGGCGCCGAAAATTTCTTGCTGAATGCTGCCTGAGCGCTTGACGCTGTCGTTGGCCAGGCGTTCCTTGGCCTGGCTGGCCAGCGAGGGTGCGAAGCACCACATCAGGATTTCGAC
This sequence comes from Betaproteobacteria bacterium, assembly GCA_016709965.1. NCBI lineage: Bacteria > Pseudomonadati > Pseudomonadota > Betaproteobacteria > Rhodocyclales > Azonexaceae > Azonexus > Candidatus Azonexus amarohabitans. The sequence continues at coordinate 768,447 of JADJLT010000006.1, forward strand.
AAAGTCATGGAGCAACGCTGCCATGGTGACCTCTTCGAAGCTGGCGTTCTGGCGCAGCAGCGCCCAGTCGCGGGCCCAGGCTGCGGCATGGCGGGAGCGGGCAATGACCTTGAGCAAACCGAGCATGGCCTTCGGATAGCCTTTCAGTTGCTGCTCGATGATCGGCAGATCCTCGAGGCTATCGTAAAAACCCTGGGTACCCATCATGACCAGCGAGCGTTCGATGGTCGTGATATCGGCGGACTGGCTTTTGGATCGGCGCTGCTGCATGGTTCTGAATACCCGCAACGTCATCAGCGGGTCGTGCTCGATGATCGCCGCAAGTTTGCGGGTATTGATTGTCTCTGCCGTGTCGCGCAGCTCGTTGAGCTGCTGCACCGTATGACGCAACACCGGCAGCTCGATTTCCGTGAAATGCTCGACCCATGCGTTGGCGCCCGGGAACGGAAAGTCGATCATCAGGGTCATGGCAAATCCTTTCCGGATCCAGTTACGCGCTGAAGAGCGTTTTCAGGAAATTTTCGACGTAGGCGGGGCGTACGGGTTTGAGAATGTAGCCACGCGCACCCAGCCCGGCTGCCTGCTGGACGATGTTGCGCGATGTATCACCCGTCACCATGACCACGGCAGTTTTAGGACTGACCTCGATAATTCTGGGCAATGCCTCCAGGCCTGAGAGGATGGGCATGTTGACATCAAGAAAGAGCACCGCGGGCTGGTGGGTTTGCGCGGCACGGATCGCTTCTTCGCCATTACTCGCCTGGGCGACGATGTTCATGCCCAATTCAATGAGCACGCCTTTGAGCAGCATGCGAATCGAGCTGTTGTCGTCGGCAATCACGACGGTTCGCTGTTTGGCGCTGCTTTTGCGGGGGGCGGCTTCAACTGGCGGAAGTGAAGGCGAGTTGGTGGCAGCAGGAGGCAGGTCGGGTCGTGAGGCATGCTTGCGAGTCTCGGTTACCTGCTTCAGTTCGTCGATCACCTGTTTCTGCCCGAATGGCTTGCGCAAAAAGCCCGCCGAACCGGCATCTGCGGCCCGTTCCTCAATCCCGGCGCTTTCCGAGGCCGTCATGAACAACACATCGATTTCCGGATGCCTCGCGTTGATCTCTTGCAGGATGTCGAGTCCGTCACGGCCGGGTAGCTGGTAGTCGAGACAGACGATATCCGGAAGCACTTTACCGATGGCTGCCATGACGGTATTGCCGTCTTCGAGCGCGCCCACGACCTCATAGCCTTGGCTGCATAACAAGGCGCTGAGCAAGGTTCGCATCGAGGCATTGTCATCAACGATCAGGATGCGCATCAAAATCTTTCATCGGCTTAGTGGATGCCGGTTTTGGGGTTATTGGGGCAGAGTAGATTGCTACCGCCATGTTAACCGCGAAATGGCGCAATGGGGAGCGTGGGGGTCAGACGGCGCGTTCCGAGACATTGTTTTCTGCCACCTGCGCCGATACCGGCGATTAGCCGACTAGCGTCAAACGTTTTTCCATGAGGCTACCACTTCGTGCTCTATTGACCGCTTTCATGATCGATATAACTCATGAAGGCCGGCACCAGATCGCCATAAAAATTGGATGTCCAGGCAGAGTTTCGGATGAAGTTGGCGAGCAGGAATTGCCATTGCTCATTCGACAGTTGTTCACGCAAGGCCGGGTAGTGTGCCGCCAGCAACTGCGATACGCCCAAAAATACCAGATGGCGATAGGCCCGCAGACCGGCCTCGGCATAGCCTTCAGGGATTACATCAGAGGCACCCCTTACATAATCGAAGAATTCCTCAGGCATGCCAGCTCCCTGTTGATGGTGGTTAGGTCGGGCACATCGTTGTCCCATTCGAGAAGGATCGCCTTGTTGTATTTTTGAGCCAGCATGCGGGTGGCAGTGGCTGTATCGGCTTCGACCGGTTGGCTGTGGGTGTCCATGTAAAGGCCGAAGCGGTCGTCGAACTCGTGGCCGGCTACATGCAGATAGCTGGCCCGCTGGCAATCGATTTGCGACAGGAATTGATCTATCGTCGCTTTGCCGTGGTTCTTGTCATTGACACGAATATTGTTGACGTCGAGAAGGATGTCGCAATCAGCACGCTCGGCGACGCGGGCGAGAAACTCCGCCTCGGACAGGTCGCCGACATTGGTGTAGTAAGTTGTGTTCTCGACACCGATCCGGCGTCCCAGAACATCCTGTACGCTGCGAATCCGGTCGCTGACGCGTATGACCTCCGCCTCGGTGAAGGGAATGGGGAACAGGTCATACAATTGGTGCGCGTCGCCACTGGCGGCGAGATGATCAGAATAGTAGCTAGTCCCGAGGTCATCAATCAGCTCTCGAACCGATCGTAGAAAATCCTGACCAATTTCTCCGTGCCCGCCCAGATTAAGAGACACGCCATGCAACTGGATGGGCCGGCCGATTTCGAGCAAGCGGTAGAGCGGTGCCCGATCCCGCCGGATCCAGTTTTCGGGGGCGACCTCGAAAAAGTCGGCCTTGATGGCTGCAGGTTCCCAGTCCAGCATTTCGCTGCGGAACCCCAGACCAATCCTCGTGGCCACCCCCGTATTCCTCATGACTTGCAGTGCCTTACTTCTTGCTGCAGCTGGCGTCTTTTTTCGAGCAACTGGCTTCTTTCTTAGAGCAAGATGCCTCTTTCTTGGAACAACTGGCCTCCTTCTTCGAGCACGAAGCATCTTTTTTCGAGCATTTGGCATCGGCCGCGCTCATCTGTTCCTTCTTGGCGCATTTACTGTTGGCACCGCAGGACTTGTTGGCCTCACCGGCTACGACGGTGGTGGTGGCGACGATGGTTACGGCCAGGGCGGCCAGGGTCTTCAGATTCATTATCATTCCTTATCTTGGGTGTGTAGGTTTGGGAAAAACGGGAAATCAACGAGCGGTGTAGAAAACGTAGTCGGCCTGGTAGGCGACCTTCATTTCCTGGCCGGCGCTGGCGGTGTCGCAGACCTTGGACGGGGCAGCACCACCGACCGTATTAAGGCGCTGGATATAGCTCACGCCGGTCATGGCACCGTCGCCGGTGGCCGGATTGGCCTTGACCAGTTGCAACGGCAGGTTGCCTGCCGAGTTGGGCGCCACTGCGACCTGTTTGCCGGTGACCTTGGAGCCGTCCTTGCTCTCCCAGGTCGGGCCACCGTAATACTTGCCGACTTCTTTCTTGCCGGCGTCATAGAGGGTTGCGGCGGGAACCACGAAGGTCCAGGCATAACTGCCAGGCTGATCAGCCTTTTCGCGGCAGGCGTAGGTGACCTCGCCGATCCCCACCGTCCAGGCTTTCTGGACATGAGCATCGGGAACGCGGACCTGCTCGGGCAGGGACATGTTGTCGACATTGGCAAATGCTGCGGAGGCGGTTGCCAGGATGGAAACTGAAACTGCAGTGCGCAGTGCTTGCATGACTTTCTCCTTGTCCGTGATGGATGGGTTGGGGGAGCAAAATGTCAGCTCCTGTCATGCATTACGCAGGCTTGAAAAATCCGGATGCAGAGAATTGAAAATATTTTTCCAGTCGAATGCCAACACCGACGAGTGGACGATTTGATATTCGGTTTTTGCAGACAAAAAAACGGAACCCGCAGGTTCCGTCTTGTCTGGTGGATCAGCTCAGTGAGCTACAGGATCATCCCTGCACCAACGGTGTTGTTGTTGCTTTCGTCGATGATGATGAAAGCGCCCGTGCCGCGGTTTTCCAGGTAGGGGTCGGCGAACAGCGGTTGGGCCAGCTTGAAGGTGACTTGCGCGATGTCGTTCATCGCAAGCTTTTCGGCCGGGACTTTTTCCAGGGTGTTGACGTCGAGGCGATGGTCGATGGCGGCCAGTTTGGCTTTCGAGTCGCGCGTTGTGTGGCGTATCAGATAGGTGCGGGCGCGGTCCATCGGCGCTTCGGCCATCCAGCAGACGGTGGCTTCGATCTGCTTTACCGCCGCCGGGACTTCGCTCGATTTGACGATCATGTCGCCACGCGAGGTGTCGATTTCATCGGCCAGCAGCAGGGTGATGGATTGTTCGCAGAAGGCTTCGCCGATATCGACGCCGCCGATTTGTACGGCCTTGACGGTCGACTCGCGGCCAGAAGGCAAGACGGTGACGGCATCGCCGACCTTGATTGAGCCGGCTTCGACGCGGCCCATGAAGCCACGGTAGTCATGCAGTTCCGGATTGGCCGAATCCTGCGGGCGGCAGACGTACTGGACAGGGAAACGGAACTTCTCGGTGTGTTCGGTATGGGCGGCCGGGGCAACTTCCAGCATTTCGAGCAGGGTCGGGCCTTCGTACCAGTTCAGCTTGTCGCCACGGTCCACGATCATGTCGCCATTGAGCGCCGAGAGCGGGATGAAGCGGATGTCTTCGATGCCGACCTTGGCGGCGAATTCGAGGTATTCACCCTTGATGCGCTCGTAGGTTTCTTGCGAGTAATCGGCGAGGTCCATCTTGTTGATGGCGACGATCAGGTGCGGAATGCCGACCAGCGACGCCAATTTGGAGTGGCGGCGGGTCTGGGTCAGAACGCCCTTGCGCGCATCGATTAGGATGATGGCGAGGTTGGCGGTCGAGGCGGCGGTGACCATGTTGCGGGTGTACTGCTCGTGGCCCGGCGCGTCGGCGATGATGTACTTGCGCGTGCCGGTGCTGAAATAGCGGTAGGCGACGTCGATAGTGATGCCCTGTTCGCGCTCGGCTTGCAGGCCATCGGTAAGCAACGACAGGTCGACCGCGCCCATGCCGCGCTTTTCAGATGTCTTGGTGATCGCGGACAGCGTATCGGCCAGAATGGTCTTGGTGTCGAACAGCAGGCGGCCGATCAGCGTGCTCTTGCCGTCATCAACGCTGCCGCAGGTCAAAAAGCGCAGCAGGCCGTGATCTTCAACTTGGGCGGTCATCAGAAGTAACCCTCTTTTTTGCGTTGTTCCATGGAGGCGTCGCTGGTCTGGTCATCCAGACGGGTAGCGCCGCGCTCGGTGATGGTGGTGGTGGCGGTTTCGAGAACGATTTTCTCGACGGTGTCGGCATCGGACTCTACCGGCGCCGTGCAGGAAATGTCCCCAACGGTACGGAAGCGCACCAGCAGGTCGATGATTTCTTCACCGGCACGTGACGGGTTGGCGACTTCGCCGGAAACCAGGGGGACGTTGACTGGCACGATGGCGCCTTGGCGCATGACGACCGGACGCTTGTGGGCGAAGTAGATGTTCGGCAGTTCGAGACCTTCGCGCTCGATGTATTGCCAGACGTCCATTTCCGTCCAGTTCGAGATCGGGAAGGCGCGGATGTTTTCGCCCTTGTGGCTGCGGGCGTTGTATAGGCTCCACAGTTCCGGGCGCTGATTCTTCGGATCCCACTGACCGAATTCGTCGCGGAAGCTGAAGATGCGTTCCTTGGCGCGGGCCTTTTCTTCATCGCGGCGGGCGCCGCCGATGCAGGCGTCGAAACCGAATTCCTCGATGGCTTCGAGCAGCGTTACTGACTGGTGCTTGTTGCGCGATTCGCCTTCGTGCTTCAGTACAACGGTGCCGCGCTTCATGGAGTCTTCGACTGAACGCACGATCAGGCGCTCGCCCAATTCGGCGGCGCGCTTGTCGCGGAAGGCGACGACTTCCTTGTAATTGTGGCCGGTGTCGATGTGCATCAGCGGGAAAGGGAACTTGCCCGGGCGGAAGGCCTTCTCGGCCAGGCGCAGCATGCAGATCGAGTCCTTTCCGCCGGAAAACAGCAGCACCGGGTTGGAACACTGGCCGGCCACTTCGCGCATGATGTGGATGGCTTCGGCTTCGAGCCAGTCGAGGTGAGAAAGTGTGTTGCGTTGGGTCATGCTGGGTAATCCACGGGGATTGTCGAATGGGCGGCATTGTAGCAAGTCCCTAATATTCTTTTAAGAACAAGTGCGCATCTTGTTATTTCAAATTGTTATAAAACAATCCGGTGCCATGTTGAACGTTCATCCGGTACATTGGTCTGGCTTTGTAACAGTGTGTATTCCTGTCCCTTAACGCTTTTGTCGGAGAACTTCATGATTCCACGTCTGGGTATTGCTGTAGGTGCATTTTCTGCCATCTTGCTGAGTGCTTGTGCAACATCAATAGGCGGCCCTTCGGCGAGTGCCGATCTCGCTGCCAAGTCGGGAAGCATGGTGTCCGGGAAGGTGAATTTCAGCGAAGCCCATGGCAAGTTGCGGGTTGAGGCGATGGTCAGCGGGCTGACACCCGGTGAGCATGGTTTCCACGTGCATGATGTGGGTGACTGCAGCGCACCGGATGCGACCAGCGCCAAAGGCCATTTCAATCCGACCGCCAAAGCCCACGGCCATCACGACAGCGCAGAGCACCATGGTGGCGATATGCCCAATCTGGTGGCAGACGCCAGCGGTACGGCCAAATACAGCGCGGAAGTCAGTGGCCTGACCCTGAGCGGACCAACCGGCGTGGTGGGTCGCAGTGTGGTAATTCATGCCGATCCGGATGACTACAAGTCGCAGCCGGCCGGCAATTCCGGCAAGCGCGTGGCTTGTGGCGTCATAGCAGCCCATTGAAAACCTGATCAGGCCAATATTTCATTTTTGGCCGTTTTTTCCGGTTGACCGTGGCAGGCAGTGATTGGATGGAATTGAGAGTTGTTCTTCAGATTTTCTGGAGAGCGGCTCTTTTCAATTTGCGAGTCGGTTAGCAGTGTCTCGGAATAGTTTTTGACGGTGCTTCACTGTCATCACCCGGTCATCTAAAAAGCGAATTCTTCGGGTTGGCAATTTCGATTGTCGTTTCGGCGCTCTTCCGTGCTTCTCCATTCAGGAAGATGGGCGCCGTTCTTCCCTAATCCCTGGAGAATTCACCCGTGCAAAAATTTATCCTCCCCATGTTGCTGGGGGCCAGCGTGCTTGCTGCTGCGACGACAGCCCAAGCCGACGAGTCTCATCGCCGCGACGGCGCCCTGAATATCGCCGTCATCGGCGATACGCCGTATGGCCTGAAAGACAGCGATACTATCCAGTTCAAGGCGACCCCGGCCTTCATCAATGCCATCAATGCCGATACCGATGTCTCGCTCGTCCTTCACCTTGGTGACATCCATTCTGGTAAGCAGACCTGTTCCTATGCCTATAACCAGTCGATTTACGACATGTGGACCAGCGCACCGGGCTTCAAGTCACCCATGATTTATACGCCGGGTGACAACGAGTGGACCGACTGCCACAAGCCGAAGGAGGGTGGTCTCGATCCCTTGACCAACCTCGGCTATGTGCGTGACATCTTCTTCCCGGTCGCCGGTAACGCGATTGCTGTCGACAAGCCCTTGCTGTCCCAGGCTCAGTCGTTTGATGCCAATTTCCCGAGCGATGTCGAGTTTGTCGAGAACGTGATGTGGGAGCAATCAGGTGTTGTCTTCGTCACCCTGAATGTACCGGGCGGCTCGAACAACGATGAAGATAACTGGTACGGTGCCGCCCGGACGCCGGAACAGACTGCCGAAGTCCTCAAGCGCACGAGCGCCGACCTGCGCTGGCTGGACAAGGCCTTCGCGCTGGCCAAGACCAGTCATGCCCGCGCCGTGCTGATCCAGTTGCAGGCCGACATGTGGGATCTGGACGGCACCAGTCCGCAAGACCTGCACATCGCCAACTACCGTCAGTTCATCGACAGCATCGCGCTCAACGCCACGAACTTCGGCAAGCCGGTACTGCTGATGAACGGTGACTCGCACGGCTACCGTTCGGACAATCCGCTGGTCAAGGGCGCGCCCTGCCTGACGGAATCCGGCGCCAGCGAAGTGGCCTGCAGCAACGACGCCTACGAGTCGCATGCCAACGGTTACCACGTGCCGAACTTCCACCGCATCGTGGTCCATGGCAGCGTTGCGCCGATGGAATGGCTGAAGCTCAGCGTCAAGCCGGGTGATAGCGAAGGCCGTTCCAAAGCGAACAGCTTCGGGCCGTTCAGCTGGCAGCGCAAAATCACCGCCCTGGGCAATCCTGCGCCCTGATTGGATGGGTTGAGGCCAGCACCTGCGCTCCGTGCCGTGGCGGACTGCAGGTGCTTTTCAATATTTGAAATAACGCCGTTTTTTCCGGTTGACCGTAGCGCTGGTCACAACATGCCGCAAATTGGAAAAACGCTGCTCAGCGCGTCGGGTGAATCATGTCGGCCGGCACCACCCAGCGATCGTAGTCTTCCGCCGAGACGTAGCCCAGTTTCAACGCGGCTTGCTTCAGGGTTGTCCCTTCCTTGTTCGCCAACTTGGCAATTTCGGCCGCCTTGTCGTAGCCGATATGCGGTGTAAGCGCAGTGACCAGCATCAGTGAACGTTCCATCTGCTCGCAAATGCGTTGGCGATGGGCGGTAATGCCGCTTGCGCAGTGACGTTCGAAGCTCGACATGCCGTCTGTCAGCAACCGCACACTTTGAAGGAAGTTGTGGGCGATCACCGGCTTGAACACATTGAGTTCGAAATTGCCGGCAGCGCCTGCGATGCCGATGGTCACATCGTTGCCCATGACTTGACAGCAAAGCATGGTTAGCGCCTCGCACTGGGTCGGATTGACCTTGCCGGGCATGATCGAGCTGCCCGGCTCGTTTTCCGGAATGCCGATTTCACCCAGCCCCGAACGCGGGCCGGAGGCCAGCCAGCGTATGTCGTTGGCGATTTTCATCAAGGCCACCGCGAGCGTCTTCAGCGCCCCGTGCGCGGCCACCATGCCGTCGTGGGCAGCCAGTGCCGCGAATTTGTTGCTCGCGCTGGTGAAGGGCAGGCCGCTTCGTTCGGCCAGTTCTGCCGACACGCGCTGGCCGAATTCCGGATGCGTGTTCAGCCCGGTTCCAACGGCGGTACCGCCCACCGCCAGCGGGTAGAGCGACGACATGCTGCTGGCGATCCGCGATTCCACGTGCTGCAATTGCGCGACGTAACCGGAAAACTCCTGGCCGAGCGATAGCGGCGTCGCGTCCTGCAAATGGGTTCGGCCAATCTTGATGATCTCGGTAAACTCGGTCGACTTTTGGGCCAGCGTGGCAGTCAGAAGCCGGAGTGCCGGCAGCAGCTTCCGCTCGACACCGATGGCCGAAGCGACATGCATGGCGGTCGGGAAAATGTCATTGGAAGACTGACCGAGATTGACCTGGTCGTTGGGATGAACGAGGCGGGTGTTGCCGCGTTGGCCGCCAAGCAGCTCTGAGGCGCGGTTGGCCAGCACCTCGTTCAAATTCATGTTGGTTTGCGTACCGGAGCCGGTCTGCCAGACCGACAGCGGGAATTCTTCAGCCAGCCGACCATCGCTGACCTCATCGGCGGCAAGAATGATCGCCGCGGCAATGTCGGGGTCGAGCAGGCCCAAGGCCCGATTGATGCTGGCGCCGGCTGCTTTGGTCATGGCCAGCGCGTGGATCAGTTCATCGGGCATGCGCTCGGTCGAAATCGCAAAGTGCTCCAGCGAGCGCTGGGTTTGTGCCCCCCAAAGACGTTCAGCTGCCACTTCGATGGTGCCGAACGAATCCTTCTCAAGACGTTTCATCTCGCCGTCCTTTGCTGCCCCGGCGAAGAGTCTCAGCCAATAGCTTTAACTATCCAAGGCATGAAGGTTGGAGTCGAAGGATGGCGATTGGTTCGGTTGCAGGCCTTTCTTTAACGGAAATTTCTCAGCGCTAAATCAGCACCCGATGACCTTGAACTCGACACGACGATCCAGTGCATCGCTGGCATCATCACGGCCGGTGCCCACCATCGTTTGTCGCGATCCCACGCCATTGGCAATCATTCGCTTGGCAAGCAGAGGGGAGGCGCTGGCCAGTCGTCCCTTCACATACTCCGCACGCAACAGTGACAGCCGTTCATTCAAGGGCTCGGGACCGGTCGGGCTGGTATGGCCGGTCACTTCCAGGCAGCTGCTGACCCCCGAGGTTTGCCGTGCGATGGTTTTCAGCCAGACAGGGTAGGGGCCGCTCAGCTTCTTGTCCTGCACGAAGGCGGTTGATCCGGGGCGGAACAGGAATTTGACCGCCAGGCGCTTATGTTCAAGCCCGAAGTCGACAATCCTGGCGAAGGCAGCTTCCGCCTGTTGCTGACGGCCCAGCTTCCAGTTGGCCAAGTAGATGCCGTTGTGTACGCGGAACTGGTTGCCGGCCGGCGTTGCCAGCGCATTTTGGTAAAGCTCAAGCGAATCCTGATAACGCCCGGCATCATAGGCATCAATCGCTTCGGAAACCAGCGAAGCGGCGATGATGCGATCCAGGTAAAGCGGGTTGATCGGGTCGCCCGCCTTGGTGCCCTGGCAAGTCTTGATGTAGCCCTCGGTCGCCGGATCATCGGACCACGCCGGGGCATCGCGGAAAAAGGCCAGCGGGGTCGGGTCGACGCCCTCGGGCAGCGCGAATGCCAAACCTTTGCTGACCAGTTTGCCGCTACGCAAATCGGCCAGTGCAAAGCAGATGCGATAGGTTTCACGTAGGCCAGCGGTCTTGCGCTCGGCATTGACCCCGGTGAACGTGCCAATCAGCACCAGCGGGCTCTTGGCCACATTGGCCGCTGAAAACGCCTGCACGTCGAACTGCGGATAGTGCTGGTGCATCAAATCGCTCAGCCGCTTACCCATCGAGCGCGTGGCGACCGATTGGGCGCCGGTCATGCCGTCGACCAGCGGGTCGATCACCAGCGCGTATTTCGGCTGGGCCGGGCTGCCGGCCGGCGGTAGTTTGGCATTGGAAAACAAGGCCGTTGCAGCGCTCAAGACCGCCTGGTCGTAGGGCTGGGCGGGTGGTGGGGTATTGGGTGCAGCCGCCGGGGATGACGAACTGCTTGCAGTGGGTAGGGCTGATGCCGGTGTCGACGAACCGGTGAATTCCTTGAGGCTGTCGCAGCCGGTGACCAGTAGCAGGGCGGCAAAAGCTGTACTGAACAAGGCTGAAGGAAATAGGTGTTTGTATGCGAAATTCATCTTTTGCACTTTCCGTCAAAAATGGTTTGCTCAACACTATTCAGCGTCTCGCCAAGCTGGATTTTTGCCAGCCATTCGGAGCAATGGTCGTATGGTCGGAATGCTTCGCCACGTTTCGTGGAGGCCTTCGTATCAGGCAGCGTCTTGCTGCCGGAGCGCGTCAACGTCGATGCCTCCATTGCCGTGCGCGATGCCTCCAATTTGTTGAACGCCTCATCTATATTCTTACGCTGAACGCTTGCGGTGGGCGGGGGGGTAGTGGCCGGGGAAGTTGGCGGCATGCTGATCTCCGGTTGCTGGCTGACAGGTGCCGGAGCAGGTGTTGCCGGCACGGTATGCTGGCGCGACGATAGTCCGATGGTCACAACTACCGCTGCCAAAAGCAGGCTGCCTGCCAGCGCCCAAAGTTGCCAGCGAGGTTTACTACTGGACGCGGCCGGTGGCGAATAGCCGGGTAGTTCAGTCTTGCCGTAGGGCAAATCACCATCAGTTTTTGTATTGCCTTGGCCGGTTGGGCGCGGGCCATCAGACCCAGTTTTGTCCGCAGCATGAGATGCCGGCTTGCCTAGCAGGTTCTCAAGGTCTGTCAGCAACATACGCAGGCCATCGAAATCGGGCGAGCCATCCCAGCCAGTCAGATCGGCCGCCTGGATTTCGCGAAAGCCGGCTGGCGGGCGCACATTTTCTATCATTACCGGCACTAGCTTGTGCTGGCGGCGCCCCTCGCTGGCCTCTTCGTAAACCCACTCGCTTTCGATTGATTTGGCTGACCACAAGACCACCATGCAACGCATGTCTTCCAGCGCATGGTCAAGCACGGTCCGCCAAGTTTCTCCGGCCGGAATCCGCCGGTCCCACCAGACGCTCCAGCCGGCAGAACCAAGCACCTCGGCAATACGTCGCGCCGTGTCGCGGTCCCGCTCGGTATAGCTCAGGAAAATATCGGTCATCCCCTACCCCATTGAGGCCAGAAAAACCAGAAAATCCGTGGATTGGCCAGCCCGCTCAGTCGGCGGGTAGTACCTTTGATGTCAGCATGCCGGTTAACCTCGTCTGGTCGACCGCGCAGATAGTATTCCGTTCAATTAGAGCAGGCGAAAGGCGTCAATGGGATGTCGTTGTTGCACAATCATCCGCCATTGACTTTCAGACACCTCTCGCACTGTTTTACCGATCTGCATTGCCGTTGCCAGATCGCCTTCGCACTGACAAGGTGACCAGAAAGGGGAACTCCTTGTCGGCGGTCTGGACGATGCGGAACTCAGGCCCGACGGTGTCGGCAATGCTCTTAGCCAGCGCCCCGATGTCTACGGCTTCGCAGCGCAGGTCTGCGACAACGCAGCCTTGATCTTCATACACAGGAAAGTCGCTGCAACCCGCTGGCTTGATTTCCTGACCGTAAACCCGGCAGGATGAACCTGCGTCGTCGTAGGCGGGGCAGGGCTTGCTATGGATATAGTAAAGGCCATTCCCCGCCCGGATTTCTTCCGGGCCTTTGCCGAGGTCCAGGCGCTTATCGAAGGCATGGCGCGACTCTTCGAGATGCCAGAATGACTTGACTTGCTTCCATTCCAGTTCGAGGACGAGAGTGTCGAGCCGGCAACACGGCTTCGAACACGTGGTGCAATGAGGGATAACGGCAGCGGTCTGATAGGCGGCAGCTGCGGTGGCAAGATCATTTGCCCGCCGGCGGATGGTGTCACGTTTGCTCATCGAAGAACAGACCGGGAAAGTGCAGGGGATTGTAGGGTTAGGGTCATCGCGCACTGATAGCACGATCCCGAAGCGGGATGCAAGGGGATGAAGGGCAATAGAACGAGCAGAAACCGTCTCAGCCTGGTCGTATTTCCGAAAAAGGCTGCTTTACCAAATCGACTCAGCTGTAGATCGCGGTTTTCAACACCCCGGAAATTTCAATTTCGGCCAAAATTCCCGGTTGACCGCAGTAATCGAATTCAGGCGGCAACTTGGATGACTTATTTCCGTCGGCAGGGCTTGCCTTCGTATTCATGCCGGTGCAGCGCATATTGCCGGCCGTTCCATCGCTCAACCGGGAAGCAGAAACCAGGTCCGCCGATTTCGATGTCCGGCCAGCCACCGACCCCCTTGCCGCTCAGGAAGGTGATCATGCCCGTGCCGTTGGTGATCAGCTTCCAGCTGCCATTGGCCTGCTTGCTGACCAGGCTGTAGCCGGCGCCCGTATTGCCGTAGCAGTAGGTGCCGCCTTCAGTAATGACCGCTTCGGGGAGACCATCGCCGTTGATGTCGCGGACATCCTCGATGGCACCCGGGGAGTAGGTCGGGGTCGGGTCATCGCAGGCTTGCCAGCGCTTGCCCTTGAGCTTGAAGCCGGCGGCCTTGAAGGCTGCAGCTTGGTCAGCTGGCGAGAGCTTTTCCGGTGCGCCGAGTACGGTGGTGCAGGTAAAAGTCAGTACGGAGCTGGCGATCAGGAGGCTTGTTTTCATACGACACCTTCCTTTCCGAATGGGTGGGGGGCCGGGCTGAGTATTGTCAATAGTCAGCCCGGGGCGTTTTACAGAGTTTTCAGGTATTCGATCAACGCATCCTTTTCCGTGGCTGACAGGCGCGTGCCGAATTCATGCCCTTGGTTGCCGCCGCCCTTGCTTGCCGTGTCAAGCCGGGTACCGACGCGTTTGGCTTCCGGTGAATCGGTGACAAAACCTAGCTTGGTCTGGTCGTAGACGTCGTAGCCGCGCCAGAAAACCTTGGGCCGGCTGGCGGCGGGTTCGAGAAGATCGCGCAGAGTAGCAACGGAGCCGTTGTGCAGATAAGGCGCCTTCAGCCAGATGCCGTCGAGGAAGGGGGCGACGTAACCGATCAGGTCTTCCTCGACCAGTCCTTTGCGTTCCAAACCCATGTCCTTGACGACCTGGTTGGCCTTGATGGCGGCACCCTTGTTCCACGAATCGAGCCTGCCGCGGTCAGTGCCGACAGCCGCGAGTGGCAAGGGCGTGCCGGTTTTGTCGCTGGCGTGGCAGGCGGCGCAATTGGCGTCAAACAATGGCTTGCCGGCAGTTGCCTTGGCTGTGTTGATGGCAAACGGATATTTCGGCGCGGGTAGTTCGGAGAGGTAGTCCTTGAGCCATTTTACTTGGCCGACGAAATCGGCCTTGTTGGCCGGTGCGGCGCCGAGCACGCCGAGGGCGGAATCCATGATCACCGAGTAAGCGTCGTTGCTGTCGCCGGCGTAGTTCATCCGGTGGCCTTTTTCCCAGACGTATTTCTTCAGGTTCCAGATCGAGGGCATGTCGGTCGGCCCGAAGGTGTCGTCCATTGGCGCCTTGATCATGAAGTACTTGGTCAGGTTCATCGCATCGTCGCGGCCGCGTCCCCAGTCCGGGAAATCCTTGCGGTACACCCAGGCAAATTGGGCTTCGCGTTCGAGCAGGCGCTTCTTGGTGATCGGGATGATGAAGAAGCGATAGAGCAGTTTGTCGATGAAGTCGAGGTCAGCCACCCGGTTGATTTCGGCCATCAGGATGTCGGCGTTGAAGCGCGGGTCCTTGGCGCAGTCGATCAGGTAGCGGAAGAAGCCTTCGACATTGGTGGTATGTCCCGATCCGCCGACCACGAAGACGGGGTTGGAATCGATTTTCTCGCGGTAGCTGGTGGTGTGGCAGACGGCGCAATTGTTGGCAACGCGGTCGAAGCCAATTTTTTTCTTGGTGAAGCCGACCGGCAATTCCTGGCCTTGTTCCCACGGCACGCCAAGTGAGGCATAGCCGCCGGGGATGACCAGGCCGTCCTGGGTCAGCTTTTCCGGGAAGATGCGGGGCAGGACATAGAAGATCCAGTAGGGCACGCCGGCGTCGTTCTCGGCGCCAATGGAGCCGTACTTGAAGCGCATTTCCGGTGTCGCGGTCACCCAGTCGGGCTGCGGATACTGGCGGAAGCCGCGGTCATAGCCGATCATGCCGCCGATGGCGGCGACGACGAGCAGGGCGAGGCCGATGTACTTGAACCAGGTCTTGCAGGAGCAGGATGTAGTCATGATTTCGTGCCTCTCAGAATGTCTTCAGGAACTCGACCAGCGCGGCTTTGTCCGCGCTGCTCAGTTCGGTGCCGTAGGCCTTGCCCTCGTGACCGCCGTTGCCGTTGCCGGGCAGGGCGGTGTCGAGGCGGAAGAATTTCTTGCCACTGGCTTCGGCAATGTTTGACACGAAGCCGACTTTTACCGGGTCATAAACGTCGTTGCCGCGGTAGAAGGCTTTCGGACGTTTGGCGGCCGGTTCGAGCAGGTCGCGCAGGCTGGGCACCGAGCCGTTGTGCAGGTAGGGCGCCCTCAACCACAGGCCGTCGAGCGGCATGTTGGCGTAGCCGTGGGTTTTCTGGAAATGCGTGAAGCGCCAAGGGTAGCTGGCGTAGAGCGTGGCTTGATTGACGGCCAGCGTGTAGGTGTAGGAATCCAGTCGGCGGCGGTCGGTGCCGATTTTGGCCAGCGGCTCGACTGTACCAACATACTCGCCGCTGAAATCGCTGCCCGAAACGCCGTGGCACGACGCGCAGTATTGCTGATAGACCGGGGCGCCCTGCGCGGCAAGCTTGCGGTCAACCGGGAAAAAGTCGGTAAAAGCAGGGGGCACGGCATCCATGATCCACGCCTCGACGCGCTTGATGCGCTGGATGTCGATGGTGGGTGGTGTCGTGCCGGTGCCGAAGGCGGCGCTCTTGTTGCGCTCCTCGACCGTGGTGTTGTTACCGTCCCAGTGCAGCTGCATTTCCTTCGGCTCCTTGCGCTGGCGCTGCCGCCAGATCGACGGGAAGTCGGCCGGCGCGTCGAATTCCTTGGGGTCCAGATGGCTCATCGGGAAATTGAAGATGACCTTGGCCGAGTTGAAGGTGTCGACCCGGCCCGGCCCCCATTCGTGTTGCTTGAACACCCAGTCGAAACGCCCGGCCAGCGCCAGCACCCGGTCGCGCATGATGGCGATGGCGATGGGGTAGACCAGATAGCGGTCGAGCAGGTCGAGGTTGGCGCCTTGTTTCTCGATCTCCGGCAGGATGTATTCCTTGGAAAACTTCGGGTCAGCAGCGCAGCGGAAGAAGAATTCCTCGAATCCCTTCATATTGAACGTGGCGGCCGGCATGCCGAGGACGACGGTGGCCGGTTTGTCGGCGGCAGTGCGCACGGTGCTGACATGGCAGGCAGCGCAATTGACGAAAACGCGGTCGATACCCTGGTAGCGGCGTTGCGAGGTACCGACCGGCAGATCGCGGTCGCTGCCGTCGGGATTTTTCTCATAGACCATGCCCAGCGATTGGTAACCCTTGCCGGGCAGGTATTGCGGGCAGACTTCGGGTAGCGCCTTCCAGATCCAGTACGGGAAGCCCATCTCGTGCTCGCCGCCGGTCGAACCGTATTTGAAATGCTCTGCCGGGTTGGCGTAGTCGACCGGGATGTCTTCGCCGAAGCGCTTGAGCAACAGCAACCCGATGAAGCCTGGAATGACGATGGTGACGACAAAGAGAATCAGGAAGCGGCGCTTCCAGGGGCTGGCGGGCTGTTCGCCGGGGCTTGGTTCGAATTGTTGGTTCATGGAGCTCCCCTTTGGGTTTTGATTTTATTGAGTTGGCAGACAAGGACGCAGGGATTCATAGCCACCGGCCAGCAATTCGTTCAGGTTCGGTGGACGCCCGTTTTCGGCGCGTAGCCAGTCGCTGACCTGGGCGAGCAGGGCGGTGCGGGTTGGGCTGTTCTTCCAGCTGGCGATATCGCTGGCGAAGGCGGGTAGCATGCTCTCCGGTGGCATCGGCGTCTTGTCGCGGTGTTCCGGCACCAGATCGGCCATGGCCAGGCGCACATATAGGCGGGGCGCGCAATGGCGCAGGCGGGCCACAACCTGGGGACCATTGCCGGTCAGGAAATTGGGTGGGAAGGTCTCGGCCGAACGGTGACAGGTCGCGCAGTAGGGATAAAACCGTTGTATGCCCTCATCAATCGGCGCATTGGTGCTGTCTCCGGGGATGGCGGCGACTACTTCCAGTCGAGGCGGCGGCAATGCGTCGGCCGCCTGGCAGCAGGCTGGCGAACGAGCCGCACCGAGGCTACTTAGCAGCGCCGTGAATAGTTCGGTACGGGGAATCGGCGTTGCGCCAAACAACTTCTCGCCTTGCGGCGATTCGAGCAGCTTTGCAACCGCCTTGTCGATTGCGGCAAAATCTTCGCGAATTTCCAGCGCAACCTCGCCGCTGCCGGCATTGCCGGCATTGCCGGAAGCGGCACGAAAGCTCAGCCGAGCCAAGGCATGACCTTCGGCTGTGCGCGGTAGTTGTCCATTCAGGCGGGGGGTTAAGCTTGAATCACCAGTCGCACTGATCAGTTCGATGTTGCTCAGTGCGGTACCGCCCGGCAGCCTGAACCGGCTGATCTGGCCACTGATCGGGCGACCGGCTTTCACCGACAGGGTGGCGGTAAGGCTCGGCCCTGATTGGCCAGATGAAGGATTGCATTGTACGGACCAGCGGGAGGCGGTGATTGCGATCCGGCAAGTTGAAACTTTACGAGTAGTGGCGACGCCTGTTTGCCGGACAAGGGCCGTTTCGAGATTTTGTCGGTCCGCGGCAGAAACGAATTCGGACAGACCAGAGATCAGCGTGTTCATGGCGCCCGGTGCTGCCGGCTGCCAGGTATCTCGCGGCTGGCGGGGCAGTAGCGGGTCGAAACGCGCCGCAACATGGGAAAAGGCGATCCTTGCGCCACGTTCCTCCGGCCAACTGCCCATGCCATCCAATGGATTTCGGTTGGGTAAATCGGGATTGCCGATGGCCAAGCCACCGGGCCAGCGCTGGCTGGCTTCCTTGAACAGCGGCTCGACGACTGCTTGGCGAAAATCGTTATCGGGCGCCCATGTCTGGCCGCCGGACAGTGAATGGCGCAGGGCAGCGACGAACAGGCCGGCCCGACAACGGCGGGCCGAGAGAGCGGCATTGCCACAGCCTTCACGCCACAGGCGCTGGGTCAGCGCGAAGCCATTGGCGCGTTCGGTGGCGTTGTCGATGGCATAAGGGATGTCGACGCCGCGTCCGGGCGGGATGCCGTAGAAGCTGCGGCCGCTGGCCGAGAGCAGGCTGGCGATTTTTGGGTTGGCATTGGTTTCATCCCACAGGGCGCGGGAAAAAATGGGCGAGCCGTTCTGGTGGCAGGCAAAACAGAGATTACGGTTGGCGTAATAAATCTGTGGCTTGCCGCCGGCGCGGTAATCCTTGACCAACTGGAATTCGAAACGCCCGGCGCTTTCGTTGTAGCTGATGACTTCCAGTACCGACGATTTTTCCTGATAGCCGATGTACAGGCGGTCCTTCAGGAAAAATTTCGAATTTGGGCTATTTTCCGAGTCGACCGCAACAACCACCCGCGGGAAGGCGAAATAGTCCGGGGCGGCCGCCGTGCGCTGCAGCGAACGGCCGAGCGGGATCAGGATGCGTTTGGCGGGTGGCAGCGGGTTGGCCGAATCACGGGCCAGTTCGCTGTCGAGGCGGGTGAGGAGGGATTCAAACGGCCAGGGCAACTCGATGCTGCTCCGGCCATTGCGCGAGATGGCAAAGAGTTGATCAAACAGGGAGCGCCCGCTCGGCGGCAGGTTTTCACCGGCCAGGCTTGGCGTGACTACCCAGCTTGGCGCGACGGAAGGCGTTTCAGCCGCCGCATGCATGCTTGCCCCCGGCCCGCAGGCCAAGGCAAGCAGGCCGGCGAGCGTGGTGTTGCGCAATGTCATGACCGGTGTCCATGACCAGACCACAGATCAGGGTTTGGTGGCTGAAGCGACGACGGGGCGTACTTGCGTGCCGGGCCAGCAGTCTTGCTGTACCGTGCCGGTTTTGACAAAAGCCTCGGTGGATTTCTCGTCGGTGGCCTTGTCGTAGAGCGTAAAATTAAGCGCAAAGGCGCGGTCGAGATAGGCTCGGCCGAGGTAGAGGCCGGGACGGATCATGCGGATTTCGTCACGAACCTTGAGGCCGCGGCGACCTGCGAGATAGTCCGGATTCTCCTGGTAGCCGGGGATTTCGTCGGTGAAGAAATAATCGATGATGATCGACTCGCGTCGGGCATCGAGCAGGCTTTGCCCGCAGTACAGCTTGGCCGGGAAGAGCAGCCAGGTTTCCTTGCCACCGTAGGTCATCTTCTTCGGCTCACCCTCGACCAGCCCGATTTTTTTCAGGATGGAGAGGTCGTCGATGCGATTGCGCAGCACCCGTTCATCACGGAAGAAGACCTTGCCGCGCCACAGCGCTTCGCCAATATCCTCGATCAGCAGCCCTTTTAGGTGCAGGCCCATGCCGGTAAAGCCTCCGACGATCTCGGAGAGCCGGAATTTGCCGCTTTCTCCGCGTGGCAGCAGGATGCGACCGTCGAAGGCGCCATCCGGGATGGGGCCAGCCGGTAGGCGTGCGTAGATCTGGTCGAGTTGTTCCTGATCCAGTTTGGCCAGGTAATCCGGCGTGATCTTGGCCAGTTCAGCCGGTGCAATCGGATATTTGTAATCAACCTGCGCCAGACTCATCTTGCTCTGGTAGTCCTTGCTGTAAGGTGCGAAGTTGATGGTGGGCGGTTCCTGCTTGGCGCAGGCCACCAGCAGGGTGATGGTGGCCAGCGCAATCAGGCCGGTGCGTGGGGTAAAAGTGTGCAGTCCCATGATCTGATCTCCCGTGCCTTAAAGGGTGGCGAGGAAGGCGGTCAGCGCCTTCTTGTCGGCTTCGGACAGGTCTTCGCCGAAGCGGTGACCCTCGTTTTCGATCTCCTGGGTGCAGGTTTCGTAATTGGCGCTGAGGAAGTCGCGCTTTTCACGCAGGATATCGACGAAGCGGGACGGGTTTTTCAGAACCTCGTCGGCAATCTCCAGCAAGGTGGGTTGCAAGGCTTTGCGACCAGCTTTTTCAAGTTGCTCGGGGTGGCGCTTGGCGAGGAAGAGGTCGCCGACCAGTTGCTTGTGTTCCAGACCGTTGAGGAAGCCGACGCTGGCCCCAGCGACAATCTTGACCTGACCGAAGCCGCCGAGTGGCTTCTCTGTCTTGCCGTCGAGCGGGCGGATACCGACGTCCATCAGCAGGTCGGTATTGGTCAGCGTACGCTTGCTGCCGCGCTCCTTCGGGTGCAGCAGTTCATGCATCGAGAGCTTGTAGAGATCGAAGCGGCCATCGACCGTGGGGTCGTAACGCACGCATTCCGGTTGCTCTGGCAGCAGCTTGCCGTCCGGGCCGACGTAGCGGGAACGATGGAAGTCGTTGTCCTTGTTGGCCGGCTTGCCGCAGATCTCGGGGCCGATGGCATTGTTGTGCATGAACGGTGCAGTGGCCCAGACATTGACCAGCGAGACATTGCGCATGTAGCCGCGGCCGCCATCCTTCAGTTCATTCCGCTCAGGAATGTCGGCGACGATAGGGCGCTTGTGCAGCGTATCGGAGGCATATTCCATGTACAGGTGCCCAGGCTTGTGGTTGGAATGCAGCGAACGGCAGCGGAAGGTGCCAACTTCGGTCACTGGCGTCGATTCGTCATTGCCGAGGAAGTCGGCGCGGACTTTGCGCGGGTGGGCTTCGTTCGGCGCCGCGAAGTCGCGGTTCTTGAACGGTCCGCCAGTGCTTTCCGGAATGCTCGAATGGCAGCGTGCGCAGTTATCGGCAAAGATTGTCTGGCCGCGTCCAACGGCGCCCTTGCCGAATTCCTTCTCCAGGTCGGCGACGAGGTCGGCCGGCATGTAGGTGGCGGTCGGGTTGATGGCCTTGCGCTGGTTGGCGCGTGCGGCGAACAGGTCGGTTTCATCCGACTCGGCTGAGGCAAAGAAGTCGAGCACGTTCTGCAGGCGATCCTCGACGGCCCGGAAGTTCGGGCAGTCGCGCCGGCACTGACCGATATCGAAGGCAGTCTGGCCGAAGCCGCGCTGCTCCGGATCAACCTGCCTAATGTCGGTCAGGTGATTGACCCAGCACTGCTCGGAACAGGAGCCGATGTTGAAATAGACGCGCTGGATTGCCTCAAGGGCACCAATTGAGTCCTCGCCGCCCTTCAGGATGTGATGCACGCCGGGCAGGACGACTTTTTGGCCGCCAAGATTGACCGGTGTCGTGTCGTCATCGCGTGTGCTCTTGACCCAGCACTTGCCTTCACGGCCAGGCTCGCACCAGCATTTGTCTTCATTTTTTTCGGCGCCGCAGGTGTTGGCCTTGCGCCATTTGGTAACCATCTCACCCTTGAAAACGGGGCGCTGGGCCACGTTGATCAGCGCGTTGATGGTGCCGGGATTGTTGACCTGGTCATGCGAGATGGCAGAGGTGTCGGTGACGCCCGGCCGGGCGTGGGAGAAAATCTGCCATTCGAGGCTGCTCTTCGCCATGCCGGAGGTGAGCAGTTCGGACATGCGGGTGTACTGGTTGCCGATCAGCCCCTTGATGTTTTCCCATTTGGGATGCGCCGGGTCAGCCGGGGGATTGGTCGGGTCAAAGGCAATGTGGCAGGAGCCGCAGGCGGTCCCGATCAGGAAGGGTGGTTCGACTGAGGCGTCAGCCAATTTGCTGACCCGGCTGTCGGATTCGACACCGGTCGCTGCGTCTTTTTTGGCGTTGAAGCCGGACCAGTTGGCATTGCCGCCATTCAGGGCTTGCCACTTGGCGGCGTTGAAGCGCGGGTTGGGGAACTTGCGGATGCCCAGCGCTCCGGTCGAGGTGCCGAACTTGAGATCGCAGGCCGAGGCGCGCTGATCAAGCTTGCCACCCTGGGTGTGCGGGTCGTCGGCATCCAGGGCAGCGTCCTTGAGGCCGCAGGCCGGGTCGACGTAGCCGGGCTTGCCGACATATTTGAGCAGTACATCATCGCCCGGGCACCAGTCCATACCGTAGGTTTCATCGGCCGACTTGGCAGGGCAGTCAGGATCGCCCGGTTTGCAGCAGGACGGGTCGTTGATGATGCCCCAGGCCCAGAAGCGGTCATCGCGCTGATCAGCGCGCAGGACGCGGAACCAGTCGACCAGCACGCCGATGCGCTGCTGGAAGGTGTAGGTGTGGAAGCGGTCGTTGCCGGCAGTGGCCTTGAACCAGATCAGGCGGCCGACACATTCGGACTGATTGAGTCCTTCGCGGGCGCATGCCTCCATGTAGGGGGCATCCTGATCAACTATGGTGGTCTCGGGCGCGCTTTGCACTGTTGCCGGTGGCGCGGCAATTGCCGGAGCATTCTCGGCATGGGCCTCGCCGAGGCCTGGGTGTCGCATCTGGATGATGCCAATACTGGTGGCGATGGTAACAAGTACCGTCAACACTGCTAACAGATTACGTTTCATACGTCCTCCCCCCGATCAACGCTGATGAATCCAAGTCTGCTTAATTTGGGTCAGTGTGTCCATGCCCTTTATGACAGGACGTTTTTATACGGGAAAAGTTCAAACATTGTTGCAGGTTTTTTCGTTACCGAAATTCAGTACATGATTTTCGCGCTGTGCCCAGCATTGATGGGCTATTGCGGCTCACTGCAGATATTTGAATTCAGGCCGATTTTTCCGGTTGACCGTGGGACTGGCATCAGTCGGCATGTTCCCGATTGTGATGTTGGATATCGCGTTTGTTATGCCAGTAATCCGGAGTTTTTTTGCTTGTCAGACATTTTTTGCTCGGCTAACTCGCACGATTTTCCTCGCATTTGACAATTAGCGGATTACCCACTACTTTTTATTTTATGAAAATTGAATGATTTCAAACGTCCAGTACAAGGAGTCGCCATGCCCTACGCCCTAACCCATGTGCTGGCCAATCAGCCGCTGCAACTGCATCTGGATGACGCCGGCAACGGCACGGTGGCGGTGCGGTGTACTAACAGTGGTCGCCTGCGCGTGCGTTATGCCGGGGTGCTGGCGTTGCATGCCGTTGCCACCTATACGGTTCGCGTGTGGGTGGAGGAGGTGGGGCCCAACAGCACCAATCCTGATGGCACGATCAAGGGGCGCTGGCGCAGCCAGATCCGCACCTTGCCGTTGACCATGACCGTACGAACCCCCGACGGTCTGCCATTCACCCGTAACGAGGTCACTTTGGCCGACCTGGCTCGCTTTCGCAATCTGCGCGGGGTAACTCAAGGCGATTGGTCCTTCAGCGTCAGCGGGCAGTCGGCACCCGTGCCCGTGGCCGAAGACGAGGCGGAAGTGGTTTTGGTGCCAGCCAAGCTGCGCATCGTGCAGACGGAAACGGTGCTCTCCAAAAGTGCGCCGCCATTGGTCAACGGGCAGGTGGGCGAAGGCGTGCAAAGCTTTCGCTTTGATCTGTTCCGTCTGGGACGGCTGGAAGTACGCGTGGCGCCGACCTTTACGCTTCCCTTCCGGCAATGGCAGGGCCAGTTGCGGCTGCTGGACCCCGTTGGCAACGTGGTTGCCACGGCGGCCGGTTCGTTCCTTTCCTATGAGGTGACGCCGCAAGCCATCGACAAGTCGCGCGATCCGCAGGGCCACGAATTGCCCTGGACACTGGAGGCTGTGGGTCGAGGCAACAGCACCCGGATCCACCGCGTGATGGCACAGGTCACCGCCACGACGCGGGTGCACACCAACGTGCTGCAAGACCGCATCAACGTACTGCTCGGCCCCAACGGCAACAAGCTGCGCTTTACTGTGGGAAGCCGTGGAAAGAAACTGGTAGGCCGCTTGAAAATACTGGACGAACTCAGCGCCGAAACCCTGGACATGTATGGTCTGCTGGATGGCCCGGTACGCAAGAATCCGCAAGATGCAGGCATAGATACCGACCAGCCCGACATCAAGGCCAACGTGGCCTACTCGGTGTTCAGCACCGACGAAGGCCTGGGCCATGGCTTGCGCATCATATCAAGCGGCTTTCGGGTCAAGGCCTTGCAGGTCAACCTGGGGGCCAGCCAGCGCATTCAGCCAGCCGTGCCAGCGCTGCGCGTGACGCTGCAAACCGAAGGCGAGTTGCAAGTACGGGTGGGTGGCTTCGCTCTGGTGACCCTGAAACCTCGCAACAACCAGATGGAGCTGGAACTGGGTCTGCAACCCAACGCCCAAGGCGGGCTGGTGCCCTTGGCATGGCTTCCGGACAGTCTGCTGGATCTGGATCTGCACTGGGAGGCCGCACTGGTGCTGGGCCTGCTGACCGGCGGGCTGCTGACGCTGGGCGCTGCGGGCGTACTGGAACTGGTAGAGGGCTATGTAAACCGCACGCTGCGCAGCAACCTGATTGACAACATTGATTCTGGCAGCCTGGCTATGCCTTTCATTCTGGCGATTCTGTTGGGCGACGACTTTACCTATACCAGTGCACGGCTCGAAGGCAACGAGCTGGCGCTGAGTTATATCGCCCCGCAGGAGCACGACCCGCGTCCTTCCCAAGTGTACCGCGGCGTCATCGGCCGCAGCGTTAACCAGCTGGGTCCGGATGTCTGGCAGATGACACCGCGTATGCTTGGTGACACTTGGGCTGCCGACAACCTGGCCAAGGTGAAACACATCGTTGTGGTGATGATGGAAAACCGCTCGTTCGACCATGTGCTCGGTTACCGCGCACAAGGCGCGGCCGGCGATGACGGGCTGACACCTGAACTGCTTCAAGCCTTGAGCGCCGAGGGCTACAACCTGCCCGCGCTGGGCCAAAGTAATCTGGCAGTCAAGACACAGTTCCCGGTGGCAGTTGGTCACGAGCTGGACGATGTCACCGAGCAGTTGGCCAAGCGTGTGGCCGGCCCCAACGGCCGCTTCATCAATAGCCCGGAAGGCTTTGTCAGCAACTTCAAAAAGCGCCTCGACACGCAGACACAGGCCATCAAGGACCGTGTCAAGCAGCAAGACGTGCTGGGCTACTACCAGGGTGCCGACCTGCCGGCGTACAAGTTTCTGGCCGACAACTTTGCGTGGAGCGACCAGTATTACTGCTCGCACGCCGGGCCCACCTTGCCCAACCGCATGTTCTCGCTGACCGGCGATGTGCAGTACGACCGTGCCGGCGAAGCCATCGTGGACAGCAACAATGGCGACAACTTTTATCTCAGCCGCAGTACCACCATCTACGACCTGTTCAATCGCAAGGGACTCGACTGGCGCGTCTATGAAAGCTTTCCATCGGTGACCATGTTGCGCATGTTTGCGCGCTATGCCACCGACAGCACGCACATCGTACCCATCAGCCGATTGGCCCAGGACGTGGCCGCAGGTAACTTGCCGCCGCTGACGGTCATCGAGCCGGCCATGCACCATTTTCCGCAAAACGACGATCACCCCGTGGCCGACATGCGTAACGGCCAAGCCTTTGTTGCGGACGTCTACAACACGCTGCGCAGCAACACGGCGCTGTGGCGCGACACGCTGCTGATCGTCACCTACGACGAACACGGCGGTTTCTATGACCACGTGATTCCGCCGGTAGCCGATCTGCGCGATTTCCAGCAGTTTGGCAGTGTGGAACCCGGTAGCGTCACGCCGGGCGGTGGTGCTTCGGGCGGGGTGGTCAAGCCGGGCGGCGGCACTTCAGGTGGTGTTGTAAAGCCGGGTGGCGTCACGCCGGGCGATGTGGTCAGCCGGGGGCCAAGCAAGGTGGAAGCCAACCCGCCCGCCCAGGTTGACAGCGGGCTGCTGGACGGGATGAAGCTGGGTCTGTCGCCGCTGGTGTTGACTGCGCTGCCCTCGCTCGCCGTGCAGGGCGACCCCATCACGCAAGACTGCCTTACACCTTATGGCTTGCGCGTACCAACCTTTATAGTGTCGCCCTGGGTGCCGCCGGGCAAGGGGCCAGCAGTGGTGCTGGACCATTGCTCCATACTCAAGACCATCCTCGCGCGCTTCATCGGACCCAGTGCGCCATTCCTCAGCGACCGTGTGGCGATGTCACACAGCTTCAACGATTTTCTCTCGCTGGCAACGCCCAGGCTGGAGACGCCGGTGGCCCCGATGGCCAAGACCGTGCAGCGCGGTATCAAGTACAAAGGTCGTGCTATCGCAACGCCACCGCTGCGTCGTGCCCAAATGCGCGATGGCAACGTGGCCTACCATGACCTCACCGGCCGTCTGGCCCGCATGCTGGGGCGCTAGGCCGCCAATGCGGCCAGCTTGCCTACTCATCGGGACAGGGTTTCAACTGCCTGTAGCTGGCTTGTCGCGCCAGCGGGTCCGCGGATAGCGGTGAATTTCAAGCTGCAGCGAGCGACACAGTCTGCATTCCATTGCATGAGGCTCGACGCTGTTTATTTGGTTCTTGGCCATTATTTCCGGTTGACCGTAAGACTGGCCATTCATTGTTTGTATGGTCGTCAACGCTGTCAGAAAGGATCGACAGCCAGTGTGGCGGCGGGCACTGGCTATCGCTGTAAAGCCGCGGGGCTATTGACCCGGTTTTTCACCCCGCTGTGTCTATAAGGCAAGTCCCGCCTGACGCGGGAGGATGCCTGAAAGTTGCTTAAGCTACTTGGACTTGGCGATCTCTTCTTTGGTGCGTGCATCGGTGTAAGCCTTGATTGCCCATACCGCTTCCTGCGTGAAGACACTGTCGTAGGCGGGCATCAAGAATCTACCTTCGCCATTCTTCTTGCCGTGGAGGACAATGTCCTTGTAGTAATCATCTGTGTCCTTGAGGCAGGAGGATTGTTGCTCGTTCGACGCCATGCCCAAACAATCCTTGGTAATCAGCAACAGGTCGGGCGCTACGCCGCCAGACTCGGCATTCAGTCCGTGACATCCGGCACAGTTATGCAGATACCCAATCGCGCCGACGGCCACTGCTTTCTCGTTGCCGCGGTAAGGGTTGGGCAGGATCCAGTCTTTACCGAGCGGCTGCAAGCTCGACGTATCAACCGGGTGCGGCGTTACATCGCCATGGGCCTGAGCGTCCAATGTTGCCAGAGCGAGAAACAGACCAGCGACTAAGCCAATGCGCATCTTCATTTTATGCATATCAAGTTTCTCCAATTGCCGTTAAAGATAGATCCACGTTTTCATTCCTAGGCTTTTTGTGGCCAAGGCTACGGTTGAGAAACTTCAGAATTCGTCTCAAAAGCAGGTTAGATCAGTTGGTGTAGCACCAAAATACGCCATTCTGCCGTGTGATGTTGTATCAGCCTGTTACACGACGGATCTTCAATGGGCGCTTGGATATTTGCGTCATGAAGGCGCTAAAACACCGAACTTGGCCAAATGACCGTTAGCGAGCGCTCGCAGCCAACTGGGCACCTTGGTTTTGCAACTGACGTTGCTTGACCAGTGCGTAGATCGCCGGGATCACCGCCAAGGTCAGCACAGTCGATGAAATCATCCCGCCGACCATGGGCGCGGCGATGCGGCTCATGACTTCCGAACCGGTTCCTGTGCCCCAGAGAATGGGCAGCAGGCCGGCCATGATGGCGGTGACGGTCATCATCTTGGGGCGGACGCGTTCGACGGCGCCTTCCATCACTGCCGCGTAGAGGTCGGCAGCCTTTGCCGGGCGGCCTTCATCACGGCATTTTACTTGCACTTCCTGCCAGGCCTGATCGAGATAGATCAGCATGACGACGCCGGTTTCGGCCGCGACGCCAGCCAGCGCGATGAAGCCAATGGCAGCGGCGACCGACAGGTTGTAGCCGAGCAGCCACATCAGCCAGACCCCGCCGACCAGCGCGAAGGGCACCGAGAGCATGACGATAAGCGTTTCGGTGATGCGTCGGAAGTTGAGGTAGAGCAGCAGGAAGATGATCAGCAAGGTAATCGGCACGACGACCTTGAGCTTCTGGGTGGCGCGTTCCATGTACTCGAACTGGCCGCTCCAGGTGACGTAGGTGCCGGGCGTGAACTTGACCTTGTCGTTGACCGCCTGCCGCGCTTCAGCCACGTAGGAACCGATGTCGCGGTCGCGGATGTCGACGTAGATGTAGGCCGAGAGCAGGGCGTTTTCCGTGCGGATGGCCGGGGCGCCGGTGGTGATCTTGACTTCGGCCAGTTGGCCGAGCGGGATCATGCTGGCGGCACCGCCCATTTCGGCCGGTATTGGGACGAGAATGTCGCGGGCGATGGCTTGCGGGTCGCTGCGCATGTCGCGCGGGTAGCGCACGGTGACGCCGAAGCGTTCGCGGCCTTCGACCGTGGTGGTGACCATTTCGCCGCCGAGCGCGGCAGAAACAACATCCATCACTTCGCCAACGCTCAGGCCGTAGCGAGCCAGCGCGTTGCGGTCGGGGATGATGTCGAGGTAGTAGCCGCCGGTAATGCGTTCGGCAAAGGCGCTACTGGTGCCGGGCACGGCCTTGACGACGGTTTCAATCTGGCGCGCCAGGCGTTCCATTTCAACCAGATCGGTGCCGAAGACCTTGATGCCAATCGGCGTGCGGATGCCAGTCGACAGCATGTCGATACGCGCCTTGATCGGCATCGTCCAGGAGTTGGCGACGCCGGGGAATTGCAGAGCCTTGTCGAGTTCGGCGATGAGCTTGTCGGTGGTCATGCCGGCCCGCCATTCGGATTCCGGCTTCAGATTGATCACCGTCTCGAACATTTCCATCGGCGCCGGGTCGGTCGCCGTCTGGGCGCGGCCAGCCTTGCCGAAAACTGAAGCAACTTCCGGGAAGCTCTTGATGATCTTGTTCTGCGTCTGCAACAGCTCGGCCGCCTTGGTCACCGACAGGCCGGGCAGGGTGGTCGGCATGTAGAACAGCGTGCCTTCGTTAAGCGTCGGCATGAATTCCGAACCCAAGCGGCTGGCCGGAATGATGCTGATCGCGATGGCGACCAGCGCCAGCACGATGGTGGTTTTCTTCCAGTTCATGACGCTGGCGATGATCGGCCGATAGATGCGGATCAGGAAGCGATTGACCGGGTTTTCGGCTTCAGGGCGGATGTGGCCGCGAATGAAGACCAGCATCAGCACCGGCACCAGCGTTACCGAGAGCAGCGCCGCAGCGGCCATCGAGAAGGTCTTGGTCCAGGCCAGCGGGGCGAACAGCCGGCCTTCCTGGGCTTCCAGCGTGAACACGGGCAGGAAGGAGACGGTAATGATGAGCAGGCTGAAGAACAGCGCCGGGCCGACTTCCTTGCAGGCGGCAATCATCGCTTCGCTGCGCGATTCGCCGGGCTTGAGGCGCTCCAGATGCTTGTGGGCATTTTCGATCATCACGATGGCCGCATCGATCATCGCCCCGACGGCAATCGCCACGCCACCCAGACTCATGATGTTGGCGTTGATGCCGAGCGCTCGCATGCCGATGAAGGCCGCGAGAATGCCGACTGGCAGCATCAGGATGGCGACCAGCGCCGAGCGTAGATGGAGCAGGAAAACGATGCAGACCAGCGCAACGATGATGCTTTCTTCGACCAGCGTGTGCTTGAGCGTGGTGATGGCGCGCTCGATCAGTTCCGAGCGGTCATAAGTCGTCACGATGCTGACGCCTTCCGGCAAGCCAGCGCTGATCTCGGCGATCTTGGTCTTGACGTTGTGGATGACGTCCAGCGCATTGAGGCCGAAACGGGACATGACGATGCCGGAAACGACTTCGCCTTCGCCGTTCAATTCGGTAATGCCGCGCCGCTCGTCGGCAACCAGTTCGACGCGCCCGATATCGGCGACGCGCACCGGCGTGCCGTTCTGGGACTTGAGCACGAGATTCGCAATGTCATCCTTGCCGCGCAGATAACCCCGGCCGCGCACCATGTATTCCGTCTCGGCCATTTCCAGCGTCCGGCCGCCAACGTCGCGATTCGAATTACGGATGACTTCCGAAACGCGCATCAATGGAATGCCGTACGTCTTTAGCTTGATCGGATCGACCGTGACCTGGTACTGCTGGACAAAACCGCCAATGCTCGCCACTTCGGCGACGCCCGGCGCCTTGGCCAGTTGGTAGCGCAAGTACCAGTCCTGCAGCGTGCGCAATTCGGCCAGCGTCTTGTTCTTGGCCATGACCGCGTATTGAAACACCCAGCCGACACCGGTGGCGTCAGGGCCGAGGGTCGGATTGACACCTTTCGGCAACTTGCCGGAGACCGAATTGACGTACTCCAGCACGCGTGAACGCGCCCAGTAGATGTCGGTGTTGTCCTCGAAAATGACGTAAACGAAGGAGGCGCCAAAGAAAGAGAAACCGCGGACAACTTTGGATTTCGGGACGGAGAGCAGAGCGGTGGTCAGCGGATAGGTGACCTGATCCTCGACGACCTGCGGTGCCTGGCCGGGGAATTCGGTGTACAGGATGACCTGGACGTCGGAGAGGTCAGGAATGGCATCGAGGGGGGTTTTCATCACCGACCAGATGCCGGCGATGACGATGAATAAGGTTGCCAGGAGGACCAGGAAGCGGTTTCTGGCGGACCAGTTGATGAGGGCATTAAGCATGGCGGGGCTTTTCTTGGGCGTTGCCCTGTGGTTGCCTGCGGGGGGCTAATTGGCTTGGGTTTCCGCCTTGCGGGCGGGCGTACTTTCTTTTGTGTGGCCAAAAGAAAGTAGCCAAAGAAAAGGCCACCCCAGGGTCGGTGCCGGCTGCGCCGGTTCCCTGCGCTACTCGAAACGCCGGGCGGCTGCGGAACTCGGGGCTTCGCCCCTCAGACAGTCCTCGCCGACAGCCCCCGGCATTTCTGCGTTGCTCGGCACCTCTCAAGGGGCCCGGAGAAACGATCCGTGGTTTAGCTTGGGTGCCTGAGTTACAGATTTCATTTTTGGCCATTTTTTCCGGTTGACCGTAGCAGAGCTTTTTTTCTGCTAATCGGTCGAGCGTGGACGCCTTTCGGGTCCCCGTGGAAGGCGCTGAGCAACGCAGGAAGGCCGGGGGCAGTCGGCTGGCGTTGTTTGAGCCGCAGGCGAGTTTAGCCAGCCGCCCGGCGTTCCGAGTAGCGCAAGGAACCGGCGCAGCCGGCGCCGCCCCCGGGGTCGCCTTTTCTTTGGCTACTTTCTTTTGGCGAAGCAAAAGAAAGTACGCCCGCCCGCAAGGCGGAACCCCCCGCTCATTCACCGGAACCCCATCTCCAAAACCAGAGTGCTGCATGCCTGTCAGGCGAGACATTACTTCTTCACCAAAGAAGTAATCACCCATTCCCCCGGACTCCGCTCAACAAACTCAAACGAAATCGCTGCCCCCGGTTTCAATCCAGAAACCAGCGAAGGATTCGCCAACATGAAATCCATCTTCATGGCCGGCCATTTCAGACTGGCAATCGGCTGGTGGCTGATCGTCACACTGCCACTCTCGGCATCGATGGCATTCAGCGTGCCTTCGCCATGGTGGCCGGCTGCCGCAGCCTTGGGCTCTTCGGCTTTCTGCATGCCGCCCAGCGCTGCCTTCAGATTACTTTCCGCATCAATCAGGAAGTTGGCGGAAACAACCACAGATTCACCTTCCTTTATGCCTTCGAGCACTTGCACGAAATCGCTGCCGCGCTGGCCGAGCTTGACCGGTCGAGGGTCGAAGCGGCCTTCGCCGAGCTGGACGATGACGACTTGCTTGTTGCCGCTATCAATCACCGCCGAGTTCGGCACCGTGACAACTTGCGTAGCGCCAGCAACCGGGATGTCGACTTCGGCGAACATCGCTGGTTTGAGGCGGCCTTTCGGGTTGGCCAGTTCAATGCGCACCGGCACCGTGCGGGTGGCGGCGTTCAGCGTCGGATAAACGTAGGCGATGCGGCCTTCGAAGGCTTCGCCGGGGTAGGCGTTGATGCGGATTTTGGCTTTCTGACCGACGTGCACCGCGCCAATGTCCTGCTCGAAAACATCGGCCTGCACCCAGACGCTGGAGAGGTCGGCGATCTGGTAGAGCGCTTCGCCGGGCATGAAACGCATGCCCTGGATGGCTTTTTTCTCGGTGACGATGCCGCTGGCTGGCGAGCGGAAGGTCAGGGTGTGATGACTTTTGCCGGACTGGGCCAGAGCCTTGATCTGCGCTTCGGAGATGTCCCAGTTCTTCAGGCGTTGCAGGCTGGCGTCGGCCAGTTGGCGCATGGCGTCCTGTGCTTCGCCGCCGGCGTTGTCCAGCTTGCCGACGCCTTGCGCCGCGATGGCGTATTCGCGCTGGGCCGAGACCAGTTCCGGGCTGTATACCTCGAACAGCGGCTGGCCGCGACCGACCGGCTGGTTGGTGGTGTTGACGTAAAGCCGCTCGATATAGCCTTCGAACTTGGCGGTCACCGTTGTCAGACGGCTTTCGTCGACTTCGATGCGACCACTGGCGCGGACCGACTTGTCGAGCACTTGCAGCTTGGCTGGTTCGACCTTGACACCCATTTTCTGGATTTTCTCGGCGCTGATTTTCAGGCCACTATCACCGCCACCATCCTCCTCGCCTTCATAGACCGGGATGTAGTCCATGCCCATCTGGTCTTTCTTCGGCGTCGGCGAAGTGTCGGGCAGGCCCATCGGGTTGCGGTAATACAAAAGTTTCTTTTTTGGCTGTTTTTCCGGGTTGACCGTGGCAACGGCTGCCGCGCCATCCGTCTTTTGCTGGGCAAACTGATAACCGCCGGCAAAACCGCCGATGGTCAGGGCGACGGCGATAAAGATGAATAGGGGGCCGGTTTTCACAGGTCTTCTCCAATGAGTCGTTCAATGTCGGCCAGGCGTATCTGCTGGCTGGCCTGGGCGCGCAGCAGGGCGGCCTTGGCGTTGCGGATCTGGCGCTGGGCGTCGAGCAGGGTGGCGAAATCCACCTTGCCGTTCTCGTAGCCGGCCAATGCCGATTTGAAGGTCAGGTCGGCCTGCGGCAGCAGGCGGTTGCGGGTGATCTGTTCGGTGCTGCGGGCGGCGTCCAGCCCGGCCAGGGCGCCGGATAGTTCGCCGTGCAGACGGTGGCCAAGCGCTTCCTTGCGAGCGTTGGCCGCTTCCAGCATGCGCTCGCTTTCGCGTTCCTGGCTGCGCCGGGTGCCCTGTTGCAAGGGCAGGTTCATCTCCAACATCAGGCTCCAGGCGTCGACACGGTTTTGCACCTGCATGGGCGCCACACCGACGGTGAAATCCGGATATCGGTTGCGATAGGCCAGGTCGCGACTTTTCTCGGCTCCACCGATGCGGGCCGACTCGATGGCCAGTTGCGGATTGGCGGCAAGCAGGCGCTCGTTCAATTTGGCGGTATCGATTTGTGGCGGAATCGGCCGCAGGGTTGTTGGTTCGGCCAGCGACGGGTTGCCCGGACGGGCGAGCATGGCGTTGATGAAGCTGGCCATCTGGCGATACTCGCTCTCCATGCCAACCAGTTCGGTGTCCAGGTTGCTGCGTTCAACCTGGGCGCGAATCGCGTCTTGCTGCGCGGCCAGTCCGCTGGCGTAGCGCACTTGGGCGATCTGCTCCAGCTGGCGGGTCAGTTCAAGGTTCTCACGGGTCAGTTGCAGGGTCTGGCTGGTCAGCCAGTATTGGGCGTAGAGGCTCTTGATGCGGCTGGCGACTTCGTTCCAGGTATCGCTGGCCCGGCCTTCGGCTTGCGTTGCTTCGGCGCTGGCGACTTCGCGTTTCAGGTCACGCTTGCCCCAGAAGGGCAGCGGCTGGAGCAGCGTGTATTTGGTGTCGCCGACGCGGGTCGGGTCGAGCGTGGCGTTCTGCTTGCCGTTGCGCGTGATGTTTTCCAGTTCAATGCGCAGCATCGGGTCGGGCAGGGCGCCGGCCGGGCCTATGCGTTCGCGCGCCGCTTCGGCTTCGAGGCGGCTCATGCGAATGTCCGGACTGCTTTCACGGGCGACGGCGAGCAGGGATTCTACACTGGCACCGGGTAGCGGCTCGGCCCACGCCGAACCGCTCAGGACGAGCGCCAGCAGCAGTGTGCCGAGACGGGGGGGCATGGCTTACTTGGCCATTTCGTAGCGGCTGACGATTGGGCTGCCACCCTTCATTTCAGCGGCGAAACGGATCTTGTCGCCGGCCTTCAGTTTGTTGATCCAGCTCTTGTCGGCGACGCCAAAGCTCATGGTCATCGGCGGCATGCCGATGCTGTCGAGCTGGCCGTGCTGGATGACCACTTCGTTAGCAACCTTGTCGATCTTCTTGACGGTGCCGTCCGATAGTGGTGCCGCTTGCATCGCGGCCATGTGGCCAGCGTGCTGGTCGTGCTGGTCGTGCTGGGCGAAAGCGGGGAGGCTGATAGAGAGCATGAGGGCGAGCAGCAGGCGCATGGCGATTCCTTTGGAAATTGGTGTGCCCATTCTGCACTGATGCGGTCAACGGGTATCTGACGGCTAAATTACAATTTTGTAATCTTCGCTCCAGGCCGCTGTCGAGGGTACGCCTGCCTGCGCTAGATCACGATGTAATCGACCACCTCGGGCGGCGTGCTACGCGGCGTTTCACCGACCATTTCGCAGACGGATACTTCAATCCCGTGGCACATCGAGGCCAGCGCAAGATCGTTTGGTTCCTTGCCGAAAGGTTCCTCGATCTGTTCGCCAATGACGTCCAGCGCCAAAAATGTATAGGCGATAAAGGGGGCGACCAGTACGGTCACCCAGCCAATCGAGGTGCTCAGGCCGATGGGGAGCAACAGGCAGTAGACCATCACCGTCCGGTTCATGAGTACGCGGTAGGTGTAGGGGATGGGCGTGTTGGCAATGCGTTCGCATGCCCCCGAGGCTTCAGTCAGGAGATTCAGATTTCGGTCCAGTGACTGTAGCTGCAGGTCGCTGACGATACTGGTTTTTTGTGCGGTGCCAAAGTCCCGGGCCAGGCAGAGGAGCAGGGCGGGGGGTACGAAGCGGTTGGCGCAGACTTGTTCAAGCGTGGCCGCGTCAAGGCGGCAGGCCAGGTCATCCCGCGGGTCGGTACCTCGCAGTTGGTGCTTCAGCGCATAAGCGAAAGCCGACAGGGTACGGGCCACGCGTTGCTGCAATGCCACTTCGTCGGGGGCGAAGCTGGCTATTTCACGGGTGAGCGAGCGGGCACCGATCAGCAGTGCTCCCCATTGTTTGCGGGCCTCCCAGTAGCGGTCGTAGCTGACCGTGTTACGGAAGCCGAGAAAGATGGCCAGTGCCACGCCCATCAAGGTGAATGGTGGAATCGACAGGGCGGATGCCGAATGCAGATTCATCCACCATTCACGGCTCAGGACGCTGAGGACGGAGACGGTGAGTACCAGCAGCAGACGGGTGACAATGTAGGGCAGTACCGAGCCGCGCCAGACAAAAAGCAGCCGAAACCAGTGCAGGTGGGGACGTACGATCATGGGAACAGTCGGGATTGTGGGATGGACGAGAGCAGCTAATCGGCTGCGGGGCGCAGCATAGCCGAGGGCAAGTCTTCAAACAATCCGGATCACCCCTGAATCAACGTTCGCCGGGGAATGGCGCCCCGTCAGGGCGAGAAAATCAGCTCCACCTTGCGCATTTTTTGTCGGCAGTCGGCAGAGGCGCATTTGGATTGTGTTTTTTCACTTTTGCGACGAATTTGCTTCATGGGCGCGCCATAGGTGCGGAGCAGTTTCCTGACTGCCAAAATTCGTTGTTCAGTGATTGCCAGGTTATAGCTTCGGCTACCCTCGTCGTCGATGTAGCCGAGCAGCATCACAAACGACTTCGGGTTTTGCTTCAAATATTGGGCGTGTTGCCGCAGCTTTTGTTTCCCGGCGTCATCGACGATGGCAACGCGCAATGGAAAATAGATCACCTTGTCATCGCTGACCGTCGCCGCCGGTTTCTCCTCTGACACTGGTGGGGCTTCAGCGGCGCTGGATTTCGCGCTGAGGGCGCCACTTTCATTGACGGGTGA
The DNA here is from genome assembly GCA_016709965.1 of Betaproteobacteria bacterium. Lineage (NCBI taxonomy): Bacteria > Pseudomonadati > Pseudomonadota > Betaproteobacteria > Rhodocyclales > Azonexaceae > Azonexus > Candidatus Azonexus amarohabitans. Next base: position 804,022 of record JADJLT010000006.1, read on the forward strand.
TGCTTGTTGCGCCGATGAAGCAGGTGCCTGCAAGGAGGTGCACCCAGATACGGAGAGGGCCAGGAGGCAGAAAAATCCGACAGATCTACTGGTCACTGCAAAGGCCTTGGGAAGGGAATGCTGTTTTGGCTTGAGTTGGCTAAGTGTCATTGATGGATCGAAAATACAACAGCTTGGTCAGTGCTATACAGGCAACGGAAACTTGTCCATGCGGAGTGTCCCGAACCCATGCTGACAGATTGATATTCAATCGAATTGATCGGCATCAGGCATCGCCGAAAACGCTTCTGAAAATACCCGCGAGGTTTTTATTGTAAATGTTTTACGGGGAGCATGTAGCTTGCGTGCGGCCTGGTGCCCGGTCAGTCGCGGGTATGGGGGGCTGAATTGTCATTGGTAAGCCAATGCAATTTGCTGGTTTTGCAAGCATTGCGGGCGACGATCCGTCATAAAGCCTGACGCCGACTTCATTCGCGCCGAGCAATAAAGTTTGTATATGCGCCTACACGCCCACAAAAATGTCGAGTCAGAACACCTTGCGTCTGACTCGACAAAATCCATCGCGATCAGTGAATCTGCGGGCGCAGTGATGCGGCCTGACTAGCGACCCCTGCCTCCGCCAGAACCCATACCACCGCCAGAACCCATACCTCCCATGCCGCCACCAGGACCCATGCCGGCTCCCGGTCCCGGGCCCATGCCGCCACCTCTGGCTGGCATCTCATCAGGCAGTGCTACTCCTCGCTCCTTGGCGCGCAGTTGCATTCGTTCATGATTTTCCATGCGGACTTGCTCCCGCTCTTCGGCTGTTTTGGCAGCACGCATTTTGGTGCGATGCTCGGCCCGTTCTTGCTGCGTCATCATTTGACTACCGTAAATCTGATCCTGCGTCTGGGCTTGAGTAGCGTTTTTCATTGGTGTCGGTTCAACCGACACGGCCAGTCCAGACGACAGAAACAGCGCTGCAGTGAGGGCCGGGAAAAGCAATTTTTGTTTGGTCATGACAAGACTCCTTGAAGCGCCGGACAGGATGACACTTCGGTGCGTTTTAAATGATGCTGAAAAACCACTACCGGCTTTATTCCTGTCGAGCAAAGCCAGCTGTCGACATGGTGGCAAGGCGTAAATGCCGGCTCATTGAAGCTTCTTTTCTGATCAATGAATCAGCAGCCTCTTTAATCTGTTTATAGATCAAATCCATACGGTTTTCGGACGGTGTGACAATTGGTCGCAGGCTGAAGGCGCGTGGACAGTGTCCCTGGATAAGCCGAATTTCATTTCCCTGCGAGGACTGTTACCGGGGAGGGGGCTTCCCGGTAACGTCCCGTGACACGTTGTCACGCTTATGGCGAAGGCCAAGTATCGGGGTTCCGGTATATTGCATAAGCATCTACCTGAAAGTGCATATGGAATCGACACTGAAACGCTTGCTGACGCCGCCCTTCATCATTGTGGCGGCGCTGGTGTTGTGGTTTTGGGAATGGCTGTGGGATCCGCTGGAACGCGTCATGGCAAAGATCGGCCACTGGCCGGTGTTGCGCCTTGCGGATGCCTGGATTTCTCGTTCTTCGCGCTATGTGGCGCTCGCCTGTTTCGTTATTCCCGGCGCTGTGCTGCTGCCCTTCAAGCTCCTCGGCCTGTATTTTCTGGGTCATGGCGCTGCTGCACTCGGTGTCGGTACCTTTCTACTGGCCAAGGTGGTCGGCACGGCACTGGTGGCGCGGATTTTTGCGCTGACCAGGCCGCAATTGATGGAAATCGCCTGGTTCGCCCGTAGTTTTGATACGGTGCTTCGTTTCAGGAACCATGTTTTTGAGACCTTGCACCGGCACCCCATTTACCAGCGAACGAAAGCGGTGCTGACGGCTTTTCGCCAGAGCCTGCAAGGGGTTCGGCGTGGTTTGCTGTTTCATTCCCTGCGCCGCTGGAAGGCGGTCTATCGTCTGTCCCGACGCCGTGGTCGCCTGACCTGCATTTAGCTTGGCTTTTGGCAGCCGGACAAGGCGGCGGGTTGTCGGGCAAAATGCCGGCATGAAGATACTGATCGTCGAAGACGAAGCAAAGACAGGCGACTACCTCCGGCAGGGCCTGGGCGAGGCCGGCTTTGTAGCCGACTTGGTGCGCAATGGCGTGGACGGCATGCACGAAGGACTGGCGGGCGACTACGACCTGCTGATCCTCGATGTCAATTTGCCGGGGTTGGACGGCTGGCAGGTCCTGAAAGCACTGCGCGCTGCCGGGCGCGATCTGCCGGTACTGTTCCTGACCGCGCGCGACCAGGTCGAGGACCGGGTGAAAGGACTGGAACTCGGTGCCGATGATTATCTGGTCAAACCCTTTGCCTTCTCGGAGCTGCTGGCTCGTGTTCGCACGCTGCTGCGCCGGGGGCGGGTCAGGGAAGCCGAGAGCTTGAGTATTGCCGATCTGGAGCTGGATGCGCTGAAGCGGCGGGCCACTCGCGCTGGCCAGCGGATCGACCTGACGGCCAAGGAGTTTGCGCTGCTTGAACTTTTCCTGCGTCGGCAGGGCGAAGTGCTGGCCCGCAGCTTCATCGCCTCGCAGGTCTGGGACATGAATTTTGATTCCGACACCAATGTCGTCGAAGTCGCCATCCGCCGTCTGCGCGCCAAGGTCGATGATGACTTTACGCCTAAACTGATCCATACCCTGCGCGGCATGGGGTACGTGATGGAAATCCGCTGATCGTGCAGGACTGGAAGCGTTCGATCACGCTGCGCCTGTCGGTGGCATTCGCGTTGCTGGCAACGGTGGTTTTCGCGGCGCTCGGCCTCTATTTCAGTCGCGCAGCCGATGCCCACATGGCCGAGCTCGATGCCCATGATCTTTTCGGCAAGCTGGCGCTGATTGGCCACGTCGGCACTCAGGAGCAATCGGCCGATAGCTTCGCGGCACGCCTTGGCGATGCGCTGATTGGCGAGCATGGGGTGATTGTCACGGTCGACGGGGAAAAAGGGCCAATTTTCAAATGGCCCGATGCCCAACTGGCGGCGCCGCTGGCTGCGGCTGGTCTGGCCCTTGGTCGGACGCCGGTCCGGCTGGCGCTGGGCGGTGCCGAATATCGGGTCGTCGTCGCCGACATGGAAACCCCCTGGGCCGGAACCGCGCATGTGGTGGTCGCTCGCGATATTCGTCATCACACGGATTTTCTGGATCAGTTGCAGCACGATTTCTGGATGGACATTCTCGCCGCTGCGCTATTGACTGCCGTGGTGGGCGTCTTGATTGTGCGCCGTGGCATGCACCCGGTCCGCGACATTGCCCGTGCCGCCGGCCGTATTTCGGCCGGGCAACTGGCCGAACGTATTCCGGAAGACAAGGTACCGCCGGAACTGGCCGAACTGGTCCATGCCTTCAATGCCATGCTGGGCCGGCTGGAAGAATCATTCATGCGCCTGTCCGATTTTTCGGCGGACATCGCCCACGAGTTGCGTACACCGATCCATAGCCTGCGCATGCAGACCGAGGTGTCGTTGGGCAAGGCGCGCAATGTGGATGAATACCGCGAATTGCTGGCGTCGAATCTGGAAGAATATGAGCGCCTGTCGCGGATCATTGCCGACATGCTTTTTCTGGCCAAGGCCGATCACGGGCTGGTCATCCCGAATCGTGATGAAGTCGAACTGAAAGCCCTGTGCGCCGGACTGCTGGAATACTACGGCCTACTGGCCGAGCATCTGGTGCTCGCGCTGGAAGGCGAAAACTTGAAGGTTCCAGGTGACCGGCTGATGTTGCAGCGAGCGATCGGCAACCTGGTCGTGAATGCCATACAACACACGCCTGAAGATGGTTCGGTCACGCTGCGAATTGCCGAAGAGGCGGGGATGGCCGTGATCACCATCAGCAATGTCGGTAATCCTATCCCGGTCAGTGCACTTGAGGGAATTTTTGACCGCTTTGTTCGCTTGGGTACAGACGGCGAGGGGAGCGGTCTGGGACTGGCGATTACGCGTTCCATTGTGCTGGCTCATCGTGGCGCGATTACTGCCGAAACTGAAGGCCTCATAACTGCCTTCATTATCCGTTTACCCTTGCGCTGAGCGATTTATCGCTTCCTTCGCATGAACGCAGGTGGAATAATCACTCGTGAGTCGTAACCGTTTTCCCCCGAAGCCGTGGATCATTGATTTTTCTGGTCAGATTCGACTGGTTTTCCTGTTGTGTTGCCCTTGAGGCCGTGTAATGAGTCGCAGGATACTTTCCATCATCGTCGCCTTGCTGGTGTGCGGGATGGCGCTGGCGGTGGTTTTTGCCGAGAAAATCAATCGTGAGCGATTCGCTTCGGCCGAGCGCGCCGAGGTTCAACATACCCTGACCGTGATTCGGGATGCGCTGGAAGTCAATCTGACCAGCAATATTCAGCTGGTCAAAGGCATGGTTGGCGTGATCGCACTGACGCCCGATCTGGATCAACGCCGTTTCGAGTTGGCGGCACGCACCTTGTTTTCCGGCGCAACGCTGCTTCGCAGCGTGGCGGTTGCGCCAAACATGGTTATTCGTCAGGTCTACCCGCGTCTAGGCAATGAAAAGGTTATCGATGTGGATTACCGTGAACTGCCGGGTCAGTTCGCTGCCGTCGAACAAGTGCGGGTGACGCGTCAGATTGTGGTTGCCGGGCCCGTGAACTTAATTCAGGGCGGTGTTGGTCTGGTGGCGCGCCTGCCGGTGTATTTGAGCGAAGACGATGGCCGGGAATATTTCTGGGGGATCATCAGCGCGGTTATCGACGCCGACAAACTGTATGCAGGCAGTAGTCTGTTCGACAAGGAATTGCCCATCGAGATTGCCATCCGGGGCAAGGATGCCAGCGGCCCATCGGGTGACGTCTTCTACGGTAGTCCTGAATTATTTACCAGCACTCCGGTGCTGGCCGACATTCATCTACCCTATGGTGCTTGGCAGATTGCGGCGATTCCGCGCGGTGGATGGTCGCCTGATCCAGACAATCTGTGGTCACTGCGCTTGGGCATCGCCTTGATTGCGCTGCTTGTGCTGGGCGCGTTTCTGGCGCTGGGAAGGGCGCTGCGGCTGACTGCAAAGGCGGGGGAGCGGGTTGAATCATCCCGTCGCCAACTTTCTGCAACGGTTGAGAACACGCCGAATGTCGCCGTCCAGTGGTTCGACCCGCAGGGGCGAGTCACTTTCTGGAACAAGGCTTCTGAGCGACTTTATGGCTGGTCGGCAGACGAAGCGATGGGCAAGCGGTTGGACGAGCTTATTTTTACTCAAGACGAAGCGGCACGTTGCAGCAGTGTCTTTGTCGAGGTGCTAGCCACTGGCAAGGCGGACGGGCCGACCGAATATGCAACCCGCACCCGGTCTGATGAATTGCGTTGGGTCGAGTCGACGGCATTTTTGATTCCAGGAGAAAATGCCCAGGCGCCGATTATGGTCTGCATGGACGTTGATATCACTGATCGCAAGCAGGCAGAGCGGAAACTGGGTGAGTTCAACCGGGATTTCGAGGGTTTCCTCAATCAGACCACTGATTTCGTCTATTTCAAGGATATTAATAGCCGTTTTCGCTTTTGCAGCCAGACGCTGGCCGACATTACCGGCCATGCCAGCTGGCGTGACATGATCGGCAAGCACGACCGGGAGGTTTTCCCGCCGGATACTGCGCAGCTCTACGAGGCCGAGGAGTATCCCGTCGTCAGCGAAGGGAGGCCGCTGATCAATAAGGTAGAGCCATATTACGACCGGGATGGCCAGACCGGTTATGTCCAGACCAATAAATGGCCCTTGTTTGATGAGCAGCGAAAAGTCGTCGGAATTTTTGGCATCAGCCGCGATATCACGGAGCGAATTCTGGATCAACAGGAGCTCCAGCAACATCGACAGCGACTTGAGCAACTGGTCATCGAACGTACCGCCGAGCTGGCCATCGCCAAAGAAGCAGCTGAATCAGCCAGCGTGGCCAAGAGCGATTTTCTGGCCAACATGTCGCACGAGATTCGTACACCGCTCAATGCGATCACCGGCATGGCGCATTTGATCCGGCGACATGGCTTGGCACCTGATCAAATGGAGCGACTCGATCGCCTGGAAGGGGCGAGCGAGCATTTGTTGGAAATCATCAATGCCATTCTCGATCTGTCCAAGATCGAGGCCGGAAAATTCACGTTTGAAGAAGCGCCGGTCAAGGTCGACTCCGTTCTCGGCAACGTTGCTTCGATGCTGCATGACCGCGCCCGCACCAAAAATCTGGCGCTCATTGTCGAGTGTGACCCACTGTTACCTTCCGTGCTGGGCGATGCGACTCGAATACAACAAGCGCTGCTCAACTACGCCGGCAATGCCATCAAGTTTACCGATGCCGGCAGCGTGACCTTGCGGGTGAAAATGCTTGAAGAGGACTTCGGCAGCGTGCTGCTGCGCTTCGAGGTGACAGACACCGGGATTGGCATAGCCGAGGACGAATTGCCGCGGCTCTTTAACGCATTTGAACAGGCAGACAACTCCATCACACGCAAGTACGGTGGTACCGGGCTGGGCCTGGCGATTAACCGCAAGCTGGCCAACTTGATGGGGGGCGATGCCGGTGCCGAGAGCCAGTATGGGGAGGGGAGCACTTTCTGGCTGACGATGCGCCTGAAGAAGGGGCCGGAGATCGATCAATCCGATGCGATGGCCAACGAGGCACTCGCCGGCGACATCTTGCGCCGCGACTATCCGGGACGCCGGATCCTGCTCGTTGAAGACGAGCCGATCAATCAGGAAATCGCGCTGGAAATGCTGACGGACGTCGGGCTGGTCGGCGACGTGGCCGTCGACGGCGTTGCAGCGCTTGAAAAGCTTGAGAGCAATGGGTACGACCTGATCCTGATGGACATGCAGATGCCAAAAATGGATGGCCTGACAGCGACGCGGATGGTTCGGGCGTTGCCCAATGGCAGTAGCATCCCGATCCTGGCCATGACGGCGAACGCCTTTTCAGAGGACAGGACACGTTGCTTCGAGGTCGGCATGAACGATTTTATCGCCAAGCCGGTCGATCCGGCCCATTTGTACGCGACGTTGCTCAAGTGGCTGGCGAAAGCGGCGCATTGACGCGCGCCGCTGACAGGCCCGCCAAGGCTAGGCGGCTTGCTGGCCGAAGCGCCCTTGCAGGTAGTTGATGATTTCGCCTGACTCATACAGCCATTGGGTCTGGCCGGCCTGATCGGTGATTTTCAGGCAGGGCACCTTGGCCTTGCCGCCACTGCCAACCAGTTCGTCACGATTTGCCCCTGCGTGTTGCGCATCGCGCTTTTCGACGTTCAACGAAAGGCGACGCATCTCCTGGCGGACCTTGATGCAGAACGGGCAGGTTTGGTACTGATAAAGCGCGAGACTGGCGGTCTGGCGATCAATCTCTGCCTGCGCGGCTGGCGGGCGAATCACGCCCTTCGGGCGGCGCAGGAATTCGCTGAGCAGCATGAAGGGGCCGAGGATAATGCGTAGAATTTTGAAGAAGGTTCTGATGATGATTTTCATGAATGAACTCCAGGGCGGGCGGCAAGCTTGCCCGCCATCGCGCCCTTGTCAGGGCCAAAACAATATTTGGATTTTGGCTGTTTTTTCCGGTTGACCGCGCCCCGAAGGAATCCACAGCGACGCGCCAGCTTTGCTGGCCGTCTTGCTGTGCAGGGGCTTCATCAGCACGCTTGGGGTGGTATGAATGCTTATTTGGTCGCACTCGCTTTTTCGTATTCCTGGAGCAAGCGCTGATGCAAGTCGCAGCCTTCGAGCGCCAGGCCCGGTGAGGCCAGGCCGAAGAAGCGGACTTCGCCATCGATCAGGTCGGTCGCCATGTCCAGCGTTTCTTCGCCGTACAAGCTGACCAGCGCCTCTTCGAAAATATTCGGGTCTTCCATTTCGAGCAGCGTGGCGATGCACTGGTAAATGCGGCGGCGGCCGGCATCCAGTTGCTCGAACTGCCGCACCCATTCGCAACCTTCAATCGTCGCATCGGTGTCGCCAACGGCCAGGGCCAGCATGGCCTTCAGTTCGCCGATACGGAGGTCAGCCCAGATCGAGCCGGCATCCGGCGCCAGACCGATCAGTGCGGCTACCGGGCGTTCCTCGGCGATGTTCAGTTCGTTCAGCAGGTCGAGCAGTTGTCCGCACTGCTCTTCGTCCAGTTCGGCCAGATTGAGGATGGCCGGGCGGACGGCGGCGCCGTTGCTGTTGTTTTCCCATTCGAGGTCGTCGATCGGGTAGATCTCGGACATGCCGGGGACCAGGATGCGGCAGGCGTAGACGCCGAGATGGTCGAAGTCGGCGACGTAGATGTCGTGGCCGTCGTCCTGGATACGCTTGGCCAGCCAGGTGTAGTCGTCGGCGGTCTTGCCGTTTTCCAGGTCGTTGAAATTCCAGTCGGCGAATTCGAAGTCCGGCGTTTCGCCGAAGAAATTCCAGTGCACGATGCCGCTGGAGTCGACAAAATGAATTTCGATGTTCGGCGCGCTGGCCACTTCATCGAGATCGAAGCCGGGGGGCGGGAAGCCGTCGAGGGCTTCGAGGGCGCGGCCCTGCAGCAGTTCGGTCAGGGCGCGTTCGAGGGCGATTTCAAAGCGCGGGTGGGCGCCGAAGCTGGCGAAAACGCCCTGGTCCTTCGGGTTGAGCATGGTCACGCACATGACCGGGTACTTACCGCCGAGCGAGGCATCCTTGACCAGTATGCCGAAGCCGGCGTCGCGCAGGCCCTTGATGCCGGCGGCGATGGTCGGGTAGCGGGCAATGACTTCTTCCGGTACGTCGGGCAGGCAAAGGCCTTCGGCGATGACCTTGAATTTGACGTGGCGTTCGAGGATTTCCGACAGCGCCTGGGCGCGGGCCTCGGCCTGCGTGTTGCCGGCCGACATGCCGTTGCTGACGTAGAGGTTGCTGATGATGTTGACCGGCACGAAGACCTCGGCGCCGTCACTCTGGCGCACGTAGGGAATGGCGCAAATGCCACGGTCGAAGTTGCCGGTGTTGACATCGATCAGCGCCTCAGCCGGGATGTTGCCATCCGGGTTGTAGAAGGCTTGCAGCTCCGGCGTCAGCAGGTCGGCCGGCCAGTCGGTGCCATTTTCCGGCAGCGCAAACCAGCGTTCGCGTGGGTAGTGGGCGAATTCGCGGTTGGAAACAGCATCGCCAAGGTAGTAGTGGTTCCAGAAATAATTGCACGACAGGCGCTCGAAATACTCGCCGAGCGCGCTGGCGTGGGCGGCCAGTTTGGTCGCGCCCTTGCCGTTGGTGAACATCAGGTGGCAGGCGCGATTGCGCACATGCACGGACCAGACGTTATCGACCGGATTCAGCCACGAGCATTCCTCGATGTCGAAGCCGCGGGCCAGCAGTTTGGCCTGCATCGAGGCAATGGAGTGTTCGAGCGAGGCATCTTTGCCCGGAATAAAGTGTTCTTGTTGCATCGGGCATCCTGCCAAAAGTGTGAGGGCGGAGTTTACTTCAGTGCGATGGCAATCCTGCGGTCAACCGGAAATTTAGGCGAAATTTGAAAGATTGTTTCATGGCATTGCGCGGCCAGTTTCGTGTTGCCCAGAGCACTACAGCATGCCTTTTTCGCGGATGAATTCGATGATCCCATCCAGCCCTTGCCCGGTCTTCAGGTTGGTAAAGATGAACGGACGCTCGCCGCGCTGCGCCTTGGCATCGTGCGCCATGACTTCCAGCGAAGCGCCGACCATGGGGGCGAGGTCGATCTTGTTGATGATCAGCAGGTCCGATTTGGTGATGCCCGGGCCACCCTTGCGCGGGATCTTCTCGCCAGCGGCGACGTCGATCACATAGAGCGTCAGGTCGGAAAGCTCGGGCGAAAACGTGGCAGCGAGGTTGTCGCCGCCGGATTCGACGAGGATCAGCTCAACGTTGGGAAAGGCGCGTTGCAGGCGGTCGATTGCTTCGAGATTGATCGAGGCATCCTCGCGAATGGCCGTGTGCGGGCAGCCGCCGGTCTCCACGCCGATGATGCGATCCGCGGCCAGTGCCGAGTGATTAACCAGAAACTTGGCATCCTCGGCGGTGTAGATGTCATTGGTGACTACGGCCATGTCGATCTGCTCGCGCAGCGCCTGGCAAAGGGCGAGGGTGAGGGCGGTCTTGCCGGAACCGACAGGGCCGCCGATGCCTACTCTGAGGGCTTGTTTGTTCATGATTTTACGATCTGAAAAGACGTGAGTATTGGGTTTCGTGGCGGGCACTGGCGATGGCAAACGCCGGTGTGAAATTCGACCATTCGGTTTTCGGCAAGTTTTTGGCGTTGACCGCAGCATCGGGAATCTGGCGGCCCAGTTCGGCCAGCAGGCGCTGGCCGGAGGCCTGGCCGAGCGGCACGGCTTTCAGGGCGGCCATCACCTGGTTTTCGGCCCACGACCACAAATAGGCGGTGACGGCCGCTTCCGGTTCGATCGCCCAGCAGGCGGCGATGCCGGACCAGACGGTGGGAAAGGCGACTTCTGGCAGCGCTTCAACGGTCGTCGCCACCGGGGCGAGATCGTCATCGCGCAGATCGCGCAGCAGGCGACGCATGGAAAAACCCATCTGTACTGTTTCGGCGCGCAGTTCGGCCGATTCGCGGCTGGCCAGGAATTCGGCGTTGAGGCAGTCGATTTCCGGCGTGTTGTCCGCCAACCATGCCGCCATCAAAGCGCCAACCAAAGGCGCCTCATAGCAACCGATGCCGTGCTGCATCAGGTCGGCGATCCAGCAGCCGGCGGTCGCTTCGTCGCGAATGACGCCGGATTCCACTGCCCATTCCAGACCCTGCGAATAAGTGTAGGCGCCGACCGGTAGCGCCGGGCTGGCCAGTTGCAGCAGGCGGGCAAGTTGCAGGCTTGGCGGAAGCGTGTTCATCAGCGGCGGATGTGAGGGCATAGGCTGATCAGGTGGCGGACGGCTGCAGGGCAATGACCGCCATGCCGCACAGGGCGATGGCTGCGCCGACCAAATCCCAGCGGGTCAGCGTGACGCCATCGACGACGCGCAGCCAGAGCAGGGCCACGGCGATATACATACCGCCGTAAGCCGCATAGGTTCGACCGGCGGCCGTCGGGTGTAGCGTCAGCAGCCAGGCGAAAATCGCCAGTGAGAAGGCGGCCGGAAGCAGCAGCCAGGCGCTGTGGCCTTGTTTCAGCGTCAGCCAGGGCAAGTAGCAGCCGATGATTTCGGCCAGCGCGGTCAGCGCGAACAACAGGCTCAGTCGGGCCAGTTCCATTATCATTGTTTCTTGATGGCGAACCGTCAGCGCGGCTTGAACTGGTGGATTTTCGGCACCGAGCGATGTGCGCCGTGGCCGGGGTTGTGCAGGTCGGCTGGCTCATCATCGCCATGATGATGGCCGCCGTGCGCACCATAAGCGCCGGACTCCGGCTGGAACGGGGCTTCGGTTTCGCCGACCGTGCAACCCAGCCCGCGTACCATCTCGGCTAGCACGTGGTCGGTCTGGAAACGCAGTTTGCCGCCGTTTTGAGTTGGCAGAATCTGCACCGGCACATGCCGGTTGCCGAGGTGGTAGGCAGCGCGGGCGAAAAGCAGTGGGCCTTCGGCGACGGCCTCGATGAGTTTTTCCGGCGCGGCGAGAATTTCGACGACGGCCGACCCGTCTTCGGCTGCCAGCTTGTCGCCACCTTGCAGATGATCGCCGCGTTCGAGGAAGATGCCAGCCTCAAGTCCGGAGGCCAGCGTGACCTTGAGGCGGCTGCGCTTGCGTTCGTCGTAGGCGAGCGCCACCGAGTCGGTGGCGGGGGCGATAATGCGTTGATTGAGGATCAGCATGGTCAGATATTGGCGTATCGAAACGGATTTTGACCGCTAGGCCCGACCGAGAAGCCGATATACATATTCCTGATTGACTCTGGTGCCACTTGTCCTTTGAACTCCCAGCGGCCAAATACATTGACCGTGGGCGCCTCTCTTGTGGAGTAAGGCATGGTTCCAGCGGGGAACCAGGCCTCAACCTGATATACCTCTCGTACCACTCCCTGATACACAGCAAAGGCAAACTCGACTTCGTCCCGCTTGGTGCCAATTTTCCATACGCCGCGCGTCGCTTCGTACAACTCTTGAGAGGACATGTCGCTCCGGAAAAGTTTGTTGATAGTAAACAACACAGCTTTATGTACAACCTCAACAGGCTTGGCTGTCAGCATCGCAATGATTTCCTTTGAATCGATTCGACCAAACGAACGACTATGTAGGCCGGAAACTCGGTTGGTCAGTTGTTGTTTTCCGATTAGGTCAATTGAAGACGCTTCAACCAAGGCTGCTTCAGCATCTGTCAAACCGTAGCGCAAAATATCAATCTTGGGTTCTATACCAGCATTTCTCAGCTCGCGAATTTTCTGTACCTTTTCTGTCTCGGTACTTTCTTCGAGATGAGCAAAGGCACGATTGCCAACGCCTTTCCCGATATAAAACGGTGTGTTGGTTCGGGGATCGATATACACGTAGACATAAGAACCGAGAACGGCAGCAACCTCTGGAGAAAAGCCCATGAATGCCACGTTAATCAGAACAGGAAATAACGCTGGGCCAGTGGCAATTCGGTCGCCGGTTCGCAGACCAGATGCACGCCATCGGCCTTGACGACATAGGTTTCGGGATCAACGGTGATTTCCGGCGTCGCACCGTTGTGCACCATGTCGGACTTCTTGACCGTACGCGTGCCGGAGACGGCGATCAGCGGTTTTTGCAGATTTAGCGCGTGGACCGCAGGATTCTTCAGCGCCGCCTGCGAAACAAAGGTCACCGAGGTCTTCAAAGCCTTGCCGAAGCTGCCGAACATCGGTCGGTAATGCACCGGCTGCGGCGTCGGAATCGACGCGTTGGGATCGCCCATCGCAGCGGCGGCGATCATGCCACCTTTGAGAATCAACGACGGCTTGACGCCGAAGAAGGCCGGTTTCCACAGCACCAGGTCGGCCAGCTTGCCAACTTCGATGGAGCCGACGGTGTGGGCAATACCGTGGGTCAACGCCGGGTTGATGGTGTATTTGGCGATGTAACGTTTGACGCGGAAGTTGTCGTTTCTTGCCGTATCTTCGGGCAGCGCACCGCGCTGCAGCTTCATCTTGTGCGCCGCCTGCCAGGTGCGGATGATCACCTCGCCGACGCGGCCCATGGCCTGCGAGTCGGAACTCATCATCGAGAAGACACCCATGTCGTGCAGGATGTCCTCGGCAGCAATCGTCTCGCGACGGATGCGGCTTTCGGCGAAGGCGACGTCCTCGGCGATGCTGGCATCGAGGTGATGGCAAACCATCAGCATGTCGAGATGCTCGTCGATGGTGTTCACCGTGTAGGGCATGGTCGGATTGGTCGAACTGGGCAGTACATTGGCCAGACTGGTCGCCTTGATGATGTCCGGCGCGTGGCCGCCGCCGGCACCTTCGGTGTGGAAGGTGTGGATGGTGCGGCCCTTGAAGGCGCCCAGCGTTGCTTCGACAAAGCCGGATTCGTTGAGGGTGTCGGTGTGGATGGCGACCTGCACGTCCATCTCGTCGGCCACCGTCAGGCAGCAGTCGATGGCGGCTGGCGTCGTGCCCCAGTCTTCGTGTAGCTTGAGGCCCATGGCGCCGGCCTCGACCTGCTCGCGCAGGGCTTCCGGCAGGCTGGCGTTGCCCTTGCCGAGAAAGCCGAGGTTCATTGGGAAAGCCTCGGCCGCTTCAAGCATGCGGTGAATGTGCCAGGGCCCCGGCGTACAGGTCGTGGCGTAGGTGCCGGTGGCCGGGCCAGTACCGCCGCCGAGCATGGTAGTGACGCCGGAATACAGTGCCTCGTCGATCTGCTGCGGGCAGATGAAATGAATATGGCTGTCGATGCCGCCGGCCGTGACGATCATGCCTTCGCCGGCAATAACCTCGGTGCCGGGGCCGATGACGATGGTGACGCCGGGCTGGATGTCCGGGTTGCCCGCCTTGCCGATGGCGGCAATACGGCCGTCCTTGAGGCCAATGTCGGCCTTGATGATGCCGGTTACGGCGTCGACGATCAGGGCGTTGGTGATCACGGTGTCAACGGTCTCGGCCGAGACGCGCTGGCCCTGGCCCATGCCGTCGCGGATGACCTTGCCGCCGCCGAATTTAACTTCCTCGCCGTAGATCGTGTAGTCCTTCTCGACTTCGATGATCAGCTCGGTATCGGCCAGCCGCAGGCGGTCGCCGGTGGTCGGGCCGAACATTTCGGCATAAGCCTGACGGGTGATTTTTGTGCTCATCACAGTGCTCCCTGAACGAGGCCGCGGAAACCGTAGACCTTCTTGTCACCGGCCAAGGCTACCAATTGCACGGTCCGCGTCTGGCCCGGCTCGAAGCGCACGGCAGTGCCGGCGGCGATGTCGAGACGGAAGCCGCGCGCCGCTTCGCGATCAAAGTTCAGCCCGGCATTGGTTTCGTAAAAGTGATAGTGCGAGCCGACCTGGATCGGCCGGTCACCGGTGTTGGCGACGACCAGCGTGATCGTCGGGCGGCCGGCGTTAAGTTCGAGTTCGCCGGGTTCGGCGAGGAGTTCTCCGGGGATCATGGGCGCTCCAGATAGAGGGTGTTGAAATGTTTGCAGCTCGCGATGACCGTGCCGCAGGAAACCCCTCCCGGCCTCCCCTTTTCAGGGGAGGAGCACTGCAGCTCCCGTCGCTCGACGGTCACTGCCCCCTGACAAGGGGGGCTGGGGGGGTTTAGGGTAATCATGCGCGATTAAACAATCGGGTTATGTACAGTGACCAGCTTGGTGCCGTCCGGGAAGGTGGCTTCAACCTGGATTTCCGGGATCAGCTCGGCGATGCCGTCCATGACGTCAGCGCGGTTCAGCACCTGCGTGCCTTCGTGCATCAGATCGGCAACCGTCTTGCCTTCGCGGGCGCCTTCCATGATGGCGCAGGTGATCAGTGCCACGGCTTCCGGGTAGTTCAGCTTCAGGCCCTTGGCCTTGCGCCGCTCGGCGAGCAGGCCGGCGGTGAAAATGAGCAGCTTGTCTTTTTCGCGGGGTGTCAGTTCCATGAAGACTCCTCAGGTATTCCAGATTCGGGGGATAACGGCCGGACGACCGCGCCCCGGCGGAAGTCCCTTTAGGGGACAGCAAACCGGACGCAGGATCGCCCAAAGGTTGGAGAACCACAAGCGGGCAGCCTCGCTGCTGTGGCCAAGATAGCGGGCGACAAGGATGCCGGGCAAGGCGCTCAGTCCATGATTTGCAGCATCGGCTGGGGCTATCTGACGACATGCTTCGAGCAAGCTCGCCGCCTGCTGCGGCAATTCGGGAAAAGTGCACAGCAAGGTGCCGCACACTGTGGCGCCAGCCCAGCCGGCCGGGCTGGCCAGCATGGCGTCGTTGCCGTCGAAACCACCACGTTCGAGCCAAATTGGCGCATTGCCACGGTCAACCCGAAAAAACAGGTCAAAACGACCATTTCCAAAACGTTCGCCAGCAGCGGAGCGACCAAGGCAGAGGATGTCCCAGCCAATATAGCGACTGTCTGCCGCCAGAGAAACGCGGGTTTCCATACGTGCCCGGGCGCCGTCGAAAATAATGGTTTCTTGCGGCAGCCATTCGAGGGTCGCGCCTTCGGCTACCGTGAAAGCGATGCACTGCGAAGCCTCGGCACCGCCGCTGCGATACCACTTGCCGGCGCCCGGCGTTGTTAGCTGGGCATGAGCGCCAGCGCCAATATCAGCCGTAATCGCCAGATGATCGCCGCCGGCAATGCCGGATGGCGGGTGCAGCACAATGGCCTGACACACCGCATCGCCCTCCGGGTACAGCGCTTTTTGCACGCGCAGCGGGCCGCGATGACGGTTTTCACGCAGCACTGACCGCTCGCCGGCAAGGGCAAAGCCAAGATGCAACTCGGCGTGCCAGCTGGGCGAATGCTCCGGCAGCGATACGGGAAGGCGCGAGGTCATGCCAGGATTATCCGGGAAAGCAGAGGTGGCGGGGAATACGCAGGAATGCGCAGAGGGCGTTAAGCTGGCAAGAAGACAAGCGTTGCATGGTCGGAATTTCAAAGATCAGCCATTCTGGTGAATGCTTCAGAATAGCGACCTGTCATTATAGTAGACTCATCCACCACACTTTTCGTACTCGTTCCCCTGAATGAAACCGCTAAACATCCTGCTGGCCGATGACACAAAATCCGTGGGGCAATTTGTCTCCGAATACTTGCGTGATGCCGGACACCATGTCACTTACGTAGAGTCAGGCGAAGAAGCAATCATCGCCTACAAGCGCCAGCAATTCGATCTCGTATTGATGGACGTCGTCATGCCAGGCATCGGTGGCTTGGAGGCCGTGAAACGGATCAAGGCCATTCCAAGCGCAATCTGGGTTCCGATCATCGTTATCACCGGCCTGGATGCAGAGGAAGATATCCTTGGCGGGTTCTTGGCCGGTGCCGATGATTACATGGTAAAGCCGATCAAGCCGCTGATCCTGGACATTCGCATCCGGGCGATGATGCGGATTGCTGCGATTCAGCGTTCCTCCACGGCGGTTATCGACAATGTCATCGAAGGCATCATCCAGATTAACGACGCTGGAAAAATTGGTCGTTTCAACAAAGCAGCGGAATCCATCTTTGGTTATACCGAGGACGAAGTGCTGGGCAAGAACGTCAACATGCTGATGCCGCCGCCGTATAAGGCCGAGCACGATGACTATCTCGCCCACTACTCGGCGACTCGCCAGGCAAAGGTTATCGGCATCGGACGCATCGTCACCGGCCTGCGAAAAAATGGTGGAACCTTCCCGATGCACCTCGGTGTTACCGAGGCTGCCTCGCCAGAAGGCAAATTCTTTGTCGGTCTTGTTCGTGATATTTCCGAACAAGAAGCCGCACGCGCCAATGCCGAGGCGTCGGCGCAGCTGATTGCTGAGCGGGAGCGATTTATCCGCGGTATTACCAATGCCATCCCCGGCATGGTTGCCTATTGGGACGCCACCTTGCGCTGCCGTTTTGCCAACAATCGCTACCTTGAGTGGTTCGGCAAATTGCCAGAGGAGCTCATTGACGTCGTGACACTCCGGGAGTTGCTAGGCGAGAAACTGTTTGCGCTGAACGAACCCCATATTCAAGGGGCCTTGGCTGGTGTCAATCAACAGTTCGCTCGCATCATGACCAAGCCGGATGGAACGGTTGGTCACACTTGGGCAGCCTATGTTCCTGACCTTGATAGCGCTGGGGTGGTCGTCGGGTTTTTCGTCCTGGTCACTGACGTGACGCCGCTCAAGGAAGCAGAAGCGGCGCTGGAACTGGCCGCCAGCGTCTACAGAAGCACCGACGACGGCATTACGGTGACCGATGCTCATGGAACAATCCTCTCGGTCAATCCTGCATTTACCAGGATCACCGGCTACTCCGCGGAGGAAGTCCTCGGGGAGAACCCCCGCCTTCTCAAGTCGAATCGGCACGACAAGGCTTTCTATGCTGCCATGTGGCAAGACATAAACGCTAAAGGTCGTTGGGAGGGAGAGTTGTGGAATCGGCGCAAGAACGGGGACGTTTATCCTGAGCGAATGGTTATCACCGCCATTTTTGACGCCGCGGGCGCAGCTCATCGCTATGTGGCTGTGTTCAATGACATTACTGCCCTTTGGCGAAAAGACGAGCATGTAAGGCACCTGGCCTTTCATGATGCATTGACCGACCTGCCAAATCGTACCTTGCTGCTGGAGCGGCTTGACCGTCAGATAGCGATGTCCACGCGTGAGCACCGCGAACTGGCTGTCATGTTTCTTGATCTTGATGGATTCAAACCCGTCAACGACACGCTGGGCCACGAAGTCGGCGACGATGTATTGAAGGTGGTGGCACAAAGGCTCTTGACCGTAGTACGGCAAACAGACACGGTAGCCCGTCTGGGCGGCGATGAGTTTGTAATAATCCTCGACAACCCCATGAATCGGGACGAGGTCGCCCATATCGCCAGCCGTATCCTTGCCACCGTCAATGAACCCATGAGCCTTCGAGGCAAGACCGCGCAGGTGGGTACGTCAATCGGAATTGCCATGTTCCCCGCTGACGGAGAAACACCCGCTGACCTGATCAAGAACGCCGATACTGCCATGTACGCGGCAAAGGTTGCAGGCAAGAAAAATTATCGATTTTTTGACGTGACGAGAGCTGTCCATTTTGGCTAAACGGCCAGCGTTTCTCTGACGCCATCCTGCGGCATCGTTTAACCCCCGCTAACGGAAAGTGGTCGCTGCGCGTCAGCGTAATCCGGTTGCTGCGGTCAACCGGAAAAAATGCCGGAAATTGAAATATTCATGGCGGCCACGACAGGCTTTGCTGTGGGTCGTCAGCCTCTGTGCCTGTCGCTGAGATCGCAGATATTTTCTAAAACTGACGAATCGAGATCGTCGCAAAGCCGCGCCGGATTCGGCTATGCCCATGCCAATGGACTCATGTCATGAATTAGCCGATTGTTGGTACGGTACATGCTATTTAATTCCGGTTGCCCACTGCAAGGATATGGCATGCAATCGCCGATACAGGCTTATCTCGACAGTCTCCATGCGCGACTTGCTTCAAATCAGGATGGCGCGCTGGCGAATTACATTCCCGAACTGAGCAAGGCTGACCCGTCGTGGTTCAGCATTTCGCTGGTCACCATGGACGGCGTGGTCTATTCGACGGGGGATTCGGACCAGAAATTCACGATTCAGTCGATCTCCAAACCCTTTGTCTTCGCCACGGCGCTGGCCGATCGCGGGGTCGAATTGGTGACCAGCAAGGTGGGCGTTGAGCCGAGCGGAGACGCGTTCAATTCGATCAGCCTGAATCCCAAAACTGGTGCGCCGCTGAATCCCATGATCAATGCTGGTGCAATCGCAACAGCCAGTCTGGTTTCCGGGGCAACGCCGGAAGCGCAGTGGGAGAGGATTCAAACCTCCATGAGCGCTTTCGTTGGCCGGGATTTATCCCTCGATGAGGATGTTTATCGCTCGGAGAGCGATACGGGTTTTCGCAACCGGGCGATTGCATGGATGCTGAAGAATTTCGGGATCATCGATGGCGAACCCATGGCGTCGCTGGAGAACTATTTTCGCCAGTGCTCGCTGTTGGTTGACTGTCGTGATCTTGCCTTCATGGCCGCCACTCTGGCCAATGGCGGCATACACCCGGTGACCGGTCAGCGCGCCTTGCCGTCGGAGCACGTTGAGCGGGTATTGAGCGTCATGGCAACCTGCGGCATGTACGATTTTGCCGGCAGTTGGTTGTACGAGGTGGGGATGCCGGCCAAGAGCGGTGTCGGTGGCGGCATTATCGCGGTGCTTCCCGGAAGGTTCGGGATCGGCATTTTTTCGCCGCTGCTTGATCCGAAAGGCAATAGCGTGCGTGGCATCGAAGTCTGCCGGCATCTCTCGCGTGATTTCGGGCTGCATGTGTTCAATCGGGCCGGAGAGCCCAGCATGGCGCTGGGTCGGGTCTACACGGCAGCGCAGGCGCCGTCGAAGCGGCTGCCGGCGCCAGAGATGCGTGACTACCTGAACGAGCATGCACACCGGATCAAGTATCTGTGCCTGCACGGCTATCTGGCGGTCGATGGCATCGAATACGTCATTCGCAGGATGATAGCCATGGTGGCAGATAGCGCCTGTTTCATTCTCGACATGCATCAGGTCGATGGCATCTCGGAAAGTGGTGCCCGCTTGCTCAACGACGTGCGCCTGCGATTTGCCAAGGACAATGTCGCTGTAGTCTTCTCCAGAATCCACGGTCGCCATGCGATCCAGCATTTCCTGAGCACGACCGCACCGAAGACTGATCGTGGCTACCTGAGTTTTGAAGACAATGATCTCGCGGTCGAATGGTGCGAGAACCATTTGCTGGGTGACTCCGTGGAGGATTTGGCCCGCCAGGTTGAACTGGCCGATTGCGCAATGCTCAAGGGCTTGGCGCCAGAATTGCTGGCTTTGGTCGAGCAGGTTGCGATGCCCAGGCAGTTTTCGCATGGTGAAGCGATACTGACCGCTGGCGAGGCAGCGGATGGACGCGTCTTTTTTATCGAGAAAGGATGCGTCAGTATTCTGGTGCCCTTGGAGAATGGGGCCCATCAACGCATTTCCACGCTCGGACCCGGCACAAATTTCGGTGAAATGGTGCTGCTCGGCCAGACGACACGCAGCGCTACCGTGGTGGCCGATTCCGATGTCAGTTGCCGGGTATTGGATGCTGGCGATCTGGATCACCTGGCGCACGATGCGCCGATGTTGCGAATTGCCCTGCTTGAAAATATTTCCCGTGACATGGCAGACAAACTGCGGCGTGCAACGCAGTGGATCTCGGCGCTGGCCTGACTGCTATTTAGGGGCTTTTTTTCGTGGCTGAAAGTAGTACCCTTCTTTTCTGTCGAACATTTTGTTGGAGAGCAACATGCTGAGAGTTATCGCTATCGTTGGTATGTTGCTGGCCGGCAATGTCATGGCCGACGAACCGGCAATCGGACATGTCAAAAGCGTCATTGGCGATGCTTCGATTACCACCGGCGAAAAAGTGCTCAAGGCCGAGGTCGGCTCCCAGATTCATCAGGGCAGTGTGCTGCAAACCGGCAAGAAGAGCAGCATGGGCGTCATTTTCAAGGACGAGACTGTCATGTCGTTTGGCGCCGACACGCGCTTCACAGTCGATGAATATGTGTACGCGCCAGCTCAGGGCAAGCTCAAATTCAGCAGCAAAATGACCAAGGGTAGCCTGAACTATGTATCCGGCGTCATCGAAAAACTGAAGCCCGACGCGGTCACCGTCGGCACGCCTACCGGCATCATCGGCGTGCGCGGTACGCAGTTCCTGCTGAAAGTGGAAGAATGAGTACCCTTGCGCGCATGGGTTCCAGGTCCTGGCTTGCCCGTTGGGTATTGATTCTGGCCGTGATGCTGCTCGGCGGATGCGCTTCGAAATCCTATGTCGTACTGATTCCCAGCCCGGATGGCTCGGTAGGTGAAGTCGTCGTCAAGGGTTCAAAAGGCGAACAGGTTCTGAACAAGGCTGGCCAGGCCGGGTTGCTTGACGGCAGTCCGTTGCGAGTTGATGAGCGGCAGGTCAAGGAAGACTTCGGCGACACCATTGCGGCCTTGCCCAGGATACCCGTGCGTTTCTTGCTGTATTTCTCGACCGGAATAACGCTGACCGCCGAGTCGCAATCGTTGATTCCGAAAATAATTGCCGACGCCAAAACCAGACCGGCTGTCGATATATCGGTCATCGGCCACACGGATACGCTTTATACCGATGACTACAATAACCAGCTCGCTTTGAGGCGCGCCACCAAAGTATCCGAGTTGCTCACGGAAAAAGGGCTGAAAGCCAATTCCATGACCATTGAGTCTCATGGCAAAAAGAATCTTCTGGTGCAGACCCCGGACAATACCTGGGAGCCCAAAAACCGGCGTGTCGAAGTGTCTATTCGCTGAGGCTTGATTTGGGCGGATCGTCCGCCAGGCTCAAGCGCCATGTTCAGTCATAAATGTCGCACATTATTTTCAGGGTGCGCAGCGTTCCGGCAGGGGATTCATTGTCGACAGCTCAAGTCTCGACGGGGTTTCTGAAGAATACGGTGCTGCAGCGCCTGGGTGTCTTGTTGCCCATATTTTCGGTGGCGCTGGGACTGGGACTGCTGATCCTGGACCCGCTACCAATGCAGACGCTGCGTAACAACGTGTTTGACCAGTATCAGCGCTGGTATCCCCGTCCTTATGTCGACGTTCCAGTACGCATCGTGGATATCGATGAAGAGACGCTGGCCCGCCTCGGTCAATGGCCGTGGCCAAGAACGCGTCTGGCTGAGCTGGTCGAACGTCTAAGCGATGCGGGAGTCGCGGCTGTCGGCTTCGACGTATTGCTGGCTGAGGCGGATCGAACCTCGCCAAACGCCATGGCGAAACTCTGGCAACTGAGCGGGGCGACCCTAAAGAATCTGAATGCTTTGCCGGATCATGATCAGGTGCTCGCCAAAAGCATGCAGGGGGCAGAAGTAATCCTCGGGTTTGTGCTGCAGCATGGACTGGCGGGTGAGCAAAAAGACGACGGAATCACCGGTGTTGATGCGTCGGTTCTGGCGCACAGCCCATTCCGCTATATCAACGCCGGTGACGATCCAACCGGGCAGTTGCACGCCTTCAATTCAGTGATTCCGGCCAGGCCGGAACTGGAAGCTGAAGCGCGGGGCAACGGCGCCTTGAATTTTCTTGCCGACAGCGATGGCATTGTCCGTCGTGTGCCACTGGTGTTGAGCCTGAGCAGCCAGCCGGTGCCCAGTATCGCGGCCGAAGTTCTACGCGTCGCACAAGGTGAGCAGAACTATTTTCTCAAGGCGGCTCAGTACGGGCATGGCATGTCGGAGATTCGCATCGGCAGCTTCAGTATTCCGACGACCGCACAGGGCGAAGTCTGGGTGCATTATTCGCGACCAGTCGCCAATCGATATTTACCGGCGTGGAAACTTCTTGCCGGCGAGGTGCCGGATAGCTTGCTGGCCGGCAGTATTGTGTTTGTGGGTAGTTCCGCCCAGGGCTTGATGGATCTCCGTTTCAGTCCGCTCGGCGGAGCGATGCCCGGGGTGGAGGCCCATGCCCAGGCCGTTGAACAGATTCTTTCCGGACAAACTCTCGCGCGCCCGGACTGGGCGAAGGGCGCCGAAGTCGTTGCCATCATTATTGGTGGGGTCGCCATTTCTTTCCTGGCCATTCGTGCCCGAGCCATGGCTGCAGCAATCGCCACCATTGCCTTTCTATCGATGGCATTGGCCGGCGGCTGGTACGCATTCCGCGAACATGCGCTGTTGATCAACACCGTCACGCCTTCGTTGATTTTTGCGTTGGCATTCGTGCTCGGTAGCCTGATCCATCATTTCATCAGCGAGCGCGAGCAGCGGTGGATCAAGGCGGTGTTTTCCCGCTATGTATCGCCAAATCGGGTCGAGTATCTGGTCCATCACCCGGAGGCCTTGGGCCTGGGCGGAAAGCGTCAGGAATGCAGTTTCGTATTCACCGATCTGGCGAATTTTACGAGACTGATGGAAAGCATTGACCCAGCGGATGCGGTGTCCTTGCTGAATACCTATCTCGACGAGATGGTGGCCATCGCCTTTCATTACGAAGGGACGCTGGACCGGATTGTTGGCGATGCTGTGGTGATCATGTTTTCTGCCCCGGTTGAGCAACCGGATCATCGCTCGCGAGCGCTCGCCTGCGCGCTCGCGATGGATGAATTTGCCACTGGCTATGCCGGAAAACTGAATGCCGAAGGGGTCGATTTTGGTGTCACGCGTATCGGTATTCACTCCGGTCAGGTGATTGTCGGGAATTTTGGTGGATCAAGCATGTTCGACTACCGGGCGCTGGGCGATCCGGTCAATACCGCCTCGCGTCTGGAAAGCGCCAACAAGCAGATCGGTACCAACATCTGCATCTCTGCAGCCACGCTGTCCGGTTGTCCGGATGCGCTGGTCCGACCGATAGGGCACCTGATGTTGAAAGGCAAGACGGAGGCGATCGAGGTGTTCGAACCGCTGGTTGCCGAGCGCGAGAAACGCTATGCGTCGCGGACGGAGTATCTGATGGCCTACGATCAGTTGTCGGTTCCGGGGGAGGATGATCTGGCAAGGGCATTGTTTTCGGTGTTGGCCAGTCGTTATCCGCTGGACCCACTAGTGAATCTGTATCACCGTAGACTGGAGCGAGGTGAATACGGAAATCTGATATTGATGGCGGAGAAGTGAAATGGCTTCGCTACCGGTTTCCGTACTCGGCTTCGCCTTGCTGCTGGCGCTGGTTGCGGGCACCGAGCCGATAGCGCGTCGCGTCGGCTTGCCGTTGTCCATCGTGTTGGTGATCGTCGGCACGGCGCTTGGCTTTGCCATGAAAGGCGAACACCTGGCGCTGAACGCATCGCTGACAATTTCCAGCGATGCTTTTCTCTACCTGTTTCTCCCCATTCTGCTATTCGAGACGGCGATCGACATTGATGTTCGGCGCTTGTTGGCGGATATCGGGCCGATCCTGCTTCTCGCCGTGGCGGCGGTACTGGCCTGCACCGTGGTCGTCGGGTTTTCACTGGCGGCCATGTCGGACTACGATCTGGTGGCCTGCCTTCTGCTGGCAGCCATCGTGTCGACGACCGACCCGGTGGCGGTCGTCGCACTGTTCAAGAACCTTAGCGTTCCCCATCGCTTGACCCTGCTGGTAGAGGGGGAGAGCCTGTTCAATGATGCGGCCGCCATCGCATTATTCTCGGTACTGATGGCAATGCTGACGCAAGGTACCGGCGATTGGCCCAATGCGGCCGAATCATTTTTACGCGGATTTTCGGGCGGCATGCTCGTCGGACTGGTGCTTGCGGCGTTGTCGACCCACTTGCTGACCTTGCTGCCAGGCCAGCGAATGGCGGAAGTGACCGTCACGGTAACGGTTGCCTACCTTGCCTTCGTGATCGGCGAACTGGTCTTTCGTGTCTCGGGCGTGGTGGCGGTGGTATGCGCGGCACTGGTCTTTTCCTATGACGGGCGTACCCGCGTATCGCCAGAAACATGGTCGTTTCTCGCGCGGATATGGAAACAACTGGGCTATTGGGCCAGCTCGCTGCTTTTTCTGCTGGCCGCCCTGCGTATTCCTGACATGCTCTCCGAAGCCAGAATGCCGGACCTCGTCATGCTCGGCGGGCTGGTGCTGAGCGCACTGGTCGCCCGGGGTCTTGTGGTCTTTGGCTTCATGCCGCTGATGAGCGCGCTGGGCATGGCGCAAAAGGTGGAATTGGGGCTGCGCCTGGTGATCTTGTGGGGTGGTTTGCGAGGTGCTGTTTCACTGGCCCTGGCCCTCGCGGTCCTCGAACATCCGGCCGTGCCGCCGGAGGTCAAGCGACTGGTATCGACGCTGGTTACAGCCTTCGTGCTTTTCACGCTGTTTGTGAACGGACTCACGCTTCGGCCATTGATTCGTCGCCTTGGAATCGACCGATTGCCGCCGGTTGATCGATTCCTGCGCAGCCGGGCGATTGCACATGGTTTAGGCACGGTCAAGCAGCGACTCTCGGCGGCTGGCAAGCAATACCGTATCGATTCGGCTGCACAGCAAAGCCTGGGTGAACGCTATACCCAACGCCTGGCGGAATCGGAGGTCTTGTTCGAATCGGACAATCACCTGTCTGAGGATGAATGTTTGCAGGCTGCATTGGTGGCAGCAGCCCGGCGTGAGCAGGCGTTGCATTTGCAGCATTATCGGGAACGCATCGTATCAGGCCGGATTGTTCGTAATCTGGTGGCCCATGCTTATCACCTGGAAGACGGTGCCAGATCCGAGGGGCAAAGCGGCTATGAGCTCGCAGCCAAGCGCGAGTTGGCGTTTCCGCTGCTTTTCCGCGCATCGGTTGAAGTTCAGCGCAGGCTCGGCTGGCAGGGCTGGCTGGCGAGCGGTCTGGCTGATCGACTTGAAACCTTGTTGGTCGGGCGGGCGACGATGCATGGCCTGCTGGGTTTTGCCGAGGACCGTATTCCCGAAATGCTCGGTTCGCAAGCGGCCGAGTCATTGATCGCCGTGCTGCAGCAACGCCTCCTGGCAATCGAAGACGCGCTTGCCGCCTTGCGTCTGCAATATGGCGAATTTGCCGAGAAAATGCAGATCTGTTATCTGGAGCGCGCGGCATTGCGCATAGAGCACGCTGAATACCTGCGTTTGTTCAATGAAGCCGTGGTCAGCAAGGAGGTTCTGCGCGAGCTGCTCGGTGATCTTGGCGGGCGCTGGCGAAGCGCCAATCGACGTCCGCCGCTGGACCTTCGGCTAAGTCCTCAAGCCATGCTGATTCGAGTGCCGCTCTTTCAAACCCTGGCGCCGTCATTGCTGGAGTCGATTGCCGCAACATTGAAGCCGCGTTTCGTGTTGCCGGGTGAAAAGATCATCAACAAGGGTGATCGCGGGCAGGAAATGTTCTTCATCGCTTCCGGTGCGCTGGAAGTGGCGCTCCCCGGCCAGGTCCAACGACTGGGCTCCGGGGATTTTTTCGGTGAATTGGCCTTGTTGAGTCAGGTGCCCCGGACCGCGGACGTGACGGCGATGGGTTTTTGTGAACTACTGGTGATGACGGGCAGTGATTTTGCCCGGCTTCTTGCCAAGGATAGGAATCTGGAAGCGCAGGTTGCCGAACTGGCCAGGATACGACTGGCGCGAGGCTGAGTGTGGCGCTGCGCTTCGGCGCTTCTAGCGCTTGGCTGAGCCAGTCTGTTTCAGAAATGATGCCTGCCGCTCAAACCGCCAGCGCTTCCCGAACTCCGTCCTGCGGCATGGTTTCACCGCGACCGCGCATGATGAACTCTCCGCGTTCCATCAGCAGGTACTGATCGGCCAGCGATTCGGCGAAGTCGTAGTACTGCTCGACGAGCAAAATCGCCATTTCGCCGGTTTCGGCCAGCATGCGGATGGCGCGTTCGATGTCCTTGATGATAGACGGCTGGATGCCTTCGGTGGGTTCGTCGAGGATCAGCAGCTTCGGTCCCATGGCCAGCGCCCGGCCGATGGCCAGTTGCTGTTGCTGGCCACCGGAGAGGTCGCCGCCACGGCGGTGCATCATCTGCTTCAGGACCGGGAACATATCGAAAATGCGCTGCGGAATCGGCGTGCTGCCGGGCTTGGTGGCCAGGCCCATCAGCAGGTTTTCCTCGACGGTGAGGCGCGGGAATATCTCGCGGCCTTGCGGTACGAAGCCGATGCCGGCCCTGACACGTTCGTGCGGCGGCAAGTGGGTGATGTCCTTGCCGTCAAAAGTGATGCTGCCCGACTTTGTTTTGACCAGGCCCATCAGGGATTTGAGCAGCGTCGTTTTACCGACGCCGTTGCGGCCGAGCAGGGTGGTGACTTCGCCGGTTTTGACCTCGAAGCTGAGGCCACGGAGGATGTGGCTGCCGCCGTAGGCTTGATTGAGGGTGTCGACTTTTAGCATACTCGCTGCTCCTTGCAGGGGGGCTTGTTTTGCGTTGGGATTCCGCCCTTGCGGGGCGTCTTACTTTTTCTTGCTTCGCCAAGAAAAAGTAAGCAAAAAGAAGGCGACCCTGGGTCGGTGCCGGCTGCGCCGGTTCCCTGCGCTACTCGGGACTGGCGGGGGCTGCGGAACTCGGGCTGCGCCCTCAGACAGTCCTCACCCCTTTTCCGCCAGCCCCTGCGTTGCTCGGCACCTTCCAAGGGGCCCGGTAAGGCGTCCGCGCCCGACCGGCAGATTTCATTTTTGGGCTTTTTTTCGGGTTGACCGTAGGAATCGATTTTTTCGGCAACACGGTTGAACCCGGACGCCTTTCGGGTCCCCGTGGAAGGCGCTGAGCAACGCAGGAATGCCGGGGGCAGTCGGCTGGCGTTGTCTGAGCCGCAGGCGAGTTTAGCCAGCCGCCCGGCGTTCCGAGTAGCGCAAGGGACCGGCGCAGCCGGCGCCGACCCGGGGGTCGCCTTTTCTTTGGCTACTTTCTTTTGGCGAAGCAAAAGAAAGTACGCCCGCCAACAGGGCGGAAACCCAAGCTCGAGAACGGGAAAGGGAAAGGGAAAGTTCACCCACTCAGCGCCCAAGATAAACCTCAATCACCCGTTGATCATTCTGCACCGTCGCCAGATCCCCCTCCGCCAGCACCGATCCCTCGTGCAGCACGGTGACGAGACCACCCAGCTTCTCAACAAACGCCATGTCATGCTCAACCACGACCAGTGAATGCTTGCCGGCCAGCGAAACGAAAAGGTCAGCCGTCCGCATCGTTTCGTCGTCGGTCATGCCAGCCACCGGCTCGTCCAGCAGCAAAAGCTTCGGTTCCTGCATCAGCAGCATGCCGATTTCCAGCCATTGTTTCTGTCCGTGCGAGAGCAGCCCGGCCTGCCGGTCGGCTTCCTTGTCGAGGCGGATCATGCGCAGGGTTTCTGCAATGCGGTCCCGCTCGTCGCCGGCCAGCCAGGCCATCAGGCTTTTCCAGACGCGCTTGTCGGTCTTCATGGCCAGTTCGAGGTTTTCGAACACCGTGTGCTGCTCGAAGATGGTCGGCTTCTGAAACTTGCGGCCGATGCCGACGTGGGCGATTTCCGGTTCGGTCAGGCGGGTCAGGTCGATGGTCTGGCCGAAGAAGGCCTTGCCGGAATCGGGCCGGGTCTTGCCGGTGATGACGTCCATCATCGTTGTCTTGCCGGCGCCGTTCGGGCCGATGATGCAGCGCAACTCGCCAGCGTTGATTGCCAGGTTCAGGTTGTTGAGTGCCTTGAAGCCGTCGAAGCTGACCGTGATGTCTTCGAGGTAGAGGGCGACGCCGTGCGATAAGTCGAGCTCGCCGGTGACGAAGTGGCCCATCTGGTCAATGCCGTCGCTGCCTTCCGGGCGTTCGTCCTCAAATAGATCGACTGTGTTCATGCCTCGGCTCCTTTCCGGCTTGCACGTTGTTCCATCAGTTTCTTCCACAGGCCGACCAGGCCTTGCGGCAGCATCAGCGTCACGACGATGAAGAGCAGGCCGAGGAAGAACAGCCAGTATTCGGGGAAGCTGACGGTGAACCAGCTCTTGGCCAGATTGACCACGAAGGCGCCAATGATCGGCCCAATCAGCGTGCCGCGCCCGCCGACGGCAACCCAGATGGCGATTTCGATGGAGTTGCCGGGTGACATTTCGGACGGGTTGATGATGCCAACCTGCGGGACGTACAAGGCGCCGGCTATCCCGCAGATGACGGCGGAGATCACCCAGATGGTCAGCTTGTACCAGAGCGGATTGTAGCCGATGAACATGACGCGGTTTTCTGCGTCGCGAATCGCCGTCAGCACGCGGCCAAACTTGGATTTGACCAGCCAGGCTGCAAAGATGATGGTCAAAGCCAGCGCAATCGCGGTCAGGCCGAACAACACCAGCCGGGTGCTATCCGACGTGACGTCGTAGCCCAGCACGCGCTTGAAATCGGTGAAGCCGTTGTTGCCGCCAAAGCCGGTTTCGTTGCGGAAAAAAAGCAGCATCGCGGCGTAAGTCAGCGCCTGGGTGATGATCGAAAAATAGACGCCCTTGATGCGTGAGCGGAAAGCGAAGTAGCCGAAGACGAAGGCAACCAGCGCCGGCACCGCCATGACCAGGAAGGCCGCCCAGCCGAAGTGGTCGCTGCCGACCCAGAACCACGGCAGTTCCTTCCAGTCGAGGAAGACCATGAAGTCGGGCAGGTCGGAGCCATAGCTGCCATCGCGGCCGATCTCGCGCATCAGATACATGCCGAAGGCGTAGCCGCCAAGCGCGAAAAACAGTCCGTGGCCGAGCGACAGGATGCCGCCGTAGCCCCAGATCAGGTCCATGGCGACGGCAACCAGCGCGTAACACATGATCTTGCCGATCAGCGTGATGGCGTATGTGGAGACGTGCAGGGCGCTGCTTTCGGGAAAGTTGAGGTGGAGCACCGGAACAACGACCAGTGCGAGGGCAAGGAAGATGCCCAGCGCCAGCCAGCTTTTCTTGTCCAGCGAGGACAAAATTCGAAGGGTAAGAGGTTTGCGCATGTCGGTTCAGCCTTACTCGACGAAACGGCCCTTGAGAGCAAAGATGCCCTGCGGACGTTTCTGGATGAAGATGATGATGCAGACGAGGATGCTGATCTTGGCGATGACCGCCCCGGCCCAGCCTTCGAGCAGCTTGCTGAAAATGCCCAGGCCAAGTGCCGCCCAGACCGCGCCGGCAAGCTGCCCGACGCCGCCGACGACAACCACCATGAATGAATCAACGATGTAGCCCTGGCCCATGTCCGGCCCGACGTTGGAAATCTGCGACAGCGCCACGCCGCCAAGACCAGCGATGCCGGCACCGAGGGCGAAAGCCATGGTGTCGATGCGCGAGGTCGGTACGCCGACGCAGCCGGCCATCGGGCGGTTCTGCGTCACGGCGCGGACGAACATGCCCAGACGCGTCTTGTTCATCAGCACCCAGACCAGGAAGAGCACGAACATGGCGAAGCCGATGATGATGATGCGGTTCCACGGCAACATCAGGTTGGGCATGACTTCGATGCCGCCGGACATCCAGGTCGGGTTGGACACCTCGACGTTCTGGGCGCCGAACAACACGCGGGCGGTCTGAATCAGGACCAGCGAAATACCCCAGGTGGCAAGCAGAGTCTCCAGTGTGCGACCGTAGAGCCAGCGGATCACCGTGCGTTCCATGATCACGCCGACCATGGCGGCGGTAAAGAACGCGACCGGGATGGCAGCTGGCAGATACCAGTCGATGTAGTCGGGCATGAAGGCCCGGAACAGCGTCTGCATGCCGTAGGTGGCGTAGGCGCCAACCATCAGCAATTCGCCGTGGGCCATGTTGATGATGCCCATGACGCCGTAGGTGATGGCCAGACCAAGCGCGCCGAGCAGCAGGATGCTGCCGAGCGACAGGCCAGAGAAGGCGCGGCCGACGTTTTCGGCAATGGCCAGTCGGCTGTCGATGGCCTTGACCGCCGCAATCGCCTCGTAGCGGACCTTGTCATCTGCTTCATTCGCCTTGTCGGTCAGCGGCAGCAGAACACTTTTGATGGTCGGCGACGACGTTTCGGCCAGCGCCTTGACCGCAGCCAGCCGGGCAGCCGGGTCGGCATTGCCGAGATTGGCCTGGGCGTAGGCCAGGGTCAGCAGTGACTTGATCTCGCCATCGGTTTCCTTCTCCAGCGCCAGCTTGAGTAGCGGCGCCATGCTCGGGCTGACCTTGCTTTGCAATTCGCCGGCTGAGGCCAGTCGCACTTCGCGGTCAGCATCGAACAGCTTGAGGGCGGCCAGCGCGCTGGCCAATTCGCCGCGAATGCGGTTGTTAACCGTGATGCTCTCCGGATTGGCCGGCATCTTGATCGCTTGCCCGGTGGCTGCATCGAATGCCTTGTCGTCGGCGATGATCACCACCTTGTCGCCGGCGAGAAACAGGCTGTCCTCAGACATGGCCGTCAGCACGCGGACGGCGTCCGGGTCGGCATTCTGGGTGATCTGCTGGATGGCAGTCACCTTGTCGCTGGAGTCCTCAGCCGCCAGTTGGCGAACCCGCCCCGGGTCCAGCGCCGCCTGCGCCGACAGGCTGCCGAGGCAGATCAATAAAGCAATCAAAGTTTTTTTCATGAAGTATCCGTCCGCAATTGGTGCAGTGCAGCGACAGGTTACGGGGCGGACCGTGGATCAGGAATACGATGAATTGCGTAGGCGCCCAATGCCCGGCACGCCGCCATTTACGGGCAGCGGGGCGGGATGTCGCGGGAGCCGGTCCGGCAAGCACATGCTCCCAATTGAGCAGGGCACGGATATGGTTCCAGGCAATTGAGAAAAACGAGACCGCGAACGCACCTTCGGCTTTTTTAATGCGGAATCGTGCAGTGTTGCCCGCCGGAACTCATCGGGGTTGGCCAAGCTAAATCATTAAGTAGACCGGGCGAGTCGAACGGCAACTCGGTGCCCAAAGGCGACGTTCGCCTGATTGAAGATTTCGTGGTCTTAACTACTGCGGGGATGCCCTCGGTGAGATGGGAATGGGAGATTTTGCACCTTCTGGTGACGCCCATCCTCCATCAATCCGATGCAATACTGGGCAACCGGGATAGGTGTTTTGAATTTCTTCCCGCAAAATAACGTCATATTTCTGCCCCACATAACGGTTCTGTTCTTTAACCTGTGCCACGCTGTAGAAGGGTTTCAGCGACCTACTCGCAGGTCTACCGATAATGACGTTGGATTTTTTCAGCGCAATTGGGAATTCCGCCAAGGCAATGCGTTTCCACTGATTATTCTCGTACTTGAAGAGTATTTGCGGAGGATTGGGGCGCATCCATTTGTTGTAGGCAATACAGCCAGCGGGGTAAGTGGCGATAAAAGGCACACCTTTCACCACATCAAAAAGAATTAGGTTCAGACTATTCGGTTCAGATACGAGATCACTAAAATTCGTTTTCCAGATAATTTTTTGGCCAGTGCTGGGCAGAATAAATGTGACGGTTTCGTCCTGTACCTCACGTTCAGTGCTTTCGAGAGTTGGATAGCCACCGAGGTTATAGAACCTCTCAGAGACAATGACCTGACCATCATGCAACAACACTTCCTCTTTCCAACTCATCGTGCTACCACCAAATCCGAATAGCCCAGCATTCGCAATGGAACTTGCCAATATCAAGCTAAGGAAAGAGAGAAATTTCAGGGCAGTCAATCGAGAGTGAGACATGGCAACCATGCCTTTATTTTGGAAATAAATTCGCCAATCATATCGCATGTCGACCGGCAGCTTGTGGCCGATCCATGCCTGATGACAGCTGATTTAGTGGTTATCTGTCATTGATAAGCATCTGGCAAGAATATGTGTCGGCACTTTGGTTTTGGCAAGCTTATGGCTTCAGGAATCGGTGTCAGGCGTACGCTCATTGCCCAGACGCTGATGTCGAGGCTAAATCATGGTTCAGGGGGTGGCAAATTATGCGTCTCGGGATATAGGAGCGTGTGCGTGCCAGGCAGCCGCGGGAGCGCTGGGCATTTCCACGGTCAACCGGAAAATTTAGCCAAATTTGAAATTTTTTCCGGCGCATCGTCAGGCTTGCCGGGCAGGGGCGTTCTGCCCATGACAAGCCTGAAGCATCTGTCTTACGCCATGCCGGCGCCTAGAATTTGTCGAGCAGGCTGGCGATGCTGGCGACGGAAAGCAGGGTCAGCATTTTTCCTTTGCCGGAGGCCGATTTGACGATTGAGGCAAGTAGCGGCGTTACCCCGACAAAGATATTGCCTGCGGGCTCGATCGATTCGAGCGCAACTTCCGGAATATCCCCTAGGCTGTCTACGAGCAGGCCAAAGCGCTTGCCGGTGTCGCTTTTGATGACGATGACTTGCATCTCGACCGGGCAATCCGCACCCTTGATCCCCAGCGCCGTGCGCAAGTTGTAAAGCGGGATGGCCGCCGACTGGTAAA
This sequence comes from Betaproteobacteria bacterium, assembly GCA_016709965.1. Taxonomy (NCBI): domain Bacteria; kingdom Pseudomonadati; phylum Pseudomonadota; class Betaproteobacteria; order Rhodocyclales; family Azonexaceae; genus Azonexus; species Candidatus Azonexus amarohabitans. The sequence goes on from JADJLT010000006.1 coordinate 836,918, forward strand.
TCATGCTGCCGTGGATCTGTGACGGCGCATTGGGAATCCGCACGGCGCCCTTCAGTTCAATCGCCTCGACGATATCGCCGACATGCAGCCCGAGCCAGTGATCGCCGACATGGAAGGTGGCGATCTCGATGCCGTTCACGTGCTGGTTGGCACCTCTCTGAAAATCGGCGGCCATTGCCTTGCCGGGCGATTTTTCAAAACGCATGACCGGTGATTCGACTGCGGAGACTTCACCCATGGGCACGATGACGAGGGCAATGACATCGTTGCGATAGGGATCGGTACTTCCTTTGTATTCTCGGTAGCCGGACGACTGGCGGGCGCCGACGGCAAGTATCTGATTGCCCAGCACGATGAGGCGCGACTCGCCATGCGGCTGCTTGGCCGCGGTCAGTAGATCGGCCGGGAGTTCAAACCTGGCGCCGACCGGGAAGCGCTCGTCGGTTGATGCGATGACGAGGCACTGCGCATCGATGAAGAGTCCGAATGCTTCCGGCAACTCGGGCGGCAGGGCGTCTTGCAGCATGGTTGCGAATTGCGCCTTGCTGTCAAAGACGATACCGATGCCGCCAACCACCTTGCCGGGGCCGTCAAGCAGTGCGGCGCCGTAGATATAGCTTGGCCGCCCGCCGTAAAGCGCGGTTGGGGAAAAGTCCGAAACGACATAGCGGTCCGGCGTGGTCAGCATCAGGGTGTTGCGCGCCCATTCGGCATTCAGGTTTGTGCCGACCAAGCCTTCGTATTGTGTCCGCGAGACGCCGACAACGCATTGCTCGTTGTCGAAAACCAGAAGATTTTCGTAGACCGTGTAGAGATCGTTTATTTCGCACAGGCGCCGGGAAACGGCTTCGCAGCGATCAGCCCCATCCGCCTTGGCCAATGCCTGACCAAAGAGCGGGTCAAGCGCCCACCAGCGGCAATCGTTGGCACGCTCATAGAGATTGCGGTCCATGATGTCGATGGCCAACTGGGCGAGAAAACGGCAATCGTCGAGGGTCGAGGCGATGACCGTCTGCTGGAGCCTGCCGATGGACTGCGCAAATACGTCTTTCATGCGCAGCCCGGTAGCGCTGATTTCAGACAGCAGAATTTTTGAAAATGACGGGTTGCTGTTGGCTTTATTGGCCGAGCTCTGACGGATATTGCCGTTCCACACCGAGCGTTCAAGCTCGCGCTGGATCGATTCTGCCTGCCGCGGAATTGATTTGAGGGCCGGCGAGAAGATGCTGTCGCTGTTCAGGATGGCCATGTACAGCGATGGATCGAGGTTATCCAGGGCGTGATTTTGCGCCGCGCTGCCACCAAAGGCATACTCGATCGGCACCAGGACAAGGGCGCTCCAGCCCGGCCCCATGTAACCCTGATAGCCATGCGTGGTGCGCCGGCTGATGAGGAAATTACGTCCGGCAAAGCGCATCAGGGCGCCATCGGCATAGGCCGCATTCAGGCGTGCGCCCAGGGGGATCAGGTAGGGTTCGCTGCAGGCGATGACCGTATTTTTGTCGTCGAGCAGGGCGATCATGCTCCAGTCGTCGCCACGCTCAAGACCGTTGAAAATCCGCTGCATTTCGTCCGGCAGATCGAAGCACAGGCAAAGGACGGCGACAGCCCGTCCGCTCGTGTCATTGACCCGATACGAATAGATCAGCGTCGGCGAGCGGTGTGTGAAAAGGGAGCTTTGGTCGTAGGACTCGACGTAAGGGGCCGATGTCGTCAAGGCTTCATGAACAAAGCGGTCGGTGCACTGCTGAATGCCTTCAACCGGCAGCGTGCGCTCAAGGATGTCGCCCTGCGGTGAGAGAAGGACGACATCGAAATAGACTGAATATTTCTCGATGTACGCCTTGAATCTGCCGTTCAGCGCGGTGGCTGCGCCGTACTCGGCTGACTCGCCTTGCATGGCAAATTTCCGGATGCGTTCGTCGGTGGCGAGAAATCCGATGTCGGCGGTCCGTTCAAACAGATTGCGTACAAGGATGTCGATGGTGACCTGCGCTTTGGCCGAGATGTCCTGAACGCGTCGGGCCAGCGTCCGGTTGGCCAGGTTGTTGAGCAGGCTGCTGGTCAATGCCGAGAAGGCTGCCCGGGTGCTACCCATGTCGGTGGTCGTTGCCGAGAGATGCCCCAGCAGGTTCAGGTTGTCCCAGACGGCCTGAAGGTTTTGCAAGGACTCACGATATTCCTCGACGAGTTGCATGTGCGGCAACAAATTGAGTAGTCCGTCTTCGACCTCGATACCTTTGTAAGACCCCATTCGCTGCACCAAGAATTTTAAGCAATCACTAAATGAAGCAAGACTTGGTCCTATGGGTTTGCGCCGTTTTTACCGCAATTTTTCATAAAAAGTGCATTCATTCGGGGCAAGACGCAAAAACACGCACCACGCTGGGGGGTGAGTAATCGGATCGGCGAAAGATACGGGTTGTTGGTAGCCAACGCGATCGTGCTCGTGGTTCGCCATGGGGGCGCAAGAGCCATCCGCAAAGCAAAGGCCCGATTCCCACGGTCAACCGGAAAATCGGGCCAAATTTGAAAGTTTTTATGGCGATCAGTAAGTCTTGTAGGGCAGGAATTTGCCGCTCATGACGATCCTGACGCGATCACCTTTGGGGTCCGGCTCGCGGGTCAGGTCCATGTTGAAATCGATGGCGCTCATGATGCCGTCGCCGAACTCTTCGTGGATCAGGGACTTGAAGGTGGTGCCATAGACGTTGATCAGCTCGTAGAAACGGTAGATCAGCGGGTCGGTGGGCACAGCGGTGGGCAGCGAGCCCTTGTAGGGTGCGACCTGAAGCTGGGTGATCGCTTCTTCCGGCAGGTCGAGGGCGGCGCCGACGGCCTTGGCCTGGGCTTCGGTCAGTGTCATCTGGCCGAGCAGGGCGGCGGTACTCCATTCCTTGCTATGGCCGATGAGTTCGGCCAGCTTGGCCCAGGTCAGTTTTTTCTTCACTTTTTGGGTAACGATCAGATCGGTGACTTCTTCGCGGTTCATGGTGTTGTCCTTGTAAAGCGTTAGAAAAACGGGGGCCGAAGCCCCCGTGTTTGCGACTGACAGGTCCGGCGGATTACTTCATCTCCGGCTCGTCCTTCTTCTTGTCGTTGCCGGTGATGTACGGGCTCCACGGCTGGGCCTTGATCGGGCCGGGCGTCTTCCAGACGACATTGAACTGGCCATCGGCCTTGATTTCGCCGATGAACACCGGCTTGTGCAGGTGGTGGTTCTTTTCGTCCATCTTGATCACGAAGCCATCCGGTGCCTTGAAGGTCTGACCGGCCATGGCGGCGATCACCTTGTCGGTATCGGTCGACTTGGCCTTCTCGACGGCCTGCGCCCACATGTGGATACCGACGTAGGTGGCTTCCATCGGGTCGTTGGTGACGACTGTCTTGGCATTCGGCAGCTTGTTCTTGACCGCCCAGTCCTTGTACATCTTGATGAACTTGGCGTTCTCCGGGTTCTTCAGCGACTCGAAGTAGTTCCAGGCTGCCAGGTGGCCAAGCAGCGGCTTGGTATCGACACCACGCAACTCTTCTTCGCCGACCGAGAAGGCAACGACCGGGACGTCGGTGGCCTTCAGGCCGGCATTGCCGAGTTCCTTGTAGAACGGCACGTTGGAGTCGCCATTGATGGTGGACACCACGGCGGTCTTCTTGCCTTCGGAGGCGAATTTCTTGATCTTGGCGATGATGGTCTGGTAATCGCTATGACCGAATGGGGTGTACTCTTCCATGATGTCGGCTTCGGCAACACCCTTGGACTTCAGGAAGGCGCGCAGGATCTTGTTGGTCGTGCGCGGATAGACGTAGTCGGTGCCGAGCAGCACGAAGCGCTTGGCTTCGCCGCCGTCCTTGGACATCAGGTATTCGACGGCCGGGATGGCTTGCTGGTTGGGGGCGGCACCGGTGTAGAACACGTTCTTCTCGAGTTCTTCACCTTCGTACTGCACCGGGTAGAAGAGCAGGCCATTCAATTCCTTGTAAACCGGCAGCACGGACTTGCGGGAAACCGACGTCCAGCAACCGAAGGTCACGGCAACCTTGTCCTTGGTCAGCAGCTGGCGGGCCTTTTCGGCGAACAGCGGCCAGTTGGAAGCCGGATCGACGACGACCGGCTCGAGCTTCTTGCCCATCACGCCGCCAGCCTTGTTGATTTCGTCGATGGTCATCAGCACGGTTTCCTTGAGCGCCGTCTCGGAAATGGCCATGGTGCCGGACAGGGAGTGCAGGACGCCGACCTTGATGGTGTCGGCGGCATGGACGGCCATGCCGAAGGAAGACAGTGCAGCGGCCAGGACAGTGGCCTTGATGAAGTGACGACGATTGCTCATGGAAGCTCCTCGGACGTTGATTGATCTGTTCAAACTGCGTTGTTGCAGTGCAATGCCAGATTACGACCGGGGTTGTTCAGGAGAAATACGTTAGATTGCGTAGGGTGCGTCTACTTATGCGTAGTCGATGGGGGCGACAACAGGGTGCGCGGCCATCTGGTGGCGATTGCCGCGGTCAACGGCAAAATAGGCTGAAAATTGAAATGCGGCAGGAAGCATGGGCGCACCACTGTTTCGCCGCATGCTCGATGATCGGTGTTGCTGCCCTGAACCACTCGACCCGCTATGTGCGCAAATGCCTGTCAGGCGTTGCTGCCCGGGTTGATCGGCAACCAGAGCTTGAAGGTGGTGCCTTGCCCCGGTGTGCTGCTGAGATCAAAGCGACCGCCGTGCTTCTTGACAATGATGTCGTAGGAAATCGACAGCCCCAGCCCGGTTCCCTGGCCGACCGGCTTGGTGGTGTAGAACGGCTCGAAGACCCGGTTGCGGACTTCCGGCGGCATCCCTCGGCCGGTGTCGGCGATCTCGAACCAGACATGTCCGTTTTCCCGCCCCGAGCGGACGGTAATGCGCCCATGCTGGTCGATCGCCTGCGCAGCGTTGACCAGCAGGTTCATGAATACCTGGTTGATTTGTGCCGGCACGCACACTACCTCGGGAATGTCGCCCAGTTCACGGACCACGTCGGCCTTGTACTTGAGCTCATTCCACACGACGTTCAATGTGCTTTCCAGCGCGGCGTTGAGGTCCGCACGCTGGGTTTCGGCCTGGTCCACCCGGGAAAAATCCTTCAGATCGTGGACGATCTTGGTGACACGCCCGAGGCCTTCCTGCGATTCGGCCAGCAAGGACGGCAGGTCTTCACGCAGAAACTCGAGATCAGCTGCCTTTCGAGCCTGTTCCAGCTGGCTGCGGTCGCCGCCGGCGTCGACTGCTTCGTAGGCGTTCAGTAGCATCATCAGACGACTGACGTAGGTCTTCAGCGTCCCGAGATTTGAATTAACGAAACCAACGGGGTTGTTGATTTCGTGGGCTACCCCCGCGGCCAACTGGCCGATGGCGGCCATCTTCTCCGATTGCAACAGTTGCTGCTGGGCTTCTTCGACTTTCGACAGCAGTTGCTCGAGTTCCCAGCGGTCGCTTTCCAGAGTGGCGTTGGCTTCGGCCAGCTGGGAGGTGCGCTTGCTGACCAGTTGTTCGAGCTGGTTCTGGTTCTGGAGCAACAGCTCTTCTGCAAGATGGCGGTCTGTCACGTCCTGAACGGTTTCTATGGCACCGATCAGTTTCCCGGCTTCGTCATGGAGCGGCGCGGCTGTGAATAACAGCCAGCGTCCCTGGCCAACGTGCGGAAAGTAAGCTTCACCCTCGAAGGCGTCATCAATGATTTTCGACCGGCGGTACAGGCCGCTGTAATAGCGTTCAAATTCAGCCTCGGGGCTACCGTCCACAATCAGGTCGGCCATCAGTGGCCGGGCTTCCGGGTAAAAGGCCTGCCAGTGATTATTTGTACCGACCATGTCCTGAGCATTCTGGCCGCTGATCAGGGCGCATGCCCGGTTCCAGTGTGTGATCTGGTGGCGTGCGTTAATAACCAGGGTGGGAACGGGGTCGCCTTCGATAATCTGGGCGAGCAGTTTTTCCATATTGCGGCGCGTGGCTTCAGAACGCCGGTGCTCTGATTCGAGCAGTTTCTTTTGCGTGACTTCGACCTGCTCCATGGCATCGCGCAGACGTTCCTGCTCGACCAGTAGTTGCCCATTGGTTTTTGACAACGCCATGGTGCGTGCTTCGACTTGGGCTTCCAGGCTGGTATTCAGCTTTTCCAAGGTCTCGTTGCGGGCAGCGATCAGGCGAAAGAGCGCATTCATCGCATCGAGCAGGCTTGCCGTTCCCGGGTCTTGAACCCGTTGGCGTTCTTCCTCGTAGGCCTCGGCGGCAGGCACACCTGTGCGAATCTTGCGAATCTGCCGGGCCATCGATTGATCAATGCCCAGGATGTGATGTGCCAGCCAGCTGCTAAGGAAACGCAGCAGATATTCAATATTCGTCTGGTTCGCCGGAAACTCGCGCATTTTGCCAACCTGCCTGGCAAAATCCTGATGAACATTGACATGCACCTTCACAAAATGTGGGTCGCAGCCACTTTGAATCATCAATTTCTCTTCGTGGGCGAAGTGATTGACAGCATAGTTCACCAGCTTGGCCAGCACATCGTCCACTTCCGTGCCTTCATCCGAAAGGCTCTGGTGTTCAATGATCCAGTTGATGATGCGGACGAGTTCGCGGTGTTCATCATCGACTACGGTTTCGCCGGTCACATAGCTTTCATTCCAGACAAAAGCATCCATTTCAGTCCTCTCCAGCGCGCGGGCCGAGCACGCGCATGATTTCTTCCAGGGTGGTCGATCCATCCTTAACGCGTTCCAGGGCGTGTTTGGCCATGCTGCGCAATCCTTTTTCACGAACCGCACGGCGAATTTCCAGCATGGTGGCGCCGCTGCCGATGCGGTCCCGCAAATCGTCGTCGAACGACAATACCTCGTACATGGCGAGACGGCCTTTGTACCCGGTGTTGTGGCAACTCGGGCAGCCCTTGCCGCGGTAGGTTTCTCCAATGCCATTGAAGGTGCTACCGAGGCGGGAGACAAGGTCTGCGGACGGCGTTGCAGGCACACGACAGAGCGGACAGATTTGGCGTATCAGCCTTTGCGCGATGATGCCCTCAAGGGCTGTCGCCACAACGTAGGGTTTCAGGCCAAGATCGAACAGGCGGGCGATGGTGGCGATGGCCGAGTTGGTGTGCAGCGTTGAGTAGACCAGATGACCGGTCAGCGCTGCGTGAAAGGCGACCTCGGCTGTCTCAAAATCACGAATCTCGCCGAGCAGAATAACGTCCGGATCCTGTCGAAGCAGGGCGCGCAGAATGGTCGGGAAGGTCAGGCCAATTTTCTCCCGAACCAGCACCTGGCCAGCCATGTCGAGGTAGTACTCGACTGGGTCTTCAATCGTGACGTAATTTTTGTCCGGCGTTGCATCGTGTTGGAGCAGCGAATAGAGAGTGGTCGTCTTGCCACTGCCGGTCGGGCCAGTCGCCAGGATGATGCCTTGAGGTTTGGCCACCATGTCGGTGACGTGCGGCAGGTCGACCGGCGAAAAGCCGAGACGATCCAGTGTGTGGACGGCTGAGTTGCGATCGAGAATCCGCATCACGATCTTTTCGCCATTGATGGTCGGCAGCGTTGAAATTCGCAGGTCGACCATGCGCATCGGTGTCTTGACGGTAATTCGTCCATCCTGTGGACGCCGACGCTCCGAGATGTCAAGTTCCGACATGATTTTCAATCGGGAAACCAGCGACTGATGCATCTGGTGCGGAATGTGAATCTTGTCCAGCAGCACGCCATCGATGCGGTAACGGACGATGACGTTCTTCGTCCGCGGCTGGATATGAATGTCCGAGGCACCCAGGCGGATGGCTTCCAGAATGATTGCATTCGCCATGCGAATGGCCGGGGGCGCTTCGGTCCCGCGCAGCAGGTCCTCCAGCGACGCAGAATCGTCTTCCTCAATGACGATCTCTATCCCTTCGTAGGGGTCGGCGCCACCGACCAGCGTTTCCAGTTCCTTGAAATCCAGCGTGTTGTCGCTACCGTATAGCTCGTCGATTTTCTTGCGGATGGCATCGATATTGGCGCTGACAATCTTGAGGTCAAGACCGGCGGTAAAGCGAATTTCGTCGATCAAGCCTTCATCCAGCGGATCGGCCATGGCCAGCATCAGGCGCTTGCCCTCCAGCTTGAGTGGCACGACCAGTTGGCGCATGCAGAAACTGTGCGGAATCAGCTCGGCCATGACCGGGTCGATGCGGAATTCGGGAAGCTGAACTTCCTCGATCAGCATGTCGGTCTTGAGCAGCTCCCGAATATTGCGTTCGGCCACCCAGTCTTTTTCCAGCAGCAGGCTGATCAGTGGCTCCTTGCGTCGTTCCTGCAGCATCGAGAGTTCCTGCAATTGCGGTGCCGACAACAGGTTTTTCTTGTTCAGCATGATGCCCAGTCGGCTTCGATTCGTTACCGCCAGCCGGCTAAGGGCCGAAATTTCCCGGGTCTTTTTCTCGTTTTCAGTGCGCAGGGCACGGTTGCGCGCGATCAGGTCAAACTGTTCCAGCGCCAGTGCGACGGTGACGCGCAAATCGTCGTCGTTCCACGGTTTGAGGATGAACTTGTATACCGCGCCATCGTTGATGGCACCCATCACGGCATCGGTATTGGCCTGGCCGGTCAGCATGATGCGGATGGTTTCCGGCCAGCGCGCCTTCACCTCGCGCAGGAATTGTGCACCGTTCATGCCGGGCATCATGAAATCACTGATGACTAGTTGAAAACCACCTTCGGCGAGGCGCTGCAAGGCTTCGTCCCCACTGGGTGCGGTGACGACCTCGTAATTTTCCTGACGAAATACCCGGGCGAGCGCCTTGACGATGCCAATTTCGTCGTCGACCAGTAACAGCCGGTATTTCGGTGGCGTCAGATGGCTGGCGGGGGCCTGCGGCGTGCTGGTCTTGCCGGTGAATAACGATGAATAGTCGGTCATGTCGTGGTCGGGAAGAATAGATGAATGGTCGTGCCGCGACCGGCTTCGCTTTCGAGTTCCATGTGGCCACTATGGGCCACGACGACGTTGCGCGCAGTCGACAGGCCCAGCCCGGCACCACCGCCCACCGGGCGGGTCGTGAAGAAGGGCTCGAAGGCGCGTTCACGCTGTTCGGGGCTCATCCCGACGCCGTTGTCGGCAATCTGTACATCAATACCGTGATCGGCCCGATGGCTGCTGATCCGGACTTCACCCGGCCGTCCGCTGTCCTGAATGGCTTGAATCGCATTACGTATGAGGTTGTAAAACAACTGGTTCAGGTGCCCGGGGAGGCAGACAAAACTATCCAGATTACCGAGATCAAGTTTAAGAGTGACGTCGGCAGGGAGCTGGCGCTCGACCATGCTGATGGCGTGCTTGAGCGAGTCGTTGAGATTGGCAAACTCCTCCGTCGCGCGATCCACATTCGAAAAGCTCTTCAGATCGCTGACGATACGGGCAATCCGGTCGATACCGACCGCGCTGTCACCCAGGAGATCAAGGCTGTCCTCCAGCACAAAATCGAGATCCAGTTCTCGCCAGGCGACTTCAACATCAGCGAAACGCGACCGGAGATTGGAGAACTTCTGCAGATAGGCGCTGAACGTCGAAAGGTTGCTGCGAACGAAACCCAGCGGGTTGTTGATTTCATGTGCCATGCCGGCCGCCAGTTGGCCGATCGCTGCCAGCTTTTCGGCGGCATACAGCATTTGCTGCCGCTCTTCGAGCTGGGCTACCTGCGACTTGACCCGTGCTTCCAGTTCGCCGGCGAGTGCCTTGTAGCGGGCTTCCGACTCAAGCAGGCGGGCGTGTTCGCGTTTGAGCGACTCGAAATCCTCGGCCACTGCTTCAAGGTGCAAGGTCGACGCCATCTTGAAGCGGAGCTGGGCGCGCAACAGGATGACCAGCTGGCCTGCGGCACCCTGCAGCGCAGCCAACGTTGACGATGCACTGGTAATGTAGCCCAGTGGTTCCAGCTCAAGAGTCAGTGCTTCGCGTCGCGTCGCGTTGCCAGGAATCCCCCACAGTGCCTTGCCATCAGGTCCGAGAATTGCGGCATCGCCGCCCAATTGTTTGGTGAGGGCCGCTCCGATCTGGGCGAGCATGGCGTCATCAAGCAGTTCGTTGAGTGACCATTCTCGATCGAACGAAAAATCGCTCATGTCCGGCCCAACGCGCCGGCGACGAAGGCATTCTCGTCCAGCGCATGTTGCGTGGACAATTCCAGTGCTTCAGTTTGAAGGCGATAGACGCTGCGTAGCAGTGTCTCGAACGTGGCATCCACCCCTTGCCCGGTCAAGGCGACCGAAAAGATCAGTGGCCAGGGTGCGGCGGACCAGCGTTCGCGAATTTCTGATTCCGGCACCGCGCCTGGCAAATCGCATTTGTTGAACTGGACCACCAGCGGCAGGTTTTCGAAATCGAGTCCGACGCGTCCGCAGTTTTCGGTCAGGCTCTGGAAGGATTCGGCGTTGTTGGTTTCCTGCGTACGCTCGGCATCGGCAACGAATACGACCCCGTCGGCCCTTGAGAGTACGGCTTTGCGGGTGCCGTCATGGGCGATCTGGCCGGGTACGGTGAACAGCCGGAACTTGATCAACAGGCCGGAGGGAGCACGAAAGCCGAGTGGCAGCAGATCGAAGAACAGGGTTCGATCGTCCTTTGTCTCCATGGTCATGATCTCGCCCTTCAGTTCGGGGGCGAGCAGGTCGTGCAGGCGCAGCAGATTGGTCGTCTTGCCGCTCTGCGCCGGCCCGTAATAGACCAGCTTGAAGGTCAGGCTGTTGTTCTCGCGCTCAGCCATACCGGCGTTAGTCCTTGGCCTGGAATTCGGGGTCGAGTATGACTGAACCATCCGGCCCCCAATTCACATTGGTGATGCCCGGTTCGATGGATTCGAGCCGTTCAGCCTCAATAGATTCGGGAGTGGTGTCGCCCATTTCCATGCGAACGAGGTTGGCGAGCTGACGATTTTCGATGAGCAAATCGCGGTGGGCCAATGCCTGGCCGATGGCTGACATCAATTCATAGTCATTCCACGGTTTGCCGATGAAGCGGTCGATGCCGACTTCATTGACGGCCCGTACCAGTGCGTTCAGATCGGCGTAGCCGGAAAGAATCAGGCGAGCTGCATCCGGCTGCATGGACTTGGCGGCCTTGAGAAACTCGATACCGTCCATGACCGGCATGCGGTAGTCGCTGATGAACAGGTCATAGCTGTCTTGACGGGCGGCATCGAGTGCCGCTTGCGGCGAACTGAAGGCGTGCACTTCCAGCGGGAAGGTCTTGTTCCCGCAGATACAGGGGGCAAGGCGCAAAACCCGTTGCAAGGCTTTGAGGATGGCTTCCTCATCATCGACGATCATGACGCGGCTCATTTTTCCTCCTGGCGAATATAGAGCGTCAGGCTCTGCTGTTCCACATGCTCCATCCGGAGCAACTGGGCGATGATGTCAGCGGTCAAGGTACTGCCCGTGGACAGCAGCAGATAGCCATCGCGATGCATCAGGTCGCGGTTCAATACCATCCCCGGTTTTAAATGCATGGTGCGCAAGGGCAGCTCGACCGGTACGCTTTTCTGACTTTCCGAAATCAGCCTGAAAATGGCGTCGACCGCAGCAGGGTCGTAACGCTTGCCGCGGTTGTCGTTCAGAAAGGCAAGTGCCTCATCCTGATGCAGCGGACGCTGGACGAGCGTGCCGATTTGCAAGGCATCGTAGTCATTGGCGACTGCCAGGATGCGCGCCCCCTGCGGAATGCTGATGCCGGCAAGGTGATCCGGATAGCCACTGCCATCGAAATACTCGTGATGGTGGCGCACCAGAATGGCAGCCTCGCGGAATCGCGCAATGCCCATCAGGATATTCTGGCCAATCTGTGGATGTTTCATGACTTGCGCCCGCTGCTCGGGACGCAGGGTATTGAATGGTTTGGTCAGCAATTCGTCAGGCAGGCCAAGCTTGCCGATGTCATGCAGCAGGCCGGCCAGCATGATGTTTTGTGTTTCGCCATCGCTCAGGCCCAGGCGTTGGGCTATTGTTCTCGCCAGTTCAGCGACCCGTCGACCATGCCCGGCGAGCTGGTTGCCGCCAGGTCCGCTGCGCAATTCAACCAGACCGGCAAAGACCTGAACGGTGGCCAGGAAAGATTTTTTCAGCTCGCCATGCGTCTGCTCGACAAAGGTCAGCGCCTGCTGCAGCTCGGCAGTTCGCTCGGCAACCTTTCGCTCAAGGCCGGTATTCAGAATTTTGAGTTCTTCGTTCTGGGCTTGAGTCAGCGCTGTGAGACGGCGATTTTCAGCTTCCAGACGCTGCCGGTCCAGCGCTTCGCGGACTGTATTGATGATCTCCTGGTCATCCCAGGGTTTGGCGATGTAACGGTAAATTTCACCTTCATTGATGGCCGCGACCGTCGAGGTGACATCCGCGTAGCCGGTGAGCAGGATGCGCATGGTCGATGGCCAGCGCTGGCAGACCTTCTTGAGAAAGGCAGCGCCGTCCATTTCAGGCATGCGCATGTCGGAAATGATCAGATCGACAGGTTCCTGTTCGAGCTGGGCCAGCCCGGCAGCACCACTTTCGGCGACGAGAATGCGATAGCCATGCGGCCGGAAGAGGCGGCGCAGGGCAGAAAGAATGCCCGGCTCGTCATCGACGAAGAGCAGGGTGGCGGGTTCGGGCATTTCGCTCATTGCGAAGTCTCCGGGAAAGTGGTGGCCGATTCTGCGGCCAATGGCTGGATGGGAATGATGACGCGAAATGAGGTGCCGATGCCAAGTTGGCTACTGACATCGATGCGCCCGTGGTGGGTGTTGATGATGCCATAGGCAAGTGACAGACCTAGCCCGGTGCCTTTGCCAACCGGCTTGGTCGTGAAGAACGGCTCGAAAATTCGAGTCAGATGTTCCGGGGCAATGCCTTTGCCGGTATCTGAAATCTCGATGGCGATTTCATCACGACCAAGGCGGATGGTGCGAATGGTGATGATGCCTTTGGTTTCGATGGCATGGCCGGCGTTGACCAGAAGATTCATGAACACCTGGTTTAGCTGGGAAATCAGGCAATAGACCTTGGGAATGTCACCAAACTCCTTGACCACCTGGCACTTGTATTTCAACTCGTTCCAGACAATATTCAGCGTCGAATCGAGGCCCTGATGCAGATCCGCCCAGTCCCATTGATGTCCGCTGACATGCGAGAAATTCTTCAGGTCCTGAACGATCTTGCGCACCCGGGATAGGCCGTCACGGGATTCATTCAGCAGTTGCCCTATGTCTTGACGAATGTAGGCGAAATCGCGTGTTTCCTTGAGTTGGGTGATTCGCGTCTGACGCACCTCTGGCTCGTCAGCAGATGACTGCGCGTCGTCATAGGCGTCAATGATTTCCATCAAGTCCCGCACATAAGCCTCAAGCGTGCCTAGGTTTGAATGAACAAAGCCGATTGGGTTGTTCAGTTCGTGGGCAATACCGGCCGCCAGTTGGCCAATCGACGCCATTTTTTCGGATTGCAGCAATTGATTGTGGGCTTCTTCCAGTCGCTTGTTCAATTGTCTTTGGGCGGTCAGCGTCTCGGTAAGCTCGAGTGCGCGTTGGCGGCGCTCTGTAATGTCGGTGAGAATCCCGTCATAGAATTCAACCTCACCCTGTTCATTGCGCACTACGTTGGTTCGATCAGACACCCATATAACCTGACGGTCAGCGGTGAGCAGGCGATATTCCTGAACGTAGTCGCGACGTCCTTCGGCGGTATAGCGCACGACTTCGTCGACGATGCGCGCACAGTCGTCGGGATGAATCATCTCGGCAAAGGGGGGCTTGCCATCCATCAGATCTTCGACGCTGTAGCCCCAGGTGGCCACGTTTTCGGATACAAAAACGACTGGCCATCCCGCTGCGGCGCGCCAGCGGAAGCAAATGACCGGGCTGGCATTGACCACCTGCATGGCGATCATCAATGCCTTCTCCGCACGACGCTGACAAACGAGGCGCCAGGTTGCCGATGCAAGAAGCAATACCGTTTCAACGTCTGTCTCGGTGTAGGGGGTGTCTTTATTGCCGACGCCAGCCATCATGCGTACCCGATCATTGTCGATAACCGGCGCACTGATCAGGCGTATAAGTGTTGAGTGCCCCTCTGGCAAACCGTGTTTGTGATCCGCATTCGCATAGTCGTTGATGACAACTGGCGCTTTCTGGCGGGCGGCCTCTGCCCATAACCCGGCCTGGGCGATTGCGTAATGCCGGTCAAAGGCGGCATGACAATAGTGAGCCAGCGTGTTTGGCGACCAGGTGACCAGTTCAATGCTTTCGCCGTCGTCATTGACGAAATGAATGAAGCCGATCCTGCTGTCAGTGAGCGCTTCGATGCGGGCAATGGCATATTGCATGAATCCCGCTTCATCCAGCCCGGCACATTTCTCGGGAAACTCGAGCAGCGCCTCGGAACGTCGGGTTTGCAGATCCAGCATGGCCACAGCTTCTCGCCGTGTCGTGATGTCGATGGCCACGCCGTCCCAGATAGCACCCCCATCGGACGTTCGTCTTGGTCTGGAACGTAGTTGCAACCAGTGATGTTGATTGTCCGATGTGCTGATACGCAGATCGATGGAAAATTCACCCAGGGTGCGTTCGCTTTCGGCAATGCTTGCCAGCAAATCGGGCAATTGGGCCGGATCGACCTGCTGGAAGAGGAGACCAGGGTCCTTGATGATTTCCTCAGGGCGGTAGCCGTGGATTTGGGCTACGCCGGAGCTGATATAGTCGAATTTCAACTGGCCGCCGACACCTTTAGTGCATTGGTAGATATAGGCGCCTGGCAAATTGTCACCGAGCGAGCGAAGGCGTTCCTCGCTGGCTAGCAAGGCTTGCCGGAAGTGAGCGTCGTTGTCGCTGGCGCTCTTGACGCGCCGGGCAAGGCTGCTGGCGAAAGCACCACTCAGCAGAAGGAGGCTGGTGGCAAATGCCAGGGGCCATCCCCAAAAAAGTTCGGGAAAATGAACTCTGCTGAATGTTGTGACCAGCCCAATGAGCAATGCCATCGGGACGAAATAACGCAAAAAAGCGTGATTGCCCGGTGTCATGAGGTGTTGCCGGTTTCATGCGCCTGCTTTGCCATCCGGAAAGCCTCGCGAATCTGCTCGCGCAACTGATCATCATCCCAGGGCTTGGTCAGAAACTTGTATATCGCGCCGCGGTTGATTGCTGCAGTGACCGATTCCAGATCCGTGTAGCCGGTCAGCACCAGACGAACCGTATGGGGATAGAGTTGCCGTACCCGCGACAGGAATTCCGTGCCCGACATGTCTGGCATACGCTGGTCGGAAATCACTACCTGAACGCTGTGCTTGGCCATCAGATCGAAAGCGTCAGCGGGTGAAGTCGCGGTCAGTATGTTGTAGCCCTCGCGGCGCAAAAGACGGGACAGCGATTTAAGGATGTTGGGTTCGTCATCCACCAACAGTAGCGTATTCGGGCTTTCTGCATGGCTTTCGGGGAGCGGCAACTGTTTGTTGCCGAGCAGCAAGGGGGCAAAATTTTCCGCTGAGAGCGCGCGGCTGAAAAGATAGCCCTGCATTGCGTCACATCGGCGGCTACGCAGGAAGTTTGCTTGTGCCTCGGTTTCGACCCCCTCGGCAAGTACGGAAAGATTGAGACTGCGGGCCATGACGATGGCCGCGGTGGCAATGGCCGCATTGACCGGGTTTTCAATGATGTCACGAACAAAGCTCTGGTCAATCTTGAGTTTGTCGAACGGAAAGCGCGAGATATAGGCAAGCGATGAATAGCCGGTGCCGAAATCATCCAGAGACAGCTTGACGCCCAGATTCTTCAGTTTGCGGCAAAGGAGCACCGCAGTATCGATGTCGTCGATAAAGGCGCTCTCGGTGATTTCCAGTTCCAAGGCACCTGCCGGCAGTCCAGTACTGCTTAGCGTATCGGCAATGATATCGAGCAGGTTGGCCTGGCGAAACTGTCGAGTGGACAGGTTGACCGCGACCCGCAAAGGAACCAGCCCAAGGTCCAGCCAGCGCCGGGTTTGCTCACAGGCGGTACGCAGGACCCATTCGCCTATCTCGATGATCAGCCCGGTTTCTTCCGCAATCGGAATGAATTCGAGGGGCGAGACCTGGCCGAATAGCGGATTCCTCCAGCGCAACAGGGCTTCCATGCCGATCATGTTGCCACTGTCGAGGCTGATCTGCGGCTGGTAATTGACCGTCAATTCCTGATTTTTGAGCGCATCACGCAAGGCCGTTTCGAGGCCCAGTCGGCGTGAGGCGTCGGCATCCATTTCCGGCGAATAGAAACGGAAAATATTGCGTCCCGCCTGCTTGGCGCGGTGCAGGGCTGTATCTGCGCATTTCAGCATCGCTTCGCCGGCATCGCCATTTTTAGGGGAGACACTGATGCCGATACTGGCAGTGATGACCAATGTCTGGCCCGCAACGTTGAAGGGGACTGCAATGGCATCAAGCATGCGTTGAGCCAGTGCCAGCGCATCGTGTTCGTGCCCGAGGTTGGCCATCACGAAGCCGAATTCATTGCCGGCTCTTCGTCCGACGGTATCGCCTTCACGGACCTGCAGTTTCATTCGGCGGGCAACTTCGAGCAGTACTTCGTCGCCTGCCGGTGGGCCTAGCGTCTCGTTGACGAAACTGAAGCGGTCGAGATCAAGCAGAATCACCGCGGTGCCACGGTCGAAACGACGGGCAGTCAACAGCGCCTGTTCCAGTCGGTCGCCGAAAAGATTGCGATTGGGTAATGCGGTGAGCGTGTCGTAGCTCGACAGGTACTGAATGCGTTCGGCTGCTGCCTTGCGTTCCGACAGGTCGCTGAATACCCCGACATAATGGCTGATCGCGCCGTTGGGGCTTTTGATCCCGGAGATGGAAAGCCACTCGCTGGTCAGTGACCCATCCTTGCGTCGATTGGTGATTTCACCTTGCCAGTTGTCGTGGCGATCCACCTTTTCCCAAATGTCGTTGTAAAACGCGGCGCTATGCACGCCGGACTTCAGCAGGCTTGGATTGTTGCCGAGTACATCGGCTTCGGTATAGCCGGTGATGTGCGTAAAGGCCTTGTTGATACGCAGGATGCTACGTTTTGCATCGGTAATGCAGATGCCGTCGGTTATTCCGGTAAATACCGTGTTCGCGAGCTGACGTTCGGCCTCGGCATCCTTGCGCGAGGTGATGTCGACCATGGTGCCCATGACCAGACGCGGGTTGCCTTGTTCGTCGAATTCAATGGTTCGGCTACGGGACTCGACCCAGCACCAATGACCATCACCATGGCGAACGCGAAATTCCTTGACGCTCATGCGATCCGCCTCATCGCCCGGCCGCGTTAGTTGGCGTTCAACGGAGGGTCGGTCTTCAGGGTGCACGAGGTCCAGACAGCCGGATATTCGTTGCGGCTCTTCCGGGTAGCCGAGTAGTTGGCGCAAACCATCGTTCCAGTGATTTCGGTCGTTGGCGTGGTCATGTTCCCAAATCCCGAAGCCCGTATTGTCGAACATTAATTTGAGCCGACTCTCCAGCCGCATGGTCTCGGTCATTCGCCGGGTGAGCTCTTGTTCCAGCCAATGCTTTTGGTTGGCGAGGAGCATTCTGGCTTGCCGCAGCTCCAGCTGCGCGCGCATTCGAGCGAACAGCACCTGGAAATTGATGGGTTTGGTGACGTAGTCTGCCGCACCTTCTTCGAGTCCGCGGCCCTCGTCGTCGCCCTCGCTGAGCGAGGTCACGAAAATAACCGGAATATCGCGCGTTGCGGGGTTGGCACGCAGTCTGGCAAGGACGGTATGGCCATCCATCTCCGGCATCATGATATCCAGCAGGATCAGGTCGGGTTGGGGTTCTAGCCGGGCGTATTCAAGCGCAGTGGCCCCGCTCCCGGCGGTCCGTGCCCGGGCGCCTGCGCTGGTAATCATTTCTGACAGGATCGTGAGATTGAGTGGTGTGTCGTCGACGATCAATATCAGCGACGCGTCTCCGTCCGCTGTGGATACGCGAAGGTCCATTCCCACCTGCTCGACATTGTCGTTATCTTTGATCACGAAGCCCCCCCTACATCGCTAGTGTCGCTCTGCCGGTGTGGGCTGTCCAGCAATCATCTTCATTTTCCGGCAGGCGGAATAGCCTGTGCCGGCGCATTGTCATTTCAATACAATGCTATTGAGATTTTTGTGCGTGGCTTTCGGGGCTTGGCGTGATCTCCGGTTTTCCAGACGTACTTGTCGCGATGAGTTTGATCGCGCATGGCCGTCAGGCTCGGGCCATGATTTCTTCTGTTTTAGCCGTTTTTTTCCGGTTGACCGCGGGAATCACTCGATCAGGCTTGAAGGGGCGCTCAACTCATGCGAAAAAGGCCGAATAGTGTTGCTTGGCGTTGAGCGCAAGATCATCGCTGACGGGGGGGGAAGCCGTGAAGCTGCATCTGTTCGGAATGCACCGGTTATCGTATCAACCAGGAAGCATTGGCGGCAGGGTCGGTGCGCAGCCGTTGTTGACATAGCATTCCACTCGCTCGATGTATTCCTGAGTGCTCTTTGGCATGGGCGTGCGGGCGCGGGCGATGTGGAAGACGAGGTTGCGGCCGCGACGCAGCAATTCGACGCCATCGGGTAGCACATGGCGCGTGGCCTTGTGCGGACTGTTGATCTCGTTGAGCTGAGTCGTCGGCGTAAAATCGGCCAGTCGTTCACCGGCGGTCACGAACCGTGTCCAGACGCTGAAGATATCGGCATCGGTGCGCAGGGTCTCGGTCTTGATGCGGGCGGCCGTGGCGAATTCAAGCACCGCTTTTTCAACGCCGGCAAAGGCGGGGATGCGGGAGAAATTCTTGCTCAGGCAGTCGGCAATTCGGTCGATATCGCGCATGCACTGGCTGATCTTGATGTAGCGGTTCTCGTAGAAATCTTCGAGAGGAATCGAAAAGGCACGAAACGGCTCGCCCCAGAGTTCATCCAGCCCTTCTTCGCCGCTGCGATGCAGGACTGTGCGGCCGAGCTCCATGGCTTCCAGCAGGCAGCGACCGCATTCCTGAACCAAGGGGAAATCTTCGAGAACTTCGATTCCCTCAGCCTGCAGTTCGACCAGTCGACGAAAGATATCCGCCGCCCGGTTGAACAGGGCGCCGGCCAGCATGCCGCCCTTGACGCGTCGACGGGCTGGGTCGGTTTCGGCGTCATAGGCTGCCCGCGCTTCGTTGAGGCGGGCGCCGGGGATGTTCAGTCCGTGTTCGGTATGGTTGAAGAGTCGCCGGGTCAGCGCCTCGATCAGGGGTTTTTTGGCCTGTAAAGAATCGGCTGGGACGGCATAGGTCTTTACCCAATACCCCCCATAAAAAACGCGTTCGGCACGGCCGAATAAACGACGCGTACTTTCCTTGGGCAAATCATCATGGCTCGAAATAATGGCACGCATAATTACGATATCCCGATATGCTGATCAATGAAATACAAGTAGCAAGACGCATGCCGCAGTGCGGCAATTTATAAATTATTGATTTAACGGATGAATGATTTTTCGACTGAGGGTTGCGCCGGATTTTCTGCACCTTGCCAGTGCAGTGCCGTTATTCAGGCGTAATTGCGGTGCGTTGGCCAACGCGAGGCAGCTATGACCTGAGCGGCAATTTGCTTAATGTTGCGGTGCAGTGCTAACGACCCTGGAAAATCAACTCATCCCGAAGCCGGGCATGCGTTTGACTTAGCTGCCCCGCATCTTGCTCATCGCCAGATTGGCCGCCGCCGTGCGGGTTTCGACGCCGAGCTTTTCAAAGACGTGCTCCAGATGCTTGTTGACGGTTCGCGGGCTGTTGCCGAGGATTTCGCCGATGTCGTTGCTGGTCTTGCCCTGGACCACCCAGTAGAGCACTTCGGCTTCGCGCTGGGTCAGGCGGAAGGCGGCGATCAGCGATTCGACCGCGGAAGCGTCGTTTTCTTCCCGCAGGACGACCATCCATTCATCGTCGCCGGTCTGGTCATGGAAGGAGGCCAGCAGGCGTTTATTGCCTTCGGCGATGAGCAGTGGCGCCGGCTCGCGGCCATCGGCACGGGCGTGGTGGGCCGCGGTGATCCAGGCGAGCAGTTCGTCGGGGGCGACTGTTTCCGGATTGGCGAAATAGGCGTTGAGCAGGCCGCGCGCCAGAGGCGTTTGCCAGACAATGCGGCCGTCGGCTGCACGCACGGCAACGGTGGCCTGACCGAAAGCATCAAGCGCGCTGCGCGCCTGCTTCATTTGCCGCGCGTTCTGCATGTGGGCTGCAATGCGCGCCAGTACCTCGGCCGGACGGATGGGCTTGGTTACATAGTCGGAGCCACCCGCTGCAAAGGCTGCGACGACGTGTTCGGTCTCGGTCAGCCCGGTCATGAACAGGATGGGAATGTGCTGGGTTGAAAAGTCGGCCTTGAGGCGGCGGGCGACTTCGAAGCCGTCGACGCCGGGCATCAGTGCGTCGAGCAGGATGACATCGGGCAGGCTTTGCCGGGCGCGTTGCAGCGCGGCTTCGCCATGCGTGGCGACGAGCACGGTATAGCCCGCTTCATCGAGAGCATCGTGAAGCAGGGAGAGGTTTTCCGGCACATCGTCCACGATCAGGACAATGTCCGAGATGCTACGGTCAACGGGCGGCATCGCGCATTTTCCTGAGAATTTCCTTCATGGCATCGAACTGGAATTGTCGCGCAAGTTCGCGCAGCACGCGGACGAATTCGCCATGACTGGCATCGATACGCTCGATCTCGGCCAGCTTGTTGAGAATGCCGCGCAGATAACCCAGTGTGATCAGCTCGTCGAGCGTAGCCAGATCGCTGGCGCCAGGCGGTTGCAGGGCTGGCGGTTCGGCGGGTGGTTCCGCTGGCAGCGTGGCGGTAGCCTCGGAGGTGACCCAGTCGAGCCCCAGTTTTTTGCCCAGCCAGTCGAGCAGGGCGTTGACCTTGAGTGGTTTGACGATGAAATCCTCGGGCGCGATGCCGACATCGTTGTCCAGGCCCCGGTCGTAGGCGTTGGCCGAGAGGATCGCAATAGGCGCCTCGGTCAGCTGCTGCTGACGCAGGCGGCGGATGGTTTCCCAGCCGTCAATGCCGGGCATGCCCAGATCCATGAAGATCAAGTGCGGGGCAAAGTGCGGCACCGACGCAAGGCATTCGTAACCGCTGGCGGCCTGCTCGACGATGAAGCCGAGCGGTTCAAGGACGTTCTGCAGCAGGTCGCGATCGACTTTTTCGTTATCGACAACCAGGATGCGCCGCCGGACGCCGACATAGCCGATACGGTTGAGTTTAGGCAATTCCCGGGCCGCCTGAATGGAATGCACCGACGGCAGAAAGAGCCGGATACGGAACAGCGTGCCTTCGCCGGGCGTGCTGGACACCTGCATTTCGCCCCCCATCAGGTCGGTCAGCATGCGGGCAATAGTCAGGCCGACGCCGCTGCCGCCAGCCTGCACCGTGCTGCCACGGGTGAAGGGTTCGAAGATGCGCTCCATGTCGGCCGCCGGGATGCCGGGGCCGCTGTCGCGGATGTCGAAGCTGGCCATGTCATGCCGGCATTCGACGCTGAAAGTGACACCGCCGCGCACGGTAAATTTGACGGCATTGCCGATGACGTTGATCAGGATCTGGCGCAGGCGCTTTTCGTCGGCGCGGACAACGGGCGGCACCTCGCCCACCGGCTGGTATTTGAAGGAAAGCCCCTTGTTGCGTGCTTGCAGCTCAAACATGCCGACAATTTGCTGCAGCAACTCCGGCAGGTCCATTGCCTTGATATCCAGCGTCAGCTTGCCGCCTTCGATGCGGGCAATGTCGAGCGTGCCTTCGATCACCGAGAGCAGGTGATCGCCCGACTTGCGGATGACACTGACCGCCTGCTTGCGATTGGGCGGGATATCTTCGTCGGCGGCAAGAATCTGGGCATAGCCGAGAATGCTGTTGAGTGGCGTGCGCAGTTCGTGGCTGATCGCCGTGATGTAGCGGCTCTTGGCCTGATTGGCTTGTTCGGCGACGACCTTGGCCTGCTGCAGGGCGGCATCGGTGCGCTGGTGCGATTCGATTTCCTGCATCAGCAGCTGGGTCTGGCGGTTCGATTCTTCCTGCGCGACGCGCCGGCTTTCCTGGGTCAGCACCATCCACCAGGCGATGACGCCTGAGAGCATGAGCAGGGCGGCAAAGGTCTTGATGAAACTGTCCTGCAAGCGGGCGATCACGGTGGGTTCTGCGGCGCTGAGGGCGAGCAGTTCATGCGTGTAAAGCACGCCGAGAATCAGGGCCAGTACCGGCACGATGCCGGTCATCAGCAGCAGATAGTGGCCGAGGCCAGTGTCGAGGTAAGGCAGCGCGGCCTTGGGCAGGATACGCCGCAGCACGGCATTCCACTGCGCGCCGAGGTGAGCATCGGGCTTGCAAAGGTCATGACAGCGGGCGTCGAGCGAACAGCACAGCGAACAGATCGGACCTTGATAAGCCGGGCAGTAGGCCATGTCTTCGGCCTCGTACGGATGTTCGCAAATCGAGCATTTTTTCCGGTTGACCGCGGGATCACCCGCAGCCTTGTTCGCAGCGGGTTCAGCCGGTCGCGCAAGATAGTAACGACCGCCGGTGGCCCAGGCGATCAGCGGCGAGATGGCAAAGGCGGCCACCAGCGCAACGAATGGCGCGTACGGTTGCAGGGCATTGCCGAACAGGCCGGCGAAGGTGCCGATCGACAGCGCGGAGGCCATGACCATGGCACCGACCCCGACCGGATTGATGTCGTACAAATGGCTGCGCTTGAACTCGATGCCTGCCGGCGAAAGGCCGAGCGGCTTGTTGATGACAAGATCGGCGACGACGGCGGCCATCCACGAAATCGCGATGTTCGAATACAGGCCAAGTACCTGGCCGAGCGCCTGAAACACGTTGAGTTCCATCAGCAGCAAGGCGATCAGGGTGTTGAAAATCACCCAGACGACGCGTCCGGGATGGCTGTGGGTGAGGCGCGAAAAGAAATTCGACCAGGCCAGCGAACCGGCGTACGCGTTGGTGACATTGATCTTGAGCTGGGAGATGACGACAAACAGTGCCGTGGCGCCGATCGCCAGCGTCGTGTTGTCGAAGACATGCGAAAAGCCGATCAGATACATCTGGTTGGGGTCGACTGCCTTGGCAGCTGGGATGCCATTGCGCAGGACCAGCCAGGCGAGCAGGGCACCACCGAGCATCTTGAGGATGCCGGGAACAATCCAGCCCGGACCGCCGACAATGACGGCAAACCACCAGCGCCGGGCGGTGGCCGGCGTCTTTTCCGGCATGAAGCGCAGGTAGTCGGCTTGTTCAGCCATCTGAGTCACCAGCGCGATGCCGACGG
This sequence comes from Betaproteobacteria bacterium, assembly GCA_016709965.1. Classification (NCBI taxonomy): domain Bacteria; kingdom Pseudomonadati; phylum Pseudomonadota; class Betaproteobacteria; order Rhodocyclales; family Azonexaceae; genus Azonexus; species Candidatus Azonexus amarohabitans. Next base: position 860,224 of record JADJLT010000006.1, read on the forward strand.
TCAGCGCGGCGCCGAACAGATGCGGATTGAAATTGGCGTCGCCCCCCATTTCACCGCCGTACTGCCACAGCCCGGCCAATGCCTGCGGATCTTCAATGAACAGGAAGGCGTAGGGCAGCACGAGCAGAAAGATCCACAGTGGTTGCGTCCATGCCTGCAGCTTGCTGATTGCGGTGACGCCGTGGGTGACCAGCGGGATGACCACCAGCGCGCAGATCAGATAGCCCCAGGCCGGCGGAATCTTGAAAGCCAGCTCCAGTGCGTAGGCCATGATCGCGGCTTCGAGGGCAAAGAAGATGAAGGTGAAGCTGGCGTAGATCAGCGACGTGATCGTCGAGCCGATGTAGCCAAAGCCGGCGCCCCGCGTCAGCAGGTCCATGTCCAGGCCGTGACGGGCGGCCATGACGCTGATCGGCAGGCCGAGCAGGAAGATGATCAGGCCGGTGGCAAGAATCGCCCAGAAGGCGTTCAGGAAACCGGCTTCGACCATCATGGTGGCACCCACGGCCTCCAGCACGAGAAACGAGGCCGCGCCAAATGCGGTGTTGGCGACGCGCATTTCCGACCACTTGCGAAAGCTGCGTGGTGTGAAGCGCAGTGCGTAGTCCTCCAGCGTCTCGTTGGCGACCCAGGTGTTGTAGTCGCGGCGAATCTTGATGACCTGTTGTGTCGCGGAGGCAGGGGGGGCAGCGTTCATGGGGAAATTAAAACATGTTTCCGGAAGTCCGGGCCTGTCCGGATGCGGCGGCGGAAAATGATGGTGTCGCAAAAATTCCTCGGGTCGGGTAGTCAGTGGCGCTTGGATTCCGCATACTGCCGGCCAACTGACATGAGGAGACTGCCTTGGACGACCATCTGCCACCCATTGAAATCGAAACTGCCGCGAATCCTGAATTTGCCGTGATCTGGCTGCATGGCCTGGGTGCCGACGGCTCGGATTTCGTCCCCGTCGTGCCTGAACTGGGTCTGCCCGCTGCGCCAGCCGTGCGCTTCATCTTTCCCCATGCGCCGCACATGCCGGTCACCTGCAACGGCGGCTATGTCATGCGTGCGTGGTACGACATCATTTCGCTGGACAGCAATGCCCGTCGAATCGACGAAGCGGGGATCATTGCTTCGCGGGAAGCCATCCGCGGCTTGATCGAATTTGAAAAAAGCCGCGGCATTCCGGTTGACCGCATCTTCATCGCCGGATTCTCGCAGGGTGGGGCGGTGGCCTACACGACAGCGCTGACCCATCCGGAAAAGTTGGCGGGCGTCATTGCCTTGTCTACCTACATTCCCAGCCCGGCACTGCTGACTGAAGAGAGCGCTGCAGCCAATCGCGACACGCCGATTTTTGCCGCCCATGGCACGGGTGATGATGTCGTGTCACCCGCCCTCGGGTTGGCGGCCAGAAAGCTGCTGGCCGAGCGTGGCTATGTCATCGACTGGCATGAATACCCGATGCCGCATTCGGTTTGTCTCGAAGAGGTTCAGGCGATTGGCCGCTGGCTGGTACAGCGTATGCGGTCTATCGTCGATCGGGCGGGCTAGCGCGTTGCTTATTTTCCCTTGATCTGCCCGGTTTTCTCGGTGTCGGTAATGGAGTGGGCTTCTTCATCGGCCGCGTGCAGCAGCCAGACGAGGTCGCTGCCCTGTACCGGCATCGGAATCATCTGGTTCCAGCTCCAGCGAAACACCGGGCCGTAAGGGATATAGCGGGCCAGCACGTCGCCTTGTTCGGTGACCCCGAAAAACGGCAAAGGGGAAACAATGGCGTTCTTGAGTTGCGCGTTGTTCATGATCGGCTTCCTTCTGTTGTCCAAGGACAATAATCAGTCTGCGCGCAGTTGATCGACTGATCAAGCGCCCCGTGCTGGCGACTGGGAGCAATCGGTTGAATCAGTCGACGAAATCGTGGTCGATTCACCATTACACTGGCAGGCTATCGTGCCCCATTGAATTCGCCTTGCGGCGGTAACACAGGAAGACCATCATTGAAGTTCAGCCCATTTATCGGGAAGTTTTCCCCAGCGGTGCCCGCATGAAACCACTCAATTTTCCCGGAACGCCCTTGTTGGCCGGCCAAGACGTCGAGCAAAAGCGTCAGCAGATTCTCGAGTACTTCCACGCTACCTTCGATCGCTACGAGCAGCTTTTCGAGACACTGAGCTGTGATGAAGCGTATTTCGTCAAGCCGATTTCGCTGCGTCATCCGCTGATTTTCTACTTCGGTCATACCGCCACCTTCTTCATCAACAAGCTGCTGCTGGCCGGATTGATCGAGGCGCGCATCAATCCCGGTTTTGAATCAATGTTCGCCATCGGCGTCGATGAAATGAGCTGGGACGACCTCAATGACGTACGCTACAACTGGCCAAGCGTTGCCGACGTGCGCGCTTATCGCCGACAGGTGCGTGCTGCGGTCGACCGGATAATTCGGTCAAAATCGATCACTTTGCCCATCGGCTGGGACGATCCGTTCTGGATCGTTCTGATGGGAATCGAGCACGAGCGCATCCATCTCGAAACCTCGTCGGTGCTGATTCGCCAGCATCACCTGAAATATGTGAAGACCCACCCGGCCTGGATGCCTTGCGCCGAGAGCGGTGCCGCGCCCCAGAATACGCTGGTCGATATTCCCGTAGCCGAATTCCGCATCGGGCGCGAGCGCAGCGAACCGGTCATCTATGGCTGGGATAACGAGTTTGGCCGCCATGACGCATCGACGGCCGCCTTCAAGGCCAGCCGCCATCTCGTATCGAATCATGAATTCCTGGCCTTCGTCGAGGCCGGTGCCTACGCCGACGACTCGCTGTGGTTGGAAGAGGGCCTGGCCTGGAAGAATTTCACCAAGGCGGAGCACCCGACGTTCTGGGTGAAAGTCGGCGCGCAATGGCGCCTGCGCCTGATGCTTGACGAAGTCGCCATGCCTTGGGACTGGCCGGTGGAAACCAACTACCACGAGGCCAAGGCATTTTGCCAATGGAAGGCGCGCATCAGCGGCCAGGCCGTGCGCTTGCCGACCGAGGATGAATGGCAGGCACTACGCCAGTTCGCCGGCGTTGATGATCTCCCCGGCGATCCGGCCAATATCGAACTCCGCCACTTCGCCTCCAGTTGCCCGGTCAACCGGTTCGCCCATGGCCCGCTGTTCGATGTCGTTGGCAATGTCTGGCAATGGCTGGAAACGCCAATTTATCCTTTCGGCGGATTTGAAGTACACCCGATCTACGACGATTTCACCACACCGACGTTTGACGAGCGTCACAACCTGATCAAAGGGGGCTCATGGATTTCCTGCGGCAATGAAGCGGCACCGATTTCGCGTTACGCCTTCCGCCGTCATTTCTTCCAGCATGCCGGATTCCGCTATGTCGTGGCCGATGTTGCCGCCACCCAGCCTGCCTCGCATTACGAAACTGATAGGCTGATTTCGGAATATATCGAATTCCACTACGGCGCCGAATATTATGGAGTCGCCAACTTCCCGCGCACACTGGCGCAACTGGCGATTGAGGTGATGGGCGACCGGCCGGCTCGCAAGGCACTTGACCTTGGCTGCGCCACCGGCCGCGCCTCGTTCGAGCTGGCTCGGCATTTCGATCAGGTCACTGGTCTCGATTTCTCGGCACGTTTCATCGGCGTCGGTACCCGGTTGGCCGAGCAGGGCAACCTGCGCTATACGCTGACGGAAGAAGGCGAACTGGTCAGCTACAAGGAATGCTCGCTGGCCGACCTTGGCCTCAGCGAAATTGCCTCCAACGTCGAATTCTTCCAGGGCGACGCCTGCAATCTGAAGCCCGTATTCACCGGCTACGACCTGGTGCTCGCCGCCAACCTGATCGACCGCCTGTACAGCCCGGCGCTCTTCCTCGAAACCATTCACGAGCGTATCAACCCGGGTGGCCTGCTGATGCTCACCTCGCCTTACACCTGGCTACCGGAGCACACCAAGCGCGAAGAATGGATAGGCGGTTTCAAGAAAGACGGTGAAAACTTCACGACCTTCGATGGCCTGAAAGTCATGCTGGGCAAGCACTTTCGCCTGATTCGCGGCCCTGAATCGGTGCCTTTCGTGATTCGCGAAACGAAGCGGAAATTCCAGCATACGCTGTCGGAGGTAACGATCTGGGAACGGATTTGATACCGTAGTTCAGCGATCAGGCGGGTATTCGGAATCTGTGGTTGAAGCCATCCCGAAGTGAATAAGGTGTTTTTGCGTCGGGATGGGTGGCTAATTCGTGCCCTTTGCGGTCAGATAGCTTTCTCTAAACCGGTCAGTCAGCCCAACCAAGGTTCTTCGCAATGGAGTGCTCCGAAGCGGACGTTGCCGACCTCACCCAACCGGCCACAACCCGACACTTGCTGCACCTTCCCCAAAGCAGACATTGTCCTGCGGAAGTCATCTGGGATATTGATGTTGTTATACTGACAGCCAATATTCCAAGTGACTTAAAGTGATCAACTTAGAGCAATGAATACGGCATCAACGATATCAATTGTTATACGGCCCCCAGCATCCGTATAAACACTGTTAGATCTCTGGAGAGCAGTATGGCTATTCCTCACAAGTGTCGGATATTTGCAGTCATAGCAACACTTTCATTTTCTCTTCCTGCTTATGCTCAAGCAGAGGGAATCATTGCTGGGCTCTTGACGAGTTATGTATTTTCACTGGTAGTCGCCTTGGTTGTTCTAGTTCTGATGCTTCTCGGTAAGCGAACACGAAAGGTTTTGCATTTCCCAATTCTATTGGCTGCCTTGCCCTGCCTTCCACTTGGAATGTCCATTCTTAAAGGAGGGGGAACCAATTCAATGCTCATTTTTGCGATCATCGGTGGGTATATCGCACCGTGGCTCTTTGTAGTCAGTTCAATGATTGCAGCGTTCGTATTAAGGGGGCATGAGGAAATACCGAAAGAGGCTTTTGCGTCTGAAAAGAGGCGGTCGCTGTGGCATGCGTTGAACATTACGCTGCCTCTAGCAGCGTTGCTAATAGAATTTACTCACCCGATTGGTTTCACTATTACGCGGCTGTTGTATTACTTTGATTGGTTTCGCTCCTTGTTGCGGTCGCTTAACGGAGTTGGACCATACTTCCTTGTGTTGGCTCTAAACTACTTTTTTGTAGTCACGGTTTTGCTAAAAATATTTGATTGGGTAGCCATTTGGCGGTGGTTAAAGCCATCGTTATCAGGGACAAGTATTCTGGTGGTTGCAAACATTATTGTTCTTGCCTTCCTTCTTGTTCCTTTAGGCGATGAGTCGAACCCTACAATTCAGGCTCTTCGGGATGACTTAAGCAGCCTGTACTTCTGGGCAAGCATGTTCTTGGCATTTATTGGCTACCTCGTAATGATCAAGTCGTCGTTTGCTGGGACGAAATCTAACTCGCAACTCAACACGGATGTTCCGCCTACAGGCGAAGCACCTGTTAGCTAGCACGTTGAAGGTCCGCTGTCCCACGCTCTGACTGTCGCGTTTGGGCACCGAAGGGACCATCCTCTCTTCGGATTCATCGCCCAAAAGCAGCCATTGAGGTTCCGCTTCCCGAAAGCGGCCGGTCGTCACTGAGTACAACGTGCCCAAACCGGCCTGATGCAAATTTCATGGAACAATGGCGGCTCAGTCTTCATAAACCTGACGCTCAACTCGTGGCTGAGCACAGACTTCACTAGGTAAAATCTATTGATTGCATCGATCTCTAGCAACAGCAAGAACGACACTTTAAACCAACCAAACTCAAACCAAATATCATATTAAATCGTCGTCGAAGGTGCCTGCATAATCCTCCTTCCTCATCACGGCGTCCCTATGGACGCGCCAAAATATCAAAAAGACCGTATCGGTCTAGAGGAAGCCAATGAAACCTTTTGGAGGTGGGCGGCATGATTGAACTCGGGCCAGGGGCCACCCTTTTTCGCACTGCCGGTTGGCTGATCTGGCTTCTCGTCATTTGCGTCTTGCTCGCTGCTTGGGGACTACCAAAAACCAAACGTGGCAAGGCCGTTGCTGTGGCTACGACACTGGGAGCGCTGCTAATGTTCCCGGGCCGGCAAATCCTTGAAATGCGCCAGCAGGAGAGCTCTGCAAGAACTAAGGTTGCCGACGCTGAAAGGCGTTTCCAGGAACGCTGCAAAACAGCGGGCGAATTCATTTACAGCTCGGTGGAAAACGTCGAGGGAGTTTTGGTAATGAAAGAAAGGGCCAAGGAATACAACCATGGAGAACAGTTTAGGATGGATGATCCGTATGGTTTTGACGTGTCCGGAGACGGCTATATCGAAAATTTTCTCAAGCGCAGGAACGAAAAGGGGTCTTTAGTTCACGATGGGGTCAAACGCGGCTACCGCTACGTTGACGTCATTAACCCAACCGATGGAAAAAGGTATCGTTATACGGGTCGTGTGGACCAACCCTTTCTTCGCGACCAGAATTATGCTAAATGGGTTCAAGAATACGTTCTCGACAAGGTACTGAGCATCGAGCCCGCACCACGCTACGGCGTCACCTACGACGACATTTCGACCCGTGAAGACCGCGAATACTGGATTGCCGGCAGTTCATTGCGCGTAATTGATCTGCTAACCAACGAAGTAATGGCAGAGCGCATCGGCTACATGATGGACCCCGGCCAAGGCGCGACAGGGCAAGGGGGGAGCCATTCTAGCTGGGAAAGGGCTCGCCGACACGCTTGCCCCGTATTTCCAGAAACACCGGATGGCCACCCATTCACTGGCTACCAATCCCGAGATTTCGTCGAAAAAGTTGTTAAACCGATTCAGGAAAAATAATCATGGTTCAACCCTCCGTTGCCGAATATTTCAAATACGCCAACCTAATGCCGTCCATGATGCGCTCTCCCTAGAAGCTGAACTTTCTTCTAAGGGAGCAGCATGCATAAAATGCCAAAGGCATGGCAATGAGAATGACTGCTTCTAGACCGGTTCGAGACATATTGAGAGGTGACCGTAGCTAATGCTGAATGACTGCAGTTGGCCGATGGTGTTGAAAAACTCATTGCTCAAGCCGGGTTCGCTCGCCCGATATGCGATTTTTTGCGGGTTTTAGCCTTTAAATGAGGTCGGCGAGCTGTGGTTTTAGGTCATTTCATGCCATTTCACATCCTGCGGGCGCAACTATCCCGCCACTGAGCGGTGAAGGACAAGCAAGTTTGGCCAGTCGGCGCAAATTCTGAACGGTCGCCGCCAATGTGAATTCATCGCTGGCCCCGCTGAGGCCACGTAAACGTAACCGGTCCAACCGGAGAATCCGCTTGAGGTGGGCAAATAGCATCTCCACCTTCTTGCGCTCACAGCGTGACTGCTGATATTGCGGCGTCTTGGCGATGCTCCGAGCCACATTCCGGGCATCCTCATGGATGCTCCGGGCAATTTTGCGCATCTCCGTATTCGGGCAGCACCGTGCTTTTTCTGGGCAGCTTGCGCAGTCGCGCTGGCTTGCTCGATATACGATCGTCTCGGCTTTGGTGATGCGGCTGCGTGGATTATTGAAGGCGCGGCGATCACAACGTAGACTCTTGCCAGTTGGGCAGCGGTATTCATTGGCCTCTCGATCCCACTGGAAATCGCTACGAGAGAAGGTGCCGTCTTTGCGCTCAGTCCGATCCCAAACGGGGACGTGTGGTTCGATAGCCTTTTCATCGACCATCCAGGCCAACATCGGTGCCGTACCGTAGGCCGTATCCCCGATGAGGCGCCGTGGAGTGATATTGAAGTTCGTCTCGACGCGATCGACCATGAGCTTGGTGGACTCAACCTCTGCGGTGCGATTCGCAGGCGTCGCTTCCACATCCACGATGACACCATGGGCAACATCAATCAGATAGTTCGTCGAATAGGCAAAGAAGGCCGGCCCACCGGGTGCGGCCGTCCAACTTGATTGCGGGTCGGCGAGCGAAATGCGCTTGGGGATGGTTACGCCCAGCGCTTCGTTGTCCAGCCCTTCCAGATATTCGCGTACAGCCCGCTTGCAGTGGGCCGGATTCTGCCAGACATGAGGTTCATCGCCCGGCATGGCCAGTTTGGAGCCTGCCTCTGCCTCAATAATGCTGGCATCTACGGCAAAGCCTTCACCCTTGACCAGCCCGGCGGCCATGCAGGCACGTACGACTTTGTCGAACACCCAACGGAACGTATCGCTCTCGCGAAACCGCCCATGGCGATTTTTAGAGAAGGTGGAATGGTTTGGCACGACATCTTCCAAGCCGAGACGGCAGAACCAGCGGTAGGCTAGGTTCAGCTGCACTTCCTCGCACAAGCGCCGCTCGGAACGGATGCCGTAGCAGTAGCCAACAACCAGCATCCGGATCATCAACTCGGGATCAATTGAGGGGCGCCCCGTGTGGCTGTAATACTCGGCCAGATAATGGCGTAGATCAGTCAGATCAAGGCAGCGATCAATGCCACGGAGTAAGTGCTTTTGGGGAACAACTGACTCAAGATCGAAGGAATAAAACAGATGGTCTTGCCCGCCTGACTGACGCCCCATCATCTTGATTACCCCAGAAAATAATGCAATACGCATATTTTACATCGGTGGGTTTTTCAACACCATCGGCCGACAAGAGACTGATTCGCGTCAAGTCGATTTCGGATAGACATAAAAAAAGATGGTGGGCCTTGCCCACCATCTTTTTGGGAATGGTTCACGTCCAGTAGCGGCGGTCAGTGCCGGCTCTGGATTTCCTCAATGTAGCCGAGCATGCCGGTATGGATGTTGCCGGCGTTGCCTTCGTCGGTGTCGATGTGCATGGCCAGGCGGAAGGCTGGATTCACCCGGACGACAACGTCGCCGAAGATCAATTGGCGTTCCCCTTCGATGCGAACCCGGACAATGTAGTTGTCGCGAACATGGAACCGCATGGCGTCTTCCGGCGTCATGTGGATGTGGCGCTGGGCGCACACTACGCCGCGTTCGATGACCGAGCTGCCGAACGGGCCTTCCAGCGTGATGCCGGGGGTGCCGGCAAGGTCCCCGGATTGGCGGATCGGCGGCTGGATGCCGAGCTTGAATTGCTCGGTCATGGCGACCTCGACCTGAGTCTCCTTGCGCGTCGGGCCGAGGACCCGAACTTTGGCAATGCGACCCTTGGGACCGACCAGATGAACCTGCTCTTCGCAGGCGAACTGGCCTGGCTGGGAGAGTTCATGCATTGGCGTCAGCTGGTGGCCGGGGCCAAATAGCTTTTCGACATCAGCTTGCGCGAGATGCACGTGGTGGGCGGAGATCTCGACCGGGATCGGTGCATCTTCAGCCTTGGCGGCCAGCAGCAACTGGTTGCGCTCAATGGAACGCAGCGTTTCCCAGGCGACCAGGCGTTCGTCATCGTTGGCGACGACGAGGATGGTGACCGGCGAGTCATCGGTGGAGATGACGGCATGCGAATTGATCTGGCCGAGATTGCGGTTCTTTTCTTCGTCCAGCTTGATGCCCATGAATTCGAGGCCCTGGCAGGCCAGGCTGCGCACGGCGGCGCTGGTTTCGCCGACATCGCCGGTAAATGCCAGCACATCGATGCCGCCCATGGCTGCCACATAAGCGCCAATATTCTTGCGCACCTGGTAACAGAAGGCCTTGTGGGCGAGCAGGGCGCGGTGATGGCCTTCGCCCGCTGCAGCCTCGATTTCGTGAATGTCGCTGGAAATGCCGGAAATCCCCTTCAGGCCACTTTCGCTGTTGATCAGTGCGGACAACTGCTCGGGCGACATGTGGTGTTTTTCCATCAGATGGATCATCACTGCCGGGTCGACGCTGCCGGAACGACTGGGCATGATCAGGCCGTCACTGGGGGTCATGCCCATTGTCGTGTCGATTGAGCGACCATGGTCGATGGCACACAGCGAGGCGCCGATGCCGAGGTGGCAGGAGACGATTTCCAGTTCGCCAAGCGGGCGCTTGAGAACTTCGGCGGATTTCAGCGAAACGTAGCGGTGCGAGGTGCCGTGGAAACCATAGCGGCGAATGCCGTGCTGCTTGTAAAGCTCGTAGGGCAGGCCGTAGAGGTAGGCGTAGGGTGCCAGTGTCTGGTGGAAGGCTGTGTCAAAAACGGCGACCTGCGGAATGTTCGGGAAGTGCTTCATGGCGACGCGGATGCCGGCGACGTTGACCGGGTTGTGCAGCGGCGCGAAGACAGAGAGTTCTTCGATATCGGCGATGACTGATGAGGTGATGACGACCGAACTGGAGAACTTGTTGCCACCATGCACGACGCGGTGGCCGATGGCGGTGACGTCTTCCGGATGGAAGGTGAAGGCTTCGCCGAGCAAGGCGGTGACTTCCTGCATGACCGTAAACAGGTCGGACAGCTTGAACGGTGCGTGGTCGATGCTCTTCTGATGCGGTCCGACACTGACGGTGATCCGGGTGACCTGCTGATCGGCATGGTCGATGATGCCGTGCACGTCGGCGCCACTCTCCTCGGTGTCGTAGATACCGAAATGGATTTGGCTGATACCGACGTTGAGAACGATGACCTTGCCCGGCTCATTGGTGGTCAGCGACAGCGCGTAGGGGTCGTTGGAATGAACAACGGCGTTGGCCTGGGCGGTGACCAGATCGACCGACATGGCACGGGTGCGATCGGCCAGCAGGCGCGAAAGGTAGCCAACGGCCTTCGGATTGGTCAGGATATGGGTATTGAAGACTTCCTGCGGGACCATCAGCACGAAGCAGCGGTTGCCGGCGATAACGTCGGCGACGATACGGTCGCCCGTCAGCAGCGACATCACGCCAAAGACGTCACCAACACCCAACTGGGTAATGACGACACGTGAACCGGTGTTGTCGGTCATCGATATTTCAGCATGGCCGCTGATCACGATGCCGATAAAGCGGCCTTCGTCACCGGTTTCAAGGATCGCTTCGTTGCCTTCGTAAGTGGCCAGGCGGGACTTGATGACGATTTCCTCGACCTTGTCGGCCGGGAAATTTTCGAACAGGCGTACCTGTTCCAAGAAGAAGCGCTTCAGATCGATTTCACTCATGCTGTTTCTCCGCCTTGCTAGGCAATATGTTATACCTGAAAGACTACCATTTTGTTGCGGTGCAGCAAAGCGATTGGGTCAACTCAAGCCGCAGAATCGTGTCGTTTCGGCACCACATCATCGCATTCGCGAAAAAGTCATGGTTTTCTGCCAGAATTGAGCCCTTTAACAACATCAATCCGGATTTCAGATGACCTATAAAGTCTTTGTCGATGGCCAGGAAGGCACTACTGGCCTGCAGATCAACGAATACCTTGCAAAGCGCGCCGATGTCGCGCTGCTCAAGATCGACAGCGACAAGCGCAAGGATCTTGTTGAACGCAAACGCTTGATCAATGAATCCGATGTGACTTTTCTGTGTTTGCCTGATGATGCAGCCAAGGAATCGGTCAGCCTGGTCGACAATCCTGATACCTGCATCATCGATGCGTCGACAGCTCACCGCATCAATCCGGATTGGACTTTCGGCCTGCCGGAGCTGGCGGCTGATCAGCGCGCCAAAATTCGCGCTTCCAAGCGCATCGCCAATCCGGGCTGCCATGCTAGCGCCTTCATCCTGGCGCTCAAACCGCTGGTGGCAGCCGGCCTGCTGCCGGCTGCCACCCAGATTGCCGCCAATTCCATTACCGGCTACTCAGGCGGTGGCAAGAAGATGATCGAGCAATATCAAAGCCCGGCACGCATTGACGCCCCGCGTCCATACGCGCTCAACCTGGCACACAAGCATTTGCCGGAAATGTCGGCTTATACCGGGTTGACCGTGGCACCCATCTTCCAGCCCATCGTTGGTCCTTTCTACAAGGGGCTGGCGGTCACGGCTTTCCTGCATCCGCAGCAGTTCAGCCGCAAGGCGACGCCGGCAGATGTCCAGAAGCTGCTGGCCGACTATTACGCGGGCGAAGCCTTTATTCGCGTTGCGCCGCTTGATCTGGAGGCCAACACCGACGGTGGTTTTTTCAACGTTGAAGCCACGAATGACACCAACCGCGTCGATCTGTTCGTCTTTGGCAACGATGAACGCATGCTGGTGGTCGGGCGGTTGGACAACCTCGGCAAGGGCGCATCCGGCGCGGCGGTGCAGGCGATGAACGTGCATCTCGGCGTCGAGGAAAGCCTTGGTCTGGTTTGAGGCTGCTGGCGCGGCTTGCGTCCGAATCTTGCCGTATGCCGGAATTCAACTCATGGATAACTTTCCCGGCTGACTGAATGAACGGCTGGCGCCAAGGTGCTGCCAGCCGTTCATGCGACGCATTTTTTGACTGTACGGGCGGTCATTCGGCGCCCGAACATTTCATTTTGGTTGTTTTTTCCGGTTGACCGCAGTAATCCCGGTTCAGGGCATCCAGAACTTGGAGCTCTCGGTGACGGAGACCTTTTCGTCTGCGACGTCGGTAACATTGAAATGGATCGGTGCTGCGCCGGAACGGGTCGCGCCGGGTTCTGCGCTGATAACAGCGGTCTGACTGCCGATCTCACCGCCGGGGACAGTGATTTCGTTGTCTCCTTTCAAGCGGGCGCCTTCGACGCCGGCAATGCTGATCCGAAACTTTCGCGTCTGGTCGCCGGTATTCATGATCTGCAGGCGATAGGTGTTCTCGATTGAGCCATCATCCGCTTCCCGCGACAGTACGTTGCGGTCCTTGAGGACATTGACCTTGAGTGGTACGCGGGTAGCCAGCGACCACGCTGTTGCGCCCGTGAGCAGCAAGAGGATCGTCGTGTAGATGATGACCCGTGGCCGGGCCGCCCGTTTGATGATTTCCAGCGATGAATAACGCATGGTCACTGCGTTTTCCGTTGAATAACGGATCAGTCCGCGCGGGTAATTCATCTTGTCCATGACCTGATCGCAGGCATCGATGCAGGCGGCGCAGCCAATACATTCATTCTGCAATCCGTTTCGAATGTCGATGCCGGTTGGGCAAACCTGGACGCAGATGCCGCAATCGACGCAATCGCCCAGGCCCAGCGCCTTCGGATCGGCCCCCTTGGCTCGCGGGCCGCGGGCATCGCCTCGTTCCGTGTCGTAGGCGATGATCAGCGTGTCGGGGTCGAACATCACGAACTGGAAACGAGCGTAGGGGCAGATCTGGCGACACATCTGGTCGCGCAGGAAGCCGGCGTTGCCGTAGGTGGCAAAGGCGTAAAAGACGACCCAGAAGGATGACCAGGCGCCGGGCGACAGTGAAACAAGGTCATTGACCAGATCGCGAATCGGCATGAAATAGCCTACGAAGGTGATCCCGGTCCACAGTGAAAAGACGAGCCAGGTTGCGTGCTTGGCGCTCTTGATCGCCAGTTTGCGTGCCGACCATGGGGCGGCATCGAGCTTGATGCGCTGCGGTCGTTCGCCCTCGATGACCTTCTCAAACCACAGGAAGATTTCCGTATAGACCGTTTGCGGGCATGTATAGCCGCACCACAATCGTCCGGCGACGGCCGTAAACAGGAAAAGGGTGAAGGCCCCGAGAATCATCAGCAGCACGAGATAAATCGTGTCCTGCGGCCAAAGCACCAGATCGAAAAAATAGAACTTCCGTGTTTCAATGTCGAACAGGATCGCTTGACGGCCATGCCACGGCAGCCAGCACAGGCCGTAGAAAATTATCTGGGTCAGCCAGACAAATATCCAGCGCCAGCGGGTGAATGGGCCGCTGATCGAACGTGGATAAACCTTGGCATCCGGATCGACCACCGGTTTGATTTCAAAGGTCTTTCTTGCGGGCTGTTTGGCCATGACCATTCTGTCTATGAACAGCCATGCAGATTGCACCGCAGACTGGCATAAGATATAAATTAAATGAATCTGGATGCTACCAAGCCAACACGCGATAAGCAATATTTTGAATATATCAATTAGACGATCATGCGACTAAGCACTTTTTCTGATTTCAGCCTCCGTGTCCTGATGTACCTGGGTGTGCAAAAAGACCGTCTGATAACAATCGCCGAGATAGCCGCCGCTCACGATATTTCAAAGAGCCACTTGATGAAGGTGGTGCATCAACTAGGCCGCAGCGGCTATATCGACACCGTGCGCGGCAAGGGCGGCGGAATGCGGCTAGCGCGCGAACCGAAAGAGATCATCATCGGGACAGTCATTCGCCACACTGAAAGCGATTTCACGCTGGCCGAATGCTTTGCCGACAATTCCACCTGCCGGATTCAGGGCGCCTGCTGCCTGCCAGCGATTCTCAATGAAGCCTTGAAGGCCATGTTCCTGGTTCTCGACGGTTACACGCTGGCCGATCTGCTGCGGAATCCTGACGGGCTGAAGCCGCTGGCTGGCTGTGAGCGGAAATTTGGCCAGGGAAAAATGGCGGCTCCAATCAGCATACGAAGCTAACCCCTTCGGCTGGTGCATGCGTACATCGCATGTCGGTGCAACTGTGTCGGGAAAATTTACATTGCGAATTGCCGTCGGCGCGCGAACTAGCGTGAATATTTGGCAACCATTTGATTTGTTATGTTTTATTGAAGACAAATGGGCGGTGGCCTGGAATATGCTTATTTTGCTCATCCGCCAACTTTGTATCAAGTCGACGGCGTAGCGGCAGGGTTCCAACGAACAAGCCTAATTCAAAGGAGTGAAAAATGAATAACTTCAAGGTCGCTCACGCAGCCATTGCTGCGCTCGCGTGTTGCGTCGGCGTCGCCCAGGCAACGCCTTTGGTTACGGACTGGACAGTCACCGACACAGCCACGTTTGTGCCTGCGTCGGTCCAGCCTGGTGGTGGTGGCTTTAACCCGGTTCTGACTAACGGAAACACGCAACTGCATTGGGGTGATGCGGCTCAACAGAGCGGATTGATCATCACCAACTCGGGCGGTTCGATTACTGTACCGACGGGCAGCCTGACATCCACCGTACAGATAACGCACGATAATTTCCCGATTCCCGCAGGAAATTCTCTGACATCGGTCGATATTCTTGCCACGCTCACGCTACAGGCGCTTAACCCTGCCAATGTGGATACGCTTGGACCCACTTCGATAAACTTCGGCGTCCATTTCCTCGAAACAACGAACGAGCCTGGAAATATTTGTGCAGATGGCGGGACAAACCATGTCGGAATTAATATCAATGGTTGTGCCGACATCTTTGTAATCCAGGAGAATTCGCTCAACTTCCCGTTTATCTATGATTCCAACCAGTACTTCCTTAGCTTCTTTGCGAATGGCTTTGGTACGCTCTCCAATGCGGCATGTATAAGCGCGGGTGCAGCGACTGGTTGCCGTGGTTTCGAGACGGCAGAGAATGGTAGTACGACGGCCGATTTCAAGCTCCTGATTACCTCGACACCGTTCCAAGTTCCTGAACCAGGCTCTTTGGCGCTGATTGGAGGGGCACTGGCGGCAATGGCTTGGATTGGTCGTCGCAAACAGCTGCCAGTTTGAATAGTGTGCGCGCCGGGGCCTGAATGGGCTCTGGTGGCGTTGGTTTCTGATTAACTGGTGTTGCGACACAGTCGAATAAAAGGCCGCTCCGGTAAAATTACCGGAGCGGCCTTTTTCTCTCGTGGAACCGAATCAGCTTTTTACGTGCAGCCCGCATTCCTTGGTGTCGGGGTTTTCCCACCACCAGCGGCCGGCGCGGACGTCTTCGCCCGGCGAGATGGCTCGGGTGCAGGGGGCGCAGCCGATGCTGGGGTAGAACTTGTCGTGCAGGGCGTTGTAGGGGACGCCGTTCTGCTTGATGTAGGTCCAGACTTCCTTCTCGGTCCAGTCTGACAAGGGATTGAATTTTTCCAGGCCGTTGCCGTCATCGTACTCGCGGAACGGCAGGCCGCCGCGCGTGGTGGCTTGCTGGGCGCGCAGGCCGGTGATCCAGGCGCATTTGCCGGCAAGGGCGCGTTTGAGTGGCTCTACCTTGCGGGCGTGGCAGCAGGCCTTGCGCAGCGTGACGGAGTCGTAGAAGCCGTTGATGCCTTGGTTACGCACGAAGGATTCAACGGCTTCCGCCTGCGGGAAGTAAATTTTCAATTTCAGCCCATATTCCTTGTCGACCGCGGCAATCAAGTCGTAGGTTTCGAGCGGCAGGCGACCGGTGTCCAGACTGAAGATTTCGATGGGCAGCTTGGCTTTGACGATCAGGTCGGTCAGCACCATGTCTTCGGCACCGAGGCTGTTGGCGAAGGTGGCCGGTGACCAGTTGGCGGCAATGTCGGCGAGCAGCGCGCTGACCGCCTGGGTCTTGGTCGCGACGCTGGCGGTGAGTTCGGGGGTGATATTGAGCAGGCTTGGTGACATTCAGCGTCCTAGGCGCGACGGCGGAAATAGGGTTGGGGCTCGGTGGTCGAGGTCTGATAGGCATCGCTGAACGGACTGAAGCCGGCTTCGATGGCGTACAGCGCATTCTTGTCATCCTTCAGGGCGTAACTGTCGAAGCCGACACGCTGCATGAAGAAAAGCTGGTCGTGCAGCACATCGCCGACGGCGCGCAACTCGCCTTGGTACTGGTAGCGCTGGCGAAGCAGGCTGGCCGTCGAGTAGCCACGACCATCGACGAATTTCGGGAAGGCGACGGCGATCACGACGAAATACTCGAGATCGGCAGCCACGTCCTCAACCCGCTCATCCGGTTGCAGCAACAGGCCGATGCGCTTGTGGCAGGAGATGATCTCGGCCTTGCGCGCCTGCCAGACGGCGAGCGGGAAAATGACGTCACCAGCCGGCAGGGCAACGTTTTCCGGCGTTTCGCCTTCAGCGAGTTCGAGCGTCGTCCAGCTATCGACCGCGGCGGTGCCCAGTTTGATCAGTTGCGCCATTATGCAGCCTCCTTTTGTGCAGTCTTTGCCTTGCCATGAGCCCGGCCTTCGTAAACGCGGTTCTTGAACGGGTCGATGCCGATGCGATCAAAGGTGTCGAGGAAGCGCTCGTCGGCGTGACGAGTTTCTAAGTAAACCTTGATGATTTTGTCGACGACATCCGGCATTTCGCCAGCGGCGAACGAAGGGCCGATGACTTTGCCGAGCTTGGCGTCATTACCTTGACGGCCGCCCAGCGTGACTTGGTAGAACTCGGAATCGTTCTTGTCGACGCCGAGCACGCCGATGTGGCCGACGTGGTGGTGGCCACAGGCGTTCATGCAGCCGGAGATGTTGAGGTCGATTTCGCCGATGTCGAACAGGTAGTCGAGATCGTCGAAACGGGCCTGGATGGCGTTGGCGATGGGGATGGACTTGGCGTTGGCCAGATCACAGAAATCGCCGCCCGGGCAGCAGATGATGCCGGTCAACAGGCCGGTGTTGGGCGTGGCGACGCCGGCGTCCTTGGCCTTCAGCCAGACTTCATGCAGCTCGGATAGTTTGACGTCGGCCAGGATGATGTTCTGCTCGTGGCTGATGCGCAGTTCGCCAAAGCTGTACTGGTCGGCGAGGTCGGCCACCGCTTCCATCTGCTCAGAAGTGATGTCACCCGGGGCAATGCCGGGCTTTTTCAGCGACAGGGTGACGGCGGTATAGCCTGGTACCTGGTGTGGGTGAGTGCTGCGGTCAACCCAGTTTTTGAACGATTTTTCAAAAGCCAGCTTTTCGGTCAGACCAGCATCACTGGCGCCGAGTGTTTCGTAGGGCGGGGCGGTGAAATGCGCTGCGACACGGTCGAATTCGGCCTGCGTGATGGTGGCCGGGCCGTCTTTGATATGCGCCCATTCTTCTTCGACCAGCTGGGTGAAAGCTTCGACGCCGAGCGCCTGGACGAGAATCTTGATGCGCGCCTTGTAGGCGTTGTCACGGCGACCCTGGCGGTTATAAACGCGGAGGACGGCCTCGCAATAGGTCAGGATGTGCTGCCAGGGCAGAAATTCACGGACGATCTGGCCGCGGATCGGCGTCCGGCCAAGGCCCCCACCAACGATGACGCGGAAGCCGACTTCGCCATTTTGCTCTTGCAGATGCAGGCCAATGTCGTGGAACCAGGTGACGGCACGGTCTTCCTTCGTGCCGGAAATGGCGATCTTGAACTTGCGCGGCAGGAAAGCGAATTCCGGGTGGAAGGTCGTCCACTGGCGGAGGATTTCGGCCAGCGGGCGCGGGTCGATCACTTCGTCGGCAGCGACACCGGCGAACTGGTCGGTCGTGATGTTGCGCATGCAGTTGCCGGAAGTCTGGATGGCGTGCATCTCGACTTCGGCCAGCTCGGCAAGAATCTCCGGCACATCCTCGACCTTTGGCCAGTTCAGCTGAAGATTGTGGCGTGTCGTGAAATGGCCATAGCCCCGGTCGTATTTGCGGGCAACGTGGCCCAGCTTGCGCAGCTGGGCGGAACTCATCATCCCGTAAGGCACGGCGATGCGGAACATTGGCGCATGGCGCTGGATATACAGGCCGTTCTGCAGGCGCAGCGGACGGAATTCGTCATCGGCCAGTTCGCCGGCTTTCCAGCGGCGGACCTGATCGCGGAACTGGTCGACACGCTCATTGATCAGCTGGCGGTCGATAGCATCGTATTTGTACATGAAACGTCCTTAGGCAAAAACCAGCTTGGTACCGATCAGCACCAGCATGGAGGCCAGAATGCGGCGCAGGATATGCTCCGGCACTTTGGCGGAAACTTGGGTACCCAGCCAAATGCCGGGTATCGAACCGAGAAGCAGGCTGCCGAGCAGCGGCCAGTCAACCCCGCCCAGCATCCAGTGACCCAGCCCGGCGACCAGGGTCAGCGGCACGGCGTGGGCAACATCCGATCCGACAATGCGGACCGTGGAAAGTTTGGGATAGAGGAAAAACAATGCCGCAACGCCAAGTGCGCCGGCACCGACGGACGAGATGGTGACCAGCACGCCGAGTATGGCGCCGACGGCGACCGTGATTTTGCCCAGGCAGCAGCGGCGTAGTGCGGAATCTTCGTGTTTTCCGGCATATTCGCGCAGCTTGCGGCCGAAAAGGATGGCTACCGCAGTCAGCAGCAGCGCGAAACCGAGTCCGTTCGAAATCACCTGACCGATGACATTGCTCCCCTTCGGCATCTGGGAGAGGATCCAGACCGTGATGGCAGCAGCAGGAATGCTACCCATGGCAAGCCGGCTGGTAATCGACCAGTCAATGTGGCCTTTTCTGCCATGCGCCACCGTGCCGCCCGCCTTGGTCATCGCCGCGTAAAGCAGGTCGGTGCCGACAGCCGTAGCTGGCGGGACGCCGAAGAGCAGCACGAGCAGCGGCGTCATTAGCGAGCCGCCGCCAACGCCCGTCAGGCCAACAATGGCCCCGACGCCGAAGCCGGAAAGGGTGTAAAGATAATCCATGGAAGGCATGCTAACAGCGGCTATTTGAATCAAAAAGAATATTGAGTTAGATTGTTATATCGTTCTGTTATTAAGCGTGCCATGAAACTCCAGCAACTTCGGTACATCGTCGAAATTCAGCGTCAGGGATTGAATGTCTCCGAGGCAGCGGAATCCCTGTATACCTCACAGCCTGGCATCTCAAAGCAGGTCAAGCTGCTTGAAGACGAACTCGGGATTTCCATTTTCGAGCGTAGCGGCAAACGCTTTACCGGTGTCACCGAGCCGGGGAAAGCAGTGCTGGCCATCGCCGAGCGAATTCTGCGCGAGGCCGAAAATCTGAAGCGGGCGAGCAGTGAATTTGCCAGTGGCGATAGCGGCCGCCTTGTCCTGGCGGCCACCCATACTCAGGCGCGTTACGCGCTACCGCTCGTGGTGCGTGATTTCGTCGCACAACACCCGGATGTCAAGCTTGAGATGCATCAGGGCAATCCGATCCAGATTGCCGAATGGGTGGTCGCCGGCGAAGCTGATATCGGCATCGCCACCGAGTCGCTCGACCAGTATCCGCAATTAATCACGCTGCCGGTGCGCCAATGGACGCATTGCGTGATTGCGCCGGAAGGACATCCGATCCTCAAATCGCAGCCATTGTCGCTGAATGAACTGGCCAAGTGGCCATTGATTACCTACGACACGGCGTTTACTGGTCGATCGCGCATCAATCGCGCATTTGAGCGCATCGGTGTTGAGCCCAATGTTGCGCTGACCGCTCTGGATGCCGACGTGATCAAGACCTACGTCAGCCTGGGTCTCGGCTTGGGCATCATTTCAGCCCTGGCCTTCGATCCTCAGCGCGACACCGGGTTGGCGGCACTGGATGCCGCTCATTTGTTCGAATCCAATACCACTCGACTGGCGCTGCGTCGGGGTACTTACCTGCGCCGTTATGACTACGATTTTATTTCGCTGTTTGCACCGCATCTGTCGAAAAGTGTCGTCGAAATGGCCATCCGGGGCGGCGGAGATGAATATCAGTTGTAGCCTCGCGCCGGCTGCATGCGTGGCGCGGTGTCGCGCAGAATGAGCGACGGCGTCGAGAACGGTGCCAGTTTTTCGAGAAAATCGAGCAGTTCGAGCACTGGCGAATTTCGGAAGAAGGTTGCGCTTGGGGTTTCAATCCAGAGACGGTCGGCATAAACGTGTAGCTCATGCGGCTTGTCGCCGAAACCGTCGCCATCCAGGTCGAAGCCTTCGTAGGTATCCCAGGAGTTGCCCCACCAGGTATCGTTCATCGGATCGCCATCACCGATGATGGTCACTGGCCAAAGATTGCTGCGGAAAGTGTTGTTGATGGCGATATGACCGCCTTTGGCGCCGTAAAAATAAATGCCGGTAATGTTGTGGGCGACCAGATTATTAATGAAGACAATGCGATTGATCGCATCCATCGGAGAATCCGCCATGATGCCGTGGGCGCAATGGATGATTTCATTGCCGACGATCAATGCTGCCGACGTTTCCTTCAGCGCGATGCCTGCACCCGAGGCATCCATGGCGTGCAGGATACGGTTGTTGCGGATGATCAGGCCATCTGAATTGAGCGCGATGATGCCGGTCGAGTTTTTTTCCAGAAGGTTGCGGTCAACCAGACTTCTGTTCGAAAAAAGAAAATTGAAGGCACGTCGACTGTCGCGGATGGTATTGCCGGTATAGCGGTTGTGCGGCGAGTTGCTGACAGTAATATCGCGGATGTGCGCAATGTCGTTGTTCTCGATGCGGTTGCCCATGCTGTACCACAACCTCACGCCATCCCCGCGATCGGCAGAATCTTTGCCACGCGAGCGGATACGGTTATTTCGTACCATGCTGTCCGTGGTCCGGTGCAGTGAAATCCCGAACAGCACATCCTCGATCACGTTGTTTTCAATCAGCAGATTGCTGCCTTCAGTCACCATGATGCCGCCATCAATAGCGTCGTGTGAATCACCGCTGCCGCGCAGGGACAGCCCACGTATCGTGACATGGTCTGCCTTGATGGTGAGTACAGTCCCCTTGCCGCCTGCGTCAATAATGACCTTGCCGTCACCGTCGAGCGTCAATGGTTTTGTGATTATTCCCGGACCGCTATAGATACCGGGCGGCAGGCGCAGGGTGCTTCCCGGTAGTGCGGTGTCGAGCCATGCTTGCAGGCTTTGGTGGGCGTGGACTGGCCACGCAACGTACAGGGCGAGCAGGGCGCAGAATAGACGTAGTGCCATCGGAGCAGATTTAGCCACCAATGGCCTGTTCCGGCCTCAATCTGCATCAATTTTTCTGACGATTTTTGGGGACTATTCCCAGTATTCGGTAACTTCGCTGGCCCAGGCAGTGGCTGCGAGCAGGGCGTGATTGACGCTGTCCGGATCAACACTTGCAGCAAGCGATGCTTTTTCGATTTGCTGCTGGTCTGAATTTTCACTGGCTATGGCTACGCCCAGCAGCGGCGCGTAGGGGCCGCTGTGTTCGAGCAATGCTGTCCTGATGTCGTCGGCCAGCAACATGTCGTCAAGGATGTCGGCCAGAGGCTTGTGCAGCAAGGTGCCCAGGCAAGAAAAAATACCCGTCAGAAATAAAGGGTCGTGCGACTGCCCAGGCATCGCCTGCTCGGCCAGAACCTCCATGAGTCGACCACGCGTCAAGGCGTTTTCAATCATCAGCCAGTCGCCAACATGCGGGTTGCGCACGGAAAATAAAAGTACTGCAAGCCAGCGGCTCAGGCGCTGTCGGCCGAGAATGATCAATGCCTGTTCCAGCGAATCAATCCGATGGTTCAGGGCGAGGGCTGGGGAGTTCAGGTAACGCAGAATGCGAAAGCTGAGTACGGGATCCTGTTTCATCGCTGCGGCAATTTCGGCGATTTCTGCATCGCCCTGAACCAGGCGCAGCAAGTTGAGGAGCTGACCCCTTTGCGGGTCGCCTGGAACTTCGCCGACTAACTCGGGTGGTGAACTGGCAAATTTCCCGTGGAAATTGTTGAAATTCAGTTGGTGGCAGAAGCGATGGTCATCCAGTGTTTCGACATTGAAGGCGACTAGGTGGATGGGGCGCTCAATCCCGCCGGTACGAATGGCTGCCGAAAAACCACGGGCACTTTCAGGTTCATTGGCGGCTATATCGATCGCGGCATAGTCGGCCAGGCGAATGGCTTTGGTGAATGCCGGATTTTTTGGCTGGCGAAAGATACCGACGTGAAAACCACGCAGGAAAAGTTGGTCGATGGCATCGCAGACGATGTCCGATTCGGCATCGGCAGCCAACTGGACAAGAAGAACAATGTTTGTTGTCTTCAAGCGCTCAAGCTCGGGAAGGTCGAGGCTGGAGGAACTGAGCGGGATGAAGGCGAGGCTGGTATTCCAGGCTTCCGGGCTGGCATTCAGCGTATTGATGAGCCGCTTGTCGAAAGTGCGCTGTTGCTCATCGTCGGCATTGGCCAGCAGGGTCGACTGCTGCAGGTAGAAAACATGGCCTGACAGCCGATTGTTGCGATCAAAAACGGCTTCGCGACGAAGGAACTGACCGGTCTTGGCGATGACGACTGGCGCCGACAGTAATTCGGCTTTCGGTGGAGATGTCTCTTCCTGGACGGAATTTCCACCAAAGAGCTTTTTCAGGATGTCTAACAAAAACGTCTCCCCCAAAAACAAAAATGCCCACCATTGGGTGGGCATTCTCGCATGGCAGGCGACGAATTAGTCGACCTTGGCCTTGCCGCGCAATTCTTTGACCAGATTCTCAACCTGCTGCTGGCCAGCGCGCTGTTGCAGTTGCGGCTTGACCTGATCGAACGGCGGCGGGGTCATCGGACGGGAGTCGTCGAGTTGGATGACGTGGTAGCCGAAGTCGGACTTCACCGGGGTCTTGGTGTATTCACCCTTCTTCAATTGGGTCAGTGCATCGCCAAACGGCTTGACGTATGCCTTTGGCGAGCTCCAGCCGAGTTCGCCGCCCTTGTCTTTGGAGCCCGGATCCTTCGATACCTTGGCCAGTTCGGAGAACTTCTCGCCCTTGTCCAGCTTGGCGATGATCGCCTTGGCGTCCTCTTCCTTTTCGACCAGCACGTGGCGGGCCTTGTATTCGGTGTTGCCGAGGTTGTTTTTGATCAGTTCGTACTCGGATTTGAGCTGTGCATCACTGATCGGGTGGGCCTTGACATAGTCTGACAGGAAGGCACGGATCAGCACGGCCTGTTTGGCTAATTCGATCTGTCCCTGGATGTTCGCGCTTTTGTCTAGACCTTTTTTCTTGGCTTCCTGAGCCAGGATTTCACGACGGACGAGTTCTTCCTTGACCGCGTTTTGCAATTCCGGGGAATCCGGAGCGCCCTGGGCTTTCTGCTCGGCGACGAAAGCGTTATAGACGGATTGCGGGATCGGCTGGCCGTTAACGGTGGCGAAAGCCTTGCCCTTGTCGGCAGCAAGAGCCGGGGCGGAAACAATGGCGCCGGCGATAAGCAGAGCGGCCAAACGGGAGAGCTTGAGCATGTATCTATCCTTGGGTAAAGGGAATAACAAAAATTATACTTCGCCGGGTACTTCGGCTCGGATGCTGAGCGCATGAATCTGTCCGCGCATCAAGTCACCTGCCGCATCATAAATCATGCGGTGACGGGCAATAGTACTTTTACCGGCAAATGCCTGTGCAACAATTTGTAACTGGTAGTGGCCGCCGTCGCGTGCGCCGGCGTGGCCGGCGTGGCGATGTGAGTCATCGACGATGACGACCGTTTCTGGTTGCAGCAGGGCCAGTCGCTGCCTTAGCAGTTCTATGGTTTCCGAACTCACGCCGGCAGGACTTTCTTGAAAGGCTTGATGACGACCTTTTCATAGACCCCGGCAGCAATGTAGGGGTCGGCGTCAGCCCAGGCCTGCGCGATCGCCAGCGAGGCGAACTCGGCAATGATGATGCTGCCCGAGAAGCCGGCCGGGCCGGGGTCGGGGGAGTCGATGGCCGGACATGGGCCGGCCAGGATCAGTCGGGCTTCGGCTTGCAGAGCCTGCAGGCGCTCGACGTGTGCAGGGCGGGCAGCCATGCGCCTTTCAAGTGTGCCGGCCTTGTCTTCGGCAATGATGGCGTACAGCATTACTTTTCTTCCTCAACATATTTGGACAGCAGCATGCCTTGGCCGAGCACGAAAACAAGCATCAGGCCCATACCGCCGAACAGTTTGAAATTGACCCAGGTATCGGTCGAAAAATTGAAGGCGATGAGTAGATTCAACACCCCCATCACCACAAAGAAGGCAATCCACGCCAGATTGAGCTTGGCCCAGATGGGTTCGGGCAGGGTCAGTTGTTCGCCGAGCATGGCCTTGATCGGATTTTTTTTGAGGATCAGCGCGCTGAATGCCATGCTGCCGGCAAAAACCCAATAAAGAATGGTGGGCTTCCATTTGATGAAGGCTTCGTTCTGGAAGGCCAGTGTCAGGCCGCCGAAGACGACAACCAGTATGAGACTGACCCAGAGCATTTTGTCGACCTTGCCGTGACGGAGCTGCACCCAGATGATCTGGGCGACCGTGGCAGCGATAACGACGACGGTGGCTAGCAGAATCGGCGCCAGCTTGATGTCGTCGGGGACGAAGCCAAGCAGTGAGCCCATCCAGCTGGACGCGAGTTCGGGATTCTTTTCCGTGTACTTGAAAGTGGCGAAAAAGAGGATGACAGGGAAGAGGTCGAAGAGCAGTTTCATGGCGGAGCATTATATACTCCCAGAACAAACTGTCCCGCACTCATGAGAGTCTATGCATAACGTCCTGATCATCGATGACAGTGACATCAACCTGACGCTGATCAAGGCGCTGGTGATCAAACTGGGTGACTGTAGCCCGACTATTTTTGATAATCCCCTGGCGGCACTGGCGTGGTGCCGCGAAAACGTGCCTGATCTGGTCATTGTCGATTACATGATGCCGGACATGGATGGCCTGAAATTCATCAGCGCCTTTCGTGCCTTGCATGGGCGCAATGAAATCCCGGTCCTGATGATTACGGCCAATGACCAGAAGGACATTCGCTACGAGGCGCTGCTTGGCGGGGCTAACGACTTCCTGACCAAGCCGATCGATCGGATCGAGTTCTCAGCCCGTGCCCGCAACATGCTGTCGCTGCGCACCGGCCAGAAATTCCTTGCGGATCGTGCCGAGCATCTTTCTTCGCTGGTTGAAGAACGAACTGCCCAAATTCGCGAGCGCGAGAAGGAACTGATTTTCCGTATTTCGCGGGCTGCTGAATTTCGTGATCCAGAAACCGGGGCGCACATCCAGCGCATGGCCCATTACTCGCAGATTATTGCCTTGGGGCTGGATCTCAGCTTGCAGCAACAGAAGCTGATACTCGAAGCGGCGCCGATGCATGATGTGGGCAAGATAGGCATTCCCGATTACATCCTGCTCAAGCCGGGTAAATTGACGCCGGAAGAGTTCGAGGTCATGAAGGGGCATTCAAAGATTGGCTATGAATTGCTCAAGGATAGCCGTTCGGAAATCATGCGCGCCGGGGCCGAGGTTGCCATTTCGCATCACGAAAAATTCGACGGCACCGGTTATCCGCATGGTTTGAAAGGCAATCAGATTCCCTTGTTTGGTCGTATTGTCGCGGTAGCCGACGTCTTCGATGCATTGACGTCCGAGCGCCCTTACAAGCGGGCGTGGCCATTGGGTGATGCCTGCCAGTTTCTTGAAGACGGGCGCGGCAAGCATTTCGATCCACTGTGCGTGGAAGCTTTTCTCGCTGGCTGGGAGCATGTTCTCGATGTTCGTCAGCGCTTCCGTGACGAAGAAGTCCCCATGATTTAAGTGGTGGCCGGCGCAACAGGGTTGGCGCTGGCAATCTCGATGGAGCATTAAATGGCAGAAGCATTCATCCTTGACCGGGCATCAATTCTTGAGCGATTGGGCGACGACGAGGAGATCTATTCAATGATGGTGGACATGTATCTCGACGATGTTGGCAACAACTGTTCGGCGCTGGTGGCTGCTTTTGAGTCGGGAGATGCCTCGGTCTTGCAACGCGAAGCGCATACCATCAAAGGACTGCTTGCGACTTTTTCGGATGATGCGGGTGCTGCTGATGCAATGCGTCTGGAGTCTCAGGCCAAGCAGGGAAATCTTGCCGGCCTCGGTGATGCAGTTGCCAGTTTGCAGCACCGGCTGCGCGAAGTCGCAACAGCCCTAAGTGTCAGGTAATTGCAGGCATCCGGCGGCGCCGACAGTGCCGCCAGTCGGTTCGTAGGGCACCACACCGAGTAGCGGTGCCGGCAACAGCGACCTTAGCGTCGCCAGGTTTTCATCAAAACGTGACATGGCCGGATCGATGCGATTGGCCACCCAGCCCGCTATTTTCAAACCACGTGCGGTGATGGCTTCTGCTGTCAGCAGCGCGTGATTGATGCAGCCAAGCCGCATGCCGATGACGAGGATGACCGGCAGGCCGAGCTTGACGGCCAGATCGGCTGCGCTCTGGTCAATGCCCAGCGGTACGCAAAAACCACCCACGCCTTCGACGATGACAAGATCAGCTTGCTGTCCGGCCTGCTCGCAGCTGACCTTGATCGACTCGTATTCGATGTGTCTGCCTTCTTCGGCGGCGGCAATATGCGGTGCGATGGCAGCCTCGAAGCAATACGGGTTGATGATTTCACGCGGTAATTTGACGTTGCTGGCCGCACGAATGGCTTCGACATCATCGTTCAGTCCGGCAATGTTTGTGCCGGCAGCGACCGGCTTGAGGCCGACAGCCCTCAGGCCGTCAAGCCCGGCGCGGTGGAGTAGGGCGCAGGTGATGTAGGTCTTGCCGATTTCGGTGTCGGTGCCGGTCAGAAAATAGGCGCGAGTCATTTGTTTGCGTAGAGATAGATGACGTCATAGCTCAGCGGCAGGCCGGCCGAGGTACGCAATTGTTCGTAAGCGGCCTCGGCACGCTGAAAATTGTTGCGGCTCATCAGGCTGGTGCGCCGGCCATCGCCAAGCTGGTTGGCGCCAATGGCCTTGACGGCTCGGAGCAGCGTTTTGAAGTCGGCATAATGTGCGATTTTTGTGCTTTTTTTCGTGTTGACCGCAGTAAACCCGAGATTGGTCGCAATTTTCCGGATTTCATTTTCGCTGTGAAAATTGAGCGTGTGACGATAGTCATCAACCTCGGCAAAAGCGTGGCGCATCTCATGGAAGGTGGCTGGACCCAGGCTGGCGACGGCGACGAGACCGTTCGGGCGCAGCGCTCGGTGCGCTTCGCGCAGGGCGATGTGCAGGTCGCACCACTGGACGGCAAGGCTGGACCAATAGAAATCAATGCTGGCGTCGGCCAGCGGCAGGTGTTCCAGATCGCCCGCGATGCGGCAGCAGGGGGCTGCGATCCGGTGCAGCATGGCGGGCGACAGGTCGAGCCCGATGGCATGCACATCCGGATAGCGCGACTGCAGATCGGTTTGCGCATAGCCAGTGCCGCACCCGGCATCGAGAAGGCGGGCCGGGGTGAAATCCGGCAAGCCTTCGGCGAGCTGTGTGCAAATTCGGCGCTGGATGTCGGCCGCGCTGTCGTAAGTCAGGGCGGCGCGCTCGAACGATTGCCGGATGCGAGCCTTGGACGGTCTATTCATTCAGGAAGTCGCGTACCGTGGCCAGGAAATCATCCGGACGTGACATGAAGGGGGCGTGGGCGCAGTCGTCGAAAACGGCCAGTTTTGCACCGGGAATCAAGGCGGCGAGGGCTTCGGCTGCACCTAGCGGCATCAACGGGTCGGCGCCACCGTGGATAAGCAGGGTAGGCGCCTTGACCTGGAGGGCGCTGTCGCGCAGGTCGACGTCGCGCAGCCAGTTGAGGCCGGTGCCGAGCACTTCACCCGCAGGACGTGGATCGGCCAGTTTGAGTAACTCCAGCGTCACCGCCTTGGCATTGGCATCGCCCCGATTGAAACCGCCGACAAAACGCGGCAGCATGGCTTCGACATCGGCGGCAATGCCGGCAGCGAATTCGGCCAGCATGTCCGGCGGCATGGCGTGCGGCCAGCCATCGCGCTGGACGAAAGACGTGGTGCCGGCAACCAGTACCAATTTGCCGACCTTATCCGGATGGCGTGCGGCGATGGCCAGCGCCAGTTGGGCGCCGAGCGACCAGCCTGCAAGTGTCGTTCCCGGTTGCACGCGGGCGGCGATGTCATCAGCGGCTGCGTAAAAATCAGTGATCAGCGGCGCATTGCCGTAGCCGGGCAAATCGAAAATCTGGCCATTTATCGCGTTGACCGCAGCATTCAGCGGTGTGCGTCCCAGGCACCAGCCTGGCAAAAAAACGATTGGTGCGTTCATGCCAATTCCTTCAAGGCAGTGATCAGTTGTGCGATATCTGCTTCGGTGTGAGCGGCAGATACCGAAATGCGCAGCCGTGCCGTGCCTTTTGGTACCGTCGGCGGACGAATCGCCGGGACCCACAAGCCGCGTTCCCACAAGGCTTTGGAGAGCGTCACGGTGGCTTCGTTCTCGCCGACGATCAACGGCTGAATGGTTGTGGCCGAGGCCAGCAATTTTAACGGCAGGCCGGCGAGGCCGTCACGCAACTGGCCGATACGAGCCATCAAATTTGCGCGCAGGGCGTCACCATTCTTGATCAGTTGGAGGCTCTTCGATAGCGCGCAAGCGATGGCCGGTGGCTGAGCGGTGGTGAAAATGTAGCTGCGGCCTTTTTGTAGCAGGTATTCGATGGCCGTCTCCGAGCCGGCGACGAAGGCGCCACCGACGCCGGCAGCCTTGCCCAGGGTGCCCATCAGCAAAATGCGCGGTGAGGCGGGCAGGTTGAAGTGGCCGAGGCTGCCCTTGCCGTGCGGGCCGAGGACGCCAAAACCATGGGCGTCGTCGATGACCAGCCATGCGTCGTAACGCTCGGCCAGGGCGAAGATCAGCGGCAGCGGCGCAAGGTCGCCATCCATGCTGAACACGGCGTCGGTGACGATGAGCTTGTGCGCGGCAGTACTGGCGGCGAGCATGGTTTCCAGTACTGCCACATCGTTATGAGGGTAGCGCAGAACGTCGGCACCGTTGGCCTTGGCCTGCTGCATGGCGTCGATCAGCGAGGCATGGTTCAGCTTGTCGGCAAAGACTGCATCACCGCGCCCGGCCAGTGTTGGTGTGACAGCTAGGTTGGCCAGATAGCCGGTGGAGAAGGTCAGCGCACGCGGAAAACCGGTGAAGTCGGCGATTTCCTTTTCCAGCGCGTCATGCGGCGCCAGATGACCGCTGACCAGATGCGAAGCACCGCTGCCGGCCCCCCATTGCATGGCGCCTTCGGCCAGCGCTTGGGCGATCTCGTCATTGCCGGCCAGCCCGAGGTAATCGTTACTGGCGAAATTCAGCACGTTTTTGCCGTCGACCGTGGCAATTCGGCCGCAAGGTGCTTCCAGCACACGGCGGCGGCGGGTCTGGCCGGCAGTTTCGAGCTCCTGTAAGTGCGCGACAAGTTCGGCGGTCAGGCGGTCTTCAAGCGGATAGGTGGTCATGGGGTAATATTTTCCTGCAGCCAGGCGGGAATGTCGCGTTTTGCATTGAGTACGCGCCAGATGTCGATATGCGTGCCCTGCTCGACATAAAAAACGAGGTAGGGATAGCGTTTGAGCGGCCAGAAATGCAGGCCGGGAAGGTTCAGTTCGTGAGCATATTGAATGGCGCCTGTCGAGGGGTGGCGGGCGATGTGCGCGTAGGCTTGTTCCAGCGTGTCGATGAAGCCGAGGGCTGCGGTTTCAGAGTCTTCGCCCAGATAGTAGGCAAGCGTTTCGTCAATGTCCCGATTGGCCTGTTCGCGCGGGATGACCTGCTTGGTCCTCACCGCCCGGTTTGCTGAGCCACGTGTGCGCGCAGGCTGGTGAAATAGGCTGCATCAGCCGGGGCTGCCGGCGCCGAAGCTGCGCCAGCCAGCAACAGCCCACGCAACTGCAGGCGATCCTGATCTCTGCGAATCAGCTCGCGAACATACTCGCTACTGGTGCCATAACCGCGTTGGCTGACCTGATCGTCGACGAAGGTTTTCAGCGAATCGGGTAGAGAAATATTCATCGTGCTCATGGGTATATCGTAGATGGCTTGGCAAAAATTGGCAAGGTTGGCGCGGCGATTCCGATGTTGATGCGCTCTATGATTGGCAAAGATGCAGGCGCGAATGCAGTCGTGCGTAAGGCCGAACTGAACTTCAATAGGGTCCACAGGCTTCATTATGAAGATTGATTCATAAGGAGAAAGATTTTGACAGAGCGCTTGTGGCTAAACTGAGAAAGTCGTAGCAATTTAGTGGCAGTGGGTTATTTGATGAGCGAGTCAGTCAGCGCACTCTTGATTGCGGCGCCAAGATGTTCAATTTCCTCATCACTGACGATATACGGCGGCATCAAATAAACCGTGTTGCCGATCGGCCGGATCAGGGCTTCGCGTTCCAGCGCGGCGCGGTAGAACTTGCGGGAGAAATAGGGGTCGTTGGTGGTGACATCGAAGGCGGCGATCATGCCGCGCTGGCGTAGGTGTTTTACTTGCGGGTGATCAGCTAGCGGGGCGAGGGCGGATTCGATTTTTTGCGCTTTTTTCCGGTTGACCGTGAGAACGTCGTCGGACGCGAAAATATCGAGTGTGGCGAGGGCGGCGCGGCAGGCCAGCGCATTGCCGGTGTAGGAGTGCGAGTGCAGGAAGGCGCGGGTGACGGAGTCGTCGAGGAAGGCGTTGTAGATGGTGTCGCTGCTGAGGACGATGGAGAGCGGTAGATAGCCGCCGGAAATGCCTTTTGACAGGCACATCAGGTCTGGCCGTATGTCCGCTTGTTCGTGCGCAAAGAAGGTGCCGGTGCGGCCGCAGCCGACGGCGATTTCGTCGCAGATCAGGTGGACTTCGTAGCGGTCGCAGAGTTGGCGGGCGAGGCGCAGGTATGCCGGGTCGTACATCGCCATGCCAGCGGCGCCTTGCACCAGCGGTTCGACGATCAGAGCGGCGATTTTTCCTGCGTGTTTTTCGAGGTGGGCTTCCAGCGCGGCGGCAGCCCGACGGGCGACGTCGGCCGGGCTTTCACCGGATTCGGCCAGCCGAAAGTCCGGCGAAGGAATGACCGTCGCGGCCCGCACCAGCGGCGCGTAGGCATCCTTGAAAATGGCGACATCGGTTACTGCCAGTGCTCCCACCGTTTCACCATGGTAGCTGCCAGCAAGGCAGAGGAATTCTGCTTTCTCCGGCCGGCCGATATTGCGCCAGTAGTGAAAGCTCATTTTCAGCGCGATCTCGGTGGCCGAGGCGCCGTCCGAGGCGTAGAAGGCGTGGCCGAGAGCGCCGGCGGTCAGGGCGCTCAAACGCTCGGAAAGTTCGACCACCGGCTGGTGCGTGAAGCCGGCGAGCATGACGTGTTCGAGTGTTTCAAGCTGTTCGCGCAGCGCCGCGTTGATGCGCGGATTGGCGTGGCCGAAAAGGTTGGTCCACCACGAGCTGATGCCGTCGAGGTAGCGCTTGCCGTCGAAGTCGTAGAGCCAGGCGCCGCTGCCACGGGCAATGGGCACCATCGGCAGGTGGGCCGGCGAGGCCGTCTGCGCGTGGTGCTGCATCTGCGTGCAGGGGTGCCAGACGGCTGCCTGGCTGCGGGCCAGCCAGTCCGCGTTCGACGACTGACCCATTAGTGCAGGACTTGTGAGTCGGTGCCGGGTTGGTCTGGCATTTCGGCGTGGGCCAGTTCTGCTTCGCGATTGGGGAAGAGCGGGGCGCCGCAGTCGTCGCAGAATTCCATCGGGAAATGGTGGTCGAGGAAGAGAACTTCCTTGACGCCGGTTTCACGCAGGATGGCTTCGATTTCGCCGGCCGCGTCGGTGGCTTCGTCTTCAGCGCCGAGCAGTGGCCAGACGATGCCGTGGTAAACCTCGTCACCGGTCGTTGGGCCGAGGCTGACACGGTATTCCTCCATCCTGCGGTCGTAGCAGGGGCCGACGACGGCGCGGATGTCGGCTGGCTTCAGGCCGAGCAGGCTGTTCAGGAAAGCGACCGAGGCTTTCAGCGAATAGGGGCGGGACAGGCGGTCGGCATTGCGGCAGGAGGCGTGGTACGAATCCGGCAGCAGCGGTTGCCAGGCGCAGCCGGTGAGCAGCGGTTCCAGGTTGGGGTTGCCCTGCGCGATCCATTCCTTGAGCGCGGTTTCCTT
Organism: Betaproteobacteria bacterium; assembly: GCA_016709965.1. NCBI lineage: Bacteria > Pseudomonadati > Pseudomonadota > Betaproteobacteria > Rhodocyclales > Azonexaceae > Azonexus > Candidatus Azonexus amarohabitans. The sequence continues at coordinate 892,623 of JADJLT010000006.1, forward strand.
GTTGCCGTCTTTTTCGTTCCAGCGGAACAGCGGCTTGCCGCGCGGGACGGCGATGGTGCCGACGATGTAGCGAACGTCGGACAGGAAGCGGTTGGTTTCAGCCATGCCGGAGGCGTCGACTGGCAGATGCTGGCCGGCCAATGCGGCCTCACCGAGCTGTTTGGTCAGTTGCCAGGTGTCGCAGAAACTGCGCGGCAACTGGTCGGGGCTGAACAGGAAATCGGCCAGCGCCAGGCGGGTGTCGCCACCAAAAACATGGGCGCCGAGGTGAACGGCCAGCGCCTGCAGCGTGTCTTTGGGCAGCGGGCTGGCCGGGATGGAAAAGCGGGACCAGGCGAGGATGGGCGCTGCGAAGAGCTGGATGTCGAATGCCTGGCCATGGGCTTCCAGCCGGTTGGTTTCGGCCCGCGATTCGACCATGTCGGCGAGTTCGTCGTGGCCGCGTGGATTGGCTTCGAACAGGCGGTCGAGCGCGGTATTGATGTCATCCTCGGCGCCGTCTTGCAACAGGCTGTCGACGGCTTCGGCCAGCTTCTCTTCCCAGTAGTGGTCTTCGAGCTTGCCGCCGGATTCGGAAAGGCCGATGGCCAGACGTTGCAGCTCAGCCGCTTCGCGGGAAAGTCGGTCGCGAGAACCAAAGCGGGTGCGTTTCATCGGTGTTCCAGAAAAAGCAAAGATGGAATTTTACCAGCCACAGGGGTGATCCCCCAGTTCGCTGCGAATTTCCGGGGATTGATCGTTCTCCGACGCGCCTTGATCGAATTGCGATAGTGCCGGGTCACGCCTCGCGGCAGACTGGTGCCGTGTTCAATGCTGATGGAGAAATGGAATGACCAACAATCGTTACAGCCTTATTGCGCTGGCCGTGCTGGCTTTTGCGTCGAGCGGGGTTCGCTCGGACGAGTTCAGGGTAGAAGTCGTCGACCAGACTGATGGCCATCTGGCCGCTGAGCAATTCGCCAATGCGTTCGGCTGCACGGGCGGCAATGTCTCGCCGCTGGTCCGATGGTCGGGCGCGCCAGCCGGCACCCAAAGCTATGTGGTGACGATGTACGATCCCGACGCGCCGACTGGTTCCGGCTGGTGGCATTGGACGGTGGCGAATATTCCCGCCGAGGTGCGCGAGTTGCCGGCTGGAGTGGGCAGCGCGAAGGGGCCATTGCCCGCAGGTGCCACAGCGGTGCGCGGCGACGCCGGGAGCGCAGGCTATTTCGGCGCCTGCCCGCCGGTTGGCGAAGTCCATCGTTACGAGATCGCGGTCCATGCACTGAAGGTGGCACATCTCGACTTTCCAGCGGATGCTTCGCCCGCCCTGGTTGGTTACCTGACGCATCTCAATCGCCTGGCAAAGGCAATGACGACGCTGCAGGGCGCTCGCTGATATAGTTTTCATCGACACAATTTTTCGGGAGATGACGATGCTTGAACTGAGACCCAACTGCGAGTGTTGCGACAAGGATCTGCCGCCGGAATCGACGGAGGCACGCATCTGCACGTTCGAGTGCACGTTTTGTGCGAGCTGCGTGGAAACGGTATTGCACGGTATTTGCCCGAATTGCGGCGGCGAGTTTGTGCCACGTCCGCGTCGGCCGCCGGGCAAACTGATTGCCAATCCGGCTTCGACAAAGCGCGTCCATCATCCTGGCGGCTGCCCGAAAAGTCCTTGAAAACGCATTCCTGCGGTCAACCGGAAATTTTGCCCAAAATCGAAAAATGTCTTCGCCCATAGTCTGGCCCGAAAGTACGCCGCACATCCTGCATCGACCCGGCGTGCTGCAGCGGCAGGTGCTGGAATTCCGGCGGCTGTTCATCGAGCAGCCGTTGGTGATCGTCGTCGAGCGCGGTGAAAAGGCCTTGCGCTGGGATGGCGGCGACTGCGTCGTGGGGGCCGGTGAGGTCGTGGCGATTGCCGGTGGCCAGGCGCTGGACATCGAAAACCGGCCGGACGCCGGCATTTACCGTGCCTTCTGGCTGGCCTGGGATGCCTCGCTGCTGGCCCGGCACGCGGCACAACAAACGGTGGCTCGGCCGATCAGCAGGGTTTCGCCGATCCGCCGCCTGCTGCCAGGATTTGTCGAATCGGCCAAGGCAATGATGGCCGCGCTCGACAACGCCGAACTGCCGCAGCCGGTGGCCGCGCACCGGGCGACTGAAATGCTGCACTGGCTCGATGTTTGTGGCTGCAGCTTTGCGCCGCCCGAGGTGGCAAGCGTGGCGCAAAAAGTGCGGCAACTGGTCGCGAGCGATCTGGCCAAGGCGTGGCTGGCGCCAGAAGTCGCATCGCGGCTGGCGATGAGTGAAGCAACCTTGCGCCTACGGTTGGCCGATGAGGGCGTCAGTCTGTCAGCAATCCTGAGCGACGCCCGGCTTTCCTACGCGCTCACTCTGCTGCAAGCGACAACGCAGCCGGTGAGCCAGATTGCGCTTGCCGTCGGCTATCAGTCGCCATCGCATTTGACGATGCGTTTCCGGCGCCGTTTCGGTTTTCCGCTTTCGGCCATCCGGGAGGCCGAACGCCGGGCTTGAGCGGCTTCCGTTAAGATGAAGGCCTCGCTTCGCCATCCATCATCGCCATGTTGATATTTCTATCCCCCGCCAAGTCGCTCGACTACCAGACGCCGCCGCATATTGCCACGCATACCGTCCCGGCCTATCTCAAGCAGTCCGAACTTTTGATCAAGCAGCTACGCAAGCTGTCGCCGGCCGACATTGCCAACCTGATGACACTGTCTGATCCGCTGGCGTTGCTCAATTTCAAACGCTACGCCGAATGGCATCTGCCCTTCACCCCGGAAAACGCCAAACAGGCGGCGCTTGCCTTTGACGGCGACGTGTATGACGGGCTCTCGGCAAAAACACTGAGCGCCGATGATCTTGATTTCGCCCAGCAGCACGTGCGCATCCTCTCCGGCCTCTACGGCATTCTCAAACCGCTCGATCTGATCCAGCCCTACCGGCTCGAAATGGGCACCAGGTTCGCCAACAAGGCAGGCAAGAACCTTTATGAATTCTGGGGCGAGCGATTGCTCAAGGCCATCAATGCCGAACTGACCGATATGCCCCGGCCGGTTGCCATCAACCTGGCCTCCGAGGAATATTTCAAGGCAGCTGTCGGCCGCAAGATCAAGGGGCAATTGATCCAGCCGGTGTTCGAAGACTGGAAGAACGGCCAGTACAAGATCATCAGCTTCTACGCCAAGCGGGCGCGCGGCCTGATGACGCGTTACGTGGTGGAGAACCGGCTGAACGAGCCGGAAGGGCTGAAAAAATTCGACACCGACGGTTACGCCTTCGAGCCGTCGGTATCCGATGAAAATACCTGGGTCTTCCGCCGACGTCTGACATGACACTGAGCGCCAGCGTCGGGATTCGCCGTTACAGCTTTGCCGATCTCAAGGATCTGCTGGCCAAGGCCAGCCCGGCGCGCTCTGGCGACAATCTCGCCGGCATCGCCGCAAACACGGCGGTGGAGCGCATGGCGGCGCGTCTGGTGCTGGCCGATCTGCCCTTGCGTCGCTTTCTCGATGAGGCGTTGATCCCATACGAAACTGACGAAGTCACGCGCCTGATCATCGATGGCCACGATGCGGCTGCCTTTGCCCCATTGGCATCATTGACCGTGGGTGAATTCCGCGACTGGCTGCTGGCCGACGCGACCGACGGCGTACAACTGGCCGCTGTCGTGCCCGGTATCACACCGGAAATGGCCGCTGCCGTCAGCAAGCTGATGCGCAACCAGGATCTCATTGCCATTGCCCGCAAATGCCGGGTGGTCACCGCTTTCCGCGACACCATCGGTCTGCCCGGGCGGCTGGCCGTGCGTCTGCAGCCCAATCACCCGACCGACGACCCGCGCGGCATTGCCGCCGCCATGCTCGACGGCCTGATGTATGGCGTCGGTGACGCGGTCATTGGCATCAATCCGGCCTCGGACAGCATGGCCGCACTGAGCACCTTGTGGCGGATGCTCGACGAACTGATCGGGCGTTTGGCCATCCCCACCCAGTCCTGTGTGCTGACCCATGTCAGCAGCCAGATTCGCGCCATTGAAATGGGCTTGCCGGTCGACCTGGTCTTTCAATCGGTGGCCGGCACCGAGGCGGCCAATAGCGGTTTTGGGATCAATCTGGCCATGCTGCGGGAAGCGCGCGAGGCGGCGCTATCGCTCAAACGGGGCACGGTCGGCGACAACGTCATGTACTTCGAGACCGGCCAGGGGAGCGCCCTCTCGGCCAATGCCCACCACGGGGTCGACCAGCAGACCTGTGAGGCACGGGCCTACGCCGTGGCCCGCCATTTCAAGCCGTTGCTGGTCAATACGGTTGTCGGCTTCATCGGGCCGGAATATCTCTACGACGGCAAGCAGATCATCCGCGCTGGGCTCGAAGACCACTTCTGCGGCAAATTGCTCGGCCTGCCCATGGGCTGCGACATCTGTTACACCAACCATGCCGAGGCCGATCAGGACGATATGGATAACCTGCTGGTGCTGCTCGGCACGGCCGGCGTCAATTTCATCATGGGGGTGCCGGGGGCGGACGACATCATGCTCAATTACCAGAGCACTTCCTTTCACGATCAACTGTTTGTCCGCAATGTGCTCGGCTTGCAGCGGGCGCCGGAATTCGAGATGTGGCTCCAGACCATGGGACTGACCGATGACACCGGCCGCCTGCTGCCGGCGCAGGCCGATCATCGTCTGTTGAGCGACCTGTCGCGGAGTTTTACATGAAGCCCGTCAGCCCCGACCCCTGGCAGGCGCTGGCCACGCTCACCGCCGCCCGCATTGCGCTCGGCCGCAGCGGCAGCAGCCTGCCAACCCGCGCTGTCCTCAACTTCGACGTAGCCCATGCCCTGGCTCGCGATGCGGTACATCAGCTGCTCGATCCCGCCAAACTCTCCGCCCGCTGGCGGGAGCAGGGCGGCGAGGCGCTTTTTGTCCACAGTTGCGCCACTGACCGTCTGACCTATCTGCAACGCCCCGACCTCGGCCGCCATCTGGACGAAGCCAGCGCCAGTAGCCTGAGCATTGAAGCCAGCCAAAACGGCAACTGTGATCTCGTCATCGTCATCGCCGACGGCTTGTCAGCCCCAGCCGTTGAGGCCCATGCACTGTCGCTTGTGCAAGCGCTGCTGCCTCACCTCGACGGCCTGCGAATTGCCCCACTGATCATCGCCGAACAGGGCCGGGTGGCACTCGGCGACGAAATTGGCGCAAACCTCCAAGCCAGCCTTGTTCTGGTATTGATCGGCGAGCGCCCCGGTCTCTCGTCACCCGACAGCCTTGGCGCCTATCTTACGTTCGCCCCGCAACCCGGGCGCCTCGACGCCGAGCGCAACTGTGTTTCCAATATCCGTATCGACGGCCTGCCACCGCCAGTGGCTGCCGGCAAACTGGCCTGGCTGATACGCGCCGCCCTGATCCGCCGACTGACAGGGCTGCAACTGAAGGATGAGAGTGAATCTCCGGTGCTGGGTTAGGCAGCGCCTCCTCGAAAGAGTCAGTTGTAACCAGTTCCATGCATCAGAAAAATTTCGATTTTTGCTGTTTTTTCCGGTTGACCGTGAGCGTCAGTTTTTGCCTTGGAAATGGCGTTAGCCTTCGCGGTTCCGCAATGGGTGATGGCAACTTGCGGCTGGTCGTAGTTTCAATCCAGTACCTTTAGCGATTCCGTGATTTGGTGCAACTCGGATAACAAGGCTTCCAGGTTTTGCGGCAGGTTGCAAGGTTCAACGTCTTTCAGTTCTGATTCGACGGTGGCAGAAAGATCACCCAGTATTTCCATGCCGAGATTGCGGGAGATGCCTTTGATGGTGTGGGCATGGCGCTGGGCTTCCGTGAGCTGTCCGCTGGTGAGCGCAGTACGCATTTTGGTCGCAAAATCGACACCATAGCTGTCCCTGAATTTGATCAACATCTGACGATAGAAGTTAACCTTGTTGCCCATCAGTTTTAATCCCTTCTCGATATTGACGCCGGGAATTTCTGGAAGGCTTTGGGGCTGGAGTGGCGATCCATTCACTGTACGGAATGGCAAACCATGCAACTCGGCAGCTGGCGCGCCTGGTGTGAGTTGCGGAGAGAGCAAGGCAGAAATCTGGTGGAGCAGTTTGTCGAGATCGACGGGCTTGGTGATGTGGGCATTCATGCCAGCCGCCATGCATTGCTGTCTGTCATGTTCCAGCACGCCAGCTGTCAGCGCAATGATAGGCAGGTTGGCGTAGGCGGGGTCTGAGCGCAGCTGACGGGTGGCCGCAAAGCCGTCCATGACCGGCATTTGGCAGTCCATCAACACTAGGTCCGGACGACGCTGGCGGATGGCTGCGATGGCTTCCACCCCGTTGGAGGCCAGCCGGATTTTGAAGCCTGCCGCGCCGAGCAGCTCTTGCATTAAATCGCGATTGAGTTCGATATCGTCAACGATCAGGATATTGGCATTTTTTAAATGGATAACACAGGAAAAATCAAGCGCCCGGGTGGTTGGAGGCAACGAGGCGATGGCCGGTAACTGGAGCGGAATGGCCAGCGCCGAATAGAGCCGCTTCAAACTGCTCGGCTTCAGCAACATGACAGCGGCCGGGAAACTTTCCGTGATGTGCAGGGTGGCAGCGTTGTGGGGGGCGAGCAGGATGATTGCGGGGGCCTGTTTGCCAAAGGCATGGCCTATCGCCGTCATGGTTTCAGTACAGTTCATGCCTAGGGATATCCGCCCGTCGATCAGCACTGCCAGATAATTGGCCGATGGTTGACCAAGCATGGTCAGTGCGGATTCACCATCACGGCAGATTTCTGCGGGCAGGCCAAGTTGCTGACATTGCCCGGCGATATTTTCAGCTAGTAGCGGGTTGTCGTCGACGATCAGTACCGAGCGGTGAGCAAAGGGCGCGAGATTATTCCGGAGCTCGACTATCGGTAGTGGGGTGTTCGGTGCTATCCCGACGTTGGCCGTGAAGTGGAAGGTACTGCCGCGACCGGTTTCGCTTTCCAGCCAGATGCGCCCGCCCATCAGTTCGACGAGCCGTTTGGAGATGACCAGCCCCAGTCCGGAGCCACCGTATCGCCGGGTGGTTGATGTGTCTCCCTGACTGAATGCGGAGAAGAGGGTTTCCTGTTCGGCCATTGAAATGCCGATGCCTTCATCGACAACCGAAATGTGGACTGCTGCCGTGCCATCCGTGCCAGGTTCCAGCCTGCAACCAAGGCGGAGCGTGCCTTTTGTGGAAAACTTGATGGCATTACCGAGCAGATTGATGATGATCTGCTTGATGCGCAGCGGATCGCCAATAACGCTGCCGGCAGCATCGGCGGAAATGTCGATGCAAAGCTCCAGCCCTTTTTCTTCTATGCGATCGATCAGCAGGTCAGTGATTTCTTCGAACAAGCCTGGCAGGTTGAAAAAAACCTGTTCGATGCCCAGCTTCCCGGCTTCGAGGCGCGAAAAATCGAGAATGTCGTTGATGATCACCAACAGGTGATTGGCGGCCAGGCGGATTTTGCTCAGATATTGTCCCTGTTGCGCATTCAGCGGCGTCAACAAGCAGAGATCGGACAGGCCCAGGATGGCGGTAAGCGGCGTACGCACCTCATGCGACATGTTCGACAGGAAATCCCCTTTTGCCCGGTTAGCTTCCTCGGCTTGCTCCTTGGCGGTACGCAGGTCATACGTTTGCTCTTCTACCATCGCTGCCAGATTGTCGCGGTGATTGCGTAATTCCTCGGCGGTTTCATGCAGTTTGCGCTCGTTTTCGCGCAAGGCCTTTTCCCGGGCCTTGAGTGCAGCGATGTTGGTGGAAACGACAACGGCGCCTTCCAGCTTGCCGGCATGGCTGTGGATCAGGCTGGCGTGAACGAGGTAGGGCAAGGTTTCGGCTTCGCTGCCGGGAAGCGCGTTGGCGTGCCGGAAATTCAGCTCGGCTTCAAAGTGCCCACCGGCAGCACGAATGGCGTTGAGCAGCAGCGGGGTACCACGGTTGGCTGGCAACAGGCTGCGCAATTGGTCGCGGCCGGATTCGGGCAGACACGCTTCGAAATAGCTGCCAACCATGGCTTCCTGCGTGTAGCCAAGCTCCTGGGTCAGCAGGCTATTGGCGCGTGTGATGCGGCCATCCGGGCCAAGCATGACAAATATCTCGGCCATGGTGCCGATTGCGCGCTCCAGTGCGCCGTGCAACTGAGCCAGTTCCTGCGAACGATGCTGCAATTCATCCTGCTGAGCTTCCTGCTCCGCGATCAGCAGTTCGAGCGCTTCGGTGCTCGTGATCAGTTCGGCTTCCAGGGCGTGATTGGCTTGTCGCAGCACATCCAGTTCTGCACCGAGTTCGCAGGCGTGGCCGCAAGTGACGGATGCCCAGCGGGTTCGGATCAGTTCGGTTGCTTCCGCAACGGCGGCGGCAACCTCGAGAGACAGGCCGGGCGAGAATGCGCGTGGACTTCCGATCTCGACGGCAATCACGTCGATTTGAGGCGGGTGGGCAATGGTTTCGCGAACCGCTGCCAACAGGTAGCCCACGCCGGCACCATGGCCCCCGCTACCAGAATTCTCCATCGGTATCTGGTGTGCCGCCAGCAGGTGGAGGCGTCCGGCTTCCTGGCCCGCCATGGCGTCGATGATCAGGACGTGCTGGCAGTTTTCAAAAAAATGCAGAGCATCAATGCCGCGGGTCCCGCAATCGATGATGTCGACCTGCGTTTGCAATAGCATGCGGCGTAAAGCGAGGCTGACAGCCGGGCCGAATCCGTCGTCGCCGTGAAGCGGATTCCCAAAGCACAGGATGCGGAAACGCTCAGACATTGAAATGCGTTTTTTTATGGCTGCCAATGAAATGTACGGTGCACACCAGGCACGGGTCATGGGAGCGGACGATGTGACCGATCTCCACCGGGTTTTCCGGGTCGGGCACCCGCAGGCCAATGATGCTTTGTTCCCAATGACCGTGACGGCCGGCGCTATCGCGCGGTGAAGCGTTCCAGGCGGTGGGTGTGACGATCTGGTATTTGTCGATCACCCCATCCTTGATGCGTAGCCAATGGCCAAGCGAACCACGCGCCGCCTCGACCATGCCGTAGCTTTCGCCATCTGGCCAGACATCGATATGCGGATCGATGAAATGCGGCTCGGAAAGTTTCGTTTTTAGCTGATTTATCGTGTTGACCGCAGCATTCAGCAAGCAGCCAGCCCGGCGCAGGCGGGCGAACTGGCGGAGCCAGGTGTTGTCGCCTTCGCTGGCCAGCAGGTCACAAATGAGGGCTTCGCCAGCGATGCGCAACTCAGCCAGCGGACCGGTCTGCACCACCTTGTCGCCATAGCGTGGCGCCTTGGCCCAGGTGTAGCGATCAGTGCCCGGTTGGTGGTCGGGGATGGTTTCGCCTTCCCATGGGTGGCGTCCGCCCGGGTAATCAAAGAACCAGCTGTGGCGAACGTGTTCGTTGATCTGCAAATGGTCGAGTGCCTCGACTTGCTGCGTATCGGCGTTGAAAAAGCCGGCTGGTAATTCGCTGCCCGAGCCGTCGGGATGATGGTTAACGCCGAAGCTCATCAGATGACCCGTGCCGGCACCGAGCTTGTGCAGGCCGATGTCGCGGGCAAAGCGATTGAACAGGCCGAGGGCACTGCGTTCGCGGGCCGGGCTGGTGGCCATCCAGCGGAACAGGGCTTCGCCAGTGTCGAGCGCCAGCCATTCGTCGAGATTGCCGCCGATGACGGTTTGCTCGAACCATTCGCGTACCTTGGCCAAAATGTCGCGGGTATCGAGCAGTCGGCGGCTGTTGGCTGGCTGCGTGATGCCGCCGGGCAGCATGTAGGTCGAGTGTGGCCACTGACCGCCAAAAATGGCGACGATGCCGATCAGTTCCCGCGTGCTCTTCAGGCAGCCACGCACGACGCTGCCCTTGAGCGGGGCGAAGGCGTCAGCCAGTTCAGCGGCCAGCGGGTGGTTGGCGTAGAGCGGGTTGCAAAAATCCGGTGTGAAAAAGAGAAAAGTCTGGCGGAGATCGCTTTGCAGCGTTTCGGCCATCAGGCACAGGTTGCGAACGTGTACGGCGTGGGCGGGCGGCGTGATGCCGGCAATCTGCTCCAGCGCCAGCGTCGCGGCGTAAAGGTGGGCGGTGCCGCAGATACCGCAGACGCGCGGCGTGATGACCAGCGAGTCACGTGGGGCACGGCCGATCATGATCTGTTCGAAACCACGGTACAAGGTGCCGATGCAGCGCGCATCGACGACTACGCCATCCTCCAGGTCAAGCTGGAATTCAAGGTCCCCCTCAACGCGATTGAGATCGATATCGACAGTGACGCGGGTCATGGTTCCATCTCTCGGTTGATCACGCGCTCGGGTGCTGCCGCGCGGGCCAGGTTCTTGTAGGCCATGTACTTGGCGCGGGCCACACCGAGCGGCAGGAATTTCGGCACGACGCCAATTTTTGGGGTGACGAAAAGATCACGGTTCGATGGAAAGTCTGGCGATGTACAGCCAAAGCAGGGCACCCCGGCGCGCGTCTTGCTGCTGTGACCATTCCACAGTTCGGTATTGCACGGCGCCACGGTTTGCGGGCCGCGGCAACCAAGGCTGAAGAACATGCAGCCGCGCCCACCGAGTACCTCGTCTTCAATGTCGTACTCGTGATATTCGTTGCGGGTGCAGCCCTGATGAACGAGGCTGGAGAAAAAGGCGGTTGGCCGGTTGAGCACATCCAGCTTGAGCGATTCGCCGTCAGCCAGCATGGCCAGCACCTTAGTCATGGTGTTCGGGTGGGCCGGGCAGCCGGCGACGTTGATCACCGGCTGGCCGCTGCGGGCACGCCATTCGGTGCCGAGCAGTCCGCCGGGCTGGTCTTTGAGGTATTGCAGGCCGGTGCAATCGGTCGGGTTTGGCCCGGCCGCATGGACGCCACCAAAAGCTGCGCAGGTGCCCATGGCCACAACATGGGTCGCCAGTGGGGCGATTTCTCGAATGATGTCGATCTTGGCGCGGCCTTTCCAGGTGTCGTACTGACCTGAGCCGTCCGGCCCGGTCATCAGGCTGCCTTCGATACACAGAATGTCGACTTTCTCGCGGCCGCTGGTGATGGCTTCAAGCACCTGCCCAAAGCTTGCATCGGCCGTCAGCGAGGGGTGCCACAGGAGCTTGAGGTCGTATTGCTGCAGCAGGTTTTCGAGACTGGGCCGGTCAGCACAGAGCAGGGCCATACTTTCGCCGCTGCAGGCACCCGCTTGCATCCAGACGATATTCGGCATCCTCGTTCTCCTTTGCCATCGGGAGGTCTTGCGCAGATTTCTACAAGGCATCCTTCATGTAGATATTGTGAAATATCATATGTGCTAATTGTATCAATTCACGACTGAATTTGTACATTTTTTTGTTATTTTAGCTAGCCAGCAACGCTGAAGCCGCCGCCGGCTTGACGATCTGAAAGCCCAGCGTCGTTCGCCCGCGCAGGCAGAGCAGGGCCTTGTCCTTGCTGACCAGCAAATTGGCGTTGCAACGGGCGGCCAGTTCGAGAAACTTCTGGTCGTCCCTGTCTTTGCAGCGCGGCAGTTTCGGCGCTTCGCCTTCGGGGAAAACCTGGACCAGCGCGCTGTAGCGGGCATAGCGCTCGGCCATCATGTCCGGCGTCAGCTTGAGTTGCGGGTAGGTCAGTACGCGCTTCAGTTCGTTCAGCGTCCGCGCGTCGACAAAACATTCAATGTTTCCTGCCTCCAGCGCGGCCATGATCGGCACGGCATCGGTATTGCCCCAGTGGAAGAGGTCGAGGACGACGTTGGTATCGAGAACGAAGCGCAGCATGGGCGGGATTATAATGCGCGCCACTTCAACGCCTTGCCCGGAATAAACGATGTCCCGCATTCTTCTTGCCCCGATGGAAGGGCTCGCCGACGATTTGCTGCGCGGCGTGCTGACGGACATCGGCGGGTACGACTGGGGAATTTGCGAATTTGTCCGGGTTTCGAACACGCTTTTGCCGGCCAAGACCTACGAGCGGATTTGTCCGGAACTGCTGAATGGCAGCAAGACGCGGACGGGTACGCCGATGCGCGTGCAACTGCTCGGTTCCGACCCGCATTTCATGGCGGAAAACGCCCGCCGGCTGGTGACCTTGAACCCGGCCGGGGTCGATATCAATTTTGGTTGCCCGGCGCCGACGGTGTTTCGCCATCGCGGTGGTTCGGCCTTGCTTGGCGAGCCGGAGTTGTTGAACGAAATCACCAGTGCCGTGCGCGCTGTCGTCCCGGCCCACATTCCATTCACCGCCAAGATGCGTCTCGGCATCGACGACACCAGCCGGGCCATCGATTGCGCCCAGGCGCTGGAAGCTGCCGGCATCAACGAACTGATCGTGCATGGCCGGACCAAAGTGGATGGCTACCGTCCGCCGGCGCGCTGGGAGTGGATCGACAAGGTGCGGGACGCCATCCACATTCCGTTGATTGCCAATGGCGAGGTATGGACGGTGGAAGATTTTCGCAACTGTCAGCAGGCGACCGGTTGCGCCGACATCATGATCGGCCGCGGTGCCGTGGCCGACCCACTGCTGGCGCGGCGCGTGCGCGGCGAGGCAAGCGGGGGCTGGGAAGAAATCCGGCCGACTGTGGCCACCTACTGGCTGGGCGTGCGCAAGAAAGTGGTACCGGTGCATGCCGGCGGCCGGCTCAAGCAGTGGCTGGCCATGATGCGGCGAAATTATCCCGAGGCCGAGGTGCTTTACGAGCGTTTGCGGCCGATCAAGGGGGCGGCGGACATCGATGCGGCGATGATCGAGGAAGGCCTCGTGACTAAAGAGCAACTGGCGGCATGATGGATGGCGCGATAGCAGGAAATTCCCGCTTCATTTCCAGCGCACAGAACGGGCCGCATCAGGATCTGGAAGCGCTCGTGCTCAAGCACATGGCGCACCCGTTTCAGAAACCGATTGCAGATTACAACCGCGAAGCGCTGGCGGTGGCGCTGGCCGCGCGCGATGCCTGGAACCCGCAGGCGTCGTTGATCCTCGATGCCGGCTGCGGTGTGGGTTGGAGCACCCAGCGCATCGCTGAAACCTTCCCGGATCATTTTGTTTTGGGTATCGATCAGTCGCTTGACCGCATCAGCCGCGGCAAACCGCTGCCCATGCCGGCCAATGCAGTATTGATCCGCGCCGATCTGGTCGATTTCTGGCGCCTGCTGGCCGATAGCGGCATTCGCCTTGCCCGCCATTACAACCTCTATCCGAACCCGTGGCCGAAGATCGGCCATCTGGCGCGGCGCTGGCAGGGCCATGCCGTGTTTCCCGTCTGGCGCGAACTGGGCGGCGAAGTGGAATGTCGCAGCAACTGGCACATCTATATCGAAGAAATGGCGCAGGCCCTGACGCTGCTCAGCGGCCAGACTGTCGTTGCCGAGCCGTGGCAAACCGATGATCCAATGACGCCCTTCGAAAAGAAATACCTCGCCTCCGGCCACGAGCTGTGGCGCTGTCGAGTCAGCCTGCCATGAGCGTTTGCCAATCCTGCGGCGCCTGCTGCGCCAGCTTTCGTGTCGATTTTCATCCGGCCGAGCTGGCCGGCGGCGCCTTTGCCTGGGGTGAGGGCGTGCCCTTGTCGATGACGGTGCCGGTTACCGCCAATATCGTTCGCCTGTGCGGCACCGACAGCGCTGCGCCGCGATGTGTGGCGCTGGCCGGCGAAATCGGCCAGGCGGTGAGCTGCACGATCTACGAAGGCCGGCCATCGCCCTGCCGGGAGTTCGATACTGAACACGCGGCCTGCAACCGGGCTCGCCAGCGTCACGGGCTGCCACCGCTCTAGGGGCGGGGGCTTCCTACGGTCAACCGAAAAAAACGGCGAAATTTGAAATTTCTTTTTTGGCGACTGGCCATTCACGCAAAGATCACCGTTCGGTGAACATTTCGCGATAGTTCCGGGAAGTCTCCTGCCTACGATGATGCCGTGGTCATCGCAGTTCGCAGGCCGCAGCACCCAACCTCACACGGAGAATCCAGATGAAACCGATCCAATTTGCACTGCGCGCAAGCGCTGCCGGCGCCTTGGCGCTGGCGATGGCGGCGTCGGCCAACGCGGCGACGCAACAACTGACCGTGACGGTCGAAAACCTGTCGGCGGCCAACGGCTATGCAACCGGCCCTCTGCAGGTCGGCTTTGGCAATGGCAGCTTCGATGCATTCAATATCGGCAGCGTGGCCAGCGCGGCCATCGTGCCAGTTGCCGAGCTGGGTTCCGGTTCGGCCTGGCAGCCGGCTTTTGCCGCGGCCGACCCCGGCGCGGTCATTGGCGCCATCGGTGGCGTGTTGCTGCCGAGCGGCTCCGCCTCCGCCACCTTTACCGTGAATACGGCAAACAACAGCTACTTCAGCTTCGGCGCGATGGTGGTGCCGAGCAACGACTTCTTCATCGGCAACGATTCGCCAACCGCCTATCGTCTGTTTGATGCGGCCGGCAAGCTGACGACGGCGAGCATCACGCTCAAGGCCACGGATATCTGGGATGCCGGTTCGGAGGTATTTGATCCCGCCTCGGCCGCCTTTGTCGGCAATGCGGCATTGCATACTGACCAGCATTCGGTCGTCGCCCACAACTTTGCCGAGCTGGCCGCTTTCAACGGGCTGACCACGGCGGCGGGTTACACCTTCCGGAGCAATCTGACGGCCACCAGCGATGTATACCGCATCTCGTTTGCCGTGGCAGCAGTGCCGGAACCGGAAAGCTACGCCATGATGTTGGCCGGCCTGGCGGTTGTTTCTGCCATTGCGCGTCGTCGCCGCGCAAAATCGGGCGGGCTGAGTGTCTGATTCACCGATGCGATGGTGATAATCTGCCACCTGGTTTTCCACGGGTGGCAGACAAAAGATGAGCAAGGATGTGCTGGTTGTCGAAGATGACGACGCAATCGCCGATGCGCTGGCCGTGCATCTGACCCAGGCCGGATTTTCGGCGCACCGGGAGGCCGACGGCCTGCTGGCCATGGCGGCCATCGACCGGCAGCGCTGGGATCTCGTCCTGCTTGACCTCATGCTGCCCGGTGCCGACGGCTGGGATGTCTGCCGCCACCTGCGAGCCCGCCATCCCGATGTGCCGGTGATCATGCTCAGCGCCCGCTCAGCCGAGGCCCACCGCGTGCTCGGGCTGGAGCTGGGGGCTGACGATTATCTGGCCAAGCCGTTTTCGATGCTCGAACTGATCGCCCGCATCCGTGCCTTGCTGCGTCGTGTTGATCTGCTCAAGGCCGTTGCGCCGCCGGCGGCTACGCTGTGCCGTTTCGGCACCTTCGTGCTCGATACGCAGCGCCGCGAATTGCGCCGGGGCGACGCGATCATTGCGCTTACCCTGCGCGAATTCGACTTGTTGCTCTTTCTTGTCCAGCACGCCGGGCGCGCCTACAGCCGCGACGAGTTGCTGCAGCATGTCTGGGGCAGCCGCTTTGACGGCTACGAACACACCGTCAATTCGCACATCAACCGCCTGCGCGGCAAGATCGAGGACGATGCCCGCGCGCCGCGCTTCATCGTCACCGTCTGGGGCGTTGGTTACCGTTTCGACGGCGTGCCGGCATGACGCGGCGGACACGCTCCATCGGTGTTGTGCTTGTCATTGTGATCGCCGTGCTGCTCATCGCCTACGGCGCGTTTGTCGCCCTGGTCGTTCGCCACACGGCGCGCCATTACGAAGAGGAGAGCCTGCAGCGTCTGTCTTACGGGCTGGCCGGACATATCGCCGAACACTGGCCGGAGGTGGCCGATCACGCACGCGACCTGGCCGACCAGCGGGCACGCGATGCCCTGCTCACCATGTTGATGACGGTGAACCCGGGCATTCAGGTCTATCTGCTCGATGCTGGCGGGCACATCGAAGCCTATATCGGCGACCAGTCGCTGGTTCGCGAAAAGCAGGTTGAGCTCGGACCCATCCGCGCTTTCCTATCCGGACAAGCGCTGCCACTCTTTGGCACCGATCCCATGGATTTCGGCCAACATCGCGTCTTCAGCGTCGCAGCGCTACCCCCCGGGGCGGACGCTGCCAGCGCGCCGGGCTACCTCTACGTCGTGCTTGGCGGGCAGGCAGTCGAACGCCGGATCGGCGCCATGAGCACTCGCCCGGCCTGGCTCGCCGCCGGCCTGACCGGGCTCGTCGGCATGCTGATCATGGCCCTGGTCGGTGCCCTGTTCTTCAGAAAATTGAGCCGGCCGCTCCGCCATTTGTCCCGGCGCATCGCCGCCTACCGGCTCGGGCGCGAAGACGGACCCACCGCATCGCGGCCGTGGTCGCCACTGGACGACGAGGTACAGTCCATCGCCGTGGCCTTCGACGACCTGACGCAGCGCCTAGAAGAAACCCGCGTCCGCGAAACCGCGCAGGCAAAGGCGCATCGTGAGGAAATGGCCGGTGTGGCGCATGATTTGCGAACGCCGCTTACCGCTTTGCACGGCCATCTCGAAGCACTGGCCGGCGATGCGCCGGCGGCCGGGCGCGCGCGCCAACTGGCCGCAGCCCTCGACCAGAGCAACAAGGTACGGCGCCTGTCGCAACAATTGTTCGAGCTGGCTGCGCTGCAATCGACCGAGCAGGTGGCGCACTGCGAACGCTTTTGCCTGGACGAACTGGTCAGCGACACCGTGCATAAATTTTCGTTATCCAGCCGCTTGCCCAGCGTCAGTCTGAGCGGTCCGGCGCCCGGGCGGGTCGAGATTGATGGCGATGTCGGCCTGATCGAACGCGCCCTTACCAACCTGATCGACAATGCTCTGCGTCATGCCCCGGCGTCGCAAGGTGTCCGCGTGCGACTGGCGGCCAACGCCGGCGACGCACAGATCGTCGTCGAGGATGACGGCCCGGGCCTGCCCCCCGAGTTGCTGCGCCGGCTCGACTGCGGGCAGTCGCTGCGCGACCCACCCATGGCCCGGCCGGGCGGCGGTATCGGCGGCCTCGGCCTGGCCATCGCACAACGGATCGCCACGCTGCACGGCGGCTGGCTGCGGCCAGTAGCCTCGACGACCGGCGGCGCCCACCTCTGCCTGTCGATCCCCGTCGCCCGGGATTAAGCCATCGCCCGTATTTCAATTTTCAACGTTTTTTCCGGTTGACCGTGACGCGGTCATTCCCGACGCAACGACCCACATCGCTACCTCGCGCCCTGTCGTGAACTATCGCGCTGTCTGAGCGCTTCCCAGTCAGGCAGCGTATTTCCGAGGCGAGGGCAAGGAGCTAACAAAGAAAGTACCGATTACGCCCAGCATCCTCTATTGGCGTGGCACCAATAGTGCTGCGCCACTTTCCGGAGCTCGCGAAGCAGATTGCTACGGTCAACCGGAAAAAATGTCTGAAAATGAAAAATGGCGAACAGCAAAATTACGCCACGCTGGCCGGCCACTCGCAGGCATTTTAAGGGCTTCTCTTTTGCCCAATGCTGGCATATGGCAGATAGCCGAACACTGTTGGTATAACGATCATAAAGCAGCCGTGCTTTTGGCTACAATTTCGCCTTGAGCAGATCCCGTCAGCAAGCCAATTAACTGATCAGGGTTGCTGCCGCCTTTGTGCATAGCGGAAAACCAGTCCCTGGCGATTCGGGCCTTCATCCAGGCTAACGACGCCTCCCAGGCGATTCGTCGCTTCAAGCGCGATAGCCAGGCCGAGTCCGCTGCCGGTTTCTGCCGTTCCTGGTATGCGGTAGAAGGCGTCGAACACCCGTTCGCGTTCGGCAAGCGGAATGCCTGGTCCATTGTCGATAACTTCAATGACTATCGTTGCCGCGTCATTGACCAAGCGGAGCGTTACTTCGCCATTTGCCTGGGTGTATTTGATGGCGTTCTCCAGCGCATTGCCTAGCATCAAGCGCAGCGCCTCCGGTTCCGCCGACATCGAAAGCGTGCCTTTTTCCTCAAGGCCGAGATCGATGCCTTTGGCCTCGGCCGCCGGCAGATAGTGGGCGATCAGTTCGCGGGCCAGGGCCGAAACATCAACAACGCCACCTACACTCTCAGTGGCCTGGGTTCGGGCCAGACTCAGTAATTGCTCGGTCAACTGCCGGGCGCGATCGATGCCTGTCTGCAGGGGGGCGATGCGCTCGTGCATGGCGGCGAGGGAGTTTGCCTGATGCAGGTTCTGCACTTGCAGTGAAAGGACCGTTAGCGGACTGCGCAATTCGTGGGCAGCATCGGCGATAAAGCGCCGCTGTTGGTTGATCAAGTGATTGGTGCGACCGAGCAGGCGATTGATGGCTTGAACGAAAGGAATGACTTCACTCGGCAGCTCGGCTTCAGCAATGGGGCTGGGGCGATCTGCCGCTTGCGTGTCGAGGCTGTGAGCCAGTCTGCTGACCGGGGCAAATTCCCGGCGAACAATCCGGACGACCAGCCCGGTCAACAAGGGAAACAGGAGCAGCAAAGGAATCAGCGTGCGCAGGGCGCTGTTGATGGCTATTTCGTTACGTGCTTCGGTTGGTTGGGCGACCACGGTCAAGGGTTCAGACGAACCGTCGCCAACGAATACGCGTAACTCTTCGCCCATGGCATTCAGGGTATGGAAACCAGACGGCAAATCCTTGGCCAGCCATGCCGGGCGAGCCTCTTTGGTCACCCGAAAGATCAGGATGCGTGATTCCGGATCGTTGATGGCGCTGTCGCTGGCGCCTCTGGGTGAGTTCTGCGTCCCATTTTTTGCGGACAGGACGGCAATCTGGCGCAGCGTGTCATCCTGAAATTCCTTGGCTTCGCCATAGGCCAATATGAATGACCCGACAGTCGCGGCCAGGCCTGCCAACACAATGGCCATGCCGAGCATCAAGGAGAGATGGCGTTGCAGCGAGCGGTTCATGTCTTGCATGTCTTGTCCACCATCCAGCCAGCACCGCGTACGTTCTTGATGATGTCGGCGCCCAGTTTTTTGCGCACGCCATGGATGAGGAAATCTACGGCGTTGCTTTCGACTTCTTCATTCCACCCGTAAATCCGTTCTTCGAGATCGGCGCGTGCCAGAATCGTTCCGGGACGCAAGAGCAAGGCATGCAACAGGGCAAATTCGCGCGCGCTGAGCAATTCGACAATATCGCCGCATCGCGCCTCCTTGGTCGCCGGATCGAGGCTGACTTTGCCGTTGCTCAACAGGGTCGTTGCCTGTCCCCCCTGGCGGCGGATGACCGCCCGCAGTCTGGCCAGCAATTCATTGACGTCAAATGGTTTGACCAGATAGTCATCCGCGCCAAAATCAAGGCCCTTGATCCGGTCGTCAATGCCGTCGCGCGCGGTAATGACAATGACCGGCACCGTGTTGCCACTCTGGCGCAAACGGCGGAGCACTTCCAGACCATCGCGCCTAGGCAATCCCAAATCCAGCAGGACAGCCTGATGCTCGCCGTTTCTCAGGGCGGCATCGGCTGCTTCCCCGTCCATCACCCAGTCCAGCGCGTAGGCAGCGTCCTTGAGCGCAACGGACAAGGCTTCGCCAATCATCGGATCGTCTTCAACCAGCAGAATGCGCATCCTCTAGCCCAGCCCTTCTTCATTCAAATACGGCAGAAATTTCGTTGCCGGAAACGCGGGCGCCTTGCCCGGCGGAGCGTTGCCGGAAGAGTCCAATGCACAGCCAGATGAATCCCAGCAACACCGCTGATGCAGTATAGCGGCTCAAGGCCAGGCCGCCGGCGGCCACCGGCTTGTCGAGAAAGTCTCCAACCACGGCGCCGAGCGGACGGGTCAGGATGAAGGCCGCCCAGAACAGCACGGTATGGGAGATGCGGGTCCACAGATAAGCCCCGACAACAAGCAGCAACAATGCGCCGAAGACGACGGCCGCACCCTTGTAGCCAAGGCCTGCCGTATCCGCCGTCCAGTCGCCGAGCGCCGTCCCCAGCGTTTGGGAAAACATGATGGTCGCCCAATAAAACATTTCCGATTTCGGCGAGCCAACGCTATCCGCCGAGACCGAACCGAGCGTCCTGTACCAGACGGCAAGCGATGTCATGAGCAGGATGAACAGCAGGCTGGACCCGCCGGCGTAACCTATGCCCAGTGAGCGGTCGGCGAAATCCGCCAGCGTCGTACCGACTGTTGTCGTGGCAATGACGGTTGTCCAATAGAGGCTGGGGTAAAAGCGCTTTGCCCTGATCTGGGCGGCTACCGTCACGATAAAAACTGCCGCGAATATGACCGTGCCAAGCAAGTAGCCAAAATTCATCGACATCGATACGGCATCGCCGCCGGTTTCGCCGAGTGTCGTGGCAGCGATCTTGATGATCCAGAAGATCAGCGTGACTTCCGGTACTTTGCTCAGCATGTCCGTCGCGTCGTTGCGCGCTAAGGTTTTCATTTGCATTCTCTCCTTGCTGGGCCTGGATTCAACCCAGGCCATCGGCGCGGCTGGTTAATCGGCCAGATCACAGTCGTCATTGTGGTCGAGCTTGTCTTCGCTGGCGGCAATGACCTTCCCGCTGGTCGAGTCGACCTTCACGTCCATGACTTTTTTGCCTTGGACGACTTCGATATCGAAGACCCAATGGCCCTGATGTTTTTCAACTTCAGCGCGCGATGCTTTGCCGCCGATATGTTGCTCGGCTGCAGTGATCGCCTGGGTCAGATCAATCTTGGTATGTTCGATTGCCAGCACATCGCTCTCCATCGTTCTGGCCGCGTAGGCGGTGCCGATGGTTGTGGCTGAAAGCGCAGCTAGCGCCACCAGATAGAGTTTGCTTTTCATGTTGATCATTCCTTTAAATCACGCGGATAGTCGCGTGGTGATAAAGATAGCGATCAATAATTTGCAGCAAGTTAGCGGGCGTCTGTTGCGAGCCAACAGCTTGAATGTCTCGTTTGCAGGCGGATACCGCCGGATTTTTTCCGGTTGCAAGGTGCTGCTTGGCCGAACTTTGCCAGATGCTCCTCGAATTGCCATTCAGCAGAACGAATTAGGCACATGAATTTCACTGCTTAAACTTGCTGTGAAAGGAAGATCAAGTCGGTGAAATTTAGTGCTGCTCGATGTCGTCCAGAGTCGTTACCGGCCCTTCCCATGGAGGCAGGGGAGTAAACAGTTTTTCCAGTTCCTCAAGAAACACCCGGACTTTAGGTACACGGACCCGGTTTGGCGTGTAGCAGGCGTAAAGGTAACGGCCAAGGCTGCTCAGCGGTTCGAGATCGTCGAAGATGGTGCGCAGTTCTCCGCGCGCCAGCGCCGGGCCGCACAGGTAGGTCGGCAACATGCCAATGCCGTGCCCGGTCAGTACGGCGCTCATGACGCAGTCGATGTCGTTGAAGAGAAATTTGCTGGTGACCGGCACGCTGATTTCTTCACCTTGGGCGTCTATCAGCCGCCATACCCGGCTTTCGTTGAACTGAAGCAGACTGAAACACGTGTGGTGCGCCAGTTCGTGAGGGGTCCGTGGTTCGCCATGGGCCGCAAAGTAGGCTGGCGTGGCGCAGATGACACGCTTCATGTGCACCAGCTTGCGGGCGACGGCGTCTTCTGGTGGCGCCTTGGTCAGACGCAAAGCGAGATCGATATTTTCTTCGACCAGATCAACCAGATGATCGGTCAGGACCAGTTCGCAATTCAGTTCCGGATATTTGCCGACGATGATCGGCAGCAGTGGCGCGATGTAGAGGCGACCGAAGGTGATGGAGGCGCTGATGCGCAGCACACCATGCGGGGCGTCGCCCATGTTTCTGACAGCGATTTCGGTGCTGTGGATCGCCTCCAACGCGCGCAGGGCGTGCTGGTGAAAAATCTCGCCGGAGGGTGTGAGGCTGATCTTGCGGGTGGATCGTTCAAACAGGCGGACGCCAAAGGCGCGCTCAAGATCGCCGATTTGTTTGCTGATTTGCGCCCGGGTACAGTCAAGACGCCGCGCCGCGCCTGCCATGCTGCCCGCTTCCACGACTTTGACGAAGCTTTCCCAGCTATTGAGCCATTGCATTTTGTCAATGATCCGTTGACGTTATGGAGATAATTATCCGCTTTTTGCCAATGATTTTGCTAGGTATAGTTCCATGACAAAGTCGTCAGATGTTTCTCGTAGCCATTGTTACCCTCAAGGAGCCTTCGCATGATTATCGTCATCAACACGATCCGGTTGCCAAAGCCGATTACGCGGGACGAGGCGCTCGGGATATTTTTGAGTACCGCGCCAAAGTATCAAGGTGTTGCTGGTCTTGTCCGTAAGCATTACGTGCTCTCGGCGGATGGGGGCAACGTTGGCGGAATATATCTGTGGGAGTCCCGGGCTGAAGCTGAAGCGATGTACACCGAGGGTTGGAGCGCTTTTGTTAAGCAGAAGTACGGCGCTGATCCGTCGGTTACGTATCTGGATAACCCCGTCGTGGTGGATAACCTGACTCACGAAATTACAACCTATGCGTAGCCGTATTTTGTGCGAGGCTGCTGAGTGCGGCAGCGCAGATGCTTAACGTATTTACCGAATGTTTCCATGTCAAATGATAGCGGGATGAAACCATGTTGCGCTCCTTGAGTCGCCCCGATGTACTGGTTGTTACGCTGGCGGCAGCCGGCATCCTGATGGTGACGATGGGCGCCCGTCAGTCTCTCGGCTTGTTCATCGCGCCCATCGAAGGGACGACCGGGCTGGGTATTGCCAGTATCAGTCTGGCGCTTGCCATCGGGCAGTTTACTTGGGGCGCCATTCAGCCGGTGGCCGGTGCGGTGGCCGACCGCTATGGTCCGCGTGCCGTATTGATCGGCGGCTTGCTGGTCCTCGCTTTCGGTTCTGCCATAACGCCTTTCATGGGCACCGGCTTTGGCCTGATGATTTCGCTGGGTCTGCTGTCGGCTATCGGCTCGGGAGCAGGCAGCTTTTCGGTGCTGATTGGTGCGGCCGCCCAGCGTCTGCCGCTGGAGTCGCGCGGTTCGGCCTCCGGGGTGATCAATGCCGGCGGTTCGTTCGGTCAGTTCGTGTTCGCGCCCATTCTGCAAAAGCTCATCCAGGGCGTGGGCTGGATGGGGGCGATGTGGGCCATGGCTCTGATAACGCTGGCCGCCTTGCCGCTGGTGGGCAAACTGACCCGGCCGGTCGAAGGGCAGGTTCATCACGCCCATGAAGAAGGTGGGCTGAAGCGGGCCATTGGTGAAGCAATGGGGGACCGCAGCTATCTGTTGCTGCACGCGGGCTTCTTTACCTGCGGCTTCCACATTGCTTTCCTCGTCACGCACCTGCCCGGCGAAGTGAATTTGTGCGGTCTACCGCCGGCGGTTGCCAGCTGGTCGTTGGCCATCATCGGGCTGGCCAATATTTTTGGCAGCCTTTATGCCGGTTCATGTGTCGCGAAATACCGCAGCAAGTACGTGCTGGCCGCGATGTATGCCTCGCGTGCCGTGCTGATTGCATTGTATCTGATGGCGCCGCGTACCGAACTGACTTTCTATCTGTTTGCCGCCGGACTGGGTTTTACCTGGTTGGCCACCGTGCCGCCGACTGCGGCGATAGTCGGTAAGCTGTTCGGGATTCGCTATCTGGCCACGCTGTTCGGCCTGACCCTGCTCAGCCACCAGATCGGCGGCTTTCTTGGCGCTTATCTGGGCGGGCTGACGATCAGCCGTTTCGGCGACTTCGGCTGGATGTGGTACGCCGACATGGCCTTGGCGCTGATAGCGGCAGTCGTCAATTTGCCGATTCGCGAAGCGCCGGTCGTGCCAAAGCTGGCAGCTGCCTGACAACAGTATTCAAGGAAATATAGCAATGAGCCATTTGCGCCAGGATGTTTCGATCAGTTCACTGAATGAACAGGGTGGTGAATACTTGCCCGGCTACCTTGGCATCGAAATGCTTGAACTGAGTGCCGGAACCATGAAGAGTCGGATGCCGGTGAAGAAACTTCACTTTGCCCCGAACGACTTCCTTCATGCAGCGAGTATCGTCGCGCTGGCCGATACCACTTGCGGTTACGCGACGATCGCTCACCTTCCTGAAGGCGCGCAGTCCTTCACCACCATCGAATTGAAGAGCAACCATCTGGGAACGGTGAAGGAGGGCAGCATCGCCTGCATTGCAACTGCGCAGCATCTCGGGCGCAATACGCAGGTCTGGGATGCCGTGGTGACCGACGAAGCGAATGGCCGGAAGATTGCGCTGTTCCGCTGTACGCAGATGATTCTTTGGCCGAAAGCCTGATATTCCCTGCATCTCGCCTGCGCCAGCGGCAATTCAATAAAGAAAATTTATCCCCGAAATGACGGGACAAGCCTGTGGATAAACACGGGACAACATCCGCAATGCACTGAGCCACAAGGCTTTTGAGTGTTGTGCTTAATAAATGGGCAGATTGTACCAGCGTTGTGAATTGCCGATGTCGGTATGGCGCAACAAGTGTTCTAACATATAAAATATATAAGACCCGCAAGTCACGGTGGCGGACTATTGTTTTTCGAACTATCAGGCCGCCGCCGTTGTCGTAAAATATTCGTTCCTCAGAGCAACCCTTTTGAAAGGAAGTCGCCGTGCTTGAAGCCTATCGCGCCCACGTAGCAGAGCGTGCAGCCCTCGGTATCCCCCCGCTGCCCCTGTCCAAGCAACAGACCACCGAACTGGTCGCCTTGCTGAAGAATCCACCGGCCGGCGAAGAAGCCGCCCTGGTTGAACTGATCACCTACCGTGTTCCGGCAGGTGTGGATGACGCTGCCAAGGTCAAGGCCGAATTCCTGGCCAAGGTTGCCAAGGGTGAAGAAGCCTGTGCCCTGATTTCCAAAGAAAGCGCCACGCATCTGCTTGGCACCATGCTCGGTGGCTACAACGTCAAGCCGCTGATCGACATGCTGGGTGATGCCACCTGCGGCACGGTTGCTGCCGAAGGCCTGAAGAAGACCCTGCTGGTATTCGACTTCTTCCACGATGTCGCCGAACTGGCCAAGTCCAGCAATGCTACGGCTGCCGCTAACGCCAAAGCTGTCATGCAGTCCTGGGCTGATGCTGAGTGGTTTACGTCGCGTCCGGAAGTCCCGGCTTCGCAGAAGCTGACAGTCTTCAAGGTGACCGGCGAAACCAATACCGACGACCTGTCGCCTGCACCGGATGCCTGGTCTCGTCCTGACATTCCGCTGCATGCACTGGCCATGCTGAAGAACCCGCGTCCGGGTATCGAAGCTGATGAGCCGGGCTCCCGCGGCCCGTTGAAGCAACTTGATGCGTTGGCTGCCAAGGGCAACCTGATCGCCTACGTCGGTGACGTGGTCGGTACCGGTTCTTCCCGCAAGTCTGCGACCAACTCCGTGCTGTGGTTCACCGGAGAAGACATTCCTTTTGTCCCGAACAAGCGTTTCGGTGGCGTCTGTCTCGGTTCCAAGATTGCTCCGATCTTCTTCAACACTATGGAAGATGCCGGTGCATTGCCGATTGAAATCGCTGCTGACCAGATGGACATGGGTGATGAGATCGAACTGAAGGTTGATGCCAACTCCGGCAAGGTCACCGCCGTCAAGAACGGTACCGTGATTGCCGAGTCCCAGCTCAAGACCCTCGTCATTCTTGACGAAGTCCGCGCTGGTGGCCGTATCCCCCTGATCATCGGTCGTGGCCTGACCACCAAGGCTCGCGAATTCCTCGGCCTGCCGCAATCCACCCTGTTCCGTCTGCCGCAAAACCCGGCTGACGACGGCAAGGGTTACTCGCTGGCCCAGAAGATGGTCGGCAAGGCCTGCGGCGTTGCCGGCATCCTGCCGGGCACCTACTGCGAGCCGAAGATGACCACCGTGGGTTCGCAAGACACCACCGGCCCGATGACGCGCGACGAACTGAAAGACCTGGCTTGCCTCGGCTTCTCCGCCGACCTCGTCATGCAGTCCTTCTGCCACACCGCTGCTTATCCGAAGCTGGTTGACGTCAAGACCCACCGCGAACTGCCGTCCTTCATCTCGACCCGTGGCGGCGTTTCACTGCGTCCGGGTGACGGCGTCATCCACTCCTGGCTGAACCGCCTGCTGCTGCCGGATACCGTCGGTACCGGTGGTGACTCGCACACCCGTTTCCCGATTGGCATTTCCTTCCCGGCCGGTTCCGGTCTGGTCGCCTTTGCCGCTGCTACCGGCGTCATGCCGCTGGACATGCCGGAATCCGTGCTCGTCCGTTTCAAGGGCAAGATGCAAGATGGCATCACCCTGCGCGATCTGGTTAACGCCATTCCGCTGTATGCCATCAAGGCTGGGCTGCTGACCGTTGAGAAGAAGGGCAAGAAGAACGTCTTCTCCGGCCGTATTCTCGAAATCGAAGGTCTGCCGGATCTGAAGGTCGAGCAAGCATTCGAACTGTCCGACGCTGCTGCCGAGCGCTCCGCCGCTGCCTGTTCCGTTCGTTTGAACAAGGAACCGATGGTCGAGTACATGACCTCGAACATCACGCTGATGAAGTGGATGATTGCCGAAGGCTATCAGGATGCTCGCACCCTGAAGCGTCGTATCACCGCTATGGAAGACTGGATTGCCAACGGCGTGCTGCTGCAGCCGGACGACAACGCACAGTACGCCGCGGTTATTGAAATCGATCTGGCCGAAGTTACCGAGCCGATCCTGGCCTGCCCGAACGATCCGGACGACGTCAAGGTTCTCTCCGAAGTTGCTGGCGCCAAGATCGACGAAGTCTTCATCGGCTCCTGCATGACCAACATCGGCCACTTCCGTGCTGCCGCCAAGGTTCTTGAAGGTCGCTCCGACATCCCGACGCGTCTGTGGATTGCCCCGCCGACCAAGATGGATGCGCTGATCCTGACCGAAGAAGGCTACTACGGCGTTCTCGGCAAGTCCGGCGCGCGTATGGAAATGCCGGGCTGCTCGCTGTGTATGGGTAACCAGGCACAGATCCGCAAGGGTTCCACCGCGATCTCCACCTCCACCCGCAACTTCCCGAACCGCCTCGGTATCGACACCCAGGTTTATCTCGGTTCTGCCGAACTGGCCGCCATGTGCGCGCTGGCCGGTCGCATCGTGACGGTCGCGGAATACATGGAGCAGATCAAGCTGGTCAATGCCAAGTCTGCTGAAGTGTACCGCTACATGAACTTCGACAAGATCCCTTCGTTTGTTGAAGTCGCGGAAACGGTCGAGATGTAAATTTCGGATTTCGGCCGGTTTTTTCGGTCGACCGCAGCAATCTAAAAAAGCCCCAATCGGGAAACCGGTTGGGGTTTTTCTTGGCTATGTACCCATAGTATGTTGAACCCCATCGATCCCCAAAGCGGCACGGAGGAAATCGTCAGAGGAAATATCGCGGTCGTGTCGCTCAATCAATCGTCGCCAGCCCAGATAGTTACCCAAGTAGCGGGTGGCGACGCCGTGGAAGCGGCGTATCCATTCCTTGAGTCGGCTATCGTAGGCATTGACGTTCTGCACATGATAGACCCCCGCCACAACACGCTGACCAGCAGCCAGATTGACCGGCCGGTGGGTGATGCCCATTTCTTTGGCAACAGCCGCCAGCGCCTTTTCTCCGTCGGTGCACAGAATGACATCGGTCGCCCAAAGCGGCTTGAGCACCGCCCCGAGGTGTGCCTTATCGGCCTTCTCCAGGATGAAGTCTGCGGTGTTGCCGGTACGATCCCGGCAAATCAGGACAGCGGTCTGTTCTTCCGACAGGCCGCGCTTACTGGCTTTGCCGCCCCGCTTGCGGGGAGCACGACTCAAACCTTGTCTTCTGCCCTTCTGTGACTCAAGGAAATACGTCTCATCGGCTTCAGCAATGCCCGCCAGGCTGATCGCCTGCTGACCATTGGGCAAGTTCAGGAAGCGGTGGCGCCAGCGGAATGCCGTGTTGGGATGAATCCCCACCGCAGCGGCACTTTTGCGGATGCTCGTCCCCTCAGCCAGCTGTTTCGCATAGTCCATCCATTTCGCTTTGTGCCGAAGTCCTGCTAGCGGTGTGTCAGTCAGGGCGTTGAAAGTCGCTCGACAGGCGTTGCAGCGATAACGTTGCAAGCCATTGGCGAACCCCCAGCGGGAAACCTGCTCGTGTGCGCAATGCGGACAGTGCGGCTTCTCGGTCATCCGGGTCTCAACCACTTGGTAGGACGCCGACTCCTGCGCCGCCGGTTGCAGCCGATCCATCAAGACTTGCCGCTGGTGCGGCGTCAATTCCTTCAACGCACTCGACAGTTTCCGGAAATCATTGGGCTTCATCGCAACACCTATCCGATTGATTCAGATAACTTTGTTATAGACCAACATGCAAAGATTACATAGCCTTTTTCTTTGTGGCTGACGGACTAATCCCGCGGCCCTGCTGATTACTTATCGGTGCCTAATCGCGCCGATTGTCGGCGCATGCCGTCGAAAATAGAATCCGCCACGTCCATGGGGAAATTATTGGGTAGCAACTTGCCTACTTCGTCGATGACCGTATCCGTCGCAGTAACAACTTCCTCAATCAATCGCTCTGCCATCGCCCTGCCAAGCCCAACTTGCTCTGCCTGTGCAGCCCAGTGCCGTCGCCGGATGTTGTCGATCAGGTAATAGTTGGTACTGCTCCGAATTGCCATCGCGAGTTTGGCTTTGTTTGGGGAAATCTGGTTCTTGCCTTTGCCAATCAAAGGATGCGCCGAAAGTACGTCGTAGATGGAGGTGGCTCGGTAACATCCGCCCGGCCGGAGGGTAATGCTGAAATTCTTGGCGTGACCGTCAGTGGCGGCCAGTAGCCAGAACAGAATCTGCGTTTTGAAGAAGTTGATCCTGTCCTGTTCGGCCTGTTCTGAGCCGAGCAGGATATTCATGATCGTGGCGATCCCCGGTCCGCCGTCTGCCTGATATTTGCGCAGTGGGGAGGTGCCCGTTGCCTGGCACATGTCCTCCTGCGGCAAACGGATGATCCAACTGCTGTCGCTGGATGGTGTGCGGTCGAAGCGCTCAACGATCAGGGCTTTCTGCTCCTCGAAAACTGCCATGTCGCAGCTTGCGATGGGAATGCCGTAGGCAGCGAGGATCTTGGAACACAACCATTCGTTCTCGATCGAACTGCGCATGTCGGCTTGCATGTTGCCAACCAGCCCCAGGGGTAACTTGAAAATGTGCGTGGTCGGGGTGCTGCCGTGGGGCAGCAGCCATTTTCCACCCTGCTGCAACAGGGCGGTTTTTTCTTGGGCGCCGGCGATGGAAAGGCGCAAGTCGTCATGATCATCGTGCTGCCCGAGGAACTGGGTCGAAGGGATGTTGCGTAAATGCTGGGCGATAGCGGCGGCGCTCAGTTCTTCGCCCTTGATCTCGTAGATATCGGTGGGCGATTCATCTTCAGGCAGCAGTTGTATTGCCCCGACGCAATCGCGCCCCAGTTTGTACAGCAACTGAAAGGCATCGGTGCCGCCGGCTTGATATCGCTGTGCCAGGCGACGGCGAATTGCGTCGTTGTCCGGCAACAGGTTGTCGAAGTAGTGACTGACAAGCTCCCCTTGATAGGATGCATTGCCAGGCAGGAATGGCAGCGACAAGGACAACGGGCGGGTCTGCTCATCGCTCAGCCAGTCATCGAAATAAACCAGTTGGTCGCCCTGTCGGCCGGTTTCCCAGGAACCGACCGGGATGCCGTTCATCCAGATGTTCAGGCGCTGGGCCTTCGCACGTCGGCCCATGGTTACCAGCTCTCTTTCTTCTTCGGCGCTACGGCAATAGGGGCGGTTTTGGCAGTGCGCTTACGAGGCCTTGCCGAGTAGCTATCAGAGGTTTGTTCAAGTGGCGCCCCGACATCCGGCGTGGGTGTCGAGGATGCCTGGTTTAGCGAGATATCGACGTTAAACAGACGCAGTACCGTAAACAGGCGTTCCAGGGTTGCTGTGGCTGGCTTGGCTTCAAAGTAGGCATAACTTTGCTGTGTAATGCCAAGTTTTTCAGCCATGGCCGCCTGGGTCAGTCCTTGTCCCTTGCGAAATGCCCGGAGAATCAGAGGAAGCTGATTCAGTGTCTTGATCGGGTAAGTCATCATTGCCTCCACAACCGTGCTCATTATGGGTTACAGGATTTGAACTGTACTCTAAATTAACAGTCGTCTATCTGTAAATATAAAATACACAACAAAATTTGTAAATAATAAATACAGGCATGGTGTTGTATTTTTCGAAAATTGGCGGCAGAAAAAGCACGAAGTCAGCGATGTGGCGGACCTGGCTACCTGAAGAGGCAAAAGGCATTTTTTAGACAGCGATAGACGAATAGGCCAGAGAAGCCCGTAGTTGCGCGGTCGAAATTAACGCCTCATGAACTTCGACAAGATCCCTTCGTTTGTTGAAGTCGCGGAAACGGTCGAGATGTAAATTTCGGATTTCGGCCGGTTTTTCCGGTCGACCGTAGCAATCAAAAAAAGCCCCAATCGGGAAAGCGGTTGGGGCTTTTTTATTGGGGATTCACGTCGTGGTCATGGGCAGGCATTCTGGAGACTGCCATCTCCTCAGGAAAGCATGCGGTTCAACTTGATACTCAACAAATTTGACCCAATGGGCCAATAATGGCCCTGATATATGCGCCCTTCGCAAAGCTCGTCTGAACTTGCGGGCCATGCGCTGTTCCAATTTGAATAACAGAGGGGAGACTGCTGATGATAATCATGCAAGGTCGGGATGCCGTTGCCGGGGATTGGTCAGTCAATCGGTTGGGCGTCTCGTAATTCCCAGGCACCATGCCGAATATCTTTATCAGCTATCGGCGCGAGGATAGCTCCGCGACGGCACAAATTCTCCATGACCAGCTGTCCACGTGGTTTGTGCGGGACAAGGTTTTTTTCGATTTGCAGGATATCGCGCTGGGCGATGATTGGAAAAAGCTGCTGACGGAACGCTTGGCCGAGTACGACATCGTGCTGGTCGTCATCGGCCCCGCCTGGCTAACTATACTTGGAGAGCGGGAGGCGAGCGGCGCCAACGATTTCGTCCGCTGGGAGATTGCTGAGGCGCTGCGCCAGAAAAAGCGGGTGATTCCGGTGCTTGTCGACGGTGCCACCTTGCCCGCGCCGGAGCAGTTGCCATCCGATATAACCGCACTCGGACGACTGCAGTTCGAGACGTTGCATCGCGATACCCGTGATCGCGATATTGCCGCGCTGGCCGCCGCGCTGGAAGGTGGCGGGCTGGTTGATTTTGTTCGTCGGCTCAAGCAGGTGCTGCGCCTCGGCAAGGCTGGCGTCGGGGTTGCCGCCGTCGTCTGTGCGATGGTGCTTTCATTTGCCTGGATCAATCTGTTCGATCTGCTCGGGCTGGATACGCGCAGTGCGAGTTTCACTATGCTGTTGGGTGATGTGCTCTTCGAGCCGGTTATTTCCGATCGCCTCCTGCTCGTGGCGATTACCCCGCGCGACGATGAAGTGACGCGTCTTTCGAGCACACGCCGCAGTGACTATGCGCGACTGATTGCCGTTGCCAGCGTGAGCAAGGCCGAGGCAATTGCCTTTGACATCACGACCGAACAGGCGAGCAGTCACGATGCGGATCTCATCGACGCGGTGCGGGCGGCGCGTCGAAATGGTACGCGTGTCGTCTTTGGCTTCAAGTCGCTGACGCCCGGGGGTGATCCGGTGGCCTTGCCGGGGCTGGCTGAAGTGGGTGCTCGGCTCGGCCTGACCTGCATTGGCCAGAAACTCGATAACGCGGTACTCGGCACGCTGGCCATGGGCATTGGCAACCGTATGTACGGATCGTTTCCGCTGCACGCCGTTGCCGACGTGACGAGCATGGCGCCGATCCCGAGCAGTGACCTGAGGCTGCTGGTGCGCGGTGCCGGCAGTGAATCCAATGTTCCGTTTTCGCTGCGTGAAGTCGCCAGCCGTACCGATCGTGATTGTCCAGCGCGCCCGCCGGGCGCCGACATGGCGCGCCTGATCTTTCCGGTATCGCACCGTGAGCGTTGGCGCGACCCGGTGCGGCGATTTGACGCTGACCTACTGCTGGCTGAGCCGCTAGCGCCCGACAGTTGGCGTGGCAAGATCGTCCTGGTCGGCGTCACGCATCCGCTGGATGTCCTGCAAACGCGGCTCGATCGCGTGGGGCCGTTGCGCTATGGCTTCGAGTTTCAGGCCGATGCGGTCAATGGCTTGCTGACCAATGCCATCGTCAGGCCAGTCGGCTTTCTCGCCCAATGGTTGCTCTCGCTGTTGATGGTGCTGCTCGCCATCGCCTATCGCCTGTGGCGGGTTGGCAAATCGCGGCGGCTCGATGTCGCTGTCCTGCCGCTGACCGTCGTAGCCTACGTGGGTATCACAGTCTTGCTGTACGCCAGGTTCGGGCTACTGGTCGACAGTCTTTATCATATTGCCGCCTTCACGATAACGTGGTGGGTTCTGGCGGCGCTGGAGAAGAGGTGGTCCCATGCTGCAACGTAAGTGGTGTGCATTCACAGCCAGAATGTTTCTTACGCTCTCGGTCATCGCGCTCAGCGCAGGTTGTGCCGGCGTCTCGCTCAGCATCGGACCATTAGGTCTGACGGGTTCGGCACCGCGGACGGGCTCGGTACTTTATGCTGACCCGGGCGTTATCGTCACGCGAAGTGGGCACGGTGTTATCTATTACGAACCCGGGATGGAGGTCATTACTGGCGACACTATTGAAACAGCCAATGGCCAGGCAGTCATTGATTATGAGGACGGCAGTGTGGTCGTTCTCAACCGTGCGACACGCGTCCGACTCGGTTCGATCAGCCTGTTTTTTGGCGAAATCTTCGCCCGCATCAAGAGCATTGCGACCCGGGGTGGCGGGCAAGTGCTCACCGATGAACTATCGGCGTCGGTTGAAGGGACAGAATATGGTGTCCGCCGCGAACTTCCTTCCGGCAGCAATGCGCCTGGCAATGTGAGCGTCTTTGTACGGGAAGGGCACGTGCTATGCGCGCCCGGCGGGCGGGCCAAGTGGTCGCCGGTCAGGCTGACCGAGAACCAGTCACTTGCGGTAGCCGGCTATCGCGCGCCAGCGGGGGTGCGCCCGGTTGACGCAGGTGCGCTCTCGCGTTGGGCTGACCAAGCCGAGCAGCGCCTGCGGCAAGCCAGAACGCCGCCGATGCAACCCGGTCTGGCGCCGTTTGACATGAATCCGCTGACGCCTATCGATCCGTATCCACAGGTTCCCGCCAATCCGAAGCCAAGGGCGCCGAACGATAGAATTCGCGGATAAACAAGCGCCCTGCCGGCTAGCGTCGATATAGAAAAACACAAGCCGGCAGGGCTGTAGCGTGAAAGTATGCTGAAGCGATCGGCTATTTTGTCCGCCGAACACGAATCGTATAAGCACCCTTGCCGCCGTCCCGGTTGTAATGCCTGACCTGGGCGTAGTAGAGCCCCGGTACAAGGCTGGCCGAAATGCGTGCGTTGGAACCCGTGCCGCTGTCGTCGTCTTCGGCGATTATGTTGGTCTGGCTATTTGGGCCAAACAGACGCATCACCACGTCAGTCGGTCCCTGGGTGTCAATGATGTGGGTGCCGCTGCTAACCACCGTGAACTTGTACAAATCTTCCTCACCGGGTTGGCCGATCTCGCCTGCTGTACGCCGTGCGGCGTTCACCTTGAGTTCAACCGCGTCCACCACTGTCGGTGCGGTTTTCGGGTAGGCCTCGGCGCTGGCAATGTAGGCCTTGTCCACGGCTGACAAGACATCGTTGGCATGGGTGCCAACCCCGCTTTTGACCCAACTGCCGGGGAAGAAATACAGCATGATCGAATCCGGATCGAAAGCTGTGCCCTTGATCTGATTGACGGTGTATTTGTTCAGCACATTGTGGCGGATGGTGGCTTCGTTCCAGTTGTTGGGCGGCCCGGAGAGGCTCTTGATGACCGCGGCTTCATTCCACTCGATGCCGCCTGCCGGATTCTGGTGTTCGTGCGCCAGCCCGATGGCATGGCCAAATTCGTGGGCGGCGGTGCCGCCATCCATGAACCCCAGGTTCATGGTCGGCTGATTCAATGGAATGCCGCGGTTATCAGTGCCGATATAGGACCAAGCACCGTCGTTGGGGTCGAAGGCAATGCGAATCTCGGCATCAGGTGCGCCGTTGAAATCGAAATGCAGGTTGGCAAAGGCAGTCCACCACAAGGCCTGTTCCTTTGCCTTTGCCTGCTGTGCAGGGGTGCCCGCCAGAAAGCGGACGCGCAAGGTGCTGCCATTCATCCACAGCTTGCCGATGGGCATAATGGCACGGGTGCTTCCGCCACGCCGCACCGTAGACTGAAAGCGCATCTGGTCGTTCGGCAGGAGACGGTCGGTACAGAATTTTTCAATTTTTTCCATGATGCTCTCCGAGTAAGTGATGCCGGGTGGGCGGATCGCCGCAAATCACGCACTGCACTTGAAGCCAATGAATCAACAGGGATAAAAACTGAAATGCCTTTTTGAAAGTGTAGCAAGCGGTTGCCAGCATTCAAGGCACGATTGCCATCGTCCGGGGCGGGAGAAATACAATCTCTTTAGCGTCTTGAGGTTGTGCAGAATGGCGAAAATGGGCCTGATGAAAATTTGGATTTCGGCCGATTTTTCCGGTTGACCGTGGACGCGCGGCAATACTCCCGAATCACCGGGAGCATTGCTGAATTTAGCCCAGGCTGGCCGTATTCGGGGTGACGACGGCAAAGAGGTCCGAGAGGGCGGCGAGGCTGGCTTGCTGCAAGGCGGCTGCTGACACGACCTGGCCATCGATGCCCGGCAGATCGCGTGTGGCGGTTGCGGCAGCCACTACCGTCGGCGTAAAGCCAAGGTTGAACGCGCCACGGGTCGTTGAATTGACGCACATGTGGGTCATGAAACCAGCGAAAATCACGTTGTTGCGGCCGGCGGCCTTGAGTTGTGCTTCCAGGTCAGTGCCGACAAAGGAGTTCGGGTAATTCTTGACGATGACCGGCTCGCCGGGGGCCGGGGCGACCTTGTCGGCGATGGCACCAATCGGCTGGCTGATATCGTAAGGGCTACCAGGGCCGGCATCATGTTGGATATGAAACACCGGGACGCCGAGCTTGCGGGCTGCGGCAAGCAGGCGTGATGCTTCGTCGAGCGCAGCTTCAACGCCGCTGAGTGCCATGATGCCTTCGCGATAGGTGTTCTGGCAGTCGATCAGGACAAGGGCCGAATCGGCCAGGGCCGGCGGCGTATCGGGTAGTCCGACGATATTGCGCAAGGTAGTGGGTTTGGTCATGATGCTGTCTCCTGTTTGGTTTGAGTGTGACGGAGGATACGGCGCATGCTGGATTTGTGGAATGAATAAACTTGCATCCCCCACGGGAAATTTTGCCTCGGTGCCGGATTGGGATGACGTGCGTTACGCCGTAGTGCTGGCACGCTGCGGTTCGCTGGCCGCCGCTGCTCGCCAACTGGCGGTGGATCAGACGACGGTTTCCCGGCGCTTGCGAGTCCTTGAAGCCTGCATGGGGACGCCGCTCTTCGAGCGGATGAAAGGGCTGCTGACACCGACCCCGGCCGGACGCATCCTGCTCGAGCGCGGTGAGCGCATGGAGCAAGAAATGGCCGCCATTTGTCATCTGGCCACGGACAGCCAGGCCATGGTGCAAGGAGTGATCCGCATCACCGCAGTTGACGCGCTGGTATCTCATTATCTGGCTCGGCATCTGGCCGAATTGCGCGGGCTTTATCCCGACTTGTCGGTGGAGCTCATAGCCAGTAGCAAGAGGCTCGACCTCAACCGCCGCGAGGCGGATATCGCCATCCGTCTGGCCCGCCCGCTCGAAGGCGATCTCGTCGTGCGCTGCCTCGGCAAGCTGGCCTACAGCATCTATGGTCCACGCGACCAGATTGCGCCGGCTGCCTGGACAGATGTGCCGTGGGTGGCCTACGAGCATTCGCTGGATCAGGTGCCGGAGATGCTCTGGTTGGCGGAAAATGCTGGCTTCCAGCGCGTCACCTTCCGTTGCAACAACATGGACGCGCTAGCCACTGCGGTGGCCGACGGGCTGGGGTTGGGCATCCTGCCCCGATTTCTCGGCGACCGGCATTCGTCGATCCGCTGCCTGTCTGGAGACGTGCCGATATTGAATCGGGAAATGTGGCTGGTAGTACCCACGGGCTTGCGAGATATTCCCCGCGTTCGTGCGGTCAGCGAATGGCTGGTACAACGATTTGCAGCTGACGCGACCTCGTTTTTCTGAGCTGCTACCGTAGGCGTGTCAGCCGCCCGGGATCCTCGCCAGGAAGCGGTCGAGCTGCTTGGCAAAGGCCTGGCGCTCGGCTTGGCTGAAGGCCGCGGTGTGTTTTCGCTTCCCGGCGGCTTATTGCTCGTTAACGTGGGCAGGTTCTGGCCGGCGATTCGCCCGAATCAGTTTGGCGGCCTCGTAGAGATCGGCTAAGCCCAGCGGCGAGACATGGAAAGTCTTGTCGCGGCAGGCGGTGGCCAGGCGCTTTCCATCCCGAGTGAAATCAACATCGTTAACCGCGCTGCTGTGCACGGTGATCGTCTTTTCCAGGGCCAGGTTGTCGGCATCGAGCATGCGCACGCCACCATCACTGCAGGCAACTGCCAGTTGCTGGCTGTCGGCAGTAAATTTGAGCGCGGAGCAGAAGGCGCGGCTGCCCTCGGCGATGGTTGCGATTGCCGGCTCCGGCGTGGTGGGGTTGCCAGCTTCCTGCGCTTGTTTGAAGGCATCGACCGGCCACTGCATGACGTTGTGTCCAACCACCGTGGCGACCCGCTGACCATCCGGGCTGAAGGCGATGTCAGCCAGGCGTATTCCGCGCACCCGCAGTTTTTCGGGCATGGCGATTGTGCCGAGCAGTTGGCCGGCAAAATCCCACAGGCGCAGCTTGCCGTCATAGCCGCTGGTGGCCCATTGTTCACGGGTGGGGTGGAAGGCGAGCGCGGAGATCTGGTCGTGGTTCTCACTATGCGAAACCATGATGGCTGGAATGTCGGCGGTGGCCAGATCGGTCTCGGGCAGCTCGTAGAGCCAGGCCTTGCCATCCGCACCGCCGCTTGCCATGCGGCGACCGGTGGGACTGAAGGCGACATCGCGCAACTGGTCGACGTGTTTCTGGATACGTCGGATTTCCTTGCCGGTGTCGGTATCCCAGAGGATGAGGAGCTTGTCGAGGCCGGCGGTGGCCAGAATTTTTCCGGTGCTGTCGAAGGCGGCTCGGTAGACCTGGTCGCCGTGGCCGGTCAGCAAGAAGCGCTGGCGCGGAATATCGGTCGACACGTCCCAGACGCGCGCCGTCCGGTCGGCACTGACGGTTGCGAGTAGCGTCCCCTGCGCATTGAAGGCCAAGCTGTTGATGCTGTTGGCGTGGCCGTCGATATTCCAGTATTTGACGGTACCGTCGCGCGAGGCGGTGGCGACGTGATGGCCATCTGGATGAAAGCGTGCCGCTTCAACATAATTGCTATGGCCGGCAAGCGTCAGGATGTTTTCACCCGTTTCGGCGTCCCAGACCTTGGCAGTGAAGTCACCACTGCCGCTGGCCAGGCGACTCCCGTCCTGGCTGGCGTCAAGACCACGCACGCGGTCGCCGTGGCCGGCCAGAACACGGGTGCTCCACGAAGCAATGGCCGGTTTGGTTTTACCTGCCGCGAGTCGCGCCAGCAGCTCGGGCAGGGTTTCGCCGACCGGTTGCCAGACGCGTACCCAGCTGTCGCGGCTGCCGGTGATCAGCGATTTTCCATCGGGGGTGAACTTGATCGCATCGGTCGCTTCTTCTAGCGGCAGTTCCAGCCTTTCGCCACTGGCAATCACGCGGATGCTTGCCATGTGGCGTAGCCCATCGTTGCCGGAGAGCACGGCGCTGCTGGCAATGCAGCAGCCATCCGGGCTGAAGGTGAGACCCATCAGCCAGCTGCCATTAACACTGTAGGTTGCCTTCGGGCGGGCAACGCCCTGGGGGCCATCGATCGTCCAGATCTTGATGACGCGTCCCTCGCCACGGTCGTCGCCTCTGCCGGCAGTGGCTAGCAGGCGTCCATCGCGGCTGATGTCCATGGCGCTGAATATCTTGCTGCCCTGGGGAAAGCTGCGAAGCGGCTTTTCCGGCTTGTCGAGCGACCAGAGATAAGCCGTGTCGCCGGCAACGCTGATCAGGTGTCGACTATCGGGTAGAAAAATTACCCGCCGAACCCATTCGTCGTGCTGCAGTGCCGCCTGTGCCGGTACCGGGCGTGTGTCGTCCAGCTGCCAGATCGTCACCTTGCGTTCGCGGTCTGCCACGGCAAGCAACTTGCCGTCCGGGCTGAAGGACAAATCGGAAACCATGCGCTCCGCTGCTTTGATTGTCCATTCGAGGCGTGTCGTCTGGCCTTGTATCGCTTGCCGCAAAGCATCTTCAGCAGCCGGACTGGGGGATAGCCCGAAGTGCGTGGCCAGCACCGGCGACAGCCCAAGCGGGACGCGATGTTCGACCGACTCGAGGGCCAGATCGAGCGCCCGGGCTGCATCGCTGGGCAAGGCGGAGATTGATTCGGCTGCCTTCTGATTAGCTTCTGACAGGCGGCCTTCCCACGAGGCATAGAGCCAGCCGGCGATGGCAATGCAGGTCATCGTGCCCATGGCGGCCAGCCACTGATGCAAGGATCGGGTTGCGGCCTCCTTGCGGGCCTTCTGGATTTCCACCGCCCGTGTCTCGTCGGTGACGAACCGGCGTCGCCAGTCAAGGATGGCAGGGGCCAGTACGTCGTGGAAAATTTCGAAACGCTTGGTTTCAGGATCGTCGGGAGAGGTAACCGGCCGCAGAATACGGTTGCGGGCATCGGTCAACGCCGCCAGAACCGCCGGAACGTGAGCCTCCAGATCGCCCGCCCAAGTGGTCAGGTCACTGATGCTGCAGGCAATTTTTGCCCCGCTCGGTGTGACCAGACGGTCGAAGAAACGGGCGCAGACCGCCTGGCTCAGCGCATCAAGCCGGGTCATGGTCTCGTCGAGATGGTTATGCACAATTTCGTTGGCGCCGTTCAGACGATCCAGGGTTGCGCGTTGCAAGGTCGAGGAGCCGGAACGTCGTTCTTCTTCCCACAGGCGAACCATGACCAGCTGCAGGAAGGGGGCCTCGATGCGGCGGTCTTCGGTCTGGCCGGTACCGGCGCCACCATGGCGGGCAACTTGCACCTTGCCGGTCTGCACTTGATCAAGCAGCGCCTCGACCAAGGCCGGTTCGATCTGCATCGCTTTCTGGTCCGCTGCCTGGCGGGCGTTCCAGACGGTCAGCGGCTGCACGATGGCCTGGGTCGCGCCCGTGGCATCCAGATGGTTGAGCCGGATGCGGTTGCTCAGCAGGTTGTGGATGCGCTCCTGAAATCGGTCGAGCTTGGAGAGGCTGTCGTCGCGCATGGCGATGAGAAAGCCGGCGTTGACGTTCTCCCGGTTGACGGCGCGCGCGAACTGCGCCTCGAATGAGGTCGGGTCGGTCGACTTGGCATGGTAGAGAAAATATTCCTCGAACTGGTCGAGGATGATCAACATGGTTTCGTGCGCCGCCTCGGCGCAGGCCCGGACGATTTCGTCAAAAGGCAGTGTCTCGGCCGGCTTCGGCTGGTCGGTGTCGCCGGACCATACTGCATTGATGCAGGCGCGAATCAGTGTTTGCTGGAAATTCGGGTTGCCCCAGTCGCGAAAAACGACGACCGGTGTTTTCGGGCGCTCCTTGTGCAATTGCGGGACCACACCGGCAAGCAGCACGGAGCTTTTGCCGACGCCGCTTGAACCATACAGAATGGTCAGCGGCGAGGAGAGCAGGTTGGAGATGATGATGCGTTGGTCGCGCTCACGGCCGAAAAAATAATCCCGGTCTGCGGCCTCGAACGGTTGCAGGCCGACGTAAGGACAGACTTCTCGTTCGCTGTATGAGGTCATGGCGTCAGCCTCTCACGCAATTGTTCGATGAAGCGGTCGAGATTGATTTGGTAAGGATAGACGCCGCGCTTCTGCCAGAATTTCAATTCCAGTTCGGAAAAATTCTCATCGATGGCCCACGACTGGATTTCATCGTCGCTGGCGCTGGCCAGTCGTTTGGCAAAGAAACGATTCAGGCTTTGCAGGATGGTCCGGGAATTCCATTCGCGCAGGCTGTAGCCAAAAAAGAGCAGGCTGCGGTCGCGGCAGTGGGTGGCGAACAGTGCGGGAATGGCCGATTTGCTGGCGATGCGGGAGAGCAGTTCGACGTAATCCGACTCGGTGATGACAAAGCTGTCCCACTCCGCTTCCCGGTGGATTGATCCGTGCATCTTGAAGATCACGGTGGTCGTGTCGAGGTCGATATAGAGCTCGTTCGGTGCCGGCGTCTCGGGCTTGGTGGCACCGTGCGGCCACCACATGACGGCATTGCCGAGATCTTTCAGTTCAGAGTAGACGACGATGTCATAAGGTTGCCCGGCTGCCTGAAATGCCTGTTCGAGCTGTGTATCGTAGTTGGTGGTCAACATCAGCAGCGGGCTGGTTTTGGCAACCTGGGCCAGGAAGGTATAGAGCGGCGGGATACTCAGATTGACCAGCGAATCCGGTGCCAGAACCTGACGCAGTCGCTCGTGCAGTGCGTCGCGGGTATGGAAGGCTTCGTAATAGGAGGCGACCTCAGCCAATTGGTCGCGCTCGCTGCCAGCCGGGAATTCCGTGTCATTGGCCAGGAACTGCGACAGCTCGACGCCGCTGGGCAGGAATGTCGGCGCGGCAGCATTCCATTGGGCATCGACCGGACGGCCGGAACCGCTGATGTCCCGGCCAATGATCGGCACTACGGTGCGATTGGCCAGTGCCTTTGCGATCCGGTTGTAGGGTGGTGGCACCTTGCTGCGATTGGGTGTTTCGCTGCTTTTAAGAGCAGATAACCGGGTTCGGATGTAGGCACGCAGATGGCTTCGCAACTGGTCGCGGAAAGCCTGAGGCGAATCGTATTCCGAGAATCCGCCGTTTAGCGATCCGTCCGGGTTGCGAAAACGCTGGAAGAATTTTCCGACGCGGCGGTATTGCGTGAGGCGCTGGTCGTAGGCTGCCTCATCGTTGGCATCACCAAAATCGGGCTCCCCTTTGCGGCGATAGAGCAGCGTGTGGGGTGGTGGCTTCGCATTGACTGCATCCTCATATTCCCATTCCGTGCCGGACAGGTAGGGCGAGCCATCCGGACGGACAATGCCCGGTGGTAACGGGGTTCCGAGACGGGACCACAGGATGACGATGACCACGTCGCACTCGGACGGCTTGGGGAGCCCCTGATTGACGGCTTCTTGCGGGGTCAGTGAGGCGGGCATCGAGACCGGTGCAGCCGGGTCGTCCCAGCGGATGGCCTCGCAGGTGATCTCGCCACGCAGCAGGGGATCCTTGGGCAGCTCCTGTTCTATCACTTGCTGCGCAAAGATGCGTTCGTCGGCGACGTCTCCGGGGGAGGAGAGAAAAAAGCGGAGATGCATCCCACCCTCCTTTACATTTTTTTACTGTTGCCGGGAGTATAGCCCGATTGTAGTGCAGTCCGAGCCTGCGGCTATGACAGCGTCAGTCGAGAGGAATCCTGCCAGGAAGCGGTCCAGCTGGTTGGCGAAAGCCTGTCTGTCGGCCTGGCTGAAGGCTGCAGGGCCGCCGGTGTCGACGCCGGCGCTGCGCAGCCCTTCCATGAAGTTGCGCATGGTCAGGCGTTCCTGGATGGTGGCGGTGGTGTACAACTCGCCGCGCGGGTTCAGCGCGTGGGCGCCGCGTTCGATGACCAGTGCAGCGAGCGGGATGTCGGCAGTGACGACCAGATCGCCCGCCACCAGTTGATCGACGATGTGGGCGTCGGCCACATCGAAGCCGCTCGGCACCTGAATGGCGCGGATGAATTTTGATGGCGGCGTGCGCAGCATCTGGTTGGCGACCAGAATCGTCTGGATCTGCCGGCGTTCGGCAGCGCGGAAGATGATTTCCTTGATGACGCCGGGGCAGGCATCGGCATCGACCCAGATTTGCATGTCAGTGGTGGCTTCGTGGTTAAGACGCGCAGTTTGCCACGCTATGGCGGGTTGATAAATGCATGGCGGTCGTCGATTGATAGCGGTACGCTACTTCCTCACGTTATTTTGCTGACGTTTCGGTGGTGCGCAGTTCCCAAATCACCCGGAGAAGTCCATGGCTCTACAAAAAATCCGTTTTGGTATGCGTCATACTGGCGTTGCGTTGCTGCTCGTACTGCAAGCTTGCTGGGCCTTGGCACAAATTCCCGACAAGCTACCGCAGGCCCCTGATTATCTCGGCGAAATCCGCCGCTCGCCCAGTGGCGAGTTAAAGGCGATGCCGGAAGCAGCGGCAGCACGCTCCGTCGAAGCGGCTGCGACGATGATTGTCGGTCACGGCGAAAAAATTACCACGATCACCGAGGCGGCGAGGCTTGCTCA
Source organism: Betaproteobacteria bacterium (assembly GCA_016709965.1). Classification (NCBI taxonomy): domain Bacteria; kingdom Pseudomonadati; phylum Pseudomonadota; class Betaproteobacteria; order Rhodocyclales; family Azonexaceae; genus Azonexus; species Candidatus Azonexus amarohabitans. The sequence continues at coordinate 934,845 of JADJLT010000006.1, forward strand.
CGACGGCGAAGTGATCGAGATTCGTTCGGGTGAGTACCGCGGTCAACCAGCCACCTGGACGCAGAATAATTTGTTGATCCGCGGTGTCGGGCAGCGGCCGGTCATGTTGGCTGATGGGAAAAGTGCTGAAGGCAAGGCGATCTGGGTGGTACGTGGCGGCAAGGTGACGATTGAAAACATCGAATTTCGCGGTGCCCGGGTGGATAGCCTCAATGGTGCCGGTATCCGTTTTGAGAAGGGGAATCTGACGATCCGCGCCTGTGCCTTTTTTGATAACGAAATGGGGCTTCTGACCGCGAATTCTGCCGATCTCACTCTGGATGTGATCGATAGCGAGTTCGGCGATGCGCCGCGTCATCAGGGCAATCTGCATCATCTGCTTTACGTTGGCCAGATTGGCAAATTTGTGTTGCGCGGCAGCCGCTTCTCCAATGGCTATCTCGGCCATCTGGTCAAATCGCGGGCCCGTGAAAATCACATCCTCTACAATATGCTGGTCGATGGTGCTGGCGGTAATGCCTCTTATGAACTGGAGTTCCCGAATGGCGGACTTGCCTATGTGATCGGCAATGCAATCGGGCAGAGCGCCGGCACCGACAACCCGACGATCGTTGCCTACGGTGCCGAGGGCAGACACTGGCCGGACAACGCACTCTATATGGCGCACAACACGCTGATCAATGACAACTACGCCGGGAAATTCCTCAACGTCTTTACCGACAAGATCGGGGTGGACGTCGAGGTATGGCTGCTCAATAACCTGATGGTCGGGGCTGGCGATTTGAACAAACCCGCTCAGGGGCGATTCGATGGCAACCGCCTGGTGACGCGTGGTGATTTGATCGACATGGGTGGCATTCCGCTACGTCTGACCAGCCAGTCGCCGCTGCGTGGCGCGATCCGTCCACCGGGGCAGGCGCGCGGCGTGGAGTTGTTGCCGGATGCGGAATTCCGCTTTCCGGTGGGTACTCGCAAGATGCGTCCGAACAGTGCATTGGCGCCGGGGGCATTTCAATAGGACGGTGTTCGGCTACAGGCTGAATTTCAATAGAATCAGCCTTTGCTCACGAAAAAGCCCCTGCAGGGGCTTTTCGTTTTCGGCCATTTTTTCCGGTTGACCGCAGGATTCACTCCTTGATCGGCGCGTACTCGACCGGCACCCAGGCGAAAGCCTTGCCTTCCTTGCGGATGTGACCGAGGCCAGGGAAGGGCAGGTGCATGCCGGCGACCAGCATCTTTTCCTTTGCAGCCATGGCGAATGTCACCTTGCGGGCGATGACCGCCTGCTTGCGGTCGTTGTCGTACTCAAAGGCGGTGTCCGGGCGGGCGAACTGGACGGCGTGGTTATGCACGAGGTCGCCGAGAATCACCATCTTCTCGCCGCCATCAGTCAACACGTAGCTGGTATGCCCGGGTGTGTGGCCATGCGTATCGACGCTGCTGATGCCGGGCAGCAGTTCCTGATTGCTGGTGAAGGTCTTCCACTGGCCGCTGGCCAGGTAGGGGGCGGCGGCGTCGCGCGACATCTTGAAGAAGGCCTGGAAGTCCTTTGGCGCCTTGGCGGCAACTTCCTCACTCAGCCAGAAGTCGTTGTCCGCCTTGGCCGACCATATCTGCGCCTTGGTGAAAATGGCCTTGCCGTCCGGGGTGACCAGACCATTGACGTGGTCGCCGTGCAAATGAGTGATCAGCACGACATCAACCTGATCCGGCCGGTAGCCGGCGGCCTTGAGGTTATCAACGATATTGCCCAGTTGCGGCCCGAACAGCTTGGCGGCGCCGGCGTCGACCAGCACCAGCTTGCTACCGGTGTTGATCAAGAAAGCATTGACGGCGGTCTGTACGGCCGGGCCTTTGACGAACATGCGGGCGATCAGGCTCTGCAAGTCTTTTTCCGGGGTGTTCTTGAGCAGCTTGATGTCGAGGTCGATCGGGCCATCGTACAGCGCGGTGACTTCGAATTTGCCAAGCATGGTGCGGTAGAAACCGGGTACCTGGCTCTTTTGCTGGGGTGCTTCGGCTGCGGCAAAACCGCTGCTCAAAAAGAAAAAGCTGGCGACCACCAGCCGTAACAGGCGGGCGGATTTGCGGGATTGATTTGTCATTTATTTGGGCTCCGGGTTGGGGAGGTGGCAGTTTCCCATGACTTGGGCATGCTGTGTAGGGGTCAGTGCCGGGTCGGTCGTGGCTGTGGGGATTGGTCGCCATCGCAGCGGCTGGCCCGTGCCAGCAGGAAGGCGCGCTCGCGAGCATTTTGCGTCAAGCTGGCGGCACGTTCGAACTCGGCGCGGGCTTCGGCGTGCCGGTCCAGGCGGACCAGCAAGTCGCCGCGCACGCTGGGCAGCAGGTGATAGTGGCGGAGATCGGGCTCGGCCAGCAGGCCGTTGACAATTTCCAGCCCGGCCGCCGGGCCGAAGGCCATGCCGACGGCGACTGCACGATTGAGGCTGATCACCGGAGACGGCGCAATCTGCGCCAGGGCGTCGTAAATGGCAGCGATGCGTGCCCAGTCAGTCTGTTCGACACTCACGGCCCGGGCATGGCAGGCGGCGATGGCGGCCTGCAGGGCGTAGGGGCCGAGTGGGCCGGGCAGCGCTTCGGCTTTGCTCAAAGCATCCAGTCCGCGCCGGATGAGCAGCCGGTCCCAGCGCTTCCGGTCCTGGTCCAGCAGCAGGATAGGTTCACCGCTGGCTGAAATGCGGGCCGGGAAGCGGGAGGCCTGGATTTCCATCAGGGCGACCAGTCCTTGTACTTCGCTCTCATCCGGCAGCAAGCCAGTCAGCACACGGCCGAGGCGTAGCGCTTCTTCGCTCAGTGCCGGGCGCATCCAGTCGGCACCACCCGTGGCGGCATAGCCTTCGTTGAAAATCAGGTAAACGACTTCGAGCACCGAGGCCAGACGCTGCATCAGCTCTGGCCCGCGCGGTACTTCGAACGGCACCCGGGCGGCGGCCAGTGTGCGCTTGGCGCGGACAATGCGCTGGGCGATGGTCGGTTCGGGCTTGAGATAGGCGCGGGCAATTTCATCGGTGGTCAGCCCGCCCATGACGCGCAAGGTCAGCGCGCAGCGGGCCTCCGGCGAGAGCACCGGGTGGCAGGCGGTGAATATCAGGCGCAGCAGGTAGTCGCCGATATTGTCGTCGAGGCCGGCATCCACTTGTTCGCTGATATCGTCGCTCATCACAATATGCCGGAAATCCATTTCGTAGCCGAGATCGACTGCCCGGCTGGCTGCGAGTTGCGTGTGGCGCAGATGGTCAAGTGCCCGACGTTTGGCTGTGGTCATCAGCCAGGCGCCGGGGTTGTCTGGCACGCCGGTCTGCGGCCAGTGCTCAAGGGCAGCGACCAGCGCATCCTGGGCGAATTCTTCGGCCAGGCCGATGTCGTGCACGATGCGCGCGACGCGGCCGATGACCTTGGCCGCCTCGATGTGCCAGATGGCCTCGATGCTGCAGCTCGTCGCTTGATTCGAGGCCTCATCGCTCATGCGGGAATGCCTACAGCGATCGACCGTCGTAGTGCGTGACCGGCAGGCCGGAGAAATCTACGTCTTCCAGGCAACGGACATTGATCGCAGCCATCGGCGTACCGTCCGGCATCGCCCCTTCGCCGAGCGGATGAATGCCGCATTCCGGGCAGAAGCGGTGCTTGATGCTGCCCTTGCCGAAGGTGTAGGTCTTGAGATTTTCGTCCGGCGTCAGCAGGCGCAGGCTGGCGCGCGGCACGAACCAGAGCAGGGCGCCCTTGCGCTGGCAGATCGAGCAATTGCAATCCATCAGATTGGTCAGTTCGCCTTCGACCTCGAAGGCCACTTTGCCGCAATGGCAGCTTCCTTTGTAGATCATTTTGACTCCTCCTGGCGTGGGGCAGAAATTCCTATTTTGGCCATTTTTTTCCGGTTGACCGTGGAAGCCGCGTGAAGCCCTTATTTCATCGAATGCAGCCCGATCATGTTGCCTTCCGTGTCAGTGATCAAGGCGATGTAGCCGTACTGGCCGATTGAAAAGCGGCGTTTGTGAATTTGCCCACCGGCGGCTGCGGCCTTGTCGGCTTCGACGGCACAGTCGTCGCAGCTGAAGTAGATGATGACGTTGTTGCCCGAGGGGCCGCAACCGTCGATTTTGGCCAGCGCACCCGGGGCGCCGCCGCCCGGCTGCATCGGGAAGGCCCACAGGTCGATCGGGCTTTCCAAGCGGGTGAATGTGTACCCAAAGACCGCGCTGTAAAAGGCCTTGGCTCGCGCCATGTCCTGCACGTAAATCTCGAACCAGCCGACCGGATTGCGTTCGCTGCCGGCGCCACATGCTTCGCCCGTCGCAGCGGATAAATCGGGGGCTAATGCGACTTTTTCCGTGTACGGATCGAAGGGCGCCGAGCAATGGTCATGCGTGATCAGCCAACGACCGTCGGCCTGCCGCTGCCAGATGACCGAACTGCGCAGCCAGTGGCGACCGGCCGGGTGGCCCGTTGGCAGCCCGGTGAAGTGCCAGATGAAATGGGGGCTGGCCATTTTGCTGTCAACGCTGATCGTCAAATCGCGCTTTTCAACGGCAAATCCATCGGGGAAATACTGGATGCAATCCGCTACCTTGGTGCGCATGGCGTCGACGCCGCTGCTGAAAGGTGGAATGGCGTCAAAGATCACGGCATCTGGCGCGTAGAGCGCCATCAAGCAGTCGATGCGCTTGCCACAGAAAGCGTCGCCCCATTCGGCGAGGGCCGCCCTGATGAGGGATTCGTCACTCATGATTTCCGCCTCACAAGACGTGGCAGGGGGCGCATTCGCGCACTTCAACAGTCGCCCAGTTGACCGCCGGACAGCGACCGGCGATGGCTATGGCTTCACCGAGGTTGGCGACATCAATCAGGAAAAATCCGCCGACCATCTCCTTGGCTTCGGCAAAGGGCCCGTCGCGCAGTTGCTGCTTGCTCTCGTTGACGCTGATGCGGATGGCGTGGTCGTCGGTACGGAGCGATTCGCTGGCCAGCAATTTTCCCTGTTCGGCCAATCGCTGCCCGAAATCGACCATCTGCTCATAAAGTTCGCGCGCCACAACCGGGTCATGGCTGGCCCGGTGGCCGCGTTTCTCGACGATCAGCAAAATGTAAACCATGTTTTTCTCCTCAGGCGCCAGCGCAGCCAGTCTTCATGCCGGCGGCAATTTCGTCCGATGACAAGTCGCGCTGATGGGTCGCAACCGACCACTGGTGGCCGAAGGGATCTTCCAGTCGGCCGTAGCGGTCGCCCCAGAACAAGTCGGCGACCGGCATGGTGATGCGGGCCCCGGCAGTAACGGCGCGGGCTACCGCCGCGTCGACATCGGTGACGTAAAGATGGAGCGTGACCGCTGAGCCTTTGAGGGAAAGTGGGCTGAGCATGCCTTGCTCCGCATATTCATCAACCAGCATCATCGGAGCGTCGCCAATGCGGATCATGGCGTGCGCCAGGCGCCCGTCCGGACCGGGCAGTCGGCCGAGTTCCACGGCGCCGAAGGCCCGGGTGTAGAAGGTGATGGCTTCTGCTGCGCCACGACAAACCAGGTGCGGCGTGATCGAACTGAAGCACGGGGGTATGGGTTGTACTGTGCTCATTATTTTTCCTTCCAATGACGGGGCTGAAATCAGCTGCCTCAACGTGTACGACGCGACCAAGTTCTTGAAATCGACAGACTCGCACAATTTTTGTTCAGAATGGATGGCGTTCCAAAGGCGTGATCGTGACGGCTTGATTTATCTGGCTTCGGCGAGGGCCTTGATGCTAATCAGGCCTTCTTCGAATTTTTCGCCGATCATTTTGTCCATGCTGAAGAAAATGCCCATCAGTTTCGAGATGTAAGGGCTGGGGCCGAACATGGCATGGCTGACCCGGGTGCCGCTGCCGTCCGGGGCAAGTGTGAATTCCACTGTGTTATGCCCTTCGAAGGGTGAGATGAAATCGATTTTGATGCGCAACTTGCCGGGCGGCGTTGATTCAACGATTTCCATCTGCCCCTGGCCGACATCCTTGTTGCCGTCCCAGCGATAGATCGCACCGATGCCACTTTCGTTACCGCTGTAGCTGCGCTTGAGCCTGGGGTCAGCCTTCTCCCAGGGTGACCATTTTTCCCACTGATGAAAATCAGCGATGAGCGGGAAAATCTTCTCTGCCGGTGCCTCGATGTGGGCTGAGCGCTCAACCCGGAAAGTGTCCGGTTTGGTCGCCGCGTAAATCAACAGCGCAAGAACGATCAGGGCCAGCCCTGAGAAAATTGCCTTGATCATGAGATCTCCCTGACTAGTTTTGTAGCGTTAGGCAGCGAGTGTGCCTGAAGTGCCGAGTGATGTGGGATTGACCAGCACCGAGCGATTTTGTTCGAACCTCAGTTGCCGAATGACGATTCACGAACGCGATCTGCGGCGACCGAAGATGGAAAGTCAGCCAGCCCCTGCAGTGGCCGAACCTCGATTTCAGCAGGTATTCCATCGCCACGCAGGTTTGGAAAGCGCTTTGTCCATTCCAGCGCCTCATCGCGGCTTCGCGCCTGAATCAGCGTGTAGCCAGCGACCAGTTCCTCGGTATCGGCAAAGGGACCAGCGATGATCGTGCGCTGCTCGCCTTCACGGCGAATGCGCCAGCCGGCTGAACTGGGGGCCAATCCCGACGTATCTAGAAGTGCGCCGGCCCGGGCCAGTTCTTCGTGAAACTCAGCCATTTTGATGATGAGATTTGCGGGCGGTAGCTTACCTGCTTCCGATTCGGTGCTGGCCTTGACGATGATCAGGAATCGCATCATTTACTCCGTAGGCTGGATGGCCAGGCGGAATTGCATGGCTCCTTACCGGACGACGGACGAGGGACGGGGCAATCGACAAGATGCTACGGAAATCTTGCGCAGGCATGGCAAAGAATAGCCCGTGTTGAACGGGCTATTGGCGGACTAGCGACCGCTCAGGGCTGGTTGCCCATCATTTCGCCCATGCGAATGGCGCCGGTCGGCACCCAGTCCGGATTGAAGGCGAGGGTGTTCTTGGGGAAGAGCATGACAACGGTGGAGCCGAGCAGAAATCTTCCCATTTCCTGGCCTTTTTTCAGGTTGACCGCGGTATCGCCGTCATAGCGCCATTCGCGCACGACGCCGGGGCGCGGCGGATTGATCTGGCCCTGCCAGACGGTGGCCATGCTGCCAACGATGGTGGCGCCGACCAAGGTCAGCACGAATGGGCCGAATTCGGACTCAAAGACGCAGACAACGCGTTCGTTACGGGCAAACAGCCCGGGTACGCCACGTGCTGTGGTCGGATTGACCGAGAACAGCTCGCCGGGCACGTAGATCATGCGCGTCAGCTTGCCGTCGCAGGGCATGTGGATGCGGTGGTAGTCGCGCGGGCTGAGGTAGAGCGTGGCAAAGCTGCCATTCTCGAATTGCTCGGCCAGCTTGCGGTCGCCGCCGACCAGTGCGGTCGTTGAGTAGCTGTGCCCCTTGGCCTGGAAGATCTGATCGCGTTCGATGGGGCCGAACTGGCTGATCGCGCCATCGACCGGGCTGATGAACGCAGCGTCGGCTTGGGGGCGGGCGCCATCCTTGAGCGGGCGCGTGAAGAATTCGTTGAAGCTCTTGTAGCTGGCGATATCCGGATTGGCTGCCTCGGCCATGTTGACGTTGTAGCGACCGACAAACCAGCGAATGACGCTGGTCGTCAGGTTGCCGGCTTCCTTCGAGGCCAGCTTGCCGGCGAGAATGGTCAGCGCCTGTTTGGGGATCAGGTATTGGGGCAGGACGGCGAGGCGATCGGACACAGGCAGGTTTCCAAGCTTTAAAAGGCGAATTATACGGGGTCGGTTGCCGGCGGGGCGGCCTCGGCGGGCGCAAAGGCGGGTTGCGCGTCTGGCGCCGCGGTGCCGAAAGATGGGGCGGACGACCAGCGTTCCTTGCGCCATTTTTCGCGTTCGCCGTTGCCGAAGAAAGTCCAGGCGATCAGCCGGCTTTGCTTCTGGCCCTGGGCCATCGGCATGATGCGGGACTCGACGACCTTGGCCTTTTTCAGGGCCAATTCGATATGCGGCAGGTTGTCGCCTTGCGAGAGCAGGCTGGTGAACCACATGATCCGCTTCGGGATGTTGCAGCTTTGCTCGATCATCCGTTTGACGAAGGCGCGTTCGCCACCGTTGCACCACAGTTCGCTGCCGCCTCCGCCGAAATTGAGGCGCGGCTCGGCGGCGTCGCGTTTGGCGCCAGGCTTGTTGAGGTTGTTCCATTTGCGCTGGCTGACCGCATGAACGTCATCTGGCGAATTGTGGAAAGGCGGGTTGCAGATCGACAAATCGAAGACCTCGCCGGAGCGCAGCAGGCCGGTGTAAACGTTGTCCCAGACCGTCTGGTGGCGCAGTTCAATCTCGCCGTCCAGCTCGGGATTTTTGGCGATGATCGCCTGCGCATTGGCCAGCGCCGTCTCGTCGATATCGACGCCGAGGAAGGACCAGCCGTATTCGGCGTGGCCAATCAGCGGGTAAACCATGTTGGCGCCAACGCCGATGTCGAGCACGCGCACACCAGGGCCGGCCGGGATGTTCTTCTTGTTACAGGTGGCCAGCAGGTCGGCAACGCTGTGGATGTAATCGGCGCGGCCGGGAATCGGCGGGCACAGGTAGCCGGCCGGAATGTCCCAGCTCTTGACGCCATAGTGATGCATCAGGATGGCCCGGTTGAGCATTTTGACCGCGGCCGGGTTGGCGAAGTCGATGCTCGGTGTGCCAGCCTGTGTCGTCTTGATGTGCTTGGCCAGCGCGGCCGACGTGGCGGCCAGCGCGGCGAAATCGTAGCCATCGGCGTTCTTGTTGCGGGGATGCATGGTGGTCTTTCGTACAGCGGGGGCGAGATTGTCCCACGAATGAGTGTCGCAAGCACGACAACCGGCCAAAGCTGCAGGGTTTTGATTTTTGGCGGTTTTTTCCGGTTGACCGTAAGGCACAAAACTCGCTTTGTCTGATGTATCGAACTACACAGGGAGGCAGCCCATGAAGCTGCAAATCGACCGCCGGCACATCGAACCGATGATGCAGGCCTTTCCGCGACTGGAATCCGTGCGCGACCAGTTGCGCTTTGGCAATCGCGTCGAGATTGGCTTCAATCAACTCGAAGACGGTGAGCTTGATTTGCTGCAAAGCCTCTACGCGGCCGGCGACAGCGAACTGCGGGCGAGGGCGGCGCAGATCGCCACCTTGCGCCAGGCGCTGCATGAAGGCGGCAAGCGTTTCGAGCCGGAAGAGCTGGAAATGGCCGTGCCGGCCATCGCCCGCTATTTGTCCGAAGGCGCCTCGCGCGGCTGGCTGTTTTCGGCCGGCATCACCGGCAAGCCGCTGGCCTACGTGGTGACTCGGCTCGATTTCACGCCACCCTCTGAAGAAGAAACCGGAAAGATATTTGTCGAGTTGAAAGCCAATGCCAAGGCGCGGCTGGCGACAGCAACGCTGCGTATTTCCGGCCCGGACATCGCGGGGCGGACGATCCCTGAAATCCTTGCCGCCAAGGGTTTCGTCAAGGAAACGCCAGCCTTGCTGAAAAGCTATGACGAAGGTGCCGTGCGCTATTTCGACTGGCGGGCGCAATACGGTTCGCAGTTTTCTGGTTCAGGTGTCGGCTACTTTGCCGAGAACCCGACGGCGACACATCGCGACACCGACTACTCGCGCAAGGACCAGATCATTCTATCCTCCACCGGCAGCCCGGCGCGCCTGGTGAACGACGAGAGCATCCTTGGCGAACGGGTTTTGGCGCTCGACGCGACTGGCGACATCATGGCCAAGTTCGTCCGCCGCGTGGCGCGTAATTCGCGGCTTTCCGGCAAGGAGGAGGCCGAGGTTGAGGCCACCCAGGCCGACATGCCGAAGGGCCTGTTCACCGAACTGCCCGTGCATTTCTACATGTTGATGTTCCACCTCGATCTGCACCACTACGTCTGGGTGCATGTCGACGACATGCAGCCCTACGCCTATCAGCCGGAACTCAAGACCAAGCTGGTCCTGCCGCCCGAGCAGACCGACCTGATCGACATTCTGACCGCCGAGATGGATGTGTTGATGGACGACATCGTGGCCGGCAAGTCGGGCGGCACGACAGTGTTGTGCGCCGGGCCACCGGGCGTCGGCAAGACGTTGACGGCAGAGGTTTATTCCGAAATTATCCGTCGGCCACTCTACCGCGTGCATTCCGGCCAACTCGGACTGAACGTTGCCGCCATGGAAACGGCGCTCAAGGAAGTGCTGACCCGTGCCCAGCGCTGGGGGGCGGTGATGCTGATCGACGAGGCCGACGTCTACATCAAGAAGCGCGACGACAACATCACGATGAATGCCGTGGTCGGCGTATTTTTGCGCGTGCTGGAGTACTTCAATGGCTTGCTCTTTCTGACCACCAACCGGGTCGATGACATCGATGAAGCCATCGTCTCGCGCTGCATTGCGCTGATCCGTTTCTACCCGCCGGACCGCGTCGACCGCAAGAAAATCTGGGGCGTCATGGCCGCACAATTCGGCCTGAGTCTGCCGCCGGAACTGCACGACCGCCTGCCCGACATCTTCCCGAAAGCATCCGGCCGCGACATCAAGGGCCTGGCCAAACTGGTGGCGAAGTACTGCAGTCAGAAAGCTTTGCCACCGACCGAGGATGTCTTCCGGCGCTGCTCGATGTTCCGGGCGATGGATCAGGCGGAGGTGTCTGCCTGAATATTTCAATTTTGGCAAAAATTTCCGGTTGACCGTGGTGGCTGTGGCTGCTTGTGTGGTCGTGGCAGGGGTTCGATGGGAACACGGGGGGGCAGAAGATTTCGTGTCTCCTGGCCGATTACATCAGTCAGGTTGCGGAAATGGGCAGTCGATTTGCTTGGGCAACTTGACCATGCACCGTGCAAATAGCGGACTGGATAACCACAGCGATAACCAATCTCGCGTCGCGCATAGCGGCGCTTGCTCAAACCAGTCGGGCGCAACGGCAGCAAACTGGCGGACGAAAGGGAAGATCGCCAGGTCGGTGGCACACGCTTCGCTGCCGCCAAGAAAATTGCTGTGCGCCAGGCGTTGCTCCAATGGTCGGAGGAAATGCTCCAGCGCCTGCTCTCGGTGGTTGTTCCGGTCAGCGTTAGCGTAGCGCTCCGGGTATTTGTATCGATCAAGATGATGTTTTAAGATCCCGTCGTTGTGGGCAAGCCATTCAAGATTCTCCGCAGTTTGAGCCGCTGCCCACCAATGCTTGGCGGCCGCACGCTCCAGTGCATAACGCATGATGTCCCAGCTTTGTTTCAGAACCTCACCACCCGGCAGAAGCATCACCGGGACGGAGCCCTTCGGTGAACGCGCCAACATGGCCTGCGGTTTGTCGCGCAGGGAGACCTCGTGAGCATCGAAGGCAACGCCGGCGACGAGCAGCGCCATTCGCGCCCGCATGGCGTAGGGGCAACGACGGTAGGTGTAGAGCAACGGCTTTTGCATGGTTGGGGCCGACGAAAAATATCAATAAATAAACTGGACATTCCAATTCAAAAGCGTATTCTGAAATTGAGTTCCGGCTGGTTGCAATTTTAGTTGGAGCGAGCGTTTTCGATGGAGAATAGGAGGTTCTATGGTTGATAGTCCACCGCAGTTTCTAGAGATTACCGAGTAGCATCCTGACGGCAAATCGCCGAATTCCGTGGCCATGTGTGCCACGGTCAAAGATCTTCGAAGCCCATGTCTGAAAAACATGGGCTTCATGCTTTTTAGCGCTTCAGCTTGCCCGCGGCACACAAGGCAACGTCTAAATTTCACTATTGAAATTGAGTTGATCAATGTTCGCCGCTATCAATTCCGGGCTGCAACAGAATCAGGTTCCATGGGAAGGCTATCCTGCGCTTGAAGCTATCGGTTGAGCAGTATTCGAACATCGTCCTTCACTGGCGGCGTAGCTACGGTCGACCGGAAAAATCGGCTGTTTTTGCAATACTCTTTCCGGCTGCGGGCTCACTGCCTAGCCCAGCTTGTTATCCGCGATGTGATAGTGGGGGTCGGCGTAGCGGTCGATTTCGACCATCTCCTTGGCCTTGCTCAGCAGTTCCAGGCAGTCCGGGCTGAGGTGGCGCAGGTGGAGGGTCTTGCCGGCTTGCTGATAGCGGGTGGCCAGGCTGTCGATGGCTTCGATGGCCGAGTGATCGGCGACGCGGGCCTGGGCGAATTCGACCACCACGTGATCCGGGTCATCCTTCGGTGAAAACAGGCGGGCGAAGTTGGCGGTTGAGGCAAAAAACAGCACCCCGCTCAGCCGATAGACCTTCCAGCCGTTGGCATCGATGCTGGTGTCGACCTGAATCTGCCTGGCCTGCTGCCAGGCAAAGACCAGCGCGGCAAAGACAATCCCGGCCAACACGGCGATGGCCAGATCGGTCAGCACGGTAATCAGCATCACGCCGACGACGATGATGGCGTCCTGTCGCGGAATCTTGCGTAGTGCCTGCAGGCTGCCCCATTCGAAGGTTTTTTCGGACACCACGAACATCAGGCCGACGAGTGCGGCGAGCGGAATCAATTCAATCCAGCGTGACAGGAAAAGAATAAAGCCGAGCAGGAAAACCGCGGCGACGATGCCGGATATCCGGTGCCGGGCGCCATTGTTGATGTTGATCATGCTCTGGCCGATCATCGCGCAGCCGCCCATGGTGGCAAAAAATCCGCCAATGACGTTGGCCAGTCCTTGGGCCATGGATTCACGATTAGGCATGCCGCGCGTGTCGGTAATCTCGTCGATCAGGTTGAGGGTGAGCAGCGTTTCAATCAGGCCAATGGCGGCGAGGATCAGCGCATAGGGAAAGATGATGTAGAGCGTTTCGAGATTGAAAGGTACATCCGGCACATGGAAGGTGGGCAGGCCACCAGCGATAGAGCCCATGTCGCCCACCGTCTTGGTCTCAATGCCGGTGACGGCGACGAGCCCGGCGACGATCAGGATTGCCGCCAGTGCGGACGGTATCGCGGTGGTCAGCTTGGGCAGCAGGTAAATGATCGCCATGGTCAGCGCGATCAATCCGAGCATCACCGCCAGGGACTGCGCGTTCATCCAGTGCAGCGTGCCATCGGGGCCGGCGACCTTGAAGTGACCAAATTGCGCCATGAAGATCACGATGGCCAGTCCGTTCACAAAGCCCAGCATGACTGAGTGCGGCACCATGCGGATCAGCTTGCCCAGTTTGGCGGCGGCGAACAGCAGTTGCAGCAGGCCCATCAATACCACGGTAGCAAACAGGTATTCGACACCATGCTGGGTGACGAGCGCCACCATGACCACGGCCAGCGCGCCGGTCGCACCGGAAATCATGCCGGGCCGACCGCCCAGCGCGGCCGTTACCAGACAAACAATGAAGGCGGCGTAAAGCCCGGTCAGCGGGCTGACTTGAGCGACCAGCGCGAAGGCAATGGCTTCGGGGACGAGGGCAAGGGAAACGGTAAGGCCGCTGAGAACGTTGGTTCGCAGCGAAGCTGAATTCAATTCGGACATGTGATACCTATCGAGAAACCAGATGTTGCAAGCCTCAGCATTTCTGGCGGGGGAGTTATCTGCCTACAACAGGTCACCCTCAAAATGGCCATGCGAAATGGGACATAACGCATTGTGGTGTCATGGATAAATTTGTTGCGTTGCAGCAATTATCGCACAGGGCGGCAGTCGGGGAGACTGACGGCATTTCTGCTTGCAGTAGTCCGTGCGCTGAAATGGATGAATTGTTCCTCTTGGGGATTTCTCTAGGCGGCCTTCTGATCAATGTTCCCGGCCATCAATCCGGGGCTGCAACAGGATCGGCAGGTAGCGGAAGGCGAGCGTCCCGAAAGCGATCAGCCAGCAGGTCGCTGACAGGTATATCCAAACGAGATAGGCAGCCGGGAGGATTTGCGGCAGAAAAATACGAGTGACCAAGGCGACGATCATGATGTAAAGCACTGCTCTATCCATTCCGTCGAAAACCACTTTGCGTCCGGTATGGCCTTTGGAAATCCGGATAATCATGGCCGGGATGACGCAGCCCATGGCGCCAAAGGTGAAAAGATGCACCGATACCGAGCCAACCCAGACGAAGTTCATTGCGTGGCCGAGTGCCTCGACCATCAATTGGCCGATAATGGCCAAATACCCAATGTACATGATGCCGACATCAATGCGCTTGAAGGCTAGTTGGGGTTTCCAGAAGATGAAGCGAATGCTTAGCAGTCCGGCAAGGGTCAGCGAGAGTGCCGCGGTCAACGGTCGGGGGAGGGCAAATTCGAAGACTAGCAGCAAGCTCAGCAGCTTGATCGGCATGTCCAGTTTCGGGTGACGAAGAATCTGGATCTGGAACGCCGCCTTCATGAAGCCGGTCAAGGTGCGCTCCAGCATGATCAGGAAGGCAAGCCTGAATAATCCGATGGCCATGCCGTAGCCGGCCATGAAATCGGCACCTTCCAGCATCATGTACTTGGCCATCAGAAAGCCGGGCAACATGATCAGGAAAAATGCGTTGTCACGGTAGCTGTCGGTGGCGCGATGGCGGATCAACGTCCACAGCAGCATCGCAATCATGCTACCGAGAAAGAAATTGTTCGACAGCAGAAACAGGGGTTTTGGCCAGCTACCGCCAAAGCTCATGCCGATCCGCTCGAAGATCCAGGCGGCAGCAAGCAGCATCAGCGCCGGGCCATGGTAACCGCGGATATTTACCCAGTTCTTGGTTGAGGTGAGCAGGAACCCGCCCAGTACGGCCCAGCCGAAGCCGAAGAACATTTCGTGAGCATGCCATTGCACCGCACTGAAGGAGGCATCCGGCGCCGGGGCCGCGCTGCCGAAAATCAGTGCCCAGATTATCGGCAAGAGCATTCCAGAAAGGCAGGCAAGTGCAAAAAATGGGCGGAAGCCGACGAGCCAGATTGGATGCTTCGAGCATTGCATGAGAACTTATTGCCGATAAGGTTGATCTAAGCGCTGAGTTTAGCCACTCTTGGTCCCGGCAAATTTGATTTATCCCCGACTCGTCACGCATTGGACTTAACATTGGCGTAAAATTCGAGACTTGGCCGCGAGTGAGGGGTATCGGCCGGTATACATAAGGATAACGATGAAGCGTGTGGACGATTTCCGCTTGCGGCTTGGCAAGCACGAGCTGGTGCCGATCATGGTCGGCGGCATGGGGGTTGACATTTCGAGTGCCGACCTCGCCCTCGAGGCGGCCCGCCTTGGAGGCGTCGGGCATATCTCCGATGCGATGATCAAGACCGTTTCTGATCGTCGTTACGACACCAAGTTCGTCAAAGAAAAACTCAAGATCTACAAGTTCAACGTCGAGAACGAAGACAAATCACCCGTCAAATTCGATCTTGGCAAGCTGATTGAGGCGACACGGCTTCACGTTGAGTCAACCATGTCGCGCAAAACCGGCACCGGCATGATTTTCATCAACTGTATGGAAAAGCTGACCATGAATGCGCCGAAAGAGACGCTCAAGGTACGCATGGAAGCAGCGATGGATTCCGGCATTGAAGGCATTACGCTGGCTGCCGGCCTGCACTTGGGATCCTTTGCGTTAATTGAGGATCATCCACGTTTCCGTGACGTCAAGCTGGGCATCATTGTTTCTTCGGTGCGCGCCCTGCAACTTTTCCTGAAAAAGAGTTCGCGGACCGGTCGCCTGCCAGACTACATCGTCGTTGAAGGGCCGCTGGCTGGTGGCCACCTTGGCTTTGGCATGGACTGGGCTCAGTACGATCTGGCTACCATCGTTGCCGAAGTGATTCAGTATCTGAAGAACGAGCATCTGGATATTCCCGTCATCCCGGCCGGCGGTATTTTCACCGGTTCCGATGCTGCGGCTTTCCTCGAAGGTGGTGCCTCGGCCGTTCAGGTGGCAACCCGCTTTACGGTTTCCGAAGAATGTGGCCTGCCTGCGGACGTCAAGCAAGAGTACTTCAAGGCGAGCGAAGAGGACATAGAGGTCAATCAGATTTCCCCGACCGGCTATCCAATGCGCATGATAAAAAGCAGTCCTGGCATTGGCGCCGGTATACGCCCCAATTGTGAGGCCTACGGATATCTGCTGGATGCCAACGGCAAGTGTGCCTATGTTACGGCCTATAACCGGGAAATTGCAGCACACCCTGGCGCTCGCAAGATATCGGTCATGGACAAGACCTGTCTGTGCACGCATATGCGGAATTTTGATATCTGGACTTGTGGCCATCTGACCTACCGTCTCAAAGATACGACCCATCGTCTTGAGGATGGCAGTTATCAGTTGCTGTCGGCTGAACATGTCTTCAAGGACTATCAGTTCAGCACTGACCAGAAGGTTGCCTTGCCGGAATAACTGCTGGCCTGACTGAAATACAGACGGCCCCGCTGTGGGTCGTTGGTCGGCTTTGACCCCGCGAAGATTTCCCGTCATGACCATAGCCAAACTGTGTAGTTGGACAACATCGCTGTGTCCGCTAAAGAAAGCCATCGTTGCTGTTATGGCCATTCTGCAAATCGCATTACCTGCGATGGCCGAGTCTGAATCAGCTTTTTCGCTGCAGGGCTTCGGAACGCTCGGTATTGCCCGGACCACAACAGACAACGTCGAGTTTGTCCGTGACTTGTCCCAGCCACGAGGGATCGGCAAGGAGTGGAGTGGCTTGGTGGATAGCGTGCTCGGCCTGCAGGGCGCCTGGCATATCAATCCACAGATGGATGCGGTGGTTCAAGCGACGAGTCGTTATCGCTACGACCAGACGTTCTATCCCGAAATTGCCTGGGCATATTTGAAATATGATCCCAACCCGAATTTGAGCCTGAGGGCTGGGCGCCTGGGTACTGAATTTTTCATGATGGCGGATTCGCGCTGGGTTGGTTATTCTTTTCTGACCGTACGTCCGCCCGGCGATTATTTCTGGTATTTGCCTTTTTATAGCATCCACGGTGCCGATGCGGCGATAACCGTACCGCTTGGTGAACATCTCCTGCGAGCGAAGGTCTTCTACGGGCGTTCGAATGGTCAAATTCCGTTGGCTGATGAACAGTGGGATATTTCCGGTTCGCCGATGGTGGGTGGATTCCTCGAGTATCAAGTAGATGCCTGGCTGGTGCGAGCTAGCTACGCCAATATTCAGTTCCGACACGACCTGCCAATTTCGGCGGTGATGCAGAAAATTATAGGGCGGGGCACTACGAGCGCGGAAGCCGCCTTCCTTGCTACGCGCAATACGCGCACTCACTATTATTCGGTAGGGGTCGTCTACGATCAGGGACCGTGGCAGGCGCAGTTGATGTTGAATCATATCGAGCAAGGCAGCAATGCACTTGAAAGCTCGGATGGTGGCTATCTGCTTGCCGGTTATCGGGTTTTTCAGGTAACGCCTTATCTTGGGTACTCGTGGGTTCGTTCCCGGCAGCATGGGCAGCCTCTGAATGCTCTTGCCGCCTACGTCATGGCTGATTCACATTCCGAGCAGCATACGATGTTCCTGGGGGTGCGCTGGGATGTTGCCAAAAATGTTGCGCTCAAGGCTCAGTGGGATTCGATCCGGGGCGATTCAACGTCGATTTTTCCTTATCGCCAGGACCGTCGAGCGCAATGGGATGGCAACATGGATGTTTTTTCCATGACGATGGACTTTGTCTTCTAAATCGATGCGCATTGTCCGACGGTTTTCCTTGCTGACATTGTGTTGGCTGCTAATGCAGCCGATGGCAGAAGTGCGAGCCGAACTGGTTGTGGTGGTAAATGCGCGCTGTGGCGTGGCTGCAATGACCCGAAACGAGGTAGTCAATGTTTTTTTCGGCCGCAATCGCCAGTTTTTCAATGGCGTGGAAGCGCAACCGGTGGACATGCCAGATAGTCATCCTGATCGGGCACGCTTTTATCGCGCATTGGTTGGCAAGGAGGTTTCCGAGGTCAATGCCTACTGGTCACGGCAAGTCTTTTCTGGGCGCATGCAACCGCCTACGAAGGTAAATACAACCGACGATGTTATGAAATGGGTGAGTTCACATCCGGGGGGCATAGGATTTATTGATCTATCCAGGGCCGATGCGCGAGTTCGTGTGGTTTACGACCTGACACCCTAAGTAAATTTTTTAACTTTCTCATTGAACCTTGAGTTGATCGGCGTGGTCATTATTTTCATGGCCATAGCGGTGATTGTCATCAAGTACGGGTAATCTTCGCATGTGCTGTAGTTCGTGCTTCGATGAGCTACATCATTGATTTCTAATAACCAAAGGAGATAAACATGCCCAATCGCATCATTAGCAACATTATCGCCGGCCAAACTGTTGTTTCCTGCGCCAAGGAAGCCACGGTGCGGTCTGCTTGCAGCTTGATGGCCCAAAAGCGGATCGGAGCCATTCTGGTCGTTGAAAACAACCGGACCGTTGGCATCTTTACCGAGCGTGATGCGCTCAACAAGGTCTTGGCAGGCAATCTGGATCCGGATAAAACGACCTTGTCGCAGGTAATGGTCGCCAACCCGCAAACGATTCGTGCTGACAAGCCGCTTGGCTATGCCTTGCAATTTATGGTCGATGGTGGTTTCCGCCATGTGCCAGTGGTGGACGATAATGGTGCTCCGTTGGGCATGGTTTCTGCTCGCGATGCTTTGGGTCAGGATATCGTTCAACTCGAGCGAAATCTCGAACTCCGCGAGCACCTCGAGGAAAATATCGCCTAAGTTGGTTCGAGCGGCCAGCCCAAAAGCACCAGCGTGTCGGCGAATTCGCCGGACGCTGGTGCTTTTATTTCCAGATGTTGCCCCTCCACTGGGTGGTTAAATGCCATGCTGACGCACGCAAGCAGCATCCGATGGCAGCCAAGATGTTCAGCAAAGTAGCGGTTATGAATTCCCTTGCCGTGGGTTGCGTCGCCGATGACCGGATGGGCAATATGTTTGAGATGACGCCTTATCTGGTGGCGACGACCGCTTACAGGTTCCAGTTCAAGTAGCGCATAACGGCTGGTTGGGTAGCGGTCCACCTTAACGGGAAGTTCGATTTCAGCCAGTTTCCGAAAGTGCGTGAAGGCTGGTTGCGGCTCTGTGCTGCTTTGTTCTCCCCGGAATTCGTAGGGATCGCGTTGCCGAGACAGCGCATGCTCGATGCTGCCTGATGCCGGCGGGTGTCCGCGAACGACCGCCCAATAACGTTTATCTACTGTTCCTTGCTCGAACTGTTGTCCGAGTTGGCTGGCGATTTCCTTGCTCAGACCAAATAGCAGTACGCCGGAAGTGCCTCTATCGAGTCGATGGGCTGGCCATACGTACTGGCCGATCTGGTCGCGCAGGATCTGGATCGCGAAGCGGGTTTCGTGACGATCGATTTCAGATCGATGGACGAGTAGGGCGGGCGGCTTGTCGATAACGACAATATGCTCGTCGCGATAGAGGATAGGGAGTTCTTCAGCCAAAAAAACGTTGCTTTGCCGTAACTGGAATTTCCATACCGGTGACATGGGCGCGGTCGAGCAATTCCCAGTAGTAGCGATAAGAGGCTCGATCGTGGAGTTTGCCTTCGTGTTGAGTCGGTCCCCAGTCGGTGTCCTGAGCGGCTGTCAGGATTTCAGCCGCAGCCTGCACTTCCGAAAAATCCGGGCGCATTGCTTCGACGATTGGCACAATCTGGTTTGGGTGAATGCTCCACATGCGCAGGTATCCAAATTCTGTTCGAGCGCGCAATGCGTCATTGCGGATGTATTCGATATCTTTCAGTTCGGTGGTCACGTTATGTGATGGAATGACCCCGCAAGCCAGTGCTGCCGCGCTGATTTCACATTTGGCACGAGCAACCAGCGGATGTTCAAACTGGCCGGGACTTTTCATGGCGCTGCCAGGAATGGCGCCGTGATGCCCGGAGACGAAATCCATCAGGCCAAAATCCAGACTCTCGACCCCGGGTAGTGCAGCGATTTCCCATACTTCGCGAAGAGCGCCGTGGGTTTCAACAAGCACGTGAACCGGAATCCTGCGGTCAACGCCAAAATTTTGCTCAATTTCACGTAATGCTTCTATTTGAATCTGAACGTCAGCGGCGCTACAGGATTTGGGCAAGGTAATGAAAGGCAAGCGGCTGCCGGCGATGCCAACCAGAATTTCCATATCCTGCCGCCAGTGCGGGTGGGTGACGTCATGAACGCGAGCGCCTACCCGGTTGAACAGGTTGTCCTCGCTCATGATGATACCGGCAGCCATTTCAGCGTGCTCGCGCTCGGCACCTGCATGAGCCCCATCCTCGCAGTCGCAGGTGATGTCGAATATCGGTCCGAGTTCCCTTTGTAACTGGAGTGCTTTCCGCATCAGTTTTTCAGATCCGGCGTAATGGTCGACAGCGGGCAGAATGGGGAATGGTTTTTCGCCGGCAAAAAGTACGGCTTTCGGATGGCGCATGATTTTCAGATCCAAAAATGAAAATGGCCGCGGTATTTTACCGCGGCCATTTAATGAAGCTGGGAACTAATGCTGGATTACAGCATGTCCTTGACGGCTTCGGCTTCGTCGGTCAATTCCTTGAGCGTGAAGTTGATCTTTTCGCGGCTGTATTCGTCGATTTCCAGACCCTGGATGATCTTGAACGAACCTCCATTGCACTCGCACGGGAAGCCGTAAACGATGCCGGCCGGGATGCCGTAAGAACCATCAGACGGAACGCCCATCGTGACCCAGTCGCTGGAACCGAGAACCCAGTCATGGATGTGATCAATGGCTGCATTGGCAGCAGAGGCGGCGGAAGAAAGGCCGCGTGCTTCGATGATGGCTGCGCCGCGCTTACCGACGGTCGGCAGGAATGTGTCGTTGTTCCAGGCGTGATCGTTGATCAGTGCCTTGACGTTGTCGCCGTTGGATTCGCAGTTGCGGTAGTCAGCGTACATCGTCGGGGAGTGATTACCCCAGACGACCAGCTTCTTGAAGGAGGAAACGGCGCGGCCGGTTTTCTCGGCCAATTGGGACAGCGCGCGGTTATGATCCAGGCGCAGCATGCCGTGGTAATTGTTCGGGTTGGTGCGGCCGACCTTCTTGGCTGCTGCTGCAGCAATATAGGCGTTGGTGTTGCAGGGGTTGCCAACGACCAGAACCTTGACGTCTTCCTTGGCGTTCTCGGCAATTGCTTTGCCTTGAACCGTGAAGATGGCGCCGTTGGCGGTCAGCAAGTCGGCACGTTCCATACCTTTGGTGCGTGGGCGGGCGCCAACCAGCAGGCAGACGTCGGCATCCTTGAACGCAACGTTCGGGTCATCAGTGGCGACCATGCCGGCGAGTAGCGGGAAGGCGCAGTCGTCGAGCTCCATCATCACGCCCTTGACGGCTTGCTGGGCTTGCGGCAGGTCGAGCAACTGGAGGATGACCGGCTGGTCTTTGCCGAGCATTTCGCCGGAGGCAATGCGGAACAGCAGGCTATAACCGATCTGGCCGGCGGCGCCGGTAATGGCAACGCGCATGGGTGCTTTGGACATGTATCGCTCCTGTTTGAAACAGCGTGGTTGAAATTATTGGTATTCGCCCGAAAGCCCGCTTTTTTGATTACTTGCGTCAGCAGGCACGAGAGATTGAAGATGGTAGGAGTTCGGCGTTTTTCTGTCAATTCATCATGTGTCTTATATAAGATAACTTTTCGTGGACGGCCTTGGTGAAATGTGCTGAAATTTGGATCATGACTCGTGACGTTTCTCGTCCTGCCCCCCGTTTAAGTTCACCAACTTTCAGTCCTCTATATCGCCAAATCAAGGATTTCTTGATTCGTAGCCTGGAGGAAGGAGAGTGGAGGCCTGGTGATTCCATTCCCAGCGAGGGTGAGCTGGCATCACGCTTCAATGTCAGCCAAGGAACTGTCCGTAAGGCAATTGACGAAATGGCTGCGGAAAATCTACTTATTCGACGTCAGGGAAAAGGGACATTTGTTGCAACGCATAACGATCCCCGCTCCTTTTACCGATTTCTGCGCTTGGTGCCAGATGATGGCAAGGCAACCCATGCTGTCAGTGACCCATATTTTTGCGAAACTGTTGATGCGAATCCGGAGGTGGCAACTGCTCTTGGCCTGCAGGTTGGCACGAGAGTAGTTCACGTGAAGCGTCTGCTACGTTTCAGTGGGGATCCCGTGGTCTTTGATCAGATATATCTTGTCGCTGAATTATTTGATGGTTTGACGCTGGAAAGTTTGCGGGGGGGAGAGCGCTCGCTTTATAGTTTGTTTGAAAGTGATTTTGGTGTTCGTATGATCAATGCCGAAGAGCACTTGAGGGCAGTTCCGGCAGATGCCCGAAGTGCGGGCATGATTGGTGTGCCATTGGGGGAGCCTCTCTTGCTTGTGGAGCGGACGGCTTATACCTATGGGAATAAGGCTGTAGAGTGGCGACGTGGTCTGTATAGCACCCGGCATCACTACTATAGAAATGTTTTAGGTTGAACAGTAGGGGTACGCTTAAAACCACTCGGAAAGGCCTCTCTGAGGAGTGCTCTGTCTAGTTTTGAATGTATAATTACAGCTCTTTTCGAACCACGTAAAAGCGGATAACCGCATATTCACGCGAGGGATGACGTTCATGGCAGAAATGACCATCAAGAAACGTCCAAAAAACTTGGACTTGACCACAATTAGGTTGCCGTTGCCGGGCAAGGTTTCAATTCTTCATCGCGTTAGCGGTGCCGGATTGTTTCTTTGTCTTCCGGTTTTGCTCTGGCTGTTCGGAGCAAGCTTGGCGTCTCCTGATAGTTTTGCGGTTTTTAAATCGGTTGCCGGCATGTTGCCGGTCAAGGTGATTCTGGCGGGCCTTCTTTGGGCGTTTGTGCACCATTTTTGTGCTGGTATTCGATTTCTTCTGCTTGATCTGCATGTGGGCATTGAGAAAGAGGCTGCCCGCAAGTCTGCTGGTGTTGTGCTGGCAGTAAGTATTCCGCTGACCCTGATCCTTTGGGGGGTGTTGCTGTGATCAATCGTATTGTTGTAGGTGCTCATTACGGGCTGAGGGATTGGATTGCCCAGCGCGCAACGGCAGTTATCATGGCGGTCTATTCGGTATTGATGGCCGCGGTTCTGCTGATCGTTCGTCCATCCACCTTCGAGGCATGGCAGGGGCTGTTTGCTAACGGCGTTATAAAATTCCTGACCTTTCTTTTTTTCGTTAGTCTGTTTTACCACGCTTGGATTGGCGTGCGTGATATCTGGATGGACTACGTGAAGCCGACTGGCCTGCGCCTTTCCCTGCATGTTCTGACTGCTGCTGCGCTGGTGGGGTATACCGCGTGGGCTGCTGCGATTCTCTGGAGGCTGTAAGCGTGAGTATTCCTGTTCTCAAATTTGATGCGGTAATCGTTGGTGCTGGTGGCGCTGGTTTGCGTTCTGCAATCCAGTTGTCCGAGGCTGGCTTGAAGACGGCTGTGCTGTCCAAGGTGTTTCCAACCCGTTCTCATACAGTTGCTGCTCAGGGCGGCGTTGCGGCTTCTCTCGGTAATTCCGAGGAAGATCACTGGACGTGGCACATGTACGATACCGTCAAGGGTTCCGACTGGCTCGGTGACCAAGATGCTATTGAGTTCATGTGCAAGAAGGCCAATGAAGTGGTGGTCGAGCTTGAGCATTACGGTATGCCTTTTGATCGTACCGATGATGGCAAGATTTACCAGCGTCCGTTCGGCGGCCATATGTCGAATTTTGGTGAAAAGCCAGTGCGTCGATCGTGTGCGGCCGCTGACCGTACTGGTCATGCCATGCTGCATGCCATGTATCAGCGTAACGTCAAGGCCAACACCCAGTTTTTCGTTGAATGGATGGCGCTTGATCTGATTCGTGACGAAGAGGGTCACGTCCTTGGCGTTACCGCCATGGAAATGGAAACAGGTCAGATCGTTATTTTCCATGCTCGCGCCACGATTTTTGCTACCGGTGGTGCTGGCCGTATTTTCTACTCTTCGACCAATGCTTTCATTAATACTGGTGACGGCTTGGGTATGGCGGCTCGTGCCGGCATCCCGCTCGAAGATATGGAGTTTTGGCAATTTCACCCGACCGGCGTGGCCGGTGCAGGCGTGCTCATTACAGAAGGTGTGCGCGGAGAAGGTGGTATCCTGCGTAACTCCAGCAAGGAACGCTTCATGGAGCGCTACGCGCCGAATGCCAAGGATCTGGCTTCGCGTGACGTGGTTTCCCGTGCCATGGCGACGGAAATCAAGGAAGGTCGGGGTTGTGGCGTCAACAAGGACTATGTCCTGCTCGACATTACTCACCTGGATCCTGCAACCATCATGAAGCGCTTGCCGGGTATTCATGAAATTGGTCTTCAGTTTGCCGGTGTTGATTGTCTAAAAGAACCGTTGCCTGTGGTTCCGACTTGTCACTATCAGATGGGTGGTATCCCGACGCATTACTCCGGCCGTGTCGTGATGCCCAAGGATGGTGACATGAGCAATATCGTTCCGGGTTTCTACGCGGGTGGCGAATGTGCGTGCGCATCGGTGCATGGCGCTAATCGTCTTGGTACCAACTCACTACTGGATCTGTTGGTGTTCGGCAAGTCGGCCGGCGATTCGGCGGTAGAGGATCTGAAGGCAGGTCGCGCTCATCGCGAACTACCAAAGGATGTTGCTGATAAGACCTTGGCGCGCATTTCGGCTCTTGATAATCGTAAGGGCGGTGCAAACGTCCACGAAACTCGTTTGGCTATGCAGCGCACAATGCAGGATCATGCGGGTGTGTTCCGTTTTGGAGATATGCTTAAGCAAGGTGTTGAGAAAATCCTCGAAGTTGAAAAGGCTGCTCGCCAACTCGAAATCAAGGATAAGTCAATGGCTTGGAATACCGCTCGTACCGAAGCGCTCGAAATGGAAAACCTGATCGAAGTCGCGAAGGCCACGATGATTTCCGCTGAAGCTCGTAAGGAATCGCGCGGTGCTCACGTTCGTGATGATGCGCCGGATTCGGTAGAGTTTCCGAACGGCCGTAATGACAAGGAATGGCTGAAGCACACACTGTTCTCGCCGGTTGATAATTCGATCAGCTACAAGCCGGTCAACATGCAACCCCTGACCGTCGAGGCCGTAGCCCTCAAGACGCGCTCGTACTAATTGGAGTCCAGAATGAGCAAACGTATGGTTCAATTCAGTATCTATCGCTACGATCCAGACAAGGATGATGCACCTTACATGCAGGACATTTCGGTTGAACTTGAGCCGACTGACCGCAAACTGCTGGATGCGCTGACCAAGTTGAAGGCTAAAGACGATGCGATTTCTTACCGTCGCTCTTGTCGAGAAGGTGTTTGTGGCTCTGATGCCATGAACATCAACGGCAAGAACGGCTTGGCCTGCCTGACTGACATTGACAGCTTGAAGCAGCCGATCGTTCTACGCCCGCTACCGGGTCTTCCGGTCATCCGCGACTTGATCGTCGATATGACCCAGTTCTTCAAGCAGTACCACTCGATTAAGCCGTATCTGATTAACAATGATCCGCCGCCAGAGCGCGAACGCCTCCAGTCACCGGAGGATCGCGAAGAGTTGAACGGGCTTTATGAGTGCATCCTGTGTGCTTGCTGCTCGACGTCTTGTCCGTCGTTCTGGTGGAACCCGGATAAGTTCGTTGGTCCGGCGGGCTTACTGGCCGCCTACCGCTTCATCGCTGATACGCGTGACCAGGCAACTAGCGAGCGACTCGATAATCTTGAGGATCCGTATCGCTTGTTCCGTTGCCACTCCATCATGAATTGTGTCGATGTATGTCCGAAAGGCCTGAATCCAACCAAGGCTATCGGAAAAATCAAGGACATGATGGTTCGTCGCGCCGTCTAATGGAACGCAAGGACTACGAACGCCTGCGTTGGCGATGCATTCGTCGCGCGCTTCTTGAGCTCGATATTACGCTGACCCGTTTTCTCGATGATGGGTTTGAGAGGTTGAGCGACGAAGAACAGAAGGCGTTTGTGGAACTTGCCGACATGGAGGATTACGATCTTTGGGACTTGCTTACCGGTAAGGCAGAGATTGATGATCTTCGTTTGGCGCCCATCGTGGCGCTGCTTCGTAAGAGTTGAGTAAGGTTTTCATTCTATCTTGGGAATGTTGACCGCTTTTTTGCATTGCAGTGACAACCAACACCTATAAAGGGAAGACTCCATGACGACTGAACGCAAGGCAACTTTGACAATCGATGGGCTGGCTCCAGTTGATTTTCCGATCATGTCACCGACGCACGGCAACGATTGCGTTGATATTCGCACGCTAGGTGGCAAGACCGGTTTGTTTACCTATGACTCTGGTTTCCTTTCTACCGCTAGCTGTAAGTCAACCATCACTTTCATCGATGGTGACAAGGGTGAGTTGCTGTATCGCGGATATCCGATTGAGCAACTGGCTGAAAATTGCAATTTCCTTGAAGTGGCATACTTGCTGAAAAATGGTGAGTTGCCTAATGCTACTGACAAGGTGGCATTTGAAACGACCATCAAGAAGCATACGATGGTGCATGACCAGCTGACCCGTTTTTATAGTGGCTTCCGTCGCGATGCTCACCCGATGGCTGTTATGGTTGGTGTGGTTGGTGCGCTTTCTGCGTTCTATCACGATGCGATGGATTACTCTGATGCCGAGCATCGTAACGTCAGCTTTAATCGACTTGTAGCCAAGTTGCCGACGATTGTTGCTATGGCTTACAAATACAACACCGGTGCACCGTTCATGTATCCGGACAACGATCTTGATTACACTTCCAACTTCATGCGAATGATGTTTGGCAATCCGTGCGAGAAGTACAAGCCGAACCCGGTTCTGGTCAATGCGCTTGATACCATTTTTACGCTGCACGCCGATCACGAGCAAAATGCATCAACGTCAACCGTACGTCTTGCAGGTTCCTCGGGCGCCAATCCGTTTGCGTGTATTGCTGCTGGTATCGCCTGCCTATGGGGTCCGGCTCACGGCGGTGCCAATGAGGCGTGTCTGCAGATGCTTGAGCAAATTGGCGATGTATCCAAAGTTGGGGAATATATCAACCGTGCAAAGGATAAAAACGACTCCTTCAAGCTGATGGGCTTCGGACACCGTGTCTACAAGAATTTCGATCCACGTGCCAAGCTGATGCGTAAGGTTTGTTTCGATGTTCTTTCTGAACTCGGTCTGCAGAACGACCGTTTGTTCAAGCTGGCGATGGAGCTGGAAAAGATCGCTCTGGAAGATCCGTACTTCGTTGAGAAGAAGCTCTATCCGAACGTCGACTTCTATTCGGGTATTGTTCAAAAAGCTATTGGTATTCCTACCGAAATGTTCACCTGTATTTTCGCTTTGGCTCGTACCGTTGGCTGGATGACGCAGTGGGAAGAGATGATTTCCGATCCGGAATACAAGATTGGCCGTCCGCGTCAGTTGTATATGGGCGCTGCCAAGCGCGATGTGGTGCCGCTTGCCCAACGCGGTTAATTAGTAATATGGGCGGCCGTGTGGCCGCCCTTTTTTTACCTGCAAAAACTGACCTGGTTCTCAGAGACTACAGTGGAAAGAAAAACCCTAGAGGGGACGCCTATGACTACAATGAATAATTTATTCGACAGCACAATGTTCTTTGGTGGCAATGCGCCATTTGTAGAAGAGCTGTACGAAAACTACCTAAATAATCCGACTGCAGTGCCCGAAGAATGGCGCGAGTATTTTGATCGCTTGGCACAGATGCCTGGTTTTGTTGCTCGCGACGTTGCACACGCTCCGGTTATTTCCGCATTTGCTGAGCTGGCCAAAGACGGTGGTTTCCGTCCTCCTCCTGTCGCTGGCGGTGATAACAAGAAGCAGTCTGCGGTGGGCCAACTCGTCACCGCCTACCGTTCGATGGGAACTCGCTGGGCCGATCTTGATCCACTCAAGCGTCTGGCTCGTCCCCAGATTGACGAACTAGAGCCGTCCTTTTACGGATTCACTGATGCCGATCTTAATCAGACTTTCAGCGTAGGCTCGCTCAAAGGTTTGCCTGAGACAGCGAAATTGGGTGACATCCTCGAGACGCTGAAACAGACGTATTGCGGTACCGTTGGCGTCGAATATATGTACATGGCTGATTATGGCGAAAAGCGTTGGCTCCAGGAACGACTGGAAGGCGTTCGTTCACGCCCCTCTTACACGCCTGATCAGAAAAAACGCCTGCTGGAACGCTTGACCGCCGCCGAGACACTTGAGCGCTATCTCCATACCAAATATGTTGGTCAGAAGCGCTTTTCGCTTGAAGGTGGAGAGTCCTTGATTGTTGCGCTGGATGAAGCAATTCGTTCAAGTGGAAGTCGTGGTGTTGACGAAATTGTCATTGGAATGGCACACCGTGGTCGTCTGAATGTGTTGGTGAACACGTTGGACAAAGCTCCGTCCATGCTATTCGCAGAGTTTGAGGGCAAGAAGAAGGTTGATCTAACTGCTGGCGACGTGAAATATCACATGGGCTTTTCGTCTGATGTTTCTACGCCACAAGGTCCTTGCCACCTGACTTTGGCGTTCAACCCCTCTCACCTTGAAATTGTTAATCCGGTCGTCGAGGGATCTGTTTACGCCCGTCAAGTTCGTCGTGGGGAAGGTAGTAAAGCAAAGATATTGCCGGTGATCGTTCACGGCGATTCGGCCGTTATTGGTCAAGGTGTTAATCAGGAAATGCTGAACTTCGCTCAGACCCGCGGCTATGGTACGGGTGGATCGGTTCACATTGTTGTAAACAACCAGATCGGCTTTACAACCAGCGATCCGCGTGACTACCGCTCCGGTCACTACTGTACCGATATTTTCAAAATGGCGGATGCGCCTATCTTCCATGTCAATGGTGACGATCCTGAAGCGGTTGCCTTGGTTACTCAAATCGCTATTGAATATCGGCAAACCTTCAGCAAGGATGTGGTAATCGACATCGTCTGCTTCCGCAAGCTTGGACACAATGAGCAAGACGAGCCGATGGTTACGCAGCCTTTGATGTACAAGATTATCTCCAAACATCCGGGTACTCGCCGTCTGTATGGTGAGAGACTGATTGCCGAAGGGGTTTTGTCTGCAGATGGTCCGGATCAGATGATTCAAGAGTATCGCGATCATCTGGACAAGGGTGAGTTGCTTTATAACCCTGTCTTGGCGGGTTACAAGCATCCGAACATGATTGATTGGACGCCGTTCCTCGCCAAGAATTACATTGAAAACTGTGACACCACAGTTCCAATGACCGAATTGAAGCGTCTCTCTCAGCGTCTGACGACGCTTCCAGATGGCTTTACGCTGCATTCCCGTGTCAAAAAGATTGTCGAGGACCGTGGCTCGATGGGTGAAGGCAAGTTACCTGTTGACTGGGGTATGGCTGAAAATCTTGCCTATGCTTCTCTGCTGGTTTCTGGTTATGGCATACGTATTTCGGGTGAAGACGTGGGTCGCGGTACCTTCTTCCATCGTCACGCAGCATTCCATGATCAGAATCGTGAAAGCTGGGATAAGGGTACCTATATTCCGTTGAAACACCTGCAGGAAAAGCAGTCAGGTTTCCATTGCTATGATTCGGTGCTCTCAGAAGAGGCTGTTCTGGCATTTGATTACGGATATGCCACTGCCAATCCCTATGAATTAGTTATCTGGGAAGGCCAGTTTGGAGACTTTGCTAACGGCGCCCAAGTTGTCATTGACCAATTCATTACCTCTGGTGAGGCAAAGTGGGGACGTGCATGTGGTCTTGTCATGCTGCTCCCCCACGGGTATGAAGGCCAAGGTCCTGAGCACTCATCGGCGCGACTGGAACGATTCATGAACCAGTGTGCAGAGATGAACATGGAAGTTTGTGTGCCTACGACGGCAGCACAGGTATTCCATATGCTTCGTCGTCAGGCACTCCGCATGCAGCGCAAGCCTTTGGTTGTGATGTCCCCGAAATCATTGCTGCGCCACAAAGATGCCGCTTCTCCGCTTGAAGATCTTGCAAGTGGTGAATTCAAGCGGATCATAGGCGAAGTCGACGAGCTTGATGGCAAGAAGGTCAAACGTGTCGTTCTGTGTTCAGGCAAGGTCTACTATGATTTGCTGGCGGCAAGGCGCGAGAAGAAAATTACCGATATCGCCATTGTTCGTGTAGAGCAGTTGTATCCTTTCCCGCAGGCTTCGCTGCAGGCCGAAATGGCCAAATATCCGAAGGCGACAGAAATTGTGTGGTGTCAGGAAGAGCCGCGTAATCAAGGCGCTTGGTACTGGATTGCTTCCCGCCATCATCTTGATGCGCAAATTGGTGTCAAGCGCAAGCTACTATTGGTCTCGCGCCCGGCATCTCCGTCGCCAGCTGTCGGTTATCTGGCGAAGCACAACGAGCAACAAAAGGCACTGGTCGAGTCCGCATTGGGCAAGATTGAGTACTAATAACTAAAACAGAGTGGAGTCACTATGAGCATTATCGAAGTTCAAGTTCCCCAGCTGTCCGAGTCCGTCGCCGAAGGCACACTCGCATCCTGGAAAAAGAAAGTTGGAGACGCCGTTGCACGCGACGAAATCCTGATTGATATCGAAACCGACAAGGTTGTTCTCGAGGTTCCGTCACCGGGTGCCGGCGTTCTGGTCGAAATCATCAAAGCAGATGGAGAAACCGTTGTCTCCGGTGAATTGATCGCTCGCATCGATACCGAAGCCAAGGCAGGCGCCGCTGCTCCGGCTGCTGATGCACCAAAGGCTGCCGCTCCCGCCGCAGCCCCGGTTGCCGCTGCTGCCGCACCGGCCGGTACAGCCAGCCCTTCTGCACGCAAGATCCTTGATGAAAAGGGTATTGCTGCTGCTGATGTCGCAGGTTCTGGCCGCGGTGGACGTGTTACCAAGGAGGATGCTGTCGCTGCTGCGCCGAAGGCTGGCCCGGTTGCTGCACCCGTCGCTGCCAAGGCAGCGTTGCCTACGCCGCCGGTGGCTGTTGCCCTGGGCGATCGTACTGAACAGCGCGTTCCGATGTCGCGTTTGCGTGCTCGTATTGCCGAACGCTTGCTGCAGTCACAGCAAACCAATGCCATCCTGACCACGTTCAACGAAGTGAACATGGGTCCGATGATGGCGCTGCGCAAGCAGTATGGTGAAAAGTTCGAAAAAGCCCACGGCGTTCGCCTCGGCTTCATGGGCTTCTTCGTCAAGGCCGCCTGTGCCGCCCTGCAGAAGTTCCCGATCCTGAACGCTTCGGTTGACGGCAACGACATCGTTTATCACGGCTTCATCGACATCGGTATAGCCGTTGGTTCGCCGCGTGGCCTGGTCGTCCCGATCATCCGCAATGCTGACCAGATGAGCATCGCTGAAATCGAAAAGAAGATCGCCGAATTCGGTTCCAAGGCCAAGGATGGCAAGCTGACCATCGAAGACCTGACCGGCGGTACATTCTCGATCTCCAACGGTGGCATCTTCGGTTCCATGATGTCCACGCCGATCATCAACCCGCCGCAATCCGCCATCCTGGGCATCCATGCCACCAAGGACCGCGCCATGGTTGAGAACGGTCAAGTCGTTGTGCGTCCGATGAACTACCTGGCCATGTCCTACGATCACCGTATCATCGACGGCCGCGAAGCTGTGCTCGGTCTGGTGACGATGAAGGAAGCGCTGGAAGATCCTTCACGCCTGCTGCTCGGCGTCTAATCGACGTTGGCTGGCGCCAGTTCCCCGTCAAAGGGGACTGGCGCTTTTGCACATTTAAGATCTGAAAGGTTATTCATGTCCAAGCAATTTGACGTGCTCGTTATCGGTGGTGGTCCCGGCGGCTACATTGCAGCCATTCGTGCTTCGCAGCTCGGTTTTTCCGCCGCTTGTGCCGAATCCAATTCGTATGCCGATCCCAAGGGCGAGCCGCGCCTCGGTGGCACCTGCCTGAACGTCGGCTGCATTCCATCCAAGGCGCTGCTCCATACCTCACACTTGTTCGAGGAGGCTGGCCACAGCTTTGAAGAGCAGGGCATCAAGGTTGGCAAGGCTTCCATTGATGTGCCTGTCATGAAGGCGCGCAAGGATGGTGTGGTCAATCAACTGACCGGCGGCATCAAGATGCTGCTTAAAAAGAACAAGGTTACCTTCCTGCCGGGCCACGGTTCATTTGTCGCCAAGGAAGGCGAATTCTGGAAGGTCAAGGTTGGCGAAGAAGAAGTGCTGGCCAAGCAAGTCATTGTTGCTACCGGTTCAAAGGCTCGTCACCTGCCGAATCTGCCGGTCGACCAGAAAATTGTCATGGATAACGAAGGTGCGCTGAATCAAGAATCCGTGCCCAAGAAACTGGCCATTATCGGTGCCGGTGTCATTGGTCTGGAAATGGGTTCGGTCTGGCGTCGTGTCGGTTCAGAAGTGACTGTCCTCGAAGCCATGCCGGATTTTCTGGCTGCCGCTGATGTCGACGTTGCCAAGGAAGCGCTCAAGTTGTTCTCCAAGCAGGGCCTGAACATCCAGATGGGCGTCAAGATTGGCGACATCAAGGCGACCAAGAAATTAGTTTCCATTGCCTATACCGACAAGGATGGCAAGGAACAGAAGCTGGATGCTGATCGCCTTATCGTTTCGATCGGCCGCGTGCCGAACACGGACGGCCTGAATGCTGAAGCCGTCGGCCTCAAGCTGGATGCCCGTGGTTTCGTCGATGTTGACGGCCACTGCCAGACCAACCTGCCAGGTGTCTGGGCAATTGGCGACGTCGTTCGCGGCCCGATGCTGGCCCACAAGGCCCACGAAGAAGGTGTCATGGTTGCCGAACTGATGGCTGGCCAGGCTGGCCACTGCAATTTCGACACCATTCCCTGGGTGATCTATACCTCGCCGGAAATCGCCTGGGTCGGCAAGACCGAACAGCAGCTCAAGGCCGATGGCGTTGCCTACAAGTCAGGCAAAGTGCCTTTCCTGGCCAACGGTCGCGCGCTGGGTATGGGTGATCCATCGGGTTTCGTTAAAGTGCTGGCTTGCAAGGAGACTGACCGCATTCTGGGTGTTCATATCATCGGTGCCAATGCCTCGGAAATCATTGCCGAGGCCGTGGTGGCGATGGAATTCGGTGGTGCTTCGGAAGATCTCGCCCGCATCTGTCACGCTCACCCGACGCTGTCGGAGACCGTGCATGAAGCGGCATTGGCTTGCGACAAGCGCACATTGAACTTCTAATCAGCCAGTCGGCTGTGCAAAAGGCGGGTTGCGGTAACGCACCCGCCTTTTTATTTGGCAGAATACGCTTTTACCCAACCTTGACTCATCGCGATGCCCCATAAAAAACTGAATGTTGCCGCGCAAGGCATGCTCGATGCCTATAAAAATCTGCTCGATGCTCGTGGCTATGTGGCTGATGATGCGCAGATGACTGCGGCCAATGCATTGCAGGATCTTTATACCAACCTGTTGTTTTTCAAAGTTGATCGGGGCAGCACCTTCAAGCGTTTGCTCTCGCCCCCCAAGCCGCCGAGAGGTGTGTATTTCTGGGGTGGCGTCGGGCGTGGCAAAAGTTTTCTGATGGACTGTTTTTACGATGCGGTGCCATATCGCCGCAAGAAACGTCTGCACTTCCACTCGTTCATGCAGCAGATTCATCGCGATCTCGAGAAATACAAGGGGGAACAGGACCCCATGCTGCGACTGGCCGAATCGATCGCCAAGGATATTCGTCTGCTCTGTTTCGACGAATTCCACGTGTCGGACATTGCCGATGCCATGATTCTCGGTCGTCTGATGGATGGCTTGTTTGCGAATGGCGTGATCATTGTCATGACCTCGAATTACCCGCCTTCCATGCTGTATCCGAATGGCCTGCATCGAGAAAGCTTTCTGCCGACTATCGCATTGCTGCAGAAAAATCTCGACGTTTTCGAAGTCGATTCTGGCGTCGACTACCGATTGCGCGCATTGGAGCAGGTTGAAATCTTTCATCACCCAGCCGACGACGCAGCCGAGACAAAAATGCTCGATTACTTCCGCATGGTTGCGGGTGAGGAAGGCAAGAAGGGCGGACAGATCGAAGTACTTGGCCGCAAAATTGACACGGTGCGCCGCGGCCATGGCGTGATCTGGTTCGATTTTCGCACCCTCTGTGGTGGCCCGCGTTCACAGAACGATTACCTTGAAATTTCACGTGCCTACCACACGGTCCTACTGTCGCAAATTCCGAAAATGACTGCGCACCACTCGTCGGAAGCGCGGCGACTTACTTGGCTGGTCGATGTTTTCTACGACAATAAGGTCAAGTTGATCATCACCGCCGACTGCGCTGCCGAGCAGCTATACACCGAAGGTACACAGGCTAGCGAATTCATGCGTACCGTCAGTCGTCTGACCGAAATGAATTCGCGTGAATATCTGGCACTGCCGCACATCGTCGCGCCCTGAGGATGAAAATTTGAAAAAAGGCCTGAAATTCCTGTTGACCGTAGCAATCACGCTATGGGTTGGCCTGGTGGCTGCGCAGCAATTGGAGATCGTTGAGCTGCGCAGCAAGAACGCCGATCAGGTCTTGCCGACGCTGTTGCCGCTCGTTGAGCCGGGCGGCACGTTGACCGGCATGAACAACCAGCTTTTTCTCAAGGCCTCGCCGCGTAACAGGGCAGAAATCAAGCGGGCGCTGGCGGCCATTGATACGCCGACCCGACGCCTGATCATCCGGATTTCGCAAAATCGTCAGGCCGAAGAGAACTCGCGTGGCGCCGAGGCCAGTGGGCAGGTCGTTCTCGGTAGTACCCGGCGCAGCAATCTTGATGCCCGCGTCTGGGATACGAAGAGCGTGCGCGGCGAGAGTGCGGCGCAGATGGTGCAGACCGTTGAGGGTGGCCAGGCTTTCATCCAGGTCGGGCGTTCGCTGCCGATTCCAATGCTGCAAGTGGTGGTCGGGCCAGGTGGTGCGGTGATCAATGAAACGGTGGTTTATCAGGATGTCGGCCCAGGCTTCTACGCTACGCCCCGGCTCAATGGCACTCGGGTGACGCTCGATATCAGCCAGCAGTCGGCCAGCCAGGGCGGTTATGGCAGCATCAACAGCCAAAGTCTATCAACGACGGTTTCCGGGCGGCTGGGCGAATGGATAGAGTTGGGTGGCAGTGGCCGTCAGGCCAGCGGCAATCAGGGCGGCGCGCTCAATCTTTCAACCAGCGATGCGCGTGACAATCGCTCTATTTGGCTAATGGTAGAGGAGGTCGAATGAGCAATTTGAAACGGCATATCGGACAAAAGATCGCATTGGTGACCGCTGCATTTTGTGCGCTGCTGGCTTTGCCGGCTTTTGGCCTGTTTGTCTGGTTATGGATGGAGCGCGGCCTGGCTGATTCCTGGGTGCCCAGTGCGCTGGCCAGCGTCGCTTTCCTTGGCGCTTGTACAGTGGTGCTCTATGTTATAAGCCGACCGCAACCCCCGTTGCCGGCGAACGGAATTCATTCCGACACTTAATGCAACTCGGCGAAATTGCTGTCGCCACCGCTTTCAGCTTTGGTCGACGAGACCGCTGATCAGCGCTGGCTCTGCCACGCCGGTCATCGGCAGCCCTGCGCTGGCTTGGTATTTCTTCAGCAATAGCACGCTGGTCTGCCCGAAAATGCCGTCGGCCTTGATGGCAATACCATTATCCGACAGGCCCAGTTGCAGCAGTCGTACGTCCAGTCCGCGCGCCAGCGGCGTTTGCAGCGTAATGCTGCGAGTGCCCGGGTGCGGTCCGTCGTAGCAGCCGGGTGGGGTGGCGCGCAGCGTGCTCATTGAAATTTCGGCGCCACGGATAACCAGCGGTAGTTCCAGCCCCCAATAGCCTTGCTCGATCAGCCGCTGGAAGGCATTCATGCGGTAAGCCGTCTTGCGCAGGTCGCTGCGTGGATGTGTGCTCAGCCAGGCGTGGCGCGTATTGACGTAAGCCTTGATCCAGTTCTTCTCGCCCAGCGCGGTCAGGCTCCCGGCTTGGGCGATGGTACGGTCGCGTATCGCTTTCCACGAACCATGCACTGTACTGTCGTAGACCACGGCGACGCCGAGTGGCGAGGTGATACCAAGCCTGGCAGCATTGCGCGCTGCCGGTTGCCAGTAAACGTCGTCAAAAAACATGTCCTGAGTTTCACGCATGATCGGGTCATCAGCCGTGGCGCGGAGCAAATTGTGCAGCCTGAGTTCGCTATCCAATGCGAAATCAGAAGCTTCAAAACGCGGCAACCAGCGCGCCAGCCGATGGCTGAAGCGGCCACCATCATTGGCGCAGTAGCGCTGCAACAAGTCGAGTAAATTGCCCGAGCCCAGCGTCGTTTGCGAGCGCCCGAAGGTGAGATGCCCGGTGTCGCCGGGTATCACGGTGACGCTACCGTAGTCGCCAAGGACAACGCCGGTTTCGAAAAGGTTGACGATCGATTGCGCGGTCTGCTTCTGAGTCGGGGTCAGCATGGTGAATGATTCCTTCCGTCTGGGTTATCGGATGATCACAGTCGAAACTCGGTTCAGCATAGCACCACGGCATTGATCCGGCATTGCCAAAATAATGCGACTCAGTCCTCCTTGGTCGGACGAATGGCGCAGGCGGCGAAAATGATCCGCTCGGTCTTGGCGTCATCCAGTTCGGCGTGACCGCCCAGCGTGGCATTGCCATGCTCGCGCAGTGCCTGCATGACTTTGCTAGCAGCTTCGGGATCGGCTACGTCGGTATCCGAAAGGTGAACTGGCATGCGCAGGCTATGGTAGAAGGCTTCGATGGCGGCAATCGTATCCTCGGCGCTTGGCTGGCTCAGGCCGAAGACATTGCGACCCATCTGTTCCAGCTTGGCGCGTTTGGCTTCGATTGTTTCGCGCAACAGCCAGGGCTGGATGATCGATAGCGTGCGTCCATGGTCGATGCCATACAGCGCCGTCAATTCGACGGCCATTCTGTGGGTCGCCCAGTCCACCGGCACGCCAAGGCCGATGACGCCGCACAGCGCCTGGTTGGCGGACCACATCATGTTCTGCTGCCAGCTTATTTCGTGCCGCTGCTCGAAGGTGTCGGCCAGGGCTTTCAGGGACTTCATCACGGCTTCGGCATAACCGTCCTGAACAAGGGCGCCGACCGGGTAAGTGATGTATTGCTCGCAGACGTGCACGAAAGCATCGACGACGCCGTTTTCAAGCTGGCGATCCGGCAGGCTGGACATCACCTCAGGGTTGAGGATGGCGAAGCGCGGCCGGGCAGGCGGCACGAAGAAAACGCGCTTTTCGTGCGTTGCCTTGCGGGTGACGACGGCGCCCGCATTCGATTCGGAGCCGGTGGCCGGCAGGGTCAATACAACACCAACCGGCAGGGCTTCTGTCGGCACATATTTACCACTGACGATATCCCAGCCATCGCCCTCATATAGCGCGGCACAGGCGATGAACTTGGCGCCATCGGCGACCGAACCACCACCGACGCCCAGAATAAATTCGATTTTTTGCTCTTTTATCCGGTTGACCGCAGCAGTCAGTGTTTCGAGCGTCGGATTAGGTTCGACACCGCCAAATTCGACCACGGTGTGGTCCGCCAGCGCTTGCGTAACCTGATCGTAGATGCCGTTCTGCTTGATCGAGCCGCCGCCATAAAGCAGCATGACCTTGGCGTCACGCGGAATCAGCTCGCCGAGTTTGGCGAAGCTGTTCGGCCCGAAATGAATCTGCGTCGGGTTGTGGTAACTGAATTCAAAAGTATGTGGCATGTGTTGTCTCCTTGGGTGCTGGTAGCGGCCAGCAGTTTATTGTGCGAAAAAACCGGCGGTGATTTCAAGGGATCGCAGGCGTAGCGCCGGATCGAAAATATCGCTGACCAAGATCATTTCATCAGCCTTGGTTGCTTCTTTCAAGGCAAGCAGTCCGTCACTCACGGTATCCGGTCCGCCGATCACTGCAGCACCCAGGAAGTCACCGATTGCGGAACGTTCCTGTGGATGCAGACCCGCCAGATAGTCGGCGACAGGCGGTGGCAAAGGGCGACGGTCGCCACGCAGAATGCCGAGCACGCGCTGATGAGTGCTGCTCGCCAGAAACTCGGCTTCATCATCGCTCTCCGCCGCGATCACCGGCACGCCGATCATCAAGTAAGGCTGGGCGAGCTTGGCTGATGGGCGGAAGTTGCGACGATAAATGTCGATGGCCTGCAGCAGCATGGCCGGTGCGAAGTGCGAGGCGAAGGCGTAGGGCAGGCCGCGCTCGGCGGCCAGACGGGCCGAGAACAGGCTGGAGCCCAGCAGCCAGATCGGCACGTCGGTGCCGTTGCCCGGCACTGCCACGACATCTTGACCTGCCTGAAGGGGGCCAAGCAGGCGCTGCAGTTCGGCCACGTCGCGCGGGAAATCAGCTTCGGTTTCAATGCGGTCACGGCGCAGGGCGCGCATGGTCATATGGTCGGTGCCCGGGGCGCGGCCCAGGCCAAGGTCGATGCGGCCGGGATAGATTTCAGCCAGCGTACCAAAGGCCTCGGCAACCACCAGCGGCGCATGGTTGGGCAGCATGATGCCGCCCGAGCCAACGCGCATGCGGCTGGTCGCCCCGGCAATGTAGCCGACCAGCACCGCCGTGGCCGAACTGGCGATGCCTGGCATGTTGTGATGTTCGGCCACCCAGTAGCGCGTGAAGCCGAGTTTTTCGACATGGCGGGCGGTGTCGCGGGCAATGGCCAGCGCCTCGGCAACCGTGCCGCCTTCGCGTACAGCCACGAGGTCGAGCATCGATAGTTTTGTGGATTGCAAAGGGGTCATGACTGTTCCGTTACGGGTTTGGCGATCACCGGGGCACGTCGACTGGCTGCCCAGCTGAGCAGTGAAAGCAGTGCCAGGCCGCTACCTATGAGCAAAATGCCGGCGACTTCGCTGGTCTTGAATTCCTCGCCAAAAGTCAGGCGCGACGAGAGGATGGCAACCACCGGCGTGCCGAGCACGGAAAGGCTGGCTTCCCAGGCCGGTACGCGATCGAGGATATAAATCCACAACCACCAGCACAGCGCGGTACTGGCCACTGACATGAAGGCAAGGATGCCGATGAAGGAAGGCGTCCAGTGGGTCGGCTGCTCCGGCACCACGAGTGCAAGCAGGACCAGCGGCACCGCACCAAGGGTCATCTGCCAGGTGGTCAGCGTCAGCAGGTCGACCGGGGTCGTCGAGCGCAGGCGCTTGATCAGGATGGTTCCGGTCCCCCAGCACAAAGCCGCCATCAAGCCGAGGAATTTGCTGAACAGACTGGCATGCATATCCCATGGTTCAATGATCAACAACAGGCCGGTCAGCGTGCATGCTGCGGCCAGCCATTGCTTGCCGCGAACACGCTCGCCGAGGATCGGCCAGGCCATCAGCAGCGTCCAGATCGGCATCGTGAAGATAAGTACTGCCGTCTTGCCCGGGCCGCCTTCGACCAGCGCCCAGGTCTGGAAAACCATGAAGCCTGCCACCTGGGTCAGGCCGATGCCCAGTGTCTGCCACGGGGCGACTAGCATGAACGGTCGTCCCATCAGCTTGAGGACGATAATCAGCGACAACGCACCGCCCACACAGCGTTCGGCGGCGAAGGCAAAGGGTGGCGCGTAAACCAGCCCGTGCTTGGCCACCACCCAAGTGTAGCCCCAGGTGAGCGAGAGTACGACCAAGGCAAGTGCTGGTAGCCAGCGGCGATATGAGGGCATGAAATTTTTAGGCAAGTGGTTGGCAGGGAGGCCGTGCCCGGACAATTCCGCTCACGGCCAAGGTTGAAAGGCGATCAGTCGGCCAGTGCCGGGTAATCGATGTAGCCCTCGGCGCCACCGCCATACAGCTTGTCGGCGCGTAGTTCGTTCAAGGGCTTGTCCTCACGCAGGCGGCGAACGAGGTCCGGCGTGCTGATAAAGGGGCGGCCGAAGGCGACCAGGTCGGCCTTGCCGCCGGCCACCTCTTCGATGGCCATTTCACGGGAGTAGCCGTTATTGACCATCCACGCGCCGGGATAGCTGCGGTGCAGGGCTTCGTAATCAAAAGCCTTGCCTTCCGGTGTGCGCGTGCCACCGGTTTCACCTTCGATGATGTGCAGATAGGCCAGGCCGAGCGGGGCCAGTTTTTCGACCACATAGCCATAGAGTGTCTGAGGATCGCTATCGAGCGGTGCGGTAAAGGTGGTCATCGGGCTGAGGCGAACGCCGGTGCGGCCGGCGCCGATTTCTTCGCTAACCGCCTGCATCACTTCCAGCAACAGGCGGGCACGGTTGGCGATGCTGCCACCGTATGGCCCGCTGCGGTCATTGATGCTGTCGCGCAGGAACTGTTCGATCAGGTAGGTGTTGGCGGCGTGGACTTCGACGCCGTCGAATCCAGCATCAATGGCATTGCGGGCGGCGCGACGGTAGTCGGCTATCAGGCCTGGGATCTCATCGTCGCGCAGGGCGCGTGGCGTGGAAACCGGCACAAAACCGTCAGTCGTGTAGGTCATCGCCTCCGCCGCATTGGCGGTTGAGGACACGGGCGCTTCGCCTGCCGGCAGCAGCGAGGTATGGGAAATGCGGCCAACGTGCCAGAGCTGAAGCACAATCTTGCCACCCGCCGCATGCACGGCGTCCGTCACCTGGCGCCAGCCGGCGATCTGTTCCGGCGAATGAATGCCCGGGGTGTCGAGGTAGCCCTGGGCTATCGGGCTGATCTGGCTGGCTTCGGAAATGATCAGGCCGGCGCTGGCGCGTTGGCGGTAATACTCGACGGTTAATGGGCCGGCGACATTGCCCGCGATAGCGCGGTTGCGCGTCAGTGGCGCCATGATGATGCGGTTGGCGAGGGCGATGTCGCCGATGTTGATGGGGTCGAACAGGGAAGTCATGGTGAGTCTCCTAGAGGGATGTATTTTTGCAAGATTAGACCGGTCGTCTAAGCAAGTTGGTTAAAAATTAGCCGTCTTGAATTGCGGCCGATTGGATTTTGGTTATTCAGCGTTAAGCAGTTTTTGAGTGAAGGCCATCGCGTTTTCCAGCGATTTGCGGTCCCGGTGCAATTTGCCAATCAGGCTGGCACCGAGCCAGAGTTGATAAAGCGTCTGGGCAACCGGCAAGGCTTCCAGTGCGGGCAGGGAACCATCGGCAACACCATCGTCAATAACTTGGGCAATTCGGGCGATCACACGATCCGTCCCGTCGCGCAGGGTCAGGCGCATGGCATCGGACAGATCAGCCACCTCCGCCGCCAGCTTGACCACCAGGCATTTCTGGTCGGTGCATTCATCGCACTGCGAATCCAGCCACTGCTGCCAGTAACCAATCAGACGTTCGCGGCCCGACAGGTCTTCGGCCCCGAGCAGGGTATCCATGGCGGCCAGCCGATATTCAAAATAGTCCTGCAGCAAGGCCTGGCCATATTGTTCCTTGGATTCGAAGTAGTGATAGAACGAACCCTTCGGTACCCCGGCCGTCTTCAGAATCTCGTTCAGACCAACGCCAGAAAAGCCCTTGCCGGCGATGATCCGGTGTCCGGTTTCGAGAATGTGCTGGCGTGTGTTGTCGTGACGAGTGTTCATGGGATGGGAGTTTGCCTAAAAATAGACCAGTCGTCTAGTGGTATTTTCGTAGCTATGTTTTACAGGATTGTTGGGCGATTGCCTCAATTCGGCCAGAAGCGGTCTTTGCCTGACTTAATGCCTATGTCGGCAACCTTTAGCGGACTTGATATACTAAATCAGCATCAGTTTGAGGATTTCGTCATAATCTGGCTTGGAGTTCGACATGCAGCCATTGCTTCGTGTAATCGCCGTTGTGCTCACAGTTGTCTCTTGGAACACCTGCGCTCAACAAGACCCTCCGCTGCGTTCTCAGGTTGACGACTTAACCAAGCAGCTAGAGCCAAAGTTAATTTCCTGGCGTCGAGATATTCACCAGCATCCCGAATTAAGTAACCGTGAATTCCGAACGGGAAAATTGGTTGCAGAGCATCTCAAGCAACTCGGATTGGAGGTTCGAGCGCCTATTGCTCGAACGGGAGTAGTTGCCGTTTTGAAAGGTGCTCTCCCCGGTCCAGTGGTTGCGCTCAGGGCAGATATGGACGCGCTTCCTGTGACTGAACAAACCGGACTTCCGTATGCGTCGAAGACAAAAGCCACGTGGCTTGGCCAAGAGGTCGGTGTTGCCCATGTCTGCGGTCACGATGGTCACACTGCAATACTAATGGGCGTTGCTGAAGTGCTGGCTTCGTTAAGGGCTCGTGTCGAAGGCACTGTAGTTTTCATCTTTCAGCCGGCGGAAGAGGGGCCTCCTTCTGGCGAAGAAGGCGGAGCTGCTTTAATGATCAAAGAGGGCGCACTCAGGGACCCTGTGCCATCCGCAATCTTCGGACTTCACCTCAACAGTCGCACCCCTTTAGGAAAGGCCGGTGTTCGTGCAGGTCCATTCATGGCTAGCGGCGACACATTCAAAATTGTTGTCAATGGAAAGCAAACTCATGCAGCTTTACCCTGGTTGGGTGTTGATCCCATTGTTTTGTCATCTCAGGTCATACAAGGCATTCAAACCATCGAAAGTCGTCAGGTGAATGTTCTCCTCGAACCGTCAGTGATCACCATTGGCATGATCAACGGGGGAAACCGCCCCAATATCATTCCGGACATTGTTGAAATGAGCGGGATGATCCGTGCGCTTGATGAGGGAATGCGTACGGATATTCAGCAACGCGTTACTCGAGCTGCAGAAAAGATTGCTGAAAGCGGAGGTGGTAGTGCTACCGTGTCAATCACACCAAACTATGACGTAACGGTGAATGACGAATGTCTTGCTATGCTGGCTACCGAGTCCCTCAAAGCAACCTTGGGGTCTCAAAATGTATTCGTTAATCCCAAGGTAACTGTCTCAGAGGACTTCTCGGCTTACCAGAAAGTCATTCCTGGCCTGTTCTATTTCCTTGGAGTCGTACCACCCGGAACGAAGCCTGAAACGGTATTTCCGAATCATTCACCGCGCTTCTGGCTGGATGAGCGAGTATTGGCTATTGGCGTACGAACCATGACGAACATTACGCTCGACTATCTCTCAGCCAACAAAGCCAAAATCAAATAGTAATCTGATATTTGATTGGGAATGTCCGATATATAGCTTGGCTGCCGTTTGTCATCTCAAGATGGAAGGTCGCCTTAGGGGCACATTTGGGCTGCCCAACAAGGGTAGCTCTATGCCATCATGACGCACAGGCCCAATGTTCAGCGACCAACAGAGAAGATGCCTTATTGCTTACTCAAATGCGTGTACGCAACAACAATGCTTGTCGTCCAAGGCTAGCGCAGCGTATCTATCCGCTTGCTGAAGCGCGATCCGATGAATTTGTTGCAATGCTTATTGGATTGTCATTGGCGACATTCAGCCAATCGTTGGTCATTGTGCTACGACGACAGAATCGTGCTTTTCAACGCTGTTATGCATCTGTTGCACAAAGTTAATTATTTCAATAACTTATTGCTTGATGCGATTGGCTCAACGGGCAAAAAATTAGGGCGCATAAAGCGCCCTTTGTCTTTTTGGCTTAGCGGCTAGTCAGAACGGTATGCCTTCGCGAAGCGCGAACCGCATTGCATTGGATAACAAAGAAGCGTCGACCTCAGGAAGATGTTCGCGAAGTATCGAAGCGGAAGCCTTGGAGTAGGCCTCATATTCTGACTCAGCTCTTTGGAATCGTGGTGACGTGAAATGTTGGCCATCGAACTCGCCAACAAAGTACCGGTTAGTCTTATTGCCGTGAGCTAGCAACAAATCAAAAAACACTCTCCCTGCAACCTTCTTTTTTCGAAGGTCGCGTTCTATCGCCCCAATTTCCTCCATAGGGTTCAAAGCGCATGTCGCAAAGACGGCTGCCTCAACCCCTGGTGCCGGGCGGCGAGAAACGATGAAGTGTTTATTCACTTGGTAAGCTTACAGTAAAACCGCTCAATTATATCAAAGACTTGACTGACGATCGATTGCGCTTCAGCCAACGAAGCGATCACACGAGATGTTTGCGGATCTGCATCCATATGTGCAATTCCATGTCGCTGCACTGCATATAGCGTATAGCAGTCGACCAACAGAGAGCACAACGGTTCCCCGGCTTTTGCGGCGACAGTTTCGTGCATAGCATACGACCCAACTGTTTTTCCTTGCGTGAAATATTCACCAAAGGAATCGGCTTTGCTAGGCTGGAATCCTGCGTTCCACAATTCTGTCTTTATAAACCCCTCCAAGCCACGAAGAGCAGGAAACGCTACTGCGCCGTAGTCAGGCAGATGCAGATCCACCTTGGTCATAACCAAAGCTGAGGTGAGCTGGGCGGCAACAACCGAGTCCAGTTTCGCTACTGAGAATGGCAGTCGGCCCTCAAGCTCACTACGTACTTCTTTGACCGAAATCGGCACAGAGAACGTTTCAAGCTGAGCTTTGACCGCCTCATTGTAGGGGAGAACAGTCGAGAGGAAATCTTGTGCGCAAGCTGCAAGCATCGCCCAACGGCCTTGTAGCTGAATCGTCCCGTTATCGTATTGCTTGACCGTGAGAACGTCGCCCTGGTGGCCTTTGAATCTTGTCAGAAGATAACCGTGCTCAGCTTTCTGTATCTCGATTGCTCCCTCTGAACTCAGGTATTTCAGAAGGTTTTCTGCATGCTCACCAGGAAATTTCGGAATTGAAATTTGAAATGCGCCACCATTGCCAGCCGTGCAGTAGGCCTTAATCTGGTCGGCAACCTTGGTGAAAACATCGGCGCTAAAGCTGGCCATTTTCGT
This sequence comes from Betaproteobacteria bacterium, assembly GCA_016709965.1. NCBI lineage: Bacteria > Pseudomonadati > Pseudomonadota > Betaproteobacteria > Rhodocyclales > Azonexaceae > Azonexus > Candidatus Azonexus amarohabitans. The sequence goes on from JADJLT010000006.1 coordinate 979,462, forward strand.
CAAAGTCGTAGTGCCATCGCTGTTTTCGTAGACACTCAGTCCGAACTTGCTTCCATCGATTGACATCGACATCTGGAACGTGTTGCCAACTTTTTCGTATTTATAGTCTTGGGCACCAAGAGCCTCAACGGCTTGCTGCATTTTCTTGCGGTCGATGTTGATGCTTTTGTATGGGTTTTGAGATGCCATGATGTTGATCTTGTAGGTGTAGGCTGATGCGAAAACGTAATTCCTACATCATACATTACGCTTGCTAGGTCATTCACCAAACAACCACCTGGCGTCATTTGGATTTGCTCGACGCCACTTTGCGAAATCGATATTCCCTTCGATGAGTTCTGCTTCTTTCCAAGCGCTGATATCCTCATTGGATGCATAGGGCCAGCCGAACTCCTGCACAAGCTCTTTCACCATATCTGTAGTGCGAACCGGTGCCGGTTGTGCCATCTGCATCCGGACGATGCTGCGAACGATAGAGCCATGCTTCGAACCAAAGCGCGCGGTATTCCTGATTGATCGGATGTCTTCCGGATCAACGGGGAGCTGCTGGGTGATCTCTGCATCAAGGTTGGCGAGCTGCGCGATCAGTTTTTTCTTCGCTAAACGGATCTCGCGAAATCTTTGTCTCTGTTGCACAAAGATATTCTCCAGCTCGGCTTCCTCTTGATCGAGCAGGGCTAGCTTGCCGCTCGAATAGGCTCGTTCACGTATCAGTCGGCAGAGGTCGTTGCTGATGTATTTCGGCATCTCCCAACGCTAGCAGTGCTAGGGCTGGGTGTCTTGTGCAACAGATGCATAATTGCGCTTTTCAAACTAAAAACCCGGCACTCGGCCGGGTTTTCGTAGAGTACCTTTTGATCAGGCGGCGTTGAGTGCCTGATCGAGATCGGCAATCAGGTCGTCGATATGTTCGATGCCGACCGACAGGCGGATCATATCTTCGGAGACGCCAGCCTTGGCCATTTCGGCAGCGGACAACTGGCGGTGCGTGGTCGAGGCCGGGTGGCAGGCGAGTGTCTTGCAGTCGCCGATGTTGACCAGGCGGGTTACCAGTTGCAGGGCGTCCTGGAATTTACCGCCGCCTTCGCTGCCGCCCTTGACGCCAAAGCTGAGGATGCCGGAAGCGCGACCGCCCATGTATTTCTGGACCAGCGCGTGGTCCTTGTGGGTGGCCTGACCGGCGTAGTTCACCCAGGTGACTTTTGGGTGGTTTTGCAGGAAGTTGGCGACCTTCAGCGCGTTGTCGCAGATGCGGTCCATGCGCAGGGCGAGGGTTTCGATGCCTTGCAGGATCATGAAGGCGTTGAACGGGCTGATGGCGGCGCCCATGTTGCGCAGCGGCACGGTGCGGGCGCGACCGATGTAGGCGGCGGGGCCGAGGGCTTCGGTGTAGATCACGCCGTGGTAGGAAACGTCCGGCTCGTTGAGGCGCTTGAACTTGGTTTTGTGTTCGGCCCAGGGGAACTTGCCGCTGTCGATAATGATGCCGCCGAGGCTGTTGCCGTGGCCGCCGAGGTATTTGGTCAGCGAATGGACGACGATGTCGGCGCCGTGCTCGAAGGGGCGGCACAGGTAGGGCGAGGGCACGGTGTTGTCGACGATGACCGGCACGCCGTGCTTGTGGGCAATTTCGGCCAGCTTTTCGAAGTCGGTGACGTTGCCCAGCGGGTTGCCGACGGATTCGCAGAAGATAGCCTTGGTCTTGGCATCGATCAGTTTCTCGACAGCGGCTGGGTCGTTGTAGTCGGCAAAGCGGACGTCGATGCCGTACTGCGGGAAGGTATGGGCGAACAGGTTGTAGGTGCCGCCGTAGAGCGTGCTCGACGAGATGATGTTGTCACCAGCCTCGGCAATAGTCTGGATCGACGCGGTGATCGCCGCCATGCCCGAAGCCATGGCCAGGCCGGCGATGCCGCCTTCCATCGCGGCGACGCGCTTTTCCAGCACGTCCTGCGTCGGGTTCATGATGCGCGTGTAGATGTTACCGGCAACCTTGAGGTCAAAAAGATCGGCGCCGTGCTGGGTGTCGTCGAAAGCGTAAGAGGTGGTCTGGTAAATCGGCACCGCCACGGCCTTGGTGGTCGGGTCGGGCGAATAGCCGCCATGGACGGCAATGGTTTCGATCTTCATGCGTGTCTCTCTTTTGTTTTGTGGGTTAAAAGTGAAGTCTAGCAGGCGTTGAAGGCGGCCGGTGCTTAACTATGCTCGTCAGATTCCGGCTCGGTTTGACGCGCCGCTTTGATCAGGAATCGGCCGGGATCGAGTGCGTCGACGAGGTCGCGCTCGAGCGGTAGCGGCGCGCCTTCGAGCTGGCTGACGAGCAGCTCGGCCATCAGCGCCGACCAGACAATGCCGCGTGCGCCGAAGCCTTGCATGCAGTAAAGGCCGGGCTGGCGGGGGATGTTATGCAGGCGGGTGTTGGGCGTGGCGGCCATGCTGTCCGGCACGGCGCCGACGATGGGCAGGCGGTCCGGTGACATCGGGCGAAAACCGACGCGGCCGTGCAGCGTGGTGGGGTCAAGGCCGGCGGCGAAATCGGGCAGGGTCAGGCGCAGGCGGGCGAGGTTGTCACTGTGGTCACTTTCTCGTTCGGCGGTGTCGTCGTCTTCATAGGACAGCGAAGCACCAATCAACTGGATGCCATCGATTTCCGGCATGGCGTAGCCGATCTGGAAGAGGACGGCATTGAGCGGGTTGCCGCTTGCAGCGGGCAAATGGCTGACTTGCCCACGGCCCGAGCGTTGTGGCAGCCAGGCGAATTGCTTGAAACGGGGCGCCGCGGCACCGCTAGCCATGATCAGCACGGGTGCTTCGGCCAGCACGTTGCCGTCAACGTCGAGCGCCTGCCATTCCGTTTTTGGCCGAATTATCCGGTTGACCGTAGCATTGAAGCGAACCGTGACTTTTTCGGGAAAAGCGGCCAGCGCGGCGCGGCAGACGGATGGTGGCTGCACCCAGCCACCGCTCGGGAACCACCAGCCACCGATATCAACTGGCTGACCAAGGTGGCGGCTGGCCTCCTCTTTTTCTACAAACTGAAGCACTTCGGGCGGGAAGCCCAGTTGCTCGACGGCGCGGCGCTGCTGTGCTTCATGCTCCGGTTCGCGGGCCAGATGCAGCACGCCACAGGGTGACCAGCGGGCCTCTGGCAAGCTGGCGAGCAGGGCGCGGGTGGCGAGAAATCCGGCGCGGGTGAGGCGGGAAAGGCGATTGTCGTCGGCGCTGGGCAAGGGGCGCAGCATACCGGCCAGATTGCTGGAGGCGCCTGTACCGGGCTCTGCGGACTGCTCCAGTACAGTGACTTGCCAGCCGGCAGTGGCCAGCGCGTGAGCTGTTGTGCTGCCGGCAATGCCAGCGCCGATGACGATGGCCCGGCGATCCGTCGGCGCGACATGGCGATCTGGGCGGCGTGAACGAAACCGGCCGACCAGCATCTGCCGCTTGCCGACCGGGCCGGGGCGTTTTTCCACGTCGAATTCGGCATCCTTGAGCGCTTGCCGGACATGGCCGGCAACCGTCCACGTCGCCAGGGTTGCGCCCGGTGCCGTTAGCCTGGCCAGGCCTTTACAGAAATGCGGCGACCACAGCTCGGGGTTCTTGGGCGGGGAAAAGCCGTCGAGGAAAAAAGCATCGACTGACGCGTCGACCGTACGGAGTTGGGTCGCAGCGTCACCGAAGATCAGCGTCAGGATGACTTGGCCGCCATCCAGATGCAGACGGTGCATGCCCGGCGTCAGTGGCGGCCAGTGCTTTTGCAGTTCCGCCGCCAGTTCGCCGAATTCCGGCCAGGCTTGCTGGCAGGTGGCGAGGTCTTCCACGGTCAACGGGAATTTTTCAAAAGAAATGAAATGTAGTCGTCGACAGCGCTGCGGGTCGGCGCGCCAGGCTTGCCAGGTGGCGAGAAAATTCAGGCCAGTCCCGAAACCGGTTTCGAGAATGACGAAGCGGTCTTTGCCCTGCCAGCGCTGCGGCAGTTCGTTGCCACCGAGAAACACATGCCGGGCCTGCGTCGGGCCACCGAGGGCGGAGTGATAAACGTCGTCAAAGGCAGCAGAGTAGGGCGTGCCGTAGGCGACGAACTCGATCCTGGCGGGCTGCAGTTTTTCCACTAATGCAGGCGCGAGTGCTGGCCTGTGGAGGGAGTTGGGCTGGCGGCCGTCGAGGTATAGTCGAGCGCCAGATTCCATTGCGCATGCTCGGCACCAGCACGCAACATGGCGCATAACGCCTGCAGCAAATCGGGGGGCAGACCGAGCTGGAAACTGCGCTCGCGGCCTTCGCGGAACGTCAGGTTGTACGTGCCGTCGCTCAGCGTGTCGAACTTGACTTCGTTAGTCAGCAGCGGTGTCGAGCCCAGTGGGTAGGTGGCATTTTCGTCAGCGAAGGGCTGCTCGAAACTGGCGGCTTCAGCCGGCGGAGTTTCCCCAACAACCGGCTGCGGTGCCCCTTGTTTGCCGATCAACCCGGCCAGATGCGGCCAGAGTTCGCGGAGGAAGCGTCGCGTAAACCAGATGCGGTATTCCTCGTCAGCCTGCGTGGCGATTCGCAGGATCAGGCGATCCTGGAGGTGGTCGTTGGCGATTTGCAGCTGACGGATTTGCATCAGAAATTACCGGGAAAGCTTGATGCGTGAGCGAGCGCAGCCAAGACAAGGCGTACGGTTCCGCCGCATAGCAGCGCTATGCAAGGTGCCGTGCAACGCAGTATTGGCAAGCGCAGCCACGTATCACTCAGGGCGCATGGAGGGGAAAAGGATGACATCCCGAATCGCCGCCGCATCGGTCAGCAGCATGATCAGTCGATCAATCCCGATCCCACAGCCACCGGTTGGCGGCAGGCCGTATTCCAGCGCGCGAATGAAATCGGCGTCGTAATACATTGCCTCTTCGTCGCCAGCATCCTTGGCCTTCATCTGTTCCTGGAAGCGCGCTGCCTGGTCTTCCGCATCATTCAACTCGGAGAAACCATTGGCGATTTCACGCCCGACAATGAACAGCTCAAAGCGTTCCGTAATCTCCGGATTCGTATCGGAAGCACGGGCCAGCGGCGAGACTTCGACCGGGTAATCGATGATGAAGGTCGGTTCCCAGCACTGGGCTTCGGCACAGGCTTCGAAAAGCTGCAATTGCAGGCTGCCCAGTCCGCCTGCCTTGACCGGCTCGCCGAAGTGCTTGATCTTGGTTTTGAGGAAATCGGTGTCGGCCAACTCGGCATCGGAGAATTCCGGATGCTGGCGCTGGATAGCCTGGTTGATGGTCAGGCGATGGAAAGGCTTGGAGAGGTCAAGTTCGCGGCCCTGATAGACGAAGACTTCCTTGCCCAGCGCCTCGCGGGCGGTGTGGCGGAGCAGGCCTTCGGTGAAATCCATCAGCGTGTGGTAATTCGCGTACGCCTCGTAGAATTCCATCATCGTGAATTCCGGGTTATGGCGCGGACTCAAACCTTCGTTGCGGAAGTTGCGGTTGATTTCGAAGACCTTCTCGAAACCGCCAACGACCAGGCGCTTCAGGTAGAGCTCCGGGGCGATGCGCAGGAACTGCTGCATGTCGAGCGCGTTGTGGTGCGTGACGAAAGGCTTGGCCGAGGCGCCACCGGGGATCGGATGCATCATCGGCGTTTCGACTTCCATGAAACCGTGGCCGGTCATGAAATTGCGGATCGACGACACGATGGCCGAACGGGCGCGGAAGGTGAAGCGAGTTTCCTCGTTCATGATCAGGTCGACGTAACGCTGGCGATACTTCATTTCCTGGTCAGCCAGGCCATGGAACTTGTCCGGCAGCGGGCGCAGCGACTTGGTCAGCAGGCGGATTTCGGCGGCCTGGATGGACAGCTCGCCGGTCTTGGTCTTCATCAGGCTACCGGTGACGCCAATGATGTCGCCCAGATCCCAGGTCTTGAAGTCGGCATAGACCTCTTCGCCGACGCGGTCGCGGGTGATGTACAGCTGGATGCGACCCGACAGGTCCTGAATGGTGGCGAAGGATGCCTTGCCCATGACGCGCTTGAGCATCATGCGGCCGGCGAGCTTGACTTCAACTGGCAGCTCTGCGAGTTCTTCAGTCGTCTTCTCACCATAGCCTTCGAGGACTTTGGCAGCGGTGTTCTCACGCTGGAAGTCGTTCGGGAAGGCTTTCCCGGTCTTGCGCCACTCGGCCAGTTTGGCGCGGCGCTCGGCGATAAGCTGGTTTTCGTCCTGCTGAACCGGCGCTTGCTGTTCGGTATTGTCGGTGGTGGCCATGAGGGAAGATCCTTCAAAAATGGGGTTTGCTGCGGTCGACCGCGTAAAACACTGAATTTTCGCCGATTTAGGGGGTGCCCGACAAGGATCATTGATACGCGGGCTTGGTCTCCGGGACGAGCGCCTGCGCTGCGCGATGCGCCGATGTAAGCGATTGGCAAGCGGCAGCCTACGAGAATTTGATCAAATTGGCTTTTGCGGCCGGCTTCGGCTGGGGGAATGGCCCACGAGGGGCGGATATGAGCCGGAAGGTGGCTGCTACGGTCAACTGGAAAAAGCGACCAAAATCCGAATTTCCGTGATTGCTACCTTTGGGCAAATAACAGCTATCCGAGTAATTACCCAGACCCGGTAATGAATCGGCGCGTTCTCTCAGTGCACCAACAAGGGCATAATCTTCATGCGGGAGACTGTGTGAAGCGACCTGCCAACGAAGAGAGAACAATAGATGCGTTTCAGAAATCCATTACCAACGATAGCCGTGCTCTGCGCCACCGTGCTCAGCGGCCCATCGACGGCAGCCGGCCTGAATGTGCTGGGCTTCGATGACATGAGTTGCGCTGCGTGGACTAAATCCAAAGACGATCCCGATCTGCGCACAAGCTATATCGTCTGGGTGCGCGGATTCCTGACCGGGCACAACTACGCGGCGCCCAATCAGCAGGTATCGACCATTTCCAGCGGTACCGTGGAAATAAAACTGGACCAGTTCTGCAGACGAAACGCTGGTGGATTGTTCAGCGATGCGGCCATGCGCATGAGTGACGAGCTGTCAGGGCGGAATCAGCCGATCCGGAAATAATGGCTTGTGGAATCTGGCTTCGCAGCTTAATGGAAAGCCATTCAATATTGGTACTGAACGGTGATGCTGACAAGCGAAAAGTCAGGCAGCGTTATCCCGGATAATCGGGGATTCCACGGTCAACCGGAAAATATTGGGAAAAACGAAATTTTTCTCAGCTAGCCAGGCGCGCAGCCATCTACCCGCCATTGTATTGAGACACGCTGCGCGTACGCAGCACCTTGGCCTTTGCTGCGAGAAGCTCGGCATGTTTTTGCAATGCCGGCTCGATGATGGCCGGTTCGATCACTTCCAGTAACGCCTCACAACTTGGGTATTCCAGCGGATCAAGAACCCAGTTGTACTTGACCCATAAGTCCTTGAGCATCGGGAAGGCGTCTTCGCCCTCGGCGATGATGGGCACCAGCGGAACCATGTAGTCGGGCACGATGGCCTGCAATTCGAGCGGACTGGAACGCGGATTGGTGATGTCGGCAATGATAAATCGGCTGAGTCCGGCGAGTGTCCGAATGGTTTCCGTCAGATCACGTTCCTGCGGTTTGTCAAAGTCGAAGATCATTGGCAGGTAACCGCGTTCGCGCAGTCCGGAACGCAGCGCATCAAGCACCGCCTTTCGCTCGGCGGTGAAGCGGCCAAGGATCAGCACCCCTTTTTTGCATACCGTGTCGAGTACACCTCGAATTTTGGGGTTGTTGAGCAACATATAAACAAATTGGGCAACCTCGATATTGTCCACCGCCACGTCGGGCTGCCCACTTGGCGTGACAATCAGATCCTGGCGCAAACCGTCGTCTTCGTTGAACTGGACATCCCAGGCCGAGATGCCATAAACCCGGCAGCCACACAGATTGGTTCCCCGCAGGTCGGCGCCAACGAGGTTGGCACCCGATAGATCAGCGCCACTCAGGTTGGCTCCCTGCAGCGAGGCGTGGGTGAGATTGGCATCGCGCAGGTCGGCGTTGGAGAGATCGGCGCCATTCAGGCAGGCAGCGCCGAGATTGGCACCCGTTAAATCTGCGTCCACAAGCTGTGCATGGGTCAGGTCGGCACCGCGCAGGTCGGCTTCCATCAGACGGGCAGCAGTGAAACGTGCATCGCGCAGGCTGGCGCCTTGCAGTTTTGCACCTTTCATCGCCATCCACTGCAGGTGCTCGGTATTGAACACAGCATGATCGAAACGAACGCCACGCAAGTCCGCGTAACCTAGCACCACATCGGTGAACGTCCCGCCACGCAAATCGATGGCCGGTGCAGTCAGCGAGCGAATGTAGTCGCCTTTGCCCCAAAGGCCATGTTTGCCGCTCCCCGTCCCTTTGGCATGCTGAACGTAGTCGGCTTGCTGCCCTAACTTGTATTCGCTCCAAGCAGACAGTGCAATTTCCCGCTGTTCATGGCGGATCGGCGATTTGATCAAGACCTGAAAGGCTTCCAGATCCAATGTGCTGCCTTGGAAGTTTCCGGAACTGGACGATGTGCTCGAATCGGTCATGGGCATCTCTGGAATTGGGTGCGGCGCCAAGTGTCAGCAAGTATTTCGATGCGACAGCGGGCAGAGGTTGCGGTCGATTCTACCGTGATGGCGACGGCATTTCCTTTACACCGTTAAAGGGGATAAATACGTTTCGCGGAAAATCCGCATCTCCACGGTCAACTGGAAAAAATTGAAAATATGAACGCTCGCTATAAGCCCCGGGCGAACTCAGTCGGAATTCTTGGTCAGGCGATAATTTGCAGCAGTGATTCAGAAATCAAGGTCAGATCCCTGTTTTTCACAGCCGCCTGCGCTCGGAAGGAGCGAATAAAATTCATCGCTGCGTTCGGATTCACCGAAACAAGGTAGCGTAGCTTGGCTTCCTCCGATGCGCTAATTGCTGTGAGAGCGGCATTTTGCAGCGCCGCCTATAAAAGCCAAACCAACTGTGAGCATCAATAGTGCGGAGGGTTCAGGTACAGCGGGAATTTGGCTGACAACCGTTATGTTGGCGCTCGCAAGCGCCCCCCCGAGACCTGCCATCAGCTGTGCCGTGCCCAAGCTGAGTGCGCTGACCCTTACGATGCCGGATGTTTCGCCGGTTGGAATTGCCATTGTTGAAAAAGTATCGAAAACGCTGCGATCTGAGCTGCTTAAGGTAATAAACGTGACTTGGCTCGCAGGAGTATCCAGCAAAACCTGCAGTGGAATTGGTGCGGTTGGCTCGTTCATGGAGCCAAGAACGCTGTAAGTCGAGCTGATGTTGAAGCCCAAGAGTTCCGCGGCACTTGCTTGGAAGGTACTGAGGCTCAGTGCTGCCAAGAGTGCAACGGTCACAGAAAGATTCATCAATTTTCGGGGCATGGCAATCTCCTTTCAAGCCGGTAGGCTGACACGGTGTCAGCCATAACACGCGGCTGGTAGATATGAATATCTCAAGTGGGTAGATGGGGCGGTGCTCATTTGTTGTCGGGTGTAGCTCGGATGTTTCCGGTAAATGCAATTACCTTCATGAGAGAGAATACGTATCAGCGGTGCGAGAGAAATGCCGCTGGATGTCCTTTTTATTACCAATTTCCCGATATGCTTTGGTTCATTGAAATCGTGAAATTGGCAGATCCCTATTTGAGGCCAATCAATTTTCGGGACCGCTTCCCTCCAACGGCGCCCAGCATCGCCAATCCGGCCAGCAGCATCGTCGCGGCGGTCGGTTCTGGTACGGGCGTGAGCAGGTAGGCGTGACCGTTTCTGTCTCGGGCGATGATTTGTCCCAATTCGTTGATACCGTTTGCCTCAGAAAGTCCGACGCCAGCAGGTAAGGTGACCAGTGAATTGAGATCGTACATGCCGCTACCGTTGAGGCCAGTGACGAAGGCCGACATACCGTTCATGGAAGCGGACCACCCGACGACCTGCCCCTGATCGTTGAGGCCGTTGGCCCAACTCTCGAAGTCGTCGCGTTGGGCGAGGTTACCCAGATCACGCATGTTGCTGCCATTTGCATCGGTAAGAAAGGCGCGGTTATAGCCAGTTGCGGTGGTTGATGTGCCGGCAACCTGGCCAAGGTTGTTGATGGCATGCCCATAGCTGACATTGCCACCCAATGTGCCGAGGTCGCGCATGTTGTAGCCGTTCTCATCGGTGATGAAGGCATGCATGAACTGGTTCGGTCCTGCGGCATAGGCATCTCCTGTTACTTGGCCTGCATCGTTGATGCTGTTTGCTGAGCTGAAGGCGCTACCGAGGGTACCGAGATCCCTAAAGCCAGAACCATCCGCATTCATAATGAAGGCGTGGCTGTAAGGAAATATGTTTTGGTCATTAAAAATACCGGCCATCTGTCCGCGGTTATTGATGCCTGTGGCTTCTGTTGACCAGACGTTGGGTGGGCTGATATTCGTCAGTCCGATGCCTTGGGGGCCTGTGGTAAAAGCTTGGTAAGTGCCGGCGTAGGATCCTCCTGCAACTTGCCCGGCATCGTTGATGGCGAAAGCCTGACTGGTGGCAAAACTCAACGCTGGTGTCAGCGTGCCCAGATCGCGCATGCCGAAGCCATCGTTTTGCCAGAAATAGGCATGGTAAGGACCACCTAGAGATGTCGTCGAGAACCCAACCACCTGACCCGATTCATTGATGCCGGTTGCCCAAGTGGTTCCGCCACCGAGCGACCCCAGGTCAATTGCGTTGTAATTGGGAACTGCTCCGGCCTGAGCTGCAACCAACAGAAACGATGTAATAGTGACTTGGAATTTCATTTCGGTATAACCCCCGTTGCTGAGCGCGATTTCTGAAGTGGCAGCGACCGTTTCAGTTTACGGATGCGCCGGTTACAAACGGGTTACATGCGGTTAAGTTCGAGCGTTTTCAATAATCCCTTGCAGCGCTTGTCTGCTGGTGCCAATCGCAGGAAATTTTCCAGAATGGGGCTCGGGTCGGGGATTGTTGAATTATGGATTGCCGCTTCAGCAACGGCATAAGCAGCGCGCAAGCCGGTTCGCAGGAGCGTTTCGCGGTGCTCGATGATCCATGGTTCGCTGTCGTCGTTGGATAGGAAATTGGCGGGGATTGTCAGCAGCAGCGTAGAGAGTTGGCTCGTGTCTTGGCTGGTTTCGGCTTCATGGAATGCGTGTTGAAACTCGATGCAGTCGATCCGGCAAAGACCAGCAACCAGTGAAATATATCCATGCTGGATGACCACCCAGGGTAGAGGTGTTTCGCTTTTCTTGCAGCCCAAATGACGAAGTCGCCATAGCGCCACCTTGAGGTTGTTGCGGGCGACATCGCCATCAGCATCGGGCCATAGCAGGTCGCAGAGGCGTTCCGCGGAAACCTTGTAGCCACCGAGGACGATCAGGGCCTTAAGTAGTGTCTTGGTGCGGGTGCCATGCCAATCGCGGTCATAGAGTCTTTTTCCGTTGATTTCGACGCATAGCTCGCTAAAGGTGGTGATCTGGACCGGGCGTGGGTCCAGCTGGGGCATCGTGGCGGGTTTTGATGGCGGGTTGAGGCGGGCAAGTAGTTGGGTGATGAACTCTGGGCGGCGCAGGTTGCAAGGGAGCGTTTCGCCGGTTGGAATGGCGGCGCGGGCGCGATCAAGTGCGCTATGGGCCAGGTCCGGGCGGCCAAGTTCAAGGTACAGCTGCGCTTCTTCGAGTGCGCCGCTAGCGGTTAACAGATGGGCGCCAGCTTTGTTCCAGCCGTCCACGCTGGCCGCCAGCCAGTTCAAGGCGTGCTCGTGTTGTCCGAGATCGGCAAGGGCCTGTATGGCAAGGAGGCTCGATGTCCTTTCGGCAACTGCGCTGTAGCATCGCTTTGCCATCTGGATGGCAGTTTCGGCATGGAAGAGGGCGGCTTCGGGGTGGCTTGTGAGCAGTTCAGCTGCGCCGAGAGCGTAGTGGGTATAGCTGCGGTGATAGTGCTTGTGCGATGGAATGCTGTGCGCTCGAATCCGATCAGCGATGGCTTCAAGTTCTGCCGGTTGGTCGTTGGCAACGGCAAGGGAGAGCAGGCGATGTCCCATGCTGAGTAGCCAGAGCGGCGATGGTAGTCGATCAAAAGCAGGGCTGGAGATTAGTGTGTTCAGACATTCCCTGGCATCGCACAAATTGTTGCGGATCGTGTTGATCAAACCCAGGCTGGCCTGTAGATGAATTTTCGGGATCAGATTGATCTCGGGTTCCGGGCTGATGTAGGCGGCGTCGCGGACAATGGCATCAGCAACTTTCAGGCGGCCCGACATCAACTCGCAGTAGCCTCGCAGGCTGGCGTGAATGATCCGCTGGGCATCGGAGCCAGCAGCTTCGGCAGCGTCTTCCAGGGCTTCAAGGGTAACCAGGGTATCGTCCAGTTGGCCGGGGCCTAGCAGTTGGGCGATGGCTGTCTGTATGAGTAGTGCGCCTCGACCATGAGCGGAAAGTTCAGGCCGGGTGATGAGGCTATCGATGCGGATTAGCCATGTGTTGAATTCCCTGAAATCGTTTCCAGCTTCCAGTACTGAATTCATGCCAATGAGTGCGGCGGCGCAGGCTGCTTCTGTGTCGCCGTGACTGATCAAGGTATCGAAAAGGTGGGCGTCGTTGAACGGAGTTTCCGGATTGGCTGCGGCATACATCAGCCGGGCATACTCAAGTCCGCCGGCTGCACAACTCAGTGCTTCGACCGGGCCGGGGGGACGTAATTCGTAAAGCCATATCCAAGGAGGCAGATCATTCCTGATGCTTGCATGGCGTAAGTTCAGACGCTCAGTGACATAATCGTTTGGCATGATCGGATCATCGATCTTGTTTTCCCAATGTCATTGTATCGCTGCAAAAAAGTAGAGGGAATCAGAATTTATTCGGGATGTCACAGTGTGTCGATTTGTGCGCTGGATGTTCAGGGTATGGGTTTTTTTGTTGCTTTCTAATCTTTTGCGTTCGCTGTTTGACGGCAAGAAAACAGCAACGACATTGCTACGGTCAACCGGAAAAAATCATTATTTTCAGAATATTGAGATCAAATTCTGAATACGAATTTCCCCCGTTTTAGTGCGTAAATTCAAGATGATTTAATGCCGACATAATGTTATTATCAATAATAACATTTATCTCACTAGGGCCATTTCGTGGACATTCTGCTGATCGAGAGCTCACCGCTCTTTCGGGAGATTCTTCAACAAAGTTTTCGTCGTTTTCGCGGCGTGGTCTTTGTGTTGGCATCTTCCGGGAGCGAGGCGCTGGCGGCGAGCGAGAGCAGGGCTTTCGATTTCGTCATTGTCGCCGGGCAGCTTTCCGATGGTGACGGCTTGGCCCTGGCCAGGCAGTTGCGAGTGGTAGGGCGGGTTCCTGCGGCGCCCATTGTCCTGCTGACTGGCACGCCGACTAGCGAGTTGTCATTGCAGGCAACTCAGGCTGGAATTACCGAGGTATTTCGCAAGCAGGATCTGGATGAGCTCGTTGCCTTTACGCGCCATTTTCTGGCGGTGCATCAGCCCCTGCGTTGCCGCATACTCTATATTGAAGATGCGCTTGATCAGCGCTTGGCGCTTCAGGCACAGCTGCGGGACTGGGGGGCGACGGTGGATGCCTTTGAGTCGGCAGATGATGCGTGGCCGGCTTTTCTGTCGGGTGACTATGATCTGGTGCTGACTGATGTGGTGCTCGGTGGCAGCATGAGCGGTGCTCGCCTGATTAACCGTATCCGCCGCCTCGAACCGCCAAAGGGCAGCATTCCCATTCTCGCTGTGACAGCTTTTGACAGTCAGGCGCGGCGTGTTGAGTTGTTCCATTAGGGCATTGATGATTACGTTGCGAAGCCGGTTTTTTCCGAAGAGCTTCGGGCGCGTATCTACAATCTGGTTTCGCGCAAACGGGCGACAGAACGTAATGGCGAACTGCTCGCCGCCACCGAGCTTGGCGTAACAGTCATTGACGACGAGGGCTTCATCCTGTCCATGGATGGCAATGCCCGGAAAATGTTTGGCATTGAAGGCGCCGTCGAAGTCATCAATTTCAGCAGCCTGCTGGTCAGCGAAGCAGGCGGAGCGGGTAGCATCGATACCCTGCGTTGGCTGATTGCCCAACAGAGTGTGCAGCGACTGCGCTTTGGCGGGCTGCGTGGTGATAGTCACATATTCCCACTGCAGCTTTCCTCGTTGGAGATAGATCCGGCCGATGGTGGTCGCCGGTTCGCCTTGCTGACAATGGATATCAGCGAGGAGCAAACGCTGGCGGATGAGTTATTGCGGGCCCGTGAGTCTGCCGAGCGCCTTGGCCGCATGAAGGCAGAATTCCTGTCCAACATGAGCCACGAGCTTCGCACGCCGCTCAATGCCATCATTGGCATGACGTATCTACTTAAACGAGGGGTATTGGCAACTGAGCAGCGTGAGTGCGTCGACCACATAGACTCATCAGGTCGTCATTTGCTCGGCCTGGTTGAAGACATTCTCGATTTCTCGCAAATTGAATCCGGCAAGCTGGAACTCGAGGCGATCTCTCTTTCAGCCCACGATGTTCTTGCCAATGTGGCGGAAATGATCAAGCGACGGGCTGCCGCCAAAGGCATTGCGGTGCGGGTCGATGCCGATTCATTGCCTGCTCAGCTTTGTGGCGATCCCACTCGCCTGACACAAGCCTTGCTCAACTACGCATCGAATGCGGTCAAGTTTACCGAGCAAGGTTCAATCATCCTGAAGGTTTCTGCTACTGAGCAAGGCAAATCACACTTCATGCTGCGCTTTGAAGTGACTGATACGGGCATCGGTATAGAGGAAAAACATCTCGGTTTGCTGTTTGAGTCTTTTCATCAGGCAGACGGCTCGATGACCCGTCGCTTCGGTGGGACAGGTCTGGGACTGACCATTACTCGTGAACTGGCTCGTCTGATGGGCGGCGAAGTGGGGGTGAGCAGTGATCCGGGCCAAGGCAGCACCTTCTGGTTTACGGCTCGCCTGGCCCGGGCTGCCGAACCCGGGGTAGGGGAAGACACGGCATCCCCGGCTTTGACGATTGCCACGCTATTCGCTGACTTTCCTGTTCTTTTGGTCGAGGATGACCCGGTCAATCGTCACGTCGCGCGCTCCCTTCTTTCGACGGCAGGACTGCAGGTCGATGTGGCCGAAGACGGGTTGGCTGCCTTGAAGTCAGTAAGAGAGAAAAGTTATACGCTGATCCTGATGGATATCCAGATGCCACACATGGATGGCTTGCAGGCGACAAGGGTTATCCGCACATTACCCGAGTATTCCGCTGTGCCCATCATTGCGGTGACAGCGAATGCCTCCGAGGGCGACAGGCAGCGCTGCTTCGACGCGGGCATGAATGATTTCATACCGAAACCGATCAACGCTCGGCTGTTGTATTCGGTCGTCCTGCGCTGGCTTTCGCAAAAAAGTGAGCACGAGACGGCATTGCTCGACACCTCGGTGAGTAAACCCTGAGCTTGCGAGGTTAAGGGGCGCCGACTAGCGCGGCGATGTCGGCAGGACAGGGCGGTGGATAGCAAGCCAGATCGTTGATTGATCCGTCGCGGTCCACTCGACTTGGTGTCGGCGTCCTGCCGCAATATCGATGCAATCGCCTGGCCTCAATCGACGCGCTTCGTTTTCGTCTTCGAAGCGGAGCAATGCCTCGCCACTGATCAGCACTACCCACTCCGCTGCAGCTTGCTCGTACCAGAACGCGGGCGGGCTGCATTGTCCCGTCGAAACAATCCGTTCCACAACCAGGCCGGGTTCGCAGAGAAGCTGGGTAAATTGTTCTTCAGTACTACCGAGGGGTGGGAGATCGGCAAAAAGATTGGTGAGCATGGCGTTGATCTAGCGGTAAATCGGCAGGGTATCGAGCCGACGCTCGATTTCCTGCTGCATGGCCTTGAAGGCGGCGCTTTGGTGGTTTCCGAAGCGGTTAGTGAATTCTGCACCGTGCAACGATTCCGGCAGATCGGCGACCGGTGGCAGCAATTGTGCATCGACGAGGCCATTTCGTATGGTCGTGAGTAGCGGCTCGGCATGAGCGATCAGTGTTTCACCAAATCGGGTCCCGGCGCGGTCGGCAGAGAGATCGATGAACGAGAACCCACTGCCGTCGCGAGCATCTTCCAACTCCTTGTAGAGTCCGATGGCATCAGCGACAGGTTCGCCTGCCCAGGCGGCGAGCGCAGCTGAAACAACGAAATGCTGGGCGAGGTCATGGCGGCCCGCCAGTGTCATATTGACCCATCGAATGCGTGGCCAGCTTCGAGCGGCGGGAACCAGTGCTGCCAGGTCCTTTCCGGCCAGATGACTGGCGAGGACGAGCAGTACGGCCCGCCCCGATTTGACGGGATCATCGCCGGAATCGGAAAACGTCCCGTGAATGACTTCTGACAGCGGAAGCGCAGTGCCCGGTGCACGATGGGCAACAAGGGCGGCCAGTGATGTCTGGGCGCTGCGCAGTCGCTGGACATCGTCTTCCTGGATTGCTGCGGCGCGGGCCCGCTCGAGAATGGTTGGCTGCCAGATGTAGGTTATGGCAACAATACCGCTGCTCGGCGTAGCGCTGACTGACTGGATGGCTTGGGCGGCCAACGCCCATTCCTTTCCAAAGCCATAGGCCGTGACCGCTTTTTCCATCGCGAATTTGACAAGGGCGGCAGGTACAGGCAGCGAACCCAGGCTGGCATTGTCGATGTCAGGTTTGCCATCGACGATGTTGACCTGGGTGCGCAGATTCACGAATCGACGAGCCGGCAAGGCAATGGTGAAGCGAATTTCCCCTGCGTTTTCGCCAAGCACAAAGGCACCGCGCCCATGCAGATATCTTCCTGCCACGTAGTTCATGCCTTCATCGATGAGCGCCGACGGAATCGTCGCCGTGCGGATTTCGCCGTTGCGCTGCCGACGGGGATCATTTCGCAAAAAAATCTGCTTTGCGTGAATGATCGAATAGGGCGATATAACTTCGCTGCGCTCGACCAGTGCACGGTTGTCAGTGGCGAAAAATATCAGTGCTGCAACAACTGTAATGGGCAGCAGAATCAGAGTGGCCAGCCATTTGAAACATCTCATTGGCTGACCATCACTGACTTAAACGCCTTGCTTCAGGCTGGCTTCGATGAAGGGATCAAGATCACCATCAAGAACGCCCTGGGTGTTGCCGGTTTCGTGATTGGTCCGCAGGTCCTTGATGCGCGACTGGTCGAGCACGTAGGAACGGATCTGGTGGCCCCAACCGATATCCGACTTGGCGTCTTCCAGCTTCTGCTGCTCGGCCTGCTGCTTGCGCAGCTCGTGCTCGTAGATGCGGGCGCGCAGCATCTGCCAGGCTTCATCGCGGTTGCGGTGCTGCGAACGGTCGTTCTGGCACTGGACGACGATACCGGTCGGGACGTGGGTCAGACGCACGGCCGAGTCGGTCTTGTTGATGTGCTGGCCGCCAGCGCCGGAAGCGCGGTAGGTATCGGTGCGGACATCGGCCGGGTTGATGTTGATCTCGATCGAGTCATCGACTTCCGGGAAGACAAACACCGAGGTGAAGCTGGTATGGCGACGAGCAGCAGAGTCGAACGGCGACTTGCGGACCAGGCGGTGGATGCCGGTTTCGGTGCGCAGCGTGCCGTAAGCGTAGTCGCCGGTAAACTTGACGGTGGCACCCTTGATGCCGGCGACTTCACCTTCGGATTCTTCCATGACTTCCACGGTGAACCCTTTTTTCTCGCCAAATTTCAAATACATGCGCAACAGCATCGAGGCCCAGTCCTGGGCTTCCGTGCCGCCTGCGCCAGCCTGGATTTCCAGGAAGCAGGGGCTCGGGTCCATCGGGTTGTTGAACATGCGGCGGAATTCAAGGGCAGCGACCTTGGCTTCCAGCTTGGCGTTATCTGACTCGACGGAGAGCAGCGTCTCTTCGTCCCCGTCGTCCTTACCCATGTCAAACAGTTCGCGGCCATCGTCGAGGCCGGCCTGGACTTCTTCCAGCACCAGCACAATGTTTTCCAGCGTTTTTTTCTCGCGGCCGAGTTCCTGGGCGCGCTTGGCGTCGTCCCAGATCTTCGGGTCTTCCATCTCCTGCGTCAGGAGGGTCAGGCGCTCGCGTTTCTGATCGTAGTCAAAGATACCTCCGCAGTTCGGCGACGCGCTGCGCCAGATCGTCGAGCTTGTAGGAGATGCTGTTGATGTCTGGATTTTTGACCTCTGTCTCCGACTGAAACCAGGCGTCGGATCTTCGACTTTGTGTCTAAGTGTTTGATAGTGTGTCGTCATTTCTCGGGGTGGCCGGAGTGGCATGAAGTTTGCATTTATTTGTTAGTTTTGTTGTTATGGTTGGAATAAATGGCAAATGATGATCCGGATTCGGTTCTGACTCTCCAGATGAGCGCACTTCGTTGGCGGCAATGCGCCATATATTCACTAAGCGCTTCTGGCGGGGCAATGCTTGGTGCAGGGTTGGCCATTGACGGCGTTTGTCTCGCCAGCGCAATGGGGTGTGTGATGCTCATATTGTCAGCGGCCTTGCTTTTCAAAGTCCAGTATGGACTCGAGGTTGCCTTGAATCTGATTGATCGTTTTGCGCTTGATCTGGCCGCTGGGCGATTGATTACTAGAATGGATACTTCACGGTGTGGTGGGCTTGCGCCGCTGGCGGAGCGGCTGAATGGCATGGCCCGTTCGTTGTCGGGTGCGTTTCTGAATTTCGCGCGCATGTCGCAGGAAATCTCCAGCGTTGCCGGCGAGGGCAATACCAATGCCATTGGCGGGAATGATGGCGTACGTCGGCAGCGAGATATCACGCACTCTTCGTCGGCGACGCTCGAACAATTGACCGTAAGCCTCGGAATGACCAGCGAGAGCGCCCAGGGTGCTGCGCAGGTGGCTGATGCGTCGGGGCGAATGGCGCTTGCCGGCGCCGAGCAGGTAGCCGTGCTGGTTGGCGGGCTTGAAAGTCTGGTGGATCTGGTCAGACAGACGTCGGATAGTGCTGAACGCCTTGGCGTACGCTCACTTGAAATAAACGTCATTGTCGATTTGATTGCCGAGATTGCCGCCCAGACCAATTTGCTTGCCCTCAACGCCGCCATTGAGGCGGCGCGTGCGGGTGAACAAGGCCGGGGCTTCGCTGTTGTTGCCGATGAAGTACGCAAACTGGCCGAAAGAACGAGCAATGCCACGCGTGATATCGGGCAGCGAATTTTGGGCATACGTCAGGATGTCGACTGCATGCTTGACGCAATGTCGGCAACGACCACCGGCACTGCCAGTAACCTTGAGAATGCAGGCATCGCGGTCAACGAGCTGCGCCTGGTTGAAAACAATGCCCGGAAGACTCTCGAGATGATTCGGGACATTGCAGCCGCTTGCCGTGAGCAAAGCGAAGCGAGTCAGAATCTTGCCTGCAACATTGAGCAAGTGGCGCAGTTGGCTGATGACAATGAACATCTGGTCCGCGAGAACAGCGAACTTTCCCGATATTTGAATGAGTTGTCCGTTCAGTTAATCGGGAATTTACAGAAATACCAATACGAGTGACTGCCGAATGACGTGGATAATTTATCTGATGTGTCTGATCGCTTTGGTGATAGCGGGCGTGACGGTTACCATCGCAGTGCGCCATCGTCGTCTGGAGGATGCCAATTCCATGGACCAAACACTGGGGGCTTGCCAGTCCCTGCTTAAATTGACCAATCATCTGCAGCAACATCGCGGGATGAGTACGGCCTGGCTGGCTGGGGACAAGGGTTTCATACTGCGCCTGGACAGGAAGGCAGGGGAAATCGAAATTGCGATTCCCGAGTTGCGAGATGTCGCGCGGACTGAGGGCAGCAAGCCCCATCCCTGCTTTACGCTGAACGAATTGGGGCTTTTTCAGTTCAATTGGACAACCCTCAAGGAAAAGCTGCCCACACTATCGGTCGAACAGAGTATTGCTCAACACAGTTTTCTGATTGACCAGTTACTGCATTGGCTGGCTGCCATTGGCGAATCAAGGGTTGAAATGCTGCTTGGCGAGCGCTCCGGGCGAGCGCTGGTTCGGAACTACACCATACGTTTGCCGGCCTTGACCGAGTGTCTTGGTCAGGCACGGGCACTCGGCATGAGCGTTGCCACCCGTCGCGGCTGCTCGGCGGTGACACGGGTGCGCCTGATGTTCCTTGTGGCTCGCGCCGAGGCCTTGCTGAATCAGGCACTCGAGGCGGGTGGGCATGGCCAGCAAGCCGAGAAAACGATGCTTGCGGTGCAGCAGATGGCCCGGGTGATTCGCACCCGCATGTTGCTTAGTTCCGGCGTCACGGTTGCAGCCCAGGACTATTTTGAATTGGCCTCGGTCGCCATTGATCAAGTTTTTGCATGGATAGCTGACAGTGGGGTTCTGCTCAGGCAGAGTGCCGCTCAACAAGGCAATCATGCCGCTGTAGAGGTACGTCACGCTTGAGGGCGGGAGTCTTGAAATGAAGTTATTGGCTCCGGATGCGGCTCGCAAATCGGCAGATACCCTGGCGCTGTCGACGATGGAAGCGCTTTTCTCCAGTCTGGACGGCATGCTTTTCCGCTGCAAGGTGGACGAGTACTGGACGCTTCTTGCGGTCAGCGCCGGCTGCCACGGCCTGACCGGCTACCGCGCTGAGGATCTGATCGGAAATCCGGACCATTCCCTGGAGTCGTTGACCCATCCAGAGGACAGGGCTGCGGTTCGAGGAACGATATTGGCCGCCGTGGACACCGGCTCCCGTTACACCATCGAGTACCGCATCATTTGCCGTGACGGTGAGGAAAAGTGGGTACTGGAGCGCGGCGTCGGCCTGCGAAATTCCGATGGTCAACCGGAGCTAGAGGCCTATCTGGAAGATATTACCGATCGTGTCGTGGGACAGATTCATCTGGCGGAAACAGAGTTGCGTTATCGCAGCATCTTTGAGAATTCAGTGGTCGGCATGTTCCAGAGTACCGAAAATGGTCGTTATCTGGCGGCCAACCAGGCACTGGCAACCTTGTACGGTTATCCGACGCCGGAGGCGCTGATCAGCAGCCTGGCGGATATTTCCAACGGGCTGTATTCCGACCCGCGGCGCCGGGCGGATTTCAAGCGTCTGGTCCTCCGTGATGGCCGGGTGACGGACTTCGAATCAGAAATCATTTGCCATGATGGCAGCCGGATCTGGATTGCCGAAAACGCACATGCCGTCCGTTCGTCCGATGGCAGTCTGCTTTACTACGAGGGAACGGTCGAGGACATTACCGAGCGCCATCGTTATCAGAAGATTCTGCAACATCAGGCAACGCATGATCCGCTGACCGCGCTGCCCAATCGCAATCTGCTCAATGATCGCCTGGAGCAGGCTGTACGGCGGGCCCGGCGACAGGGCAACAAAGTGGCGCTCGCTTTTGTCGATCTGGACAATTTCAAAGTGATCAACGATAGCCTCGGTCATGCCGCCGGAGATTTGTTGCTGATTGAAATTTCCCAACGACTGACCTCGGCGGTGCGGGATGTAGACACCGTGGTCCGCTACGGTGGTGACGAGTTTGTGCTGATCATGGGCGATCAAACAACGATTGACGATACGACCCAACTGCTTGAACGCGTTCAGGGAGCGATCAGGGAGCCTATATCGCTGGCCGGTCATGCCGTACGCAGCGATTGCAGCATCGGGGTCAGTCTGTTTCCGGATGATGCAGAGGATCTGGATGGTTTGTTGCGCGTGGCTGATATGGCCATGTATTTTGCCAAGGAGTGTGGCAAGGGGCAGTTCCGCTTTTACACCGATGAGTTGAATAAGCAGGCGCAAGAACGCTTTGCGCTTGAGACGGACCTGCGTTACGCGATTGAAAACAGCGAACTGGGCGTGGTCTATCAGCCGAAGGTTGATACCGATGGCGTGGTTAGGGGTTTCGAGGCACTGGTTCGATGGCACAGTGGTGTACGGGGCATGGTGACACCTGACCGCTTCATTCCGCTGGCGGAGGAAACAGGACAAATTCTCGCCATTGGCGAACAGGTCCTTTATGCGGCATGCAAAACCGCGGCTCAATGGCCGATGGTTAATGGCAACGCGCTGAGTGTGGCCGTGAATCTCTCCGCCCGCCAGTTACGCGAACCGGGCTTGCTCGCCCTGGTTGCCGATGCGCTGGCGGTATCGGGTCTGAACCCGGAGTGTCTGGAGTTGGAGATCACCGAGAGCATGATCATGGGCGATGTCGAACAAACCATACGCATGCTGCAATCGATCAAGGAGCTTGGCGTGCGAATCGCCGTTGACGATTTCGGGACCGGCTATTCTTCATTGAGTTACTTGCAGCGATTACCCATTGATACCCTGAAAATCGATCGATCATTTGTCTCTGGGTGCGACAAGGGCGGGACCGAGATGGCGATTCCTCATGCCATTATCTTTATCGGCAAGGCCTTGAACCTGCACATTGTTGCCGAAGGCGTTGAAACCGAGCCCGAAAAGGAGATTCTCGCCTTGTGTGGTTGCAACGAATTTCAGGGTTACCTTTTTTCACGTCCGTTGCCGAGTGCTGCGGTCGACGAGTATTTACGGTCAAAAATAAACTAACGCTCAATGTCATCGCCGTCAGATTGGCCGCAGCATCGTTTTGGCGATAAGGGGCAACAATTGATCAATATCAAAGTTTCATCATTAATGGCCGATATCCACGACATTTGTCATGGTTTTTTGTCTTTATTTCCGTTGAAGATCGCTTGAATGCCCTCTTTGTGGGGGTAGAATCGAGTTGTTGCGCCGCAGCAAAAATAGAGAGAAGTATATATCTCCATGGGCGGCACACATTTTCAGGGCAGGACTGAACATGAACAATATGCTGACCATCGACGGCAATGAAGCCGTCGCCAACGTGGCTTACCGCGTTTCCGAAGTGATCGCCATTTACCCGATCACACCATCGTCCGGCATGGGCGAGCTGTCCGATGAATGGGCGGCGCAAGGCAAGACGAATGTCTGGGGATGCGTTCCCCGCGTCGTCGAGCTGCAGTCCGAAGGTGGTGCCGCCGGCACTGTACACGGCGCCTTGCAGGCCGGCTCGCTGGCGACAACCTTTACGGCGTCGCAAGGCCTGCTGCTGATGATTCCCAATATGTACAAGATTGCCGGCGAATTGACGCCGACAGTTTTCCACGTGGCCGCGCGCGCGTTGGCCACCCATGCGCTCTCGATCTTCGGCGATCATTCCGACGTGATGGCGACGCGCGGTACCGGCTTCGCGCTGCTGGCTTCCAATTCGGTCCAGGAAGCGCAAGACATGGCAGCGATTGCCTCGGCATCCACATTGGCCGGACGCCTGCCGGTGCTGCATTTCTTTGACGGCTTCCGGACGTCGCATGAGGTGGCGAAGATTACGTCGGTCGATGACGATGTGTTGCGCAAAATGTTGCCGCAGGCGCTGATCGCCACGCAGCGGCAACGTTCTTTGTCCCCGGAGCACCCGGTGCTGCGCGGAACGTCGCAAAATCCCGATGTTTTCTTCCAAGCCCGCGAAGCGCAGAATCCGTGGTTCGATGCCTTCCCGGGCATCGTCCAGCAGGTCATGGATGACTTCGGCGCAGCGACCGGACGCCGCTACCAACTGTTTGATTACGTCGGTGCCCCCGATGCCGAGCGCGTCATCATTCTCATGGGATCCGGTGCAGAAACCGTGCAGGAAACCGTGGAGCACATGAACCGTCAGGGCGAGAAGGTCGGCCTGCTCAAGGTTCGCCTCTATCGGCCATGGGCGCCGGACGCGCTACTGGCCGCACTGCCCGTCACGACCAAAGCGATTGCCGTGCTTGATCGCTGCAAGGAGCCGGGGGCCGACGGTGAACCACTGTTCAAGGATGTGCTGGTGTCCCTGGCTGAAAATGCCGCCAGCGAGTCGCCGCGCTTCGCCACGTTGCCCAAGGTCATTGGCGGACGTTATGGGCTGGCGTCCAAGGAGTTCAATCCGGCTATGGTTTTTGCTGTTTTTTCCGGGTTGACCGCAGCACTGCCAAAACGCCGCTTCACCGTGGGCATCAACGACGACGTGACGCATTTGTCGCTGCCGTACGATCCGGCCTTCCGCACCGATGCCGTGCGCGAGACTTTCGGCGCCGTGTTCTATGGCTTGGGGTCGGATGGTACCGTGTCGGCCAACAAGAATTCGATCAAGATCATTGGCGACGAAACCGATCTCTACGCCCAAGGCTATTTCGTCTACGACTCAAAAAAATCCGGGGCAATGACCGTGTCGCACTTGCGTTTCGGGCCGCAGCCGATCCGCTCGACCTACCTGACCGGCGAGGGCGATGCCAAGTTCATCGCCTGCCATCAGCCGCTGTTCCTGGAAACGCACGACTTGCTGGCCCACGCGGCGCCCGGCGCGGTCTTCCTGTTGAATACACCGGTCCCCGCTGACAAGGTTTGGGCCAGTTTGCCCGGCGTGATGCAGCAGCAGATGGTGGCAAAGCGCATTCATTTCCACGTTATCGACGCCTACCAGGTGGCGCTGGAGGCCGACATGGGCCGGCGCATCAACACGGTCATGCAGACCTGCTTCTTCGCCATTTCCGGCATCCTGCCGCAGGACGAAGCCATCGCCGCTATCAAGCACGCTGTCGAGAAAACCTATGGCCGCAAGGGTCGGCGCATCGCCGAACTGAACTACCGGGCCATCGACAAGACGCTGGCCTGCCTGCATGAAGTGCCGGTGCC
This sequence comes from Betaproteobacteria bacterium, assembly GCA_016709965.1. Taxonomy (NCBI): domain Bacteria; kingdom Pseudomonadati; phylum Pseudomonadota; class Betaproteobacteria; order Rhodocyclales; family Azonexaceae; genus Azonexus; species Candidatus Azonexus amarohabitans. Next base: position 1,004,122 of record JADJLT010000006.1, read on the forward strand.
GGCGGAACTCTCCGCAGGCGACATCCGCGTCAGCCAGCGCACGGCCCAGCAGGCCTCCGAATTCATCCGCAAGTTCACGCTGCCGATGATCGCGGGCAAGGGCGACAGCCTGCCGGTGTCCGTATTCCCCGTCGACGGCACCTTCCCGACCGGCACGGCCAAATACGAAAAGCGCAATCTTGCGTTGCAGATCCCGGTCCTCGAAACCGACTTGTGCACGCAGTGCGGCAAGTGCGTTTTCGTCTGCCCGCACTCCGCCATCCGCGCCAAGGCCTTCTCGCCAGAGCTGGCTGAATCGGCGCCGGCCACCTTCAAGACCATGGCGATCCGCAGCAAGGATTACCCGGCCGGCTGGAAGATGAGTTACCAGGTGGCGCCTGAGGATTGCACGGGTTGTACGTTATGCGTCGAGGTTTGCCCGATCCGCGACAAGTCCAATGTCTCGCGCAAGGCACTGAATATGGCGGAACAACCGCCGTTGCGCGCACCGGAAGCCGAGAACTGGGACTTCTTCCTGAAGCTGCCCGATTACGACCGCACCGTCGCCAAGCGCAACACGATCCCCGGCTCGATGCTGTTGCAGCCGATGTTCGAATTCTCAGGTGCCTGCGTCGGTTGCGGCGAAACGCCGTATATCAAGCTTGCGACGCAGCTCTTCGGCGACCGCATGCTGGTGGCCAACGCCACGGGCTGCTCGTCGATCTATGGCGGCAATCTGCCGACCACCCCTTACACCACCGATGCCAACGGCCGCGGCCCGGCCTGGAGCAATTCGCTGTTCGAGGACAACGCCGAGTTCGGCCTCGGCATGCGACTCGCCACCAATCAGCTGGCCGAGACGGCACGCGTGCAACTGCGCGCCATGGCGCTGGAGATCGGCGACGCCCAGGTTCAGGCGCTGCTCCACGCTGACCAGACAACTGAGGCTGGCATTCAGGAGCAACGGGAACGGGTTTCACAGCTTCTCGCCAAGCTTTCGTCCATTGCCACGCCGGCTGCCGATCAGCTGGCCGCCGTCGCCGAATACCTGATCCGGCGCAGCGTGTGGATCATCGGCGGTGACGGCTGGGCCTACGACATCGGGTTCGGCGGCCTCGACCACGTGCTGTCGTCGGGCGAGGACGTCAATATTCTCGTGCTGGATACCGAGGTCTATTCCAATACCGGCGGCCAGAATTCCAAGGCCACGCCGCGCGGCGCCGTCGCCAAGTTCGCGGCCGGCGGCCAGCCGAACCGCAAGAAGGATCTGGCGCGCATCGCCATGGACTACGAAAACGTCTACGTCGCGCAGGTGGCCTACGGCGCCAAGGATGTTCATACGCTGAAGGCCTTCCTCGATGCCGAAAGCTACCCCGGCGTCTCGATCATCATCGCCTACAGCCCGTGTATCGCGCATGGCGTCGATATGTCGAACAACCATCGCCAGCAGGATCTGGCCGTGAAATCCGGTCATTGGCCGTTGCTACGCTACGACCCGCGCCGGCGTCTGCAGGGTGAAAACCCGCTGACGGTCGACAGCGCCGCGCCAAGCATTCCGTTCAGCGATTTCGCTCGCAACGAAGCGCGCTTCACGATTCTTGAACGCCTGAAACCCGATGCCTCGGTGCATTTCATGGCGCAAGCCGGCAAGGATGCCCGAACGCGCCATCAGGAATATATTGAATTGTCGGAAATGATGCTGCCGGAAACCGCCATAACCCAGAAGGCCCAGGCGGCTGCAGAAAAGAAGGAAGAGCCCAATGTCTGATCTGTCTACAACCTACCTTGGCCTGCACCTCAAGAACCCGCTGGTTCCGTCGTCGACGCCGCTCAGCCACGACCTCGATGCCATCCTGCATCTTGAAGATGCCGGTGCTGCCGCCATCGTCATGCATTCGCTGTTCGAGGAAGATGTACGGCACGACGAGCAGATGATCGACCGCTTTCTGGTTCACCCGGACACCTTCGGCGAAGCCATCGGTCACCTGCCTTTCGGCCACGACTACCAAAGCCGGCTCGACACCTATCTCGAACAGATTCAGCGCCTCAAGTCACGCCTTGCCATTCCGGTCGTCGCCAGCCTGAACGGCTCGTCACTGAGCGGCTGGGTTGAGCTGGGCAAGGAAATGCAGGCTGCCGGCGCCGATGCGCTCGAACTCAACGCCTGGTACATGCCAAGCGACCCGAAGGTTTCCTGCGAAGCCATCGAAGACCACCACGTTGCCCTGCTCAAGGAATTGAAGACGGCAGTGACGATCCCGGTCAGCATGAAACTCTCGCCCTTCTTTTCATCGCTGCCGCATTTCGTCCAGCAGCTTGATGCGGCTGGCGCGGCGGGCATCTCGATGTTCAACCGCTTCTTCCAGCCCGATATCGATCTGGATACGCTGAGCGTGGTCGACCGTGTGCAACTGTCGTCCTCGGCCGATACCCTGCTCGCCATGCGCTGGATCGCCATCCTGCGCGGCAGCACGAAGCTGTCCCTGGCCGCCACCGGCGGCGTACACACGGCAGCCGATGCCCTCAAAATGTTGCTTGCCGGCGCCGACGTCGTGCACATGGCCAGTGCCCTGCTCAAACGCGGCCCGCAAGCGCTCAGCGATGTTCTGCAAGGCATGACCGATTGGCTCGCCGAGCGCGAATACACCTCGGTCGCACAAATGAAAGGCTCGATGAGCCAGCAGAATTCGCCTAACCCCAGCGCCTTCGCGCGTGCGTCCTACCTGCATGCAATCAATTCCTTTACGCCGCCGGCCGGGGTTCGGTATTGATGGATTGAATGGCGATGTTCGGCCGGCCAGAGGCGGGCCTTAGTCGTTCCAGCGAGATGGCGGGAAATACGCCCCATGGTCAATTCTCGCAGAACGGGCTATGAGCGATTGCTGTTCTTCCTCCAGTTGCGATAGTAACCAGCCGAAAAAGCGGTGCTGTCCGGGCAATGGGACGGAATGCTCCGAAGTTGCGGCGCGAACCAACACCCATCACATCACGGATGCTTGGGCTTGGCAATCGAGAGTCCATCGCGATTTCTTCTGCGACGACCCTGACTGAGAGATTGTCTATTTCAGCGATAACGGTTCGGCAATAAGCAAGCCGCAGCTGCGAACGCACCTTGGCTTGAAGGAGGCGTCTGACAATTGCCCACTGTGCTCTAGCGATACCAGCAATCCATCTGGACATTATTGTCTCAAGGACTTTCCAAAGTCTGACAGCTGAATTTCAGCTTCCGGCAAAACTGCGCCGCTCGAATATAGCTTTCGATCCGATCTGGCATCCGCTCAACGATATTTCGATATTGACCTGTTTTTCCGGTCGACCGTAGCAATCGTGAATTGATGCCGCATGAGCATCTCCCTGCTCATTGGCTTTCGATAGGCATAATATCGAGAACGATTCCGTGATTTTGCGGTCCCGAATGTCATGTTGAAGCAGTTTTTTTGGAGGGAAATGCCATGTCGAAACTTGCATTTGCAGTCCTTGGAAGCATTGTCGCAATGAATGCAATAGCGCAGGATGCTGCGGTCAAAATGAGCCGGGAGGAATTGCTGGCTTTCCTGCCGGGTAGCAAGGTGACGCACATCAACTCAGGTGGGAGCGAGCGCCACTGGACGAACGAGCCGGACGGTACGTTATATGCGACCACCAACTTCAAGGTATTCGGCAACGGAACTGGCTCTGCGACCGCTGGCAAGGCAGGAGCCTGGAAGGTGAACGAGGAAGGCAAGTACTGCTTCGACGTGGACTGGAAAACGAACCACGAAACATGGTGTGCCACCATTCTCAAGGGCGAGGGTGGCGCCTACTATCTGGGCAAAGTGGACGAAAAGCGCAAGATCGTCTTTGCCAAGTGAGTGGTGCTACGGCATGCCCTCAAGATGTTCCACCATTAACTGAGGGCTTTCGACGCCCATGTATTCGTTGATGGTCAGCCGATAGGCGAGGCGGGTGCGGTTGCCGGGTTGGGCGCTGAAGTTGAACTGGATGGCGTCGATGCGGGTATCGCCTTTGCGCAGACGGAGCTTGAGGTGTTTGTCCTTGAGCACGCGCTGTTGTTCGACGTCGAATTCGTCCATGAACAGCGGTGCCGGGAAGCCCTGTCCCCAGATTTCGTTTTCGAGCAGGCGGGCGGTGGCCAGGGAAATGTAGCTGCCTTCGAGGTTGCCGTCGGTTTCCAGCGTGCGGGTCAGATCGGCTGGGGCAAGCAGCTCGCCGGCAACTTGCGCGAACAATTCCTTGAATTTGTCGAAGTTTTCGGCGTTGACCGTGGCACCGGCCGCCATGGCGTGGCCGCCGAAGCGGATGAGCAGGCCGGGGGCGCGTTTGGCGACGAGGTCGAGCGCGTCGCGCAGGTGCAGGCCGGGGATCGAACGGCCAGAGCCTTTGACGATGCCACCTTCGCCGGGCGCGAAGGCGAAGACCGGGCGATGCAGCTTGTCCTTGATGCGCGAGGCGAGGATGCCGACGACGCCTTCGTGCCAGCTTTCGTCGAAGAGCGCGATGCCAGCCGTGGCGTCGTTGGCGTCGAGCGATTCGAGCAGGATCAGCGCCTGTTCCTGCATGCCGGATTCGATTTCGCGGCGTTCGCGGTTGAGGGTGTCGAGTTCCTGGGCAATTTGCAGGGCGCGGCTGGGGTCGTCGGTGAGCAGGCATTCGACGCCGAGGCGCATATCGGCCAGACGGCCGGCGGCATTGAGGCGGGGGCCTACGATGAAGCCGAGATCCATCGCCGTCGCCTTTTTCGGGTCGCGGCCGGCGGCTTTGAACAGGGCGGCGATGCCGACCTGCATCTGGCCGGCGCGCATGCGCTTCAGCCCCTGGCTGACGAGGATGCGGTTGTTTCGGTCGAGCTTGACGACGTCGGCAACGGTGCCCAGCGCGACGAGGTCGAGCAGGCTGGCGAAGTTGGGTTCCGGGCGCTCGGCAAAATAACCGCGTTCGCGCAGTTCGGCGCGCAGGGCGAGCATGACGTAGAACATGACGCCGACGCCGGCAATGCATTTGGACGGGAAATCACAGCCGGGCTGGTTGGGATTGACGATGCAATCGGCATCGGGCAGCGTTTCGGCCGGCAGGTGGTGGTCGGTGATCAGCGTGGCGATGCCGTGCTGCTGGGCGCGGGCGACGCCTTCGAGGCTGGCGATGCCGTTATCGACGGTGATGATGAGGTCGGGCGACTGCTGCGCGGCGACATCGACGATTTCCGGCGACAGCCCATAACCGAGCTTGAAGCGGTCGGGCAGCAGGAAATTGACATCGGCGCCGAGCGACTTCAGGGCGCGCATGCCGACGGCCGTGGCAGTGGCGCCGTCGCAGTCGTAGTCGCCGATGATGAGCATCTTCGCCTCGGCCTCGATGGCGTCGGCCAGCAGGTGGGCCGCTTCCGAGGCATTGGTCAGGGCGGTCGGCGGGATCAGCGACTTCAGTTCGTAGTCGAGCTCGGACTTGTCCTTGATGCCGCGCGCCGCGTAGAGCCGGGCGAGCAGCGGATGCAGGCCCTGTTGTTCGAGTTGCCAGACAACGCGGGGTGGAGCGCTGCGCGTGGTGATATTGGTCACGAGGGCGTTCCTTCGGCCAGCGCTTTGGCCAACGTCACAAGCAGACGAGGTTTGCGCCAGAATTTCCAGCGATCCTTGCTGTTTAGCGTCCAGGTGAGTTGGCCGTAGATGGTTGGGGCGACAATCGTCAATGTTTCAACCTGACTGCCCAGTGCGGCCCGCAACCGTGCGAACCAGTCGTTGTCCATCTGCTGCGCGGCGGCGCGCCAGCCTGGGCCGTCTTCATAAAGCACCGGTGGGAGCAGGCTATCGAGAACAACCAGGTCGTGGCCACTGTCAGTGGTCTTCCTAAGCAGGTCGGCGAGGCTGGACGGGCACGGCTTTGTCGGGGTGTCGCTGGCCAGCGCGAAGCCGGTTGCCAGCGGGTTGTTAGTCCAGATTGTGCCGTAAGCCGGCTTCTCCAGGGCCGGCATTGCGCCGCCACCCCATAGCCAGACGCTGTTGACGGCTGGCTTGCCTGCAGCCTGGCGCTGCTCGTTGACCGAGTGGCCATGCAGGACCATTTGAACTTCGTTGAGCCAACGAGTCAGCGGGCCATTTTTATCGGTGAGTTCGCCATCAATGCGCCGCCCGGCAATTTTCGAAATTGGCTCGGCATTGTGGTTGACCGCAGTATTCAGTTTCAAATACCAGCGACGGGAGGTGGCGACATGAAATTGGCCGATATCGGCGAATTCCTTGTTGAGGGATGTGGTGATTGCCTGCGCCTCATCGATCTCCAGATCGAAGGCGCCGGCATCGGCGAGGATGATTCTTTCGTGGTGAAAGCGCAGGTGTACCGGGTCGGCACATAGCCAATGAGCATCGCCGGGGTGTTGCGCTGCGGCTTCGCCGAGCAGACGCAAGGGCCCGAAAGGGGCATCGTCGAGGCCGAATTGCTGGGCAAGGGCGGTTTCAAAGGGGCGCCGCGACTGGCGCTCAAAGGTGCTGTGGGCGGCCAGCCATTCAAAGCCCGGTTCGGAAAATTTCCCGAGCGTTAGTTGGTCATTTGGCTCAGGCCAGATCAGTTCGGGGACAAGCAGGGTAAGGCGCACGGGCGGCAGGCAGGGGAGTTGTGATGGAAAAGTGTACCATAGCGTCTTTCGACGCCCGGTGTTATCCGAATGGCATTGCCCTACGAACTGTTGATTGGCTTGCGCTACACGCGCGCCAAAAAACGTAACCACTTCATTTCATTCATTTCGCTGATCTCGATGCTAGGCATCGGGCTCGGCGTTGCCGCGCTGATTGTCGTATTGTCGGTGATGAACGGCTTTCAGAAGGAATTGCGGACGCGCATTCTTGGCGTCGCCTCGCACATCCAGATCACCGGCATCAACGGTGAGTTGCCCAACTGGACGCTGGTTGCCGAGCAGGCGATGAAGCACCCCGAAGTCAAGGCCAGCGCGCCTTTCGTTCAGTCGCAGGGGATGTTTACCGTCGATGGCGTGGTCAAGGGCGCGATTATTCGCGGCATCCTGCCGGAACAGGAGGATCGTGTCGCCGATTTTCGCAAGACCATTCAGAGCGGCAGTCTGGACGATCTGCGGCCAGGTGAATTCGGGATCGTGCTCGGAGCAGATCTGGCACGTTCGCTACGTGTTTTTACCGGCGACAAGGTGACCTTGATCGCGCCACAGGGCACGGTAACGCCAGCGGGTGTCGTACCGCGATTGAAGTCCTTCAAGGTGGTCGGTATCTTCGAGGTAGGCATGTATGAATACGACTCGGGGCTGGCTCTGATCAATCTGGAGGATGCGCAAAAACTTTACCAGATGGATGATCGTGTGACGGGTGTGCGGCTGAAAGTGGATGACCTCTTTCAGGCGCCACGTATTGCCCGTGAGCTGGTTCGTTACGTTGATGCAGATGCCTATCTGAGCGACTGGACAAAGAGCCATGCCAATTTCTTTCGCGCCGTGCAGATCGAGAAGAACATGATGTTCATCATCCTGTCCCTCATCGTTGCCGTCGCGGCTTTCAACCTCGTGTCTACGCTGGTTATGGCTGTGACCGACAAGCAGGCCGATATTGCCATCCTGCGCACACTGGGAGCGCGGCCCTTGTCGATCATGGGGATCTTCGTCGTGCAGGGGGCGCTGGTTGGCTTTATCGGGCTTGGGTTGGGCATTGTTGGTGGCGTGCTGCTGGCGCTGAATATCGATGTTGTGGTGCCTTTTATCGAAAAAATGCTTGGCGTCCATTTCCTGTCGAAGGAAATCTATTACATCTCCGATCTGCCCTCCGAATTGCAATGGGGCGATGTCTGGGGGGTCACGCTGATCGCATTCGTGCTTGCGCTTTTGGCCACGCTGTATCCGAGCTGGCGGGCGTCGAGGGTCAATCCGGCGGAGGCGTTGCGCTATGAGTGAGCCAATTCTGATTGCGCGCGGGGTTTCCAAGGTATTCCGTGGCGGTGGGTTGGACGTGCCAGTGCTGTCGGGTATCGATCTGATTGTGCAGCCGGGGGAGACAGTCGCGATTGTCGGTGCTTCTGGCTCCGGAAAGAGCACCTTGCTGCATCTGCTTGGCGGACTAGATACGCCAACGGCGGGCGACGTAACCCTGATGGGCAAGGATTTCTCGTCGCTGGGAGAAGTTGGCCGCGGAGATTGGCGAAACCGGCACCTCGGTTTTGTCTATCAATTCCATCACCTGCTCGCGGAGTTTTCGGCGCTGGAAAATGTGGCCATGCCTTTGTTGATTCGTCGCATGGATCGGCAGGAAGCACTCGACACGGCGAGCGGGATCCTGACGGCTGTCGGGCTCGGGCACCGTCTGGAACATCGTCCTGGCGAGCTATCCGGGGGCGAGCGTCAGCGGGCGGCCATTGCCCGGGCGCTAGTCAGTGATCCGTCCTGTCTGCTGGCGGACGAACCGACTGGCAATCTCGATAGCCATACGGCATCGGTGGTGTTTGGCTTGTTGATTGAACGGGTTCGCTTGCAGCAGGCCAGTCTTATCGTGGTCACACATGACCAGCGACTGGCCGCCAAGGCCGATCGGGTACTCAATTTGAATGACGGCGGTTTTTGAAAACAAGCAAATAAGTGTTAGATTAGACAAAAATACTGTTAGTAATAACTACGATATATGTGGTTCCTGCCGAGGACATTTTCTAATGCAAGCACTCTTTTCTCCCGCTGTCGCCCTGATGAACCGCATTCGCTACAACACGAAATTCCTGTTGATAGGGGGTGCGGTAACGCTGGTCATTCTCGTCCTGCTCTCTTCGGTCTACTCTTCGTTGAATCGGGATATTGAGTCGGCTCGCAATGAACAGGCAGGTTTGCAGATGCTCAAGCCGATCAATCAGGTTGCCCGCGTAATGCAGCAGCATCGCGGCTTGTCAGCCGGCGTGTTGAGCGGAAATGAAGCAATGAAGGACAAGCGGGCGGCCAAGGAAAAGGAGGTCAGCGACGCATTGGTCGCTGCCGATGCCGCCCTCTCGACCAAATTGCGTGAAGCAGCGACCTGGAAGAGTATTCGGCAGGAATGGAGCGACATTCAAGGCCAGGGGCTGGCATGGTCTCAACCAGACAACGTCAAACGGCACACCGCCATGCTCACCAAAGTGCTGCAGTTCATGGTCGACGTCGCTGACGATACCGAGTTGACGCTTGATCCGGTGATGGATACGTATTACTTCATGGATACGATGGTCACCAAGATGCCGGCCATGCTTGAGCAGATGGGCATCACGCGTGCCAGGGGTACGGCGCTATTGACCAAGAAAGAGATTTCGCAGGCGCAACGAATTGAAATGGCATCAACCATCGCGCAGATGGATGGGACGCTGAAAGCTCAGAATATCAATGTGGAAAAGGTGATTCGCTTTGCTCCCTACCTTCAAGAAGCATTGTCTGGACCAACCAAAGAGTTTTCCGATGGTGCCGAGAAGATTTTTGCGCTGGTGCGCGACGATATTCTCAGTGAAAAATTTGTAACGAACCCGCAGGACTATTTTGCGCTGACCACCCAGGAAATCGATCTGGGCTACAAGGTCATGTTCGATACGCTGATTCCTCAATTTGAGCAGCAATTGCAGGGGCGTGTGGACAAGGCACGCAAGGTGCTGATGTTTGAAGTTGGCATATCGATACTGATCGCATTGGTCGTCGGCTACCTTGGCTTGGGTACTTATTATTCGGTCATGAACAGCGTTGAAGATTTCTCTTCCGGGGCTCGTCGACTGGCCGATGGTGATCTGACGGCCGAGTTTGATACGCATGGTGCCGATGAACTGCATTCAGCTGGCAAAGACTTCAATGGCATGGCCCTGGCATTTCGAAAATTGCTCGGTGGCATTAAGGGCGATGTTCGAGAACTGAATGTGGCGGCGGAACAATTGGCAACGTCGAGTCAGCAGATTTCTGTCAGCACAGCAACGCAAAGCGATTCGGCATCCAGCATGGCAGCAGCGGTTGAGCAGATGACGGTCGGTGTGGACCATATTTCGCGCAATGCGCAGGACGCGCAGAACTATTCACGCGAATCCGACCAGGTTGCGGCGCAGGGTGGACGTATCGTTCAAGCAGTGGTTAACGAGATTCAGGGGATTGCCGATACCGTCAACCAGTCAGCGGTGGCTGTCGAGGCACTTGGCAAACAGTCCGAGCAGATTTCGGCCATCGTTGGCACTATCAAGGACATTGCCGATCAGACCAACCTCCTGGCCCTGAATGCTGCGATTGAAGCGGCACGCGCGGGCGAGTCTGGCCGCGGTTTTGCCGTCGTTGCCGATGAGGTCAGAAAGCTGGCGGAGCGGACTGCCAAGTCGACGCACGAGATTTCTGAAATGATTCTGGCGGTTCAGACGGGTACGGCGACTGCCGTCTCCAGCATGAAGCAGGGGGTCGAACGGGTTTCTGCTGGTGTCGAACAAGCCCAATTGGCGGGTGAAGCAATTGCCAAGGTGCAGGCGCAATCGCGTCAGGTGCTGGATGCTGTTTCGGAAATTACCGTGTCCTTGCGTGAGCAAGCGGCGGCAAGCACCGAAATCGCCCAGAATGTCGAGCGCATTGCCCAGATGGCAGAGGAGAACAATGCTGCTGCCTCCGGAAATGCAGCCACCTCCGATACGTTGCGCACATTGGCCCATGCGCTCAATAGCGCTATCGCCCGCTTCAGGACCTGACTGATTTTCGCCGCCGCCAGGCCGCGATCAAATAAGCACGCCACGCTGCACGCGTGGCGATGTAACCCACTACAGCCAAGCCGCTGGCGAGCAGAACAAGTCCGATGCCCAGCGGCTTGGCTGCTGCCAGCATCCAGCCCTGCATGGCGGTTGTCCAGCCGATCAAATCGCTGGCGTTAAAATCAGGGGGCGCGACAAAGCCGTTGCTTTCTCCGATGGCGAAGCGGCCAATCTGGTAAGCAACAATGTAGAGTGGCACGATGGTGAACGGGTTGGTATATAGCGTCACAAAAACAGCCAGCGGTAAATTGACCCGAAAAACCAGCGCACAGATGGCCGCCCCCAGCATCTGCAGCGGTCCGGGAATCAGCCCGCAGAACAAGCCGGCGGCAACTGCACCGGCTGCCGAGTGGCGATTCAAATGCCATAGTCTGGGGTGCAGCAACGACGATTCGAATGGCTTCAACCAGGGGTTGTTGCGTATCGTCTCGTGATCAGGCAGGTATTTTTTCAGGTGCCGGCGCATCCTCGTATTATTGCAGCATGCGCCTGAATATTCTCGCTTTCGCTGCTGGTGTGCTGGGTTTGCAGATGCAGCCGGAACTGCATGCTTGGGCGCCATTGGCCGTTGGTGGCCTGATTTTGTGCGTGCCGCGCCTGTGCTGGTCGAACTGGCCGGTGCGCCTGATGGTGATGGTCGGTTGTCTGGCCCTGGGGGTTGCCTGGGCAAGCTGGCGGGCGGAGATTCGGCTGGCTGACCAGCTCGGTGCCGACTGGGAAGGGCGCGATGTTGAAGTGATTGGTGTCATTGCGGGATTGCCGCAGGATTTCAGCAACGGCACACGTTTCGAATTTGACGTAAAAACCCGGTTGACCGTAGCAGCCGCTATTCCCGAGCACATTATGCTGTCCTGGTATCAGGGGCGGCGCGATGGTGAGCAATTCGAGCGTCTGCCGGTTCGCCCCGGTGAAATGTGGCGCTTCACCGTTCGCCTGAAGCGCCCGCATGGCAATGCCAATCCCGGTGGCTTCGATTATGAAGCCTGGCTGCTGGAGCGGGATATTCGGGCCACCGGCTACATTCGGCAGAATCCGCCGCAGCGTATCGCCGAGATGGTCTGGCGGCCGGATTACGCCATTGAGCGGCTGCGCTTTGCCATCCGTGCCTCGTTCGCCCGCATCCTGCCGGAAGAGATCTATCCCTGGGCGGGCGTGTTGGTGGCGCTCACGATTGGTGATCAGAAGGCGATTCAGGGTGAATTGTGGACCACTTTCAACCGTACCGGAACGACTCATCTCATGTCGATTTCCGGGCTTCACGTGACGATGGTGGCGGCGCTGTTCGGCTGGCTGGTGTCGTTTGGCTGGCGGCGGGTTCCGACGTTGGCGCTGCGCCTGCCAGCGCAAAAGGCTAGCTTGCTGGCTGCGTGCTTCGGGGCGCTGGCTTATTCGCTGCTGGCCGGGTTTGCCGTGCCCGCCCAGCGTACGCTTTACATGTTGCTGGTAGCGGCGGCGGCCCTGCTGTCAGGGCGCATCATTGCGCCCAGCCGGGTGTTGGCACTGGCTTTGCTGACGGTTTTGCTCATTGATCCATGGGCGGTACTGGCAGCCGGCTTTTGGTTGTCATTTGGCGCGGTGGCCGCCTTGTTGTATATCGGCGCAGCCTCGGTGGGCGAGCGGCAGGGCTGGGCAGGGCGTATTCGCGCCTGGGGGGTGGTGCAGTGGGCTGCGACGCTGGCCTCGTTGCCGATATTGCTGATGGTCTTCCAGCAGTTTTCATTGGTCTCGCCGTTGGCTAATGCGGTGGCCATACCGGTCATCAGCTTCATTGTGACGCCGCTTGCCTTGCTGGGGGCGGTGCTGCCGTGGTGGCCAATTTTGGCTTTGGCCCATCAGGTCATGGCCTGGTTGATGGTATTCCTCGACTGGTGCGCGACCTGGCCAGTCTGGCTGGCGCCGGCACCGCCTCTTTGGGCGGGGATGGTGGCGGGTATAGGCGTAGCCGTCTGTTTGTTGCCGCGTGGTGTGCCGGGTCGCGGGCTGGGCGCAGTGCTGCTTTTTCCGGCGCTGTTCTGGCCAATACAAAAGCCGCCCGAGGGCGATGCTTGGATTGACATCCTGGATGTCGGCCAGGGGCTGGCCAGTGTCGTGCGGACGCGCGAACATACGCTGATCTACGATCCCGGTCCGCTTTATAGCGCTGAGTCGGATGCCGGCCAGCGGGTGGTTGTTCCTTATTTGCGAGCCTTGGGGATCAGTCATGTCGACATGTTGATGGTGACACACCGTGATACCGACCATTCCGGCGGTACGTCCTCTGTTCAGGCGGCGCTGGCGGTCGATGAAGTACGGTCATCGGTTGCCGGTTTGGCCGGACAACGCTGTATAGCCGGCCAGCGCTGGATGTGGGACGGTGTGGCTTTCGAAGTCATGCATCCTTCGGCTGATGGCTACGCAGTTGATGCCAAGCCGAATCACGTTTCCTGTGTTTTGATGGTCGAAGCTGGCGGGCGCCGCATGTTGTTGACCTCGGACATCGAGGCGCCCGACGAGGCAGCTCTGCTTCAGCGCTATCCGGGTGGTTTGAAGGCGGATGTCTTGTTAATGCCGCATCATGGTTCGAAGACGTCATCCACCTTGCCTTTCCTGCAGGCGGTCAATGCGCCGGTGACGGTCATCCCGGTGGGGTATCGCAGTCGCTTCGGGCATCCCAAGGCAGAGGTGCTGGCACGCTACGAGGCGATGGGGGCAAAGATCTGGCGTACCGATCTCGATGGCGCTGCCAGCGTTGTGCTGGGTGCAAACGGTGTTGGCGTTTCAGGATGGCGGCATGAACGTCGTCGTTATTGGTTCGAGCAGTGATACATTTGCAGGGAGGAGAGAACGATATGAAATTCAAACAACAATCTGTTCAATGTATCGGGCCTTCAGGCCTGCACCGGATGGCTTATACGGAGTGGGGTGCCCGTGATAATCCTCGCGTGCTGGTCTGCGTTCATGGCCTGACGCGCAATGGCCGCGATTTTGACGCGCTGGCCGAAGCGATGTCGGCGCATTACCGGGTGATCTGTCCCGACGTTGTCGGGCGCGGGCAAAGCAGTCATCTGCGCGACCCGGCCGCTTACGGCATCCCGTTATACGTTGCCGATATGGTGACGCTGATCGCCCGTCTAAATGTCGCGACCGTGCATTGGGTAGGCACTTCGATGGGCGGCCTGATCGGCATGGCGCTGGCAGCTCAGGAAGGAACACCCATCCAGAAAATGGTGCTTAACGATGTCGGTCCGGTGATCACTGCTGAATCGCTCAATCGCATCGGTACTTATGTCGGCGCCAATCCCGATTGGGCAAGCTTTGACGAGGCGCTGGCTTTCGTCAAATTTGTCAGCGAGCCGTTCGGGAATCTGACGGAGGCGCAATGGCATCACCTCACCGAAAGCAGCGTGATGCAGCGCGCAGATGGCCGTTGGGCCTTCCGTTACGACCCGCTGATTGCGGAGCCGTTCAGGGCTGCATTTGCCGACAAGGATGTTGATCTCTGGCCACTTTACGAACAGATCAAATGCTCGACACTGGTCATTCGCGGCGCAGAATCAGACTTGCTGACGCGCGATACCTGGCAAAAAATGGGTTCCTGCGGTCCACAGGCAAAACTGGCCGAAATTGAAAAGGTTGGGCATGCGCCGATGTTCCAGTCCGAGGATCAAATCGCTGTGGTCCGCAATTTTCTATTGAGCGCATGAAGCACATTATTGTTAATGGGCTGAAGCTCGAATATCGCGATTATCCGGCCACGCTTGAAGGGCGCCCGACGCTCTTGCTGCTGCATGAAGGCTTGGGCTGCGTCACCATGTGGCGGCATTTTCCGGAAAAACTGGCGGCAACAACCGGATGTCGGCTTATTGTCTGGTCACGGGCGGGATATGGCGGATCGGATGCCTATGCCGAGCCGCGTACGCCGCGCTACATGCATCGCGAGGCAGAGGAAATGTTGCCAGCGTTGATTGCCGCGCTGGGCATTGAGCGTCCGCTGCTGATTGGCCACAGCGACGGTGGCAGCATTGCGCTGATCTTCGCCGGCGCCTATCCGGCGGTGCCGGTTGCCGTCGCCGTGATGGCGCCGCATGAGTTTGTCGAGGAGGTCACACTGGCCGGGATTCGTGAAGCGAGGGTGGCCTGGGAAACCACCGATTTGCCGAAAAAGCTGGCGCGCTACCACCATGCGCAGACCGAACGTGTCTTCAGCGACTGGAACGATACCTGGTTGTCACCGGTCTACCGCGATTGGAATATCGAGGAATATCTGCCGAAAATCCGTTGCCCGGTGCTCGCCATCCAGGGCGAGCAGGACGAGTATGCGACGATGCGTCAGATTGATGTGATTGGCGAGAGAGTGCCTGGCACTGAGTTGGTGAAGCTAGCTCAATGTGGTCACTCGCCACACCGCGATCAGGAGGCAGCCGTCCTCGACGCGTTGGCCGCGTTCGTCAGGCGAGCCAGTGGATCCTGAAGGTAGTAGCGGCAAAGCAGGCCGTAGATTGCCGGATATTCGCCGGCGACGACATCGGGGATTTCAAAGAAACTCGCCGACATGACGGCGAAAAACTCTGCCGGGTCGGTACTGGCGTAAGGATCGATCGGTGTGTCTTCGCCTTTGTCCACGCGTCGGCAAAAATCATCGTAGGCATCAGAAAACTTGGCATGCCATTCGGTTTCCGTGATGCCTGAATGAAGCGCCGGTATGCCATCCGCTTCGCCGCTCAGCATGTCCAGCTTGTGGGCAAATTCGTGAATGACCACGTTGTAGCCATCGCCAGCCATCTGCACATCGTGCCATGAAATGATCAGCGGGCCACCTTCCCACGCCTCGCCGGAGAGCACGTCATCGTATTCGTGAATGACGCCGGATTCGTCCTGGATGTGGCGTGGCACGACAAATTGATCGGGATAGATAACGATGCCGACCCAGTCGCGATAAGCGGACAAACCGAGTTTGAGGATGGGCAAGCAACCCTGAACCGCGATGGAGAGGCAGATTTCGTCGGTCAGGTCCAGGTTGCCGACCGTGCTGAATTCCTTCTCGGCGAGGAAAGCCTCAACTTTCGTTTTTAGCTCATTTTTCTCGTTGACCGTAAGAACCTCGAGAAAGGGCAGCGACGTGATGGTTTTGCACCAAAGCGCTGCCGGAATGAGCGCTTGCTTCTTGCCGCGCAGGCGGGTTAGCCAATCCTTCATCTTTTCATCGTGAGCCAGATGCCGGTAAAGATCAGGCCGATCCCGAAGTAGTGATACCAGAATGGAACTTCACCGAGGAAGATGAAGGAGAGCAGGGTACCGAAGACTGGCATCAAGTGGATGAACAGGCTGGCCTTGCTGGCGCCGATTTCGGCCACGCCCTTGTTGTAGAAAATGTAGCCGATGAAACTGGGAAAGATGCCGACATAGGCCAGCGCAGTCAGTGAGCCGAGGTGGAGGTTGATATGCCGGCCTTGCGCCAGTTCCCAGGCGTAGGCCGGCGCGATTGCGGCAAGCCCGATGACGGTTGTGGCGCCGAGCATCAGCATCGGGTGCACGCCGGCCGGACGCCAGGCCAGCGCCACCGTGTAGATTGCCCAGTCAAGGACGGCGACCAGCATCCAGACGTCGCCAACATTGAGATTCAGATGGGCCAGCACAGCCGGATCGCCGCGCGAGACGATAGTCAGCGCGCCGCATAGCGAGATCAATACGCCGATGGCTTCAGCCCGGCGCAAGTGCTTGCCGAGAAAGGCCCAGGAGATGGCGATGGTCGCGATTGGGACGAACGAGTTGAGCAGCGCCGCGTTGGTCGCCGTCGTGTACTGCAGCGCGATATAGGCAAAAGTGTTGTAGCCGCCGACGCCGAGTAGCCCAAGGACCAGTAGCGGCCGCCAGCCTTTTTTCAACAATGGCCATTGCGTTTTGAGGTGAGGCAAGGCCAATGGCAGGATGAACAGGAACGCGATGAACCAGCGCCAGAAGGAGAAAGTCAGCGGTGGAATGTCACCACGCGCACCACGGCCTACCACCATGTTCCCCGACCAGAAAAGGACGGTCAGGATCAGCAGCAGGTAGGGGTTGGCGAATAGTTTTCTCATGGTCGCGGAATTATGCCTTATCGCGTGGCAGGGCGTGTTGAGCCGGGGCTGCAGGCCGATTTCTGCCGCCGCGATCGGACGGGATCAGCCGTATAATTCAGCCTATGGTTTCTGTTATTCATTCTGTCGCTGCACTGAGCGATTTTGATCAATTCCTGGCTACGCTCGCCGATGGTTTGCAGCCCGCTGAAGCTGATCGCCTCAAATCGGCGGTCGAATACGCGTGGCAGACTTATGGTGACCGGAAGCTGGGCAGCGGCGAACGCATCTGGTCCCATGCGCTGGGCATGGCGGTCATCATTGCCGGTCTCAAGCTTGATGTCGAATCGCGCATTGCCGCCTTGCTCTTTGCCATTCCGGCACAGGACGAGCAGGGCATTGCCAATATTGAAACCCACTTCGGCAAACCAGCGGCGCACCTGGTACATGGCATTTCGCGGCTGAACCGCTTGCGGCCGATTACCAAGGGCTTCGTCGCGACCAACATCGAAGCCGGCGAGGTCAATCCGGTCGAGATGAAAGCGCAGATCGAGGTTCTGCGCAAGATGCTGCTCGCCATGGTCGAGGACATCCGTGTCGTACTGTTGCGTCTGGCCAGTCGCACGCAAACCCTGCGCTTTTATGCTGCCAATCCGGATGAACTACGCATCGAGGTAGCGCGGGAAACGCTGGAGCTCTACTCGCCGCTGGCCAACCGTCTTGGCGTCTGGGAATTGAAGTGGGAGCTGGAGGATCTCTCCTTCCGCTTTATCCATCCGGATACCTACAAGAAACTGGCCAAATTGCTCGACGAAAAGCGCAGCGAGCGTGAACAGTTCATTGTGGATGCCGTCGCCAAGGTGCGGGGGGAGTTGGAGGCGGCTGGCGTCAACAATGCTGAAATCTATGGCCGGCCGAAGCACATCTACAGCATCTGGAACAAGATGCGAAAGAAGAGTGTCGAGTTCTCCGAGGTCTACGACGTGCGCGCCTTGCGCATCATTGTCGATGACTTGAAGGAGTGCTACACCGCGCTGGGCATCGTGCACAATCTGTGGGCTCCAATTCCGAAGGAGTTCGATGATTACATCTCGAATCCCAAGGGCAATTATTACCGCTCGCTGCATACGGCCGTGCGTTGTCCGGACGGGCGCAGCCTGGAAATCCAGATTCGCACCTGGGACATGCACAAGCATGCCGAGCTCGGGGTGGCAGCCCACTGGCGCTACAAGGAAGGCAGCAAGCGCAATGCCGAAGACGACTACGATGAAAAGATTGCCTGGTTGCGCCAGCTGCTGACCTGGAAGAACGAAGTCGCCGACAGCTCGGACTGGGTCAAGCACTACAAGCAAGCCGCGCTGGACGAAACGATCTACGTCATCACGCCACAGGGCAAGGTGGTCGATCTGCCTGCCGGCTCGACCCCGGTCGATTTTGCCTACCGCGTTCATACCGACCTCGGACACCGTTGCCGCGGCGCCAAGATCGCCGGCCATCTGGTCCCGCTCAATACCTCGCTGGAAACCGGTCAGGAAGTCGAAATCGTTACCGCCAAGGTGGGTGGTCCGTCGCGTGACTGGCTAAACCCCAGCCAGGGTTACATCCACACCAAGAGTGCCCGGGTCAAGGTGCGTGGCTGGTTCTCCAACCTGGCGCTGGAAGAAACGCTGTCCGAAGGGCGCAGCATAATTTCCAAGGAATTGCAGCGGGCAGGGCAGACCGGGGCGAATATCGAGGAACTGTCGCACAAGCTTGGCTTCGCCCGCGCTGACGACCTTTATATCGCTGCGGCGCGTGGTGATATGAACCAGCGGCAGTTCCAGGCCGTGGCCAAAGGCGGCGATTTGCTGTCTGAAACCCAGCTTCCGGATGAAGTGCTGACCAAGCCGAGCAAGCCGGTTGAGGGCAATCAGGGCATCCTGATCGTTGGCGTCGAAAAGCTGCTGACCCAGCTCGCCCGTTGCTGCAAGCCGGCGCCACCAGACGAAATCCAGGGTTTCATCACGCGTGGCAAGGGTATTTCCATCCATCGCATGGATTGCTCCAATTTTGCCAATCTGTCCGCATTGCATCCGGAACGGGTCATCGAAACGGACTGGGGGCTGACCACGACCGGCGTTTTTGCTGCCGACATCATCGTTGATGCCCATGACCGCCAAGGCTTGCTGCGCGATATTTCAGAAATATTCACCCGCGAAAAGCTCAACGTTATTGGCGTCAATACCCAGTCCAAGCAGGGCAAGGCGCACATGAGCTTTACTGTCGAAATCACCAATCTGCAGCAAATGCAGAAGACGCTGACGCTGATCCACGACGTCGATGGCGTCGTTGGCGTCCGGCGCGCCTGAAGATCAAGGAGCAGGAATGAAGGGAAATTTTGCGGCCATTGCGCTGCTCGTGATCGGCGCGCTGGCCTTGGCAGTCAATCTCGATCTGGTGGAAATTGATATCGTCAACCTGATGCGAAAATGGTGGCCGCTAGCGCTGATTGCCATCGGCGCAGCCCTGTTTTTTACGCCGGGCGATACCCCGCGAAAATCCGGTTAGCGGCGCAGGGTATTTGCCGATTTACTCTTTCAGCATCTCGATCAGCCCGAACAGGCGATAGTAGAAATCCGGGTCGGTTACGGTTTCTTCGCCGACCTTGACCAGTGAGTTCTTGTCGGTTGGCCAAGGCACCGAAATCGAGCCGAGCCCGGCCACTGACAGGCCGGTACTGCTGCCGCCGGATTTAAGTTCGTTGCGCGTTTGCAGCGCATTGGCGTAGATGGTCGAGTCTTTCCCGGTATCCAGGCAGACCAGCGTGATGCGCAACTGGATTTGCAGCTCTGGTTGCGGCTGGAAAAATTTGGAGCCACGGATTTTGCTCGGCGACGACGCGTCGACTTCGTAACCTTGGCTGAGCAGGGCGCGTTTGCCATGCTCGCACAGTACAAGCGGTGGCAGGTCGCTGCGATACTCGAATGGCGTCTGCACGTCGAATGATTCGGCGTTGTAGGCCGGTGGCGGGGTCGAAGAGCACGCAACGAGGCCGAGAGCAAACAGGCCGGCAAGAACAGGTTTGTACTGCATTTGAAGCATTGAAGGGACGGCTGGGCAGAGATTCAGGGCTGTTATCTTACCGCACCGAAGGTTTTGGACGGCTGGCAGTTTTTGATTTTTCCCGTTTTTTTCGGTTGACCGCAGGACCCGCCTTTATTTCTGTGATGAGGGCGATTCGCTTCAGCCATTGCCGAGCAGCACCATCAATTCGCCCTGCGCGTTGTGCGGTTTGCTGCGCGACGAGCGGCGGCGTTGGTAGGCTCCCTGGCTGTTCATTTCCCAGCCTTGCTGGTTGTCGGCCAGATAGAACTTCAGCCCTTCGGTGATGACGCGCTTTTTCAGTTTGGGATCGAGAATGGGGAAAGCCAGTTCGATGCGCTTGAAGAAATTACGCTCCATCCAGTCGGCACTGGACAGATAGACGTCTTCCCTGCCGCCTGCCAGGAAATAGAAAATTCGGTGGTGTTCGAGGAAACGGCCGATGATGGAGCGGACGCGAATGTTTTCGGAAAGTCCCGGAACACCCGGTCGGAGCATGCAGACGCCACGTACGATCAGGTCGATTTCGACGCCCGCCTGCGAAGCTTCATACATGGCGTTGATGACTTCCGGTTCGACCAGCGAATTCATTTTGGCGACGATGCGTCCTTTGCCGCCGGTACGGGCGATTTCCGTCTCTGCCTGAATGCCCGCAACGACATTCGGTTGCAGCGTAAAAGGCGCCTGCCAGAGATGCTTCAGCGTTCGGGCCTTGCCCAGTCCGGTCAGCTGCTTGAAGACTTCGCTGACGTCGTGGGTGATTTCCTCGTTGGCGGTCATCAGGCCGAAGTCGGAATAGAGGCGGGCGGTGCGCGGGTGGTAGTTGCCGGTGCCGAGGTGCGCATAGCGCTTCAGACCGCCATCCTCGCGCCGAACGATGAGCAGCGCTTTGGCGTGAGTCTTGTAGCCGACGACGCCATAAACCACGTGGGCACCGACATCTTCCAGCTTGGTTGCCCAGCTGATGTTGGCCTCTTCGTCAAAACGCGCCATCAGCTCGACGACGACGGTGACTTCCTTGCCGTTCTGGGCGGCGCGGATCAGCGACTCCATCAGGACCGAGTCAGTGCCGGTCCGGTACACGGTCATCTTGATGGCAACGACCTGAGGGTCGGTGGCTGCCTGGTTAAGGAATTCGATGACCGGCGCGAAAGACTGGTAGGGGTGATGCAGCAGCACGTCGTTTTTGCGAATGCTGTCGAAAATATTGACGCCCTTGCCAACCGCCTTGGGCAGGCCGGGGACGAAGGGCGAGAATTTCATATCTGGTCTGTCCACCCAGTCCGGCACCTGCATCAGACGAACCAGATTGACCGGCCCGTTGACCCGGTAAAGGTCGGCGGGTTTCAGACCAAACTGGGCGAGCAGGAACTCAGTCATGGTCGGTGAGCAGTTTTCTGCCACTTCGAGGCGGACGGCATTGCCGA
The DNA here is from genome assembly GCA_016709965.1 of Betaproteobacteria bacterium. NCBI lineage: Bacteria > Pseudomonadati > Pseudomonadota > Betaproteobacteria > Rhodocyclales > Azonexaceae > Azonexus > Candidatus Azonexus amarohabitans. The sequence continues at coordinate 1,025,375 of JADJLT010000006.1, forward strand.
AATGGCGTTGCGGCAACTCGCCCTGCAGTTTGGTGCGCAGATTGGTGACTTCTTCCTCGTCAACAAAGAGGTCGGAATTGCGCGTGGCGCGGAATTGATAGCAGCCGAGGACGGTCATGCCGGTAAATAATTCATCGACGAATTCGTGCAGGATCGACGACAGGAAAACGAAGCCGTAGGCATAGCCTGCCAGTTCTTCCGGCAATTGGATGACGCGGGGCAGCACCCGTGGTGCCTGCACGATGGCGGCGTTGGAACTGCGACCAAAGGCGTCTTTGCCTTCGAGCTCGATGGCAAAGTTAAGGCTCTTGTTGAGCACTTTCGGGAACGGGTGCGACGGATCGAGTCCGATCGGTGTCAGCACCGGCACCATTTCATGAATGAAATAATTGCGGATCCATTCACGCTGCGCTTCGTTCCAGGTAGCGCGACGCAGGAAACGGATGCCTTCGGCAGCCAGTGCCGGCAGGATGATGTCATTGAGATGCTGATATTGCTCGGTGACGATGGCGTGGGCCTCGGCAGATACCAGTCGATAGCCTTCCAGCGCCGTTTTGCCATCGGTCGTGGTGCCGGTGGCATGGGCCTTGACCTGTTCCTTGAGTCCGGCCATGCGGATTTCGAAGAACTCGTCGAGGTTGCTGGAGACGATACAAAGGAAACGCAGACGTTCGAGCAAGGGCACACGCTCGTCTTCCGCCTGGGCCAGAACGCGGCGGTTGAACGCCAGCAGGCCCAATTCCCGGTTGAGATAGTTCTCGGTCGGAAAACGGGGTTTCGGTTGGGGATGAGTCATCGCGCGAGCTCCATGTGATTCCTGAAGTATATGCTTCAAGCCCATCATTTTGTTACGCAAATATTTCAACGCGATGACGCTTGGCCGCTAATTTCCACGGTCAACCGGAAAAATCAGGCTTTTTTCAAGCCCGCTTGCCGGTGCTTGAATCCGGGGTGCTGTGGGGAGACAGAGCGGCCAGCAGGGTGCCCAGTTTGGCTTCAGTTTCAGCCAGTTCAAGTTGTGGGTCCGAGCCGTCAACGATCCCGGCTCCCGCCTGAAGTTCTGCCGTCTGGCCACTGATCAATGCTGAGCGCAGGGCGACTGAAAATTCGCCATTACCGTCAGGTGTCAGGATACCCAGTCCGCCGCTATACCAACCGGCACGCTGCTCTCCGTGGGCGGCCAGCCACGCTTGCGCGGCATGCGGTGGGAAGCCACCAATGGCCGGGGTTGGGTGCAGGGCACGAACCAGTTCAAAAAGCGTGGTTTCGGGGCGGGTGACGGCGGTGACCCGGCTGCGCAGATGCATCAGTTGGCCGGCGACATGTTTGCGTGGGGTGGCCGCGATCGGGGGGGCCACGCAGAAAGGGCTCAGTGCCTCACAAACCGCGCGCACGACCAGTGATTGCTCATGGAGATTTTTTGCATCGTGAAGTGCAAGCGACCCCGGCCAGGCAGTGCCGGCCAGCGCATCGGCGTCGACGCGGTCGGTATCGAGACTGACCAGTCTCTCCGGCGTCGCGCCGACAAAGGCTGTGGTGTTGGTGCCATGGCCGTAGATCAGGCTGCCTGGCTGTTGCATGTTCAGGCGGCAGAGGATGGGCGCCGCCGATAAGGTGCCGTTGGCCTCGATTCGACGGTTGCGTCCAAGCACCACCTTGTCAAGATGACCGGCATGGATGTCGCGCAGAGCAGCATTGACGCGAGCCATCCAGGCCTGATCAAGCAGTGTTTCCGGGCGACAGGGGCGGAGCGTGGGGGCTGTCGTGGGATGGCTTGCAGTGAGCCAGTGCGGCCATTCTGTCAGCGCTTGATGCAGGCGACCGGCCGGTGCACTCAGCGTAACTGAACATTCGCCGCCAATGCATTCCAGCAGAATGGCCGGGATGGCGAGCAGCGCGTTGGGCAGAGGGGTTTGATTGAGCGGGTCGAAAGCAAACCCGGCGAAGGCGAGGGCCGGTCCGTTGCGGCGCCAGTGTTGGCAGAGCCCAGTAAAGGCGCTGTCCAGCGCCGGGAAACGATTGGGGCCGGCGGTGCTGACATGCAATGCATGGCCAATGGCCAGCCGGTATTCTTGCCGGGCGGGGCGGGCGCGGTACCACCAGGGCTGATTGGGAGGCAGTAGTTCGAGCCAGTCCGTAGCATCTTTGCCGAGCGGCAGGTGCAGGCTGATCGGTGCGGCGCTGGGGGCCCCGGCGGCCAGCGCCTGGAGCCGGGTCAGCGTTTCCGGGGCTGTCAGGTAGCGGCGCAAGGCCTGAATCATGGCGCGCTTTCTGCAGCGAGGCGGCGCAAGAGGGCGCGTTCCAGCTTGCCGCCGGCATTGCGTGGGAGTTGGCTGACGGCCTGTATTTTTCGTGGCAGGGCAGCTGCAGGCAGATGCTGTCGAGCATGGGCGAGCAGGGCCTCCGGCTGGGCATCGCCGACGATAAAGGCAACGATCAGGTCACCCCAGACCGGATCAGGACGTCCGGTGACGGCAACATCCTGAACGCCGGGGCAGGCGGCCAGACAGGACTCGATTTCCTGCGGATGCACATTGCGCCCGCCGCTGACCAGCATGTCGTCGGCTCGCCCAAGGATGCTCAGGTGGCCGCGGTCATCGAGTTGGCCGAAGTCGCTGGTGGTCAGCCAGCCCTCGGCACTCGGTCCGCCGCCCTCAATATAGCCAGCCATGATTTGCGGCCCGCGAATGCAAATGCGGCCATCGGGGTCGATGCGGACTTCATGGCCGGGCATGGGCAGCCCGACCCGGCCTTCCGTCCACTGGCCATCGGCGGGATCAAATGTCGCGATTTGGGCGGCTGTCTCGCTCATGCCGTAACTGGGGTAAAGCGGCCAGCCAACGGCGATGGCCCGCTGGTAAAGTGTTTGCGACAAGGCGGCGCCGCCGATCATGGCAATGCGCAGGCTGGGTGGTGGCATGGCGCCGATGTCGAGTAGCCGCGCCAGCATGGCGGGCACCAGAGAAATATGGGTGACCGGGTGGCTGGCGAGGTCGGCTGCGACGTGTTCTGCTGCGAAACCATCATGCAGCAGCACTGCCGCACCGGCGCGGGCACAACGCCATAAAATGGACTGGCCGCCAATGTGATAGAGCGGCAGGCAGTTCAGCCAGAGGTCGCCGGGGCGCAAGGGCAGGCGCTGATTTGAGGCGGCTGCAGCGGCATCGAGCTGGGCGTTGCCGAGCAGGACGCCACGCGCCTGCCCTTCGCTGCCGCTGGTCGAAATAATCAGCGTGACGTCGGACAGCGGCGGTGTCTTGCGATGCGCCAGGTGGTGAGCGCTGGTGCTACGGTCAACCGGGAAAAACGGCCGATTTTGAAAACTGCAGGCATAGGCATGGCGGGCAAGTTCCAGGCTGTTCCCCGCCAGGACCACCGGCCCCGGTGTGGTCGGGCGGGTCGCCACCAATGCTTGGACCTCTGCCTGCCATTCGCTGAAAGTCCACGTCTGGCCGGCATGCCGTAGTGCGAGGCTGGTCGGCCGCTTGCTGACGGCGAGCTGAAGGTGGTCGGCGAGTGCGGCAGCAGGGTTCATAGGCAAACGATTATACGGAGTGACCTATTGAACGCATGGTGAGGCAAATCAAGAAACGGTGGAATCGGCTGGCGGTCGTGATTGACGTTTGATGAAAATCCGGACGCTACGAATTACGTCGATCGCAATCATCGGAAGGGCTAGAGACTGCCCCTGCTTCTGCCAAAGCAGGAAGGAAGCACCTCAAGCGGGAGAGGCGATCTCCAGTTTTTCAATCTGACCGGTCGCCTGGTAATTCTGGCAACGTTGCAGATATTCCCGCGTGCTCTTCGGCATGGCTGTTCGTGCACGGGCAATATAGAAAATCAGGTCACGGCCCTTGCGGATCAATTGCAGCCCGTCGGCAACGTTGTAGGTCAACGGCTCATTGATGTGAATCGGCTCTGAATGCCACGAGATGTCGGCAAGACGCTCTCCGGCTGTGACCATGCGTGCCCAGACATCAAAAATATCGACGTCGGTACGCAGGGTTTCGGTCTTGATCTTGGCGGCAGTGGCAAGGTCGCGTACCGGCCCGATAATGCCGGAAAAAGCGGGAATGCCACTAAAAGTGTCGATCATCGTCCTGGAAATCTTGTCGATGTCGCGCAGAACCTGACCGATCTTGATGTAACGGCTTTCGTAGAAGTCTTCGAGCGGAATCGAGAAGGCGCGGAAAGGTTCGCCCCAAAGTTCGTCGATGCCTTCTTCGCCGCTGCGATGCATGACGCAACGGCCGAGCTCCATGGCGTCGAGCAGACACTTTCCGCATTCGCGCATGAGCGGGCTGTCGCTGAGAATTTCAATGCCGCAAGCCTGCAGCTCGACCAGCTTGCGAAAAATGTCGGCTGCCCGGTTAAAGAGCGCGCCGGCCAGCATGGCACCCTTGACGCGTTTGCGGGCCGGATCGGTTTCGCTTTCGTAACTGCTGCGCGCCTCGTTCAGGCGAGTGCCTGGAATGTTCAGGCCGTGCTCGGTGTGGTTGAAGAGTCGCCGCGTCAGTGCCTCAATCAGCTTTTTCTTGGCTTCCAGCGAATCGGTAGGAACCCGGTAGGTCTTGATCCAGTATCCGTCGTAGAACACCCGTTCCAGACCATCCACGATGCGGCGGGTGCCTTCGGGCGGGTTATCGGTTTGGTTGGTAACTTGATTGAGTTGGTGCGCAGTGGTCATCTTCATCTACAGAAATGCTCGGCGACAGATCAGCTCCGTATTGTGCGCCTTTTTGCGCTTGGTGATCAGTCAGTCGGGAATTTTACCCCGGCAACTAAGCCTTTGGGCATAGATGAGTCATCTAGTTGTAAATGAGCCCCATGCAGTTCAGCAATGCGGCTGACGATGGCCAGCCCCAGGCCACTCCCCGGCTGGCTGCCTTGGTGCAGGCGATGGAAGCGCCGGAGGACGGATTTTCTTTCTTCCGGAGGTATGCCGGGGCCGCTATCGCTGACCGAAAAGCCGACTAGTCCCTTGGACTTGGTCACGTTGACGCGTACTCGGCCGCCATCGGGGGTGTAGCGAACGGCGTTGTCGACCAAGTTGCGGATCAATACCCGCAGCCACTCGGCTTGCCCGATGACGAGGCAGCCGGGCGTGGCTTCGAGGTCGAAGTCGAGATTTTTTGCGAGAATCTGCGGACCGATGTCGGCACATACGGATTCAGCCAGTATCGAAAGGTCTACGGGCTGCGGGTCAGGCAGGCCGGATTCAGGATCAAGACGAGCCAGATGCAGCATCTGGTCGACCAGATGGACAGCCCGGGTCAGGCCGCTTTGCAACTGGCTGAGTGATCGATCACGTTCGTCGTTATCACGGGCGCGCTGGGCGACTTGCAGCTGGGCCTGCAGGGCCGCCAGTGGGGTGCGCAGTTCATGGGCGGCATCGGCGGTAAAGCGACGCTCGGATTCAAGGGTGTTTTCGACACGCAGGAATAGGCCGTTCAGCGCTTCAAGCAGTGTACGGATTTCTTCGGGCGCTGCGGATGGATGGAGCGGTTGCAGTTGTTGGGGTTCGCGACTGGCGATCTGGCGGGCAATGCCATCAAGCGAGGCAAATCCGTGCCGGGTGGCGAGCCAGACCCAGAGTCCGATCAGCGGCAGGCCGAAGAGAGCGGGGAGGAGCAGGCGCCAGGCAATGTGCCCGATCAGCTCGTCGCGGATATCGTGATTCTCGCTGACCTGGACCTGGGTGCTGCGATCCTGGTTCCACCGGCTGAAATGTCGCCAATGGCCGTGCTGGTCGCGGGTTTCGGAAAAATCATCGGCGCTGGTCAGCGGTGTTTCCGGCGCATTGTGCGAGCGCATCAGCAATGTGCCATCGGCTCGCCAGAGCTGGAAACGCAAGCTGCGCTGATACTTGTGCGTGGCATTGCCGATATCGTCTTCCATATCGTGGTCGGTGTCGTGGCTGGCGAGCGCGAGCAGTGTTTGGGCCGCTTGGGCGAGCTGGGCATCGAACAGTTCGTCGACTTCGTGATGAGCGTCGATGTAGCTGAAAATCATGGTTACCAGCCAGGCGACGGTTACGCCTCCCAGCAGCAAGGCAAGCAGGCGACGACGCAGTGAAAACCAGACGGTTGCAGCGGCGTCGCTCATTTTGAAATCGTGTAGCCAACGCCGCGCAGGGTACGGATCAGATCGCTGCCCAGCTTTTTGCGCAAATGATGGATATGGACTTCGAGTGCGTTGCTGTCCGGCTCGTCGCGCCAGCCGTAGATGGATTGTTCGAGCTGGGTGCGGGTCAGCACGCGGCCGGCATTTTCGATCAGGATCTGCAACAGCGAAAATTCGCGGCTGGACAATTCGATTTCCTGGCCAGCGAGCGAGACGCTGTGCGCGGCCAGATCGATACTCAGGTCGCCATGGGTCAGGAGTGGCGCGGCGCGGCCGGCGCTGCGCCGGGTCAGGGCGCGGATGCGGGCACTGAGTTCGTCGAGGTCGATCGGTTTGACGAGATAGTCGTCGGCCCCGGCATCAAGGCCCGACACCTTGTCGCCGGTCGCATCGCGGGCGGTCAGGATAAGAATGGGCATGGTCTGCCCACGGCTACGGGCGCGATTCAGGACTTCCATCCCGGACAGCCGCGGCAGGCCAAGGTCAAGGACGATCAGGTCGAAGCTCTCGCTCTGTAATGCCTGATCTGCAGAATGACCGTCTCGCAACCAGTCGACCGCAAAGCCCGCCTGGCGCAGGCCCACCGTCAGGCCGTCGCCCAATTCTGGATCGTCTTCGACTAAAAGGATGCGCATGGCGGGATTCTAGAGGTCTGCTTCGTAATTAGCGAGCCACAATGAAAGCGCTGGATTTGTGTTCCTGGCTAGGCGCGAACCGGAGCAATAGCCGAAGCTATTGCGAGGATGAGCAACAACGCCAAGCGCACAAAAACAAGCTTTCATGGATCGCCTAATTGCGAAGTAGAACGCTAGCTTGCCAACCACCAGCTGGCAGCAACGACCCAGACAAGCAGAATGACAGCGGCCAAGGGGCGTGCCGACGATATGGCTTCGTCGGTCCTGCCGTTTTTTCGTCCGGTGAGCATGGCACGCACCAGATTTTCACCATGCAGCACGCTGCCGGAGATGACGCCTGCGACATGGACAATGACCACCGCCAGCATGGTTGCGGCCAGCCCTTCGTGCAGATCATCCAGCCAGCCGCCGCCGATTTCATTGTAAGTTGCCCAACCGGTGACGCCGCATGCAATGCCGAGCGCGAGCAGAATGACAATGGCCCAACCACCGGCCGGGTTGTGGCCGGTATGCGGTGCGGGCTGCAGTTTGAGCAGGCTACTCAGGTAGCCGATGACCGAGCTCGGGCCGCGCACGAACTCGACGAAGCGGGCGTAACGCGAACCGATGAAACCCCAGGGCAGACGAAAGAGAGCGACGGCGATGACGACAGAACCGGACCAGGCATGGACCAGTCGCCATGTTTCGCTTTCAGAAGTCAGCCAGGCAACGATAAAGCCGCCTACCATCAACCAGTGACCGATGCGAACCGGCCAGTCCCAGACTAGAATTTTTTGCATGATTACTCCCGAAGTTCCGGAATGGCGATGTCGTGTTCGCTGTAGTTGCCGCTTGCTGCACCGCCGTGGCAGGCCTCACAGTTGGCCGCCGACTTGACACGCGGGTCGCGCCAGAATCTGGTTGGCACCTCATGGTGCTTGCGAATGAAGCGCATCGTCTGGGTAATCCGTGGTGGGTTGCCGGCATTGCCCAGGCGCTTGGCATCGCCGGCGTTGTTGACCAGAAAAGTTTCGATTTCCTGGCCTTTTTTCCGGTCGACCGCAGCATCGCTGCCGAAATGATTGTTCAGGCCAGCCATGATCTTTTTCCAATCGTTGGCGGCCAGCAAAGCGGGTTGATAGGCAATGTGACAGCTGCTGCACTCGGCCTTGAAACTGGCCGGGGCGTTGGCAGGCGTTGGCAGGCGGTCGGCCAGGACCGGCAAGCTGCAGCCGAGCAGGGCGATCAGGGTAATGGTTTTCATGTCAGCGTACCTCGCTCAGATAGGTCATGAAGTCAGCCTTTTCAGCCGATGTGCAGGCACGGCCGACGACTTCCTTGCAGTTACGGCCAAACCATTTTTCTACCTTGGCCGGGTCACTGAAGCGTTCAGCGTTGGCAGTAACGGCCATCGGCTTAATCGCTTTCCCGGTTACCGCATGCTGGCCGGCATTCAACGGGTTGTCGGTGTGGCAGCTCGCACAGCCCGGCATCTTTTCGTTGATGGCAAAACGTTTGTGGAAAAAGGCCTCGCCGCGTTTGGCTGACGGGGTGAAGTCAGCCTGCTGGCTGCTCGCCTCGGAAACGTAGGTTTGACGAATCTGTTGTGGAGTTTCAGCGTGGCAGGCCAAGCTGACGAGCAGCAGGACTGCGGCGGTGATGGTTCTCATTGAAGTTCTCCTTGGGGTGTCCATGGAGAAGCAGTGTAGAGAGCGAGTCTTAAAGGGGACTTAGGTGAAACTTAAGCGCAGATTAAGTGGATGAAATCCGGCTTTGTCTTTTGGGCTGACGATGTGACGCATGCATTGCGCGTGCTGTCGGGGTCAAACAAAGCGCAGGGCCAGGACCCTGCGCCTATGTTGGTTACTGGCCGGACTTACTGGCCCAGATGCTGCAGGACAGTATGCAGGCGCTCGGTCGCGTTGGCTGCTTCCGGATCGTTTTCAGTAAGTTTCAGCACATCCGACCAGTTGATATAACGATCAAGTCGAGCAAGGGCCTTGGCGCTGACCGAGTCCAACTTGATGTCCAGCGTAATTGCGTCACCGCTACCGTCGAGCTTGTAAGCAAACAAACCTTGCATCTTTCGTTCTCCAGGTTGTTGTTGTGGGATAAACGAAGGCAGTTTATAGATCAGTGTAACTAAATGAAATGGCGGCCTGCTGGATGGCGATATTTTTCTGGCCAAGCCGAATCAGATTTCGGCTTGGTCAAGGCGATTTGAATTGGTAATCAGGATGTGCCGAGATTGAAGTCAGCTCGAAACATCGCTCCCTTGTCATCGTGCCCCGCAGACTCCAGGTACAGCGGAAAGTAGCCGGTCGCGGTATGCGCCATGACGAAGGTGCCGCCAGACAGTTCGGTGTTTTTCGGCGCATGGAAAATGAGCGTGAATTGCTCATTGCGTTCGGCTGCGGTTCTGTCGAGCAGGTTCGACAATGTTAAATTAACCGGGCCAAGAATGGTGTGGTGCAATTCAAAGACCGAATCAAGGCATTGGGCGAACGTTGCCCGGCAAAGTTTGCTGGCCGCCGACATCCCGCCGCTACCAGTCATGCCGCTGGTGCTGGTCAATTCCAGCGCGGCGGTCGAGGCAAGCGCCAAGGAGGCGATCGTCACGCTACCGGTGGCAAGAAAATCTCTTCTGTTCATGGTGCGCTCCTTGATTGGTCGTTGGGTGGGCCTGAAGTAGATATGGCTAGTGTTGCGCCGAATTAAGGGCGTGGTGGATAAATGCCTTGCAGGGCAATGATGTAATTGAGCGCCAAGTAGGGCTGGCGGTTGTTGTGGGGCTGCCCGCCACCGCTGGGCTGCATGACATTCGCCGCCATGGCGACCGGATGGGTGGGCTCACGGTAGATGCTTCCGACATTCGATGGGGCAAGGCGCGCGCTGGGCGACGGTGCTGGCAAATTTGCGGCATTGGCGGCGTGAAGCGCATGGTTGTGACTGGGCATCTCACCAGGACTAAGGGTAACGGATTCAACACCGCCCATCTCGCCGAGGGATCGTTGCTGCAATCCCGGCCCCGCACTTTGCCCCGCATGAAGCGGTGATCGCCCATTCAGGTTAGGCAGAGCGAATGTCGACTTGCCATCGCCACCGTAGTAGGTGCCAAGCAGTGAAAAGAGCGCGGTATTCTGGGAAATAGGCAGCAATTGGCCGGCGCAAAATGCCCAACCGGTGGGAGCGAAGTTTCCTGCAAACATGGTGATTTCGCCGACAAAAGGGTCAAGTGACATATTTCGGTCTCCAGTTCAATTCATATGAAGCAAATTCAGCAGCAATCAGTTCAACTTTCTCGGCTCAAGAGCGTGACGGATATACGCCGTACAGCGAAATGATGTAATTGATACCTAGAAATGGGGCCATGTTGTCGTGTGGCAGATTTCCGCCGGCAGTACTGATGGCTGTCTGGCTCATGGTGACGGCGTCGTTGCCATCACCGTAGAAGTAAGCGGTTGTTGAGGCGCCTGTCGCAGCGGTCGGGCCTGCCGCATTGCTGACGAAGTTGTCCGACGCCTGCATGCCGTGACTATGGGCGGGCATCTGCGCGGAGACTAATGTGACGGTTTCAGTACCTGCGGCTTGGCCGATAACGTAACCGGTACCCATGTGTACCGGAATTCGCCCTCGCATGTCGGGTAGGGCAAACGTAGTTTGGCCGTCACCGCCGTAGGTCGTACCAATAAGCGAAAATAAAACATCGTTTTGTGCGATGGACATCAATTGGCCATCACAGAATGCCCAGTCCTGAGGGGCAAAGCTGCCTGCAAACAAGCGGATTTCACCAACAAATGGCATCGACATGAATACTTCCTTTCATGTTTTTTCCCGGCGACTGCCGAGAGGAGTGTTTCAGTTTCTCGAAGGGAAAATGCCAACCAGCGCAATGATGTAGTTCATTGCCAGATACGGTTGCATGTTGTTGTGCGCCTGATTTCCGCCGGCGGGGTCAATACTATTTGGGTTGAGCGGCATCATCTGGGTGGCGGTGGCAAACGGATTGGTGCCGCCTCGTCCCTTCGCTCCCAGAACATGACCGGTTGGATCATTTGAGTTGGCAAAGTCTGCCGAGGCGTTGACCGCATGCGTATGGTTCGGAAGTTGCCCCGGAGTCAGGTTTTCAGTGCTGGATCCAGCTGCCTGGCCCAAAGGCATGGCATTCGAAAAACCGACGCCAGTTCGCCCCTGGAGGTTTGGCAGGGCAAAATTGGTTTGCCCGTTTCCCCCATAGGTTGTGCCGAGAATCGAAAACAAGGCTTGGTTCTGATTGATTGGCAGCAATTGACCATTGCAGAGAGCCCAGCCTTTTGGCGCGAAATCGAAACTCACCAGATTGATTTCGCCGATATACGGTTCTGTTGCCATACCCACTCCTTTGTGCTCGTGGCCGCAGGGGCCTAGTTGAAGATGGCTTCGTAGTGCGTTGTTCCTGCCTTGCTTTCCACTGGTACGAGGAAGACTGAGAGTTCTCCCAAATGTGGATGCGACAGCCGGTAGGTCATCTGTTGCATAAACGGTTCAAGAGGCCCGGAAAACGTCAGCGAGAACGGTTGAGACCGACCGGGAACTGCGGGAAGGGCTTCTACCGCAGTTAATTCAATCGCCAGCATTTCCTGTTCCCGTGCCACCGTAAATAGTTGGCCGCGACACTCGGCAAAAGCCGCGTAGTCCGGCCCGCTGATCATGCTTTCCGGCTTCCTGCAACCCCGGCCAGTGCCAATGCGGCAACCAGTGCCAAGGCCAGACTGTTGGGCTCGGGGGCTTCGTTAAGTGGCGGTCTCACATTCGGAGTAACTATCAAATTGATGGTCAGCAGGCCAAAATTATCGGCTTCCCCTTTGCCTTGATCTATGAACTGCATGGTATCCAGGGCAACTGAGATGGTGTGGGCGTCAATGAGACTCACCCAGTTCGCATCAAAATTTTTGAAGAGTGAACTCGACAGACTGAAGCCTGTAATCGTGCCAAGCGAATCATCCAAGTCGCTAAAAGTGTATTTGGCACCGCTGGCGTAGCCGGTGACGCAATTGCCTGATACGACCATGCCGCAGTTGGCCCGCAAGGAAATTGAAGCTTCCTGGAAATCGATGAACTCCCCAGAAAGCATGAAATTGTCACCGATATCATGGCCATCTCCGGCGCTGATTTCTTGGCCTGCGCCGACTGTGACTGTGTCGGTACCTAATAGTGTAGTGAGTAGAGGGTCACCCACAAATCCGTTTGGGGCATTTAAAGTGGCAGTCACCGAATCGCCGACAAGTGTTGCGTGAGCATTGAAAGCCAAGGCGCTGGATAAGCATAGTCCGACGGTAACGAATAAGCGTGGAACTGCAGCAAGGCGCATTGTTCCGTATTTGTAAGGCTGCATCTTATAAATCTCCTGGTTGGGGAACAGGCAAGCCAAGCAATACGGCGACTTGGCTAATCGGGATTACGTCGAATTACTGGGCCGACTCTTCACGTTTCTTTACACTTAGCATTGTCTGTGCCCAGTCGTAATCAGATGCAATAAAATTGTTTGAATTCAATACTATTATCATTTTTATTGGGTTGATTACCCTTGATTGTGCGCCTACAAATGTAAAGAAATCCGACACAAAATCACTGCTTTGTCTCGCGATTGGCAATTCTGTGCCTGAAACGTTGTAGCCTTGCTTTTTCCTGGTTTCGCAATCAAGCGGCATGTTAAAGCGGCCTATATGTAGTCGAAAACGTGGCTGTCCGTGGTCAGTTCGCGTTGCCAGATGGTCAGGCCTGGTGGTTTCAGCCATAGGGTCCAGCTATGCTGAACATTCCGGAATGCTTCGGTGACACCGTTGAATACATGTGGCGTCAGAATGGCCAAACAGCTCCCTTCGGGGTGACGGACGGACTGGTAGCGGATCAGCTCGATGCCTGCCTGACGGGCAGTGCCGGCTATTTTCTGGGTGGCGGCGTAATCAACCGGATCGGTCCAGCTTGTCCGGTCGGCGACAAGCGGTGGTAGCGTTAGATCAAGGGCGTTTTGGGTCGCGCCGTGGAATTCGAAGAGCGTGATGGGGATGGATGCCTCGCGGCCAGCGAGACCTTCGCTGTCCATCCAGAAGCGCAGGCGCCAGTAGCCGCATTCGGCGCAGGCGGTCTTTTCGTCGTCGGCACCATAGAAAACACCGGGGTCGGTCCGGGCGCGAAAGCGGGAGCCGGATGGCGGTTTTGGCCAGTAGCGGAAGGGGGTTGCCAGCAGCCAGTGCAGGCCCGTGGCGTCGCGCGGCAGGACTGGCTTTGACTCTTCGAGGATGTCTTCAAGCAGTGATTGGTCGCCAAGGTTGCCGTGGACCAGCGTCATCGTTGCGACCCGGTGTTGCGCTTCGACTGCCCGCCAGCCCTTGCCCAGCCAAGGCCGGGCCTCAGACGCGAGCGCGGTGGGCGTCCAGGTATTCACAGACGTGCAGCAGACCTTCGACGCGTTTGACGACTTCCAGCGGATGGCGATTATCGAAGGCCTGATTGCCGGATTTCAGCCAGTTGCGGGCCAGATCGTCATTGCCGCCGACCAGAGAGGAAATCGACCGGTAAAGGCGGACGAAATGGGCCGACAGCTCCCACGTCTTGCTGCCTTCAGGAATGAAATATTTACCGTTGAGCAGCCGTGAGGCCGACGGCTGGCTGGTGCCGATAATGGCATTGAGATCGGTGGAACCCAGCCCGAGGCGTCTGGCCGCTTCGACCACGGCTGTCGACAGAACGCGAGAACGGTCGGAGAGTGGATTTGCTTGCAGGGCGGTGGGCATGTTGGCCTTTCCTGAATGGTTATTTATTATTCTACAGAATAAATTTCACTATTAAAGTATTTTTTGAATTGCCTGTCTGGCCCGGTAAGAGACGATGAGTTGATATCGACAATCGGCGTAAAATTCACACGATGAAACTATTGATGATGGCCTTCATTGGACTGGCAGCCTGCTCATCCTGGCACTGGGAAAAACGCGGTGCGGCAGACGGCGAGTACGTTCAGGACGAGAAATTCTGCAAGCAGCAGGTCTATTCCGGCACTGATGGCATGGTGACCAACGCGAGCGTCCGCCGAATGCACGCCTGCATGGCGGCAAAAGGCTGGCAGAAAGTAGCGAACTGAGCTGCTGAGGCCTGGCTTGAAGCCAAAATCGGCCGACTTCGCCGATTACTCGATGGTGAGACTGCTGATCCAGCGAGATTTTGCTGGAATGTCCGTGCGGTCAACGGGGCCAAAGGGCGGAATGCTGGTGTCGGCTGGCGGGGCGCCGATCTGGACGAGATCAATGGCTTGCGGTGTACCGACGATGCCTTTGTCAGTCAATTCCATGTGGTAGTAAAGGCCATTCCACAGCTTTGCGCCAAAATCCTTGGGTTGCTTGTAGAGGAAGAGCAGTGAGTGTTCCAGCCAGCGCAGGTCGCTACGACTGACGGTACCCGGATTGGGATAGGGGTAGGGAACGTGGCATTGAATTTCATCCCCTTCCAGGCACTTGAATTCCTTCATGGAGAGAAAGAAATCTTTCATTCGGGTGTGATCAAGGTGTACCGAGAAGGTGGTCTGGTCGCCTTTGGGGATGAATTCCACTGTGCCAAGAACAATGGTTTGTCCGTCCCGTGTTTGCAGCTTGATGGTCTTGCTGCCGGTCAGTTCCCAAGCTGCAGCGGGTAGCGCCAAGAGAATGGCTATCGTTCCAAAAAACAGGCTGGCAAGTTGGCGCAGATTACGGGTCATGGCGTTGTCTCATCCTGTGGCGAATGTACGGTCATGATACGTCGCCTAGCGTTTTGATGGGGCGAGATTGGCTTTCCCGCTCCATTTTCTGCTGAATGCCTGGCGCTGCCGTGATGAATAGCAATGCGGCAGCGCCGCGAACGAAGTTAGTCCATGGCCCAAAGCTGATGGGCGTCGAGTAGCAGCCGGTAGCGCAGTTCCAGTGCGTCAAGTTGCATGAGGCGTGCCGATAGCTGGGCTTCGTTGGCCAGGCGGCGGGCGGCCAACAAGTCGTTGAGGCTGCCCTCGCCAAGCTGGTAGGCACGGGCGGTCATCTCGGCGGCGCGGCTTTGGCGTTCGGCTGCGGTGCGGCTGGCTTGCCAGGAAGCGAAAGCTGCCTTCGCCGACTGATAGAGCATGGCGGATTCGGCGCTGATTTTTTGCGTGGCTGCAGCTTCGCGGCGACCGGCAACGTCGGCCTGGGCGAGCGCGGCATCGGAGGTGGCGCGACGGGCGCCGCCCGGTAACGGGATGCTGATGTAGGCGCCGTAAATCTTGTCCTCACCGGCTCGCTCGCGTGATACGTGCAGGCCGATGGTCGGGTCGGGCATGCGGTCACGGCTGGCGCGGCCGGCGATGATTTGCGCTCGGTGGGTGTCGCCGCGAGCCAGTTCGAGTTCGTGACTATGTTCCAGGATGGCGTTGATCCAGTCAGTTTCGTTGCCCTCGATAGGCACCGGTTCGGCGATTGCGCCGGTGACCAGTGGCAGGCCGGGGTAGCGACGGCGCAGATCTTCACTGGCATTTTGTTGGCGGACACGGGCCTGGGCCAATTGGGCTTCGGCCTGAGATTGCGCTGCTTCGGCCAGAATGGTTTCGAGACGCGCGGCATCGCCTAGTTGCTGGCGGCGCTGAACGGCTTTTCCCTGCTTTTCGAGTAGCGCGAATTGTTCGGTCCACTGCGCTTCAGCGGCACTTTCCTTGAGCCAGACGAACCACGATTTCAACAGGTTACGGCTGTTTTCATGGAGTGCATCACCGTGGGCTGTTTCAGCCAGGGCGACTCCTGCGGCACCGAGTTCGCTGTCCAGCGAGCCCTTGCCGGGCAGGCGTAGCGGGCGTTCAATAGCCGCGTTCCATTCATTGAAACGCTCATCGGGGCCGATTGTTGGCGCACTGCGGCGCTGTTGGGCGCCGAGATGGATGTTCCATTCGTAATGGCCGGCTTCGAGGCGATCCCGATTGGCTTCCTCAACGCGTATTTGTCCGGATGCGGCCTGGACTGAGGGGTTTGCCAGCAAAACGCGAGCAACGATTTCGGCGGGGGGCAGGTTCGGCGTCGCTTCGCCAGCGAAACCGGAGCCGCCGATGCCGCCAAGACTCAGTGCTGCGGTCAACCGGAAAAAAAGGCCAAAATCGAATTTCATAAACGCCCCATGTCAATGACGGGAACCAGCCAGAAAAACACATTGGCCCGCGGCAGTTCGGTTTTGATCAGTTCGAGGACCGTGCGTAGCCGCTCTTCCGGCCCGACCATGCGGATCTGGGTGCGCGGCGAGTGGCCGCTGACCAGTTCATCCGGTTCGACCAGCGGGATGACGGCGCCGTGCCCTTCGGCCAGGCTGGCGGTAAAGCCGCGGACCAAGTCGGGGTGCGATAGGAGCAGATCCTCGACCAGCTGCGCAACATCGTTGGGCATGGTCAGGGAAAGCAGGACATCAGCCATGGTGGACCTCAGTAAATGAAACGGTGGTTTTGACACCAAAGCGACGGAAGAGGATGGGCAGCAGGAGCAGGGTCAGTGCCGTCGAGGTGACCAGCCCGCCAATCACGACGATGGCTAGCGGTCGCTGGACTTCCGATCCGGGGCCGCTGGCGAAGAGCATGGGCACCAGGCCAAAGGCCGCGATGCTGGCGGTCATCAGTACTGGCCGCAGGCGGCGTTTGGCGCCTTCGACGACCACTTCGGCGACGGGCAGGCCGCGGGCCAGCAACTGGTTGAAATAGGTGACCATCACCACGCCATTCAACACGGCAATGCCGAGCAGGGCGATGAAGCCGACCGACGCGGGCACCGACAGGTATTCGCCGGAAATGAGCAGGCCGAAGACGCCGCCGATCATGGCGAACGGGATGTTGGAGAGAACCAGCAAAGCCTGACGTACCGAGCCGAAAGTCGAGAAGAGCAGGAAGAAGATCAGCGCCAGTGCCACCGGGACGACAACCATCAGGCGGGCCGCCGCGCGCTGCTGGTTTTCGAACTGGCCGCCCCAGGCCAGCCGATAGCCTTGCGGCAATTTGACGTCGCGGGCAACGCTGGCCTTGGCATCTTCGACAAAGCCGACCAGGTCGCGGTCGCGGACATTCGACTGGATGACGACGTAGCGCTGGGCGTTTTCGCGGTCGACTTTCACCGGGCCGTCAATGCGCTGGATCTTGGCGACCGAGGCCAGCGGCACGCTGCCGCCACCGGGCAGGCTCAGGCGCAGGGCTTCGAAATCGGCCGGCGACGAACGCAGGTTGTCCGGGCCGCGCAGGACGACCGGTATGCGGCGACCCTGTTCGATCACTGTACCGACATTGCGGCCTTCAAGCAGCGCCTTCAAGTCGTTCTGGATGTCGTCAACGTTCAGTCCGAAACGGCCTGCGGCGAGGCGATCAACGGCGATTTTCAGATATTGCACGCCGTCGTTTTTCAGCGTGAAGGTGTCTTCGGCGCCTTTTACCTTTTTGACTGTATTTTCGACCTCGACCGCCAGCTTGTTCAGCGTGGCAAGGTCGGGGCCAAAAATCTTGATGGCCAGGTCGCCACGGACGCCGGTCAGCATTTCCGAAACGCGCATGTCGATCGGCTGCGTGAAGGAGAAACCGATCCCAGGGAAATCAACCATCACGGCGCGCAATTGGTCGGCCAGCCAGGCCGGGTCTGGTTTGCGCCAGGTTTCGCGCGGATTGAGCACCATGAAGGTGTCGGTCTGGTTGAGGCCCATCGGGTCGAGGCCAAGTTCGTCGGAGCCGGCGCGGGCGACGATGGCTTTGACTTCAGGTACCTGCGCCAGGATGGCGCGTTGTACGGCGCTGTCGATGGCGATGGTCTGGTCGATGCCGATGGAGGGCAGTTTTTCAAGCTGCATGATCAGGTCGCCCTCATCCATTGTCGGCATGAAGCTCTTGCCGAGCAGCATGAAGGCGCCAGCGGCGGCGGCCAGTGCAATGGTTGCACCCAGCACGTAGGTACGGCTGTGACTGAGGGCTGAACCCAGCATTCGGTTGTAGATCGCCGACAGTTTTTTAACCAGCCATGGTTCATGATGCACGCCGCGCTGGATCAGGTAGGAGGCGAGCACCGGCACCACGGTGAGCGATAGCAGCAGCGAGGAGGCGAGCGCAAATACGATTGTCAGCGCGACTGGTCCGAACATCTTGCCTTCCAGGCCCTGCAAGGTGAGCAGCGGCAGGAAGACGATGATGATGATGACAATGCCGGAGGTGACCGGTGAGGCAACTTCACGGGCTGCGCGGAAAATCAGGTGCAGCGTCGGCAGGTTTTCCTGTGCTTCTGCCAGCTGGCTTTCGACGTTTTCGACCACCACCACCGCGGCATCGACCAGCATGCCGATGGCGATGGCCAGTCCGCCGAGGCTCATGAGGTTGGCCGACAAACCAGCGGTGCGCATCAGGATGAAGGTAGCCAGCGCTGACAGCGGCAGCATCAGGGCGACGACCAGTGCGGCACGCAGGTTGCCGAGGAAGGCGAGAAGGAGGAGCACGACGAGCACGATGGCTTCAAGCAGCGCTTTCGACACGGTGCCAACGGCGCGCTGGACCAGATTGCTGCGATCGTAGAAAGGCTCGATCGTGATACCTGGCGGCAGGCTGGGTGCGATTTCAGCCAACCGGGCCTTGACGCCATCGACCACGCTTTGGGCGTTGGCGCCGCGCAGGCCAAGGACCAGGCCTTCGACCGCCTCGCCTTTGCCGCTCTTGGTGACTGCGCCATAGCGGGTGAGGGCACCGAGGCCGACAGTCGCGACGTCGGCGATGCGAACAATATTGCCGTCCTTGGCTTGCAGGACAATGGCTTTGACATCATCGACCGTTTTGATGGCGCCTTCAGCGCGAACGAGTAGCGCCTCTTCGCCATCGTTCAGCCGTCCG
The DNA here is from genome assembly GCA_016709965.1 of Betaproteobacteria bacterium. Lineage (NCBI taxonomy): Bacteria > Pseudomonadati > Pseudomonadota > Betaproteobacteria > Rhodocyclales > Azonexaceae > Azonexus > Candidatus Azonexus amarohabitans. The sequence goes on from JADJLT010000006.1 coordinate 1,043,981, forward strand.
GCACCGTCGTTGCGGTTGTTGGCTTCGAGGACAGCCTGCAGATCCTTTAGCGCCAGACCGCGTGCCGCCAACAGTTGTGGATTGGGTACCACTTCAAAGGTACGTACCTCACCGCCCAGGCTGTTGACGTCGGCTACGCCGGGAATCGTGCGCAATTGCGGGCGTATCACCCAGTCGAGCAGGGCGCGTTTGTCGGCCAGCGACATCTCACCCTCGATGGTGAACATGAACATTTCGCCGAGCGGTGTGGTGATCGGTGCCATGCCGCCGGTGACGCCGGGTGGCAGGTTGCCCATCGCTGCGGCCAGGCGTTCACCGACCTGCTGGCGTGCCCAGTAGATGTCGGTGCCGTCTTCGAAGTCGAGGGTGATGTCGGTCAGGGCGTATTTGGAGGTCGAGCGCAGCAGGCGCTGATGTGGAATGCCGAGCAATTCCTGCTCGACCGGCACAGCAAGACGTGTTTCCACCTCTTCTGGCGTCATGCCGGGGGCCTTCAGTATGATCTTGACCTGGGTGGTCGACACATCGGGGAAGGCATCGATCGGCAAGCCGAGGTAGGCCTGCACGCCCGCGCCAATCAGCATGACGGTAAGGACCAGCAGCAATAGGCGCTGGGTGAGCGAGAAACGAATCAGTGCGGCAAGCATTATTCTTTTCCAACGCCGGTCAGCATGGCTTTCAGCCCGGAAACGCCCTTGATGGCGACCTTCTCACCGGCCTTGATGCCATCCACCATGACGATGTCGCCACCCTGGCTGATGATGCGGACCGGGCGAGCTTCGAAGGTGGCACCCTTGTCGTCGCTGCTTGTTTGGACGAAGGCGATGGTGGCGCCTTGATGACGGGCCAGTGCCGATGACGGCAAGCGTTGATGCTGGCCGCTCGGCGCGGCAATATCGACTTCGATGACCTGCCCGGGGCGCAGTGTTTCAGCGCCTTTGCCGACTTCGGCGCGCAGCAGAACCGTCTGGCTGGCCATATCGACGGCCCGGCCAATGGAAATGAGTTTGCCGACGACTTCGCGATCGCTGATCTTGACCGGGCCGCCTTCAAGCAGCACGGCGGCCACATCGACGGGCACCTGAATCTCCAGCCAGAGCGGCGATAGTTTGGCGATGCGATAAATCATGGCCGAGGTTTCGACGCGCTGTCCGAGCTGGACGCCCTGTTCCAGTACGACGCCGTCGATGGCTGCGGTCAGGGCCAGTTTGCCGCCCAGTTTGCCGGGTACGGCACCGGCCAGTGCCAGGCCCTGACGTCTTTCGGAGGCCTGCGCCCCCGCCTGGGCTGCGGCGGCGCGTGCGGCTTGCAGGCGGGATTCGGCGATCAGGCCCTCGGCATAAAGTTGTTCGTCACGTTTCAGATTTTGTTGCATCAGTCCGGCCTGGCTGCTGGCTTGCAGGGCATCGCGTTGCAGTTCGAGGGCTTGCGGGCTGGCCAGGTGGGCGACGACCTGGCCGCGTTTGACGGTGGAGCCGGGCGCTACCGCCAGCATTTCAACCAGGCCGCCCACCGGCGCAGCAACGACGCGCATTTGTTCATTGGGCACGAGCACCTGGGCTGGATAACTGCCGGCTCGACCGCTGGTACTCTGCCCGGAGACAGTTGTTTCAATACCTAGCGACTTGATCTGGGTCGCTTGCAGCACAAGACGGCTTTCCTGGGCCGAAAGATGCGTTGCTGCGGTCAACAGGAAAAAAGCGGTAAAAATGAAATTTCTGCGGGGCATGAGTGGCAATCCGTGACAGGTTATGTGCAGTCTAATGGGCCTAGCTTAAGTCTTGCTTAAGCACCTGGAATCGAATCGATGCATCCCAGAGAGAACAACTGCCATGTCACAACCCAGTGGGGATGTTCCGCAGCCTGCCGCTCAGCGGATACCATACAGCCTGCTTGCCCCTAAAGATGGTTTCCGAATCACATTTTGTAGATATAGCATTTGCAATGGACTGACGGAAGCTCGGGCCTGGCAGATATATCCTTTTGTCGAGTCGTGTGTCCGCGGCAGCTTTTGATGTCCTTCAGGAATGCTTAATGATCAGATCAGCCCGACAACTGTTTGTTTCACGGCCCATTTGGCTCAGAAATTTGTTCATTGCATTGGCGATAATGCTCGCCATCGGTGCTGTGAGCATTCTGGTCATCAAGCAGGGTCTGGTGCGCTGGCCGCTCAAAGTGGCAACCGGGCCGGCAACGACCGTCGGGGCGGATTTCTTGAACACGTTTACTCAGGTGTTTGCTGAAGAACGCCCCATGGTTCAGCTCAAGCGGATCAAGAAGGAGAGTTTCGTTGCCAGTGCCAAGGCACTGGAAGATGGCGAAGCCGATCTTGCCATTGTGCGCAGCGATATAGCGATGCCGAGCAATGGTCTGACCATCGCCATATTCCGTCGCGACGACCTGGTGTTGATTGTTTCCGGGCGCTCCAGTCTGGACAGCTTTCAGGGCTTGTCGGGCAAGAAAATTGCGCTGCTCAAGACCGATTCCGTTGAGCGAAATGAAGCCCTCTCGCGGTTGCTGGATGGCATTCTGGCTTTTTACAGCATCAGTCCGAGCAAGGTTGATCGCGTATTTCTGTCGCTGGATAAAATTGGTCCGGCAATCGCAAATGATCAAGTGGATGCCGTGCTTGCGCTGGGACCCTCGGGCCTGGGTTCGATCAGCAAGGCGATTGGTGCCATTGCCAATGCCACCAAAACTTCTCCCAAGCTGATCGGCGATAAGCAGGCTGCGGCCATTGCCAAGACCATTCCAGGGACTGAGCCGAATGAAGTGGACGAGGGTGCTTTTGGCGGGACAAAGCCAAAGCCCGAGGAGGCCATGGATACGTTGGCAGTCACCGTGCGTCTGGTCGGCCGGCATTCATTGCCTGACTTTGCAACCGGTGAAATAGCCCGCCTCCTGACGCTTTCCCGGGCACGACTGATCGCAACTTCACCGTTTGCCCGCAACATCGAGGCGCCCGATGGCGAGGATGGCTCGAATCTTCCCATCCATCCCGGCGCGGCAGCGTATTTCGATGGCGAACAGGATTCGCTTGTGGACAGCGCTTTCAATATCTTTTATCTGATATCGATCGCCCTGGGTGTTCTTGGCTCCAGCATCGTCTGGATTTTCAGTATCGGGAAGAGCAGCTCCGCAACGGAAAGAGAAATCGACATCAAGCTGTTGTTCATCGTGCGCGATGCAAGAAATGCGGATCAGTCGAGGCTCGACCAGATGGAAGCGGAGATTGAAGAGGTGGTACGCCAGGCCATCAATCAAAACAAGGTGCTGAGCGCTGACTTGATCAACATCGTCGCGATCGCGACGCAATTACTCGACAAGCGGCGCGATGTACTTCTGGCGGCTGACCGTTCGAATCAGGATTCAGGAAATCCAGCCTTCAAGTTGTGAAAAAGCCGCCCGATCAGCGGGCGGGCTTTTCATGATGGAGCAACTTATTGCTTGATGCCTTCGAAGGTCACGTCGATGGTGACATCGTCACCGACGTAGGGTGCGTACTTGCCCATGTTGAAATCGGTGCGCTTGACGGTCGTCGTGGCGTTGGCGCCAATGGCATCCTTCTTCATCATCGGGTGCGGCATGGCCAGGAAAGAGGTGACCTTCAGGGTGACCGGCTTGGTGATGCCCTTCAAGGTCAGATTGCCTTCAATGGCGCTCGGCTTGTCGCCATCAAACACGACCTTGGTGGATTTGAAGGTCGCGGTCGGGTACTTGGCGGTATCGAGGAAGTCTTCGCCCTGGATGTGCTCGTTGAAGGTTTCCGAGCCGGTATTGACCGACTTGGTATCGATCACGATGTCGACCTTGCCTGTCTTCGCGGCCTTGTCGAGAACGACGGCGCCGGTCACCTTGTCGAAACGGCTCATCTGGATGGTGTAGCCAAGATGGCTGTAGGAGAAGCGCGGGAAAGTGTGATTGTTGTCCAGGTTGAAAGTCTCAGGCGCTGCCAGTGCCGGGGCGGCAGCAGCGATGGCAAGGATGAGGGTGGCGAGTTGCTTTTTCATGGTGATTCTCCGTTCAGGGTTGGGGTTTATTTGCTTGCTGCGGTGATGCGGAATTTGATCTGGACATCGTTGGCGACGATGTCGAACTTGGCCCAGGCGCCTTCGCCGATGGTGAAGTCGGCGCGGCGGATGGTGAAACTGCCGTCAAAGACGCCGGCGTTGCCTTGCGCCGTAAAGGTGGCGGGTACGACAACATCCTGTGTCTTGCCCTTGATGGTCAATTGCCCGGCCACTTCATATCGATTGCCGCCGAGCGCCTTGACGCTGCCGGAAACAAAGCGCGCCGTCGGGAAAGCCTTGGTGTTGAACCATTGCTTGCCGGCAACTTCCTGGTCGCCTTCGGTGGCGCCGGTATCGACGCTGGCGAGATCCACATCGAAGGTTGCCTTGGCGGCGGCCGGCTTGGCCGGGTCAAAGTTCAAGGTGCTCGAAAATCGGCGAAATTTCCCGTCGACCGCGACACCCATCTGCTTGTAGACGAAATTGACGGCGCTTTTATCGACTTGCACTTGCGTGTATTCGACGGCGTGGGCGGCGGGTATCAATGAAGCAAAGGCGAGGGCCAGGGCGATGCGTTTCATGTTCAATTCTCCTTGGAGTGGCGGGGGGCCATGCGAATCAGGATGTCATCCTTGTCGATGAAGTGATGTTTCAGGGCGGCGCCGATGTGGCCGGCGAGAACGGCGACGAAGAACAGGTTCAGACTCTTGTGAACCAGAGCCAGCAGGTCGCCGAGCTCCTTGTTCTTGTCGAGCAGGTCCGGGATGGGCAGGATGCCGAAATAGACGGTCTGGAAACCCTTGGCCGAGCTCATCAGCCAGCCGGAGAGCGGGATGGCAATCATCAGCACATAGAGCATCAGGTGACCGGCATGGGCGGCGAACTGCATCAGCTTGGGCATGCTCTCCGGCAGTGCCGGCGGACGATGCGTCACCCGCCAGAGCAGGCGAAATGCGAGCAGCAGGAAAGCCGTGACGCCAGCCCATTTGTGCCAAGAGTAAATCTGCAACTTGGTGGGCGACAGCGGCAGGTCGTGCATGTAGAAGCCCAGCGCGAGCATCCCGAAAAGCAGCGCAGCCATCAACCAGTGGAGTAGCTTCGCGGTGGCGGTGTAGTGCGTTGTCATGGCTATCCTCTGTTATTGGGGCAGGAACGAATAGGCATCCATCGCGATGACATAGTCGTCGATGCCGGCATGAAACCGATTGGCCCGAGTGTTGGGGCCACTGGCACCGAGTGCGACATACAAAGGCAACAAATGTTCATCGGTCGGGTGGGCCTGTGCGCCACCCGGGGCTTGTTGGCGGTAGTCGAGCAGGGCGGGAATGTCACGTGCCGCGATGCGGGCGGCCAGCCAGTCGGTAAATTGGCGCACATAGGCCGGGGTTTGGCCGCCGCTGCGGGCTGCTATCTGGTAGTCGCGCAGGTTGTGCGTCAGATTGCCGGAAGCGATGACGAGAAAACCCTTGGCAGCCAGCGGTGCCAGCGCCTGGCCGAGCTTGTAGGCTTGTTCCGGGCCACCCCGGCTCTGGATGGATAGCGGAATGACCGGCACATCGGCATCCGGAAACATCAGGCGCAGCGGGACCCAGGCGCCATGGTCAAGGCCACGGCTGACATCCTGGATGGCGGGCATGCCGGCTCCCTTCAAGGCTGCAAACACTTCCTCGGAGGCTTCGCGACAACCAGTGGCCGGGTAGCGGATGTCGTAAAGCTCATCCGGAAAGCCCCAGAAGTCGTGAATGGTTTCCGGTCTCTCGGCAAATCCGACGGTCGGTACGACGGTATCCCAATGGGCGCTAACAATGGCGATGGCGCGCGGCAGGGGCAGCGATTTTGCGATTGCCGTCAGTGCGGCACCGGCGGCACCGGGGCGCAGCGCAAATGTGGGTGCGCCGTGCGGGACAAAAATAGCGGATGGGTTTTGTGTCATTGCTGCAACTCCGGTTTCGATGGATGCACTTTATGCCTGTTATTTGGATCGAAATAGCCGACAATGTGCAAATTACTATTGCTAGGAATGCAACAATGGATAGGCTGGATGCAATGAATCTATTCGTTCGGGTGGCTGAACTCGGCAGCTTTTCAGCTGTGGCGAAGCAGCTTGGCGTGGCGCGTTCGGTGGTGACCCGGCAAATTGCCGCGCTGGAGGCGCACCTTGGCGTAAAACTGATGGCGCGCAGCACGCGCCGCCTGACGCTGACTTCAGGAGGTACGGCCTATCTTGAAAAATGTCGGGTCATCCTGAATCTGGTCGAGGCGGCTGAAACCGGGGTGGCGGAAGAGCGCCTGACCCCGCGCGGCAATATCCGGATCAGCTTGCCGTTGAGCTATGGCCTGAAACGACTGGCGCCGATATTGCTCGATTTTTCGCAGCGTTACCCGGAAGTCGCGCTGGATATGGATTACAGCGACCGGCGTGTCAATTTGATCGAAGAGGGCATCGATCTGTCGATTCGCGTTACCCGGCGGCTGGAATCCGGCGACGTGGCGCGCAAGATCGGCTCAAGTCGTATGCTGGTCGTCGCCGCGCCGGATTATCTGGCCCGTCACGGTCAACCGGAAAAACCGGCCGAATTGGCAAACCATATTTGTCTCGGTTACACCAATGCCGGCAGCGCCCAGGTCTGGCAATTCATGGTTGACGGGCAATTGGAGAGCATTCATGTGCACAGTCGCATCAATGCCAATAATGGCGAGGTACTGACCGAAGCGGCAGCTCAGGGACTGGGTATCACATGCCAGCCGGATTTCATTGCCGAGTCCTTTCTGGCTGAAAGTCGGGTGAAGGAAATACTGCTAGCGTACCCGACGCCGGTGCTGGGCATTTACGCCATGTTGCCGAGTAATCGCCATGTACCTCACCGGGTCAGGGTCTTGATGGATACCCTGGCTGAACGTTTGGCACAAAAATGATGTCTGAATACTCTCTCGCATAAACAAATCTTTACGAGTTGACGCCAACCATCGACAAAGCGGCGCGTTAGTATCTTTGGCGCAAGTATTTGTTGGCTTGTTTTGCTTGAATCAATGAAAGGAAATTTGAATCATGGGTATTGTTTGGACAATTCTGGTTGGCCTCGTTGTTGGCGTGATCGCCAAGCTCCTGCATCCGGGCAAGGAAAATATGGGCTTCATTGCCACGGTGCTGCTGGGTATTGGCGGCTCCGTTCTCGCCGGCATGCTTGGGCAGGCAATGGGCTGGTATCAAGCAGGTGAAGGTGCCGGGTTTGTCGCCTCCGTGGTCGTCGCCATTGTGTTGCTGGTTGTCTACGGACGCCTGCGCGACAAGACTGCGTCATGAAAAAGCACCTGACAAGCTTGCTCGTCGGTTGTATGGCCGGTGCCACCGTTCAAGCCGGTGCACTGGTTGATCTTTCGGCGGAAGCCAGCCGGCCGGTGGCCAATGACATGGTGCGTGCCAGCGTCTATAGCGAAGCCAGCGGCAAGAATCCGGCCGAACTGGCGCAGCGGGTGAATGCCGATATCGCCGAGGCGCTCAAACTCATTCGCGCCAAGGCGGGTGTCTCGGTAAAGAGTGGCCAGCAGGCGACTTACCCGGTCTATAGTCAGGCCCAAAAAATTGACGGTTGGCGCATGCGCAGCGAGCTTGTGCTGGAATCAAGGAGTCAGGGCAGCGTTTCCGAATTACTCGGCAAGCTGCAGCAAATGCGGCTGGCAGTCGGCAACGTCAATTTGCTGCCATCGCCGGAAACCCGCCGTCAGGTCGAAGACGAAGCAACCAGAGAAGCGATTCGTGCTTTCCAGAGCCGCGCAGCGGTGATCGCCGAGCAGTTGGGCAAGACCTGGAAAATCAAGCAGTTGAATGTCCAGCAAGGTGGGGGTATGCCTCGTCCCATGATGGCCGCCCGTGCGGTGATGGTTGCTGAAGATGCTCCTGCGCCGCTGGAGGCCGGAGAAAGCTTGGTCACCACTAATGTCAGCGGGCAGATTGAACTGTCTGACTGATGGATACCTGCGTTGGGCATGAGTCCGGGAAAAGGCTGCGGGCTTGTTCCTTAGAAATGCAGCGTTGTCCTGAGTAACGCAGTTCGGCCAAACTGGGGTATCTGCCAGCGTCGTACGCCCAGCACCTCGTCGATAGCGACCGGATCGTTGTAACGGTGATCAAGCACGTTGTAGATCCCCAGCCCAACTTCCCAATGCTTGCCAGGCGGCGCGTAACTCAAATTCAGGTTGGCCAGCGTGTATGACGGAATTCGCTGGGTACCCATATTAGCTTGACGGGAGCCGATCCATTGCCCTTCCAGACCGGCCGTCAGATGAGAAATGCCAGTAGGTACTGCCAGGTTGAGTTTGGCCATTTGGTGGGGCGAGTTATCGAAACTGCGACTCGTTTCTGCCGCGTGCTGTACCGAGTAACCGGTGCGCAAGCGGCTACCGTTGCTCCAGCGCTGCTCGTATTCGATCTCAAGGCCATTCGCATGGGTATGAGCACTGTTCGTGGCAATTCCTGAATCGTCCGTTGTCACCATCTTGTCGATGTGAAAGTGGTAAAACGTCGCTGACAAGCTGGAAAGCGGTCCGAATTGCTTCTCCCAGGTGAGTTCCAGCGAGCGCATCTTCTCCGGATTAAGGTTGGGATTGCCATAGGCAAAGGTAGGCGTCGTGTAGGCACGCTCATAGACGGTCGGGACGCGGAATGCCGTGCCGTATAAAACCTTGAACAGTCCTGCCTTTCCCGCATCATGTACGACGCCAAGGCGTGGACTCCAGAACGAGCCAAGGCTACCCATATTGTTGTAACTCAGGCCGAGCGTCAGCAGGTTGGCAGTACCCAGCTGTATTTCGTCCTGAGCCATTATGGTCAGTTGCTGGCTCGTCTTTTGGTCGTCAAGGCAGGGAGCTGTGCTGATGCTCAAATCCGGATTGATGCAGCCATAGCCGCGGTCATAATTTTGCTGGTTTTGGCGCCAATTGGACTTGTATTCGATACCCAGCGTCCAGCGGTTGCCTGACCAATTTGTATTTATCAGGCGATTGTCGATCCCCCACCAACTCCCATGTGACTTGTCGGTATTCATAACATGTGGATCGCCCAGATCTGCCGAATAGTCGTAGGGAAATGCACCATCGTACTGGTAGTCGCCAAAATAAATGCGCTGTTGCAATTCATTGCTGGCATTCAGTTTCCAGTTCTTGCTCAGATCGAACAGCGTGTAGGCGTCGGATTCAACATGGCTACGATCATCAGCGATGGTATCGTAGCTGGCAGTCGGGACCACGCGGTCGCGTTTCGCATGGATGAATGAGAAATGCCAGTCGTCGCCTCGTACCTTGAGGAACAGTTGTCCACCCTCTTCACCGCCAACCCGGTGCAAGTCGCGGGTAGTGCCATCGCCATTCACGTCATTGAAGGCCAGCGTATTTCCGTGAATGTTAAATCCAGTCGCGGAAATCAGCACATCAGTACTGCCAACCTGTCCACCCCAGCTGGCGCGTAGCCGGCGATTGGCCCCGCTGCCCATGCTCAGGCTGGCCTCAATGCCGACACTCTGACCACTTCGGGTAACGACATTGATCACGCCAAACATTGCATCACCACCATAAACCGCAGCACTTGGGCCACGGATGATTTCGATACGTTCGACCAAGCCTATATCAAGCGGAAATGCAGAATCGGCTGGAGCGCTGGCGAAAATATTCTCGTTGATCGACATGCCATCGATCAGTATCTGCAAACGAGGGCGGTAGTCACCGGGTTGCGATATGCCGCGAACACCGGCAAAACTGTAGGTGTGGTCATCGGTGACATTGACGCCCTGCAGGGTACGCAGTGCATCCCCCAGCGTGCGCCAGCCATATTGACTGTCGGCGCGCGTTTAATTTTGACCACCTGTGCTCGTTGAATTTTGACCAGGTGTGATAGCCACCTGACATAGGTTGGCTTGTGGATAAGTGTAGCTCAGAACAATCGATTTCCGAGCCACGATGAATGCGTTGGGAAAGCCGTGGAGGACGAAGTCCGGAACGGATTTCCCAACGCGGCCCCGATCAGAACGCGTCCTCCTCGGGTGGATTTCCCCGCTTGCTCTGCTCCCTTGCCTTGATCCTCGACTTGGCCGTTGCCGTGCTGTGCCGGAAGCGAAATGACTCATTCCCCGTTTCCACGATGTGGCAGTGATGCGTCAGGCGGTCGAGCAGCGCCGTCGTCATCTTGGCATCGCCGAAGACGCTCGGCCATTCGGCAAAGGTCAGGTTGGTCGTGATCATCACGCTGGTGTGCTCGTAGAGCTTCGACAGCAAGTGAAACAGCAAGGCACCACCAGCCTGGCTGAACGGCAGATAGCCCAGCTCATCGAGAATCACCAGATCCATGCGCAGCAGTCCCAAGGCAATCCGGCCAGCTTTGCCGGCCGCCTTCTCTTGTTCCAGGGCATTGGCCAGATCCACCGTCGAGAAGAACCGAACCCGCTTGTTATGGTGCCCAATCCCCGAAACACCCAGTGCCGTGGCCAGGTGCGTCTTGCCGGTTCCCGTGCCACCGATGAACACCACGTTCTGCGCTTCCTCGGTAAAGGACAGGTCGGCCAGTTGCCGAATCAGTTTCTGATCTACCTTCGATTGATCGAAGTCGAATCCCGCTAGATCCCGATGTACAGGGAAGCGGGCCGCATGCATCTGGTAGCCAATCGAGCGCATGACCCGGTCAGTATGTTCGGCCTGCAGCAGATGCTCGATCAACCAGCGAGAAGTGTCGATGCCGGCGCCACCGTTGGCCGATAGCTCTTCCCAGGCACCAGCCATGCCGTGCAGGCGCAGCTCCTTGAACTCACTCATCAGCTCACGCATGGTCGCTCACCTCCACGCGCAGCTGGTCGTAGCGACCCGTATCGGCGATCGGTGCTTCGCTGATCGTCAGCGGGGTCTCCACCGGTGGTGGCATGGGTCCAGACTTCAGTCGATTGAGCATGTTCTCGACGTGCTCGGCACTGGGCAAGCCTGATTCCAGAACCAGATCGACCGCCACCAGCACAGACTCCAGACCGAACTGCGCAATCGCTGACAGGACCTTGGCCATCACCCGATCACCACCTTCCCGACGCAGCAACAAGCTGCGCAGGCGCTGCAAAGCTTCCGGCATGTCGGCAAATGGGGCGCCGTTTCTCAAGGCGCCCGGCTTTCGTTCAATCAACGGAATGTAGTGCTGCCAGTCGTAGAGCGTTTGTTGCCGGGTGAAACTACGCGGATGGCTGGCCATGCGCAGATCGTGCGCCACCATATCAATCCGCTCCGGATAGAGACGCAGGCTAACGACCTGGCCGACCAACTCGCACGGCACCGAATAGCGATTACGATCCAGCGTGACTAGGCAGGTGCTGGAGACTTTGCCCAGGGTTTCCAACATACCCATCGAAGGGCGCCACCATTGGCATCAGGCTCGGTTGCTCGTGTTCCAGCATCTCGGCCACCGTCAGATCCGCGTACTCAGGATGGCGCAATTCCTGCCACAGGCTACGGCAGCGTTCGAGCAGCCAGACGTTCAGTTCGGTGAAAGAGCTGAAGCGTTCCTTGCCGGCATCCTGCCAGAGCCGCAGCCGGCTATCCTGGACATTCTTCTCGACAACGCCTTTCTCCCAGCCGCTGGCGACATTGCAGAAATCCGGGTCGAACAGGTAGTGGGAGGCCATGGCCGAGAAGCGGGCATTGACGATACGGGACTTGCCCTTCTGCACCTTATCCACGGCCGTCTTCATATTGTCGTAGATGCCGCGCCGAGGAATGCCGCCCAAGGCCGCAAACGAACGGGTATGGGCATCAAACAGCATTTCGTGGCCTTGCGTCGGGTAGGCCTGAACCACAAAGGCCCGACTGGCACAGAACTTCAGATGCGAGGCGAGAATCTTGCGCCAGACACCACCGATCACCAAATGCTCTTCGCTCCAGTCGAACTGGAAGGCTTCGCCTAATTCAAAGTGGAGCGGAACGAAGGCTTTGCTGACCGCCGCGCCACCATCGGAACGCCAGCGCCGGATGAACTCAGTGACCCGGCAGTAGGTGCCCGTAAATCCGGCCGCCTGCAATTCACCAAAGAGTTTCAGCGCCGTACGCCGATCCCGTTTCGGGCGCCGAGCATCCGTTTCCAGCGCCTTGATGAGTCGCGCCGCATAGGGCGCAATCTTGACGTTCGGGTTCTCCCGTTCGTACTTCGGCTCCGTGCCTTCCGGCGTCCGTAACCAACGCTTGACGGTGTTCCGGCTATACCCCGTCTTCCTCGAAATCTCGGATAGCGACACGCCATCCCGGTAAAACAACCGCCGAATCCTTCCCAGATCCTTCATGGTGATCATCTCCTAAAATCCTGCTCAAAAAATGAGCGGACTAGTTAATCACCCTGGTCAATTTTCAGCGCGCACAACCTCGCTTTTCTGGTCAGTTTTCAACGAGCGTCAACATGATGAAAACTCAAGTTTATCCATGGCACACCTGCGCTATTGCCAACGGAGGGCGGTAGTCGTATTGTGTGCCTATGGTATCCGATCATCATTCCGGAAACAATCTTAATTATTTGTTGTTTTATGGTTTTATTTGGTTGTTAATTTGTTGATATTTTGTTTTCAAGCATATGAAAACAAACGACTATTGTGCATTAATACCTCATTGTGTCGCTTTGTGTATAGTTATTGGTATGCCTTCACACGGAGTGGTCACTGGTTCGATCCCAGTACCGCCCACCAAATCAGAGAAACTCAAGACCCGCACGGCGCAATGCTCTGCGGGTTTTTTGTGGAATCGCTGCTCACATCTGGGTAAAGACCCTTCGGAGATATATATGCGAAACGGGTTCGGATTTATTTCGTCGATTGGTGTGCGGATTGTTTTGCTTTGCGTCATGCAATGTGTGACAAATGCTTTTGCTGGAACACCGGGTGAGATTCCGGTGGGTGGCCAGTTGCCTGAAGCTTCGCTCAGTAATCTTGCTGGCGGGATGACAAAGCTTTCCTCATTTAGAGGAAAGCCTTTGCTGATAAACGTTTGGGCGAGTTGGTGTGGGCCTTGTCGGGACGAAATGGGTTCGCTTGATCGACTATCTCGACGCTATGGAGGCAAAGAATTCAATATTATCGGTATATCGACTGACGATGATCGTGCTGCAGCGGTGCGGTTTATCAATACCTCAAAAATTCCGTTTTTGAATTTCATTGACCGCAATTTGGTTCTTGAAAACATGCTCGGAGCTGATCGACTACCACTCACTGTTTTGGTTGATGCTGACGGTAACGTTATCAAACGAATCGCGGGCTCCAGAGCCTGGGACAGTCCTGAGTCCATCAACTTGATTGTCAACGCATTCCGATTGCGGGTTCGATAGCGATCGCACTTTGCGCCAACCCCGGACTTAGTGCGTGTAGAAAACAAATACGCCGCCACCGACATCCGGACTCGCGTTGGAAAAGCCGGATACAAGGTAGGCCTGAAGTTTCAGGTTATTGTTCAGCTTATGTGTCAGGAACCCGGTGGCTTCACGAAGTGGTGAGCCACTATCCTGAATTTTCTGTCGGAAATCGTAACTTAAGCCCAGTGCAGTCTCCTGGGTTGCCCGGAATGACCATCCCAACGACGTATAAAAAGGATCTTTGAGGTCTATGCCGTCTGGATCGCCCATTTTCTTGAAGCCAATCGTGCTGAATAGTGTATGGCTGCCTAGCACTCTGTAGACCTCGGTTTGAACCGAGAAGTCATTTTTCCCTGTGCCTAGGCCTTTACTTTCATCGGCTGTGGCGACTTTGAATTTTGTTCCTAAATCGATAAGCCACGGACCTTGCTGGAAAGTAGTCCAGCTTGCAGCTAATACGAGATCGCCCAAGCCCGATGCTCTGCTACGAGAGCTTTGTCCAGTGGTCAAGCTGATTCGGTCTGCGCCTGCGCCAGATACATTGGAGGGGCCGCTTGATTCCACATAAGGGATGGTGGCTCGGAAGCTCCAGTCTGAAATTTCGTATTTAAGGCCAATGGGCACGGTTAAGGTGTCAGTACGCTCTGCCTGGCCGTATTTCCCTGTTGAGTAATCAATTCCAGTACTCAAGGACAGAATGCCTTCCGCATGACATGGCAATGCCAATAAAACCCACAGGGTATGGAGAATTTTTGATTTCACGGTGTTACCAGAAGTGTTTTTGATCGGCGCAGATTTTATCTCGCCTTGATCGGGATGAAGCGACAAATGATGCCATATCAATGTCGCTCGACCCTCTCGACCTTCTCGACCTTCTCGACCTTCTCGACCTTCTCGACCTTCTCGACCTTCTCGACCTTCTCGACCTTCTCGACCTTCTCGACCTTCTCGACCTTCTCGACCCTCTCGGCCCTCTCGGCCCTCTCGGCCCTCTCCGGCGTTTCGGATTTCTCGATTGATTCGGCGATTTCCGTTGTCGCTGTTTTGGTGGCAGTGCTGTCGTGGAACTCTGCGTTTCTCAGTGCAGGCAGTTGTCGATTTTCAGCCGGTATCGCTTCGTTCAATTCAAAGTGTTCAACAACAAGGCGGCCAGAGTTACCCACTCGTGCATCAAAAAAGATACGCTGATTGGGTTGCAGGGATTTAATCTCAGTGACCGTTGCGTTTGGTAGCGACAAGTGAAGGCCTGCTACCGTGACGTTTCCGCGGCCGTCGGAGGTTTGCACCAAGCCTTCTACCAGAATTCTGTTGGCGCTGTTCTTGAAGCGATAGGTCGGGTCAGGCTTGATACTTTTTGGAACAAGCTCTGTACCGGTCCAGTGCCCATGGATCAAGGCAGCGTTCGCATTGATCGTTCCAGACACGGCAATGCCATTGATTGTCGATAGCTTGCCGGTCACTACCACTTGGCCAAGAGCGCTTGCCTGTTTCAAATTCGGACTCAGTTGAATTCGCGTGGCGATGAGCGCCCCATTGGCACCGGAAAGTGCACTGACTTTTACAAGTTGCCCGACGGCGAGCCCTTGCGGCGATCCCCGCGTGTTCGGCACGATCGAAACCGTTTGACCAAGAATCTGGACGGATTTTCCTCCGTGTATCAGCTTGGTAACCGGGCCTTCTAGCGCATTCAGAATAGCGATGTTTCGTGCCATGAATCCTTTGGGAGAATTGGTGGCGTCGATAGAGACCACATGCCCGATGGCAAGTTTATCGGCAGAAGATGGATCTCCATTTTCACTAACCGGAACACCGTGCTCGAAGTGCACCTCCACGCCGTTGACACAAACCGATGCGAAGCCGGTAACCACCCCAACGATTCCTACTGACGTAGCGTCTGCAAGCGGCGAGCCGGTACCGCCAATTCCACCGTCAACAGCTGGCGATCCTGTTCCACCGATGCCGCCATCCTTTGTTGGCGTGCCGATTGCCGTGCTTCCCGTTCCACCAATGCCGCCGCGCGCAGGCTGGCTACTTACGGGGCGTTCCGGATCAACGCAAACAGGTCCGGACCACGCCGCAACCGGGAGAATGGCGATGAGCAGTGACAGGAGATAGCGTTTCATTTTTTTTGGGGGGCTTCGCTGGTATCGCTGCTATAAAAATAGACCCCGCAGGTAAATCGTTTCATTGACTCGCACTCAGTTTGCTCTGTGCTTTGTTGACTATCTTTTGTCAGTTGTTCTGCCAGCGTATGTAACTGGGTAAGCGTTTGCATGCCGAGCTTTGAAGCCCTGGCGCGCAATTGTTCAACTTGGGCTTCGGTCAGGAGGTCGTGGTGCACGCTGCGCTCAAACCAGGGGCTGGTGGAGTTCAGCACGTTATCCGCCGCGGCAGCTGCGTGATCGCCGAGGTTATGTCCGTAATAAGCCAGTTTTTCTTCCAGTCCTTCTTTGGGAATGAAGCCGTTGCTTATTAATATGATTTCATCTACGTCATTGATGCGAACAACCCCTAGCCGCAGCCATTCATCAAGTATTGAACGAGGTCGAATATCCTGGCTGACGCTGGTGACAAGCGCTTCAAACGATGCGTCCTTGTCGCTACGGGCCAATCGGGACAACGGGCGAGGTTGGCCATCGTCATCAAGCCATTGGGCGCCTGTGAGCCAAGTGGCCACAACCTGCGCGCTCAGGGATATCTTTGGTGGCAGACTGGCCTCGATATCGGGCAGTTCACGCAGTCGCTTGACGTCTTTTCGGTGTACGCCTGTAATCAGGCTGATCCTGCTATCCGTAGATGGCTTGTTGGCGAGATTAAAGTCGCGTTCTGCCACCTCGACGAATACACGTTTTAATAGTTCGATCGCCATGGGAAGGGTTATCTCGTGTGCAAGCATCACGCGGACAACAGGTGACAAAACTTTGTGTATTGCGGAAAGTAAAGCTGATCGTAGCGGCGAATCTGACATTAAGGGGGGCCGAATCTGGAGCGTGCAGGAAATAGATGGTTAGTTTGAGTATGGGACAAATGTTAAAGAGTCGCTCTTCGACCATTGATCATCCGGAATAATTCCATCGGCAGCGACATCTGAGGGGTATCGGGTGACATTCTACTTCTCGGATGCTGCTTTAAGAAAAGAGCTGGCTTACGATCGCCGGCATAATTTTTTTGGCTTTGTCAGTGCGTCTCACCTTAATTACAAGGAACCACGATAAATCTCGGAAAGCTAACTTCAAGGATTGATCGAGGGATATTTTCCCACTGGATGGTTTTCTGGTAAAGCGCCTTTTGCGATCAAATGAACAGGTTTTTTCAGGCGAGTCCGGTAATCCGGGCGGCTTATTCACCATATCGGGTATCAACTTGAACCCCCATTTTTTTTAGCATGGGTGTCGGTAGTTCTCCGCCGGCACACACGATGACGGCATCATTCATACGTTCAAGAAGCAGCTCTCCACGCTTTAATACGACTTTTTCCTCTGTAATTTGTTGAACGGTGCTTTCAAGCAGTTGTTCGATTCGATTTTCCGCGATCGCTTCTGCCAGGCGCGTCCGATTTTTGGGTTTGACCCGGTCGAAGGCTTTGCCTCGGTAGCTCAGTGTGACGTGAGTGCCGGGTTCATTGGCGATGTCGAGGGCCGCTTCCAGCGCGCTGTCACCACCACCGACGACCAGAACGTGCCTTCCTTGATATTGCTCGGCCTCGATCAATCTATAGACAACCTTTGGTTGCTCTTCCCCCTTGGTGCCCAATTTTCTCGGGGTGCCGCGGCGTCCGATAGCGAGTAGAACGTTGGCGGTCGAATAGGTCGCCTTATTGGTGCGTACTGAAAATGTGTTGTCCACAGGGGTGATTTCTTCCATGCGTTCGCTGAACTGAACGTTGGGCGTTGCCTGCTTGAGTACGCCAGTCCAGATCTCCATCAGTTCTTCCTTGCTTATTTCACGAACCTTTATTTCGCCAATTAGCGGGAGCTTCATGGGGGCGGTCATGACCAGTTTGTTACGAGGGTAGTGATAAGTCGTGCCGCCCAGCGAGTCCTCTTGTTCGACCGTGACGTATTTTAGACCAGCTTCCTTGGCTGCCAGTGAGGCGGCAATCCCGGCTGGGCCGGCGCCGATTATGACCAGATCCAATTCGGCATTGCCACGTGGTCGAGCGGTGATTGCCTTGACGGCATGCGCGCCCTGGCGGATCGCGTTGCGAATCAGACCCATGCCACCGAGTTCGCCGGCGATAAAGACGCCAGGGATATTGGTTTCAAAATCCGGATTTACTTGCGGGATATCCATGCCGCGTTTTGCAGTGCCGAAGACTAACTTGATTGCGCCGACCGGGCAGGCAGGGGCGCAGGCGCCATGCCCGATACAGTGGGATGGGTTGATCAGAATGCCTTTTCCTTTGATGACGCCCAGCGCTTTTTCGGGGCAGGCTCTGACACATGCGCCTGAGCCCATGCAGATGGACAAGTCGACGACGGGGTGAAGCGAGGGCGGCTCGGTCAGGCCGGACTCCTGAGCTTCCTTGAGTACGGCGTGGTGGATTTCCGACGTCTTTTTCTTGGAGCGCAGGTGAAAGACAGCAGGGATCAGTATCAGCAGGACAGGGAGCAGGTAATAGATCAGGTCGGAAATCATTCAGCGGTGTTCGCAAGCTTGTTTTCGAGGGTGCACAAGGTGCTCATTGGGTCTTCACCGTGCTCATGCTGGACAATCTTGATCTCCGCGGTCAACTGGAAATTTTGCCCGAAATCCGAATGTTCAAATGTCTCCCGAATGCCTTTGGCGACGGTGCCCGCCATGTTGGCCGTTGTATTGGGCAACAGAATCATGAATGTGCCAGGATCCCAACGGCAGGCTGTGTCAGCAGTTCGCAGTCGATCACCAATGGCTTCAGCCAACAGGCGCAACTGCCTGTTCTGTTGGGCGCTGTGTTCGCCCAAGGCGAAGCGACAGCCGATCAGGGTCAGTGGAAATCGATAACGGTCGGATATGGCTGAAACGTGTGCCAGCTCGGCCTCGAAGCATTGAGGGGAGGGGAGTCCGGTTAGTTGGTCACGTAAATTCGTAGATGATTCCGAGGTCGAGGGGGCGTTGGATCGGTAGACATGACGTACGAGCAGTGCGATCAGCAAAGAAAGAATCAGATGCTCGTCGATGCGCTCGTGGTCGCTGGCAAGTTGCCAGGTCAGCACCACAAAAAAGCCACCCAGCAGAATCCACAATCTGAGCGGTAGATGTCGATATCGCCAAGCCCACCAGGCCGACACAAGTGGAGCCCAGAATAACAGCGTTGATGCCAGTTCAGAGGTCACCGGCGAGTTTGATTGGAATCGTATGCCGAGGCTGGCTACAAGTAGTACGTAGATCGACATGTCGACAGCCAGCGCAGCATTGTCTTCTGCCAGTCTCCAGCCGGCCAGATGAGTAATCCAGATGAGTAATAAGGGAATGCAGATGGCCAGGTAAATCAGGCTCGTGCCTGTCGGCCAAAGTCTTTGACATTCAGCGCAGGCAATGACGAAGATGCCGAGCAACGCGCCCATTGAACCGGAAGGATTCATGATGCGGGCGCGCCGTTGTTGCATCGATTGGTCAGTCATGACTAATTTCTCCGGGACGGGGTGTACCTTGCCAAGTGAATTTTTTGCTATTCTTGGCGGCGTGTGAAATTTTACCCCGTGATTGGGTGGCTCGATAGGTTTCCAACCAGATCGTTGCCGCAGTGGAAACGGGCCAATGCCGACATCTGACTGGACACTATGAATACAAGCGCGCTTGGCCCAATGACCGTCATTTCTCTGGAGGGGGAAGCAAAATCTCCGTCAGAAAAAATTTTTCGCGGTGCCTGGCGGGCATCTATCGTAGCGCTCGTTTGTCTGATTGTTTTTTTGGCATGGCTCGTTTGGTCAGGGGCTTTATACGATGGAAAGTCGGATTTCGCGTACTACCTCGGTCTGGTCGGCGGATTGCTGATGAGTAGTCTCCTTCTTTATCCGCTCCGCAAGCGCATTGCAGCGCTTGAGCGTCTCGGAAAAATGGAGTCCTGGTTCAAGTTTCACATGATCGCGGGGATTTGCGGACCCCTGATGGTCCTTTTTCATTCGACCTTCAAGACTGGTTCGTTGAATGGAGCGATGGCACTGTACGCGATGCTTTTGGTCGCCCTCAGCGGCGTTATCGGTCGTTTTATCTACCGTCATATTCATCGTGGACTCTATGGAAACCAGCTGACTCTGGGTGAAGTTTCCGCAGAACTAAAGGATTGTGCCGAGAATATGGGGTCGGTCTTTGCTTTGCGGCCGGATATCGAGCCAAGGCTCATGGACTTTCATGATGCTGCTTTCAGTCGGCAAGGTTCGCTGATCGTTAGGGTTTGGCGATTCGTGACCTTGTATTGGAAAAGCCGGCGCCTGGCCAATGAAATCCGCCGGGATGCAAAAGATGCGCTGCGTAGGCAGTTTCGCAAGCAGGGCGGGCGGCGCCGCGAGCTAATCGTCAATTATCGAATTGCTCGGGAAGATATCGATCGATATCTGAACTCTGTCGTCAAGGCATCCCAACTCGCCGTCTGGGAGCGGCTGTTTTCCTATTGGCACATCATTCACCTCCCCTTTCTTTACTTGCTGGTTTTTAGTGGAGTCGTTCATGTTGTTGCTGTCCACATGTATTAGCCGGCTTTTTGTCAGTCTTGCGCTGATCGTTACCGTCATGTTTTCAGATGGAGCATCAGCACAGTCGATAGAAAAAGTGTTGATGCCAGGCGAGGTCATAGCGGGGCATGCAAAGTACGAAAATGAATGCGATCAATGCCACCAACGTTTCGACAAAAAGGCGCAGACCAGACTATGCCTTGATTGCCACAAGGATATAGCCGCTGATGTCCGCGGCAAAAAGCGATTGCACGGCAAGCTGGATAACACTAGTTGCAATAGTTGCCACGTCGAGCACAAGGGTCGCAATGCCAATATTGCGCCACTGGACAAGAAAAAATTCGATCACAGCCGCACTGAGTTCAAGTTGCTTGGCGCGCACAAGGAAGGCAAATGTGAAAGCTGCCATTTGCCCAAGCTCAAGTTCCGTCAGGCACCCAAGCTGTGTAATGACTGCCATAAAAAGATTGACGATGAAAAAGGACATAAGGGGCATCTCGGCACCAAATGTGAAAGCTGTCACAACGAGAAAAAGTGGACAGAAACCCGGTTCGATCACGAAAAAACCAAGTTCTCACTGCTTGGCGGCAAGCACGCTGATGTCAAGTGCAAAGATTGTCACGAAGACAAGACTTATCAGAAAACACCACTAACCTGTAATGGCTGCCACAAGAAAATCGACCAGGAAAAAGGTCATAAGGGACGTTACGGTACCAAGTGCGAGTCCTGCCACAACGATAAGGGGTGGAAGGATATCGACTTCGATCACGATCACGACACTCACTATGCGCTTAAAGGGAAGCACCGCCAGGCCAGGTGCAACACCTGCCATCTTCCTGAAAAAGGGTTGATCTATCAGGTCAAGTTACCGACCAAATGTGTTTCCTGTCACAAAAAAGATGATCAGGATAAAGGCCACCGTGGCGAGCTGGGCGAAAAGTGCGAGAGCTGCCACAACGAGCGGGGCTGGAAAAATTCCAATTTCGACCACGACGACACCAAGTTCCCGCTACGCGACAAACACAAGGATGCCAAGTGCGAGACCTGCCATAAAGGCGGTGTCAGTGGTCCCGATGCCAGGAAATTGAAGGTGGACATGGAGTGTGTTGCCTGTCATCGCAAGAATGATGACGAGAAAGGCCACAAGGGCCGTTATGGCGATAAATGTGGCACCTGTCACACGGCCAAGGACTGGAAAACCAGCATCTTTAATCACGACAGGGAAACCAAGTATCCGCTCAAGGCCAAGCATAGGGAGGCCAAGTGCGATGCCTGCCATCTGCCGGAGAAAGGCAATATATACAAGAGCAAACTGGAGAATGCTTGCATAGCTTGCCACAAGAAGGACGACAAGCATAAGGGCCAGCTCGGTAACAAGTGCGAGAGTTGCCACGACGAGAGAAAGTGGAAAGATGCGCCGTTTGATCACAACAAGTCCCGCTTTGCTCTGACTGGAAGTCATGCCAAGGTTGAATGCAAGAAGTGTCACGTGACGCCCGCATTTAAGGATGCGCCACTCACCTGTATTGGTTGCCATGAAAAAGACGACAAGCATAAAGCTGCCTTCGGTAAGAAATGTGAAACATGCCATTACACCGGCACTTGGCGGTCGTGGGATTTCGATCACTCAACGACACGTTTTGTTCTGGATGGAGCTCACCTCAAGACCGAGTGCAAAGAGTGTCATGTGGAACCCAAGGCTGGTGCAGCCAAGTTGAGCAAAGTCTGCATCAATTGCCATATAAAAGATGACGTACATCACGGTGACTTCGGAAGTCAGTGTGAACGTTGCCATGTCACTGCAAACTGGAAAAAAGTTCGCAGGTAGTCAATTGCATTGTATGTGTGATAAATTCCCACAAATTGTCGTTGCTCTTACTTGTCGGGTGAGTGATTCTGTTGTCTTGTCTCCCCTTTGTGCTGAATTTTCATCATTAACTATTTGATTGGGAAGGTGATTCTGTGGAAAAAATTGCCCGCCTGCTATTCCTTGTTATTGCTGCAGCCTTTATGTGGATGGGGCAGTGGGGGATGGCGTTTGGGCAGTCCGGGCAGGGGGCGGTTCAAAACCTGTCTTTTGATCACAATACAACCGGCTACTTTTTGGATTCTCCGCACAAATTGGTAGCGTGTGAGAGTTGTCACACGTCAGGGATATTTAGAGGAACGCCCAGAACCTGCGCGACTTGCCATGCAGGTGGAGGCGCCCGTGCTCCAGGTAAATCAGCCACGCATATTCCGACGATGGCGGCGTGTGATTCATGTCACCGGGCAGGTGCTACTGACTGGAGTGAGCGGCCTGCAGGATTTACGCAGGGCGGAACGGGGCATCCGATCAATCCTCTACTCGGGGTCACAGCGAGCAATTGTCTAACCTGTCATAACGGAGCCTTCCTGGGCGCCAATGCCTTGGCTATGCCGGCAACGCATATTCAGACATCGGCAGTCTGTAGCACCTGCCATGGCACAACGTCATGGACGCCGGCTACCAACCCGCATACCGGTGTGTTGCCTGGAACGTGCGCTAACTGCCATAACGGCGTCAATGCGCCGGGTAAGAAGGTAGACCATATCCTGACGATGACGCCCTGCGACACCTGTAACAGTAATTTCATTGCTTTCATTCCCGCTCAAATGAATCACGCTGGACTGGATGGCCAATGTTCGACATGCCACTCGGGGCGTTTTTCTTCACAGGGAGCCCAGAGCAAGCCAGTAACCCACGTAACTACTGCCGAGCAGTGCGATTCCTGTCATAAGTCGACGACCTCGTGGTCGACGGCGGTTAACTTTGTGCATGCCCCCTCGATAACGATAGGAGGTGGTGGGTGTACAGCAGCTAACTGCCATGGTTCCGGTCTTGCCTTGGGGAAGCCGACTAATCACGTACCGACGAGTGCTATATGCGATACATGTCACACCAACTTTAGTTCATTCAAGCCTGCCCAGATGAATCACGCCAGCACTGCTGCTCAGTGTGCTTCGTGTCACAACGGTAGCTTTGTTGCAGTCAATGCACTTGGCAGGTCGGGGCGCCATATTCCTACTACGATTCAGTGCGATTCCTGCCATACGCAAGGTTTTGTTTCATGGTCTCCGGCTGTTATGAGTCACGTCGGCCTAGATAGGCAGTGCTCCAGTTGTCACAGCGGCGGTTATCTGCCACAGAACGCCCAAACGAAGCCATCAACCCATATTTCCACGACGGCACAGTGTGACTGTTGACGCTCGTTGAAAACTGACCAGAAAAGCGAGGTTGTGCGCGCTGAAAATTGACCAGGGTGATTAACTAGTCCGCTCATTTTTTGAGCAGGATTTTGGAGATGATCACCATGAAGGATCTGGGAAGGATTCGGCGGTTGTTTTACCGGGATGGCGTGTCGCTATCCGAGATTTCGAGGAAGACGGGGTATAGCCGGAACACCGTCAAGCGTTGGTTACGGACGCCGGAAGGCACGGAGCCGAAGTACGAACGGGAGAACCCGAACGTCAAGATTGCGCCCTATGCGGCGCGACTCATCAAGGCGCTGGAAACGGATGCTCGGCGCCCGAAACGGGATCGGCGTACGGCGCTGAAACTCTTTGGTGAATTGCAGGCGGCCGGATTTACGGGCACCTACTGCCGGGTCACTGAGTTCATCCGGCGCTGGCGTTCCGATGGTGGCGCGGCGGTCAGCAAGCCTTCGTTCCGCTCCACTTTGAATTAGGCGAAGCCTTCCAGTTCGACTGGAGCGAAGAGCATTTGGTGATCGGTGGTGTCTGGCGCAAGATTCTCGCCTCGCATCTGAAGTTCTGTGCCAGTCGGGCCTTTGTGGTTCAGGCCTACCCGACGCAAGGCCACGAAATGCTGTTTGATGCCCATACCCGTTCGTTTGCGGCCTTGGGCGGCATTCCTCGGCGCGGCATCTACGACAATATGAAGACGGCCGTGGATAAGGTGCAGAAGGGCAAGTCCCGTATCGTCAATGCCCGCTTCTCGGCCATGGCCTCCCACTACCTGTTCGACCCGGATTTCTGCAATGTCGCCAGCGGCTGGGAGAAAGGCGTTGTCGAGAAGAATGTCCAGGATAGCCGGCTGCGGCTCTGGCAGGATGCCGGCAAGGAACGCTTCAGCTCTTTCACCGAACTGAACGTCTGGCTGCTCGAACGCTGCCGTAGCCTGTGGCAGGAATTGCGCCATCCTGAGTACGCGGATCTGACGGTGGCCGAGATGCTGGAACACGAGCAACCGAGCCTGATGCCAATGGTGGCGCCCTTCGATGGGTATGTTGAAACCCTGGGCAAAGTCTCCAGCACCTGCCTAGTCACGCTGGATCGTAATCGCTATTCGGTGCCGTGCGAGTTGGTCGGCCAGGTCGTTAGCCTGCGTCTCTATCCGGAGCGGATTGATATGGTGGCGCACGATCTGCGCATGGCCAGCCATCCGCGTAGTTTCACCCGGCAACAAACGCTCTACGACTGGCAGCACTACATTCCGCTGATTGAACGCAAGCCGGGTGCCTTGAGAAATGGCGCGCCATTTGCCGACATGCCGGAAGCTTTGCAGCGCCTGCGCAGTTTGTTGCTGCGTCGAGAAGGTGGTGATCGGGTCATGGCCAAGGTCCTGTCAGCGATTGCGCAGTTCGGTCTGGAGTCTGTGCTGGTGGCGGTCGATCTGGTTCTGGAATCAGGCTTGCCCAGTGCCGAGCACGTCGAGAACATGCTCAATCGACTGAAGTCTGGACCCATGCCACCACCGGTGGAGACCCCGCTGACGATCAGCGAAGCACCGATCGCCGATACGGGTCGCTACGACCAGCTGCGCGTGGAGGTGAGCGACCATGCGTGAGCTGATGAGTGAGTTCAGGAGCTGCGCCTGCACGGCATGGCTGGTGCCTGGGAAGAGCTATCGGCCAACGGTGGCGCCGGCATCGACACTTCTCGCTGGTTGATCGAGCATCTGCTGCAGGCCGAACATACTGACCGGGTCATGCGCTCGATTGGCTACCAGATGCATGCGGCCCGCTTCCCTGTACATCGGGATCTAGCGGGATTCGACTTCGATCAATCGAAGGTAGATCAGAAACTGATTCGGCAACTGGCCGACCTGTCCTTTACCGAGGAAGCGCAGAACGTGGTGTTCATCGGTGGCACGGGAACCGGCAAGACGCACCTGGCCACGGCACTGGGTGTTTCGGGGATTGGGCACCATAACAAGCGGGTTCGGTTCTTCTCGACGGTGGATCTGGCCAATGCCCTGGAACAAGAGAAGGCGGCCGGCAAAGCTGGCCGGATTGCCTTGGGACTGCTGCGCATGGATCTGGTGATTCTCGATGAGCTGGGCTATCTGCCGTTCAGCCAGGCTGGTGGTGCCTTGCTGTTTCACTTGCTGTCGAAGCTCTACGAGCACACCAGCGTGATGATCACGACCAACCTGACCTTTGCCGAATGGCCGAGCGTCTTCGGCGATGCCAAGATGACGACGGCGCTGCTCGACCGCCTGACGCATCACTGCCACATCGTGGAAACGGGGAATGAGTCATTTCGCTTCCGGCACAGCACAGCAACGGCCAAGTCGAGGATCAAGGCAAGGGAGCAGAGCAAGCGGGGAAATCCACCCGAGGAGGACGCGTTCCTGATCAGGGCCGCGTTGGGAAATCCGTTCCGGACTTCGTCCTCCACGGCTTTCCCAACGCATTCATCGTGGCTCGGAAATCGATTGTTCTGAGCTACACTTATCCACAAGCCAACCTATGTCAGGTGGCTATCACACCTGGTCAAAATTCAACGAGCACAGGTGGTCAAAATTAAACGCGCGCCGACAACCAGTGGCGCAGATAGTCCAGATCGCAATCGACGCGGGCCTTCATCTTGTCCAGCGTTTCTGTTTCCCCGCGCAGGCCGTTTACCTGAGCCCAGCCGGTTATGCCTGGCTTGACTTTGTGGCGGACCATATAGCCGTTGATCAACTTGCGGTATTGCTCATTATGCGCAATTGCATGTGGGCGAGGGCCGACAATACTCATGCGGCCTTGCAGCACGTTAATGAATTGTGGCAATTCGTCGAGAGACGTCTTGCGCAGAATGCGACCAAGACGCGTAATTCGCATATCGCCCTTGCTTGCCTGTGTGATCTGCGAACCATCTTCGCAGACGGTCATTGAGCGGAATTTATAGACAACGATTTCCTGGCCAT
This sequence comes from Betaproteobacteria bacterium, assembly GCA_016709965.1. Taxonomy (NCBI): domain Bacteria; kingdom Pseudomonadati; phylum Pseudomonadota; class Betaproteobacteria; order Rhodocyclales; family Azonexaceae; genus Azonexus; species Candidatus Azonexus amarohabitans. Next base: position 1,070,177 of record JADJLT010000006.1, read on the forward strand.
CCAGCCCGTAGCGCCGCTGCCTAAAAATGATTGGCCCCGGCGACGTGAATTTGACACCGCAGGCAATGACCAGAAGCACGGGCGAAATCAACACCAATATCAGCAGCGACAGCACAATATCCGACAGTCGCTTGACCAAGCCGTTGGTTCCGGTGAATGGTGTTTCGCAGACCGAGACTACTGGCATGTCACAAACCGTTTCCATGCGGCTCTGAATGATGTCAGTGACGAACATGTCAGGGACGAAATAGATTGACGCAGTCGTATCCCGCAACTCGTCCAGCAAACGGAGAATTCGTGGCTGCGTGGCCATTGGCAATGAAATATAAATCAGGTTGACCTGCTCACGTTTCACATAGTCGGTGACTTGAATGATCCGGCCAAGTAGCGGGCCATCGTGTCCGATGGCGTGCAGGCGCGCAAGACTTCGGTCATCAAAAAAGCCCAGAACTTTCAGATCACTGTAGGGACTTTTGGCCAAGCGAGTAGCCAGTTGAGCACCTTGTTCGTTCATGCCAATGATCACGGTGCGCTTGGCACCCTGAGCCTGAAGCAGCAAGGGGGCAACCAGCCGGAACAAACCATTGGTTACGATAAGGCTGACTGGTGCAGCCCACAGCCAGGTAACGATGGCATTAGCCGAATACAGGCTCAAACCTTTGGTAGCGTAACCAAAAAAGAAAATCAGTGATGCCAATACCAGCCAGCCGGAGATGATGTTGATTGCACTTCGGACAAATGACTCTTCAAGACGGGGACGCGCCGGAAACGTCAATGAAAAGGCCATCAGGGAGAGGATCAAGTAGGGGAGGGTAAGCTCGCCTTCTTCCATAAAGCCGATGACCCACACCGAAAGCGTCAGCACCAATGGGTCGAGAACAACCTCAATGACATTGATCAGGTGGTCACGCCCAACTTGCAGACTGGCAACCCGGCCAAAACGGGAGGTGCTTCCAAGGTGCGGAACAGATACTGCAGACTGAGGCATGGGGCAATCGGTTGTTGAGGCGATGGTATTCATTGTTCGATTCTGCAAATACAACTGGGCAGGTACTGGAGGAAAAAGATTAACCCTCCAGACAAATTGTCTCCTGTCATCAAAGACAAACGCGGTATTTTTTCTGAAGAAAAACCACCGCGAATGTCTGCTGCCAATTGATTGGAATGACTGGCTATCAGTGAAAAGATGCAGACAGTTTATTCCAATTTCATTAAGCTAATGTTAAAAGTTACTCGAAAAAAATCACAATCTCCAGACACGTACCCCGGCTGCGTTCAATGAAGCCTTGTCAAAGGTCGATTTGACATCAATGAAACAACCATCTTTGACCAGTCTACGTGACAGGTCTTCGGCACCCAGGGCCAAGTACTCCTTGTGCGCAACAGCAGCGACGATGGCATCGGCACGGGGCAGGTCATCCCAGGCAAACAGGCGCACACCGTATTCGTGCATGGCTTCTTCCGGATCAGCCGATGGGTCGTGCACAAAAACCTCGATACCGTAACTTTTAAGTTCGGCAATGATGTCAGCAACCTTGGAGTTACGCAGATCGGCGCAGTCTTCCTTGAACGTCAGTCCCAGCACGTTCACGCGGGCACCTTTGATATAGCTGCCACCGGCGATCATCTGTTTGACTGTCTGCTCGGCAACAAATTTCGCCATGCCGTCATTGATGCGGCGACCGGCCAGGATTACTTGCGGGTTGTATCCGATCATTTCTGCCTTGTGGGTCAGGTAATACGGATCAACGCCGATGCAATGACCACCGACCAGGCCGGGTTTGAATTTCAGGAAATTCCACTTTGTTCCAGCGGCCTCCAGTACTTCTGTTGTGTCGATGTCAAGGCGGTCAAAAATAATGGCCAGCTCATTCATCAGCGCAATATTCAGGTCGCGCTGGGTGTTTTCGATGACCTTGGCGGCCTCAGCAGCCTTGATGCTGCGGCAACGATGCACGCCCGGCTTGACGATGCGCTCATAAAGTTCGGCCACCTTTTCCAGCGTTTCCGGCGTATCGCCCGAAACCACCTTGAGAATGCTGGTCAGCGTATGTTCCTTGTCGCCCGGATTGATACGCTCGGGCGAGTAACCGACATTGAAATCCTGCTTCCATTTCAGGCCGGATTCCCGCTCCAGGACAGGGATACAGATTTCTTCGGTGGCGCCAGGATAAACGGTCGACTCATAGACAACGATGGCGCCTGCCTTCATGTGGCGACCCACCGACGTGCTGGCACCAATCAGTGGTCGAAAATCCGGAATGTGCGCGTTGTCGACCGGGGTCGGTACCGCAACGACAATGATATCGGCCTCGGCCAGCATTTTCGGGTCAGCCGTGTATTCAGCGTGAATCGCCTGTGCCAGCACTTCGTCCTCAAGTTCTCGTGACGGGTCCTTGCCGGCAATACACTGGGCAACCTTGCTCGTGCTGATATCAAAGCCGATGGTCCGGCCAGTTTTGCCAAATTCAACGACCAGAGGCAGGCCAACGTAACCGAGGCCGATAACTGCGACAACTGACATGATTTCTCCAAAAATTGATGGTCGTTGCCGGCATGGAACGACTGCACTGCAACGAAATTATACCGAGTAACTATTGCGACTGATTTTGCCCACTAAAGAGCGCTTGCCGAAACTAAACTACCTGCCGTAGGTGTCTTCAAAACGCACGATGTCGTCTTCGCCCAGATAACTGCCGGATTGCACCTCGATCATCTCAAGTGGCAACTTGCCAGGGTTCTCCAGACGGTGCGTTACACCCAACGGAATATATGTCGATTCGTTTTCCGAAATAAGGAAATATTCCTCGCCGCGCGTCACTTTTGCGGTGCCTGAAACCACGATCCAGTGCTCGGCGCGGTGGTGATGCATCTGCAGTGAAAGCTGGGCGCCAGGGTTCACGACAATGCGCTTTACCTGAAAGCGCTCGCCGGCATCGACGCCATCGAACCAGCCCCACGGCCGATGTACCTTGCGGTGCAGTTGCGTCAGGTTTGGCCGACAGGTCTTGAGTTTATCGACAATCTTCTTCACATCCTGTGCTGCATCGTGCTGGGCGATCAGGATGGCATCGTCGGTTTCCACGACGATCAGATCATTAACCCCTACGCAGGCGACCAGTCGATTCTGCGAAAACGCCAGGGTATTGGTGCAAGCTTCCAGAATCACGTCACCGCGCGTGGTATTCCCGGATGCATCCTTGTCCAGAACCTCCCAAAGCGAATCCCACGAACCCACATCCGACCAGCCGGCATTCAGCGGAATCACGACGCCCTGCGGCAAGCCTGCGATGCCCTGGTTCAATCGTTCCATGACTGCGTAGTCAATCGAGTCTGAAGGGCAGGCTTCGAAAGCGGCCTTGGCGGCGCGTACGAAGTCGCCATCGGTCTTGACCTCAGCGACAGCAGCGCGGCAAGCATCCAGAATGTCCGACCGGCACTGGGCCAGTGCATCGAGCCAGGTAGAGGCCTTCAGTACAAAAATGCCGCTGTTCCACAAATACTGGCCTGAATCCAGATAGGACTCCGCGGTCGCCCGGTTCGGTTTCTCGACAAAGCGCGCCAGCATGAAAGCTGCGCTTTGCGCTGCCACCGGCTCACCGACCTGAATGTAGCCGTAGCCGGTTTCCGCCGCATCCGGCGTAATGCCAAAGGTGACCGCCTTGCCCGACGCCGCCAGTTCGACTGCGCTGGTTACTGAACTGCGGAACAGCGCTTCATCCAGGATTACATGGTCGGCGGGCATCACCACCATGACCGGGTCGGCGCCATCGTTCCCGGCCAGCAAGGCTGCCAGGGTCAAAGCGGGTGCCGTATTTCGACCGGCGGGTTCAAGTACGATGGTGCCGTGTCGGCCCTCCTGGCGAAGCTGCTCGGCCACCGCAAAACGATGGTTCTCGTTACAGACCAGCAACGGTGCCTGGACACCCGGTAAGCCATCGAGTCGGGCAACCGTCAGTTGCAACATGGACTCGCCACCTACCAGCGGCAGCAATTGTTTCGGATGCTGCTCGCGGGAAAGTGGCCAAAGGCGGGAGCCGGAGCCTCCGGAGAGAATGACGGGAAGGATGGCGGTGGTCATAAAATTGAGATCAATCGAAAAAGTAAATGAAGAAAATTAATTCGTTGTATGACAATTGGCTCTGCGTGTCCAGTTTATGCAGGCTCAAACGCCCAACTCGGCAGCCAGAATTGCCACGATCCGCTCCGCCGCCTTGCCGTCCCAAAGTTGCGGCCGGCGGCCCTGTTTGCCATTGCCCGCCAGCACCTTGCGCACCTCAGCCACAATACGCACCGGGTCCGTCCCGGCCAGCACGTTGGAACCTTCATCCACCGTTACCGGGCGCTCCGTGTTTTCGCGGATCGTAATGCAGGGCACGCCCAGCGCCGTCGTTTCTTCCTGCAGGCCGCCGCTGTCAGTCAGCACCACCGCGGCATCCTTCCACAAACTCAGGAAAGCCATGTACGCCTGCGGGCCGACCAGTGTCACATTCGGCCCGAGATCGACGCCGAATTTTTCCAGATTGCCCCGGGTGCGCGGATGGACCGGGAAGATCAGTGGCAGTTCTGCCGAAATTTCACGTAACGCACCGCCAATCTGCGCCATCATCGCCGCATCATCGACGTTACTTGGCCGATGCAGTGTGACCACGCCATAGCTACGGTCAACCGGAATATTTGCCGAAATTTCAAATGTTGAGGTATCGGCATCCTTCAGCTTTTCCGCCTGATACAGCAAGTTATCGACCATCACATGACCAACGTAATGAATCGCTGAATCGGCCTTGCCTTCACGGCGCAGATGCTCGACACCGCTGGGTTCTGTCACAAAGAACCAGTCTGAAATACTGTCGGTGACCAGACGATTGATTTCTTCCGGCATCGTCATGTCGCCGCTGCGCAAGCCAGCCTCGACGTGAGCGACCGGGATGTTCAGTTTCTTGGCCACGATCGAGCAGGCCAGGGTCGAGTTGACGTCACCCACCACCAGCACCGCATCCGGACGCTGTGCCTGGCATAGCTCCTCAAAGCCCACCATGATCTTGGCCGTCTGCTGTGCATGCGAGCCACCGCCGGCGCCCATGAAGACATCTGGCTGCGGAATGCCCAGTTCTTCGAAAAACACCTCGTTCATCTCGCGGTCGTAATGCTGGCCGGTATGAATGATTTTGAACGCCAGTCCGCCATGCGCCTGCAGTGCACGCACAATTGGCGCGATTTTCATGAAATTCGGTCGGGCACCGGCAACGAGATAAAGTGTTTTCATCGAAATTTGAAATCCATGCAGTAAAGCCGTCTATGGTCGGCGCAAAGCGTTCGCCACAGATACAGCCAGTGTTTCATGTCCAGTTCATGCGGCGCCACGCCTGAAGGCCAAGCACCGCAAAAGCCAATTATTCAGAAATAGGCAGCATCCACAAACCGGACCCCCGCCAAATCCTTTGCAGAAAGTGCAACGTCGCCGGTCACTGGCCACTTGATCGCGAGATCAGGATCATTCCAGGCGACGCTGCGCTCGAATTGCGGTGCATAGTAGTCGGTAGTCTTGTAGAGAAACTCTGCCGTCTCCGAAAGTACGACAAAACCGTGGGCAAATCCGGCAGGAATCCACAATTGCTTTTTATTTTCAGCAGAAAGATGTTCGCCGACCCATTTTCCGAACGTCCGTGAGTCTTTTCTCAGGTCAACCGCCACATCGAAAACCTCACCCTGAACGACGCGAACCAGCTTGCCCTGCGCTTGCTCGATCTGGTAGTGCAAGCCACGCAGCACGTTCCTGACACTTTTGGAATGGTTGTCCTGCACAAAAGTCGGGTTCAATCCGGTCGCTTCGCAGAAAGCCTTGTGGTTGTAACTTTCAAAGAAGAAACCACGATAATCACCGAACACTTTCGGCTCAAGCACCAGGACATCCGGAATGGCAGTGGGGGTCGCCTTCATCAGAACACCCGTTCCTTGAGCAGGCTCATCAGATACTGGCCATAAGCATTTTTCAGCATCGGTTGGGCCAGCTTTTCAAGCTGCTCGGCCGACACCCAGCGCTTGCGGAAGGCAATCTCTTCCGGGCACGCAACCTTGAGGCCTTGGCGCTTTTCAATGGTGGCGATGAACTGGCTGGCATCCAGCAAGGACTCATGGGTGCCGGTATCCAGCCAGGCATGCCCGCGGCCCATCACCTGAACATTCAGCTGTTGGCGTTCGAGATAGATGCGATTGACATCGGTAATCTCCAGCTCACCGCGGGGTGACGGCTTCAAATCGCGGGCGATGTCGAGCACCTGATTATCGTAGAAGTAGAGGCCGGTAACCGCGTAATTGGACTTCGGTACCTTCGGCTTTTCTTCCAGGCTGACCGCCTGACCGGCGGCATCGAACTCCACCACGCCGTAACGCTCCGGATCATGCACATGGTAGGCAAAGACCGTGGCGCCGTCCTTTTGCTGGTCGGCGGTCGTAAGGTCATTGGCAAATTCATGACCATAAAAAATATTGTCACCCAGGACCAGCGCGCTATCGCCACTGCCAACAAAGTCGCGACCAATAATGAAGGCCTGAGCCAGTCCATCCGGGCTGGGCTGGATCGCGTAGGAAAGGCTCAAGCCCCACTGGCTGCCATCGCCCAAAAGCTGCTCGAAACGTGGCGTGTCCTGCGGTGTCGAGATAATCAGGATCTCGCGAATACCCGCCAGCATCAAGGTCGTCAGCGGGTAATAAATCATCGGCTTGTCGTGAATCGGCAGCAGTTGCTTGGACACGGCCAGCGTGACCGGATAGAGACGGGTGCCGGAACCGCCGGCGAGGATAATGCCTTTACGCATGGTTTAGTCCTTTACAGAATTTGTTGAAGCACATGACCCAGACCGCTTTGCCAGGCGGGGAGCTCTAGCCCGAAGGTTTCGCGCAGGCGTTGGGTATCGAGTCGCGAATTGGCCGGGCGTGGCGCCGGAAGAGGGTAGTCAGCGGTGGTGATCGGCACGATGTCGTCGGCCGTTAACTTCAGTGGCTTGCCGGCCGCCAAAGCTGCCCGAACCACGGTTTGCGCATATTCGTGCCAGGTGGTGCAGCCACCGGCAACCAGGTGATAGAGCCCAAACGGAAAACCTGTCCTGCCCTGGCGCTTGTATTGCCCCAGCACCTGCGCCGTCACATCGGCCAGCAGCGCAGCTGACGTCGGCGCACCGAACTGGTCCGCAACAATTTTCAAACCCTCACGCTCGGCCGCCAGACGCAGCATGGTCTTGGCGAAATTCGCGCCGTGCGCGCCAAAGACCCAACTGGTACGAAATATTAGGTGATCCGCGCCGCTCGCCTGCAAAGCCTTTTCACCCGCCAGCTTGGTCTTGCCATAAACGCTTTGCGGGTTTGGGGTATCCGATTCGAGGTAGGCCCCAGAGGCGCAGCCATCGAACACATAGTCCGTCGAATAATGGATGACCAGCGCCCCCAAGCGAGCCGCTTCCTCACCAAACACACCCGGCGCAGTGCCGTTGATGGCCTGGGCCAGTTGCTGTTCGGATTCCGCTTTATCCACCGCCGTATAGGCCGCCGGGTTGATGATCACCTGCGGCGCCACCTTGGCCACCAGTTGGCGAATGGCATCCGGATTGGAAAGGTCACATTCGTGCTGGTCGACCGCAACAACCTCGCCCAAGGGCGCCAGTGCGCGTTGCAACTCAAAGCCAACCTGGCCGTTCTTGCCTGTCAGTAGAATTTTCATAGATCACCCCCATGGGCCAGGCCAGTGCAAAAACGGCATCCAAATACAATTTTTTGTATCAACAAACCTTCCCCCTTGAATAGAGCATATTGGGCGTCATAACTTCAGCCCACGGCCGCAAGCGGTGGTAAAAAATCAACGTCACCGGCCGGGTACAGATTTGGCAACAATGACCCCAGCGCATGCACAGGAAACCCGACGCGCAGTTTTCCCTTGGGAGTATCAGAGACCAAAAAGCCTTCAGCCGTTAGTTGCGACACGACATCCCGCGCCGTGCGCTCCTTTAATCCCGTAAGGCGAGCGGCTGACATGCGCTCCACTTCACCCATGGCGAAGGCCTGAAGATAGAGGAACGCAGATTCGGGCTTCAAATCGAAACGGACGCGCTGAAAATAGGCTTCAACGCGGCCCTTGAAGGCATTCAGGTCGAACATGCTGGCCATGAACCGAGCCTGATCAAGCCCGGTTTGCAAGGCGTAGGCACAATAGTCGGCCAAGCATTTTTCAGAGAGATTACCGCGTCCATCCAGATCGCCCAGTCGTGGCGAATCGGCCAAGGCCATTTGTTGCTTGTACATCACGTTTGATTTGGCAAAGCCACGAGACATCGACCACAGTGCGGCTCCGTTGACACCACACTGGCGCAGCATGGCATCGAGCACGATACGGGCGACACGGCCATTGCCATCGGGAAACGGGTGAATCCAGGCAAGACGATGGTGAGCAGCGAAGGCGCTGACAATGCCATCGAGCTTGCTACTGCCACCCCTGGCCGACCACGCCAGGCGCTGACCATAGAACTGGCTGAAGCGATCCAGAAATAGACCTAAGGCCTCGGCACGAGGCGCGACATGGCGACCGACGCTGACCTCGCGCTGGCGAATCGCGCCGGGCACCATCACCGTGCCATCTTCCAGCACCAACATTTCCGGCGGCAATTGTGAACAGAAAATCCGATGGATTTCCTGAATCGCCGGCAGCAGGGAGTTTTCATTCAATGGCGCCGACCTCGCCCAGATATCGGCGCTCACATGAGCACTGGCCAGGCTCGGCAAGTCCTTTTGAGACGGAGCCCCCTTCGCATCCTGAAGGGCTTTGGCGATTTCAAGCGGCAGCGTGTGCTGCCCCTCGATCAGATTGCTGTAATAGCAATTCATCCCGGTCACCAAAGTCGCCAGACTTTGCGCTGTCGGGGCACACAAAGCGGCATCCAGGCAGGCAGAAGCCTCAGACAGTTCATAGGCAAGCCCAATCAGCTCGGCATGGCGAGGCCGAGTGTCATGCACCACCAAAGGCTCCATCTGAACGGGGTCGTCGTAAAGATCCATATTGCCGATATTAATGCCGATATATAGTTCTAATATTCAATGTGATAGGAAAATATAACACATACATATTGCCGATAATTTTGCCGATTCCAAAAACCGGTAGCCATTAGCCCCAAATGACGGTCATTTCCGCTTTCGCGGTGCCGACGAAATTAATCGCCAGGATAGCAATCAGACAACCGAAGCTCGATCAGGCGCTGTACTGTTTGCCAACCCAGTTCTGGTACGCCCCGCTGGTCACATTAGCCACCCAGGCCTGGTTAACCAGATACCACTGCACCGTCTTCCTGATACCGGTCTCGAAGGTTTCAGCCGGCTTCCAGCCGAGTTCGCGTTCGATCTTGGTGGCGTCGATGGCGTAGCGGCGGTCATGGCCGGGGCGATCGGTGACGTAGGTAATCTGTTCCTTGTACGGCTTGCCGTCAGCCCGTGGGCTGAGTTCGTCGAGGATGGTGCACAGGGTATGCACGACATCCAGATTCGGCTTCTCGTTCCAGCCACCGATGTTATAGGTCTCGCCCAGCTTGCCGGCTTCCAGCACGCGGCGAATTGCCGAGCAGTGGTCCTTGACGTAGAGCCAGTCGCGAATCTGCTGGCCATCGCCGTAGATGGGCAATGGCTTGCCGGCCAGGGCGTTGTGAATGACGAGCGGGATCAGCTTTTCCGGGAAGTGGTAGGGGCCGTAGTTGTTCGAGCAGTTGGTGGTCAGCACCGGCAGGCCGTAGGTGTGGTGATAGGCGCGCACCAAGTGATCACTGGCCGCCTTGCTGGCCGAGTAGGGGCTGTTCGGTTCGTACTGGTGGGTTTCGGTAAAGGCCGGGGCATCTTTGTCGAGCGAGCCATAGACTTCATCCGTGGAGACATGCAGAAAACGGAATTCGTTTTTGGCCGTTTTTTCCAGTTGACCGTAGTAAGCACGTACCGCCTCCAGCAGACGGAAGGTGCCAACGATATTGGTCTGGATAAAGTCTTCCGGGCCGTGAATGCTGCGGTCGACGTGCGACTCGGCAGCAAAATTGACGACGGCACGGGGCTGGTGCTCGGCCAGTAGTTTGGCGACGAGGTCATAGTCGCCGATGCTGCCTTTAACGAAGATATGCCGTGCATCGCCATTGAGCGAAGAGAGATTCTCCAGATTGCCGGCGTAGGTCAGGTCATCGAGGTTGATGACTGGCTCGTCGGACTGGGCCAGCCAGTCAAGGACGAAGTTACTGCCGATAAAGCCTGCTGCGCCGGTGACTAAAATCATGACTGCTCCATCAAAAATGAATATTTATCAGGCAATTTTCTCATGCTGCCTGAAGACAATCGACAAAAGTATCGTGCCCCATCCGCGCCTAGCTTAACCATTCAGCTCGTAGCTGATACTGCGACCACCTGCTGCCGCCTTGCGCAGAATCCCGAGGGCCAGCAATTCATGGATGTCACGAAGCGCAGTATCTGGCGAACACTTGGCAATTGTCGCCCACTTGCTTGCTGTTCAGTTTGCCATCAAAGCCATCCTGTAGCCGATTGAGCAACATCACCTGACGCTCGTTCAATGGTGTAGTTGCCCAGCGTTGCCAGAAGCGAGTCTTGGCCAGCACCGAATCCAGTTATTAACCGCATAAAGTGCGGAGAATAAGCAGGCTATTCTCCGCAGGGAAAATCATGCAACACACATTCGGTGCAAGCCGCTGGCATGCCATCAAATGCGCGGTGCGGCTTCTGCATTTTCTATCCCCTTGCGTCACCCCAGCGCAACTTGCAACGGTCGTCACCGACATAGGTCGTGTCGCCATTGCGATCCACGCAATATCGCGGTGAAACGATCATTTCTGAAAACTCCATGCCTTCACCGATACGGGTGTATTCGAACAATATGCTGCGGATAACCTTGGAGCCTCGACGCAAATGGCTTCCGTGGCCAATCCAGGCCGGGCCAATCACCGAGCAGCCTGGCTCGATCTTGACGCTTGAGCCAATATAGACCGGGCCGACGATCTTGGTGCTATCCCAGCTAATCGAAGTATTGGGCCCAACCCAGATACCCGGTTGGATTTCCTTGCCTGGCATGTCCATCTGGGCAATTTCACCCTTCAAGATCCGCTGCAAGACAGACCAGTAATCCGTTAGCCGACCAATGTCGATCCAGTTGAAAAAGCGACTTTGCGCATAGAACGGCAAGCCTTTTTCAGCCAGCAAGGGAAAGAGCTGGCTACCAATGTCAAATTCAACGCCGGAAGGCACAAGGTCCAGAACCTGCGGTTCAAAAAGATAGATACCGGTACTGGCCAGATTGGATTTGGCATTTTCCGGCAGCGGCTTTTCCTGAAAAGACTCAACCTTGCCGTCCTTGTCGGTCACCACAATGCCGTAATTTTGAACCTGGTCATTAGGCACCTCTAAAGCAACGACACTGGCCAATGCGCCCTTTGAGCGATGTTCGAACAAGGCCGCGCCGATATCGAGATCGATAATCGCATCACCACACATGACCAGTGTCGTCTCATCAAAGAACCCGCTGAAATCCTGAATGGCTTTCATCCCACCGGCTGAGCCCTTGGGCTTGGGCAGGATGTCGCCATGATCATAGACGCCCTCAAACGAGTATCCGATGTTCACGCCCCAACGCCGACCATCACCAAAATACTCTTCAATCTTCCGATGATGAAAGGCCACGTTGACCATGATGTCGGTGATCCCATAGCGAGCAAGGTGCTCGATCAGGTACTCCATCACCGGCTTGCCCAAAATCGGCACCATCGGCTTCGGCCAATCCTTGGTGAGCGGGCGAACCCGCGTTCCCTGGCCGGCTGCCAGAATCATTCCTTTAGCCATGTTTGCCTCAGCGCCCGATTGCGAAGTACTCGATCCCTTGTTCACGCACAAGCTTGGGATCATAAAGATTGCGCCCGTCAAAAATCACCGGGGCATTGAGTGCCTGCTTGATCGCCGTAAAGTCCGGGCTGCGGAACTCCTTCCATTCAGTGACGATGATCAACGCATCCGCATCCTTGAGCGCATGCATGGGTGTTTCTGCGTACTTAAGGCGGGGCTCATCGCCATAGATACGTTGGGTTTCATGTATGGCAACCGGGTCATAGGCGCTGACTGTAGCGCCAGCCGCAAACAGGTCTGCAATCAGTTCGCGACTTGGCGCTTCGCGCATATCGTCGGTATTCGGCTTGAAGGCCAGGCCCCAGAGCGCAAAATGCTTGCCATTCAAATCGCCGAAACGAGCCTTGAGCTTGCTGCCAAGAATGTGTTTTTGCAGATCGTTGGCTTCCTCAACCGCGGTTAGCACCTTCAAAGTGATGCCGGCATCGTCTTTTGCTGTCTGAATCAGCGCTTTGACGTCCTTCGGGAAGCAGGAGCCGCCATAGCCGCAGCCGGGATACAAGAAGTGATAACCAATGCGCGGGTCGGAGCCAATGCCTTGCCGAACCATTTCAATATCCGCACCAAGCACCTCGGCCAGATTAGCCAGTTCGTTCATGAAACTGATGCGCGTAGCCAGCATTGCGTTGGCCGCATATTTGGTTAGTTCGGCACTCTTGACGTCAGTGATGATCAAGCGTTCATGGTTGCGCTGGAATGGCGCATAAAGGGCGCGCATCAGGTGAATGGCGCGTTCTTCCTCTGCACCCACGACAATACGGTCCGGACGCATGAAGTCATCGACGGCGGCACCTTCTTTGAGGAATTCCGGATTGGAAACCACGCTGTAAGGAATATCGACGCCGCGCTTTTCCAACTCCTCGGCAATGGCCGCCTTGACCTTGGCTGCGGTGCCGACCGGTACGGTACTCTTGTCGACAATGACCTTGTAATCCGTCATCAGGCGACCAATATTGCGGGCAGCACCCAGCACATATTGCAGATCGGCCGAACCATCCTCATCCGGCGGCGTACCTACGGCAATGAACTGGATGGTGCCAAAGTGTGCCGCTTTCTCCACGTCTGTTGTGAAGTGCAAGCGCCCGGCTGCCACATTGCGGCGAACCATCTCCTGCAAACCCGGTTCAAAAATCGGGATGCCGCCATCTTCCAGAATCTTGATCTTGGCCGGGTCAATATCAAGGCACAACACATCGTTACCCACTTCAGCCAGACAAGTGCCGCTGACCAGGCCAACATAGCCTGTTCCGATTACAGTGATTTTCATATCAAAACACTCCAATAAAAAATTGATGCGCAACAGCACCCGGCGGCACAGCCGCAAAAGTCATATGGGGTATTGCCTTAACGATGATCTGGATTCTTGACAGAACGATGCGCATCCCAGGCAACATTGACCAGATTGCGCATGCGTTCCCGGAAAACTTCCGGAGAAAAACGTTCTGCATTGCGTCGGCAGGTTCGTGCATCAAGCGCAATAGGCAAAGATTCGAATTGACGTACCGCTTCGCAAATCGCTGCAGTTGTTTGCTCGTAATAAAAGAGCCCTGTTCGGTCTTCACCTTGAGAATTTATTGTTTCCAGCGCGCCGCCCTTGCCATAAGCAATCACTGGCGTACCGCAAGCCTGTGCCTCTACAGGGGTAATCCCGAAATCCTCTTCAGCAGCAAACACAAACGCTTTGGCGCGTTGCATATGATCAATCAACACCTCAGTGGATTGATACCCTAATAGCGTGACATTCGACGTGGCCGCCGCCTTGGCCTTTTCAAATTCCGGCCCCTCGCCAATAACAATCAGGCGTTTCCCGGGCATTTGCGCGAAGGCCTCTACAATCAGCGGAATTTTCTTGTATGGCACCATGCGCGAAGCCGTAAAGTAAAAATCTTCCTTTTCTTCCCGCATGATGAAGCGGGCCACATCGACGGGTGGGTAGATAACCTCAGCATCACGGCGGTAAACCTTCTGGATACGTCGGGCGATGAAGCGTGAATTTGCCGCATAGACATCAACGCCGTTCGCCGTGCGCAGATCCCACAAGCGCATGTAGTGCAAGATTGCTCGTGCCAAAAAGCCCTTGATCCCCCGCACCAGGCCTGATTCAGCAAGATATTGATGCTGTAAATCCCAAGCATAGCGAATCGGCGAATGCACATAACTAACATGGAGCTGGTCCGGCCCTGTCAGCACGCCTTTGGCCACAGCATGGCTGGACGAAATGACCAGGTCATAAGCAGACAAATCCAGCTGCTCGATTGCGATTGGCATCAACGGTAAATAATTTCGGTATTGTGTCCGCGCCTTAGGCATACGCTGCAAGAATGTCGTCGTAGCATGCTTCCCCTTGACGAAATGACGTTTGTCATCCGGCAAGAAATCCACCACCGAAAACAGATCGGCTTCAGGCCATATCTCGAAAATCTGCTCCAACACTTTTTCTGCACCGGCATAGACGGTCAGCCAGTCGTGAATAACAGCGACCTTCATCTCGCGGCACTTTCTTTCAAATGACTCCCCGCAGAACATGTAGCGGGAAGCAAACGCAGCATGCGCTCAGTCCGGCGTTCATAAGTTTGTTCCAATGCCAGCTCCAATCGCTTCTCAAGTGGGGCAGCGTCATGGCGTAAGGCAGCCTCTACCCCCGCCACAAAATCAGCATGACTTGACGCAATGTAGGCAACGTCGCCATGTCCCTGCAGCGCATGTAATGCTGTCGAAACAACCGGAAGTCCGGCAGCAAGATATTCGAAGAACTTCATCGGGAACATGGATCGGGTGTACTCATTCAGCATGCAAGGCAAAATTGCCACATCGAATCCCTTCAGACATGCAGGCAGATCCGAATAATCTCTGGGGCCGAGGAAGTGAACATTTGGCAACGACTCAAGTATCGAAACGTTGGTATGCGGATCACCTTCTCCAACCTTCCCGATCAGTGCAATTGACCACTCAGGGTGTTGCTGTGCCATATTCTTGAGCAGATCAAAATCGACCTTGTAAGAACTAATCGCGCCAACAAAACCTACGACAGGCTGGGGCAGGGCGGCAATATCGGCCGGCACAACTGTTGCGCTATCACGCGCTTTGGCAAAATGTCCGAAATCAGCGACGTTCGAAAAATAATGTGTATTCGGATTAAACACCCGACGGCTTTCCAGTAAATATTCTGCCGTCACAAAAACCACGTCAGCCTTCTTAACCAGAGCAGTATCCGCTGCCTCAATCTGTGCAACAGGCATTCCCGGCTGCGCCTTGATCTCGTCGACGCAGTGATAGACCGTGCAAGCAAAGCGCTCGTTCGAGAAAAACTCCAAGGTCATCGGGTTGTACGTCCACATCACATCCGACGAAATACCATGGCGCCACATCCAGAAACGCAAGCCAGCTGCCAATAGCAACTTGTTAAATCCACGAACCCAGCCATAACGTTGCAGGGGAATAACCAAGGGTGACCAAACCCAAAGGTTTTCACGAACAGCGCTAGCCGGCCTCAAGCCCTTTTTCAATCGACGCCAGATGCGCCCCAGGTCCTGAGCGGTTGCGGACGGTTGCCGCAAACCGATGGAGTCGACGTAAAGTACCCGATAGCCCCGGCGCGCCAGTTCGCATGCAACGTGCTGCTTGTTTGTCCAGAAAGGATTGTCCCAATCCGCTGTTGAGAGGAGGACTACATCACGTGAACCAAATTTATTTTTCATGCTGAATCGCAATTTTCATATCGTAATGTGGGGCTGCAAGTTAGCTAAAGCACCTAAGTTGCTAATTGCTTTGCGATGGGGCAATTGAGCGCAGCATTTTTAATGGATTTCCACCATAAACATGTGCCTCATCGAGTGTGCCTTTCGTCAAAAAATTGGCGCCAACAACTACATTTCGGCAAATTTGAGTACCGCGAGTAATCACGGTATTTGCCCCAATCCAAACGTTCTCGCCTAATGAAACAGCTGTTCGTTTATATCCTTGCTCGGAAAACGGGATATCCAGTCTGTCAAATGCATGGTCGGAGTCGAAAATGCACACCCCAGAACCAAACATACAGTGCGCACCTATAAAAATATTTTCATGTGTCACAACTGTGCAGTTTCTATTGAAGAAGACACCTTCTCCCACATTCAAAATGCCCCCCGAAGCAGTCAATTCGCAACCGTCAGCTACATAAATACGCTTTCCGGAATGGGCAAATTTTATTTTACCGCCTCCTGATACATGAATTTTTACACTCGGCGCGAAATATGTACGGAATATGTTTATATCAAGCGAGTCCCTGAAATGGATTTTAAGTAATATATTTCTGATTAATCCAAGTGCAAATTTTGGACGAAGGATTTTGAATAAATTCATGATTGGCTTTTCGGTAATTTTATATTCAGCTAAATTTTATTTTTATTTTTAATTAACGAGATTGCCTCGATGGCCGTACGGCGGTGCCATGGTAATGCAATAAAAAATATTGCCCAAAATAAAATAGCAAATGATACTGATGACCATATGTTTTTTTGATTGAAATTTATCAGTATTTCGGCTGAAAAAACATATGAAATGGCAATCAAAATTAGGCTGAATATTTCGAGGCCAAGTTCTCGAAATACCTCCATTCTCCAGAGAATGAAACTGCCAAAAACAAGACCCTGGAGTGCGGCAGCAGCCCCTAGAACGGAAATTCCAAAAGATGACTGACCAAAAAGCAAGGTGGTTACGCTAAAGGCAACTCCCAAAAGACTTGCGATCAATGCTCCAGTATTTTGTCCTCGTGCGGACATAAATTTAGCGCCAGCATACCCAAGTAATTGCCCCCAGATGCCAATAGCCATGCCGGAAAGAATTTGAGCCGTAACGTCGACAGAATGAGAACCAAAGGCGCCACGTTCAAATATAATTGCAACGATTAAATTTGCATTCACATACAGTAGAGCCGAAAGCGGAATGCCCACATAAAGTAGTGCCCTAAATGCCAAAATTTTAGCTTTTCTGAATGCTTCTACATTCATGCTTGCCATAGTCGAAAGCCCAGCTAAGCCGAAAGGCATTGCGACTAAAATTATTAATGTTTCAGTGATAAATCGGGCGTAGTCGACAGCTACCATCGCATCTTCACTTACTAATGAAGCAACGCGTCTTTCTATTATTCCATTAATTTGGAATGCTATGGGAATCCAAATTAATATCCTGAATGCCTTAAATATTTCAATAAGCGCAGACTTGATTTCAGGTGATAAAAACCAAACTAAGCGCAATGTCAAACCTTCATCCAAGATGACGCGCCTACCAATAATAAAAAGTACTGCAAATGATGTTACGAAACCAACAGCAATCATGTTTGGTTTACCTAACCACATGGCCGCAAGTGTCCCGAGTATCAATCCAAGACTTTGGATTGATGCACGAGATGCGCTAAGTCCACCACGCCCCATCGCTAAATCAACTGAAGCGAACAACCCCGACACCACATAAGCCGGCAGCGCCAGCGCCAGTACTTGCAGCATGGCTGTCGCGACTTGCCGGCGCTCAGCATCGAACCCTGGGGCCAGTGCGGCTACCCAGAGATCTGCTCCGACAAAAAGCCCGATGGCAACAATGATTGATATCAGTAAAAGAACGGTATAGAGCCCCGAAAACAGGGCGGCTGCGCGATGGGGTTCAGTTTCGCGCTGTGCGGAATACTTTGGAGTAAATGCACCATTGATCGATTCAGAGACAAAACCATGCAGCGGAATCAGGAAGGCGGACTGCGCCAGACGAAATGCAGAGGCCACAGCGCCGGTGCCAAATAGCCAGGCAAAGATCAACTCACGCAACACACCGAGTAGCTTGCCGACCATGCCGCCAAGAAGGAGCACCCGCACGACTTTGAACATTGATCAACGAACTCCTTGTGGCAGGAGCAGATCGAGATATTGCCGGGCGCACGCGGAAAGGGAGTAGCCGGGCGTCAGCAGAGACACAGGTGCCGCTCCTTTGAGCAAGGCGTCATGGAGCGCTGAGCTGAACGTGGGTATGTCTCGCGGGTCTGCATAGGAAATGGGAAACGTCGGATCGAAAACGGGCCGGGTATGTTCGGAGCACACGGGGTACAGACCGGATGCAAGAGCTTCCAGTACGTTCATTGGTAGGCCTTCCTGACGTAACGTTGGGAAAACGAATGCATCGCCGGCAGCCAGGAGCGGCGAAACTCGCTCTCTGGATATTGGCCCAGTAAAGTGAACGTTTTGTTCGCATCCCAGATCAGAACTTAGCGACTGGAGTCGCGCCAAGTCTTCACCACCGCCGATCACCAGGAGCCGTGCTTCATCGATTTTATGTGACAGCTGTTGAAATGCTCTCAATGCAACCTCGCCACCTTTTTGCGGGTGTAGGCGGGCTGCAAATACGGCTACACGAGCGTTTTCTGACCAGCCAAGTGCAGTGCGTTCTCGCTGTCGGCAGGCGGGGTCGGGAGAGAATACGTGCTCATCAACGCCATTTCGAATCAGGGCTGTTGGCGCATTGCCTTTCATCCATTTGACTGGTGGGCTGTTGAATTGGGTCTGGAGAACATCGCCAACCAAGGCGATATGATCAAAATCTCGGTAGATGCCGGCATCCTTGAACAACCAGTAGAAATTGCGCACGGATTTGGCCCATTGTATTGGCCTGCCCGTACGCCATTTCGAGACAAATTCGCCCCAGGAGGTGCCGTGAGCCTGAAATACAAAATTGGTATCTGGATTATGATTGCGGCCACTTGCAATTGCTGCGCCGGCAGAGCTGATGCTTAAAACACCGTCAATTTTCCCGGTGGGTAATAGCTTGAACCATTGGGCAGATGCTTGCCACCAGCGACTATCACAGCGCTCAGGGCGCGTTCCTTCAAGCGGTATTACATGGACGCCATCTGCAACGAAAGGGTTTTTTTTTCCCGGAATACTGGTGGTGATGACTGTAACCTTGTGACCGAGCCGGGCAAATTCACGAAACAAATCCCATGCAATTGCCTGCATGCCGCCGATGCTGTGAAAGGGCAGGGTGCGCGCAACGCCTAGAATGTGTTGCGTCATTGAAGCGCAGTCCGGTAGATTTCAATCAATGTTCGAGATTGTTTGACGATGTCGAATTCCTGCTCAACCATCTGGCGAGCTTGAATACCCATGCGCGCTCTCAGTCCTTGATCTCTGAGCAGAGAGAACATTGCATCGGCGAGCGCTGGTACATCTCTTTCTGGCACTAGTATTCCTGTTTGACCATCTCGAACTGCTTCCGGAATTCCGCCATGCCGGGTAGCTACCGTGGGCACACCCGTCGCAGCAGCTTCGAGCAATACCATGCCGAGTCCTTCGGCATCGCCATTGGCGGCAGTTACGCTTGGCAGCACTAGCGCGCTTGATTCCATCAACTGTCGTCGTACTTCGGCATGTGGCTGGACGCCGAGAAAGGAAACCCGATCATCAACACCGAGTTCAGCAGCTAATTTTTGCAGTGATTCAAGTAGCGGGCCACCACCAAGTATGTTCAGCCGTGCTTCAGGGATGTGTTTGACTACTTGGGCAAAGGCACGAATGAGGTAGTTGGTACCTTTCTTTTCGACAAGGCGGGCAACGTGGAGCAGATTGGGCTGGGTGTTCTGGCCATTGGCAGGTTTAAAGGCATTGGTGTCGACATTAATGAAATGTTTTCGAATTTTCAATTCGGGAAACCCGGCCTTTAGCGCCTGGTTGCGCATGAAATCCGATACACAAATGAAAACCTCGCAGTCGTTTTTCAATTTTTGTTGAAAAAGAGCGTAGCGCATGAGCGATGGACTGCCTGATTTCAAAAAATCGGTTCGCTTCGTCGTGATGTCAAAACCATGCAAGGTGGTGAGCAGTGGAATTTCAAGTTGTCTGGCGATTGCATTGGCATAGAGCGCATCGACCGCAAAGTGGGCGTGAATCAGTGTCGCGCCGAACTTGCGTGCCGGAGCAATAAAAGATGACACGTCACCTGTCCCTACCATGCGCAGCGTTTGCAGTTTTGATAAATGCGGACTGTAGTGGTTTAGACGGGCATCAGGCTTGCCAAACAATTTTCGCCCCATCAAGAGTGCGGCAGTATCGGGCAATGCTGCGGTTTGTTCGGTAATGAATGTTTCAGAGGGCTTGAATAGCTGCATTCTGAAGATGATGGGCTTCAAAATTTATACTCCGCGGATTGTTGAATGACATTGGCGTTGGAGGAGGATTGAAGACGAGCCAGCAAAACACCGGCGAGAAGTCCTAGTAGCGGTGTGAAATGCTGCTCACCAAGAATGCCAAAATTTTCACCCTGAGCCTGAGTCCAGAACCACAGCGTACCCATTAGCAAACCGTTGCCAAGGTTACGGATGCCTAAATCTGTATGCCGGCTGGCCTTGAATGCCCAGCGGATAAACAGTGCGATGAATGTAGCCATGCAGATCACTGCAAGCAGTCCACTTTGTCCCCAAAGAATCACGAAAGCGTTATGCGCCGGGTAAGTCGGGCTAACGCGGTGAATGTAGGCATAAAATGGAAAGCGCGCCTCCCATCCACCAAATCCCATGCCCTTTAGCGGGGACCGGAAGAACTCTTGACTTGCAAAACTCCAGATGACTTTCCGGATGTCGAGCGTGCTGGAGGTCGCGTTGAGGAATGTGCTTTGTTGGAGATATTCGAAGGCAAACGGCACAGCAACGACCGCGATGGCGCCTAAAAACGCCAGTACCGCCGCAACCCGCATGTCGATGCGGCGGGTGCGTACGAGCTCCAGGCTCATCAGCAAGGCTGGGATAATAAGTGCCATGATTGCACCAGCCTTTGACCCCGTAAAAAATACCGCCAGCCAGTTGAGTGTCGCAACCAGGCGTAGCGACCCCATTCCTGCTGTTTTGGCCATGTTCCAGGCCAGCATGCAACAAAATCCCAGCATGGCAGACGCTGTATTGGCATTTACATAGAGTCCGCCGGCTTTGCCTGGATCGAATATGTTATTGGGTGAACCATCGAACAAGGCACTCAGAACATTGGGTGATATCACGATTCCAGCCAAGCGCGATCCGATAAATCCCGATTCGATAAATGGAGCCACCCGAAAAACTATCACCATGATGGCCTGGATAACCGATATCCACAGTGCGTAATAAATATAGTGCTGTGCCGACGAATCGTTTTGGCGCGTATACCCATATCCTATAAATGCAGTAATCAGGAAAGGTAGCAGGTACACCAGGTGTCGAATGCCAGCTAGTGGGTTTTGGGACCACGCGATGCTGATGAGTTGTATTAAAAACAAGGCAATGAATGCCTTGACCCAGTTGACTTTGAACAATTCAGGCAGATGCTTGAATGAATATAGTGCGCCGAGACTGGCCAGCAATGCGATGGATGGGAAGACGCCGGCGATGGGAAGTAGGTAAATTTGCGGGATGGCAAAAAGTGCAATGCCTGCAAACCAGACTCGGTCTGGTACAAATTGGGTACCGAGAATTAGCCCAATGAGCAAAGCGATCATGGCGATCGCTGCGGTCAGGAATATCAATGTTCCCATTATTGTTGCCCTTTGGTTCCCATTACAGCCGGCTGCCATAGCGGTGCACGCCTGTCGGCGGCTGCCGGTTTTTCGTCCCAGAGTGACGACTTTAATGTGTCACTAAAATCTTTGGCCACGGGCTTTTCTTCCCAGATATATCGACCTTCTGGGACACCGGCGCGAGCAACTTCAGCAATCGTTTGCTGTGTTGTCTGTTGAATGGTTACACGAACATCACCAGTCAGAACCCCAGTAATTTTCTTGAGTTCCTTTGCAGCCAACCTGGTCTCCTGCTTTCTGTCCAAAACGCCAAATCGATGTTCTTTGTTGCTTGGGTCGGTACCTTGGTCCATCAGGCAATACCAGAATATTCCTCGAACATAGCCGCGGCTCGCAGCGAGCAGGAAATAGCGGGTTAGGTACCAGGATGCTTCTTCTTCGGAAACGCCATCCTTGCCGGTATAGGTTGGCCAGCCGATTTCAGTCAAATAGATAGGCAGGCTGGTTCCAGCATTGGCTTTGCTAGCCAGCGTGGCAACCTGATCGACAAAATCCATTGCTCCTTCCGGAGTTCTACGTTTGCGGCTATTCCAGACATAGGGATGTAGCGACAAACCATCTACATATCTGTGACCACCCAACTGAAAAAATCGCTCGAAAAATCCTTCACGAATCCCTTTGTCAGATATGCCTCCACTTAATAATTGAATCTTGCGGTCAACTGCTTTAATGGCCGGAAAGACAATTTTTGCCAAATTTAAATATTCATCTGCGCCTAACGGGGTGGTTCGACCGGTGTGAGCATCCCACTCGTTCCAAAGGTCATAGTAAAAAACTCGACCTTTAAAATGCTGGACTACAAATGCCGCATAACGTGCAAATGCTTCAATGCCTTCTCTCGAGGTGGGTTTGTCTCCAGCATCATAAAGTGGGTTGCCGTAGGCAAGGATAAGTAGCGGTGTAACCCCTGCATTGACCATTGATGTGACGGTTCGCTCAAGCCAATCAGGGATAATGTATTTTCCTGCCGAGAGTTCGATTTGCTTCCATGGCGCATCTAATCGGATAGCATTTGCACCAATCGCTTTCGCCAAGCTAGTCGCATTGGGAGGGTCGTTGATGCTTATTCCGATGCCAAGCAAACGCCCAGGCGGCAGCATAACTTCGGATGCGTTTGTCGTTGCAGAAAAGCTGCAAAGTAGTGCGATCAGAGCAAGTCTGATCGAAGATCGAAGAAGATGTAGCAAAATCCAACTGTGGAAATGTGATGTGTTAGAGAGTGTGTGCAACGGTGCAACTATCGCAATCAGTAGTGAGACGGTGGAATGTGAAGACGCTGATGAATATCGCACCTGCTCAACCACGCACCATTAGTACCCTGGCATTTTCTGGGGTTGCGGCGACCAAATTTGCGAGGAATTCTTCAAGTATCGGGAATGCTTTTTCAGCGTCGGCATCCGTCTGAATCTTTTGCGATGCGCGGACTAGAATGCCGTCTGGTATGCGACCTGCCAAACCTTCCTTGAAAATGTGGACGCGGGTCTCAAAAGCGTTTTCGCTGTATAGCTTACCGATTCGAATCCAGTATGCGACAGCCTCCATGTCACGCCCGGAATTGACAACCATATGTTTGCCCGTAACTGTCGAGCCATATTGAGCAACACCATTGAAGGTGGCAGTTGTCAGACTGGAGACCTTGTATCCTTGTGCGACATAACATAGGTCTGGCCGGTGAACTTTGACTTCTTGGCGCTGATGCTTTCCCCATGCCAAGGCAAGCATGACCTGCTGGCCTTTGCTATTGACATAGGTGCGCATGACAGTTTGATCGTAAGGCTGATTTAGATCCGCAGCATTGCCCGTTGCGAGGCTTACCTGTGCATACGGATTTGATTGCTCGCGCCAATCGCCAAACTGGTGAGGTACTGTATTTTCAAGTTCGGGTTCATTGCTGATTTCATTGAGCCGAGGCGTTGCCCAATATGCACATAGTGCTGCAATGACAAAGGCAATGAACACCTTTGCAGCTGTTTTGACCGCCAATGCCGGTAGCAGTTTAGCAATCATGTTCTAGCCCTTTCGACACGAGCGGCTACTTTTACGCCAGTCCTCAATAGGCTGTCCACGCCGATAATCAGCAAAAGTGCGGTCAGAAATAGCAGCATGCCTGAAAACCCATGTATAAATCCTTGGCCAGCTTCATCTCCGAAGTAATACGTTATCAGTGCAAGCAGGCTGACACGGATAAGGTTTGAAGTAAGGCTGATTGGGACGATTAGTGTGGCGAGAGCGATATTTCGAACGACTGAGCTGTGTTGAACGACATTCAGGTAAAGAAGGCCAAGTGCTTCGAGTGTAAAGAGCGAGTTCAGTCCTGCGCAGGCATCGGCGACCAACAGACGATATTGACCAATATTTAGAATGACACCCGTGCGTGAAATTGGGTAACCCAGCGAATAGAGCAGATGATCTGTACCCCAACTGACGAGCAGTTTCATCGGTTGAGTAATGGTATCGGTTAGCGAACCTGGCAGAGGAATCATGAAGAACATGAAGAACAACGAAAACCAGAGTTTTTTTAACGCGATTTTGCCGAAAAAGATTAGAACCAAGCCTGCGACAACGGGGATCATCGATCCGATTTCGAGAAAATAGACTGCCTGTGAACGCCCGGCGGCATAAATTAGCAACCCAGTAAGAAAGACAATCCAGCCAGAAACTTCACTGGGTTCGCGTTCGAAATTCTTGCTGGAAGCAATTTCTCGCGATTTATAGATAAAAAACCAAGTTGTGATTGCCAAAACAATTGGCCCATGAGCATTTTGCTGCGTTTGCCATAAACCGTGGAACAGATCCCAGAAAGATGGAAAATAAACTGATGCGAATCCCAGAGCGAGCAGCAACCAGGAGAAAACTGATAGCGGTTGTTCACGCGGATGACGGTGCACTTTGCCTCCAACGATCAGCGTAGAACAAACCTTGTTTGCTCGCAGCAGGGAAAATTTGGCCAGTGATTACACGATGACCCAAAAAATGATTGAGAGTAGCGCTCACGTCTTATGCTCAGCCATCAAAATAAGAATATGTTGGTTCGATTCGACCGTGCTTATGAGTAGTGGCTAGCGGTTTGAACGTTGACTGGTGGAATGATGCATCGTAGTTATTCATCTGACACCTACCCGTTGTTGAGTACTGTGCCTATAACTGCAACTCCGCCATGTTGGAGCGATGAAACGAAAGTTTTCATTGCAGGGGCGGATGAGACATCCTTGCGAGCAATCACGACAGCGCCACGAGTACGGGCTGCGATGGTCTGACTGTCGGCAGTGTCAGTGCCGGCAGGTGTGTCGACGACCACGATATCGTACTGCCCGGCGGCGGTGGCCATCAGAGCATTGAAGACAGGTCGTGCAAGCAATTCTTGCGGATTGGGTGGGGTAGCGCCAGCAGGGAGCACTGAAAGGTCTATCAGGCCAGGAATACGGATGGTAGCTTCAGCTAGCTCGGCACGGCCGGCTAGTAGGCTGGATAGGCCGAGTTTGTTTTCGAGGCGAAAAAGGTTGTGTTGGCGCGGATTGCGCAGGTCTGCGTCAATCAGCAGTGTGCGTTCACCAAGCTGAGAGAAGACGACAGCAAGATTCGCGGCGGTAAAACTGCGGCCTTCAGCCCTGCCAGCGCTGACGACTGCAAGCACCTTGTGACCGACTTCCGCATCGAACCAGCGCAGCATGAGTTGGCTACGCAAGGCGCGCAATTGCTCTACGACAGGACTGAAGGGTTTGAACGCTGCAACAACTTCTTCACTGACACACTCGTCACCTGGCATTAGGTATGGGTAGTCGTACTGTTGAGATAGTACGTGCTGAATGTCGTCTTCTGTGAGCAGGCCAAGTTCAACGGCGGCTTCGCCAAAGCGCAGGTTCTTGTCCTTCTGCAGCTTGAGGATGCGCTCGGCAGCTTCGGGCGTGATACGCCCGGCATCCATGAGCAGTGCGCCAATTGAGCGACTGGTATTGGTACTGTGCATGACGCGAGCAATAATGGATTCAGGCGTGGCGGCTAGGTTCATGGCGTTCTGATTCATGCTGTTTTCGCTTGGCGGTTAGGTAGCAGACTAGCCAGTCTGCTTTTCCAGGTGCTGGGGCGGGCTTCGGATTCGAGGACTGCGAGTACCGGAAGGCCAAGCGCCAGGCTAAGGTCTTCCGGCGAACGGATACGGCGGTTCAATAGCTCCAGCGTCAGTGCAGCACCTACGCCAAGCAGGATGCCCAGGAAAATCGAGACCAGAATGTTTAGCAGCACTCTGGGTTTTGAGGGTTTTATCGGTTCGCTGGCCGGGTTGAGCACCGCTACATTTGTTTGGACGCTTTGTGATTCAAGGCGGCTCTGGGTGGTGCGCTGGCCGACCGCTTCGAAGGCGCGCTGGGCGGTTTCGACTTCGCGGGCGAGCAGGGTGATTTCGTCACGTTGTTTGCGTAATTCCAGAATTCGCGTTTTTTGGGCGTTGACCGCGGCAATCAGCTCATTTTGCTTCTGCTTGCTGATGTTGCCAGCTGTGTTGATGGAGCTGGCGATGCGAGCAATTTCTGCGTTCATCTTGCTCTTCATCTCGGCTAGTTCGGCTTGCGAGCGTAAATATTGCGGGTGATTGACGCCCAGATTCCCGGAAACTTCCTTGAGGCGGGATTCCAGGCGTGCGATGTCTCCCTTGAGCTGGCCAACCAGTGGGCTCTGCATGACTTCAGGCAGTGTGTCCGCGCTGCCGGTGCTCTTGCGCTTGCTTATGGAGTCAGTGCCTTGGGCTTGCGCCACCGTGAGCTGGGTAGAGAGTTCGTTCAGCTTTTGGGTTTCGTAGTCCAGACGCTCGTCGGTAGCAACGATTCGTGATTTCTGTTGAAAGTCAGAAAGGGCGGCTTGAGCGGCATCGACCCGTTCGCGGTACTGCTTGCTTTGTTCGTCGAACCATTTTGCGTTTTGCCGGGCTGGTTCGACACGCAGTTCCAGATTGACGTCAATGTAGGCTTCTGCAAAGGCGTTGGCCATGGCCGCAGCAAACTCAGGGCTGCTCCCAGAATAACTGATGGAGATGACATTGCTTTCACGCGATGGCCTAACGTCGAGTTTTTTCTGCAACAGGGTTACCAGCCAGGGGCCGATCTTACCCTTGCCGTCCGTGTCATCCTGCCATTGCGCCTGAATAGTCGGGTTTTCATCGAGACGCAGCATCTTGACGACACGCATGGTGACGCGGTCACTGTTGATGATGTCAATCTGGGTGGCCATGTAGCCAGGCGCCATCAGGCCGGGGAGCACCATCCCTGCAATTGGATCCGGCGATTTGACATCCAGCACGACTGCGGTGGTGGCTGTGTATTCTTCAGGCCATATCAGGCTGATGATCGTGGTGGTCAGTACCGTACCGAGGAAGGTGTAAAGCACCAGCTTGCGGCGCGCCCAGAGAATGAGCAGAAATTGTTGCAGGGTCATAATTGGGGTGCCTTAAAACAGGCTTTCGCGTACGTAGATGACGTCGTCCGCTTGGACGGGCTCTTGGGGGTCGAGGGAGAGCTGGCTGACTTTGCCGTCTGGCATGCGGCGATGGACGCGAATTCTGCTTTCGGTGCCGCGCATGGTCGGGCCACCAGCCTGGGCCAGAGCTTGCTGGATGGTCATGCCGCGTTCGATGCGATAAGAGCCGGAGCGCTGGGCTTCACCGTAGATGTAGAAGACCGGGGCGCGGTGGACGTAGATAACGTCGCCGCCGGATACCGGGATGTCATTTTCAGTCTTGTCATCGATAAAAATGCCAGGGAAGTCGATTTCGCGGCGGAAGGGTTTGCCTTCGCGGATTCCGGTCACAATAACGGAGTCGGCACCCGAGGGGATGATGCCACCGGCCATGGCCAACACATCGGAAACCCGATTGTTGGCGGTTTCGAGCGGGAAGCGGCCGGGCCGGTTAACCTGGCCGAGTACGGAGACCTGATTGCCGCGCACCTGAATGAGGATGATGTTGACCTGCGGCTTCTGCACGAAACCACCATCCTTGAGGCCGGCGGCAATACGCTTTTCGGCGGCTTCAATACTCAGGCCGCCGATATTTACAGTGCCAATCAGCGGGTAGGTGATGGTGCCGCTTTCAGAAACTCGGCTGTCAAGCGTGAGGTCCGGATTCTGAAAGACGAGGATGCGGATTGCATCACCTTGCCCGAGTTTGTAGTCCACGTTGGCACGCGGCTCTGCAGCGTTGGCCAGCGATGCCGAGCTGAGCGCGATTGCGCTCAGTAGCAGCCAAAGCGCAGCGAGGAGGCGATGGATTGCCTTGGTCATTGAGTAGGCTTTCTTTTCCATGAGGGGGCTGATCATTTCAGGCCGGCGACGCCTTTTTCGATTGCGTTGGAAACGGGTTTTTCGGTGCTAGCCGGTGCGGCGGCGACTGGCGCTGCGGGCTGGGCGGCAGGGGCTTCAGCGGTCTTTGCAAAATCGCCCATCAGTTCAATCTTGGCGGCTTCCTTCAGTTTCTTCATTTCGTCAGCCACTGCCTTGCTGCCGCGCTGGTTCTGAAGGAACTGCTGAATGCGTGGCTTGGCGGTCGCTTCGTCCACCGGGGCGGATTGTGAGGCGACAACGCGCATGACGAAGGCTTGTTGCGGCCCATCGATCAATGCAGTCTGGCCATCTTTCATCTGTGCCAGCTTGGGCAGGAGTTCGAGCGGAAGTTGTTCGGCGGCGCGGGCGCCGGCGTTGCCTCGGGCCGGAATATTCTTGCTCTTCAGCCAACCGGCAATTTCTTCCATGGACTTGCCCGTCGCGACTAGTGACTTGAGCTCATCCAGCGAGGTGCCGTTTTTGGCAATGGCCAATTCCTGAATGTTGTAGACGCGACGGTTGGAAAAGAGGTCTGGATGCTCGTCATAGTAGCGTTTGACTTCGTCATCGGTCGCCTTGGGCTGGGCGGCAGCGATTTGCTCAAGATAGGCGCGGGCCAGAATCTCGCGGCGGGCGGATTCAATGGTCATTAGCACTTCGGGGTTGCGGTCGAGCTTCTTGGCAAGTGCTTGTTCAACGGCAATTTGCTGATCGACCAAACGGTCGAGGACTTCCTTGCGCGCTCTATCAGCATTTTCGTTAGTGACACCAGTGGCCTTGGCCAGTACAGAGTTGATCTGGTGAACGGAAATCTCGGCGCCGTTAACCTTCGCGGCTACCTGGGTGGCGGTCTTTCCATCAGCTTTATCGCTGTTACAGCCAACGAGCGGCAAAGCGACGACAAGCGCGGCAGCAAGCAGCGAGAACGATTTTTGAAAGCGGAAGGCGTGCATCGTGAGGAGTCCTTGATAAATAAAGTCTATGACGGCCGGAAGGCGATTATAGGAAGCCAAGATGTCAAAAAGATTAACTGGGTCATGTTAGGGAGTCTTTCAATCGTACTACCTCGAATTTTTCACGCCAAATGAATTTTTATCTTTTTTGAATGGACATTTTTTGAACGCATGGTGCAGAATGTCGTCATATTGAAGTATGGCTTTAGCATTTTGCGTGGCGGCAACTGTCATATTTTTGACATGACATGGGTGTTAGGGTGTGGTTGTCGGCATAAATGCAAACTGTAATTTTTAGGTTTTTAATCATTTACGTTATCTTGGAGTTATCACATGGCCGTTAAAATCAAGCCTTTGGCGGTAGCGGCTCTATTTGCAGCCCTGTCCGTCCAAGCCTATGCAGCAACCAATACGCTGGATGGGGATCATTTTACAATCACTTATGACGATGCGGTGGTCGGATTGTTCGGCATGCCGTCTTTGGTCAATTCCAATCTTGTCTTTGGCAACATTGGTGGCTCGCCGGGCTTTTCTGCCCAAACCGGTAGCGGTATGAAGTTCACCAATTCCACCTTCGCCTTCACGATTACGGCCGATCAAGGTTACACGCTCTCCGGTTTCAATCTGTACGAAGCGGGTGACTATGCCGTGATCGGCGATACCAGCGCGGTGGTTGCCAGTGGCCAATTGCGGGTCAAGCCGGTGGGGGTTTCTGCCATGACCTCACCGATCATGACGACTGCGCCGCTGACTGCCAAGACTTCATTCATGGGTTACGCAACGACAGACTGGGAAGCCCATGCCAGCATCAATCCGGCTACTGCGCTGACTTTCGCTACCGTCAGCATCGAAAACATTCTCGGTGCCTACGTTCCTACCGCCGGCTACGCTTTCATCGAAAAGAAGAATGTCGAACTTGGCTTTATCCTGTCTGCCGTTCCGGAGCCTGAGTCCTATGCCATGCTGCTGGCTGGTCTGGGCATGATGATGGGGGTCGTTTCCCGTCGCCGCAACAAACGTTCCTGATTCAAGGTAGCGCTTTCCGGTATTGATGGTAGTTATCATCAATACCAGGTTGAAATGGCCGGCAGATAAAATCTGCCGGCCATTTCAATTTTATGGTCGCCGAAATGGGCGATTGTCAGTCAGGTTGAATGTCGTTGAATGAATAATTGACCGCTTTTAACACACCTGTAACGCGTTGTTCCTAGCATAATAAGCTTTTGTCACGGTTTTCCACGATGCAGATCCGATTGGATAATTGTTTGAAACAAAGCCGGATTTTCCTGCTTATGGCAGTGCTGCTGGGCGGATGTGCCAACGTCGACTATCGGGACGGGCTTGATTTCAT
This sequence comes from Betaproteobacteria bacterium, assembly GCA_016709965.1. NCBI lineage: Bacteria > Pseudomonadati > Pseudomonadota > Betaproteobacteria > Rhodocyclales > Azonexaceae > Azonexus > Candidatus Azonexus amarohabitans. Next base: position 1,100,273 of record JADJLT010000006.1, read on the forward strand.
GGCAGCCGGCAAGCGGGAGCAGGGTGTTGCCTCGCTTGAAAAGGCCACTCGAGATCGGCCGCGTGACGCCGAGATCAAGGCAGCGATGATTCGCCACAAGGGTGATTCAGTGAATGCCTACCTGGACGAAGCAGAGCGTCAGCGAGCGGTGGGCCAGCCCGAAGCCGCCGAGGCCGCCTATCGTCGTGCCCTTGCCATCGATGGACGAAATACCCGTGCGATTCAAGGCATGGAACAATTGGTCATCGACCGCAAAAATGCCGAACAACTGGCTCAGGCCGAGCAGTTATTGAAGAAAGGTGACCTGCTGGGTGCCGAACGTGTTGTTCGTACCGTGCGCGTGCAGGACTCGCAAAATTCGTGGGCGCGTCGCTTGCAGCAGCAGATCGACGTGCTGCGCGAAAAGGAAATGAATCCGTCGTCCAATCCGGCCGTCAAGGCGGCGCTGGCCAAGCCGGTGGTGCTGGAGTTCCGCGATGCGTCACTGAAGTCGGTTTTCGAGGTGTTGTCGCGCTCGTCCGGCCTGAATTTCGTGTTCGACAAGGATGTCAGGGGTGATACCAAGGTCACGTTCTTTGTTCGCAACAGCCCGCTGGAAGATATTCTGCGGCTGATTCTGACGACCAATCAGCTGGAAAAACGCCAGCTCAACGACAACAGTTTTCTGATCTACCCGAACACACCCGCCAAGTCCAAGGAGTATCAGGAACTGGTGGTGCGCAGCTTTTATCTGGCCAATGCCGATGTGAAGCAAGCGCAGACCCTGATCAAGACTGTGGCCAAAAGCAGGGATGTTTTTGCCGACGAGAAGCTGAACCTGCTCATCGTGAAAGATACGCCGGACGCCATGCGCCTGATCGAACGCCTGATCGAGTCGATCGATCTGGCCGAGCCGGAGGTGATGCTGGAGGTCGAGGTGCTGGAGGTAACGCGTAGCCGGTTGAATGAGCTGGGTGTGGATTGGCCGGACAGCATTGGTTATGGCGCGTTGCAGCAGTCGTTGTCGACGACGACTGCTACCGCTGCCGGTATTGTGCAGAGCATCACGCCAGGCGGTACGCTGGCGCCGGGTTACATCAGCTTGAAGGGCGGTGGCAACCTGACCAGTTTCGTCGCCAACCCGGGTCTGACCTTGAATCTCAAGGGGCAGAACGGCGACACGAACTTGCTGGCCAACCCTCGCATTCGCGTCAAGAACCGAGAGAAGGCAAAGATACATATTGGCGACAAGTTACCGGTCTTTACTACGACTTCCACCGCCAATGTTGGTGTGTCCGCTTCGGTCACTTACCTGGATGTCGGACTCAAGCTCGATGTCGAGTCGAATGTCACGCTGGATGACGAAGTGTCGATGAAGGTCGGCTTGGAAGTCAGCAGTATCGTCAAGGAAATCCCAGGGCCGTCCAATTCGTTGGCCTATCAAATCGGCACACGTAGCGCGAGCACGGTGCTGCGTTTGAAAAATGGTGAAACCCAGGTGCTTGCCGGACTGATCAGTGATGAAGAGCGCAAGACGACCAACCACATTCCCGGCCTCGGCGAGATACCCGTGGTTGGCCGCGCTTTTGGTAGCCATCGCGATTCATCGGTGAAGACCGAAATCATCCTGCTCATTACGCCACGTGTGTTGCGCAATATTCTCCGTCCGGATTTCGGCCAGCCGGCGTTGCCTTCGGGTACCGAGTCGTCGATAGGCGCGGCGCCCATGGTCATCAAGACTCAAGGCCCGAAATCGCTGGGTGTGGCGCCGCGCGGTGGGGTGGCTAACAACGTCGCCTTCGGGGCGACGGTGCAGCCGATGCCGGTGCCGCCTGATCTGTCCGCTCTTCGTAACGTCGCGCCGGAAACCGAGCCATTCCAGTTCATCGGGCCGACCGATGCCATCGGTGGCAGCGAGCTCGAACTCGGCCTCGTTGCACCGGGGCAGAGCGGCACGCTGATGGTCGAAATTGCCTACGATCCGAGCATGCTTGAGGCGAAGCAGCCGGTCGCCAGCTCGCCGGGTCGCCTGATGATGCGTGTTGACCAGGGGCGTGGCAACCTGCGCTTCCAGGTGTTGTCGGGCGCCAGGGGCGATACCCGTATTGACATCATTGGTGCCTCGCTGGAAGGCGGTGAACCTTATCCGGGTGCGATCGGTTCGCACACAGTCAAACTCAATTCGCCATGAGAGTCAGGCCCGGCCGGGGTTTTACCCTGATCGAACTGGTCATTACCGTCGCCATTGTCGGCATTCTGGCCATGACGGCGATGCCGATGATCGAGATGACGGCCAGGCGGCAGAAGGAAACCGAGTTGCGAACGGCGTTGCGCGAGATTCGTACCGCTATCGATGCCTATCGACGCGCTGTCGAGGACGGCAAGCTGGAGAAGAAAGTCGATGAGAGCGGCTATCCGCATCGACTGGAGGATTTGGCCAACGGCGTCGACAACATGCAGGATCCGAACAAAAGCAAGCTTTACTTCCTGCGCCGGCTGCCGCGCGATCCGTTTGCCGGCGATCCCGCGCTGCCGGCAGCTCAGACCTGGGGCAAGCGCAGCTATGCCAGCCCGCCGGATGAACCGCTTGAGGGCGTCGATGTTTTTGACGTCTATTCGCTGGCAAAGGGAAATGGCCTGAATGGCATTCCCTACCGGGAGTGGTGAACGATGATCGCCCGTAAAAAAGGCTTTACGCTGATCGAACTGCTGGTTGTCATGTCGGTGATTGCAACTTTGTTGACCATTGCCGTGCCGCGTTACTTTCAGCATCTGGACCGGGCACGCGAGGCCTCGCTGCGTGAGTCGCTGGCGGTCATGCGCGATGCGCTCGACAAGTATCGGGCCGATACCGGGCGCTATCCGGAAACGCTGGAAGAGCTGGTGACCAAACGCTATCTGCGCAAGGTGCCACCGGACCCGATCACCGAAAGTACCGAAACCTGGGTTGTCGTGCCGCCGCCGGACGAACCGGGCCAGCGCAAGGTCTGGGATATTCACAGTGGGGCCGAAGGGCAGGGACAGAACGGCACCGATTATTCGACATGGTGAAGTTCTGCCATTCAGCGGGCGGGCCTGCCTGCCACGGTCAACGACAAAATTTGACCAAAAATGAAATTTTTCGCGAGGCGGGATTTACCTACATCGGCCTGCTGTTTGCCATCGCCATGGCCGGCATTGCCCTGGCCGGTATCGGCGTTCTCTGGCAGATGGAAAGTCGGCGCGAGAAGGAAAAGGAGCTGCTCTTCGTCGGCGAGGAATATCGCCGAGCCATCAGCAGCTACTACACCCGATCACCCGGCGGCACCGGACAGTATCCGCAAAAGCTGGAAGACCTGCTGCTTGACACCCGTTTTCCGAATCCGGTGCGCCATCTTCGCCGCCTGTATCGCGAGCCGATGATGTCGGACGGCCAGTGGGAACTGATTCGCCAGCAAGGCCGTATCATCGGTGTCGCCAGTCGTTCGCAGGATCTGCCGATCAAGATAGCCGGCTTCAGCCCCGAGCAGGATGATTTCGAAGGTGCGGTGAGTTACACGGAGTGGCGTTTCGTCAGCAATGGCAATGCCAACCATGCCGGCCCCGGTGGTGTCGCCCCGGGGGGCGCAGTGCCAGGTGTCATGCCGGCCAAGCCCGTAACTGCATTAGTCCCAAAGGCCAATTGATCTGTTAGTCAGAAGCGCCGATGCTGGGGGCAGATGGTGAAGAACGTGATTTTTATTCAAATGGAATGTGGTCTGAAGCCCCGTTTGACCGGGTTTTGTCGTATATTGTTGAGTAATCTATTTTGAATATCGGGTTTTCATCGGTGTCTTCTTTCAACCGTCAATTATTTGGCTGCCTGCTGCTGGCCTGCCTGGCTCCCACTGTTCAAGCAGACGCAGACGATACATTCAATATCTACCTGGCTGAGGGCATTCAGCAGGACAGCAATTTGTTTCGTCAGTCTGCCAATGAACAAAGTGACTCCATTCAGAGTACTTCGGCCACATTGGCGTTTAGCAAACCACTGGCCCAGCAGCGCTTTTCGCTGGATGCGACGCTGATCGATTATCGCTATTCGAAAAACGATTACCTTGATTATCGGGCGACGAATTACAACGGTGCTTGGAACTGGGCGCTGACTCATCGTCTGACCGGTGTGCTTTCGCTCAGCCAGACCGAGGCCCAGACCAGCTTTGTCGATTACTCGCAGGGCACGCCGCTGACGCATCCGATTGTGCGCCGAACCAACGTCAATCATTTTGGTGCCGAATGGCAGGTCATGGGCGGCTGGCGGCTGCTCGGTGGTGTGACCAACAATCAGCAAGCCAACAGCAGCACCTTTACGGCGCAGAACAGTTATGAACTGAATACTTGGGAAGCTGGCGCGAAATACATCTGGCCGGCCGGCAACTATCTGCAACTGCTGCGCCGGGAGGGTAACGGCACCTACAAGGATAGAGTTTATGTCGGTCTGGATGTCGTACCTGCACCGTTCAACTCGCAGTTTGACACCGGTTTTTCGCAGACAGAAACGGAGGCTCGTCTCTACGTGCCACTCACTGGAAAATCAACCATTGATGGCAAGCTGGCGCACCAGTCGCGGCAGCATGACCATTTCAGCCAGCGTGATTATTCGGTCAATATCGGTCGTGTCGATTACACATGGCTGCCGACCGGCAATCTGTCGGTGGTGAGTGGCCTGCGCCGCGAGGTGGCCGCCTACCAGACCATTATCAGCAGCTATTACCTGACCGATGGTTTCAAGGTTCAGCCGTCCTGGCAGATCAGCCCCAAGGTGATCATGCGCTTGAGCTACGATTGGCAACGTCGCAAATATGAAGGCGCACTAATCACCGGCCAGCCGGAGTGGCGCGACAAGCTGCAATCGGCCCGTGTTGGTGTCGACTGGGCGCCGGTGCGCTGGGCGACGCTGTCCACCGCCTATCAGCGTGATACCCGTCACTCAACCCGCGACAACTTCGATTTCAACGCCAATATCTTCAGCGTGACGGCTCGTCTGAATTTTTGATTTTTGGCTGTTTTTTCCGGTTGACCGCAGCACTCGGCTGTTGCCCCGGATTTTGGCTTCAGCGCCCGCCCATGCGTTGATAGTGGGCGACCACCAATGGCACATAACGCCGGGTTTCGGCATAGGGTGGCAGGTGACGGCCGTAGCGGATCACCGCGTTTTCACCGGCGTTGTAGGCGGCCAGCGCCAGTTCCACATTGTTGTCGAACATGGCCAGCAGGTCGCGCAGATAGCGGGCTCCGGCCCGGATGTTTTCGCCAGGGTCGAGCAGATTGACCGTGCCGTAGCGGCGGGCCGTACTCGGCAGCAACTGCATCAGGCCGGTGGCACCCTTGGGTGAAACGGCGCCCTGGTTATAGCCCGATTCGACACTGATCACCGCATGCAGCAGCTTGGCGTCAACGCCGGTGTCACTGCTGGCGCGCATGACCGAATCGTGAAACGGCCGCTGGCCATAAGGCAGGGCAAAGACCCCGCGCGGTGCGCGCAATGCCTTGCGCGCGGGTTCAAAGCGGTCGGCCAGCACCAGCCGGTAGCGCTTGTCATCGGGAACGTTGCTGAGATGCTCGACGCCATCTTCATCGACAAAGCCGAAAATACCGCTCGCCGCCTGCGCGGGTAGCGGCGCGAGGACAGTCACGGCGAGACAGAAGAGAGCGGGGCGGAGGTGCATGGTCAGTGAATATTATTACGAACCACCCAGTTTAGACAGCGCGTGTTACAAGGGATTGACCGTCCGCTCGCTGCCTTGGGTGAGTATGGCCGAGGGTGCCTCGGTCATGCTGATGTAACGCGGCTTGCATAGTATTATCATCAATACCGTTCATCTCTTTTGGCGATCCCGTGCTGCGCAATATTATTTCCCGAATTTTCGACCGCTTTTTTGGTTCCGGTGCCGTTTCCCGTCTGCGCCAACGCGGTTTCACCCTGCTTGAACTGCTCGTCGTCATGGTCATTATCGGCTTGCTCGCCGGTTATGTCGGACCGAAGTATTTCGCGCAGATCGGCAAGTCGGAAATCAAGGCAACCAAGGCCCAGATTGATGCCCTGGAAAAGGCGCTGGACCAGTATCGTCTCGATGTCGGCCATTACCCCAATACCGAGCAGGGACTGGCCTCCCTGATGAAGCGTCCGGCCGGCGAAAACCGCTGGCAGGGGCCGTACCTGAGAAAGGATGTTCCGCTTGATCCATGGGGAACTGCCTATCAGTATGCCCAGCCTGGTGAGCACGGCGATTTCGATCTCTTCTCTTTCGGCAAGGATGGCAAGGCCGGTGGCGAGGGTGAAGACGCCGACATCACCAACTGGTGAGCCGCAGGTAAATCATGGATTACGACGTGATGGCCGTCTTTCCCGGTCGGGGCGTTTCCCGGCTGACGGTGGCGGCCGAGTCTCCTGAACTGGTTGCAACGGCACCCGCCTTGCAGGGCGGTGTCGTCGTTTCCATGCGCCCGCTCGGCCAACGTAAATCATCCGGGCGGGGCGGCAAGTTTCCGCTGCCCCTGTTTACCCGACAGATGCTGGCCCTGCTGAAAGCCGGCCTGACCGTGGTTGAAGGCCTGGAAACCCTGGCCGAGCAGGATCAGGGTTCGGCGACTGCCGATATCCTGAGCAGCCTGCTGGCGCACCTGCGTGAAGGCCAGTCGCTGTCCACCGCGCTGCAACACCATCCCGAGGCATTTCCCGATTTGTATGTGGCGACGGTCAGGGCCAGTGAACGCACCGGCGACATGCCGGAAGCGCTTCAGCGCTACATCGTCTTTCACGAAAAGGTCGCCGATCTGAAAAAGAAGATTGTCAGCGCCGCCATCTACCCGGTCCTGCTGATGTCGGTCGGTGCCATCGTCACCCTCTTTTTGCTCGGTTACGTCGTGCCGCGCTTTGCCCTGGTCTTTGCCGACAGTGGCCGCGATCCGGAAGGACTCTCCAGCCTTCTGTTTGCCTGGGGGGACTTCATCAATCATCACGCCGGCGCGCTGGCGGTGGGTAGCTTGCTGGTCGTTGCCGGGCTGGTCGGACTGTTTTCCCTGCCTGCCGTGCGGGGTGCCGTGGCGCGTGCTGCCTGGCGCGTGCCGGCACTGGGCGAACGCATCCGGCTGGTCTTTCTTGCCCGTTTTTATCGCACCACCGGCATGCTGTTGCGCGCCGGCATTCCGCTCAAAACAACCCTGGGCATGGTCGCCGACATTCTCCCTTCGGCGTTGCGCAGCGGGTTGCTGCGGGCCATTGCCGATATCGAGCAGGGTCAGCCGTTTTCCCGAGCCGCCGAAAGCGGAGGTCTGACCACGCCGGTGGCCATGCGCATGATCGCCGTCGGCGAGCGCAGTGGTCAGCTCGGCGACATGATGGAAGCGGTCGCCACCTTTTATGACGAAGAAATCAACCGCCTGGTCGATACCTTCACCCGCTTGTTCGAACCCTTGCTGATGACCGTCATCGGTGGCGTCATCGGCGGCATCGTGCTGCTCCTGTACATGCCAATCTTCGAACTGGCTGGAAATTTCCAGTAGGAATGGCGATGAACTCACCCATGGACGAGCGCTTGCTGACCAACGACCTGGAACGTGATGCCTTGCTGATTCAGGCTCGCCAGCTGGCTGGCGCTGGCGGTGGATTGCCCGCGGTGATGGCCGCCTTGCAGGCTGATTTCGGCCAGGACGAAGAAGCTGCGGGCGAACTGACGGCAGCTGTTTTCGGCCTGCAGTCGATCACGCTGGCCGAGCTTTCCGAGCATTCATTGGCCTTGTCGCTGGCGCCGTTTGCCGAATTCATTCGCCGTCAGGCATTGGTGCTGGAAACCGGCGATGCTTACCTGATCGCCACGCCCAATCCTTTCGATACCGCCGTCCGTGACTGGCTGGAAGGCCTGGTACCGCTTGGCAAGCTGCTGCACTGGCGTCTGGCGCCGCCTTCGGTGCTGACCGCCTTTCTGGCGCGCGAAGAATCGCGGGTGCGGGCGCTCGACGGCAGCCTGAGCGGCGAGGGCGGGCAGATTGTCATCGGCTCGGTGGCCGAAGATCTGTCGCTGCAACGCATTTCCGAAGATGGCAGCGCGGTGGTTCGCCTGCTCCGCTCGACGCTGCACGACGGCCTGAAGGCTGGCGCCAGTGACATCCACATCGAAGCCAACAACCGTGGCCTGGCCATCAAGTACCGCATCGACGGGGTGCTCAATTATGCCGGTGCTATTGATGGCAGCGAGACGGCCGAGCAGATGATTTCGCGGGTCAAGGTGCTCTCCGAGCTCGATATCTCGGAGCGCCGCGTGCCGCAAGATGGTCGTTTCAAGGTGAGCTGGCAGGGCCGCGAGATTGATATTCGTGTCTCCATCATGCCCAGCATCTGGGGCGAGGATGCCGTGCTGCGCGTCCTCGACAAGCAGGCGTTGACCGATCATCTGCAGGGCCTGCGGCTCGACGCCATGGGTTTTGACGCCGACATCATGGCGCGCATTCGCCGGCTGTCCAGCGAGCCTTACGGCATGGTGCTGGTCACCGGCCCGACCGGCAGCGGCAAGACGACCACGCTGTACGCCGCGCTGAGTGAGATCAATCGCGGCGAAGACAAGATCATCACCATCGAAGACCCGGTCGAATACCAGCTTTCCGGGGTGCTGCAGATCCCGGTCAACGAGAAAAAAGGCCTGACCTTCGCCCGCGGCCTACGCTCGATCCTGCGGCATGATCCGGACAAGATCATGGTCGGCGAAATCCGTGATGCCGAAACCGCGCAGATCGCCGTCCAGGCCGCGCTGACCGGCCACCTGGTGTTCACCACGGTGCACGCCAACAATGTGTTCGACGTGATCGGCCGCTTCCTGCACATGGAAGTCGATCCCTACAACCTCGTGTCGGCGCTCAACGGCGTGGTCGCCCAGCGCCTGATCCGCACGCTGTGCCCAGCCTGCATGCAGCCGAATGTCCCGACCGTCGAAGACTTGAATCACGCCGACATCGATCCCGCTGCCAGCGCCGACTGGAAGTTCCAGCGCTCGGTAGGCTGCGGCGCCTGTCGTGGCACCGGCTATCGTGGTCGCAAAGCCATCGCCGAACTGCTCGTGCTCAACGATGAAATCCGCGAACTGATCATCAGCCGCGCCCCGATCCGTCAGCTCAAGGAAGCCGCCCGTCGTAGCGGCACCCGTTCATTGCGCGAAAGCGCCCTCGACCTCGTCCGCGACGGGATCACCAGTCTGGAAGAAGCCAATCGTGTCACTTTCGTGGCTTGACCGCCTGACCCTCTTTATTCACCCGCAGCGCGTCGTGCTCGAACGGCAGCCGTGGCGCGGTGCGGCTTCACGGCACAGCGCCGAGGTGGTGTCACCGGCGGCGGGCGAAGCCGACTGGCAGCCGGCGCTGGTGGCTGCCGAGGCTTTGCTCAAGGCCGAGGGCAAGCCGGGGGCGGCGCTGCATGTCGTCGTCGCCGACCATTTCACCAGCTACGCGCTGTTGCCGTGGAGCATAGACATCGTCGGCAAAAAGGCGCGGCTGATGATGGCCAGGGCGCTGCTCAAGCATGCGCTGGGCGAGCGGGCAGACCGGCTGGATATCGCCCTCGACCGCCCGGCCTTCGGCAAGAACGGCATCGCTGCGGGCATCGACAAAAACTTGCTGGCCGGCCTGCGCGCCATGGCCAAGGCCCGGCGCCTGCGCCTAAGCAGCCTGCAGCCGCGCCTTATCGCCGAGCTGGCAGCGCACCGGCAGCAGCTGGACGATGGCTGGTTTGCCTGTCTCGACCAGGGCTGGCTGACGCTGGCCGGTTTACGTGACGGCGACGTCGCCAGCCTGCGAAATCACCGCGCCAGTACCGCCGACCCGGCGATTCTGGCCGGCGAACTATCTGGCTTGCTGGCCGCCGAGACCGCTGCGGTCAACGGGAAAAAAGTGCTGATTTCGAAATATTCCGGTGCGGCGCCCACCCTCGCCGGTGGCTGGGAAACCACCGTGGTAGCGGCGATTGGCGGAGCCGGTCATGCGTGATTTTTCGCTCGATTTTCAACCGCGCCGCCCCGGCCTGCTGACGGTCGTTCTGCTGCTCGCCGGCGTCCTGCTCTGCGCCGATGCCTGGCTGGATGCCGGCGCCTTGCGCAGCCAGCTCGACGATGTCGAGGCCCAGCTCGCCAAGGCCAAGCGGCGGGCTGACCGCATCGATCTCAATCGCCGCGATAGTCGCCCGGAAAACGTTTTTTCAGCCGACGAAAGCAAGGCCCTGCGTCAGGCCATCAGCGCCATCCGCGTCGACTGGGAGCAACTCTATCGCAGCATCGACGCGGCCACGACCGAAGACATCAGCCTGCTCGCCATTCGCCCCAACGCCCAGGGCAAATCGGTGCAGATTTCCGGCGAGGCGCGCGACCTCAAGGCGGCGCTGGCCTTTGTTGAAGCCTTGCGCCGTGAGCCGTTGGCCAATGCCGCGCTGGTCTCGCACCAGATCAAACAGAACGACCCGCAACGTCCCATCATTTTCGAGATTGCCGCGACATGGCTGACCGGTTCCTGAGTTCCCTGCCGGCCCGCCTGCGCTTTGCCGCCGCTAATCTGCCGGTGCTGCCGCTGGTCGCTCTGTTGTTGGTGCTGGCTGCGGCGGCGACGCAGCTGTTTTTGCTACCGGCGCGCGAAGCCGCCATTGAGGACGGCGAGCGCCGACTGGCCAGCCTGGAACGCAGTACCCGGCGCGCCGCCATCGAGCGGCAGAGCGTACAGACCACGCCCGAGGACACCCGCCAGCGCCTGCTCGACCGCTTCCCGATGCAGGAGCAACTCAACGCCGAACTGGGCGGGCTGATTGAGCTGGCGACCACAGAAGGCTTGCAAGTGCCGAGTGGCGACTATCGCCTGATGCCGGGCAAGGATGGCCTGTTTGACCGCTATGTGCTCAACCTGCCGGTCAAGGGCAGCTACCGCAGCATTCGCCGCTACGTTCAGGCGGTGCGCAAGGCGTATCCCGATCTGGCCGTCGACGACATCAGCTTGCGCCGCGAAAGCATCGGCAGCGCCGAAGTCGACGCGCAAATCCGCTTCATCCTTTTCGGCCGAAAGAGCGCTACATGAAGCCGCAACAACGTTGGCTGATCCTCGGCAGCCTGCTGCTCGCCACCCTGTTTGCCGCGTACCTGGTCGACAACGAACCCGCGCCGGAAAAAAGCCGGCGCAAGGGCAGCGTTGCCACGAAGACAAACGCATCGGCATCGTCGGCCAGTCGCCACCGCGAGGCCAGGGATCAGGCCCCGGAAATCGCCGCCGCCCCGCTGAGCTTCCCGGAGCCGGCAGCGGCTGATGACGCCGAAGCCGGCCAGAAAATCATCGATCCCTTCCGCAACAAGAGCTGGTACGTCGCGCCGCCACCCCCTAAACCCGTTAAACCAACGGCGCCGCCCTTGCCCTTCCAGTATCTCGGCAAGCTCAAGGAAGATGGCGAAACGCGTGTTTTCCTCAACTATCAGGGCCGGCACATCATCGCCAAAGCCGGCGACGTCATTGACGGCAATTATCGCGTCGAAGACATCGCGGGCGGCCAGATGACATTCTTCTACCAGCCCCTGAAGGAAAAACAGGTGCTGGCCATCGGCGCCGACAACTAAGGCGCTGAACACGATCTTGGCGGGTTCAGGCGATCCCCTTCCCGCAATCCGGTGTCCTCCTCCCCTGACAAGGGGAGGCCGGGAGGGGTTACAGACTGCTCGATAAAAATAGCAACCCGATGTCATGAATATCCGACCATCGTCAACAACCGCCAAGGCCGTACGCACTAGTCCGAAATTTCGCGGACCACCAACTTTTGAATGATTCCGGACACCGGCCGCGCGTAAATTTGATGTGCATTAGGGCGAAGCAGGGCGCCCTTTCTGTAGTCTCGGTCAACACCGCATCCATCCCGCCGATGCGGCCTGATGACCGGACGCCCATGACCCTTACGCCCCTTTCAATATCCAGCCTGCAACGCGCCCTGGCCGAGGGCTGGCGCATGTCCGGCGCCACCCGCGGCGTCAGCACCGCCTACGCCCTGATTTTCACGTTGGGCGGCCTGGCCATCATGGGCGGCTTGCTGTCCCAGGGCTGGTCGCCATTTGTCCTCGCTGCGGCGGGCGCCTTCATGCTCATCGGCCCGGCCATCCTCGCCGGATTTTTCGGGATCGCTCGCGCCAGCGAGGCTGGCGAGCGGGTGAGCCTGGGCTGCGTCGTCACCGGCTACACCCAGGCATCCCGCGCACTATGGGCGCTGGCCCTGATCTGCGCCTTGCTCTTCATGATCTTCGTCACCGATGCGGCCATCCTCTACGCCTACATGCTAGGCGCGACGCCGGTGTGGCTGGACAGCCTGTTGCCGGCCAACGCCAATGTGATGTCCTTCGTGCGCTGGACCGGTGTTTCCGGCCTAGTTGTCGCCTTCCTGCTCTACTGCGTGGCAGCCTTCTCCGTGCCGCTGCTCTGTGAGCGCCGGGCCGGGCTGGTCGAGGCCGTGGTGCTCAGTGTTCGCGTCGTCTTCGCCAGCTTCATACCTTCCATTTTTTGGGCTTTTTTCCTGTCGACCGTAACAATCGGCAGCATCCTGTTCTTGCCGTTGCTGCCGCTGACCCTGCCGTGGATGGCGTATGCCAGCCGTGCGCTGTATCGGGAAGCGCTGCCTTCAGCGGCGAAGGTGTAATTGCGGCCTTTCATTGTCGATGGTCAGATTCGAAATGATTTCGGGTTGCAATTTGGTGAAGCAGCCCCCTTTGGTTGCAGGATATTATCTCGCCTTCTTCAACGATTGCCATTTGTCCTATGACCTGTCCGACCTGTAACGCTGACGACTGGAAGCTTGCCAGTGTTGTATACCAAGAAGGTCTTTCTCATGTAGCCACATCCTCAAATGGCAGCACTGTCGGGGTTGGCGTTGGGTCGGGTGGTGTTGGCGTTGGGTATGCTCGAACTAGTAGCGACACACAAGGCGCTCATCAAACAGAATTTTCAAAACGAGCAGCACGACCACCGTATCCGCAGCCTCCAAAACCGATAGCTGGAGAAAAGTTATCCGAAGAGCAATTCGAGAAAGGGTCGGTATGGGGAAAGCGTTTGGTAGTTATTTTGCTTATCCCTCTAATTTTTAAGATGTTCGGCGCTTGGTTCGGATTTGGTGCGCTCTTGTTGATGGCTATATTCAATAAGCCAATCAAAGAATTTCTGACCAAACCAGAGAACTACGCCGACTACGAAAAAAAATGGGCGGCAGACCTTGAAAGCTATGAGCAGTCGGTCAAGCGTTTTGACAAGGAAATGGCAGACTATTTGGCTTGGGACAACAAACGAATTTGTCAGCGATGTGGCACCGGCTATTTCGCAACGAAGTAGTGAACACCCATTCGCCAGTCCACGTTAAGCGAGCGCACAAGTCCATGTCGGCGCTAGCCGCCGGTGGTTCTGAACAAAAGGGGGCGGAAATATTTCAATTTTTCCACTTTTTTCCGGTTGACCGTAGCAACTGTCTGCGTCGGGCTCTTGCCACCTAAGCGCCGGCAGTTGCCTGTCGGCAAAGGTATAATTGCCGCCTTTCCGCATTTGCTAACCCTGCCGTGACTCCCCTCGATACCGAAATTGCCCGCCGGCGTACCTTCGCCATCATTTCTCACCCTGACGCGGGTAAAACCACGCTGACGGAAAAGCTGCTGTGGTTCGGCGGCGCCATTCAGGTGGCTGGCGAAGTGCGCGCCCGCAAGGCTTCGCGCCACGCGACCTCGGACTGGATGGAGCTGGAGAAGCAGCGCGGCATTTCGGTGACGTCGTCGGTCATGCAGTTCCCGTACCGTGAGTGCATGGTCAACCTGCTCGACACGCCGGGCCACGAGGATTTCTCGGAAGATACCTACCGCACGCTGACGGCCGTCGACTCGGCGGTCATGGTCATCGACTCGGTAAATGGCGTCGAAGCGCAGACCATCAAGCTGTTGAACGTCTGCCGCATGCGCGACACGCCGATCCTGACCTTCATCAACAAGCTCGACCGCGAAGGCAAGGAGCCGATTGACCTTCTCGACGAAATCGAGTCGGTGCTCGGCATCCAGTGCGCGCCGATGACCTGGCCGATTGGTATGGGCAAGCGTTTCCGCGGTGTTTATCACCTGTACGACGACGCTATCGCCTTCTTCGATCCGCAGGCTGAGAAGGGCACGGCCGAGATCATTCAGGGCCTCGACAACCCGCGCCTGGACGAGCTGATCGGCACGCAGGCCGACGAGTTGCGCACCGACATCGAACTGGTCCGTGGCGCTTCGCACGCCTTCGATGCCGAGGCTTATCTGAACGGCAAGCAGTCGCCGGTCTTCTTCGGTTCGGCGGTCAATAATTTCGGCGTGCAGAGTTTGCTCGACGCCGTGGTCGACTTGTCTCCACCGCCGATTGCCCGCGCTGCTGTGACGCGTGTGGTGCAGCCGAACGAGCCGAAATTCTCTGGTTTTGTGTTCAAGATCCAGGCCAACATGGACCCCAAGCACCGCGACCGCATTGCCTTCCTGCGCGTTTGTTCGGGCAAGTTCGAGCGGGGCATGAAGGTCAAGCAGGGCGGGGCCGGCAAGTTCCTGTCGGTCAACAACGCCATCACCTTCATGGCGCGTGACCGCAGCACGACCGATGAAGCCTATCCGGGCGACATCATTGGCATCCCGAACCACGGCACCATCCGCCTTGGCGAAACCTTTACCGAAGGCGAAGACCTGCGCTTTACCGGCATCCCGTCCTTCGCGCCGGAGCACTTCCGTCTGGCCCGCATCGCCAACCCGCTGAAGATCAAGCAGTTGCAGAAGGGCTTGCAGCAGCTGGCGGAGGAGGGCGCGACACAGTTGTTCCGGCCACTGTCCGGCACCGATTTGATTCTGGGTGCGGTGGGTACGCTGCAGTTTGACGTGGTGGCCAGCCGCCTGGAAAACGAATACGGCGTGCAGGTCATCTTCGAGTCCTACAACTGCGCCACGGCGCGCTGGATTCAGGGCGATGCTGCCGAGCTGCGCCAGATTTCCGACCGTTACAGCGCCAACGTCGCGCTCGATGGCGCGGATGATCCGGTCTATCTGGCGCCGAACAATGTTTATCTGAACATGGTCAAAGAGAAGTATCCCAACCTGCGTTTCATGGAAGCACGCGAGGTGATTTGAGCATGACCGTCCGGGTGCAGGAAGCCGATTTTGACCTTGGCGCCGAGTTGCTGGCGCTAACGGCGGCGGACGCCCGGGTCGGCGCGCTGGCCAGCTTTTTGGGGCTGGTGCGTGACATGAACGACGGGGCCAGTGTGTCGGAAATGACGCTGGAACACTACCCGGGCATGACCGAAAAGGCGCTGGAAGAAATTGTCGCCGAGGCCAGGGGCCGCTGGGATATTTACGATGCGCTGGTGATCCACCGCGTCGGCCCGCTCAAGCCTTGCGACCAGATCGTGCTGGTCGCCGTGACCAGCGCGCATCGTGGCGAAGCCTTCGCTGCGTGCGAATTCATCATGGATTACTTGAAGAACCGCGCCCCGTTCTGGAAGCGTGAAGCGACACCAGAAGGCGGCCGCTGGGTTGATGCTCGCGACGCCGACGACAGCGCCGCAGCGCGCTGGCAAAAATAGCGCCGGCGCCGCAGCGACGCTGGTTCGCTACGGCCGGGGCCAATCATTTCGAGTGATCCTAAATGCCCGACATCGGGATAAAGCCGGGCAGCGCCTTGATACGCGTTATCCACGCAACGATGTTCGGGTAGGGCTGGAGCGAGATGCCGCCTTCGGGCGCCAGCGCAACGTAAGGCATGACCGCGCAGTCGGCAATGGTGGGCCGGTCCAGCGCCAGCCATTCGTGTTTGGCCAGATGTGCTTCGATGACCGGCAGGATTTTTCCGGCGCGCATCAGGGTGTCGGCCTTGTCGATGGCGAAGCCGAATTTGTCGACGAGTCGGGCCGCGCCCGGGCCATTCTGGATTTCATTGGCGGCGTTCGACAGCCATTGCATGACTTCGGCCATGCCGGCAGGGTCGCGCGGTAGCCAGCTCTCGTCGGCGTATTTGGTGGCGAGATAGACGAGGATGGCCTGCGAGTCGCGGACGACTACCGGGGCGTCATCGAGGATGGGCAGCTGGCCCAGCGGGTTGAGGTCGATGAGTGGCGCGCGCTTGTGCTCGCCGCCCATGAAATCGACCGGAATGATCTCCAGCGGGATATGGGTTAACGCGGCAAACAGGCGAACCTTGTAGCAGTTTCCCGAGGGTTCAAGATCGTACAGTTTCATGATTTACTCCTTGGTGATGGACGGTGCGGTGAGCGGCGATCAGCGACTTTGCCACTCGCTTTCGGTAAAGCGCGGGGTGATGTGGCGGGAGCAATTCCAGTCAAATGCGGCGACCTGGATGAGCATGATGCGCTCGATGTTGCGCTCGGAAAATTTCATTTTTTCCAATAATTTCGGGTTGACCGCAGCAAGGTCGAGCATTTCCACGCGCCCCAGGATTTTCAGCCGGCGGCGGTTCGGGTAATCCATCAGGATCAGCGCCGAACGGTCATTCCCGCTCAAGTTGCCGACGCTGACGTACTGGCGATTGCCGGATACATCGGCAAAGGCCAGCGTGCTTGGGCCCAGAACCTGGAGAAATCCGCTTGGCCCACCGCGGTGCTGAACATGCGGCCAGCCGTTTTCGTTCACGGTGGACAGATAAAAGCTGTCGCGGGCGGCGATGAATTCGCGCTCACGGGGGCCGAGTTCTGCGGTTGGCGTTTCGGCGACTTCGTCCAGTCCTTCGCCCAGGTCGCGGCCGCCATATTGGCGCTGGCTGGCCCGGACGCCCGGGGTATAGGCAATGGCGGCAAAGTGGCGGGACATGGCGTATTTCCTGTGTGGGCTGGAATGAAGTCATCATCACCGATGCGTTAATCGCAATAAATAGACTGATGGTTAGAATACTTATGCAAAAAACGGTTTAATCTGGCGCCATGGATAAACTGCGCGCCATGACCACCTTCGTACGTATCGTCGAGACCGGTAGCCTGACCGCTGCCGCCGATCGTCTCGGCACCTCGCCGACCTCAGTCGTGCGCAGCCTGTCGGCGCTGGAGCGGGCGCTGGGCGTTCGATTGTTGAACCGGACGACGCGGCGCATGGCGCTGACCGACGAGGGGCGGGATTATTTCGAGCGTTGCCGGCATCTGCTGATCGATGTCGAAGAGGCCGAAGCGGCCCTGCTGGCGAGGCAGGTCAAACCGGCCGGGCGCCTGGTCATTACTGCGCCGGTGATGTTCGGGCGCCTGCATGTCGGGCCGGCGGTGACTGATTTTCTGGCCGCGTATCCCGAGGTGCGCATTGAGCTATTGCTGCTCGATCGTGTCGTTGATCTGATCGATGAAGGCATCGATCTGGCCGTTCGCATCGGCACGCTGCCAGAGTCGTCGCTGGTCGCCATCCCGCTCGGCACAACCCGCCGAATCATCTGCGCCAGTCCCGACTATCTCGCTCGCTACGGTCAACCGGAAAATCCGGCCGAATTGCAAAAACACCGGGCGATTCGCATGACCGGCTTCAGCCTTGAACCCGACTGGGTGTTTCACGAAGCGGGGCAGACACAACGGGTGGCGGTGCCGACCATTCTGACCACCAACCACATCGACTTCGCCATCGACGCCTGTGTGAGAGGTGTTGGCTGTGGGCGCTTTCTCGCCTATCAGGTGCATGAACAACTGGCGGCCGGCAAGCTGGTTCGCCTGCTGCCGGATTACGAGCCACCGCCCCTGCCGGTCAACTTTGCCTACCCTCACGCCCGCCTGTTATCGTCCCGCGTGCGGGCCTTCATCGACCGGGCAGCGCCGCTGCTCCGGGAAAAACTGGGTGAGGGCGGGTGAAGGGTAACTTCGCAGTCTTCTGAATGCCGGAAGCATCGAATTGCCGGCTGACTTCTACAATCAACCTGCGGACATCCAACTTCAGGCTCAAAGCTATTGAGCTAGTTCGGTCTTCGGAATGATCCGAATCAGCACAATCCTTGGTCCCGTCATTTTCTTTACCACTGCGTCGAACTGTGGGAAGGAAATGCGTTGCCCCTCTTCTGGCAGGTCGCCTAACTGCTGCAAGATGAGTCCTCCCACGGAGTCCACCCCGGCCTCATCAATATCGATGCCCAAGGCGCGTTCCAGGGTAAAAATTGGCAGGCTACCCTTGCCAATCAGCGACCCGTCATCAAGCTTGGACCACTCGTTATGCGTCTGGCGAAACTCGTCGCGAATCTCCCCAACCAAGGCACCGAGCAAGTTATCCAGCGTGATGAAGCCAATCGGGTGGCCATCGTTGTAGGCAACTACAGCGAAATGAGGCGCGCCCTGACGAAAGCGTCGGAAAAGCTCTGTGGCAGAAAGACTTGGGGAGACGACCACAACTGGCCGCACCAGTTTTTCAAGCGTATCGAGTTCGGGGTTTTTGCGAAGTGCGATGAAGATGTCCTTCAGGTGGACAACGCCTTTGGCGTGTCCATCTTCCGCTAGGTAGGGATAGCGGCTGAAGCGGTGCTGAACAATCCTCTCCAGGCTTGTCTCAATATCATCTGTTTCCGATAGCGGAACGGCTTCATTGAATGGCCGCATCAAATCGGCCACTTCCAGGTCACGGAAATCGAGTGCCTGAGCCAAAACCCGCCATTCATCCCCGGTGAAGTCCGCGTTAGCGCGTGACGAGCGGAGGATGACTTTGAGTTCATCGGCCGAGTAGTGGCTGTCGTGACCGGTATGAACATCCAGATTGACCTTGCGCAGAACCCAGTTGGCGCTGTGGTTCAGCACCCAGATAGCTGGATACATTGCCCAATAGAAGGCATAGAGGCCGGGAGCCGTCCACAGGCCAACCTTCTCGGTGATACGGATGGCCATGGATTTGGGAGCAAGCTCACCGACGACGATGTGCAGGTAGGAAATGATGAAGAAGGCAATGGCAAAGGCAATGCCGTGAACCACTTCTTCATCCCCAATACCTATCGTAGAGAGGAAAGGGCGAAGCAAATCTGCAAAGGCCGGCTCGCCAACCCACCCCAGGCCGAGAGATGCGAGGGTAATGCCCAGTTGGCAAGCGGAAAGGTAGGCTTCAAGATCCTGATGTACCTTGGCCAAAATGCGACCACGCCAGCCGTATGTCTTTGCGATGGCCTTGACCCGACTTTGACGGAGTTTTACAAGACCGAACTCTGCGGCCACAAAAAAGCCGTTCAGCACAACGAGGACAAGAGCAACTACGACCAACAAAAAACTACTACCCATATGGCGGACACCTGGTGCCCTGCACCTTTCTCTCAACATGACGGAAGGTATAGTAACCGAAAGGCAGAATTTGCTTGGATGGCTGCCTTTGCATCACCTTGGACGTTACTGACCGCAATGGGAACTCAACGGCTGTTCGACCGGCTTCAGCCAGTAGCTGAACAGATCCTTGCCGTGCGGAACTGGAAGCTTAAGCCTTCCCAAGGCAGTAGCGTTTTCTTCAGGGAAAATGATGGACTTTCCCCGAAAGGGGCGAGTAAAAAAATCAGGTCTTGAACTGTGCCACCATCTGGCGAAGGTCCGTCGACAGTAACTGCAAGTGGCGGGCTGAGTCAGCTGTCTGGCGGACTGCGATGGCGCTCTCTTCGGACATCTGGGCGATGGCTTCCAGCTGTTGCGCAATATCGGTGCTGGCGACACTCTGTTCGGAAATCGAGTCGGAAATGCCGTTGACCACGGCAGATACGCGCAGTGAGCCATCACGAATCTGGTTGATCGAGTTGCCTGCCTGATTGGCCAGTTCGACGCCGCTGCTGACCTGCTGAACACCGGCCTGCATGCTGCTGACAGCGCTGCGGGTGCCATTCTGTATCTTGGCCACCATCTCGCTGATTTCCTTGGTCGACAGGCTGGTGCGCTCGGCCAGTTTGCGCACTTCGTCGGCGACAACGGCAAAGCCGCGCCCCTGTTCGCCGGCACGTGCTGCCTCAATGGCTGCGTTGAGGGCCAGCAGATTGGTTTGATCGGCAATTTCCTTGATGGTGTTGACGATGGAGGTGATGTGGTCGGACTGGCGGCCAAGGTCTTCAACAATTTGCGAGGACGACTGCACGGCGTCCGAGATCTTGCGCATTTCGCTGGCTGCGTTATGAATCACGATGGCACCTTCTTCCGAGATGGTGCCTGCCGTCTGCGAGATGCCAAGGGCTTCGGTCGCATTTTCCTTGACCTGATCGATGCTGACTGCCATTTCCTCGACCGAGGCTGCCATCGACGATGCGGCATCGCTTTGCTGACTGGCCCGCTCGGCCACTTGCTCGGACGCTGCCAGTAGTTCCCGCGAGGCGGTAGCGACCTGTTCGGCATTGCTGATAATACTGGCGATCATCTGGCGCAGCGTTTCCTGCATGGTGCGGATATTGGCCAACAGGCTGTCATTGTCATCGGGGCGGCAGTCCACGGGTGTCGCCAGATCGCCGGCGGCGATACGGCGGGTGATGGCCGACGCGACTGCGGGGTCACCCCCCAGGGTCTTGATGATGTTCCCGGACAAAAGTAGCAGTGAAATGGCAATGAAGCTGGAGATGCCCAGACCCCATACAAGGAGTTTGATGGCTTCGCTGCGGAACTTGGCATCGACATCGTCAATATAGATGCCGGAACCGACGACCCAGCCCCAGGGTTCGAAACCTTGCACGAAGGATATTTTCGGAATGCCCTCGTCGGCGCCTGGCTTCGGCCACAGGTAATCAACAAAACCTGCGCCGCTGGCTTTGACCACGAGATTCATCTCATGGAAGAACTGCTTCCCGCCTTTGTCCTTGAGTTCGTCCAGCGTCTTGCCGTTCAACTCCGGCTTGATCGGATGCATGATCATCGTGGCATCCTTGAGATCGTGAATCCAGAAATATTCGGTCTTGTCATAGCGCATGCTGCCGATCGTCGCCGCCGCAGTTTTCTTGGCATCTTCGACCGACATTTGCCCGTCACGAGCGGCCTTTTCGTAGTAAGACAGGATGCCCTGGGTCGATTCAACCAGGTTGCGAACCTTGGCTTCGCGGTCATTCAGCATCTGTTGCTTGCCGTTGATCAGCAGTACCGAGAACAAGACAGCCAGTGCGACCACGGTCACGATCGTCATGGCGAGCAGCTTTGATCGCAGTGTCATTGTCTTGATGGACATTATCCATTCCTCCCGCATATTTGATTTAATTATCAAATTCGATACTTTTAAATTTACCACGTATTTTTACAATATTGTATGTTTTGGGTGGTGGTGAACTGAAAATGCTTGGCGCTTGCCGTTGAAATTTTCACGAATGGCCTCATCTGTCCGGTAACAGAAATTCCGCCTCAGGAGATTGACCATGCGCCTTGATAAATTTACGACCAAATTCCAGCAAGCCTTGTCCGATGCCCAGAGCCTGGCCATTGGTGGTGATCAGCAGTTCATCGAACCACAGCATCTGCTGCTCGCGCTGATCAATCAGGATGATGGCGGCACGAGCTCGCTGCTCGGCCGTGCCGGGGTCAATGTGCCGGGTCTCAAGCGTGATCTCGAACAGGCGCTGACCCGTCTGCCCAAGGTCGAAGGCCACGGTGGCGATGTTTCCATTGGGCGCGATCTGGCCAACCTGCTCAACCTGACCGACAAGGAAGCGCAGAAGCGGGGCGACCAGTTCATCGCCAGCGAGATGTTTCTGCTCGTCGTAAGCGAGGACAAGAACGAAACCGGTCGCATAACCAAACAACATGGCCTGAGCCGAAAATCGATGGAAGCGGCGATCATGGCCGTGCGTGGCGGGCAGGGGGTCGACTCACAAGAGGCCGAAGGCCAGCGCGAATCGCTCAAGAAATATTGTATCGACCTGACTGAGCGCGCTGCGCAGGGCAAGCTCGACCCGGTAATTGGTCGCGATGATGAAATTCGTCGCGCCATCCAGATTTTGCAGCGCCGAACCAAAAACAATCCGGTCTTGATCGGCGAACCGGGCGTTGGCAAGACGGCCATCGTCGAAGGTCTGGCTCAACGCATCGTCAACGGCGAAGTCCCGGAAACCTTGAAGGGCAAGAAGGTACTGGTCCTTGACATGGCTGGCCTGTTGGCTGGTGCCAAATATCGTGGTGAGTTTGAGGAGCGCCTGAAGGCTGTCCTGAAAGAGGTTTCTCAGGAGGCTGGCCAGATCATTCTGTTCATTGACGAATTGCACACCATGGTCGGCGCCGGCAAGGCCGAAGGCGCCATTGACGCCGGCAACATGTTGAAGCCGGCACTGGCTCGTGGTGAACTGCATTGTATCGGTGCGACGACGCTCAACGAATATCGCAAGTACATTGAAAAGGATGCTGCGCTCGAACGCCGATTCCAGAAGGTATTGGTCGAAGAGCCGAGTGTCGAATCGACCATCGCTATCCTGCGCGGTCTGCAGGAAAAATACGAACTACACCACGGTGTCGACATTACCGACCCAGCCATCGTCGCCGCGGCCGAACTTTCGAATCGCTACATCACCGACCGCTTCTTGCCGGACAAGGCAATCGATCTGATCGACGAGGCTGCGGCGCGGATCAAGATGGAAATCGACTCGAAGCCGGAGGTGATGGACAAGCTTGACCGCCGGATCATCCAGCTGAAGATTGAGCGCGAGGCCGTCAAGCGCGAGAAGGACGAATCTTCGAAGAAGCGTTTTGGCTTGATCGAAGTTGAAATCGACAAGCTGGCCAAGGAATATTCTGATCTCGAAGAAATCTGGAAGGCCGAAAAGGCCCAGGTTCAAGGCTCGGCGCACATCAAGGAAGAAATTGACAAGGTCAGGGCCGAAATCACTAAGCTGCAGCGTGAAGGCAAGCTCGACAAGGTGGCTGAATTGCAATACGGCACGCTGCCGCAACTCGAAGCCCAATTAAAGACTGCCGAGAAGGCAGGCGAAGGTGAAGGCAGGAAGAACATTTTGCTGCGTACGCAGGTCGGTGCAGAAGAGATCGCCGAAGTGGTCAGCCGGGCAACTGGTATCCCGGTTAGCAAGATGATGACCGGCGAGCGCGAAAAATTACTGAATATGGAAGACAAGCTGCACAAGCGGGTGGTCGGGCAGGATGAGGCTGTGCGCCTGGTGGGCGATGCCATTCGCCGCTCACGCGCCGGGCTGTCTGATCCGAATCGGCCGTATGGTTCCTTCCTCTTCCTGGGCCCGACGGGTGTCGGCAAGACCGAGCTGTGCAAGGCGCTGGCCGAGTTCATGTTCGACAGTGAGGATCATCTGATCCGTATCGACATGAGCGAGTTCATGGAGAAGCATTCGGTCGCTCGCCTGATCGGTGCGCCGCCGGGCTACGTCGGCTATGAAGAAGGCGGTTATCTGACCGAAGCCGTGCGTCGCAAGCCGTACAGCGTCATCCTGCTTGATGAAGTCGAGAAGGCACACCCGGATGTGTTCAACGTGCTGCTGCAGGTGCTGGACGACGGCCGCATGACCGACGGGCAGGGGCGTACCGTGGATTTCAAGAATACGGTGATCGTGATGACCTCCAACCTGGGTAGCCAGATGATCCAGCAGATGGCCGGCGAGGAGTACGGAGTGATCAAACTGGCCGTGATGGCCGAGGTGAAGAACTACTTCCGGCCGGAGTTCATCAACCGGATCGACGAAGTGGTGGTCTTCCATGCGCTGGATGAAAAGCACATCGCCGGCATCGCCAAGATCCAGCTCGGTTACCTTGAGAAACGCGTGGCTCTGCTTGAAATGACCCTCGTAGTCGAAGACAGCGCCCTGGCCGAACTGGCGCAGGCCGGTTTCGACCCGGTGTTCGGCGCTCGTCCGCTAAAGCGCGCGATCCAGCAGCAGATCGAGAATCCGCTGGCCAAGGCCATCCTGGAAGGGAAGTTTGGCCCGAAGGATACGATCCGTGTCAGTTGCGATCCGGCGACCGGCGGCATCATGCGCTTTACCAAGGACTGAACGGCGTTACGCCAATCAAAAAGGGCGAGGCCATTTGGCCCCGCCCTTTTTCTTTTTGTCGCCTGGCGACTCAGCAATTGCCCTTCTTGGCTTGTCCCGGCGGGCAGTGGCCGCCATCCCGGTGGTGGCCGCCACGATCACCGCGGCCGGTATAGTATTTTTCGCCCCGATGGCCGTTGTGCTTTCGCCAGTAGGTAGGTTCGCGCCAGTCGTAGCCATCCCAGTAATAGCCGCGGTCGTTGCGGCTACCAAAGGTGATGCTGACGCCAGGCGCATCAATGCGCACGTTGCCCAGATTGACATTGACGTCGACCGCATTGGCCAGTAGTGGCGCGGCTGCAATGGCCAGAGCCAGCAGGACTTTTTTCATGTTTGATTTCCTTGATGAAAACGCAGCAGATCATTGATGCGTGGTTGAGTGAGTCCAACGCCGAACCTTCCGCGGTCAACCGGAAAAAACGGCCAAATTTGAAATTTTTCGCCAGGCAGTATTGTGGTGGGGCTACATCAAAACGGCCAGCAGACTGCTGTAATCGTCCTGCCATGGCCGGAATCCCGGCTTGTCGGCCAGCAACTTGGCATCGGTGAAACCATCGTTGCAGAAGAAGGTGTCGTCCTGCGCGATGATCGCCCAGCGCGATCGGTAAATGGCGCGGTCTTCATCACCTTCAAAATCAACAACGCGGGCCGGGCGCTTCAGAAAATCGGCCGCCGTCTTGATGACCGGACGCAGGTCAAGATAGCGGTTGGTGATGTGCACAGCCAGCACGCCATCCGGTTTGAGATGGCGGAAGTAAAGCTGAAAGGCTTGCCGGGTCAGCAGGTGCACCGGCACCGAATCCCCGGAGAAGGCATCAACGACCAGAACGTCGAACTGTTGCGGTGCCTCGCGCTCAAGTTGCAGCCGGGCATCACCCAGCACGATGTCGGTTTTGGCGCGGCTGTCGGACAGGAAGCTGAAATACTTTTCGGCCACGTCGATGACCATTGGGTCGATATCGTAGAGGCGATAGGTATCGCCCGCTCGGCCATAGGTGGCTAACGTACCGACGCCGATACCGACCACGCCAACCTTGAGCGGCGTACCTGGTTTCCCTTTGGCCAGCAGCGTCTTGCCGACGCCGCCTTCTTCGCTGTAGTAGGTGGTCGGCAGGGCACGCTTGTCCGGCGAAATATGCTGGCGACCGTGCAGGATCTGGCCGTGATACATGCTGCGCCAGTGTTCCTCGGTATTGGTATAGACGGTGAGCGTGCCGTAAAAATTGCGCAGCAAGGCATCCGCGCCAATGATCTCGTCGTGATGGTCGGCAATCCGGATCCCGGCAATGCCGAGCATGACAATCCCGCAGCTGGCCAGCGCGGCTTTGCGACGTGCCGGTGAGCGGTAGACGACGCCGGGCAGGACGGCGATGGCGACGATCAGCCCGGTGAGCAGGATGCCGATCGACAGTTCGTAGTGGCTGTTGAAACCATAGGGCGCGATGACCCCGACAAAGAAGCCGCCGACCATGCCGCCGAGCGCCAGCATCAGGAAATAGGTGGTCAGCTGGCGTGGGTGGGGCTGCTGGCGGGCGAGTTCGCCGTGGCAGACCATGCAGGCAACGAAAAAGGCGATCAGGTTGATCGGAATGGCTGCCTTGATCGGCAATTGGCTGACGCCTAATGTTGGCAACCAAGCGAGCAGGAAGAGGCTGACGCCGAGCAGTGGCAGGTAAATGCTGCGGCGATACCAGCCGGCATGATCGAAGGCGAGAATGAAAGAGAGGAGGTAGAGCGCCAGTGGGCCGACCCAAAGCATGGGAATCGGCGCGATATTCTCGGTCAGGAAGCTGGTGTCGGCCACCATCAGGATAGAGGGGCAGGCGGCCAGGGCGGCCCATAGGGCAAGCTGGCGGGAGGGAAGTGGTGGCAGGGCTTCAGTATGTTGGGCGTGCAGCGACTGGCTGTTTCGCCCGCGCCAGGCGAGCAGGCCGCAGGCAATGACGAATACGGCGAACAGGCCGGACCATGTCCAGGATTGCAAACGCGTCGGCAGGTAGGGTTCGACCGCCAGCGGGTAGGCGATCAGGGCGAGCATCGATCCGAGGTTGGATAGCGCGAACAGGCGGTAAGGCACGAGGCCGGCCCGTTCGCGGGCAAACCAGGCCTGAACCAGCGGGCCGGTTGTGGATAGCACGAAATAGGGCAGGCCGATCGAGGCAACGAGCAGGCCGAGGATGCGCAGGGTCGGGTTCTCGGCCCCGGTCGGTTTCCATGCTTCGCCCGGCGCAATGGGCAGGAGGAGCAGGGCAGCGATCAGCAAAGTGATATGCAGCAGGCTCTGGTGGCGCGGCGACAGGCGGGCGACGACCCAGTGCGAATAGAGATAGCCGAGCAGCAGCACGCTCTGGAATAACAGCATGCAGGTTGTCCATACCGATGCAGAGCCGCCGAACCACGGCAGTATCATCTTTCCGATCATCGGCTGAACCTGAAAGAGCAGGAAGGCACTGAGGAAAATGGTGAGGCCGTAGTGGAATGCCAGGCGAATATCCAGTTTCATCGGCGCGTCCGTTCAGTCAGTACTTGGATGGAGGAAGTGTTCGTTCCGGTGGTATAAAACCAGCGGAATGGGCGTCAGAAGTGGATGTGCGTGCGCAGCAAATCATGGCAACATCGTAACAGAATGAGCCGGACGCTTGGCAAGGATGAGGCTGGCAGGCTGCGATGGCGGGATAATGTTGCCATGCGTCAAACGAGGTTTTGAACATGAACGAAGAATTGCGCTGGCAGGACTGGCGACAGGCCAGACTCGCCGAGTTGTCCGGGCCGGATAGCTGGCTGGGACTGATCGGGCTGTATTGGCTGGAGCAGGGCTTGAATCGTGTGGGAAGCGCCGAGGATTGTCCCGTCCGCTTGCCCGAGGGAGCGCAATATCTGGGCGATCTGGATTGGCAGGAGGAGCGCCTGACCTGGTTGCCGGCGGGCGATTTGCCGCGTGACCTGCAAACGGATATCGATGGGCAGCCGTCGGTCGTCGAATTTCAAAATGGGTCGTTTTTTGTCGTTGACCGCGAGGGTCGTCTCGCTGTTCGACTGCGTGATGGGGGCTGGGCTGACAAACGGGATTTTGCCGGGCTGGCATATTTTGATTACGACCCGGCCTGGGAAATCGAGGCCGACTGGCTGGAACTTGACCCGCCTCTGGCGATGGAGGTGCCCAACGTCAGCGGTGATCTGAACCTGGTCAAGGTCAGCCATCAGGCGGTCTTTCTGATGGATGGACAGACGGTGACGCTGCTGCCGATGTCGGTCGGCGAAAAGGAGGTTTTCTTCGTATTTCGTGATCGAACCAGTGGGAAGGACACCTACGGGGCGGGCCGCTTTCTGAAGGTGCCTGCTACGGTCAACCGGAAAATTCGGCTGAATTTCAATTTTTCCTGCAACCCGCCTTGTGCCTTCACGCCGTTTGCAACCTGCCCGCTACCGCCGCCGGAAAACTGGCTATCTTTTCCGGTGCTGGCCGGCGAGAAAAAGTGGCTGGGCAAATGAGTCTGGGAGCGTTGAAGTCTCTGATCCAGTGGATAAGGCCGCCGGTAGCGCGCGATTGTCGTAGCGGCCGTTTTGTTGCGGTGATCGATTGTGTACTCAACCAGAATGTGCGAGATCGCGGCGCGGCCAGTTTTCCGGCAATGAACTTCGAATTGCTGCAGCTTTGCCATGAACAGGGCATCGGTGTCATGCAGATGCCTTGTCCGGAAGTTTCAGCCCTGGGTTTAAAGCGCGAGCGGCCTGCCGGGATGACGGTCCGACAGGCGCTGGATACCGACGCCGGCCGGCTATGTTGCGCCAATCTGGCGGCATCGGTTGCAACACAAATGCAGATCCTTGTCGATGAAGGTTTCACACTGGTTGCCGTCCTCGGTGGGAATCCGCGCAGCCCCGGCTGTGCCGTTCATGCTGTGCAAGGCAGATTAACGGACGATTCCGGACTTTTCATGCTGGCACTGCAGGCAGAGCTCAGCCAGCGTGGTATTGAAGTGCCGTTCCGGGGCGTGCGTGATACCTCGTCGGCCATGCTGGCCGACGATCTGCAATGGTTTCGCAACCTGCTGCGGGCAACTTGACGCAGCTTAGCGAATGACTTCAATGATCTGGTAAAGACCGCCAAAGAGCGTCCGCTTCGTGATGCTGGCGGGTGCCATTTCGGTCGGGAACCAGTCCTCGATTTCGTTGTTCCACAGGTCGAGCGCGTATGGCTCCAACTTGCTCAGGATGATTTTCATGACCCCGTACAGGGGATGCCAGCGCCGTGGTCGGTGATAGTCGATGAAGGTGATCTTGCCCCCCGGCTTGACCACTCGAAACGCCTCACGGATGGTCTGCAGGCGAATATCGAATGGCTGTTCGTGCAGGAGAAAGAAGAGCAGGGCACGCTCGTAGCTGGCGCTGACTTGGGGCAAGGCAGTACTGTTGGCGAGGTGAATGCCAACCCGGCTGTCGTTGCCAAGTTTTTGCCGAAGATTGCTGATTTGGTTCGGGATGACGTCGATGACGTCGAGTAGCCCTTCGTCTTGATGACGTGCTGCAAAATGTGCGGTCAGGTTGCCATAGACACAAGCAATCTGCAGGCTTTGGCCACTTGGATTGTGACCAAAGCTGTCCAACGCGATGTCGCGCAAGCGGGCAAAATTTCCCCACAGAATCAGATTCACCAGCCATTGTCGTTCGAAACGCTTGACCGCTTCGGGTGTGACATAAGCCCAAGTGTAAGTTTCGTTCAGATAGCCGGGTATGGCAGGAAGCACGGCGCTGCTCAGCGCTTGGCCATTTTGGGGGATAGGCAAGACATTCTCCTTTTTTCGCCCATTGTGCTCTGCACAAAACAGCGTTTATTGATGTTGGTCAAGGAGTGATGCCATTGTCAAAGCAAGGTCCGGAACTCAGAATGAAAAACGGGATCGCTGGCGAAAACCGCGATCCCGCGAAATCTGGCTGATCAGTTCTCAAGTAGTCTGGACAGCGTCAAGCGCCTTGGCGAAATTGGCCGCTGTGCGCTCGATATCGTGCAACTTTTCCAGCCCGAAGAGGCCGATGCGGAAGCTGCGGTAGTCGGCCGGCTCGTCACATTGCAGGGGCACCCCGGCGGCGGTTTGCAGGCCTTGGGCGAGGAATTTCTTGCCGGTATGAATGTCCGGGTCCGTTGTGTAGCTGACCACCACACCGGGCGCCTGGAAACCTTCGGCGGCAACGCTGGCGAAGCCTTTGGCAACCATCAATTCACGGATGCGGCGACCGAGTTCGTACTGTTCCCGACAGACATTCTCGAAACCATAGGCTTCGGTTTCCAGCATGACATCGCGCAAGGTCGCCAGACCGTCGGTTGGCATGGTGGCGTGGTAGGCATGGCCGCCGTTTTCGAAGGCTTCCATGATCTGCAACCATTTTTTCAGGTCGCAGGCAAAGCTGGTGCTGCTGGTGGCGTCGATGCGGGCGCGGGCGCGTTCGCCGAGGGCGACCAGGGCGCAGCACGGCGTGGCACTCCAGCCTTTTTGCGGTGCGCTGATCAACACGTCGACGTTGTTGGCCGCCATGTCGACCCAGATGGTGCCGGAGGCGATACAGTCGAGCACGAACAAGCCATCGACGGCATGCACGGCATCGCCGACGGCCTTGATGTAGCTGTCCGGCAGGATCATGCCCGACGCTGTTTCAACGTGCGGTGCGAAAACGACTTCGGGGCGATGTTCGCGAATGGCGGCGACGACTTCTTCAATCGGTGGCGGCGCGAAGGGCGCTTGCGAGCCGCTGCCCACTTGTCGAGCCTTGAGGACGATGCTTTCGGACGGGATCTTGCCCATGTCGAAAATCTGCGTCCAGCGGAAGCTGAACCAGCCGTTGCGGATGACCAGCACCTTGCGATGGGTGGCGAATTGGCGAGCGACAGCTTCCATGCCGAAGGTGCCACTACCGGGTACGACGATGGCCGCTTTGGCGTTGTAAACCTTCTTCAAGAGGCGCGAGATGTCTTTCATCACACCCTGGAAGCGTTGCGACATGTGGTTCAGGGCACGGTCGGTGTAAACCACTGAATATTCAAGCAGGCCATCGGGATCGGGTTGTGGCAGTAATGCGGGCACGGATTGTCTCCTTTGATCGTTATTTCCAAGAGCATACCTGCAAGCGGTGACGACGCGCTAGTCAGACCGGCCATCTGGCGCGGTACAGACAAAAGTACGACCGGAAAGGACGCGATGGGAGGACGCCCAAATTGCCGAGGCATCTACCGACGACTGCTACGGTCAACCGGAAAAAACGGCTGAATCTGAAATTTTCAGAAGCCCGATGGCAATCAGCCTTCGGGCTTCAGCAGGCCGTTAGCGCCGTGCCAGAATCAGCGAACCTTTTTCTCGCGGGTTCAGGTCAATGCGCTCAATCGATGTAAATCCCGCCGCGTTCAGCCATTCGCAATAATCGGCGTAGGCGTGAGTCTGCGTGCCGGTTTCCAGCAGCAGGGTCAGGCGAAAAGCGGCATTCAGGGCGTCAAGCGGTGTTTCGGCCACGTATTCATGGATGACGAGCAGACCGCCCGGCTGGAGCGACTCGCCAATCTGCCGAATCGCCAGACGATTTTCTTCCGCCGTATGGTTGTGGGCGACCGACAGGTAAAACACCAGATCGTTGTCGCAACCCCAGTCGTGTTCCTGCAAGGTGCCCGGGCTGAGGCGAATGCGGTCCGATAATTGCACGCGCTCGATTTCGTCGCCTGTCTCCGTCAAGGCGCTGGGCATGTCGACAATGACAGCATTGAGCTGCGGATAACGCTGGCAAAAGCGAATCGAATGCAGGCCATGTGACCCGCCCAGATCGAGCAGGCGCCGATAGCTCGGCAAGACCGGTACATGCCGGAGCAGATCCGGCCCAAGGTCAGCCGCAAAGGCACCCATGTAGGACGAGAACAATTGCCCGAGTTGCGGTTGGTCCTCCATTGCGTCCCACAACAGTTTCTTGGGGCCGCCCCGGCGCACGCTTTCGGCGAGCCCGCCCATCATTGACCACGCTTCGTGAGTCCACAACAGGCCAGGTGTGTAGTCGACTTGGCCCGCGCTGGTAAACCAGCGTTGCGTGCTGGCCATATTGGCAAACGAATCGCCCTGCTTTTGCAGATAGCCGACAGTGACCAGAAAGTCGGCCAGTGTGGCGGTGCCGTGAACGCTCGACTCAATTTTGGTGGCCAGTTCCGCCGCTGAAAGCGGCCCTCCAGCCAGTGCCTCGAAAAGCCCCAGTCGTCCGGCCGAAATAATCGCCGACGACTTCA
Source organism: Betaproteobacteria bacterium (assembly GCA_016709965.1). NCBI lineage: Bacteria > Pseudomonadati > Pseudomonadota > Betaproteobacteria > Rhodocyclales > Azonexaceae > Azonexus > Candidatus Azonexus amarohabitans. The sequence goes on from JADJLT010000006.1 coordinate 1,131,477, forward strand.
TCATCGGCATGTACACATCCAGCATGGCCAATTCGGCCGAGCCGGTTGGCTGGCAAACATCGGGTTTGGGGAGGGCGGGCATCGGGTGGTTTGTCGTCAATTCGGAGAGCCTGCTTAAGCGAGTGCCGATTCAATTGCTGCCAGCAAAATCGGGTCATCCGGTGTCATGTCAGGAGAAAAGCGCTGCACGACGCGACCATCACGCCCGACCAGGAATTTCTCGAAATTCCACAGCACATCGTCCGGCTGCTTCGGTGAGCAGCCATACCCGGCCAGCTTCTCGCTGAAATCACTGCCGGCTGGAAAGACAGCGTCGGGCTGCGCGGCAATCAGTGCCGCATACAGCGGGTGCCGGGGTTCGCTGTTGATGTTCAGCTTCTCGAACATCGGGAACTCGACACCGTAGTTGGTCGTGCAGAAATCCTGAATTTCGTCGGCCGATCCCGGCTCTTGCTCAGCGAAGTCATTGCAGGGAAAACCAAGCACTTGCAAGCCGCGCTCGCGATACTGCTTGAAGAGACTCTCCAGCCCGGCGTACTGCGGCGTCAGTCCACACTTGGAGGCTACGTTGACGATGAGCAGTACTTGTCCCTTGAATGCGCCCAAGTTGAGCACCTGCCCATTGAGGCTCTTAAGGGGTATCTCGTACAAGGATTCAGTCATGGCTATCTCGTTTTTTCCGCGTGAATGGATTAATTTTGGCGTTTGCAAGGCAACGGCGAGACATTTTACGTGTTGAGGTGCTGATATATCGCGAAATTTAAAATGCCCCGTCAATATCCGTTCGTTCCGGAATCACTCGCTTACCCAATTGCAAGCCGAAATGATTTATCAATAGGTAATTAATTCATCTATTGATAACTCGGGCTTTCGTTATGCTGCTATTCATGCCAGACTCTTGCGACGCAAGAGAAAAACAGTATGCCTGCATAGCGCTAGCAGGCTCGACAAAAACAACTTACCAGGAGTCGCACGATGGCGGAGCAAAAACTGGGAAACCCGGCGGTCGTTGGTCTGGCGGGTTTTGGTCTGACGACCATGATGTTGCAGTTCCATAATGTGGGGTGGATGGGGATAGGCCCTGTCATTTGGCTTGGTTTGATTTTCGGTGGCTTCGCGCAGATGGTTGCCGGCCTTCAGGAAATGAAATCGGGCAATAATTTCGGCTATTGCGCTTTCACCTCCTACGGGTGTTTCTGGATATCGCTGGCGCTGATCCTCATTGGTAATCACTTCAATATCTACGTGTCGAGTAAAACCGATATTGGTTGGTTCCTGGTCGCCTGGACTGCATTCAGCACGATTCTATGGATCGGCTCGATGCGTGTCAGCAGTGCGTTGGCGCTGACTTTCACGTTGCTGATGATCGGCTTTGTGCTGCTCGATTTTGCCCACTTCGGATACCCGGAACTGACCGTTGTTGCCGGCTACGAATTGATGGCCTGCGCAGCGATGGCCTGGTACATCATGGCTCACCTGATATTTGCCGACCTCTTCGGTCGTGATGTCCTGCCGGTCGGAAAGCCCTGGATCTAAACGGGGTGTCACTGCCTGCCGATTGCTCACCGTGGTGAGCGGGTTGAAGATCGTTGGAATTATGTGGAAGGAAAGAAGATGCTGCTGATCCGGAGTTGTGCGCTGACTTTGCTGGTTTCACTATTGGCTGGAGTGACTTATGCGGCTCCTGCGACCCAAGCGGTCGATGAGGTTGCCACACCAGAGGAGGCAATTACCAAGGTGTGGTCTGCCGCCAGGTTTCTTCAGGACAAAGGGGTATCGGGCGTCGCAGCATTGAATAGCAAGGATGGCCCATGGGTATGGAAGGATAGCTACGTATTTGCCTTTGACTGCCGTCTGGATCGAATGGTCGCCCATCCGATGCGCCCGGACCTTGTCGGTCGGCCGATACTGCAAATCACCGACAATAACGGCAAATACATTTTCAAGGACTTGTGCAAGATTGCTTCCCAGCCTCACGGTGGCTGGGTTGAATATGTATGGACCCGACCCGGTGCTGGCCGTGTGTCGCGCAAGCTGACCTATTCGATGACTGCTGAAATCGCTTTTTCGACAGGGATTCAGGTAGCCGCCGGGGTCTATGACGACAAGCTTTCCATTCCTGATCTGACCAAGGTTGCCGAAAGAATGGCTGACCCGGCGAAATACCCGGCTCACTGAGCGATCCGCTGCCCCGGGCTCATCCTTCGTCGGCAATGATCGGCAATAGACTTCAGGCATTGGAGAGGTGCAGCCTGTTGGTATTCGCGACCATTGTCTGGCGAACTACCGTTACCTGACAGGAAGCCGGCTTTTGGCCGGCTTTCATCGGGCATAGGCTTCAAAGCCTGAAACAACATCAAACAATTCTTCGTCAATGGCGCTTTGGCGTAAACGATGGAATTCGCTGCCAAGATTCTCCAGTAACTCGCCGATATTTTTTTCGGCCCGCTGCATGGCTGCAAGGCGGCTGGCATTTTCGCTGGCCAGGGATTCAGCGCAGGCACGGAACAGGGACACAAAGAGATATTCACGAACAAAGGTGAACAGGGTTTGTTCTCCATCGTGCATGACCTCCGGTAGCTTGTTGGATGGCCACTGCCGGCTCGCCAGCTCTTTTCGCCACGCTTCGTCGAGGGGCAACAGACGCTGGCAGAACGGTTCGTAGATATCTCCCGACTTCGGGCGATTGTGAAAGAGGTAAACCGGTCCGATTTCACCATGTTCCCGGCGAATATCAATTTCCGTGAGTATCTGACTGACCAGCAGCGTAATTGCGCCGATCGCATTCGGAAGCGGAAAACTTTTGTTGGTTTCAAATTGGCTTCCAACAAGCCGCGACTGTATGCGCTCACCAACCGCCCAGACCATTTTTTTGCCAGGCAACTCGCCCAGTTTTTCGGTCACGAAGTTGACGAGAAGATCGTTGAATTGACCCACCAACCCTTGATCCGAGCCGAAAACAATCGCACCGACCGTTTCCTCATCATTGCGCTTTAATATCGCTGCTGCCGTTGGACGGGTTTGGCGGAAGCAGGCGAGCAGACCAAGCTGAACCGCACGATCATAATCATCCAACGAGCGCACCGCATTCTCGTATTGGCTGATACTGGATGCCGCCATCGCCTTCATGGTGCGTACGACCGATTCGAGATCACCAGCCGTGGAGATCTTTCTGCTCAGATTGGCGGCTGTGTTGCTCATGACTCGGCCCTGGCTTCGGCTGGTGGAAAAAAGCCGGCCAACGCCTGCGTGGCAAGCTGGATGATCTGTGCCCGGTCGGCGTCGCCCAGTTTGTCGGCGGTCGAGAGTCGCCCTATGAGTTTGTCTGGAATATCGGCTGCAGCGCCCCAGACGGCCTGCTCGGCTTCGGCCATCCGCGCCAGTGGCACGCGGTCGAACAATCCTGCGGTCAACGCCAATAAAACGCTAATTTGTACCGGCATCGGCATTGGGGAAAATTCGTGCTGTTTGAGGCAGGCACGAATCCGCCGGCCGTGCTCGATCAGCTGGCGGGTGGCTTCGTCGAGGCGGGCGCCGAAGCGCGAGAAAGTTTCGAGTTCCTCGAACTGGGCATAGGCCAGCTTGAGGTCACCGGCTACGGCACGGTAGGCCGCAAGCTGGGCCTTGCCGCCGACGCGGGAGACTGATTTACCGACATCAACGGCGGGCAGCACGCCGAGTTCGAACAGGTTCGGCGACAGATAAATCTGGCCATCAGTAATCGAAATCAGGTTGGTCGGTATGTAGGCGGAAATGTCCTGAGCTTCGGTTTCGATGATCGGCAAAGCCGTCAGCGAGCCGCCACCGAGTTCCGGGCGCAGATGCGTCGCCCGTTCGAGCAAGCGCGAGTGGATGTAGAAGATGTCGCCGGGAAATGCTTCGCGACCAGGTGGCCGGCGCAGTAATAACGAAAGCTCGCGGTAAGCGCGGGCGTGGTGGGTCAGGTCGTCGTAGACCACGAGCACGTCGTGGCCTTGTTCCATGAAATGTTCGGCAATGCTGGTTGCCGCATAGGGTGCGATATAGGCGAGGCCCGGTGGATCATTGCCTTCTGTGACGACGACCACGGTGTAGGCCAGGGCACCCTTCTCACGCAGCGCCGCGATAACCTTGGCCACGCCGGAGGCGCGCTGGCCGATGGCACAGTAGACGCAGATGACGTTCTTGTCGCGCTGGTTGAGGATGGTATCGAGCGCTATCGCCGTCTTGCCGGTTTGCCGGTCGCCGAGGACCAATTCGCGCTGGCCGCGGCCGACCGGAATCAGCGCATCGATGACCTTGATGCCGGTCTGCAAGGGGACGGTCACTGGCGCCCGGTCCATGATGTCTGCGGCTGGCCGTTCGACCGGCAAGCGTTCGCCGGCCGGCAGTGGCCCGAGGTCATCCAGCGGTCGACCGGTCGGGTCGATGATTCGGCCGAGCAGGCGCTCGCCGACTGGGACATCAACGACATGACCACCGCGCTCGACCGGGTCACCCGCTTGCAGTAGCCAATAGTCACCAAGCAGAACGACGCCGATTTCGTCTTCATCGACATTGAAAGCAATGCCTTCAATTCCGCCGGGGAATTTCAGCATTTCTTCGAAACCGACGCCGGGCAGACCTGAAACCTTGGCGATGCCGGCCGCAATACTGATGATGTGGCCGACCTCATGCGGTTGCAATTGTGCTACGAAGGCTTGCCGCGCTTCGCTGATGCCGGAGAAGGTTTGGTCTAAAACGTCCTTCAGCCGATCAACTGGCATCGTTCTTGGCCTTTTCCGGAGCATCAGGTTCAGCAGTCTTCGCTTTGATCAGTTCGTTGATACCATTTTCCAGATCGGTGAGGTAACCGCCAATACTCCATGCCAGCTTATGACCATCGCTGCTCAATTCGATGCCGCTGACCAAATCGGGGGCCGTCACGAAGCGGAGTTCGCCTTTCTCGCCAAGCATGTCACGGATCGCCTTGGTTACCGTTGTTTGCTCAGTCGCCGCCAAATCGAAGCAAGTGCGTACGACAATCGGTCCGGCTTGGGCTTGTAGAGCTGCCGTCAGTTTTGTTTTTTCGTCGGCGCCCAAGGCCTGCAGGCGGTCGACGAAAACCGCCACCATGCGTTCCTCCAGTTTGGCGCCGGCCAGGTCGTCCAGTGCCTTGCGGGCGATGGCGAAAACCTCTTGCTGTGTCCGGCGGCTGATTTCCTGGTTGAGATTCTGCACGTCTTGTTGCAGGTTTTCCTGACGTTTGGCGGCCAGTTGGTTGGCATCCTGGCGCGCCGCTTCAAGCAGGCGCTGGCGTTCGCTATTGGCAGCAGCCATGGCCTGGGCCAACATGTTTGCTTTCTCTTTGTGGAAAGCGGCATTCTTCTGCTCGAAATCGGCGCGATCCTTGGCGGCTTCCGCCTTTTTCGCATCGGCGTCGGCGAGTTCGTTGGCGATGCGCTGCTCCCGCGCGTCGATGGCATCGAGGATTGGATGGTAGAGAAAGCGCTTCAGCAACCAGACCAGAATCAGGAAGTTGAGCACCTGCGCGCCGACGGTGAACCAGTCGATGAGCATGATCTACTGTCCGGCGACTTGGGCGATGGCATGGTTCCAGAACGGGTTGGCGAAGAGCAGGATCATCGATACGACGAAACAGTAGATCGCCACCGATTCGACCATGGCCAAGCCAACAAACAGCGTGCGGGTGATGGTAGCTGAGGCATCCGGCTGCTGTGCCAGTGCAGTCAGTGCCGTCGCTACCGCCTTGCCTTCGCCGAGCGCCGGGCCAATGCTGCCGATGGCGATCGTCAGGCCGGCAGTGATGATCGAGACTACTGCGATGATTGTCATGCTGTCCATGCTCATTCCTTTCGTGATTCATGTTGTTCGGGCGTATCCGCAGCACTGGGCGGCTTGCGGGAGCGCGTTGCGGCGGCAATGTAGACGGCCGCCAGAATGCTGAAAATATAGGCCTGCACCATGCCGGTTAGCAGTCCCAGCGCACTCAGGAGAATGGGGAAGATGAAGGGCGTGATAGTCAGCAATATGGCGAGAATCATCGTCCCGCTCATCATGTTGCCGAACAGGCGGGCGGCGAGCGCCAGAGTGCGCGACAGTTCGCTGACGATGTTGAAGGGCAGCATGATGACCGTCGGCTTGACATACTCTTTGAGGTAGCCGCCCAGCCCGCATTCGCTGATACCGAACATCGGTACGGCGATGAAAACGCAGATTGCCAGCGCTGTTGTGGTCGATAAGGAACCGGTCGGTGGCTCATAGCCGGGAACGATGGTGAACAGGCTGGCCGTCCCGACGAACAGGAAGAGCGTGCCGAGAAAGTCGAGATATTGGCGCGGCTTGGTCAGGCCGACTTCGCCGATCTGGGTAACGATGCCAGTCACGATGATTTCCAGCAGGTTCTGCCAGCGGCTGCGCTCCAGGCCTTTCGACAAGCGACGTGTGACCAGATACGAACCAAGAGCCAGCACCAACATCAAGCCCCAGGTATAGGCGATGGTGGCGTTGATCTTGAACCAGCCGAATTGCCATAAAACGATGTTGTCAGGGCTGAGATGCATGATTGCCCTCCAGAATTTCGGCTGGCGGGCGGCTTAAGCGTGTGACGACGACGCGCGCCACGACAAAACCGAGCAGGGCGGCCAGCCAGCGCTGCCAGTCGTCGCCGCAGGCCAGGTAGAAGCCACCCAGCGCGATGCCGGTACGCAGCACCAGGCTGGCAAAAAACCACAGCGCAACACGCCGGGACGTCATCGCCCGGTGAACCGTCCACCACAAGCCGCCAAAGAACATGGCGCCGAGCATCACACCAATCAGCAGCGGCACCAGAACCCTTGGGTCAAGCATCGTCAGCCTCCTGTTCGCGAATTTCGCGTCCTTCCTTGTCCACCCAGTGCCAGGCATTGAAACAACCAAGCACCAGGCCGGCGGCGAGCAGGGCCAGCGTCCACGAGTGACCACCCGGATAGTGCTCATCCAGCCACAGGCCGAGCGCCGCGCCGAGCAGGGTAGGCATCGCCACCGACCAGCCAACCAGCCCCATCATGCCGAGGCCGGACCAGACGGTCTGCGTCACATGGCTCTGCGCCTTCAGTTTGCGCGCCGCCTTGGCCCCCACCTGCTGGCTGAATGCGGTTTTGCCCGCGGCAAGTTTGTCGTCCGGCTTAATCATGACTGAATTCCGCAAAGCGGCGGATAAAGCCGCCTTCGAGTTTGGCCAGGACCGAGCGCACGCTTTTCTCCTGCTCATCCAGATTCAGGAATTCCCGCTCGATGGCCTGGTGCAGTTCGCCCAGATCCATGCCGCCGATGGCATTGCGCACGGAGACCAGCACTTCGCTGCCGGTTTTGACCAGTACGCCCTCGTCGACCGCCAGACTGACCTCGCCTTCGTCTTTGGTTTCGTACGTCAGGATGCCCGGCGCCAATGCTGCGGCGCAATCCAGACGGTTCGGCAGCAGACCGAAAGAACCGCTGCGCGATTCGGCGACGATACGAAGAACATCCTGCTTTTCGGCAAAGACCTTGAAGGGCAGCAGGATCTTAAGCTGCATGCTCGCTGACAGCATTTTTGTCCTCCTTGGGTACCTTGGCATCGGCATCGGCATCGGGCTTGGCTTTGTCCAAGGCCTCGTCGATGGCGCCGATCATGTACAGCGCGCTTTCCGGTACATCCTTGAACTCGTCGCGCAGGATGCGCTCGCAGCCATCAAGCGCATCGTTCAGGCTGACTAGTTTGCCTTTGAGGCCGGTGAACTGCTCGGTGGTGAAAAACGGCTGAGTCAGAAAACGTTCCAGCCGGCGCGCACGCGCCACGACTTTGCGGTCTTCGCTCGACAACTGTTCGAGGCCGAGCATGGCGATGATGTCCTTGAGGTCGGCGTATTGCGCCAGCGTCCGACGGATTTCCTGGGCCAGCGCGTAATGCCGCTCGCCGATGACACCGGGTGTCGCCATTTTCGAATTCGATTGCAGCGGATCGATGGCCGGGTACAGCCCCTCGCTGGCCCGCTTGCGCGACAGCACAATGGACGCCGATAGATGCGAGAAGGTATGCACCGCCGCCGGATCGGTGAAATCGTCGGCCGGCACATAGACGGCCTGGATCGAAGTGATGGCCCCGGTATCGGTATTGGCGATGCGCTCTTCGAGTTGCGCCAGCTCGGTGCCCATGGTCGGCTGATAGCCGAGGCGGGATGGCATCTGGCCCATCAGCCCGGATACTTCCATGCCGGCCTGGATGAAACGGAAAATGTTGTCGACCAGCAGGAGCACGTCGCGATGTTCGTCATCGCGGAAATATTCGGCCATGGTCAGTGCCGCGTGGCCGACCCGGAAGCGGGCGCCGGGCGGTTCATTCATCTGGCCGAAGACCATCACCATGTTGTTGAGGACGCCGGCCGCCTTCATGTCGCGATAAAGCTCCTCGCCTTCGCGGCAGCGTTCGCCGATGCCGCAGAAAATGCTGACGCCCTCGTGTTGGCCGACCATGTTGTGGATCATTTCGGTGAGCAGAACGGTTTTGCCGACGCCAGCGCCGCCGAACAATCCGGCCTTGCCGCCACGCTCAAGCGGCATCAGGACATCGATGACCTTGATGCCGGTTTCGAAGACTTCCGATTTGGTCGAACGATGGGCCAGTGAAGGCGGCGCCCGATGCACGCTGCGCCATTGAACGTCGGGTGCTGGCAGGCGGTCAATGGCATTGCCGAAGACATCGAACATTCTGGACAGAATTTCCTTGCCGACGGGAGCCATCAATGGACCCCCACTATCTCGAACCGTCATGCCACGGGCCAAGCCTTGGGTGGGTGTCAGAGCGATACAGCGAACGTTATGTGCGTCAAGCTGAGAAAGAACCTCGACAGAAACCTCATTGTCAATTCCCGTTTGCAGCAGAGAATGTATTGGGGGCAACAGGGATTGGAAGCGAATATCAACGACACTTCCACGAATTGAAACAATCACACCAGTGTTTGGCGGGGTAGTACTGCCTGCCATGCGCTTCCCTTTTGTCATTATTCAGTCTAGTACAGTAAGGGAGGATTTGTGCGATTAGATGGGTTTCATTTGTTAATCGTTTAAAGGGGCAGTTGATTCAAGGGCTTGAAAGGCGCTTTTATGTTGGTGGATTGCCTCGACAGTCAGCAGACGAGCCTCGACTTTGCATTTCACCGGATTTCGACTGTCAGAACGTCACGTCAAATGAAAGTCTGTTATCTCTTCGGAGATGGAGGGAAAGCGCCACATTTTCTTTAGCGGCCTATGTTTCTCAAGCCCGCCGTCAGGACAGGTTCAGATCGTATTGCCTCATGAAGCGCCGATCAATCCAGTCCTTCCATGTCCAGGCCCAATGGCCTTTTGCGGAAAATCCGCCCCAGGACATGATGGCCTCCTTCGGGCCAGTGGCGAGCAAATACAGGCTGCGTTTTTGTGGGCGATAACTCATGGGAGCGTGTCCCATCAGTACGCGATTCAGATTGGTTGCCAGGACAGGGCCGGCTCGAACGGCATAGACGCCTGATTTGGCATGTGGGGCGTCGATGCGTGTTGCCACGTCTCCTGCCGCGAAGACTTCCGGATGAGAGACGCTTTGCTGCCCATCCATGACTGCAACGAATCCGTCCTGCGCCAATTCCAGATTCGATTCGGCGAGCCATGGCGCAGGGCTGACGCCGGTGGCGGCGATGATGCAATCCGCCGGGATCACTTTGCCATCGCTCAATTGAAGCCCTTGTGAGTATCCGGCGGCATAATCCTTTACCACTTCAATCCGGCGCTGCGTCAGGGTGTTGGTTACTTGGGCAACAATACTGGGGCCGTGTCCGGGCAGAAGGCCCGAACCGGCGATCAACGTTACTTTTATATTCGCGTTGCCTAGTTCAAGTGCGAGGCGATAAGCGGCTGCCAGTGCCAGTTCAACCCCTGCAGCGCCACCGCCAACGACTGCAAGACTGGCTTTTCCCTGTTGTTTAAAAATGTCGACCTGTCGCGTCCAGTCGACGACGAAATTTTCCAGGGGCCGGATCGCCAGCAATGTGGCACCGGTTGCTTCCAGGCCAGCGGTGTCGACCTGGGCACCGGTATCCAGGGACAAGGCGTCATAGGTGACGTCGCCGGTCTGCATCGTATGAAGGATTCGCCGATTGGCGTTCAGGCAGGTGACGCTGTCTTGAATGAAGCGAACCCTGCCTGCTCTGAGCAAAGGGTCGAGTACCGCTGCACACTGCGCCAGGCTGTAGTGTCCAGCCATCCATCCTGGAACCATGCCGGAATAGATTTGGCGGGGGTAGGGAGAAATCAGCGTGACCTCAATACCCGGCCATTGACCCGCTGCCAATGATTTCAGGACGTGCAGGTGAGCATGGCCGCCGCCAGCCAGAACCAGGTGTTTCATGCGCTAGTCAGCTTTTGTGGGGCAAGGTTACGGGCATCCGGAAAAAATTCTGTCATGCGCTCAAAGTCCTCCTTGCGGTCGATATCCCACAGCGCGGGGAATTCGCGCCACCGCCAATTCATAGCCGTCAGTCGCTTGCGGGTCTGCGCCATGACTTGGTCAGTGCTCCAGTCTACGTCCTGGAAAGCCTGTCGATTGGCTTGCCGCATGCCGATCAGGACATAGCCACCGTCTTCGGCGGGAACGATAGCCGCGTCATGGTGCTGAAGGCTGTCCGCGGCCTGCCGTAACAATACGGGTGTCAGTGCCGGGCAGTCGGTGCCGATTGCCAGAGTGCCGGTACGGCTTGACGATTCCGCGATAGCGGCATGCATTCGCTCACCGAGGTTGCCCTCGGGTTGGCAGCGTAGGTCAACAGTACCGAAAGTACGGCAAGCGGCAAACTCGGGGTGATGAATATCCGGGGTACACCACAAGGTAACTGGCCCAAGGTCGGCAGCGATGGCCGTTGCGATCGTGCGCTGCAGTAACCAGCGTTGCAGCGCTGCAGCGCCTTCAGCGCCCAAATGGGGAATCAGCCGTGTCTTGGCCAGGCCGGCGACAGGCGCCTTGGCCAGGATTGCCACCCCCACATCGAAGGGGACCTCAGCTCTCGTGCGGGACATATCCGTACTCCTTTGCCAGATCGTTCGGACTGGCACCAAAATAAAATCGAAGCCGCAGCCACCACATCATCAGGATGGTCGGCAGCAGCCCATGCTTTTCCCAGCGCCGCCCAGAGGTCGTGACCGTTTCCTTGAGACAGGCTGGCGGTGATTTCTGGCGCATGCCCGTTGTAAACACGATGTCTTCCATCAGGGGAATATCCGGGAATCCGCTACGGGCCAGAAATGCCTCACGCGTGACGAAAATGGCTTGATCGCCGGTGGCGATGCCGGTGAGGCGCGAGCGCCAATTCATCATGAAAGCCACCATGCCGAGTCCGGAAACCGAACCTTCAATTTGAACGTTGAAGCGTCCCCAATGCGCGCCATGACTGATGGCTTCTCTGACAGAACTTAATGCGGTCGGCGGCAGACGCGTGTCGGCGTGGAGAAACAGGAATATGTCTCCGGTAGCTAGTGCCGTCCCTGTGTTCATCTGTCGACCTCTGCCGCGTGGGGATGTCGCCACGCCATCGGCCAGGAAATCGGCGCGCTCTGCGGTACCGTCACTGCTCCCACCATCAACCACGATGATTTCTGCCCCTTGTGCGCGAAAGCCTTGCAGACCTTCGAGCAGCTGAACAATGCCGCCGGCTTCATTCAGTACAGGGATGATGATTGAGACAATCGGCGTATTCATGGCTTTGATTATTTGTGAACCGCAAGCGGTCGCTACTGTAATTCCGGCAAAGTGAAATCAGGTGGCAGGGTTCAAACAATCAGCGTTTGAGGTATTTTGATTTGACCATAGGACAATTAGTGGGTGTCGGATGATGCGGCAGCGTAATTCAATCCTTTGATACCGGGCAGTCTTCTTCCGTTTCAACAAAGCGAAAATCGGCAAAGCCTGCATGCGCTTCTTCGCCGGTATTGTCAGTGTCTGAGGCAATCGCGAGGCCTTTTAGCTCCCCATCGATTTCCCCAAAGGCGCGCCGAAAATCAGCCAGTACATTGCGCCTTTCTTGAATCCACGTACCGGCGTGGGCTGCGCCCGAGCGCAATACCAGCATGCGAGCCCGATCCGTATAGGCGTTATCCTGCAGTGTGCCGACCGGGTGGCGGTTGTCCCAGATGTAGTTCAATGCGGCGTCAGGCACCTGGCTGCCGTAGATAGAGCGCGCCAGGCGGAGCTTGGTTCGGGTGCCGAAACCCAGTTGATCCGGCGGCACCGCAAACGTCAGATAAACCCGGGCAGCGTAATCGTCACCAGATTTCCGGGTCATGTCAGCCGAAGCAACTGGCGCATCAATGCGCCATTGCCAGCACAAAATGGGCGTTTTTTTCAGGTTGACCGCAACGCTGCGCGCCAGCAACGCCATACTCTTCTTTGCTTTGGCCTCGATGGCTACAACGCCATCCCATTTCCGCAGTGCATATTGAGTCGGCGGTACGTGCTGGTCGAGGTGTTCGATTTTCCACGGGGTAGGAATGACAGTATTTGCCTCGCTGAATCGCCCAACCCAGAGAGGGTCAGCCAAGACAGCACAGGGAATGGTCGTGGCGACCAGAATGCTCAGGTTACGCGCGCTCACTTGCTTGATCCAATTTGATAGGTGGGGAGCGAAGCAGCATCCAGATAATGCGGCAGAATTAACCGCTGCCAAAGCCAACTACCAACTCGTTTACCCAGCGAATTCATCGATGCTCCCTAGCGCCGCCCGGACGAAGCGCTATCGTTCAAGCGCCAATCGTAGTCGAGGAACTCCAGTTTGTAGTCGCCCTGCCGGATTCGTTCCTGTGCTTCCGGCGACTTGGCGAGTTGCGCCGCATAGCGGCCAAAAGTGGTCTTGATCGATTCGAAACCCTTGTGTCCTTTTTCAAAGTCCTTGCCGTACCAATCAAAGATCTTCGAGACCTGAAGTTTTCCGCCGGTGGCATCGAAACGATTCCGAGTGCTGTCTGCCAGGAAGCGGCGCATGCCGTCTTCCAGTTGGCTGTCCAGCTTGTCGCCGGTGAAAGCCTCGGCGCGCAGCATCGGGCAACCGATGGATGCGCAAACAACGGCGGCGTGGATACGAGGATCATCGAAGGCGCCAGGAGCGCGTATCAGGCCATGCTCAATGTCATCAAGCGCCATTTCCTGACCGAAGAGCGGAATGAATTTTTTCTTCCAGGGTGACTGGAAAACGCTGCCGATATCCTTGATCGATTTGAGGTCGGGATACTTGCTCAAGACCAGTTCAATCGTCCAAGCGTTGTAAGCGTTGATCAGGAAGGCCAGCCGCTGTGCCTTGGGCCACTGTTTGTATTCGGTTTCCGGCACTGCTGAAACGGTTTTCAGCCAGATCGTGAGTCGGGCTTGATCAGTTGCCATGCCACGATAGTCAAGCCGGCTCGAATTGCCGTCGGGCGCGAGTTTGACGTGTTTGCCAAGCAACGCGTTCCACTCGCGGTAGTCTTGGTCAAACGCTGAAGCCGAGAGGCTGGTGAGTGCGAAGATGGCGAGCAAGACGACTCTTTTAAGAATAGACATGTGACTTACCCCCGGCGCCAGGCATGAAAACGTTCAACCCAGGCCAGCAGTTTCTGCGGTGCATGGGCCTTCTTCCAGTTGCCGGCAACGTACTTGTTGGCTTCGGCCAGTGTCGGATAGATGTGGATGGTGCCGAGGATCTTGTTCAGCCCGATGCCTTGCTTCATGGCCAGGACATATTCGGCAATCAGGTCGCCGGCGTGTTCGCCGACGATGGTGACGCCGAGGATTTTGTCCTTGCCCGGCACAGTTAGCACTTTGAGGAAGCCGTGGGCTTCGCTGTCGGCAATCGCCCGGTCGAGATCGTCGATGCCGTAGGTGGTGACTTCGTAGGGAATGCCTTTTTCCTTAGCTTCGATTTCGTTCAGACCAACCCTCGCGACTTCAGGTTCGACAAAGGTCGCCCAGGGAATCACGGAATAATCGGCCCTGAATTTCTTGAATGGGTCAAAAAGCGCGTTGACCGCGGCATACCACGCCTGGTGAGCGGCGGTATGGGTGAATTGGAACGGGCCGGCGACATCACCTGCCGCGTAGATATTCGGGTAATTGGTTTGCAGGAATTCGTTGGTATCGACGGTGCGACCAGTTGGAATACCCAGCGCTTCCAGGCCGAACCCCTTGAGGTTGGCAGCGCGGCCGACGGCGACGAGGACGGCATCGAACGGAATCCGGACATCCTGCCCTTGATGTTCGGCAATCAGTATCTTCTCACCGTTCTCTATGATGAACTGCTTGGCTTGATGCTTGAGGAGCACCTCAATCCCTTCCGAACGGAAACGCTGAGTGACCAGCGCTGAAACTTCGGGGTCTTCACGCACCATGATGCGGTCGCCCATTTCCACCTGAGTCACTTTCGCACCCAGGCGGGCAAAAGCCTGGGTCATTTCCGAACCGATCGGTCCGCCGCCCAGTACGACAAGGCGCTTGGGCAATTCACGCAAATTCCAGACATTGTCCGAGGTCAGATAGCCAACTTCCTCGATGCCCGGTATGGGCGGTACGAATGGTCGGGCCCCGGTGGCAATGACGATACTGCGCGTGGTCAGGCGCTGGGTGCTGCCATCTTCGCGGGTGATGTCGACTTCCCACGGCGACACGATTTTGGCGCTGCCTTGCACAACATCGACACCCAGCTCGGTGTAGCGCTCGGCCGAGTCATGCGGTTCGACGGTCTTGATCACTGCCTGCACCCGATTCATGACGTCGGAAAACTCGACCCTGGCGCTGGCCGAGGCAATGCCGAATTCCGCCGCGCGGCTGATGTGAGAGAGGAACTTGGCTGAACGGATCAGCGCCTTCGACGGGACACAACCGGTGTTCAGGCAGTCTCCGCCCAGCTTGTGCTTTTCGACCAAGGTGACCTTTGCCTTGACGGCAGCGGCGATGTAGGACGTGACCAGGCCGGCACTGCCGCCGCCGATGACTACGATGTTGCGGTCGAAGCGCGCCGGCTTCTTCCACTGGGCGAATACCTTGTTCATGCGAACGATCTCCACAAGCTTGCGGGCAATCAGGGGGAAGATGCCGAGCAGCACAAACGAGCCAAGCAGGCTGGGCGAGAGGATGCCGGACAGTGAATCTAGCTTGGCCAACTGGGTGCCGGCGTTCACATACACCACCGTGCCGGCCAGCATGCCAATCTGGCTGACCCAGAAGTAGGTCCGGGTTTTCATGGCGGTCAGTCCGAGCAGCAGGTTGACCAGGAAAAACGGGAAAGCCGGTACCAGCCGCAACGTAAAGAGATAGAAACCACCTTCACGGCGCACGCCTTCGTCAATGGCTGCCAGTCGCTGGCCAAAACGTCCGGCAACCCAGTCGCGCAGCAGAAAACGGGACATCAGGAAGGCGAGGGTTGCACCGATGGTTGAGGCAAAGGAGACGATTACCGTACCCCACAGCAAACCGAATACCGCACCGCCAGCCAGCGTGAGCAGTGCCGCACCTGGAAACGAAAGGGCGGTAACAATGACGTACACAACGAAATATCCAGTAATGCTCAGTAGCGGATTGCTTGTACGGAAAGCCTCGATGGCGGCCTGTTGATTCTTGAGCGACTGGAGACTCAGGTATTGACCCAGGTCGTAGTGAACGTAGAGCCCGATCAACACACCGATGAAAGCCAGTAGCGCCAGCTTTTTGTATTTCATGAACGATCCCTGCTAAGTGATTAGGACGGCAAACGCGAAAACGTCACCTGTATTCCTTAGTCGCAGGATGACCGCTATTTCTTACGGATTTGTTTGAATTATTTGGATAGGAAATGTGATTGTCTGCCGGGATACGTCATCAATCTTGCCAAACGACAGATGCCCGGCGGGCGCTCAAAGACGCCGACTATTTTCACAGAAAGCACACCATCAGGCATTTCTCACGATCTCACATGAACGGGCGAAAACTGAGTTACGCGTCTGGTTCTCTTGGGAGCCTCCGTGTTCGGTAAAAACATGAATGCTGCGGTCGACCGGAATTTTCGCCCAAAATCGAAAAGATTCGTCACCTGAGGTAAGCCGCTTTTCCGTTCAGGCTGTGGTCAATTCGGCTTTGTGGCGGATTCTGGGGCGAAGATAATCGGGGCCGTGCTCGATACGCTTGAAATACGAGAGCCACGCATCCGAGCCCTCCGGCCAGTTGGCCAGAAAGCGCTCGACCCAGTCGGTGTGGTCGTAACGGATGGGCAGGGCATGGATATGTACGCCGTTCTGCACCTCGCCGTAGAGCGCATCCTCGCCCGGCGGACGGGTGCTGATCCGGGTCAGCAGGCCGTAGCGTTGCTCGCTGAAATTGGGCATGCCGGCGGCACCGTTATTGGCGATCAGGCCGGGCGAAAATCGGCGCAGGGCCGGTAGACAGGTATGGGTGCTGGCGAAGATGTCGACGTCGGCGCGGTGGAATGCCTCGACGAGCCACGGCTGGTGTTGCGGATCGCTCAACGCCGCTGCATCGAAGCGCCATCCGGCGAGCGAGTCGGCGTCACCGTGCACGACGGCAACCCGCTGGCCACCGACAGCAAAGCGGGCAATCATCGGCAATCCGGCGAGTGCCGCGAGAATATCCGGGTGCTGCGCAGCGCTTGCCTTGAGCCGGGCGTGAATGCGGTTGGAGCGTTCGACGACGACGCTATCAACGTGATCCGGATAGGCGCAACCGCAGCCTGCCGCATCGCCATCGACGCCGAGTTCGGCCTCGACATTGCCGACGATGGCGTGATGGGCGAGTACGCGACGATTGATCTCGGCAAAACTTGTGTCGTCGACATCAAACCAGTTGAAGTCACCGTTGAAAATGAGAGTGACCGGTCCGGACTCAGCGGCCGCCAGGCGTTCGACGACGTCCAGTGCCGGCAGGTTGCCGTAGAGGCCACCGAGAACGTACAGCGTTTCGGCCTCGACGGCAGGCAGGCGGGCGATGGCTTCGGCGCCGTAGCGGTATCGCAGCGGGCAACTGCGCCCGGCCATGTCACTCATTTTTTCTCGCCCCAAACTTGCTGAACCCGTGCGTCACGGCCGCAGCCGTTACGGTAATAGGCGTAGCGAATCGGGTTTTTCTTGTAATAGTTCTGGTGGTATTCCTCAGCCGGCCAGAAGGGCGTGGCCGGTAGCAGTTCCGTATAGATCACCGGGAAACGGCCGCTTTTCAGCAAGCCATCCCGGCTCTCTTCGGCGACTTTTCGCTCGGCCTCGTTCTGCCAGTAAATGCCACTACGGTACTGGTTGCCAATATCGCAGAACTGACGGTCTTTGACCGTTGGATCGATGTGGTGCCAGAAGTAGTCGACCAGTTGCGCGTAGCTGACTTTCTGTGGGTCGTAGATGACGCGGACGGCTTCGGCATGGCCGGTGTGGCCGGCACTGACTGCTTCGTAGCTCGGGGTTTTCGTCTGGCCAGCGGTGTAGCCCGATTCGGCCTCGATGACGCCGGGCAGCTTTTCAAAATCCGCTTCGACGCACCAGAAGCAGCCGCCCGCGAAAATGGCGGTTGCCTTGTTGGCCGGGGTATCGGCCGCCTGGGTCAGGAAACTGGAGGCCAGCAGCGTGACTGCCGCGGTCAACCGGAAAAAATGAGTAATTTTCATGTCCGTAACGCCGGTAATGCATCACCCTGAACGACGAAGGTGAGGGCGATGCCGTTGTTGCAATAGCGCTTTCCAGTCGGCTTCGGGCCGTCATTGAAAACGTGTCCTTGATGGCCACCACAGCGGCTGCAGTGATACTCGGTGCGTGGGTAGATCAGTTTGAAGTCGGTCGACGTATCGATCGCACCAGCCAGCGGTTCCCAGAAGCTCGGCCAGCCCGTGCCGCTGTCGTACTTGTGGGCGCTGTCGAACAGGGGCTGATTGCAGGCAGCGCAGATAAAGGTGCCGGCCCGCTTTTCGCCATTCAGCGGGCTGCTGCCGGCACGCTCGGTGGCTTCCTCGAACAGAACCTGATAGGCCTCCGCCGGTAGCAATTTGCGCCAGTCCTGCTTGCTTTTGTTGAGGGGGAAGGTGCTGGCGGCGCTCGCGGAACCGAACGGTAACGCACTTGCGGCGACCAGGCCGGACATTTGGATGAGCCAGTTGCGACGATTCATTTTTTTCTCCTGATGAGTCTGCTGCGTCGAGAAGTGTCACAGGCTTTGTTTAGCCTCTGATACTTAGTCGCGGCAAGCGGTAAATTTCTTACATAAATTTTCGTCAATGAGGGTATTGATCGCCGGAGCGCCAGTAGGTTCGTCAGCGATGGCAAGCTCGAAAGACCTGGGGTCAGGACGTTTGTCCGGAAAATTTTGCTCAACCTGCCGGGGTATGGCTAAACAGCGTGGCGAGATAATCGAATAGCAGGCAATACAGGGCGATTGGCAGCGGTAGCCCTATCAACGTTCCAGCCAGGTAATCGCGAAAACGCACGCCGGACATGGCAAGCATGTAGTTCACTGCCGGCATCGTTTGAAACAATATTCGCAACAATGTCACGCTACGTAGCGGGTGGGTATCGAGGTGACCAAGGATTCTTTTCGCCAACGGATTCTTCAGCTGTCGCAGTGCATCGCTGCCGATCAGGCGAATGGCCAGGAAGGTGGTGACACATGAAAGGCATGCCGCGATATAGGTTGCAATGCCTCCCCACGTCTTGCCCAGCGTCAGGACGGCAGCGGCAAGAAAAATCCAGCCCGGCACCTGAATCAGGTTGCCCAGGGCGAACAGCAAAACGAATATCAGCAAGCCAGTGGCTTTGTTGGCCAGGATTTGTGGCTGCAGGAATTCAAGGCTGAGATTAGCCCGCAAGCCTGTTACTTCAATCGTTGCCAGCAACAAGGCGACAAACGCGATGACGGCGAGCAAGCGCCGATAGGGGCGAACGGAAGCGTTATCACTCAAAAGCGACTTCCTGGCGGGAGATGGGCATTTGCCAGTGTGGTCGATCATGGCCGCTATCAGGTCGATACAGGTTAACCAGTTGCTGGTCGTCTACCGCAGCAACCGGTAGATCGAAAGCGATTCTTCCCTGTTTCAGACCGATCACCCGATCAGACAATAGTGGGAGCAGGGAAGGGTTATGGACCACGGAAATCAGCGTTGCGTTTGCGGCCGCCTTGGCCAGCAGATGGCAGATTTCGATGGCGGCGGAGGGGTCGAGGGCTGCGGTGGGTTCGTCAGCGAGGATCAGGCGCGGGCCCTGCATCAATAGCCGGGCAATCGCAACCTTCTGGCGCTCACCGCCGGACAGCTTGTCGGCGCGGGTGCCGGCTCGCGGCAGCAGGCCGACCGCATGTAACGCCGCTTGCGCCCGGGCAACTTCAGAAGCCGGGAAGCAGCGTGTCCAGCTGCGCCAGCCTTTGATACGTCCAAGGCAGCCAATCAATACATTGTCCAGTGCAGAAAGCCTTGCCACCAGATGCAAACCTTGTAACACCTGCCCGAGCTCGATACGCAGCGCCCGAAGTTCGGTGGTCGATATGGGGCGAGCTAGGTCGCGACCCAGAACTTCAACTTGTCCGTGCGTCGCCGGCATGAAACCACTGAGCAAACGCAGCAAGGTGGACTTGCCGGCGCCGTTGTGACCGACGATGGCGATGCGTTCGCCCTGAGCTATTTCCAGTTGATCAATCTGCAGTAGCGCCCGGCCATCTGCGGCACAAAGTACTGACTGGAGAGAAATGCAGGGAGGTGATTTCATGACAAGGACAGCCTGATCCGGCGGCTGATGGCGTCAAAGGAAGCCACCAAAGCGATGATTACCATCAGGACGGTTGATAGCCGGCCCCACTGGAAAAGTGAAGTGGCCTCGGTAATCAGCAGGCCAAGTCCGCCGGCGCCGATGATACCCAGTATGGTCGAGTCGCGAATATTGAATTCCCAGACGTAGAGATGACTTGAAACAAATTGCGGTAGTACGGATGGCCATACCGCATTGAAAAAAACCTGCACCGGTCCGGCACCGACGCTCTTTACCGCATCAATGGCTGCCATATCAAGTGACTCGATGGATTCGGCGAACAGCTTGCCGTAGGTGCCCATGGAATGCAGACCGATGGCCAGGATGCCGGCGGTCGGGCCGAGGCCGACGATGCCGACCAGTACCAGTCCGAAGACCAGTGTGTGAATGGAGCGGGAAACATCAAGGATGCCCTTGGCCAGCCACGCCAGTAACTTCGGGGCCACCAGATTACGCGCGGTCAGGACCGCCAGCGGCAGGGCGAGCAGTGCGCCCAGCAGCGAGCCGAGCGTGGCGATGCGGATGGTTGTCCACGTGGCCCGCCCGAGGCCAGCCAGATAATCCTGCTCGACCTCCTGCCGGTTTTCGACGCGCAGCAGCGTGCCGTCATCACTGCGGTATTCGAGATTCGGGTTGCCCAGCCAGGCATCGACAAAACTCGGTCGGGCAAATTCGCCGGCTGTCTTGATCAGATTGGCGACGGGATTACGCCCCAGCGACAGCTCGTTTTCCTTGGCCAGGGTTCCGAGGCAAGCGGCAATGAGCAGGCCATAGAGCAGCGTCAGCCCCAAAAAGCCGAGCCGACCGCTGAAGCGATCGACGAGTCGCGTGGTCAGGGCGTGCGCTGTCATTATTTTGCCTGTAACTTTCCGGTGGCCAGACCGGCATCGCGGATCGGCTTGTAGAAGGCGTTATCGGTGCTGACAAAGCCCGTGTAATGCGGCGGCAGCAGTTTCGGCTGTGCTTTCAGTGCCTCGCCAATGCTGCCCAAGGCTGTCTGGATATTTGTAACCAGCGCTTTGTCCTTGGCCAGCTCATGACTGACGGCAAAAGCATCATTGGGCAAGGGGGCCGAGGTCCAGATGATTTTCGAGTCTTCTGCCTTGATCATTCCCTGCTCAATCATGGCATTGCGGTTACGGTTGTAGTCTGCGCCGGCATCGAGCACGCCTTGGGTAACCTGGGTTTCAATGGCCTGGTGTGAGGTATTGATGACTTTGCTGAAATACTTTTCCGGCGTGATGCCCTGTGTCATCAGATAGTGCAGCGGGATCAGGTAGCCGGAAGTCGACCCCTTGTCGCCAAAAGCGAAGGTCTTGCCCTTGAGGTCAGCCAGCGTGTTGATACCGGATTTCGGGCTGGTGACTGTAATGGCGAAATACTCGGGCTTGCCATCGTAAAGAATGGTCGAAATCACCTGAGCTCCGGCCTGATGGTTGGCTAGCACATAGCCCCACGGTCCCATCAAGGCGATGTCGGTTTCACCATTGGCGAGTGACTTGGCAAGGCCCTCCCAGCTATCAACGGTGCGCAGTTCGACCGGTCGATTGAGTTTTTTGGAGAGATAGTCAGCCAGCGGACGATAGGTCGCATCGTTCTTGTCCCTGTCCGGTTGAAAGAGCCCGACGCCAAATTTGAGTGCTGGTTCGGCGGCCATAGAGGTGCTGGCGACAATTGCCGAGACGAACAGGGCAAGGATATGGGGAATGAATTTCATGGCAATTCCTGAATGTTATTTGGGTTTAAGAGGAGGCCACTGAAACGCGTTGTTCGGAAGACTCGGCGTGGTCAAGTGCGCCACCGCAACTGCTGCCTTGACCGGCAGTACAGCCATAGCAATGATCAGCCACCCGGATTGGACGTCCCGACAGTTCAGCGTCAATCAAGTCAGACAAATGAACGGAACCCGCCTGCTGCCCGGATAATTCGAGCTTGAGCATCTGGTTGAAGTCGCAATCAAAGACATATCCCTGCCAACTGACGGAGAGCAGGGAGCGGCACATCACCCCATCCAGATTGGCGTCCTGATGGGCGCCCTTGAGCAGACGCATGTAATCATGAAACTCGTTGCGCGACATGAGCTGGCTGCCGAAACGCTGGATCGGCATGTTGGCCAGCGCAAATAATTGGTTGAACATGATGCCGTAGCGGGCGGCCAATTGTTCCTTGTAAGCCTGTTCCAGCTTGATCTGGTCGGGTGGCAGGCTCGGCCCTAGCGGGTTGTAAACCAGATTCAGGATGCGGCCGCTACCGGGCAGCCCGTAACCCAGTGCATTGAGTTTTCGCAAACCTTCGATGCTGCCCTGAAAGGCGCCGTCGCCGCGTTGGGCATCAACGTTTTCCTCAAGGTAGCAAGGCAGTGAGGCTACGATTTCAATATTTTCCTCGGCGAGGAAATCTGCCAGGGTTTCGTAACCCGGCTCGCACAGGATAGTCAGGTTGCAGCGATCGATGACGCGCAGGCCCACTGCCCGAGCAGCGGTGACCAGACGGCGAAAGTTGGGGTTCATCTCCGGCGCACCACCGGTCAGGTCGAGCGTTTGAACGCCTTGCCGGCGAGCGAAATCCAGCAGTACGGACATCGTTTCCCAGCTCATTTCTTCGGTTCGTTTCGGGCTGGCTGCAACGTGGCAGTGGAAACAGGACTGGTTGCACCGATAGCCCAGGTTGGCCTGGAGCGTTTCGAGCTTGCCTCGCCGAATGGCCGGGAAATCGGTCTTGACCAGCAAGGGGAAAGTGTCGCGCATTATTCTTCTCCGGATAGGTTTTAACCATTAGTCGGGTAAGACCGCAATTTCTTACAATTGATTTTGAAAAAGCCGAATGATTTGAACGGGCGCATTGTGTTTGCAAGGCCAAGTTTTTCAGGGCCGTTTTCAGTTGCAGCACGCTGACATAGTTTAACCGGCCATGGTACGCCTGCCACACTCGCCACATTCTCTTCAATATCCAATACCTGCAATCCAGGAAACCGTCCTGTTGCCGGGTACTATCTGCCTTCGCCTAATCAAGAAAAGCTATTCAAGCATGCAAATGGAAGTAGAACAGAAGTTCAGGTACGCCGTGGTCGCGGCTGTGCAGTTGCCAAGCGTCAGCGACATGGAGTTCGAGGCGTCGCTGACAGAGTTGCGCGAGTTGGCCAAGACGCTGGGTTTCAAGGTGATTCACACCTTTATCCAGAAGCGCAACAGCTTTGATACGACGGGCTATCTGGGCGTTGGCAAGCGCCAGGAGATTCGCAGTTTCGTTCATGGTGAGCCGGCGTTTGATGAGGCTGGTGAGCCACTGCCTTTTACGGCCGATGCGACCTTGCCCGAAATCGATGCCATTCTCGTCGATCACGAGATTTCGCCGTCGCAGGCGCGCAATCTTGAAATCGAAGCGGGGTGCATGGTCATGGATCGCACCATGGTCATCCTGGAGATTTTTCATAACAATGCACGCTCGCGTGCGGCCAAGGCGCAGGTGGAAATTGCCCGCCTTGGTTACATGGCGCCGCGCCTGCGCGAGGCGGCGAAACTGGCTGGGTCGCAAGGGCGGCAACGGAGCGGCGTCGGCGGCCGTGGGGCAGGGGAATCGCATACCGAGCTGGACAAGCGCAAGATCCGCGACCGAATCGCCGAACTGCAACTGGAAATCCTTGCCATGGAGGCCGAGCGCAAGACGCAGCGTGCCCGTCGCCAGGAGCGCCAGAGCGTTGCGTCCGTTGCCCTCGTCGGCTACACCAATGCCGGCAAGTCTACCTTGATGCGTGCCCTGACCGGCAGCGAGGTACTGGTCGCCAACAAGCTGTTCGCCACGCTCGACACCACCGTGCGTGCCCTTTACCCGGAGAGTGTGCCGCGTGTACTGGTCAGCGATACGGTGGGATTCATCAAGAACCTGCCGCACGGCCTTGTCGCGTCGTTCAAATCGACGCTCGACGAAGCGCTGGATGCCTCGCTGCTGCTGCATGTCATTGACGCCAGCGATCCCGGCTTCGAGCGCCAGCTTGAGGTGACCGACAAAGTGCTTGAAGAGATCGGCGCCGATGTCGTGCCGCGCATTCGTATCTTTAACAAGATCGACCATGTCGGAGATGACGTGGCGCAGGCCGAGTGCGAAGCTGCCTTGCGGGCGAAGTATCCGGACTGTGTGGTGATGAGCGCCCGCCGTCCGGACGAGGTTGCCCGGCTGCGCCAGACCATCGTCACCTTTTTCCAGCGGGAGCATGTCGAGGCCGAGTTGTTTCTGCCTTGGTCGGCCCAGCAGTTGCGGAAAGATATCTTTGCCAACTGCGAGGTGCTGGAAGAGCGAGCCGATGGCGAAGGTGCTTTCTTTCTGGTTCGTGGTGAACGCGATGCGGTGGCAGGGCTGCGCGAGCGCTTTGCGCTGGAAGGCTTGTCAGGCGTTCATGGCACCACGGCGGATGCCGACTGAGTTGCAAATTTGCCGGTCCGGGTGATTTTTGGTGGCTTTTACGGTCAACCGGAAAAATTGCCCGAAATTGAAAATTTAGACTTCGGCAATTCTGCATGGTGGTTGGCAGCGCAGGCAGGCACTTGCCATGCTAGAATCTCCGAATTGTCTTGAATTTTTTGAGGAAAGCAGCGAAATGGGTGAAGTCAATACCAGCTACGTGTCCGACCACCAGACTTGGATGAACGAGCAACTGGCAAAGAATCCCGAGTGGGTCGAGGACCAGAAGGTCGGTCGCGCCCTGTGGTGGGACAAGAAGCAGGACGTCGATACGTCGACGCGCAACGCTGCCTCCAAGATTCCCATGAAGTCCTATCCTTACGACGTAAACTTTTTCGACGAGTAATTCGCCTGGAAATTGTGTCGTTAAAAAAGCCGGTCACTGACCGGCTTTTTGTTTGCCTGCGCGCCGGACCCGCCGGCGCGTTGCCAAATCGAACCTAACCCGTCAGCGGGCGGACGACGCGCTTGACCGCGGTGTCGTCCGGATGTGGGTGGATCGTAAAGCCGAGGCTGGTCATCAGGCGGAACATCTTGGCGTTGGTCGACAATACGTCACCGACCACAGCGCGGTAGCCCTTCTGGCGGGCACACTCGATCAACGCCGTCATCAGCTTGCGGCCGACACCACACTTCTGCCAGTCGTCGCCGACGGCCAGTGCGAATTCGACCGATTCGCCATCCGGATTGACCACGTAGCGGGCAACACCGATCTGCTTGTCGCGACCCTCCTTGGCATCATCACCTTCGTCGACCACCGTGGCCACCAGCGCCATTTCGCGGTCGTAGTCGATCTGTGTGAAGCGGACCAGCATGGTTTGCGTCAGTTCGCGCAGGGTGTCCATGAAACGGTAGTAGCGGGATTCGTCGGACATGTTCTTGACGAATTCCTGCTCCATGTCCGCATCTTCGGGACGAATCGGGCGAATGGTCACGACCTTGCCATCGTTCGTCTGCCATTCCTGGACGAGATGAACCGGGTACGGGTAGATCGACATGTGCGCATAACGGTCGCCGGACGAGCTGGAGGCGTGGTCGATAACGATACGTGCATCGGCGGCGATGGCGCCATTTTCATCGACAATCAGCGGATTGAGGTCCAACTCCTGAATCCATGGTAGTTCGCAGACCATTTCGGAGATGCACAGCAGTACTTCCTTCAGCGCATCGATGTCGACGGGCGGCATGTTGTGGAACTGGCCGAGAATCTTCGAGGCACGGGTCGAGTCGATCAAATCCTTGGCCAGGAACTTGTTGAGAGGCGGCAAGGCGACAGAACGGTCGCTGAAGATTTCGACATCGAAGCCACCGGCGCCGAAGGTGATGACCGGACCGAAGATCGGGTCGCGGAAGACACCAATCATCAGCTCGCGGCCATTCGGGCGCGACAGGAAGGGTTCGATCGAAACGCCGTTGATCTTGGCATCGGGCCGGCGCTTTTGCACCGTGTCGATGATGTCGTGATAGGCGTTGCGCACTGCGGGGGCGTTGCCGATGTTGAGGCGGACGCCACCGGCATCGGATTTATGGTGCAGATCGGGCGAGTCGACCTTCATGGCAATCGGGAAGCCGATCTGCTCGGCCAGCAGCAGTGCTTCTGTCGCCGAGCGGGCAACCATCGTTTGCGCCACAGGCACGCGGAAGGCACGCAGGATCGCCTTCGATTCCATTTCAGACAAGACCTTGCGGCGCTCGGCAAGCAGGGCCTCGATCAACATCTTGGCGCCTTCCGCTTCCGGGCGGCCGTACTGGCGCGTTGGTTCCGGCGTCTGCAGCAAGAGCTTCTGGTTGCGGTAATACTTGGAAATATGGTGGAACAGTTCAATCGCGGTTTCCGGCATGCGGAAAGCCGGGATGCCTGAATTTTCGAGCAGCTTCCGCGCCTCACGAACCTGTTCTTCGCCCATCCAGCAGCAGATTAGCGAGCGATTGAGCTTGTCGGCCACTTCAATGATGGCCTGGGCGACGGCCAGTGGGTCGGTCATGGCCTGAGGGGAGAGCATGACCAGCGTGCTGTCGACGTTGGGGTCGTGGGTGACCGCCATGATGGCATCACGGTAGCGCTCCGGTGTTGCATCCCCGCCGATGTCGATGGGATTGCTGTGTGACCAGTTGGTCGGCATCGACTTGTTGAGCACAGCCATTGTTTCGTTGGACAACTCGGCGAGAGGAATCCCCATGTCTCCGGCCCGGTCGGCGGCCATGGCGCCCGGCCCGCCGCCGTTGGTAATGATCGCGAGGCGGTTGCCAAGTGGTCGGAATTTGGAGGCCAGTGCCTTGGCTGCGTAGAAAAGCTGGCCGACGTTCTGGACGCGAACGACGCCGGCACGGCGCACGGCGGCATCAAAAACCGTGTCGGAAACCGCGGCCATGCCGGAGTGCATGGCCGTTGCCGCAGCGCCAGCCTCGTGACGACCGGCCTTGAGCAGGATGATCGGCTTGATGCGGGCGGCGGAGCGCAGGGCGCTCATGAAGCGGCGAGCGTTGCGGATGCCTTCGACGTACATCAGGATGTAATGCGTCCGGCTGTCGTAGATCAGGTAATCGAGAATTTCGCCGAAATCGACGTCGGCCGTCATGCCGAGGGAGATCACCGACGAGAAACCGACCTGGTTGGCTTTGGCCCAGTCGAGAACCGAAGAGCACATGGCACCGGATTGCGAGACGAGCGCCAGGTTGCCGGGGGCAGCGGTGATCTTGGTGAAGGTGGCGTTGAGGCCGAGTTCGGGGCGGATGATGCCCAGGCAGTTCGGGCCGAGGACGCGCACGTTGTAGGAACGGGCGATCTCCATGACCTTGCGCTCCAGCGCGGCGCCGATATGGCCGGCTTCTGAGAAGCCTGATGCGATGACGATAACATTGCGAACGCCGCTGCGACCACACTGTTCGATCAGTTGTGGCACGGTTTGCGGACGGGTGGCGATGACCGCCATCTCGACGCGGGCACCAATTTCTTCAATTGACTTGTAGGACAGCTGTTCCTGAACGGTCTCGTGCTTGGGGTTGATCGCGTAGAGACGCCCCTTGTAGCCCGAGCTGAGGATGTTCTTGAAGATGACTTGGCCGACGGAGTTTTCGCGATCCGAAGCGCCGATGACAGCGACCGATTTCGGTTCAAAAAGGGTGGTCAGATAGTGCTGTTCCAACATGGCGAACTCCTTGTCAGGATGTTATTGTGCAATGCGGAATTCTGGCACAACCATCGGCTATTGCCATTGATGTTGTAGGGCTTTTTGGCTATGTTGCGATGGCACTGTCGATCAGCAGTGATTGTGACAGGGCGCGATGTACCGGACATTTATTGGCGATTTCCAGCAGTCGCTGACGCTGTTCGTCGGACAGTTCGCCTTCAAGCGTGATGGTGCGCTGGATGTGGTCGCGCGCAACCCCGTCGACGGTGACCTTGTCGTAACTGAGCGAGACACTGAGATGGGTCAGCGGGAATTCCCGACGTTCGGCGTACATGCGCAGCGTCATTGATGTACAGGCACCCAGTCCGGCCATCACAAAATCGAACGGGGCGGGGCCGGCATCCGCACCACCAACGTCGACCGGTTCGTCGGCGAGCAATTGATGCTGGCCGACGGTGACTGCCTGCTGGTATCTTCCTTTTCCATTTTCTGCAACGACGACGACATCAGTCATGACTACCTCATTGAATGAATTGCCGCAGATCATACCGCCATCGCCATGGGTTGAACGTCATTGCGGGCGTATCACGCGTGGCGGGCGTGTGCTTGATCTCGCTTGCGGTAGCGGACGCCATGCCCGACTGCTAGCCGGCCTGGGTTTTGAGGTTGCTGCGGTCGACCGGAATTTTGAGGCAATTTTGAAATTATTGGCTGTGCCGGGCATCACAGCGCGGCAACTCGATCTGGAAGACGAGGCGTGGCCGCTGGTCGGTGAACGCTTTGTCGGCATCGTGGTTACCAACTACCTGTGGCGACCGCGCCTGCTCGATGTGCTGGCCATGCTGGCACCCGGCGGCGTCCTGATTTACGAGACCTTCATGCTCGGTAATGAGGCGTATGGCAAGCCGACGAACCCGGAATTTTTGCTGCGGCCGGGTGAGTTGCGCCAAGTTGTGCAGGAGGCCGGATTACGTGAATTGGCCTTCGAGGAAGGCTACACGGCCAGCCCGAAACCGGCCATGCGTCAGGCCATTTGTGCCATTCGCGACTGAACAATGGTGGCAGCCAGTTGTTTGATGCCGCTGTCTGACAGATCGTCGGTCGAAAAATTGCCCGGATCCTGCGTACCCGTGTAGTTGCGGTCCTGCGAACGTTGATAAAGCGGGTCGTAGTGTTGTTCGAGCAGTTCGCGTACCAGTGTTGGCCAGTCGCTATCGTGGATCAGCTGCTGCCAGCGATCCAGGGTCTCCCGGCTTTGCAGCGTGCGCAGGGCCTCGAGGCGATTGCCCAGAAAATCGGGCAGGGTCAGGAAATAATCGTAATCCTTGAGCAGGAAGCTGACGCGAGCATCGAGCGTCGCATTGATCGCCAGGTACTCACCGCCGCGGATGCGTTCGATCATTGCTTCGGGCACGTGCAGGTTGCCAATTTTGCGGCTCTCTGCTTCGACGAATACCGGACGGGCTGGATCAAGAGCGGCTATTGCCTTCAGCAAAGCGGTTTCAAAGCCTTTTTGCGAAGGCTGCGGCGAATCGGGCAGTACGCCAAGCACCGAACCTTTGTGATTGGCCAGATTTTCAAGATCGAGCACCTGTTCACCGAGTTCGCCAATCGCTTGCAGAATGCGCGTCTTGGCGCTGCCCGTGGCGCCACCGATGACGACGAAGCGATATTGTATTGGCAGCGCCTCCAGGCTGGCGATAACGTGGCTCCGCCAGGCCTTGTAGCCGCCATCCAGTTGCCCGGCATGCCAGCCGATGGCTTTGAAAACCGTAGTCATCGAACCGCTGCGATCACCGCCTCGCCAACAATAGATCAGTGGTTTCCAGCTTTTGGGACGGTCGAGAAAGCGTTCTTTCAGGTGTTTGGCAATGTTTTCGGATACCAGCGCCGCCCCGATTTTTTTGGCCTCAAAGGGTGAGACCTGCTTGTACAAGGTGCCAACCTGAATGCGCTGCTCGTTATCGAGTACCGGGCAGTTGATGGCACCGGGGATGTGGTCTTCGGCAAATTCGGCCGGTGTGCGGACATCGATGATTTCGTCGTAGGCCGAGAGATCGGCCACGGTGGGGCGGTTATGCTTCATTCGACTATTTTAACAGCGGGAGCAGTGTCGGCCAGACGTGATCCAGGATCAGTGGCTGAGCTTCAGCCAAGGGGTGAAGGTTGTCCGTCTGGAAAAGGTCAGTGCGGGCGGCGACAGGTTCGAGCAGGAATTCGATCAGTGGGGCCTTCCTGGTTTGGGCGATGGCCTTGAAACTTTGTGCAAAATCCGTCGCATATGGTCCGTAATTGGGCGGCAGGTGCATGCCGGCTAGCACGACTCTGGCGCCAGCGGCGCGTGAGGCGTCGATCATGGCGTTCAGGTTGTCGCGCATCTGGCCCAGCGGCAGTCCGCGCAGGCCGTCGTTGGCGCCGAGTGCGATGACGATGATGGCCGGTTGGTAGGCCTTGAGGGCAGCCTTAAGGCGCGAGCGCCCGCCGGCTGAGGTTTCGCCGGAGATCGACAGGTTGGCGACGCTATAATCAAGATGCTTTTCAGTCAGTCGGGTGCCCAGCAGCGATGGCCAGGCCTGTTCCGGGCGGATGCCGTAGCCGGCGGAAAGCGAGTCGCCCATGACCAGGATGGTTTTGGCGGCCAAGGCTGGCATGGCGGTGAAGAGCAGGGCGAACAGGAAGAGAGCAAAGCGCATGGCAGGGAAACCGGTAATTGAGGTGTTGGAGCTGGGCAAGACAGTCGATAACGGCGGCGAGCCGCTGACGATTCTGCAGGATATTTCTTTTTCGGTCATGCCGGGTGAAACGGTTGCCATTGTCGGCGCCTCGGGTTCCGGCAAGTCGACGCTGCTTGGCCTGCTGGCCGGGCTGGATTCGCCGACCGCCGGCGACGTCCGGCTCGATGATATTTCGCTGAATTCGCTCGATGAAGACCAGCGCGCCAAATTGCGAGGCCGTCTGCTCGGTTTTGTGTTCCAGTCTTTTCAGCTACTGCCCTCGCTGACAGCGCTGGAGAATGTCATGCTGCCTTTGGAATTGGCCGGCTTTTCCCGGTCGACCGCAGCAGCCGGCGAATGGCTGGAACGTGTCGGCCTCAGTCATCGCCTGAAGCATTATCCGAAGCATTTGTCCGGCGGTGAGCAGCAGCGCGTGGCACTGGCCCGCGCCTTTGCACCTAATCCGCAACTGGTCCTGGCCGATGAGCCGACCGGCAATCTCGACGCTGCGACCGGCCAGCAGGTCATCGACCTGATGTTCGATCTGAACGCCAAACAGGGAACGACGCTGCTGCTGGTCACCCACGACGAAGCGATTGCTGCCCGTTGCGGGCGCATTCTGCGCATTCAGTCCGGGCGGCTGGCTTGATTGACTGGCCTGCATCATCACGGTGACGAGGAAGAACGTCTTTGTTACGGGCGCCAGCGGCTATCTTGGCCGTCGCCTGGTGAGGGCGCTGCTGGCGCGCGGCCATCAGGTTAGCGCGCTGGTTCGTAACGGTCGAGCATCCGTCCTGCCACCGGCATGTCGCGTAGTGATAGGAGATGCGCTCGATCCTCAAAGTTTTCAGGATCAGATGGATGGCGCCGACACCCTGGTTCATCTGGTGGGCGTTGCGCATCCTGGTCCGGCCAAAGCTGCTGCCTTCCGGCATGTTGATCTAGCCTCGCTGCAAGCTGCGGTGCTCGCCTCTCGCCATGCTGGGCTGAGTCATTTTGTTTATCTGAGCGTCGCGCAACCGGCGCCGGTCATGCAGGCTTATCTGGCGGCTCGGGCCGAGGGTGAGGCGAGCCTTGTCGCCAGCGGCATCCCGGCGACTATTCTGCGCCCCTGGTACGTGCTGGGGCCAGGTCATAGGTGGCCAATGGTGCTGTTGCCAGTTTATTGGCTGGCCGAACAGTTTTCGGCAACCCGCGAGGGAGCGAGGCGGCTCGGGCTGGTGACCATCGATCAGATGATCGCCGCATTGGTGGCGGCCGTCGAGTCGCCGGCTTCGGAGACCCGCATCCTCGATGTCACGGCCATCCGGCGTTTTTCGTGATGTTGGTTAGGCGTCAGATTTGTTCGTTGCACCCACGACTCTTCAGCGACGCGAGCGTTTGGTCGTGCGTTTGGATGAAGCAATTTCTTCACTGATCACCAGTGAAATGGCCTGCCCCGGATAGCGTGCCTTCAGCCAGGACTGCAAGCGGGCTCGTTCAGACGCCATGATCGGTTGATCGATGACCATCGTGATGATGATGGTGGTCTGGGCCTGGGTGTCATTGCGCTGCGCCTTGCTGCCACTACCCGCTGAAATCCTCAGGGCTTCCGGGTACTGTGCGCGAATTTCCTTGATCAGCCGCTCAAACTCTTCCTGCCCCGACTTCAGCGACTTGATTTCTGCTTCGAGGCGTCCGTTGGTGGCCACGCTTTCCTGCAGCTGCTGGAGCGTATTGCTGAGCACTTGTTGCTGCAGTTCCTGCTTCAGTTGGGTGACGTCGAATTTCTCCGCACCAACATGGCGCACCGTGACTTCTACGCCATCGTAGCCCTCGGTGGCAAACTGCCTTTCAACCAGTTGCCGTACCTCATCCAGTTGTCCGTCGCCGCCTAGCGTCAGCATGACGCGGCGTTTGTCGACGGAGATTTCCCGGCCAAGCAGCACATAGCGTTTATCCTTGTCGATGCCCTGAACGATGCGCATGGCCTTTTCTTCGAAGACTTTTTGTACGACCAGGTCGTAGGCGAGGAAGCCGCTGGGTACCGCGGTGGCAATGACGATAACGCCAATGGCAAGGCGGGTACGCTGGCGTGTCGTCGCGTCGATTTCGCCATGCTCAGGGAGGCGTAAGAGCTTGACCACGAGCAGGCTGGCAAAGGCGATGAAGACGCTGTTGATGGTGAACAGGTAAAACGCACCGCCAAAATATTGCAGGTTGCCGCTGGCAATACCGTAGCCGGCGGTGCACAGTGGTGGCATCAGCGCCGTGGCGATGGCGACGCCGGGAACGACATTGGAGTTGTAGCGCCGGGTTGCCCCGATCATGCCGACTGCCCCGCCGAAGAATGCAATCAGGACATCCCACAGGGTTGGACTGGTGCGCGACAATAGTTCCGATTGGGCATGGGTGAGCGGGGTCAGCAGAAAGTAAAGTGTTGCCGTCAACAAGCTGATCGCGACAAAAACGCCGAGATTGCGCAATGACTGTCGGATCAGGCGCAAGTCCTTGACGCCAGCCCCGTAGCCGACGCCGACAATCGGGCCCATCAGCGGGGAGATCAACATGGCGCCGATGATGACGGCCGTTGAGTTGACGTTGAGTCCGATCGACGCGATCAGGATGGCAAAAAACAGCACCCACAGATTGGTGCCGCCAACGGATACGCCACTGCGGATGGTTTCGTCGATCATCTCGGGCTTGTCCTGATCGTGACCGAGATGAAAGAGGCGGTTCAGGGCGACAATGTGTTTATTCATGTTCAATATTCAATAGTCTGTGCCGGCCAGTGTGCCGGCGAAAACAACGAGCATCCGGAGTAACCCATTGGCGCCACGATGCATGATGGTTTTCTGACTGGTTCTATGTATGGCACCTATTTTAAGTGGCCTGCTCCGGATCGGCTAATCGCGATTCCGGATTGCTCTGTCATTTGGCGAGTGATTTGGCAGCTGATCGTGCTGCCCGCTGACCACTCCGCACGGCGCCTTCCAGCGTGGCCGGGTAGTCGGCCCAGGTGTAGTCGCCGGCCAGGAAGATGCGCGGGTCTTCGGTCTTGAAATCAGGGCGCTGCAGTCCAGGGGTGGCCGAGAAGGTGGCGCGTTTTTCACGGATGACTTTGTGCCAGCTCGACGTTTCCGGCATTGCCAGTTCGGTTTCAAGGGCGATTGCCAAGGCCGCGTCATCCAGTGCTTCCCAATCGCCATGGCCGCTCAGGACGCAGGCGAGCAGGCCATCGCCGCGATCAACTATCCATTGGCCATACCGTCCAAGCCGGCTGGTCAGGGGGAAAGAAGTTTTCGTTTTTGGCCCAAATTTCAGGTAGACCGTAGCAATCGGTTCGTAGGCGTAATTGGTGGCTGCAGCAGGCCAAAGGGCGCCGATATGCTGGGGTGCGGTGGCGATGATCGCGGCTACGTAGGCTTCGCCGTCGATTTTGATGGCATTTTCAGTGCTTGAGATATGATTGACGCGTGTGCTCAGACAGATTTTTGCGCCATGGGCGGACAGCCATTTCCTGGCGGGATCCGGCAGTAATTGGCCGAGATCAACGCGGGGCAGTAGCAGGTCGGTATCTTCGCGGCGTGAACTGCCGAGGCTGTCGCGCAGGACGCTGGCAAAAAGTTGCGCCGAGGCGCGCTCGGCTGGCGTGTTCAGTGCAGCGAGGCAGAGCGGTTCCCACAGGTGGCGGCGCAGGGCGCCAGTCTGCCCCGCAGAGTCCAGCCATTGGGTGACGGTCATGTCTTGCACCAGCTGGAAACCCTGGCGCTTGATGCCTTCCATCCACCAGGCTGTTTTTGCCTTTTCTTTCCAGTCGACTGCAGAAGCAGTTAGTAAACCCCAGGCTACATTGAGCGGGGCCGGCAGTTTCGGAAGTGCCAGGCGGAAGCCGGTGTTGTCGATGACCTGCAGTGGGCGGCGGTTGAATAGCTGGTCAGGATCGCCACCGACCCGGCGCATCAGCGCCAGCGTCTCGCGATAGGCGCCAAGCAGGATGTGCTGGCCGTTGTCGAGCGTCTGGCTATCAATGCGGACAGCGCGGGCTCGGCCACCGAGCACGCGGCCGGCTTCGAAGAGGGTGGTTTCAATACCGGCGGCAGTCAATTCCACGGCCGCAGCGATGCCGGCCCAGCCGCCACCGATGACGGCAATTTTCAAGGCTTCAGCCCTTCATCCAGGTCTTGGCAGCCAGCCATAGCTTGCGCGTCGGCGGCAAAGAAATGCGCTGGTGAAGCACTTGAAAGTTGTCGCGTTTGATCTCGTCAAGCAGGGTGCGATAGATCGCCGCCATGATCAGGCCGGGGCGCTGGCTCTTACGGTCGACGGCAGGCAACTGGGCAAACGCCTGGTCATAATATTTTTCGGCGCGCTCGTACTGGAACTGCATCAGGGCCGTGAAGTTGTCTGAATACTTGGCGTTCAGGATGTCGGCGGCCGGGACATTGAACTGCTTGAGTTCATCCATCGGAATGTAGATGCGGCCGCGCCGGGCATCTTCGCCGATGTCGCGGATGATGTTGGTGAGTTGGAAGGCCATGCCCAGGTCGTGGGCGTATTTCTGCGTCTGGCGGTCGGTGTAACCGAAGATTTCGGCGGCGAGCAGGCCGACGACGCTGGCGACACGGTAGCAGTAGAGCGAAAGGCCCTTGAAGTCGAGGTAGCGCGATTGCATGAGGTCCATCTCCATGCCGTCAACGATTTCCAGCAACTGTTCCTTCGGCAGGTTGATGCGCTTGTCCAGTCCGGCCAATGCCAGTCCGACCGGGTGCTGCGGCTGGCCGGTAGCCACGCGCTCGATTTCCTGTCGCCACCAGGTGAGTTTGGTGGAGGCGATGGCCGCATCGTTGCATTCATCGACGACATCATCGACTTCGCGGCAGAAGGCATAGAGCGCCATGATGGCGCGGCGGCGCTCAGCAGGAAGGAACAGAAAGCTGTAGTAGAAGGAGGAGCCGCTGGCAGCGCACTTCTCCTGGCAGTAATTGTCAGGATTCATGGGGCTACATTCTAATGGAACGGCCAGCAAGTACGAGCCAATCCCATTTGCCCAGCTTCGGACGTCGCGTGAAAACGTCACCACGCACTTGCCGGATACGGTCGAGAATGCGCAGGCCGCCCTGCATGGTCAATCGAATTTCCCAGCCAAGCCGGCCGGGCAGGGCATGGACGAGCGGTGCGCCACGCTTTATCAGGGCGCTGGTGCGGTCAATCTCGAAATCCATCAGTGCCGCCCAGTTGGCCGACCAGTGGCTTTGCGCGATATCTACCTCGCTGACGTGAAAGCGCGGGAGGTCGCACAAAGGTACGTAAATCCGCTCTTTTTTCCAGTCGACCGCAACATCCTGCCAAAAATTGATCAGCTGCAGGGCAGTGCAGATGCAGTCGGATTGTTCCAGATGCTCCGGTTCGGTTCGGCCAAACAGGTGCAGTACCAGACGCCCGACCGGATTGGCCGAGCGGCGACAATAGTCGAGCAATTCCGGGTAATCGGCGTATCGCGTTTTCACAACATCTTGCGAGAAAGCGTCGAGCAAGTCGCGGAAGAGCTGGATGGGCAAGGTATGGGCAGCGATCACCTCGGCGAGTTCGACGAATAGCGCCGTTTGTGGAATGTCGCCGGCGTCGATGCGATCCAGTTCGGCGCGATAGGCGTTCAATCCATTGAGGCGCTCGTCCGGAGTTGCCTCGCCCTCGTCGGCAATATCGTCGGCGCTGCGCGCAAAACGGTAGATCACCTTGATCGGCCGGCGCAATTTTGGTGGCACGAGCAACGAAGCGACAGGGAAATTTTCGTAATGATCGACCGACATTAATAGTCTGCTCTGGAGATTGGCGCCTAGTCAGTGCTAAAATGCGCCCCGCTTGCCCAAGTGGCGAAATTGGTAGACGCACCAGATTTAGGTCCTAGTAAATCTTGCGCGTTCGCGGATTTTATCTTCACCGGCACCAATGCTGGTTTTTAAGTTATTGATTTTAAAATGTATTGCATTGGTCTGGCAAGCCTTTGCTTTTCGGGCTGACGATTCCATAGTATCGTCGGACTGTAATCATCGGAAATAGATGAGAATAGGTGGAAATAGATGAGAATGTGCCAAGTTGGTGCAATCCTCATCAAGATAATGTGTGTCGTGAATTCGGTTTCTTTCTGAAGTACGATTTCATGCATGCCCAGGTGGCGAAATTGGTAGACGCAGCAGGTTTAGGTCCTGCCGCCGCAAGGTGTGGGGGTTCGAGTCCCTTCCTGGGCACCACGGAATATCTGTCTGGTATGTCTCTTTTGGTGGTAACTTGTGCCGGTCTTCTCTCCGAAAAGATTGCAAACAAGATTACATCGAATGAGAAAGCTGCAAGAATCATCAATAGAAAAAGAAAAGGTCATTACGGCCTATGACGCTCTTGGAGCGTCAGTTCCCCGGAGTGATGGTTCTCTCTCCTGAAGATGTAGCTACATCATTAGGATTCAGTCGTAAAAGCATTTACGGCCAGATAGCAGCAGGCACCTTCCCGATACCCGTTTTGCGGATTGGGCAACTGATCAAAATCCCCAAGCTTTTGCTTGCCGAGTGGCTGGATGGGAAAGTCCTAGCCTTTGGTTCTGAATCGCCAACCTGTACAGGTGCCGAACTGGATTTTAATCCTGAGGTATCAACCAAAGCCAAACGAGGTCGTCCCAAAAATGGCCAGAAATAGGGCGAGCTATCAAGTCAGTCGACGGACGGTGTCAGTTCTTGTGGATGCCGAGCTTGTCGAACAGGATTCGGTTTCGCCTTTTTGCATCCCTGACCAGCTTGTCGTAGGAGACGATCTCGACGTAGCCATTGCCCTTCGGCAGGGTACAGAAGTAACCCTCGTTATCGGAGGTCTTGTGGTACCGCATCTCGACTTGGTCGCGCAGGCTCGGGGTTAAGTCAGCGATCAGATATCCCATATACCTTAGTCGGTCGGGATTCACCGGCCGGCCGTCAATGTCCTTGATGTTCCCTTGGTCGATCTCCCTGAATCTGTGGATGATCTGGTCTGCAGGATCCCTGTCATAGTCATCCCGGCCCGGCCGTTTGAACTCGATGATGACTACGCCACCGCCGGGAAGGTTATCTGGTTCTGCGACCCCGATAGGCGTGCCGTAGAAAAAAGTCATGATGTCAGGCTCCTTGCCTGACGTCCCCTCAAGTCCCGGCACCTTGTTGAGTTTCTTGTCGGAAGTCAGCAGTGTGTGGAAACACAGTCGCTCGTCGATGAGCCAGAGGTTCTGTTGATCCAGGAACACGTCCTTCGAAGGCCATTGAGTGCTGCCTTACACCGCCTCCAGCGCGAGCAGCTCATCTTTTGCTTTAGGATGAGCAAACAAGGTGTCGCGTGATATTCCTTTTTTGACGTAGTCGTAATAACAGTCCGGTGCTTTGCCTTTGGCAAAATGCCGAAACAAGGCCCGCAAGGAAAGGGTTTGATGGGCGTGAAAATCCTTTTCGATTGACACGCGAAGGTTAAATACAGGAGCGCCGTCGGCATTTGTCAGAGAGGAAAATCCCTCCCCTAGACCTCCTGGGCCAGCAAACAGGTCGATAACGGATATTGGTTTGCGGTCTGCCATGTGTTCTTTTTGGTTGTTCGGCACGTTCGCTGGCGTGCCTTATGGTCCACCGATGCTACCGGAATGTCCCTTGGTTGGGGAGTGAAAGCTTTGATTTTAACCTTCTGGGACTCGGGCTGGTGGGACGGTTCGATTTTTCGGGGTGTCGTCCTTTGCCCTTGCCTAGTAATGGAACCGTCCGTGTTGTGATGTTGCTCGACAGATAGACTTTCTGCTCTGAAAAAACAAAACCCGCCGAAGCGGGTTTGGTGGGGGCGGCGCGAACGGTTAAGCCTTGGGAATGAACAGCGCGGGGCTGACACCAAAGAACTCGCCAAGCTTTCCGGCCAGTGTTGCAGATATCTTGCGATGACCGGCAAGGATATTCGACAGGTTGCCTTGTGCGACGATATTTGAAAGGTCTTCCTGTTTCAGGCCTTTGGCTTCGATCAGGAAGCGCAGGGCGTCTTTCGGCACGGAAGCTTCGATGGTGAAGTGTTCGCGCTCGTAGTTGGAAACCAGATCGCCGACAAGCTCCAGAAGACCAGCCAGCTTGTGTTCTTCATTGTCGCCAACCACATCGAGCAAGTCATTCATGAGTGCAACCATGCGGTCATAGCCTGCTTCGTCATGGATCGGACGAATGTGAGCCATTGCATCGAGCTTGGCCCAGGAGGTCTGGATTGCGCGGATGTCAAAACGGCTTTGTGCAGCATGCATGATTACACCTTTCCTTTTCTATATAGCTTGTTCCAGTCGTCGTATTCCCGATGTGTCATCACTTCGCGGACATAGATCTTCTTGAACTTGTACTGCACGACAACAATAACTCGATAGTTGTTACCACCCACATCAAACACCGTGTAGGGAGGGACATAGTCGGCCGAGTTGAATGTGTTCTTCAGTTCGTTGAAGTCCTTTGCAGTGGACTTCTCCAGAACTGAATGCCAGTCCTTCAACACTTGCTCGGCCTCTGGGTGCTTCTCCCAGAACTCCCGCAGCATTTTCAGCGAAATGATGTGCATGCCCATGAGTATATCAATCTGATATAAATCTGCTGATCTTTTTTGTAGTGGTCATCATCGGTTCAGGTGAAGATTGCCGGGCAATGCGCTCCGGTTTTTCTGTGGGTTGGCATTATCTGCATGTCACAGCGATGGTCCAACTGAACAGGCGCTCGGTTGGCAAGCCTTAACAAGCTTGCTATGGTTACCTTCGGTTCCAGCGAGCGTAGATCTCCTTGCGTTCCGTTTCAGAAAGAATGCCGGTAAAAGGCGTAGAAGACCGTAATCTGGCGCTTTCCTGGTCTTCGCCAGTCAGGGCGCGCAGAATACTTTCGTTCCCTGAAGAGAGGATGTCTTCCCACTCAGAGTAGGCGGGTGTTTCCCCGCGCAGGCTTTTCCAGCGGGAAATGTTTGAGCGGGCACGTTCTACCAGAGATGGATTCGCTTCCAGCTTTTTGGCGATCAGACGATGCATTTCAAGGCTGCGCCAGTCGCTTGGCTGGTATTTGTTGTCGACCTGTTCCACGTATGTCACTCCATGAACCGTAGTCGTACGGTAATCGATCAGCAGCATAAATCAAGAAGGGGGCCGACGTAACGTATGTGGGGACTGCCCGTTGTCAGCCGTCAACCACAAGCAACAACTGACGCCTGATTTCAATGAGTAACCACATTTACTGTTGTCATCTCGGTATCATCGACATTGTTGATCGCCGAATCGTTGGTTCGTTTTTTTCCATGTAACTCTCCTGATTTTTGCCGGAAGATATGACAGGGTTGTTAAAAAAGTGTGGGGAGAAGTGCGGGAAAATCCTCGCGCAATTTTCTAAGGTTTTGATTATGAATGATTAAAAATTCAAATAATCGGCGAGATTTTAGATTTAGGTTCTGGCGCCGAAAGGTGTGGGGGTTCGAGTCCCTTCTTGGCACCAAATATAGCACAAAGCTCTGATTATTCAGGGCTTTTTGATTTTCTGGTCGATGAAATTCCAAATGACCGTCATTTTTTGGAGCTTGCCTGGGGGAGTTTGGGCATGGTACATGCGTAAATGCCTTGTATTATCCAGAGGAGGTATCCATGTCCATCAGTTCTGTTCTTTCCACTGGCTTGCAAAGCATGCAGGCTGCCATCAACCGAACAGGCATTGCAAGCAGCCGAATTGCCGCTGATGACAGCGAGATGGCCACCAACATCGTTGGGCTGCATCAAGGGGCAATCGATGCCAAGCTTGCAGCCAATGTCATAAAAGCCGGTGACGAAATTCTCGGGACAATTATCAACATCAGAGGCTAGATTTGCCGGAGGCGGCAGATTACGCCGCTTGAAGTATCAGTTCTAGCCACCTTGCTTGCCATAAATGCCTGGAGTGAGCTGATCGGTAAATCAAAGGGATTGTGTTTGCCTGTATGTGCCTATACTGGTTTAAGGATTCAGTTGATTTCTGGAAATTTAGGAGGCGATGATGCGCAGACTTTTCGTTCCACTTATTCTCGCGCTATCCGTTGTTGCGCTTCCCGCTCAAGCTCAACGAGGTTACGGCCATAGAGGCTATGGCCATCACGGCGGTGGTGGTTCCGGCTGGGCCGGGCTGGCTGTATTTGGCGCGCTCACTGGTTTGGCTATCATGTCGGAGCGGAGCAGGCCGGTATATGTCGATCCCTATTACGTCGGGCCGGTTTATTCACCACAGCCAGTCTATATCGAACAGCAGCCTGCACCGGTAGCCCCGTCTGCCAATGCTTCCGGGAGTTGGTACTACTGCGGTTCGAGCGCCATGTACTACCCATATACGCAGGCATGTCCCGAAGGCTGGCAGGCAGTGCCGGCCAGACCCTAGCCAAATGGCTGGTAATCAGGCCTTGGGGGATAAATTCAGAACTTCACTGAAGAATTGCTGTGCCGGCATTCGGAATCCGGACGCATTCGTGTGACCGCCGCCACCATAACGTGAGGCAATGGTGGCAACGTCGAGCGTTTTGCCTTTTGAGCGCAGCGAGGCCTTGATTTCGCCGACACCTGACAATTGCCAGATCAAACCGTAACTACCACTTTGCTCAGCCAGGGAGTTTCCTAAATCCGAGGCAAACAGCGCGTTTGCGTTGATGGCGATCCCTGGTGTGGCCAGCCAGCTCAGATCGCCGTCGGTAATGATGGTTTGTCCATGGCGCTGCGCCTGCAGGGCGTCGACGGGTTCGCCACGAACCAAAGCCGGCATACGCAGTACGCTTTGGGACATGCGTTCAATCTCTCTTTGGTGAAACTGATCAATGGCCGAGCCTTGAATGATGGCTTCTAGGTAGCGAGCTGCCGACGCGTTGGGTGTCTCTAAAACCAGTTGGTACCAAGTGGCAAAGTCAAATGGCAGCAGGCGCAGGGCGCGACAGAAGGCACGCGTGCCGGGTAAAGCAAAGCGCCAGATGTCTTGGTCTTCGATGTGCCGAATTGCCAGGGGCGTCGGTGTTTCTGGATGGAAGTTCTCCCAAGCCAGTCGTGCTCCTGATTTATCAAGATTGAAAACGACGTAAAGTGGCAGCGTTGGGTGCTGATATTGGCGCAGGCCGTTATCGCTGGGGCGTAGCTTGTCGCCCCAGGCATTGAGGGCGGATGCGTGATGATCAATCTGGGTGACCGAATTGGCACTTCTGGCCATGGTTTCGAGAAATTCTGGCGGAAACGAGAAGTCCAGAATGAATACCTGATGGCCGGCAATGTCGGCGAGTGCCCATGGTTCACCGTGATGCATTGCTCGATAAACCGCAGCGTCACCAAAGTGAGCCCACGCCGCGTAGGCAGCGCCAAAGCCATCCAGACAGTCTGCGTGGTAGATAACCGTAACGGGTGTTTGCTGCATGTTCAGTAGTGCGGCGGAAGTTCGTCGCGCAGGTTGCCCGGTTGGTGCGCTTGGGCATTTTGCGACTGTTCGCGCAGACTGCGAATTTCCTTGGCGAGCAGATCGATTTGTTGCTGCTGGCGAAAGACGATGCGATTCAGCTCGTCCAACAAGTCTTCGGTGTAGCTGATCTTGATTTCGAGATCGGTAATGCGTGATTCCACTGGGCGTCCTTACTTTTCGCTACGCCAGTCGCGCAAAGTTTCCTTGGGCGGTGGCGGCGGGGTATCGTTGCGGGGTGGCCGGATCAGCGGCAAGGCGCCTCCCAATACCACAATCAGGCAAATTCCAAAAATTATCCAGCCTTCGTTCATTCGCCTCTCCATTCATTAAGCGGCAAGTTTAATGGGCAACTCAAAAAATCGCGAAGGGCTGTTGACATCGGCTTCTACGTCTGTAAAATGCGCGCTTCTTTAGGCGGTTAGCTCAGCTGGTTAGAGCGCCACGTTGACATCGTGGAGGTCGTTGGTTCGATTCCAATACCGCCTACCAAAATTCCTGACGGAGTTGAATTGATGATTTTCCGAACTTGCAGTACCGTTCAGAAACACTAATCGAGTCAGCCTTCGTTTGACCAAAAAGTGCGGCTCGCCCCGCACTTTTTTTTCGCCTAGAGATTTACCATGCCTGATATCAAACTGCCTGATGGTTCCATCCGCTCTTTTGAACAGCCGGTAACAATCGCCGAAGTGGCGTCAAGCATCGGCGCTGGCTTGGCTCGCGCAGCGTTGGCTGGCAAAGTCGATGGCGTTGTGGTTGATACCTCTCATTTGATTGAACGAAACGCCGACTTGGCCATCATCACGGACAAGGATGCCGAGGGGCTGGAGGTTATTCGTCATTCGACGGCTCACTTGCTGGCTTACGCGGTTAAGGAGCTGTTCCCTGATGCTCAGGTAACCATCGGCCCGGTTATCGAAAACGGGTTTTACTACGATTTTGCCTACAAGCGTCCGTTTACCCCGGAAGATCTGGTCGTCATCGAAAAGCGTATGGCCGAGCTGGCCAAGAAGGACATCCCCGTTACCCGCGAAGTCTGGGCGCGCGACGATGCGGTTAAATTTTTCCTCGATCTCGGCGAAAAGTACAAGGCTGAACTGATTGGTGCTATTCCAGCTGACCAGCAGGTATCGCTGTATCGCGAAGGCGATTTCATTGACCTATGCCGCGGCCCGCACGTGCCGACCACGGCCAAGCTGAGGATTTTCAAGTTGATGAAGGTGGCTGGCGCCTATTGGCGTGGTGATCATCGCAACGAGCAATTACAGCGTATCTATGGCACCGCTTGGGCCAAGAAGGAAGACCTCGACGCCTACTTGCACATGCTGGAAGAGGCTGAAAAACGCGATCATCGCCGTCTCGGCAAGCAATATGACCTGTTCCATATGCAGGACGAAGCGCCGGGTCTGGTTTTCTGGCACCCCCAAGGGTTGGGCGATTTGGCAGGAAATCGAACAATACATGCGCGCCGTATATCGCAACAATGGCTATCAGGAAGTTCGCTGTCCGCAGATTCTCGACAAGACCTTGTGGGAAAAGTCCGGTCACTGGGAGCATTACAAAGACAACATGTTCACGACCTCGTCGGAAAATCGCGACTATGCGGTCAAGCCGATGAATTGTCCGGGCCATGTCCAGGTTTTCAATTCGGATCTGCGTTCCTATCGCGAATTGCCATTGCGCTATGGTGAGTTCGGTTCCTGCCATCGCAACGAGCCAACCGGGGCCTTGCATGGCCTGATGCGTGTGCGCGGTTTTGTGCAGGATGACGGTCACATCTTCTGTACGGAAGATCAGATCGAATCCGAAGTGACTGCTTTTAATGCGCTGGTTAAAAAAGTTTATGCCGATTTCGGTTTTAACGATGTCGCGGTCAAATTGGCGCTGCGTCCGGATAGCCGCGTTGGTTCCGACGATGTTTGGGACAAGGCGGAGGATGCGCTACGCCAGGGTTTGCGTGCATCCGGGCTGGAATGGACCGAACTGCCGGGGGAGGGGGCTTTCTATGGTCCGAAGATCGAATTCCACATCAAGGATGCCATCGGTCGCTCTTGGCAGTGCGGCACGATGCAGGTAGACTTCTCGATGCCGGGCCGTCTGGGGGCGGAATATGTCGGTGCGGACGATACGCGCAAGGTGCCGGTGATGCTGCACAGAGCCATTCTGGGGTCGTTGGAGCGCTTCATTGGCATCCTGATCGAGAATTTTGCCGGCGCACTTCCGCTGTGGCTGGCGCCGGTGCAGGTGATGGTGTTGAATATCTCGGAAAAGCAGGCGGATTATGCTGCGGATTTGGCGAAAAAGCTGCATAACGCGGGCTTCCGGGCCGAGTCGGATTTGCGTAACGAGAAAATTACCTATAAAATTCGCGAACATAGCTTGAACCGGCTGCCTTATCAGCTCGTTGTGGGCGATAAAGAAAAAGCGGACGGACTGGTTGCCGTGCGGACTCGCGGTGGTCAGGATCTCGGACAGATGTCCATTGAGGCCCTGATCAAACGACTTCAGGAAGAAGTCGTGGCGCGTAGTAGCACGGCTTAATTTATTGTTTTCGGGGGTTTTACCATAGCTCAGAACAAGGCGCATCGCCTCAACGAAGAAATTACGGTTCCGGAGATTCGTCTCCAGGGTGCAGAAGGTGAACAGCTAGGCATAGTCAGTATTCGTGAGGCTTTGCACATGGCTGAAGAAGCTGGGGCGGATCTGGTTGAGATCGCTCCGACTGCCAAGCCGCCGGTCTGCCGCATCATGGACTACGGCAAGTTCAAGTACCAGGAACAGAAGCGTGCGCATGAGGCCAAGCTGAAGCAGAAGCAGGTGCAGGTCAAGGAAATCAAGCTGCGCCCAGGTACCGACGAAAACGATTACCAGATCAAGCTCAGGAATATGACGCGTTTCCTGGAAGAGGGCGACAAGGTCAAAGTGACCC
Source organism: Betaproteobacteria bacterium (assembly GCA_016709965.1). Classification (NCBI taxonomy): domain Bacteria; kingdom Pseudomonadati; phylum Pseudomonadota; class Betaproteobacteria; order Rhodocyclales; family Azonexaceae; genus Azonexus; species Candidatus Azonexus amarohabitans. Next base: position 1,175,908 of record JADJLT010000006.1, read on the forward strand.
TGCGCTTCCGGGGCCGCGAAATGGCGCATCAGGAATTCGGTATGCGCCAGTTGGAACGAATCAAGGCTGACCTTGATGTGGTTGGTGCAGTCGAGCAGATGCCGAAGATGGAAGGTCGTCAGATGATTATGGTCATCGGGCCGGCCAAGAAGAAGCAACCGTAGTATTCAGTAGTTATAAGTGCTTTCGGGTAATGGAAGTGTTCCCGCCGGGAACCACCTGACGGCATGTCATTAAGGAGCATATAAATGCCCAAAATGAAGACCAAGAGCAGCGCGAAAAAGCGCTTCTCGATTCGCGCTGGTGGTTCCATCAAGCGCGGTCAAGCCTTCAAGCGTCACATCCTGACCAAGAAGACGACCAAAGTGAAACGCCATCTGCGCGGTTCAGTCGAAGTTAACGCGCGCGATTCAGCATCCGTCCGCGCCATGATGCCCTACGCATAAGGAGATAGAAGATGCCTAGAGTTAAACGTGGTGTAACAGCTCGCGCTCGTCACAAGAAGATTCTCGTTCAGGCCAAGGGTTACCGCGGTCGTCGCAAGAACGTATACCGCATTGCCAAACAGGCGGTGATGAAGGCTGGTCAATATCAGTACCGTGACCGTCGTCAACGCAAGCGTCAGTTCCGTGCGCTGTGGATTGCTCGTATCAATGCCGCTTCTCGTGAGCTGGGCATGAAGTACAGCACCTTCATGAATGGTCTGAAGAAGGCCAATATCGAAGTTGACCGCAAGGTCCTGGCCGATCTGGCCGTCTTTGATCAGCCGGCTTTTGCCGCTCTGGCCGCACAGGCCAAGGCACAGCTCGGCGCCTGAGCGAAAGCTTGACGAAAAAAAGGAGGCGCAAGCCTCCTTTTTTGTTGGTGGTTTTGTAGGTGGAAGTCTATGGATAATCTTGATCAAATCGTTAGCGATGCCAAGGCGGCGTTCGTTGCTATTTCTGACCCGGATGCGCTGGAACAGGTGAAAGCCCGTTTTCTCGGCAAGACCGGACAGATCACAGAACTTCTCAAGGGCTTGGGCAAGTTGCCCGCAGAAGAGAAGAAAACTGCCGGTGCCGCGATCAATATCGCCAAGACTGCTATCGAAACGGCGTTGAACGCGCAACGCGAAGCGATCCGCAAGGCGGCGCTGGAATCCCGCTTGGCTGAAGAAGCGCTGGATGTCACGCTGCCCGGTCGCGCCGAAGCGCGCGGTGGCCTGCATCCGGTGACGCGCACCCTGGAACGGATCGAATCCTTGTTCGCTTCCATTGGTTTCGAAGTCGCCGACGGCCCGGAGATCGAAGATGATTTCCACAATTTCACGGCCATGAACACGCCCGAGGATCACCCGGCTCGTTCGATGCACGACACTTTTTACCTGCAGAACCGGGACGGTACTTTTGCCGAAAAGGTTTTGCTGCGCACCCATACCAGCCCGATACAGGCTCGCTACATGCAGGCGCATGTGGCCCGCTACGGTCAACTGGAAAAAATGCCCGAAATTCGAATTATTGCGCCAGGTCGAGTCTATCGTGTTGATTCTGATGCGACGCACTCGCCGATGTTCCATCAGGTCGAAGGCCTGTGGGTGGGCGAGGGTGTTTCCTTCGCCGATCTGAAGGGTGTTATCGCCGATTTCCTTAAGAGCTTCTTCGAGACCGATGACCTGACGGTGCGTTTCCGTCCTTCATTCTTCCCGTTTACCGAGCCTTCCGCCGAAATTGACGTCGCCTTCATGAGTGGCGCGCTGAAAGGCCGCTGGCTGGAAATCGCCGGTTGCGGCATGGTGCATCCGAACGTGCTGCGCATTGCCGGCATCGATCCGGAAAAGTACACCGGCTTCGCCTTCGGCTTCGGTCAGGATCGCCTGACCATGCTGCGCTACGGCGTCAATGATCTTCGCCTGTTCTTCGAAGGCGACCTGCGTTTCCTGCGTCAGTTTGCCTGACCTACATATTGAGTCACGCTCATGAAATTCTCTGAATCCTGGCTGCGTACCCTCGTCGATCCGAAACTGACGAGCGCGGAACTCTCTCACCTGCTGACCATGGCTGGCCTCGAAGTCGAGGAACTGGACCCGGTTGCCCCTGCCTTTGATAGCGTTGTCGTTGCTCACGTGCTTGAAGTCGTCAAGCACCCCGATGCCGACCGCCTGAATGTCTGCAAGGTCGATACCGGTAGCGGCACGCCAACCACCATCGTCTGCGGCGCACCGAATGTCGCCGTTGGTCTTAAGGTCCCCTGTGCTTTGCCCGGCGCCAAGCTGCCTGGCGATTTCACCATCAAGATCGCCAAAGTGCGCGGCGTCGAATCCTCAGGCATGCTGTGTTCAGCCAAGGAGCTGGGTGTTGCCGAAGAAGCGTCAGGCTTGCTGATCCTGCCGGAAGACGCGCCAGTTGGACAGTCCATTCGTCAATATCTTGAGCTTGATGACAACGTTTTTGAACTGAAGCTGACGCCAAATCGTGCGGATTGCCTTTCGCTTCTCGGGATCGCCCGTGAAGTGGGCGCAATTACCGGCGCCGTGACCAGCCTTCCCGTCGTTCCAGAGATTCCCGCCAGCATCGCTGACGCCCGCGCCATCGTGCTTGACGCAGCTGAAGCCTGCCCGTTGTACTGTGGTCGGGTCTTCAAGGGCGTCAATGCCAAGGCGCCGACGCCGGAGTGGATGAAGCGTCGCCTGGAGCGTAGCGGCATTCGCGCCATATCGGCGTTGGTCGATGTCACCAATTATGTGATGCTTGAACTTGGTCAGCCGTTGCATGCTTTTGACAACACGAAGCTGCAAGGTGCCGTGCATGCACGCATGGCTAGACCTGACGAAAAACTGTTGCTGCTCAATGAGCAAAACATTGCAGTTGATGCTGATGTGCTGGTGATTGCCGATGAAACCAAGCCGCTGGCTATGGCGGGCATCATGGGTGGCGAAGAAAGTGGCATTACGCTTGAAACGACCGAACTATTCCTCGAGTCAGCCTTTTTCGCGCCGAAGGCCATCGCTGGACGTGCTCGTCGCTACGGTTTTGGTTCGGATGCCTCGCATCGCTTCGAGCGTGGCGTCGATTTTGGTGGCGTGCGTCGTGCCATCGAACGAGCAACGCAGCTAATTCTCGACATCTGCGGCGGTCAGGTTGGCCCTGTTGTCGAGGCAAAGGCGGCGATGCCAGCTCGCAACCCCGTTCGCCTGCGCACGGCTCGTGCCGAGCAAGTTCTCGGTCTGACCTTGGGTGCAGAGCGCATTGCCGGGCTGTTCACGGGTCTCGCGCTTTCTTTCGAACGCCAAGGTGATGATTTCCTGGTGACACCGCCGTCGTGGCGCTTTGACATGGAAATCGAAGAAGACCTGATCGAGGAAGTCGCTCGGCTGTATGGTTACGACAATATTCCTTCTGTCGCTCCGCGTGGCCCGCTAAAAATGCTGGTTCAGCCGGAAGCGCGGCGTCCGGCCTATCGTGTTCGCCAGATGTTGGCTGATCGCGGCTATCAGGAAGTGGTTAACTTCGCTTTCGTCGAGGAGGCCTGGGAAGCAGATTTCTCTGCGAATGACGACCTGATTCGTCTGGCCAACCCAATCGCCAGCCAGATGGCGGTGATGCGCTCAAGCCTGTTCGGCGGCCTGATTTCAAATCTTGTCACCAACCTGAAACGCAAGCAAAACCGTGTCCGCTTGTTCGAGGCCGGGCGCATCTTCCGTCGTGATGACAAAGGTGGCGCCGTCGAAGGCTTCCATCAGCCCTGGAAACTGGCAGCACTGGCCTACGGCGGTGCTTTGCCGGAGAGTTGGGGGAGTGATGCGCGCAAGGTCGATTTTTACGATATCAAGGGCGACCTTGAAGCCTTGCTGGCGCCAGCCAAATTGCGTTTCGAGAAGTTGCATCACCCTGCGCTTCATCCCGGGCGTGCCGCCCGGGTGTTGATCGATGGTAACGAAATTGGCTGTATAGGCGAACTTCATCCCGAGTGGGTTCAAAAGTATGACTTGCCACAGGCCCCTGTGCTTTTCGAGGTTGATTTCGATGCGGTTAAGCTTGCTCAGGTGCCAGCCTATGCAGAGGTATCCAAGTTTCCGCCGGTGATCCGTGACTTGGCGATCGTGGTTGACCAAAGCATCGTTTTGCAGACCTTGCTTGATAGGCTGAAAAGCCAGATTTCTGGCTTGATTCAGGACATTCAGTTGTTCGATGTTTACGTTGGAAAAGGCGTCCCCGAAAACAAAAAAAGCCTTGCATTCCGTATAGTTATGCAAGATACTCAACGCACTTTGCAAGATTCGGAAGTTGATGCTGCAATGCAGCAACTGGTGGCCTGTTTCGAACAGGCATTCGGTGCTCAACTGCGTGCCTGACGGAAATAATAAAGATGACGCTAACCAAAGCTGAGCTCGCTGATCTGCTTTTCGAAAAAGTCGGTCTCAATAAGCGCGAAGCCAAAGACATGGTCGAAGCTTTTTTTGAAGAAATCCGCAACTCGCTGGAAACCGGTGACGGCGTCAAGCTTTCAGGCTTCGGCAACTTCCAGTTGCGCGACAAGCCGCAGCGTCCGGGCCGCAATCCGAAAACGGGTCAGGAAATCCCGATCACGGCGCGCCGCGTCGTAACATTTCACGCCAGCCAAAAGCTGAAGTCAGACGTAGAGCTTGCCTTCGATGGAACCGCGGCATAAAACCCCCGGCGGTGACGAACTGCCGCCCATTCCTGCCAAACGTTACTTCACCATTGGTGAGGTCAGTGAGTTATGTGGTGTCAAACCACATGTGCTGCGCTATTGGGAGCAGGAATTCAATCAGCTCAAGCCAGTAAAGCGACGCGGGAATCGACGCTATTACCAGCACCATGAAGTTCTGCTGGTACGACGTATTCGTGAGCTTCTTTATAATCAGGGCTTTACCATCAGCGGTGCCAGAAATCGTCTCGATGAGGGTGGTGCAGTAGATGTGGCTGTGGTCAATGCTTCGGAAGCTACCTCTATGCCGGGTGGCTTACGTGGAGAATTGCAATCGATCATTGAGATGTTACAGCTTTGAATCTGACATTTTTTTGTCTATAATGGCCGGCTTGTCGGGGCGTAGCGCAGCCTGGTAGCGCACTTGCATGGGGTGCAAGGGGTCGCGAGTTCGAATCCCGCCGCCCCGACCAATAGAAACAAGCAGTTAGCCCAGTCTTCGGACTGGGCTCTTTGCTTTTTGGAGTACAGGGGAACGATTGGGGAACACTTGGCAGGCGCTACCCCGTCGCAGAGGGTAGGGGCGTGCAGCCATCGTTCCGCGGCGTAGGTGGCTCTCATGTCCGCCATGTGCAACGCACCACTGGCGTTCAGCCTATATAGGCGCCCTGTTGGATGCGCTGGCAGCAACTGCCCGGAAAATTCCTGACTGATCATAGTGGCCAAGGCGCGGCCATTGTGAGGCAGGGCTCAGCAAAAATAATCAACGATCGTTGAGTTTTCTTGCAATCAGCACGAATGCCGAGCAAAATTCAATGATCGTTGATCATTGATGGAGAGGGCATGTTGGACAGAGACCTGGGTATCTCCTCTGTCGCCGAACTGGGCGAGATCGTTCGGGTCGTTCGCAAGGAATCGGGCCTGACGCAACGCGATGCTGCAGCGCTGTGCAACGTCAGTCTGCCATTTCTAAACGGCCTGGAGCAAGGAAAGCCCACCGCTCAGATTGGAAAAGTGCTGGCGGTCTGCAATCGCTTCGGCATCGAGATCAGGCTGCGACTGCCGGGTGAAGCCGTATGACCGCCTTGACCGTCTCGGCCAACGGCATCCCGGTCGGAACCCTTGAAGTCGAGGAGGGGTGCTGGAAATTCGGCTACGCGACCGAGTGGAACGCTTATGCCCTCTCCCCCAATTTTCCGTTGACGATCCGGGTATTCAAGGACTCCGCAGAGGCTAGGCCGGTCGAATGGTTCTTCGAGAACCTCTTGCCCGAAGGCCGGTTGCGGGATTTGATGGCTGCCCGGGATCGGATCGACCCGCGGGATACCTGGGCCCTTCTGATTCGGCATGGACAGGACACGGCGGGTGCTCTTTCACTGATCCCAGAAGGAGTCGAAGCCGCGACAGAGGAAATCCTGGTTCCGCTACCATCAGTGGCGCTTCAGGAAAAAATCAAGGCATCCCGGACGCGCAATCTTCCTCTGATGGCCTCCTGGGAAGAAATCCGCATGTCCCTGGCCGGTGCCCAGGAAAAACTAGGGCTACGTATCGACGCCAGCGGAGCGATGTTCCTTCCCGAAGGTTCGGCACCATCGACCCACATCGTCAAACCGGAGAATGCCAGCGCGGACTTTCCCCACTGTCCAGCCAACGAATTTTTCTGCATGCGCCTTGCCCAGGCGTTGAAGGTTCCGGTACCTACCGTGGGCCTGCTGCATCTACCGGAGCCGCTTTATGCCATTGAGCGGTTCGACCGGGAGGCATGGGCAGGCGGTGGGGAGACGGCGGCTGGCCAAGCCTTTCGGCGAATCCACCAGATCGATCTCTGCCAGGCCTTGGGCGTGGCGCCGTCGAAGAAGTACGAGAGCGAGGGGGGGCTAGGGCTGCATCAGCTGTTTGCGGTGCTTCGGGGCGCCTTCATCGAACGCCCCATCGTAGCCGCCAATGCAGTGATCCAGTGGGTCGTCTTCAACTACCTGATCGGCAACCTGGACGCCCATGCCAAAAACATTGCCTTCCTGATGCGAGGGCAGAAGGCTGTGGTGGCGCCGTTTTACGACATGCTCTGCGTCGAGGCCTATCTGCCTCGGCAAACCCTGTCCATGGCCATCGCCGGGGAGAACAAGCCAGGCTGGGTGGAAGGGCTGCACTGGGATGCGATGGCCTACGAGGCCGATGTGGCGCCAAGGCTCGTCCGCGGCGTCTTGTCACGGATGAGCGCCGGCTTGCCGGAAGCCATTGCCCAAGTAATTGGAGATGAACGGCTACTGCCGGTCGAACGAGATTTTCTGCGAGAGAAGGTGCTGCCCGTTATCGAGGAGCGAAGGGTATTCGTCGCCGAAGCGCTCAAGTCCCGGCAGTCGACAATCAATGAACTGCTGACCCGCCGGGAACTCGATCCGTCAGTCGTAGAGCGTTTAGCGAAGCGTTCATGATTGTCTGTTTTGAGATACGAATGAGGGCAGTCTTCCATGGCTTCAGGATGAGTTCCTCCCATGCTGTCTCTAGATGTCCGAAATAGATCTACAAGTTTCGGACATGTCTTTTTGCCAACTGTCTGAAAAAATTATACAAATATCGGACAAGGAGTCCCATGTCTGATCTCAAATCCGCCATCTCATCGAAAATCAATGCCGCCGGTCCAGGCCATGTCTGGGTGCCGACCGACTTTGCACATCTCGGCAACCGTGATGCAATCGACAAGACGCTCCAGCGCATGGTGCTGGCGGGTTACCTGCGGCGTATCGATCGAGGTTTGTACGACAAGCCCAGCATCAATCGTTTGACCCAGCGTCCCAGCACTCCCGACTATCGCGCGATTGTCGATGCCATCGCGCGGCGCGACCAACTGCGTCTGCTGGTGGATGGGATGACCGCCGCCAACGATCTTGGCCTGACGGATGCCGTCCCGGCTCGTGTCACCATTCATACCGACGCACGTCGCCGGGCGATCAAACTCGACAAACTCGTCATCGAATTCAAGCAAACCGCCCCCAGTCGCCTTTATTGGGCTGATCGTCCCGCCATGCGAGTTGTGCAGGCCCTACATTGGCTGAAGGACACGCTGATCTCCGACCGTGACTGCATCGTGAACCGACTAAGCCAATTGCTCGTCGATTCCACCCAAAGGGTCGCGATCTGCCAGGACCTGCGCGATGGCTTCAACGTGCTGCCGACGTGGATGCAAAGTCTGGTCCGTGATCTACCCGGTTGCGATCCGCTGGGCGCCTTACCCATGACCTTGCCGGCGCGTAAACGACACCATGATTAGATTTTTTAGCATGAGTCATATTCAACAGGTTGGTTGCGTTCAAAATCTAATCACCCTCAACTGTTTTGCTTGAAGTTTGTGCTATTGTTCATGTGTTATGAGAACTGTAGAACATTCGTTAATCAAGCGCGTTCAGACTGAACTGCCACGTGGTGCACCGTTCGATCTCGTCGACCTCGAACGCCTCGGTGTGTCTGCCAAGTTGGCCGCCTACTATGCATCTGCGGGCTGGATAGAGCGCTTGGGGTATGGTGTATACGCGTTCCCCAATGACGAACTGAATGCCCTTGGAGCGATCAAGCTACTACAGAGTCGAGTGGACGGACTACACCTCGCCGGAAAGAGCGCACTTGCGCTGCAGGGCGTCCGCCACAATATTGGCCCCCGTGAGCGCCTGGTGCTGTGGGGAAATGTACGCTTCTCGTTGCCGGATTGGTTCTCCATGCGATTTCCCGCACGCTACGTCTGGGCGCGACTCTTTGATTGGCCGGATGAGTCACTGGATGTTCAGAGCCTGACCACGCCGCCGGGTGTGACCGATGGCCTGAAAGTTTCGGCCCCTGAACGGGCGGTTCTCGAGATGCTGTATGACGTGGGGACTCACCAGGGGCTCGAAGAGGCACGTAACGTCTTCGATGGCTTGCGGAATCTGCGCAAGGAGATGCTGGGCAAACTGCTGGCGTGTTGTACCAGTGTCAAGGCTGTGCGCCTGTTCCTCACATGGGCTCGTGAAACCCAGGTTGCAGATGCCGATGCCTTGCTGCAGCAGCATGCCTTGCGGGTGGGTAGCGATAAACGCTGGATGTCGCGTCTCAAGGACGGCACGCTATTGACTCTCAAGCCTCATGGATAAGGCCTATGCCGATACCGTGCGCCTGCTGCTACAGGTGGCACCCGATGTGTTCGCCAATGAGATCTTCGCAATGAAAGGTGGCACGGGCATCAATCCCTGTCGGGATGGCCGCTCCCATAGCTTGTCGCTGCATCCCTGCACGAGCCCTGGAAAACCCGCGTAGATACACGATCTCCGGGATATCGGTCATCCCTTTCTTCCGTAGAAAAGCCGGAAGAGCCTAAATTTTTCGATGCCTCGAAAACGCTGGATTGTCAGTTTGCGAATAGCCGCCGCGGCAGATATGGCACTCATCCCCTCAATCCTAGTGCGCGCAACCAGGCATCTACCTGGCCGAAGGCGTCTTGCTGCCATTGATCGGGGGAGCGATCGCCCAGGATGTTCGTGTCTTCCACGAATCGACGCACGCATGTCGGCCCAAAGCCATCGACGGTATCGAACTTACCAGCGATGAAGTCGTAGCCGGCTGCACCGCTGGCATGATCGAGGAGCGGCCGACATTCCTCGGCGAGCGTCTCCGGACCTCCAGGATAGTTCCGGATGCAGTAGTAGATGTCGTAGGCATCTTTCTGCTTGTAGCGCCCTTCAATGGCATGCCCCTTCATGGCAAGAAGGGCAGGGATCGAACACACCGCGATCTCGACGCGGTTCATGCCGCCGGCAGGCATCGGGCCGGTGATCGCAACCAACTGATAGAAGCGAACGGCCAAGTCCGCGCCGTCTGCTTTTTGTACCGCGAAGTCGCTGATCAGCGGCGGGACATTCTTGACGATCTCGGCATCCCGGGGCATCAGGAAATCGACAATGATGTCGATCGGAGCGCCGCCATCTTCAGTGGGGACTTGGCGAACGAGCTGAAAGCGCCGAAGCTCCCGACGTTGCTGATAGCCATGGCCCCGTAGAGCGTCGATGAGCGTAGCGTATTCGCCATCGCCCAACGCTTCCGCGTCCAACCCAAGATCCACATCGAGCGTGCCGACATGCGGCATGTCCTCGTTTCCGAGCAGCAACCATGGGACCGCGCCACCGATGATGGCGAATTTTCCTTTGAAGCTTCCCAGGATCTGGCCGATCTCGACCAGCACCGTCTTCACAGCTGCTGTCGTGCGATCGTCGTAGTCCGCCGCGGATTGCGGCTCATGTGGCGTCATTTCGGCCATGTCAGCTTCTCGCGGCGCAAATGGTCGGCCGCCTCTCGGCCCCGCTCGCCAGCGGCGGCCAGATCGAGATAGGTCTGGACCGGGCTGGTGCAGATTGCGCTTGGCGCCGGCTCGACAGTGTCGCGGAGCAGACCGGGATCTTTGAGCAGGGTCACCACCACATTTTCGCCTTTGGAGACCGAGGACAATTTCAATGCGGTTTGGAGCCGTTCGAGGCCGGCGTCGTCCGCATAGAAGTATTGCGTACCGGTTCGGCCATACGGCGCCAGCCAGTGGGCCGCCGAGAAGGACGCGAAAGCAGCCTGACCTGTCTTGCGATCTGAGTTGAGCACTTGGCGCGCAACTTCTTCAAAAGCGCTGCCATGCAACGTCGTATAGAAGGTCATGCGCTTGCCGGGTGGTGGCTCGTAGTCATCTCGCCAGGCATCCAGCAATGCCTCAGGCTCAGACAGAAATAGGCCATCGTCGGACACTTGCGCCCATTCCCGGTCAAGCAGACCGGCGCGTACGTTGCTAACGTGGCCGAGGCTGACATCAGCCATCTCCGCCAGTTCGGTAACCCGCCAGGCCCGGCTGGGCTTTCGAAGCATCACCCGCAGCACCTGGGCGGATTTCGGTTTGAACAGCGACCTGAGTTCGCGCCGCTCGACAACCGGTCTGCTCGCCACTTGACGTTCGATGAAGACCGTGTCGAACAGCAAACGGGCATTGCCTTCCAGGTCAAGAAAGCCGACCGCTTGCTCACCACACAGTGCTTGGGCTTCGGGCGACAGATAGGGAGCAATGAAAACGGCCGTGGCATCCTGCGCGTGATGAGCCACGTAGTTGCGCAACTGGAGCAGGGCCATCCGAACATGGCGCGGCTGGCCGTTGGCCTTCACCTCACAGACCAACGCATGGCGCCGACCGGATACCTCGATATGCGCCACGATGTCGACGCCACGATCAGGCCCAAGGGACTCCTGTTCGATGTCCACGAGCTTGATCACGGGCACTTGCTGCAGCAGCAAACGAAGTGCTTCCGCAGCACGGTCTTCCAACGGTTTCATTGAGTCAGGCGCTTTCAGCATTCGCTGAAAGTACCATCGGTAGTGAAATTGTCAAGTGGTATTTCACTCAATTAGCGACTTTCAACGAACGTTGAAATCGCGTAGGTTGGTGAAATTGACTTGCTGAGCCCTTCCGGGAGCTCTGTCTCCTGAGGCCTGGGGCTATGACCTCATACGCTGGTGCCCTCCATGCTTCTCGCTGTTTCCACATGCTTGCCGCTGCCGATAGTGCTCAGAACCTTGGGAGGGAATGTCGGGGAAGGAACGAGAGCTGAAATTTGGGGGTGCCGCAGGTGGTACGTGTATTGCCAGATGAAACGTAATGTTCGCTGCGCAGTGAATATTGGTGTTTGAGCGAATAACTAAAGCTCCCCGAATTTCTGGGCCTTGGTAATGGTGATGCACGATCGGTCGCGTCTGGGATTTGAAACTCTTGTCATCAGAGGTAGATTCAATCTAGGAGATCGAAATGAGAAAACTGATTTTCATAGGCTTCGTTGCCGCCGGGATGGCCCTAGCGTTGATGTTTGGCATCAAGGAGGACTGGGGCACGCGTTTGGTGCTCATGTTCTTTGGGGCGGTTGCAGGAGGTGCGGTGGGTGGCGCCCTATCGGGAATTGGGCGGCAAGCGAAGCGCAAGCCTTCGCCGGAGATCGACGCCTTGCGCGGACATGGTACGGCGGATGAAGATCGAATGGACAACTACTGGCGTGATGAAGATCATCCACCCTTCATGAAGCCAGCGTCCCCCGACATAAAGACGCATGGGGGGACAGGCGGCATGCTCGAATGACTAGCGGTCCTTGCGAAGGAGGTCTTTGACCGCATCCTTTACGGCGGTGGCAGTCGTGGCTGCGTCATTCTTCACTTGATTCGCGGCGCTCCCGAGTAGGGACTTTTCCGTGGACAAGGTGCCGTCCTCGGTCTTCACGATTCTCGCCTTGGCATCGAATTGCGGCGAAGCCGCCTCGGCCTGTTGCTTGATGCTATCGCCTTGCTCTCGTACTTCGTCGCGGATGGGCGATGACGGGGCAGGGGAGGGCTGATGTGCGGCCGTGCGATGGGCTTGAGCTGCCTTTGCACGGTTCGCGGCGTTGTTGGCGGCCAGATCCGGTGATAGTGCAGGATCGTTGGACTGGCGCTGGTGCAGATCTCGAACATCGTCGAACGAGCTTGGCATCGCTGCTCCATCGGAGAACACCCGGTTCGGCTTGAGGCCTTGCCGGGCCAGTTCCGCATCGAACATGGTCAACGCAGCCGCGCTGTCGCCTCCGTACCGTTCCGCGTAGCGCAGGAACATGTCCATGTTATGGGGATCCTGGGCAATGTCGATCGAGATCGCCTCACCCTTGTCCTTGGCTACCGAGAGTCGCTCCGCGAAAGCCGTTCTGGTCGCAAGACTCGCATCGGCGCGCTCTGATCGGGTGACAGCACTGGAGAGTCGCGCCGACAACTCCTGCGCCTCCCTCTCGTCATTGGAGATGCTCGTCATGACGCTGGTGTCGCGCGAGACGCGGTCGCCAAACTGCTTAAACTCGGCTATCTGATCCTGGGTGAGGTTGCTCAATACCTTCTGTTCATTCGCAGATAGCCCAGTCGAGTAGCTCTTCCCGCCGCGGGCCTGGAGTTCAAGACCGGCCACAGGTGAATTGAAACCAAGACGTCCCGCTACGCCGAAAGCGATCTGTGCCACCTGGCTCTGGGTCAAACCCGTGCTGTTCGCCACGTTCTTCGAAATCTGATCCAGCCGGTTCAGCGTCTCGCCCATCTGCTCAAAACTGCTGGAGGCCGTACCGCTGCTGTGTCGAGATGACCGTAGCTTTGCCAAGCCTCGCGTAAATGTCTCCGAGAGCGCAGCTGATCGCTCGGTATTCGCAGCAATTGCCTCGCCACGCGCGGCGTCGGCTTGCCGACTGGCCTGCGTCACGTCCTGCTCGGACACGCGCATCGAGACCATTCGGGATGCAAATCCCTGGTTGCGCAGCAGGCTGACGGCGGTTCGCCCGGTCAGCGCATTCGACGAGAACGTGTTCCCGCTCAGATCGTTTTGCCAACTGCCCATGAAAGCCGACGTGCGGTTGGGCGCCAACTGCATCTGGTCCATCCCCACGTTCCCCATGGAAACGTTGCCGACGGTAGCGGCCGACGTTCCCCCCGAGATCATCGCCTGCAGGCCCGACAGGCCACCGACCAGGGCCGTCCCGAAGTTTTCCATGCGCTTCAATGCGGCCCAGGCGATGAAGGGAATGCTGATCGCGAGGTAGCCGACGACGGCCTCGCCCGAAATCGCGCGCGAGTAGATCGTCGAGGCTGTCTGCAGGGCCAACGCCTTGGTGCCCGTTCCGAGATCCGCCGCGGCCGCCAGATCGTAGGCCGCGTAGATCGAGGCCATGTAGTTGAGGATGGCGTAGAGCGGCGGCCAGAGCTGGATCCAGATGAGCACGGCGGCGTAGCCCTTGAAGGCCAGCATCGTCTCGCGACCGCTGGTGAGCAGGAGCAGCAGCACGAACAGCGGGAACATCGCGTAGGTCACCGCCTCGACCACATTGCGGAAAACCGGCAGGGCCTGCTCGGCCACCTTGCCGTAGTTGAGCCAGGTCGCGTTCTGCTGGGCCACGGCCTGGGCCCGCCCGACGGCGAGCACCATGGCTGCTGGATCGTTGACCTTCTGGCCGACGATCTTGCTGGTGTCCTCGATCGCGTTGAGCATGGCGTTCTGCCGGATGAGGTCGGCCGCCGTGGACGAGGCAGTGGCGATACTGTTCTTGAGATAGGCCTGCTGGATTTGGCCGGCGATGGCCGCCGCAGCGGCGGCGCCCGGCAAGGTCGGGTTGAGCTGGAAGGCGAGCCGCCCCTGGATACGAGTGATCTGCGCCGGCAGTCGCCCGTTGAGGCTCTGGTAAACGTTGGGGCAGGTGTCGACCCCGACGCTGCCACCCGCGGCGGTCAGCGTGGAAAAGCGCGCCGGATTGGGCGAGGCCATCAGCGGCCAGACATCATCCGAGGCGGAAAAGACTGCCGGATCGAGGGTGCCGTCGATCAGGTCGTAGGTCGTGCAGTTGTGGATGAAGTTGATGAGGTCCGTACGAAACGCCGGGTCCTGGAACACCACGTTGCCGGTCTCTCGGATCAGGCGGTTGCCGAACATCAGGCCGTTCTGCTGGTAGCTCAGCTCAGCCGGGAGTGCCCCCGCGCCCGGGATGACCAGGAAAGCCGTCTCGAAGAGGCCGGTCAGTGTGTTGCCGATGGTACTTGTGAGGCTGCCCAGCACGGCGACCCCGAAGGGCACATTGTCGACCACCTTGACCGCGGCGCCGCCGGTCTTGTCCACGATCCCGATGGTGACCTTCGGTACGATCAGCACCGAGAACACCAGCACCACCGTGCCCAGCCACTTCCAGCCCTGCAGCTTCTCTGGGGCGAATGCGTAGGCGATGAGCGCCGCAACGAAGCCGCAGAAGGCTACGGCGGCGACCGCCGCCGCATAGTCGCCCGATGCATGGATGGCAGCGGCGGCATTGAAGACACCGAACAGGCTGTCGGCATTCTGGTAAGCGTAGATTTCCCACATGGCGCTCCGTCTCCTCGCGCAATCCCGTCGGCGCTACTGCGCCAGATAGGCGGCCTGCTGGCCGAGCATGTCCATCACGTGCTGCGGCATGCTGGAGCGCAGTTGGCGCTCGAGCTGTTCCAGGTGGCTAGCCACGGCCCGGAAGGAACCCACCTTCTGGTAGAGCAGGTTCTTTTCCTGCGAGAGTTGCAGGAGCATGGCCTGCGCGCGCTGGCGGATCTGGTTGGCCTGGTCACGTTGCGTCTGCTGCAGCGTGTAGTTCTTGTCGAGAGCGGCCATGCCCAGACGCAGGTTGCGCTCCAGAAAAACGTAGGCGTAGTCGGCGGCGATGACGTCGCGATACTGGGCGATCAGGCTGTCGGCAAGGCCGGAGCCCGGGATGCTGGTGCCGATGGACAGCATCTTGTAGACGGGCTCGGTGGTCTGGTTCACGAAGCCGACCTCGGATGAGTTGTTGGGAATGGCGGTGCGCGTCGTGATCTTCTCGGCGATGGAGCGCATCATGGCCTCGACCTTGGCCGTGAAGGGGGTGTGGGTGTACCCGGTGTTCAGGGTGACCACATCGCAGTTGGTGTAGTCGTTGCACTTCAGCACGTGCTGGATGACATCCGTGCCGCTCGCCGCACTCTGGCCATACAACAACTGGCTGATCGACGTGAGCGTAGGCGCGATCGGCTCAGGGTCGCGCGCCGATTCCTCCGGGTAATAGATGATCGTGCCGACCAGGCTCATGATCACCTCGCGCTCCTGATCGTCAAGGTAGGAACCCGTGTACTGCAGCGCTTTCCAGGTCAGGTTGCCGACGAAGGGGGCCTTGTTCTTCACGTTCGGATCGGTGGAGGAACGCGCCGATGCCAGGATGCTGGGCCGGTCGGAGCCACAACGCCGGCGCGCCGCATCCCGGTCGCTCTCCAGGCCCATCTCGACGGCGAGGTCGGCGCAGGTTTCCTGCGAGCTGTAGCCGACGGATTCGGCGGCCGTGCTGACGATGGCTTTGGCGGTCTCGCACGAGTTGATGCGGGCATTGTTGATCCAGGTCTCCAGCCCCTTGGCCCACTTGGTCAGCCCGCCCAAGAGCGGCGAGACCGCTTCGAGCGCCAACTGGAAAGCGATGCCGGGTAGGGCGGCCGTGATGTTCTTCAGCATGTTCTTGAACTCGGTCGCCGAGATGTGGCTGAAGCTGCCGCCGAAGACGTCGATGCCACCGCAGCCGGCCTTGGCGCTGGGGAACTGGATGGCGGCGAGTTGATAGACCTTGTTGGGCGAGCGCATCATCAGGTTGCCGCCGGTGTAGGTATTGAAGGTCTGGCCGCGGAAGGCCCCGGGGGCCGTGTAGTTGCCGATGGCGCCCAGGTTGTTGAACATGTCATTCACCTCGGTGTTCAGGTCGCCGGCGCGCAGCGGCAGCGGCGAGATCACCAGCAGCAACGCCAGCAGCGAGGCGGTGGTGCGCCGCAACGGGGATGGTCGGGGTGGTTCATGGGGCCTCCTGCGGCAGGGCAAGACGTTGCATCGTTCCGGGCAGCATCGCCTCGGCCTGCGGGCCGGATACGACGGCGATGCGTTCCAATAACTGGGATTCCGAGAGCACGCCAAAGCCGATGGGCGTGATTTTTCCGGTGAAGGGCTGCGCCAGGAAGACGGCGGGCACCTGCGTGACCTTGAGGGTGGTGGCGATGCCGTTGTCCGGGCGCGCGTTGGGGAAACCAGGCATCGGGCCGCCATCGACGCTGATGGCCACCACCTGGATGCCATGGCGCGCCTGGAAGGTCGCCAGGGTCGGGGCGAAGGCGTGGCAGTACGGGCAGTCCGAGCGGTAGAAGAAGAACAGCACGTGGTCCTTGCCCAGTTCGGCAATCGAACGGGATCGATCCACCCACTCGGTCTGCTCGAACACTTCCAGTGCCTTGGCGTTGACCGGCCGGCCTTGCAGCGTCGGATCGAGTGCCGGCGTGGCCCAGGCGACCCGCTGCGCCACGTCGGCGAAATAGGATGCGCGCGCGACGACCCGGGACTCGAGTTCCATGTAGCGGCGCACGTTCGCCTCGGTCGGCCGCATGATGGCGATGTTGCGGGTATCCTCCAGCGTCTTCTGCAGGCGTTCGAACTCGACCAGTTCCGGAGCTTTCGAGGGCGGAGCCGATGGCGCCGCGGGCACCACCTTGCCCGGCAGCGGCGGACGTTCCCGTTCCTCGGGCACGGGGTCTTCATAGAAATGCCAACCGCGCCAACGGTCGGACCAGTAGCTCGAAACGGTATCCTGGGCATCCTGGGCCGACGCGGCGCTGGCGCCCAGCATCGAGGCCAGCGCCAGCACCAGCGCCAAGCGGACGGGGATGGGGAACGAAAAGCGCTTCATATCGGCTCTACTTCAGGGATTGCGGCGGCCGGCCGTCGAGGCAGTAGTTGATGCCGAAGTCCATCGTCTGCCGGCGCGGGCTCAATGCGCCGGGCAGGAGAACGCCGTCTTGCCAGAACGTGACCTTCAGCCGGCTGCAACCCGGTTGGGCGTAGCGCTTCTCGGTCGTTACGTCGATGAAGATCGGCGAGGTGGCACCGAAGCGCCGCGTGATCGCATCGGCCATCTCGCCGGTGAGGACGCCGTGGGCCTGCCCGTCGGTCGCCTGGAGGGCGGCCAGCATCACCGGGCGCGCGTCGGGCACCGGCGTGCGGAGCACGTCGTCGGCGAAGACGGGCAACGCGAATGCGGCGAGCAGCGCAACGGCATAGAAAGGCTTCATTGGCATTTCCCCTGTCCGTAGTAGCAGGTGGTGAGGCGCGAGGCGTTGCTGCCCTGGATCGTTCCGACACTGGGCAGCGTCGGGACGATGGAGGCATAGAATTCAGAAAGGTCCATCGCCGCAAAGTCCAGGCTCTGCAGTTGCGCGATGCTGAAACCCGAGCAGTCAGGGTTCTCGCCGGAGCCCCAGCCCTTGCCCACCTGGACGCGGCCCTGCTCGTTGACGATGCGCGCGAGCTTGCTGTTGAAGCAGCACTTGCCGGTGGTGTGCTCGATGCAGGCGACACAGGCGCCGAGGATGCGGATGCACGACGAACAATAGGTCCCGACGCTATGGCACAGGCCGGCCCCTTCCTTCATCGCGACCTTGCCTTCCTCCTCGTTGCAGGACGACATCGACATGATGATGTAGATCACCACCGCGATCGCCAGGGACCAGGGATCGAAGGCGACCACCAGGCCGTCGCCGGAGTAGAGCACGACCGAACTGGCCGGCAGCGCGGTGCCGTTGATGGCGACGGTGACGCCATAGGTCGTGAAGCTGCCGGAAAAGCCGCCGCTCATCAGCAGCGCCTGCATGCCCTGGTAGAGGAACTCGCGGTTGTCGGCGTTCATCAGCACGTCATAGACGAGGCGCGAACCCGTACCGAACAGGCTCTGGTTGGTCATGCCGGCGCCGGCCGAGTCGGAATAGCAGCAGTTCTTGAACAGCCGGTCCCGGCATTTGTTTGACTCGCCCTTGAACACCTGCATGTTGTCGGTGTCGAGGTACACGCCGGCTTCGCGTGCGGCTTCCATCAGCGACATCGAACGGGCGAAGTCGGCGTCGTTGGTGTAACTGGTGTTGAAGCAGTTCGAGCCCAGGCAATAGACGTTGGCGGGGCAGTTCGAGGCGGTGGTGGCGGTTTGCGCGGCGACCGGGCAGGTGTAGGTGTCCTGGGTGATCTCGCACAACCCGGTCGCCGCATTCATCTGCTTGCAGGTGCTGGTCGCCGGGGTGCAACCGCTGCTCGCCAGTGGGGCGCACTCGTCCACCGGGGCGCCCGCGGTGCAGGTCAGGGTACGCTCATAGGACCAGCAGGCGCGCGTGACGGCGCGGCCGTCGATGGTCTTGGTGGCGGGGCCGTCGACGCAGCGGTCGGCGGTGGTCACGGTGCAGCGGCCGCCCTCGGTCAGCGTGGCGCTCCTGTCGACCCAGACGTCGGTCTCGTGCTGCTCCATGGTCGGCTGGACGAATGACAAGGGCAGGCTCCAACCGGAGGCACCGACCAGGGTCGCGGGCCCCGCCGGCAGGGCGCACTGCCCCCCGGCTTCGTCGTAGATTGTCGTGCTGCCGCCCGGACAGCCGGCCTCGGCGTCGGGGACGGAGAGGGTGAAGCACTGGTCGGCCGCACCAGCAGTGAGGAATATGCCGGCCCAGTAGGTGCTCAGCGTATCGCCGCGCACCGTTCCGGCGGGGCAGGCATAGACCGGCGTGCCGAACTGGAAGGTGTAGTTGCAACTCCCGGCGGTGCAGCCCGAGCCCGGCATCATGACGACCTTGAAGGGGCGCCAGCAGTAGCCCTGCCAATGCGGCGACAGGTCGGTGACATAGGCGGCCTGGGTGGCGGGTGCGATCGGCAGGTCGAGCGCCTGCCAGCCGATACAGGCGCCCATGCCGCCGGCAGCGTAGAAGCGGAAACGCTGCAACCCGTCGGCGCGGATGCGGCATTGCGCCTCGGCCACCATGTAGTCGGCACCGTTGCGGTTGACCTGGCCGTGGGCGAACCAGGTGCCTTCGGCACAACTGGGCAGCAGTTCGACCTGGACCGTGAGGTCGCGCTGGGTGGTGTAGTTGCCGACACCGCTGTAACGGTTGCAGACCTTGGTGGTAGCGCCGGCGGGCGTGGTGACCTCGGCGGTGGTGCAACCCGAGTAATAGTCGGCGAGACTGCCCAGCACGCTCGACGGATTGCCTGCGATATCGCGGGCGGCGGCGACGGCGGGATCGTAGGCCGAGACCGGGGGGCGCGGCGTGTTGGCCGAAGTCACGGCACCGCGCTGCGCCTGGCAGACGGGATCGTCGGTGCTGGTGGCGCAGGCGGCCAGGCGGGCATTGGCCGCCCCCGACAGGCTGGGCTGGCCGTAGTAGGTGGTTTCCGGTGGCGTCGTGGTGTAGCCCGGCACGGCACTCGATGCACTCGGCGTATTCACCGTCCCCCGGATGACGGGATTGGCCGCCTGCCCGGCGGCGGTGCCTTCCTCGAACGGACCGGCGACGGCGGCGGTCTGCGTCGTGATGAAGCAGAAGAGCGTGATCCAGGTGACCCAGCGGCGCATCGCTCGCTCCTATCCCCGAATCCGTTTCAGGAAGGTGTCGGCGGGCGGGCCGAACCCGGGTGCCGAGCGCCGCATGTGTTCCAGCGCGTAGTCCAGGCTCACGTCGCCGGAGGTCCGCAGGAAACTGTCGGCCGGCGCGCAACTGCCGCTGGCGCAGGCAACCGGGCGGGTGCCGTCGCGCACCAGCACGAAGGTCGGTACCCGGGTGACGGCGTAGCGGTCGAAGGCCAGGGGATCGATCTGCACCGCCACCTGGCGGGAACCGATCAGGCCCTGCACCTGGGCGACGGTGTCGCGCAGCGAGCCGTTGGCGAAGCCCCGGAGGACGATCGAAGCCTTGGCACGCGCGGCCTGGTCGACCAGGCGTTGCAGCGTGGGCCGGGGCATGGACAGGCTGACGAACACCAACAGCCCGGGCCCAGTCGCCAGCCCCTGCGCCTGAGTCATTGCATCGGCTTGCGATGCGTAGCCCCGTGCCAGCGCTTCGAGGTCGATCGGGGTGCGGCTGAGGGGCTGGGGCAGCGCCTCGACGTTGGGGGTCGGCACCGGTGCATATCGGAGTTCGGCATCGCTGGGCATGCCGTACTTCCGCCGCGCCGCGTCGATGTCCTGGTCGGTGACGGTGGGCGTCTCGCGGCGGACCCGTTCGATGTCCGCGTCGGTGATGACCGGCGGGTTTTGCGCCAGGGCCTGCGCGCTCGCCACGAGCGCGGCGGTGAGGCCGAGGGCACGGGCAGATAGACGGAAATCAGAAGCCCACACAGCAGTTCCTCTTGCGAAATAACATGAAGGCGAAGTCCTCGCCGCGCACCGGATATTCCTTGCCGGCGCCCCAGAGCACCGTGGTGCGGCCGAAGGGCTGGCAGCAGCGGCCGGCCTCCTTGTCGGTGTTGGGGATCGGATAGGTGAGTTGGGTCTTGTAGGCAGTCTTGTCCATGACCGGCTCGAAGTACGGTCCGCACAGGCCGGGCGTGCCGTGCCAGCCCCAGGCGATCAGTTCGCGGTGCATCTTGGCGGTCAGGCGCTGGGCCATCAGCGCGGCGGTGCGCACGCCGCCCAGGTGGTAGGGCACGTGGCCGTCGAGGGGGTAAATGCCACCCCTGGCAGCCGGCGCACCAGAAGAGCTCCTTGAGGCCGAAGCCGACCGAGGCGGCGACGCAGTCGGCCGCGCAGGCGGCGATGGCGACCGGATTGGCGAAGAGCACGGCGTCCGGATTGAGGATCAGGGTGAGTTCGTCGTCGGCCCACAGGGGATCGACCTCGGTGAGGTAGGCGAGATCGAAGGAGCCCTTTTCCAGGCAGGGGAAGTCGGTCACCACGTCCAGCCAGTACATCACCGGGTTCACGTAGAAGTGCGCCTGGTAGAAGCTGCCGCCGTCGCCATCGCCTTCGGGGCGCGTGAAGCGCGCCGCTTCCGGCGCCGGAATGCCCGGGTCGAGATCGATGCCGCCGAGCGATACCAGGCAGAAGGGTTTGCGCACCGCCTCGACATGCCGTGCGGGCTCCCAGAAGCCGATGGAGAGCCCGATGACCGGATTGACGCCACAACTGCAGACGGGGCTCGATGGGTTGTCGGTGTCCTCCTGGTCGCCGAAGTTGGCGATGCGCGCGGCGCCGATGCTGATCGGCAGGATGCAGGACCAGCAGATATCGGTGATCGGATTGGGAAACTTGCCGGTGCAGGTGGCCGCACCGGCGGCGAGGCTGGGGCCGGCCGCGCAGGCGAGCACGGCGGCGAGCAGGAAAGGAACGAGGCCGCGATGGGCATTCATGGGGACACCGCCAATTCGTCGATACGCAGCCGCAGCCCTTCCTGCGATACCAGCGCCGGCACCTGGGTGATGCCCAGACGGCGGGTGAGCAGGCCCTGCTGGTCGTAGTAAACCGGGAGGTGCCAGGCCTGCATCAGGTCCAGGTAGGAGCCGCCGACCAGGATCGGCTTCACCCGGCCCTGGTAGAGGGCGATCAACTGCCGGGCGCGGCCGACCTGACGCGGGTCGCGGGCATCGAAGAACAGCAGGTGCCGGGACAGCGACACCACCTCCAGCGGGTTCTTGCGCGTGCCGGCGGCAAACAGCAATTCGCCCTGGGGGCCGAGGAGGTTGCGATCCAGGGTGAAGCTCGGGTCGAAGTAGAAGGTCCGCACCGTGTCGGTCGGCCGCAGGCCGGTGACCGGCGGCGGATTCTTCACGGTCGCGATGCTCCGCTTCCGGGCTTCTGCTTCCAGGCGTCCGAGTTCGCCGCTGCGTTCCTTCTCGCGCAGGCGCTGATCGATCATCTGGAGCAGATGGGGTTCGCTGATCTCGTAGGTCGGCCCGATGACGCCCAGATCCATGGCCCGCACGCCTGCCGCGCCCAGCATCAGACCGAGCACCAGGGGAGCGGACACGATGCAGCGTTTCATCGCGCCCCCTGGTCGGGCAACGGATCTGTCCGGCGAGTGGTTCGCGGGCGGCGGTATCGCGCAGGTGGCTGGCACGGATCAGTCCCATCAGCACCGGATCGCCGTCACCGTCCGATATCGCTTGGCGCAACTCGGTCGCGGTGAGTGCCCGGCCACAGCGCCGCTCGAAAGCCGCGAGATAGTCCTTGGTCCCCGCCTCGGCGGCGGGGGCGATTTGCCGCAGGAGGCCGAGATAGTCGGCCAGCGGCATGTCATTGATCCCTGGCGTCGTCGGCGTCCCGTGGATCGGCCCGCGGGCCGGACTGGACTGGCCCCGGGCGGCCGGCTGGGTCAAGAGGCCGAGCAGCGCGAGGAGCAGAAGGGCCTTGGTCATGGCGCGCCTTTCAATACAGCGGAACCACGACACCGACCACCTGCTCGGCCCGTACCAGGCCGCTGTCCTGGTAGCGCGAGTCGAAGGAGTCGGGGCTGGTGCCCTGCACGTAGTAGTGCCCGGGCGGGATGACGGTGGGCGTAATCGGGTCCAGCGGACTATGGTCGTAGGCCTGCAGCTTGGCCACGCCGACCTCCTCGCCGTTGATCGCCACGTGCCGACCGGCGACGGTCACGGCATCGCCCGGCAAGCCCCGCACGATCTTGAAGAAGGGCTGGCCGCGCAGCCCCGGGTAACGCGCCTGCGCCTCACCGTCGAACGAGAAGACGATGAAGTCGCCGCGCCGCAGGGGGTGGGGTCCATGCACCAGCCAGGCGATGCGATACGGCAGGCTCGGCGTCCAGTTGAAGAGCACGGGCAGCCGCGGCGTCGCATCGATGAAGAGCCGGGCATAGGCCAAGCCCCAGATCGCCAAGATCGGCAGGTAGACATACCAGCGCCGGCGCACATGGCACAGGAAATCGGCAAAATGTTTGACGGCCCGCCGCCCTCTGCCGGGGTTCGACGCGGCACGCGGTTGCGCCTGTTGGATCGGTTCGGGGTTCATGGCGCTGCCACCTTTCTGCGCAACTGTGCCGTCAGGTCGACGGTATTCGGCGTCGGTCCGGCCACGGCGGTCCTGAGGATCACCAGGCAGTTGCATTCCCGCGGCAACTCATCGAGGGCGAGCGGCAGGCGCTGGGCGAAGGCCCGGGCCATGTTGAGCGCCTTCTGGCGGTCTTCCTCCGAACTTGCCTTGGTGAGGATCTGGGTGAACTCGGCTTCCTTGGCGCGGTACACCTCGGCCACATCGACCACGCCGATGACCAGCGCCGGCCGCAGCACCACGCGGTCGTAAGCCGCGAGCGAGGCGCCCACCACCAACAGGGTGATCAGGCCCTGGACCAGCCATTGGAGAACGGTCGTCTTCATACTTTATGCCCCCGGCGGCGCAGCAGTTCGCCGATCGCCTCGTCGATGGACAGGCCCTGGGCACGCAATTCGTCGATCGGCGCGTTGTCTTCCAACTTGTTGGAGAAGAGCAGGTGGGTCGCCGGATCGAGGATGTTGCGGGCGACGCCTTCGCCCACGGGGGAGGAGATGTACACCTCGGAGAACACGCCGGCCTCGGTGCGCAGCGAGTTCAACAGCCGCTTCTTCGGTTCGTCCATGGTGAGCCGGCCCTTGCGGTCGAGCATCTCGATGGACTCCGGTTTCTGCCGCAGCAGGAAGACCCAGTCCGAGCAGTTGAAGGCCGCTTCCATCTGCGCCGAGCCGTAGTAGTCGTCGGCGCTCTGGGTCGCGGTGCCGAGTGCGCCGCCGTACTTGCGGGCACGCCGGGCGGCTTCCTCGATCACGGCGGCCTTGACCGGATCGTCGGCGCCGATGTCGCCGAGTTGCTGCTTCAGCTCGTCGACGAACAGCACCTTGCGCCGGTTGCGGGTCAGGTACATCTCGCCGGTGATCCGGTGCAGCAGCAGGATGTTGACCACCGCGTGCAGGTCGGGGCGGCGCTTCAACTCCTCGTTCTCGATGACGATGAAGTCGTTGGAAAAATCGACGTTGTTCTTGCCCTCGAAAAAGCGCTCGTACTGCCCGCCCTTGGCGTAGGGGTTGAGCATGATGGCGAGGTCCTTGATGCGCTGGTCGCCCACCACGCCCAGTTCTTCGATGGTTCCGCCCTTGAAGGCGTCGCGCAGCCCCGTGATGCGTAGCTCGTTGCCGTATTCCCGCCAGAGCTTCAACACCATGGCCGAGATGGCCTTGTACTGGACTTCCTCCAGGGTGTGCTGCATCGAGCACATCTTGGCGATGCCGGGCACCAGCATGTCGATGTCTTCGTTGATGTCGACGATGTGGGTGAAGGGATTGAGGCAGATGTCCACGTCGGGGCGGAATTCGATGTAGGTGCCCTGGGCCTTGCGGCACAACTTCTCGAAACTGCGGCCGAGGTCGAGCATCCAGACCTTGGCGCCGATGGCGCGGTAGGACCAGGCCATCTCGTTCATCAGCACCGACTTGCCCGAGCCCGGCGCGCCGATGATGGCGAAGTTGTAGTTGCCGAGATCGTTGTCGAAGATGTCCAGGGTCATCAGCTGGCCGCGCCGGCCGCCGAAGACCAGGGCCGGGGTGCGCGTGCCGCGCCACTCGGCGATCAGCGGCGCCATGTGGATGGCATTGGCCATGGTCTTACGCGTGACGCGGCGCATCTTGACCAGGTCCCGGTGGAATTTCTCGGTCAGCGTCATCGGCAGGCTCGCCAGCAGCGCCTGGCGGTGCATGTAGGCGTCGGCGTTCAACTGGAAGCCACGGCCGCGCCAGATGGCATTGGCCGCTTCGTGGGCGGCGACCGCCTTGTTCGGGGCGGTGAACAGCGCCAACTGGTGATACAGGCTCACCAGGCTGCCGCCGGTGTCGATGGCATCCGCTGCCGCCGTCCAGTCCTGGAGCTTCTTATTCACGTCCGGCATCACGTCGGCCATCTTCGACTTGGCGTTCTGCGTGGCCCGCACATGGTTGGCGGTGACCACCGACTTGGTGACGTTGGGGTCCAGCACCTGCACGCCCAGGGTCAGCAGAAAGGGCGCGCTGTACTGCAAGGCCGGCTGCATCAGGTCGCCGATGAGGGACCCCATCTGCCACAGCGCGAAGCGTTCCGGAAAACTCTTGATCGAGAAGAAGCGTGCCTCCAGTACGTCGGGGCTGGCTTCCTTCCACAGGGTGAGGCCGCTCGGATGCGGGTCCTGGATGGTGTCGAAGTCGACGATCTGGTCGCGCAGTTCGCGGCCGTCGTCGTAGTGCAGGTCCGGCGCATCGGTCTGGGAGATGCGGTCGGGGTTGGTGAAGAGGGCACACCAGTTGATCAGATCGGCGGCATCGCAAACGCGGTTGGGGAGCGAGGCCGAGCGCAGGGTGGACGACAGGGAATCGCGCAGCGCCATCAACTCGTCGCGCTTGTTGAGATCCTCGGGGTCGCCGCGAAAAGCGATGCTCAGCATCAAGCGGAAATCCCGGATCGTGTAGTGGAAACCGGCGGTGAGCGACTTCTGTGCGCCCTGCAGCAGGTGGCCGACGCGCTGGCGGGCGAGCTTCCTGAACAGGTTGGCGTTGCGGGCCGGCCGGCCCCATTCTTTGGCCTGCTCCGCCTGATCCTCGTCCTCGACTCGCAGGTTCGCGTAGTGGCGCAACTGGGTGCGCACCTGGGGCGAGCCGAACAGGTGGAACTGGATACCGGTGCCGGGCGGACAGTTGGCATAGAGCGAGACCAGGACTTCCGCCATGCGCTCGTCGGCGCCCGACTGCGGCATGAGCTCGAGCATGACGCCCATGCTGTCGCGGTTGACGAAGATTTTTTCGGGGGCGAGATAGGCGTAATAGGGCAGCCAGTTGGCGAACTGCTCGGCCGGCGTATCCACGGGCTGGGCGAAGGCGAAGCGCTGCGCCTGCCGGCGGTCGCGATGGGGGCCGCTCGGGGGAGTGCGGTGGGGGGCGTTCATGGCGACCTCACTGCAAACTGTTGGCATTGGGCCAAGCGAACGGGGGCCGTTGCGGCAACATCGGCGTGGCCGGCGCGTTGGTGCCGGCGTTCGGCTCGCCGGTGCTTTCCGTTGCTGACTTCGGTGGCGCCTTGAGTGGCGCATAGGCGTCGCGGATCTGGCGCTGCACGTGGTCGATCAGCCACTGGCCGTTGTCCACCTGAACATAGACGTAGCCTTGGTCGTAGAGATCGCCGTCGGCGTCTTCCCAGGGCTTGATCCACAAGCGCAGCAGGCGGGCCTGGGAGCGCAACGGGCGGGGCGTGCCGGCCGTGTCGGAAACGCTGGCGTCGACGGACGATGGGGCTGGCAGGGCCGATTCGGGCGGATTCGCTTCGGATGCCTCTTTTCGCGGGGCGGCCGACCGTTTGGCCCGTTGGCTGGGCAGGTTGTTGTGGACGGCGTTAGCGTAGGTACCCGACACCGAGTCGCAGGCGACACCCGCGGGGGCCTTGCAGGCGTACTTCGAGTCGCCGCCCAATCCGGACATGTTCATGCACGCGCCCAAGGGGAGCAGCAGGCAGAGGGCGCTGATGCGCAGCAAGAGCGTCTTCATGGCTGCTGCTCCGCGGTGGTTTGCGGCGTCGCTGGTGAAGAGATCTGCGCGAGCCGTGCTTCCAGCACCGCGCGTCCCACGAAGCCCTCGGTGCGGCTGCCGTCCGCCCAGATCAGGGTGGGTGTACCCTGGACGCCGAGTTGGTGGGTCAGTGCCAGGTTGCGGGCGATCGGGTGGTCGCAGGCGGCATCGGTCTTGAGCGCACTATTGTCGCCGTGCAGCATCAGGCGCTGCCAGGCGTTTGCGCGATCCCCCGCGCACCAGATGGCGATCGGCTTGGCCTCGCCCTGGAAGGGGACGAGGAAGGTGTAGAGGGTGACGTTGTCGAGGCTGGCCAGTTCGGACTCGAGTTGCTTGCAGTAGGGGCAGTTGGGATCGCTGAAGACGGCCACTTTGCGCTGGCCATTGCCGCGGACCGTCTTGATCGCATCACTGAGCGGCAGTCGATCGAAGCGGACGCCGGCCGCCGCCGTGCGAGCGGTTTCTGAGGCCGATCCTTGGGAGCCATTCACGCGGTTGGCCTGCGCCAGTTTTGGGCCGGTGGTATCGCGCAGGGTCGCGGTATCGAACAGGCGGCCGAAGAGGAAGTAGCGCGGGTTGTTGGCCGAGACGTAGGCCACGTTGCCGTTCATCCAGACTTCATATAGGCCGCCGATGGGCGAGCGGGTGACTTCGGAGAAGTGCGTGCCCGGATGCGCTTTCTGCAAGGCCGCCCGCAGGCGCTTTTCGTCGGGCGTGGCGGCGTCGGCGCCGGCGAACGTTCCCAGGAGTGTCGCGCTCAAGGCCGCGACGAGCACGCGCCGGGGCCGGCGCAGGGGTTCAGTAGTTGCCATCGTCGGAGGTCTCCAGATAGCGGGTTTCGGGGGTGTTGGGGAAATTCGGGGAGTGGGCGAGGCGCGCGGAAGACGGGTCGCCCGCCGTCATGGGGACGTCGATGCGCACGCCCTTGGTGATCACCACGTCGACATCGCGGCCGGCATCCACCTCGATGACCGGGAAGGTGTTCTCGGCGAGTTTGATGTAGTACTGGGCCAGCCGGTCCAGCGCCTTGCCGACGCCGCTGCCGAGACCGGCGCGGTAGGCCTCGGCACCAGAGGCGCTGGCGACCGTGCCCAGCGCCGAGGTGCTGTATTCCGTCGACGAAGTAGCCAGGCCCTGGCCGATGCCGCTGACGACGCCGGCCAGCAGCGCATTGGCGAGCATCTGGCCCTGCTTGGTGACCAGCCGCCCGCGCATGCCGACCTTACCGTCCTCGCCATAGACGCTGCCCTGGATCTTCACTTCCAGCGTGGCGCCGTCGGTACGCACGCAGGACAGGCTCTCGGTGCGCAGGTAGGCGCGCTCGGAACTGATGTCGCCGTAGCCGGCCGCGATCACGAAGCACTCGCGGTATTCGGCGCGAAAGCGGTTGGGCAGGACCGAGTTGTCTGAAAGGCGGATCAGGACCGGGTGGGGATTGGACTGGGACTGGCCGCCGGTCGGCGCATCCAGCCCGCCCAGCAGCGTGCCGCGGGTAAAACTCACCGGCAGGAAGGTGGCGACGGTCCGGGCAAGCGCTTGCGACGTGCTGCCCGAGGCCGGGTCCGGATTGACACCGGTGTTCGCGACCGGCGCGCCGGTGCCGGCGCGGGATCGGTCCGCGACGGTGATGCGCGTGATCGCGGGTTGCGGCGCCGCCAGCGGTGTCGAGAGCAAGGCGTCGCCCGGGGCGCCGCTGGGCATCGCGCCGGTGGGCGATCCTTTGGAAGGCGGCGGGGCCGTGGGCAGGCTCGCCGGCGGCGGTGGGGCGGTCGGCGTGGTCGCAACGGGGGTGGGCGCCCCCGGGGTGGCGGCCGCTTGCTGAGCCGAGGTGAGCCGCTGTTCCAGGTCCGCGAAGCGCTGCATGGTCTTCGCTTCGAAGGCTTGGGCGTTCTTGTTGAGCCGTCCTTGCTCTTCACGTTCGTTCTCGTACTGGGCGAGCTTGCGTCCGGCCGTGCCGACCCACTGATCCACCGGATTGACCTGGCCGCCGGGTGGCATCACGCCGATGTTGGTGACCGCACTCGGTTGCCCGGCGGACGCTTGGGCGGCGCCGGTCTTCGGAGGGTTGCCGGTGAAGGCGAAGATCAGCCAGAGCAGCCCGACTCCGCCGGCCAGGAGCGTGCCGAACATGGCGTATTGGCGTTGCCCGGGGGAAAGGTGCTGCATCACTGGCTGCGAAAGGCGTTGCGGCAGGCCGCGCAGGGACAGGAAGGGCTGTTGTGGCGTGATCATGGCGCCTCTCCTCGGCGGATCACCAGGACGCTGGTGCTCTCGCCGGGGCGCAGGTTGTGCTGCTCGATACTGACGCCGGTGACGACGCCACCGGTTGACTATTGGGGCGATCGAACTCCGGTTCGGCCAGCACCATGGGGGCATTGCTGACGTTCTGCAGCAGGTACTTCTCGCCGATCAGGCCACGTCCTTCGTACTGACGCACCAGCGAGAAGCGCGCCTGGGTCCACAGTGGGACCGAGCGCGGGGTCTCTTCGACCCGGACGTCGGGCGGCACCCGATCCGAAGCCATCGCCACCAGCAGCGCCTTCATCGCGCGGACCGGGTTGGGTGACGGACCGGCCCCTTGGGCCGCTGTGGCTGGCTTCAACGCCCTGAGCGTCCTGTCGCGGATGACGATGGTGTCGGCTGGGGTATCCGCGCGGCGCAACAGCAGCGTGTAAGTGGTGCTCGCCGACGAGACGAACAGGTTGATCGGTTTCACGGAATCGCCGACCGGGCGAACGTAGATTTCGCCCTTGTCGCGGTCGCACTCCAGCACGATCTCACCGGCCGGATTGATCGCCGAACTGATGCCGCCGCCGGGCGCCGTGCTGCTCATGCCCGGCGTGGCGGGAAGGGCCGTCGCTGCACCGCAATGACTCGAATGGATGTTGCCGAACACGTCGGTGATCGGCGCCCCGTCGATGCGGATGCGGGTCGGCTCCTTGATCGACACGATGGCTTCGACCGACACGCCGTCGCTGGCCTCGACGATCTGCAGCGCTTGGGCGGGCACGGCCGTCAAGGTGGCGATGGCGGCCGTTGCAGTGATGGCGGCACTCATCGCCCATCCGTGCCGAGGCACAAGGACGAACCGATGCGGGGATCGGGCTTGGGTTGGTTCAGTTGCCGGCATTGGGTATCTCCTTGAAACTCTTCAAATGCATGCGCGCACCGGCGTAGCTGAACTCGACCCGATAGGCCTTGAGGTCGTTGGCGGTCTCGAAGCCGTTGACCAGGGTGCGCAGGCGGCCGCGAATGACGATGCTCTGGCCTTCTTCGCTGGGTACGAGCTGCTGGGGCGCGAACACGGTGGCGGCGTTGATGCGCTTCAAGCGTTCGGCCTCCACTTCCTGCCGCGTCTTGAGCGGGCCGTACTGGTCGGTTTCGACATAACCGAGCAGGATGTCCTTCTTCCAGTCGATTGAGGCCGGCGTCACGTCGAGCACCAGCCAGGCGATGAAACTGCCCATCTGCTCGAGGTATTCGTTGCTGGCCTGGTCGCGGGTGACCCAGAAGGTTTTGTTGAGCGAAGGGGGTACGACCACGGTGCGCACCGTCCCGAGCAGGTTGAGGATCACCACCAGGGCGAGGATCTGGCCGGCAGCGAGCGCGCCGACCGCCAGGCCCAGCCCGCGATTGCGCCGCCGCATCTCCTTGATGTCGCCGTTGAGTCGTTCGAAGTCCATGGGCTTTCTCCCTGCTAGCCGACCATGCGGCGGATGTGCGACGGCGGCGTCGCGCGCATGGCGGTCATCGGACTGGCGGGTAGATGCCAGTACAGCCAGTGGATGGCGAAGGCCGGGTGCTTGTCCGCCTTGAGGCGCGAAATCCAGCGCGAGACGAAGATGCCCATCGCCATGCAGACGGCGAAGGACAGCCTGCTGCCGGACAGGTAGCCGACGAAGAACATGAACAGGATCGGCGCGGCGACATCGACATCCCAGAAGCCGATCTTCCATTGGTCATCGAGACGCCGCGGGATATAGGTGTCCGCTTGCATATCGGTCTCCTGGGTGTCGATGCCGCTGGTTCAGATCACCGCGCCCATGATCGCGCCGGCGATCACGAGACCCACGGCGGCGAAGATGGCGAGGCCGACGTAAAACAGGACCGGGCCGAAGTTGCGTAACGCGGAGAGCGAGATGAGCGCGACCACGAAACCGACGAATCCGACCAGGGCCTTGATTCCCGGTCCGAGCGCGGCGATCTGGGTCAGGGCCGAGGTGAGCGGTCCGGTGATGCCGGTGAAGGCGACCAGGTCCAGGGCGTAGCCGGGAAGAGCGGTGCCGAGGCCGACGACGATCATCGCCAGCAGCATCGCGACGGTCATCGGTTTGCGGGTGGCGACGCGGGGGGAAGAAACAAGGACTGCAGTGTTCATGAAAACCTCCGGGCATGGGTGGAGCGTTGAAAGTCGGATAGGGGTGGAAAGGCGGGTGTGCGTACGGACGCGCCTGCGGGTGGGAGCGCGAGCGCTCGACGGGTGAAAGACTTCGATGTGAGCGGGCGACCGGCGCAGCGTCACGGCAGGATCTCGTCGCTCATCTGAAAGACCACCTCGACCCGCCGGTTCTGCGTGCGGCCGGCCACGGTGTCGTTCGAGGCGATGAAGCAGCAGGCCCCGCGAGCCTGCAGCGTCAGCGTCGCGGCCAGCGTCGGATGGGTCTTGCGGAGGTGGTCGCGAACCGTGATGGCGCGGGCGAGGGCCAGCGATTCATTGAAGGCCAACGGCCCTGTACTGTCGGTGCGGCCGACGATCTTGATGCGGCGCACGTGGAGAGGGTCGCCCATGGCCCCGTTCAGTTTGGCGCGCGCGGCGTGGCTCAGCTGGGCGCTGCCCAGGCCGAACTGCACGATGACCGTGCGCGAGCTTTCCGCCTCCGTCGCAGGGTCTTGCGCCAAGGGTGCGGGGGCGACGGATTCGGCCGGGGTGACTGCGGCTTCGCGCCCGATCGGCTGGCTGGGCTTCTCCAGCGCGAGCGTCTTGGGTGTGCGGGTCGGGCATGCCGGGGGCACGCACTTCGCGAACTTGGTCCGGCGGCCGAAGTCGAGCTGTGCCAACTGCGCAGGCGTCCCCGCGTGCATCCCCAATGTGGGCTCGGCCGGCACCGACGTGCGAAACAGGCTGCACGACGATGCGAGGGCGGTACAACTGGCGACCAGACCGAGCGCAGCGACGCGGCGCAGGAAGTGAGCTGTCATGGCGAGACCCTCACCGATATCAGGGCGGGAATCGTTGTCGCCGTCGATACCAAGTGTTTGCCAAACTGCGCGCTGCGTTGTGCGGGTAACTGGCGGTACACCCGCCAGGCGTATTGAGCGCGGGCCTCGATGCAGTCCTTGCCCTTGAGTTGCGAGCAGGCCGCGTTGTAGGCGCCGACGGCATCCCACGTCGCACCCCGCCGAGAAAAGCTGTCGGCCAGCAGCCATGCGCCGACCCGGATGTTGGTGCAGGGATCAAAGAGATCGGCTTCCTTGATACCGTGACGGGACAGGGTCCGCAGGTGGCCGCTGTTGATCTGCATGAGGCCGATGTCGTAGGACCCGGTGCGCCGGAGGTGCGAGCGGTTGACCGCCTGGGGGTTCAGGCTCGACTCGACCCGGGCAACGGCATAGAGCAGGTCGGCCGAAATGCCGTAGCGCTGGGCCGCCTCCTCCCAGCAGGCCCGTGCCCAGGCGGGCGCGGTCGCCAGGACAGCCAAGGCAGCCAGACCGGCAAAGTACAGCGGCAGACGCATGAGTCACCTCTCCAACGAAACCGGAACGACCCGCCTGGGGGCGGGCAGCGAGGGTTGGGGCCGTCGGCGGTGCGCGGACGGTCAGGGTCGGGTTCGGGTAGGTCCGGCGTTTAGCCGGGCAAGGTGACGGTGAGCGAGCGGGTCAGAAGCGGGTGGCATGCACGTCTATGTGACGCTGGGACAGCGCTTTAGTCATGCAGAGTTCAACCCGGTGCGGCTTCACGTCCGAAATGGGAGCGTTCCGCCATGTTGCGGCGGGCCTGCCGCAGGACGCTGCTGCCCGAGTTGTCTTGCGCCCGGCACAGGGCAACGCAGGCGGTCGTTAGTTGGTCGAGTTGAAACTTTGGATTGGGGTGCCGATTGGCCGGTGAGCGTTGCAGGTCGAGCAGCAGCTGGTATTGGCTTCGCCACATCGATTCGCGGCGGCGCGGTGTCTGGGGCGGGCGCAGTACCAATTCGGTACCCAGGAACTGGAAGATACGAACCGGCGCATCGTGGTGGGCGAAGACCAGGGAGACGCTGGCGCTGATGAGATCGGGGAAGCGGAAAGTTGGCGCCACATTGTCGTCACTACGCAGCAGGCGGTAGAGCCAGTCGTGTTCTTCGAGCCACAAGCGAGTCTCGATGACGTCCTGCAGTTCCGCATCTCTTGTGCGGACCCTAGCGTTGTCCTGTCGCAGCGTCTGCGTAGTGATGGTCATGGCGCTTACCTCAGTTCATTGGCGGCGTAGTGCGCTTGCGAGCGCATGACTGAAGAGTAGGCAGTCGTGGTCCTAGTGTCTCCCGAGAATGGCGTTATTAGGCGGGGGATTTCGGAATCAGATTACCCGGAATTCAATGTCGAGAGCTGCGCTAACCCGGGTGCCCTCGTCGTGCTCCGTGCCCACGGAAAATCACTTCCTGAAACGACTAGACTGATGATGGTCATCAAAACAATATACGTCAGTCGGAGAATTGATTATGATGGTGCGGACTGCCATTGAACCCTCATCCATGCCTTCTTCATCGCCTACGATTCATCTTGCGACGCTGAGCCAAGCGCAGCGCGAGCGACTGGCCTTTATTGAAGTGAAGGTCTATTTCTGTGGCGAGGTTCGGCGTGCCGATATCGAAAATCGGTTTGGAATTGCGCCGGCAGCTGCAACTCGTGACCTGACGACGTATCGGACTTTTGCGCCGCGCAATTTGAGTTACGACATGAGCGCCAAGTTGTATGCGCTCGGTGACCGCTTTAGCCCGCTATTCGAACTGTCAGCCGAGCGCGCGCTTGCCTGGCTCCGCCTAGGAATTGGGGATGGCGTCTATCAACCAGGAAAGGGATTTTTGCCCACAGATGGTGCTGGTTTGTTGGCTCCGCCACCCCTCGACAAACTCGCCTCGTTAGCGCGCGCTGTTCATCAAGGGCAAGCGACCCGTGTTTCCTATCTTTCCCTGTCGTCGGGATCTTCTCAGCGCGTGATTGTGCCGCTTGCGTTGGTCGATAACGGTACGCGCTGGCATGTGCGTGCTTATGACCGAAAGAATGCTCGCTTCGGGGACTTCGTGGTCAATCGGATTGGCAAGGTTCAGCCTTTGTCCGATCGTGTTGAGGAACATGAAACGCTTATCTCGGATATCCAATGGAATCGAATAGTCGAGCTGGAATTGCTCCCCCACCCTGGGATTGCGCACCCAGAGGCCGTTGTCGCCGACTATGGCATGGTTGACGGCGTACTTCGTGCCAAGGTTCGCGCTGCTGTTGCGGGATATGCGCTTCATCGATGGCAGGTTGACTGCTCGGCGGATCATTCCTTGCCAGCGAACTCTCATCATCTTTGGCTGCACAACACGCCAACGTTGTATGCGGTCGAGAGTGCCATTCTCGCGCCAGGCTACCACCGCGTTGTATGACAGCCATTTTGCCGCACTTCGAAGCTTCCAACGCGTCCACGCCAGAAGTGCTGACCACGGGCGATTCCATGAGGTCTCGGTATGAAGCATCTTGACCTTCTCAACGAGTTCAATACCTCGCTGGCTCAGCTCGCAGTTGAGATCGAAACGTCGTCTGCGATGCAGCTATATGACATTAACAAGGTTTCCGAGAACCTCGTTCTTGGGTTGATCCGCGAACTCTTTGGTTGGAACCAGTTGCGCAATCTGAATACTGACGAGAAGACCAATTTCCCAGGGATTGACCTTGCGGATGACAACGCAAGAGTCGCGATCCAGGTTACGTCCACTTCTGGGTTGGATAAGATCAAGAATTCGATCGAGACATTTCGATCATATCGACTCAATGAGCGGTACGACCGCTTGATTGTTTATGTGCTTACGCGCAAACAGGGGAGCTATTCACAAGCGGCCCTGAACCGCGCGACCGAGGGAGCCATCGATTTCATCGCTGACCGCGATGTGATGGATTATCGAGACCTTGCATCTCGGGCTGTGAACGCAAATCCAAGACAACTCCTCGCCGTGTTGGAAGTTCTTCGCAGCTACCAACGCGGCGGCGTCTCGAGTGGGCTTGCCGAGGCTGATTTCGATCCGCCGACCTCTGTGTTCGAAAAGGTGAATCTCAACCTCCTGGAAGTTTATTTCCCTTCGACGATTTATGTAGCCGATCTTCGTGCCGATGACGGGAAGCGGCAAGGAAAACGCCATAGAAACGAACGTAAGGTGGTCCGTGAGATTTTGACCAGCCTCAATCTTCGTGCCCCGTCCGATTACGAAGTCAATGCCAATCGGCTCATTACATTTCATGCACTCGATGACGAGCATGGGCCATTCGCGAAACTCATCGAAAGCGGCACGGTCACGCCGCTCGGTTCGAGGGAGTTCTACAGTATTGATGACGATCACGAGCGCATATTCAAATCGTTGCTAAGGTTCTCTCTGCAGCAGAAGCTCTTCAAGCACGGGGTGCATTGGAAGCATGAGGACGGCCTCTTTGTCTTTATGCCGCTCAAAGACAACGACCTGCTCCGTGAGGAAACCTGGGTAGGGCAGAAGACTTCAACTCGACGCGTATTCGAGAGGAAGCTGAACAAGAATGATCCGAACAAACTCTTCGTCTGCAAGCATTTTGCATTTGGCGCTGACTTTGTGCGTGCCGACGACGGTTGGTATATAGCACTTACCCCTGACTGGTTTTTTAGTTACGGCGATGACTTCCGTCGCTCCGCTTACGCCGATGAAAGTATCAGTTGGCTAAAGCGTAAGGAAGTCAACCGAACGGTATCGGACCACTTTAGATTTTTGACGTCGTGGCTAGGTGCACTGGACCAGGATGATCTCTTTTCGGTCACGGCAGGTCCTGCATCGACCATGACATTCGGTAACGCTGTGAGCTTTGGCAATCATCCTGCACTGGATGACGATGCTTGGCTTCCTTTGCGCGATCTGGTTGAGGACGAGGACACGTCCCCCATCAAGGGCCTTTTTGATACCCCATGAAGCTTGAACATATCAGCGAACCGCGACTGCAGTTCGCCAACGGTGAGCATGTCTGCCCGCGACGTGGTATGGACGCCTACGGCGTTTTTGACTTATCAATGGGAACACGGCGTACGGACGTGATCGTTGGTGGGGTTGGAACGACTAACTGCAGCGAGGCCTTGGGGAAGTGGATCGAACGCTGCGCCAGTCCGATTGCTGCTCCAGAGGATGCGCGACAGCCCAACTTGCGTGTGC
The DNA here is from genome assembly GCA_016709965.1 of Betaproteobacteria bacterium. NCBI lineage: Bacteria > Pseudomonadati > Pseudomonadota > Betaproteobacteria > Rhodocyclales > Azonexaceae > Azonexus > Candidatus Azonexus amarohabitans. The sequence continues at coordinate 1,211,851 of JADJLT010000006.1, forward strand.
CATTCTGCGGATTCAATCCTGAGAGTGGGTACGGTGCCAGATTCGTGTTCGGACAAGATCTTGTCCGATCAATCAGGAAAGGCGATATCGACGATGTGCTCACAATTACGGACTGGCGTCAGCGCGTATTGAAGGCTATCGAGATTTACTACGAGCACATTAAATTCTTGGCGCAGAATCGGCCCGTAGATGTGATCGTATGTGTTATTCCGGAAATTCTCTTCAAGAAAATCGCAATTGAGGAACGCGCGCCGTTGGAGGAGAGTCTGGAGGCGAGCGTCGAGGTTCCCTCGGAACTGAATTTCCGGCGTGCGCTAAAGGCGAAAGCCATGCATCTCGGTAAGCCGCTTCAATTGATCCGCGCAGTATCGCTGGAAAGCAATAAGAAGGGTCAGCAGGATGATGCAACGAAAGCATGGAATTTCAGTACCGCTCTGTATTACAAGGCGGGCCCGCGGGTGCCATGGAAACTCAAGGCTGATGATGCACGACCTTCTTCATGCGCTGTCGGAATCGCGTTTTACAGGAGTAGAGACCGCCAAGTCCTGAATACAAGCTTGGCTCAAATATTCGATGAGTTGGGCAACGGGTTGATCCTTAGGGGGACGCCCGTGGATATGAAGAGGGATGACCGTGTGCCACATCTTTCTGTCGATCAGGCCTATGATCTTCTCACGGCAGCGCTGAACGAGTACCGAGTAGCATTGCGGACGTATCCGGCGCGGGTGGTGATTCATAAATCGTCCAACTTCTCGCCCGGGGAAATTGATGGACTCACCAGTGCCGCGCGTGATTTGCGGATCGATACGGTGGATTTCGTCACCATTCTTGACTCTACGCTGCGCTTGTTCCGCGAAGGAAATTACCCGCCATTCAGGGGAACGCTCGTCGGGATCGATGACCATCGCCACTTGCTCTATACCCGGGGTTCTGTGTGGTACTACCGGACCTACACAGGTCTCTACATTCCTCAGCCGATTGAGTTGCGAATTGTGCGATCCGAAGAGTCTCCCGCGTTTCTCGCACGCGAGATACTGGGGTTGACCAAGATGAACTGGAACAACACCCAGTTTGACGGCAAATATCCTGTGACCCTGGGGTGCGCCCGCAAGGTTGGCGAGATCATGAAGTACCTGGAAGAATCCGATAGCCCGCAGATTCGCTACGGTTTCTATATGTAATGTCTGGGGTATCCATTTAACCGGAGTTGTGCCGTCTCCACGACCGGTTCTGCCGAGGGCGCTCCACGCTTGGAGGACAGCCCATTGTAATGTAATCGAATCCGCTCATAGATCGACTTGGCCGCTATCCCCGACGATGAAAACACCCCAGCGCCCGCCCGGCCAGCACGCCGACCACTAATGGGACGAACGGCATCAGCAGCGGATGCAGCATCGCCGGCAGCACGAAGCCGATGACCGCCGCGCAGAGGATCACGATCCCCAGGCTGGCATACAGCGCGAACATTTCCGGATCGTGCTGAAGGAATTCCTTGGCCTTGATGAGCCGCGCGAAGCCGCCGTCGACGACGGCGGCTAAGACGAATACCGCCAACCAGGGCAGCCATTCGAGCAACGTGGACAGCCGATAACTGGCGAGCAGGAGCAGCGCGTCGACGGCACGGAAGTAGGTGTTATTGAAAAGGCGCTGGTTGACCGAGGACATCTCCCGGGACACCGCGCCGTTCACGCCCGCTGGCGAAGGCGCATCCTTCGCGGCAGGAATTGGCGTGACCTGGGCCGTCGAACCTTGCATGCGCATCGCCCGATCCAGCATGCGGGTGGCGGGCTCGGCGCCCCAGTAGGCGGTGGCCGCCTCATGCTCGGCGCGTAGCTGCGCGAGGAAGCGCTCCGGGGGATGGGCCGACGGCACGTACAGCACCAGGACCAGCAGGACAAGCAACGACAACACGGCGACGGCGCGGATCATGCGGTCGCCTTTCCGGGGGCGCGGCGCGCAACCGCATCGGGATCGAGGATCGGAAACCGACCCTTGATGATTTGGCCGCCCGACACCGAGGCGAAGTACTGGAGGTTGGGCAACTTGCCCAGCACATCGGCCGGCACCATCTCCTCGAAGCTCTCGGTGAGTTGGGTGGAATAGCTCGATGAGAAGTCGCCCAGGTGGGCATCCGATCCGTGGCTCAGGCCCACACGCACCGTATGGATCGCCGTCTTGCCGAAGGTCTCGACCACGAAGTCCTGGGTCGGCCGGTCCTTGGTGCGCAGCGCGATCAGGTTGTTGAGGTTGCCCAGCGCCATGCGCGCCGCGTCCTCGCTACCCAGCCGCCTGGACAGGTCGGCCAGGGTCTGCATGGCGCAGGTGGTGAAGATGCCGCCCTCGGCGCCCTTGTTGAGGATCTCGATCAGCGGCTGGTTGATGACGTTCGAGACCTCGTCGACGAACAGCGCGATGCGCCGGTAGCCGCCCAGGTTGTAGCGCATGCCGGCGCGCGCTGCCTGATCGGCCAGCGCCAGGGCGCCGATGGCCGAGGCGACGGACGGATCGGGCAGGGAATCCAGGCACATGTAGAGCACGTGGCCGGCGCGTTCGATCTTCTCGAAGTTCATGATGGGCCGTCTGTCGTCCGCATCGAAGGGATCGGGCGAGAGGCTGCGGCCCAGGTCGCCAGAAGTCAGCATCGACAGGATGGGCAGCAGGTTGGCGGTGATCTTCTGGTAGTGCTCGCGATTGTGGCGGAAGGTGCGCACCTGGGCATCGATCACCTTGTTGCGCTGGTTCTGGGCGATGTGGTGCTCGTAGTAGGCGACGAAGGCCATCAGGTCGGCGCTGGCCGCCTCCGACGGTCGCTTCAGGTTGCCGCGATGGGCATCGTGCAGCAGCTTCTTCATGTCTGGCAGTTCGCGCCAGCCGACGCCCAGGGTCTGATCGTAGTAGCGGCGCAGCGAGTTCTCCAGCACCGGCTCGATGCCGCCCTCAATGTACTTGGTCAGTTTCATCAGGTTCGGCCGCTCCTCGATTTCGACCAGGCCCTGCACCACGACGTTGACGGCATCCCAGCCGAAGGCCGAGAAGGCGCCAGCCGTGTCCGGCGGCATGATGGACTGGATACGCGAGGCGATCTCGGTAGGCTTCTGCCAGTTGAAGGTGAAATCCAGCCGTACCCCCCGCTCCGGAAAGGCCGGGTGGAATTCCATGAAGGTGTCCGGCTCGCGGTAGTCGGCGCAGGCGCGCTCCACGACCCGCTTCAGGCGCCGGCTGTTCTTCGGGTCGATGACGATCACCACGTCGCCGCGCCGGATCGCCTGGGTGATCAGGTTGGCGAGTGCCACTCCCTTGCCGGACTGGGTGGTGCCCACCAGCAACGTACCGCCCTCGAAGTTCTGCAGCGGCCGGTGCAACGGGCCTTCCTTCGGCTCGACGCCATGAATATAGGGCAGACCGATCTCGGCGTCCGGCTGGGGTTTGCTGTCGTAGCCCAAAAGTTGCAGCAGGCGCGGCGATACGGCGAACTCCCGGTAGTCGACCTTGGACAGTTCGTAGAGCCGTTGCGAATGCACGGGCTGCCATTCGAAGCCGAAGCCCAGGAACACTAAGTCCGGATCCTGGCACCACCGAGCCAGGTCGTCGGTACCGACGACCTCGATGCCGCGCCCGCCCAGCGACGCCCGCAAGACCAGCATGCGCAGGGCCTGGGTCACCCGCAACACGCCCATTGCGAAGCAGACGAGCGCCAGCGGTAGCACCAATTGCCGGGGCAGAGTGCCGACTACGCCTACCCCAGGAAATAGAGCAGCGCCAGCCACCAGGCGATGCCGGCATAGACCTCGTAGGCGCGGCGCCATGGCATCTCGTAGCGGCGTACCAGCATCTCAGCTTCCCTCCGCCGGTGGTGCGGCAAAGCCCGCCAGATCGAGTCCGCTCACGCAGCGCGGATCGAGCACGATGCCGACGGTGGGGTTGCCGTTGAATTCACGCGACAGCGTCGGCGGGCCATTGCGGTTGGTTTTCACCAACAGGTTCGCCTCGGTGAGGGCACGCATGGCCAGGGATGGCTGGACGCCGCGCCGGCCGAATTCCTCCAGCGGTACGAATACTCCCTGGGCGACGGTGCAGACAGTGGGCGGACCCAGGCCATCGTTGAGCGTGCGAACGGCCTCGGCCAGGGCGTCGCGCACGACCGGGTTCAGACGCATCGGGGCTTGCAAGACGAATGTCGCCGCAGGCGGTGTTGTCGCCGGTTCCAGCGAGAGTGATCCGGGTGTTTCCTCGACCGGCGTCACGCGGACGTCACTCTCGGCGGGCGGCTCGGACGGCGGAATGAGCGACAACTGGGTGCCGCTCTTCAGGGGCGCCAGCGGTGGCACGGGAGCAGGGGTCTGCGGAGCAACTGGCGCAGACGCCGGTGTCGGCTTGAATTCCAGTGCCTGGTGCAAGGCGACGGGTGGCGGTTCGATTCCCGTGATGAGAATGGCCGGGGCCGAGAGTTTGACGGCTTCCAGGGGGGATTTGGCGCCAGGCGGCTGGATGGACCAGGTCGCGCGGCCCGCCGCTGCCGCTTCGAACACGCCAGCGGCCAGCAGCAGTTCCAGCATGGTCTCGGGCGCCTTGGGGATGCCGGCCAGTTGGTCGGCTTCGAGTAGTTGGTGCACATCCTCGGCGGCGCCGGGCCAGACCAGGAACAGACCATCCTGTCCGAACCACAGGCGCGACTTCTCGCGGTTGGCTATCCAGGCCGAGTTGCCGCTGGTGAGCCGCCGCAGGGCGTCGACCAGGTAGCGCTCCAGGTGCGAGCCGTATTGCGGTGAGCCGTAGCGGTCGGCGCTGGCGACCAGGTTGCGGTCGATGACCAGCGCCAGCGAGCGGCGGACCAGTTCGTCGAGGATGTTGTGGTCGCGATAGACCGGAATGCCGCCGATGCTGGCCAGCAAATGCGGCACGATGACTGCGTTGCCCTCGGACAGGTCGGCCATCACCGCGGGCGGCACCACATGGGGCAGGGCGAACAGGCCCAGGCCGCGCGCCTCGACGGCTTGGGGCCGCCAGCGCAGGAAATAGCGCTCGCTGCCCCGGGTCGCCAGCCAGTCGGCCAGCGGCCGCAGGAAGGCCGGCCACGCCTCGCCGGCCGCATCGGTGACGATGATATGGCTCATCAGCCGGTGCAATTCGCAACACAGCCCAGCGATGAAGGTTGCATGGCGCCAGCGCGGTTCCAGTTGGCGGCGTGCCGAGATGCTCATCCGCCCCGAAAAAATGTGTGCATCGGTGCCTTGCAGGCTGAAGAAAGCGGTCTCCAGGCCGAGCCGCAAGAGGCCGCCCGGCTTGCTGAAGTAGTTGTCGGCGGTCGCCGGCAGCAGATGCACGCAGGCGGCGTAGCGGCGCACCAGCATTAGGACATCGCGCTCGAAGCTGTCCCGGTCGATGCCGTAACACAGCTTGATGCGTGCGATCAGGTCAGCTTCGCCCGCCAGCAGATCCTCGACCGGCACGGCGGCGAACCCTGGGTCGGAGGCGGGGTAGGAAGAGTCAGGTGTTGGCGTGGCGGGCATGGCGGTACGGCGATGCCGGAAAGAATGCGAAGTAGGCATTCTTCGGCCGGCTATCTTGCTTGTCGCGCTGAAACGGGATCTATTCAGAGGGGCTATCGCCTTCGGCCTCGGGGCTGAGTTTGTGAAAGAGCGCGAGCATGCCCAGTTGGCGCTCGGTCTTGTCGAGGGCGTGGCGAGCCGGGTAAGACGCTTGGATGCGATGGTCCAGGTGAAAGCGTTCCAGCAGCTTGCAGAAGGGGCAAGGTTCACCGCGGTGCGTTACGGTGCCGACCGCGGCAATGAACTCGCAGCCACACCCGGGGCAGGTCAGCACGGACAGCGTCGGTGCGCTGGCCAGCCAGATGCCATCGATATAGGAGACGAGGTTGAAGGCCCGGTCCAGGCTGATGCGGTAAGGCGGGACCGTGGCGGCCTGGTAGGCGCGGTAGGCGAAGACCAGGGCTTCGCCGGCCGCGAGTCCCTGGTTGCGCAACTGGCGGTACCTGGCGCCAATGAGGCAGGCGTCGGTCCGCAGGATGAGGTTGGCGCCGTGGTACCACTCGGGCGAGTCGGGGGCGTCCGCGCGGGATGGTATGGGCATCGGGGAAGAAGAGACTCTGCACTTGGCGCGGCGGGATGCCGGTGATGAGGTGGATCGTCTTCAGCCGTGCGCCAAGCGCCACCAACTGCTTCGCCAGTTGCATGGCGCGCAGATGCCGGTCGCCGCGGGTCGGCATGGGTCGTGGTTCCTACCGCCGACTTTCCATCGGCATGGGGGAATGAACGAGTGCCATCGGACCCGCCAATGCTCGCGGCGTGCTCAGCAACGTCACCAGGTCGGCGCGCGGTGGGAACAGGGTCGTGTCGCCGACGTGGATGACCAAGGACCACAACTCGTCGAGGCTCAGTTCGCGAAGACGGTTGGCTTGCGCCGTATTGAGTCCGTACCTGCAACAGGTCGAGGCGGGGTCATGCTGCAGACCGGAGCGAATGACGACCAGCACGTTCAGGTTGATCCATTCGACATCGGTAAGTGTCACGCGACTCATGGTCCTGTACTCCGGTTGGCTCTGGAGCGGCTGGTGCCTCGGCATCGATGGTGGAAAGCCTCATGAGCGATCCGGTGCGATGGCCCGGTCAGAGCGAGGAGTCAGCATATTTTTTGTTGACATTAAATAGCAATAGCATTTTATGAAAAACGTGGGCGCGGCTCTTCTTGCCACACGCAAGCTCCGTTTGAAGCCATCGCTTGACGAATAGTGCCGCCGCCGTGTGGACGGTTAGATGCGTTTGGCATTGCACTGTGGACGGAGGAGAAATTGACTTCGACAAGCGGGCCAAGAGCGACGATGAAGCCAAAGCGGCTACTCAGCGCGAAGGCCGGCCTACTGCGCCGGTGGATGGTGCGCTGCCACTCGATCTAATGCTGGGGCAGCGCGCCGTCGGTATTATGGTATTGAATGGCTGAAGGCCGGGCCGGGGCGGATACCCCGGCCGGCTTTCAGCGATTTACTGGATCAGGCCGCTTCCACCAAGCCTTTCCACTCATGGGCCGGCAAGTCGATCAGCCGGCCGCCCAGTGCTTCGAACTCCGTCGCGCGGTCGTAGTCCTCGACTTCCTGGCTGTAATGCGTCACCGCATTGACCAGCCCATAGCCCGACAACTGACCTTCGGTGATCAGCTGGCGCAGCACACCGGCGCGCTCGCTGTCGTTCAGGGCGTAGCGCTGAGCCAGCACCTCGACCGTCTTCACTGGGTCGCCCACCAGCGGGATATTGAGCGTCTTCTGCATCTTCTGCGCCGTCTGGCGGAAGGTCGCTTCCGACACCGCCGCCTGCACTACGTCGCGCACCTTGAGGAAGAAGGCTTTGTCGTCGGCGCGCAAGGTGTCGTCCTGGTATCACCTGGATGCGATCATCCTCGGTGCCCAGCGCGCGCCCCACGTGAGTCTTGCGCAGCGACCGGTCGGCAGCGATCAAGCCATTGCTGCACACCAGCCGGAACAGCAGCGGCTGTACCGACAGCGTGCCCAGGCCGACCTCCGAGTTCGAGATCACCACCCCGGCCTGCACCACATCGCCGGGCGCCATCTCGTACTTCAGGCGTGGCGTGATGCATTTCAGGTACATCTTCGTCTCGGTCAGTTCGACCGACTCGAAGCGTACCTCGGGCAGTTGCTGCAGGATGGGCAGCACACTCTCGGCCAGGTCGAAGTTGTCCAGGCGGCGGTAGCGATCCGACAACACGGCGCGCACCTGACCGTCCAGGGTGCGCAGCATGCGCCGCTCGTCCTCCCTCTGCAAGCCAGGTGTTCACATTGCGGTCGAGCAGGGCCGGCTGGTCTTCGCGCATGCGCTCGAAATAGGGCATACGGGATTTTCAGCTTGTCCGCCAACTGGCGGCGCGCCAGCGGGGTGACACCGTAGTGTACCGGGCTGCCGCCTTCCTCGATGACGAGTCGCGTGCCCCCCAGATCGTCGGTAGCATGACGCACCAGCGTAGACGGCAGGACCAAGTCCTTCTTCGAATGCAGCTGGCGCTCCAGTTCCTGGGCCAGGCTAACGAGCGAACGTCCGTTTTTCATAGCAATCTCCTTCTTGGTAAATTTCGGAAAAGAAAGGGGGACGGCATCACCCCTCCGGGGAAGCGCATCCCCGCCAGGGTCGATGACGGACCGGCGGTTGCAGGTCCAGAAATGGCGCGAGAAATCGCGCCGGAACTCCAGGGCTGTCTTTGCGGTGCCGTGGGGCGCCGCCTGGTGTGACAACTACCAGTGGGGCAAACAAAGGGCCTTTTCACCGTCACCGCCTGATGCAGTGCCGCTGAAAAGGTGGGTGCAGCCAACCGGCCGCACCCCTCATCAAACATTCATGCCGCAAGCGGCGCCTGGGCTTCCAGGCGTTGGCGCCAAACATCGGCCCAATCGGTGCCGGCATGCTTGGGCAGGAACACCCGCACCTGCCGCCGACCGCTATTTTTCTCTTCCCGCTTCAGTCGGCGCGCCAGGGCAAACGCAAAGGCCTGGCCGGCAAAGTCGCCATCGGCGTCGTTGTCGGCATAGATGCGAACCTTACGCACCGAATCCGGCAGCCACAGCTTCTCCAGGTTGCCGGCGTTGAGCCCAGCCCAGACCGGTTTGCCAGTCGCCAGATGCAAGGCGAGGCCGGTCTCGATACCTTCGCTGATCGCCAGTTCCTCGGTCGCATCGAACAAGCGGACCGCGGCGCCGTTGATCCCGGCCGAGAGCACCTTCTTCGCATCGAGCGCCGCGAGCTTGCCGCCGTCCGCAGATAGGTCCGGTGCAGCGTCACGGCGTGGCCGTCGGCACCCTGAATGCAGGCGAGCATCGCCGGGTACTCGGCCACCTTGCGTGACTTGCCGGCGGCTTCCTTCTGGTAATAGCCGAGGGCAGGGTGGAAGCGCAGCACCTTCGGGTAGACCGGCAGGGCGAGACCCCGTCCGCTCAAGTAGCGATCGACTTCGTCGCCCACCGTTACCGCTTTGCCTCGTTCCAGATGCGCTGGGCCAGCTTCTTCATGCGCTCGGCCGAAGGCTCGCAGCTTCGGGACGGTGCCGTCACCGGCATCATCCCCAGGCAGCGCTCGACGTCACGCAGCGCGGTGTTGAAGTCCACGCCCATGACGGCTTGCAGCAACTGGAAGCCGCCACCCGGGCCGCATTGGCGGCAGTGGTAGTTTCCTCGCCGAACTTGTCGGTATCTGGAACCGATCCGTGCCACCGCACAACGGGCAAGGCAGGTTGCGTCGCTTGAGGATGCGTTCATCCACGCCCAGGCAGGCCAGGATCTCCGTCCACCGGCCATGGGCACGCTGTGACCGCTTCGATGCGGGCCGCGTACTCACGATCCTGCATGGCAAGCTCCCGTGTTGGCTGAACCCGCTTCGGCGACCAGGGCCACCGAATGGCCGGGCGCGGCACCCACCCCACGGTGACCTGAAAGGCCTTGCCGTGCAGCAGGGGATACCTGCCCAGCCGCAATTCCTGCAACAGCGAGTCCAGAGTATGCACCGGATCGACCGAACGCAGGCGACGGATGAGGTCCGCCAGCGCGTCGCGGTCCGCGTCCAGGTCCGGAAGCGAGGAACTGGTCGTTTTCGTCGATGAAGGACGATGCCTGCCGCACCGCTTCGCCGGAGTCTCGCCGGCCGGGATGTACCAACACATCCCCGTGGCAGACGCCCGCGTCGGTGATCACGGCCACGTCCATGGCGGTGCGCAGGATGACGCTCTCGCACAGGATCACCGTCGGCCACACCCAGCGTCCTTCCAACTGGACGCGGATCTGTTCCGACACCGCTTCGACCCGCACCGTTTCCTGATCCAGGAAACGTACGTAGCGCCATGCCCAGTGCTCGAACTCAGGCCGATCCAGTCGAAGACCAGATAGCCCTTGGCCCGGGCCAACATCCAGCGCGTCGCGTTGTCGTCGCCCAACCAGTCGAGCGACACCAGTGTCACCACGCCGCTCTCGACGGCTTGCCGGGTGGGCGCCGGCAACTTGCCGGACATAGCTGCGGTCATCGTCCTGGATCGGATAGTCGACGATCTCGTCGAACAATTCGGCGGGCAGCACGTCGAGGTCGTTCAGTAGATCCACATGACCCCAGGCGCGCATCGTCGCGTAATAGATTGCGACGAAACGCTCGGGCGAAAGCTGGGCCTTGGCGACCTCCAGCGTTTGGCGCCAGCAGGCCTTCAACTCGGTATCGATCCGCTTTCTTTGTACGTCCTCGACGATCAACATCGCGATCCGGCAGGCGCGCCATGAACTGGCGTGAATCCAGGTGCACGACATTGACCTCGTCGAACGGGCAGTAGTTGGGCTTCATGACGCAGAAGCCCTGCAGGAAGACCATCGTGTCGTGGCTGTGCTGACCGTCCCGCGTACCGGCGAGGTGGACCGCGCCCATCGGGCTGGCCATAGTCGCCAGGTTCGCGGCGGCAAAGCGCCGCGAGAGCGGCTTGCCGTTGAACAGCACCTCCACCGGAAAACCCAGACACAAGGTCTCGATGCGATTGCCCAGGTCGGGCAGGTCAACGCCGTGAAGCTCGATCCGGGTGCCGGCAACGGCTTCGGTCATGGATTCCACATTGATGGACGCCTTGGCCAGTGCCGCCGCGGTGTCGATATCGACCTGCTGATGCTTTGAGGCGACGATACAGCGCGTGGCGGCATACAGGCACTTCGAGAAGCCCACCCCGAAGGGCGCTCCTCGGCACTGGTGGCCGCATCCCAGCCCGACTCGTGGAAGCTCAAGAGCTTCTGAAAGTCGTCGAGGCCTCGGCCATCGTCTTCCACCCGCAGTATCCGCGAGGTGGCGTCGTAATGGATCTCGATGCGCATCGCTCCGGCACGGCGGGCGTTCTGCAACAACTCGGAGACGAGCGTAAAGCGGTCGGTGAAGGCATAGCGCTGGTTGCGCAGCGCTCCTTCCTCGTTGATTTGAACCTGTATCTGCATGATCATGCTCCATGAGTGCGGGCGGCACCCAGCCCCGGCGGGACAGGCCCGCCAAGGGGGAAGGACGACCGGTCAGCCGAGACGGCGGATCGGCGGGGTAAACAACTGGCCGGCGGCCAGGGCCTCCATCAGGCTGTGCCTGAGGAACTCCCGGGGCAGCAGGTGCTGGGCGCTCAGGACCCGGCCCCCGGCATCGAGCCGCTCGACCTTCGGGCCGATCGGATGCCAATGCACTCGGTAGGCCAGCCAGTCGGCGCCGGCGATGACGAAGGTACGGCCGGCCCGGCCGGTGAGGACTTCGCTTTCTTGACGAGGAACTCGATGTCTTCCGGCGCCTGGACGGTCAGCAGGACTAGGGCGTCGTGCGTGATGCGCGTTTGCGTGTGCATGGCGGCCTCCTCACAGCACGCGCGATGTGCAGCGCTGCCCGTCTTCGGGTGCGCCTGCATCCGTGCGGCGGGTAGATGGATCGAAGGGCAGATCGTTGATCTGCGCCAGGGCTTCGCGGTCGGCTGGCGTCGTCATCAGACGGTTGGCGTGATGCCGTTCGCCGATGATCTGTTCAGCCCTACCGCATCTTCTCAGTCAGGCGTCCGACGATGCCGTGAAGCGGCGAAGATCGCCAGCAGGCACAGGACATCCTTGAAAGTGATCGTGATGACTCCTTGAAAGGGGAGGGCCTTCGCGTTGGCGACCAGCCCGAAAAATGGGGAGACGGCATCAGGTGAACAGGTCGCCCTGCAATGCCATCCGCTTGATTTGCTCGTTGATCCACTGGGGGTTCTTGGCGAGTCGGGCCTCGACCCATGCGGGGTTATGGACGACGGCGTCGAACACCCAGTCAGGGTAGCCGCTCGAGCGTGGCGTCGAGCCAGGCCTTCAGGCTGTGGCGGATGCGGTCGCGCACTTCCTCCGCGTCGACCAGACCGCAGTAAGCGATCGGCGACAGCGGACTGCAGCCGACGACACGCAAGCAACTCACGAAGAACGGCAGGCCGTCCTTCTCGCGCTCGCTGAACACCCAGCGCAGGGTGTCGAACTTTTCTGCCAGGGGCGTCGCCGGGTCGGCCAGTTGGCTGACTTCCTGCAGCAGTCATAATGCAGGAAGACGATGTCTTCCTCGCTCCATTCGACGGGCGCATCTCGCCGTCGAGCAAAGCGCCAGGGCGGCGCAATCGGGGATCGCCGCCGGACGGTGGCGCCGGTGGCCGCGAAAGAGGAAGAATCGGCGGCAAAACTGGGCCCACAGGAGTGGGACGGAAAACTCAGGGGGATACGCTCGGATTCAGCATCGTTGGCTCAGGAAAAATGGAGGCAACGCGCACCTGACTGGGGCATATGCCCCGTGGGGGTGAAAGAAATGGCCGACCCGCTACGGGCGGAACGGCGCTATGGGAAGAAGCTCAGGGCTGGCTTGAACGGGCGGTGGGAACCGCCGTGATCGGTGTGCCAGCTACCGATCCGAGGAAGGCTTTCGGGGAGGGCGCTTACGAAACCGTTGGAAGCGCTTCGCCCTGCCTCAACTTGCCTCGATGGCATGGGAGGCGCGACTAGCAGGCACCCATATCGGTGCCGGCAAGATCAGCGCCACGCGGCACCGGTGGAGCCGATGGCATACGCGACAGACGAGACTCCAAGGCTTGCCTTGTTAGAATGCAGGGCCAGCTGCTGCATGGACGTCAGGTAGTGGTGCCGGATGGCCAGGTCAATCCCAAGCCGGCCCGATCGGGCCCCGATGCGTAAAAAGCCCCCTCGGGTGACGGCCATTTCCGGTAGCAGATCATGTGCCGGCACAGGATGATCGGCCCGAAACGCGGTATTTCGAGGAGCACGGCATGTCGAGATCCAGATCGTCAGGTAGACCACGGGGGCCGTCAACATTCCGCATTCTTGCCGGGAGGTCCAGGCCGACTGCCGACGCGTCGAGGCGGCCAGCCTGAAAGATGCCGACGCGATTCACCAGCGCCGAGGGGCAAGCGCTTCTACGCGCGCCTGTTCAACACGCTGCAACTCTGCCCGCTTCATCTCGGTGATCGCTCGCACGCGGCTCGACCACGAGGACGTCGCCAGGTCGAGAGGCCATTCGAGCCCAGATGGACGCCGTGACCGAAACCTCAACAAACCATCGACGGTGCGAAGGCGCTATTCAAGATCGATGGCATTACCGCTTGGCGACCTACGACACCGTGCCGCTGGATATGGACCGTCCATGTCTGTCGTCCATCGGTCGACGCTTCCTGGAGGTGCTGGGTAAAACTCGACCAGTTGATGCCGTTATTGCGGCCCTGGAAATTCACGAGGTGATTACCACCCAGACCGTCGACATACGGCGCGCGGTCTCAAACGGAAGGTGCGCGATGTCGCTAATGGCGCGCGGAACTTTGCGATGGGGTTGCGGCGGCGGATGAATGCCCTGGACGCGCACGACGTCGAAGAGCCGCAGCAGGACAAAGCGGCAAGAAGGCGGAAGCCGTGGAGCACACCGGATGCGCAGACGAACCCGGTCCGGAACGCGACGCGGCGGTCGATCAAACGGAGGCCGACGCCAGCGCGCGTTGCCGGAAGCATGGAACTACCGTATCTGCGGGTGGCGATTAGCGTCGATGGCTGCTGCGTGGAAGGGAACTTCCACGATAGCGTAATATTCCGGTAAAGAAGAAACCACCAACCGTTCCATTCACCGCTACTTCCCATGGTGGTTCCGATTGCAATCCACCAGGTGCAACCCGCCACAACTGAATGCGCAGGTAGGCCAACTGC